>NZ_JBHSMU010000009.1:0-647093 GCF_042655085.1 Massilia niabensis | reverse complement strand
TAGTGACGGTTTTCGGTCTCGTACTCAACGTGCGCGGTGTTGATGGTGATGCCGCGTGCCTTCTCTTCCGGAGCCGCGTCGATCTGGTCGTACGCCTTGGCTTCACCGCCGAATTTCTTCGACAGAACGGTTGCGATAGCAGCCGTCAGGGTGGTTTTGCCGTGGTCAACGTGACCGATGGTGCCGACGTTGACGTGCGGCTTGGTCCGCTCGAATTTACCTTTTGCCATTTGAGACTCCTAACGATTTTTTGAGAATTACAGGCACGCCTGACGGGCGAGTGCTACGACTGCCGCTCTAAATTCTGGTGCCCTTTACGTGGATTGAACACGTGGCCTCTCCCTTACCAAGGGAGTGCTCTACCACTGAGCTAAAAGGGCTGATGTTTGCGCCGCACAACTTGCGACACAATTTACTGGAGCGGGTGAAGGGAATCGAACCCTCGTCGTAAGCTTGGAAGGCTTCTGCTCTACCATTGAGCTACACCCGCGAGGCACAACTTCAATTCGACTTCACGACTTCTTCATTTGGTGGTGGGGGCTGGATTCGAACCAGCGTACTCAGAGAGGGCAGATTTACAGTCTGCTGCCTTTAACCACTCGGCCACCCCACCGCGAAGAACCGCAGAGTATGAAGCAAGCTCAACATGCTGTCAACTATTTTTGCCTTTACTACTGACTTGGCTCAAATAGCAGCGTTGCTTCGGGGCGTGATTGTAACCGTACGCAGAACAAAACTGCAAGGGTTCTTTTTTTGCCAGCGGTGCGCTTTACGAGAGGGGTGTGCTGTACTGTATGCAGCAAGCATGTAAAGACAGCGCACATGGACAGCCACGCCTCGCGTTATCCCCTCTGGAGCTGGCAGGATATCCTGCTGGCGAACCTGTCGATCGTCGCGGCCTATCTCGGCACGAGCCTGCTGTTCGAGACCCTGTCGCTGCCGTCCGGCTATGCGCTGCCCCTGTTTCCCCCGGCCGGGATCGGCCTGGCGCTGGCCACGGCCGGCGGCATGCGCGTGCTGCCCGGGGTGGCGCTCGGTGCCGTGCTGGCCAACCTGCCGCTGCACCAGGCCAACCCGGCGTTCACGATTGGCGCGGCAGTGGTGGCGACCCTGGCCGGCGTGGCCGGTGCGCTGTTGCAGGCCTGGCTCGGCGCGCGCCAGTTCCGCCGCCACATGCGGCCCGCCATCGACTCGGGCCGCGACGTGATCGCCTTCCTGCTGCTCACGCCCCTGGTCTGCCTGGTCAGCGCGACCGTCACGGTGCCGGCCCTATACGCTCTGGGTGCCTTTACCGAGGGCGAACGCCTGCGCATCTGGTTCGCGTGGTGGGCCGGCGACACGCTCGGCGTGCTGCTGGCCGCGCCGCTGTGCTGGATCGTGTGCGGCTCGCCGCGCCGGCTGTGGCGCCGGCGCGCGGTCCTGGTCGCCCTGCCGCTGCTGGTGACGAGTACCGCGGTGCTCATCATCTACCGCCTGGCGCTCGGCTGGGAGCACGAGCAGCACCTGCAGCCCTACCGCCTGAAGGCGCAGCAGACGGCCGACCTGCTCCAAGCCGAGTTCAACGAGCACGTGCGGTTCGTGGGCACCTTTGCCAGCACCCTCGCCGAGACCGAGCACATCCTGGCGCGCGACAAATTCCTGCGCATCGCCGGCGGCTATGCCGACGGGCGTCCCGAAATCGAGGCCGTGAACTGGGCGGTCCCGGTTACGGGCGCCGAGCGTGCCGGCTTCGAAGACTGGGTGCGGCGCACGCTCGACCCCGGTTTCGACGGCATCCGCGACCTGGTCGAGCGGCGCCTGGTCGAGGCAGGCCAGCGCGACCACTACCTGCCAGTGTTGTACGCCTGGCCCCCATCGAACAACCAGATCCGCGGCCTCGACTTCCTGGCCGCCCCCGGGCGGGCAACGGTGGCGGCGCGCGCATTGGCGTCACGCACGCCCCTGGCCTCCGAACCCGTCACGCTCATTGTTCGGGGCATCCCCGGCATCAGCCTGATGCGCGCGGTCGGCGACGAAGCCGTGCCACCGGCCGGGATGATCGTGTTCGTGCTGGACGCGCGCCGGCTGGTGGAACAGGCCATCCGGCGCGCCGGCTTCGACGGTTTCGACGCCGCCCTGGTCGACGTCACCGGCGGCGCCGCGCTGCCGCTGGTGGGCAGCCTGGGCCCGCCGCGGCGCGACGATTACCGCGTGCCCCTGTCTTTCGCCGGGCGCAGCTACCTGGCCAGCTTCCGCCCGACCGCCGCCTACCTGGAGGCCGAAACGGGCGCCGCCAGCTGGACCGTGCTGTCGGCCGGCCTGCTGCTGACCGGCTTGCTGGGCGCGCTGCTGCTGCTCATCAGCGGTGAACGCGACGTGATCGAAAAACTGGTGGCCGACCGCACGGCGCGCCTGCGCGACCGCGAAGCGCGGCTCGCGGCGATCCTCGACAACGCCGCCGACGCCATCATTACGGTCAACGCGGCCGGGGTCGTGGTGTCGGCCAACGCCGCCACTGCGGTCCTGTTCGGCTACCCGCCGCAGCACCTGATCGGCCTGCCCTTCGGCACGCTGGTGCCGGCCGGCGCCCACAACGATGCCAATGCCCAGCTCGGACGGCTGTCGAGTGCGCCGCCGGAGGAATCGGTGCTCGAAGGCCTCAACGCGCGCAGCGAACCGTTCCCGCTGTCGATCTCGGTGGCGCCGGTGGACCTGGGGCGGGAGGTTTTTTTCGTGTGCATCCTGCGCGACCTGACCGAGCAGCAGCGCGCCCAGGAACGGATCCACCGGCTGGCCCACCACGACGCTCTCACCGGACTGGAAAACCGCTTCGCCCTGAACGTGCGCCTCGAGCAGCAGCTGGCATCGGCGCGCCGCCACAACGAGCCGGTGGCGGTGCTGTTCATCGACCTCGACCACTTCAAGAAGATCAACGATTCGCTCGGCCACGCCGCCGGCGACAGGCTGCTCGTAGGCGCCGCCGAGCGCATGAAGGACCTGCTGCGCGAAGTCGACACGCTGGCGCGCCTCGGGGGCGACGAATTCATCATCGTGCTGGCCGGCCCCCTCACGCCCGACAGCGTCACCGGGGTCGCCGTGCGCGTGGTCGAGTCGCTGTCGCAGCCCTACCAGCTCAATGGCTCCACGGCCCACAGCGGCTGCAGCGTCGGGGTCGCGCTGTTCCCGGACGACGGCGAAGACGCCTCGACCCTGATCCGGCACGCCGACATGGCGATGTACGCGGCCAAGCGCGAGGGGCGCGGCAATTTCCAGTTCTTCTCGCCGGAGATGAACGCCGCCACCCACGAACACCTGCTGCTGGAAAACCGCATGTGGGGCGCGCTGCATGCCGAGGATTTCGAGCTCTACCTGCAGGCCCAGGTGTCGCTCGATACCGGGCGCGTGATCGGCGCCGAGGTGCTGCTGCGCTGGCACGACACGGAACTGGGCAGCGTCGAGCCGAGCCGCTTCATTCCGGTGGCCGAGGAAAGCGGCATGATCGTGCCGCTCGGCGACTGGGTGCTGGGGCAGACCATGGCCTTGCTGGCCCAGTGGCAGCGCGAGGGCCTGGACGAACTGCGCCTGGCGGTGAACCTGTCGGCGCGCCAGTTCTCGGGCGGCACGCTGCTGGCCCGGCTCGACGAACTGGTGGCGCACCACGGCATCGACCCCTCGCTGATGGAACTGGAGATCACCGAGACGGCGGCCATGCGCGACCCGGAAAACACGCGCCAGCTGCTGCGCCAGCTGCGCGCGCGCGGCTTCAAGCTGGCGATCGACGACTTCGGCACCGGCTACTCGTCGCTGGCCTACCTGAAACTGTTTGCGATCGACCGCATCAAGATCGACCGCGGTTTTGTGCAGGACATCGAGCACAACCCGAACGACGCGGTGATCGTCGCCGCCACCATCGGCCTGGCCCATTCGCTGGGCCTGACGGTGGTGGCCGAAGGCGTCGAAACGCAGGCGCAATGGGGCTTCCTGCGCGACAAGCACGGCGACGAAGCGCAGGGCTACCTGTTCTCGCGGCCGATGCCCGCCGCCGACTTCCGCGAGTTCATCCGGCTGCAAGTGCAGCCAGTACCTGACGCTTGAGGGCGCGGATCATGGCCGTCTCATCGGCCGGCACGCCCTCCGGCGCGGTCACGGCGCGGTCGGCATAGAAAAAGCCCAGCTGGGCCTTTCCGACCACCAGCGGCAGCACGATAAAACTCTTCGCGTCCGGCAGCAGCGTACGGTGCCAGGGCGGCAGCAGCTCGCGGATCTTCTGGCTCGATGCATCCGAGATCATCAGGTCGGCATCGTTGTCCATCGCCAGCACGAAGAGGTCGCGGCTGGATGTCGGGGGCGCCGCAGCGGGAAATACAAAACCGGCCTGCACCGCCTGATCTTCGCCGAACGAGACCCGGGCGCGGTACTGTCCCTGGCGCGCATCCTTCAGGCACACGGTGGCGAAACGAAAGCCGAGCGCCCGGTAGAGCGTCTCGAGCACCGCCAGGATCACGTCGTTGACGCGCGCCTTGCCCGCCGCGCGCAGTTGGGTCACGTCCTGCACGCCGGCCAGCAGCAGTTCGCGCGCGTTCTTCGGCTTGCCGCTCGGCCAGGCGCCCTCCTCATCAATGCCGGCGCCGAGGGTGGCCAGCAGCAGCACGTCCGGCATGCCCTCCCCCGTGTCCGGTTCAGGCCTGGCCATCGGTTGCAGGTTCATGCTTTCCATCAGGGCCGCCATGCCGTCGGCGACATTCGTGAAGATGCGCTCCAGGCCGGCGGCGTCGAGCTCGAAGGCGGCGCCATAGCGTGCCAGCAGCGCGCGTGCCTCAGCGGTACCGGCGGCATCGCCGGCGGTACCAGCGGTACTTTCCATGATGCGTGCCACATCAATGCTGAACGAGGCGACCTGGCGCATCCATTCGCCGCGGCTGCCGGCCACTTTCAATGTTCCCGGCGCCAGCGTGGCCTGGGCGCGCACGATCACGTCCGGGATCTTCCATTCGGCCAGCACGGCCGCGGCCAGCGTGTCGTAGCTGCAGCCGAGGATCATCTGCGAGGCCTGCGGCGGGGTGTGTTTGCTCTGCGTGACGAGCTGCCTGATTTCGCGGTAGCGCTCGTGCTCGTGCGAGGCCACCAGCACCGCGCCCAGGTTCTTGAACAGGGCGCCGATCGCCGCTTCCTCGGCGCCCTGGTAGAACGACAGGCGCGCCATTTCGCGCCCAACCAGGCTGGCGCACAGGGCCGCTTCGAGTTCGATGCGCACGCTGCCCGCGTGGGCGCCGCTATCGAGCGTATCGACCAGCAGCATCGCCAGCGCGGTGGTCTTCACATTGTCGAAGCCCAAGAGCGCAATGGCGCGCGAGACGGTCGTCACCGCGGTGCCGGAGACCGTCCGGTAGCGGATCGTATTCGACAGGCGCAGGATGCGCTGGGTGAGCGCGGCGTCGGACAGGACGAAATAGGCGAGGTCGTGCGGGCCGGGCTCGTCCGAGTCGGCCAGTTCGATCACGCGCGCGATCGACCCGCCCAGGGCGAACATTTCGGCGTCGCCGTTCACTTTTTGCATCAATGCGGCGCGCACGCGGCGGGTGGCGCCTTCGTCCGGCGTGGTGAAGGTGCCAAATGAGCTTGTTTCCGACATCGTGGATTACCCGGCTTTCCTGGCGCGTGCGCCCTTGTTGTATTTTTTCAGAACCGCCCCGTGCAGCGCCGTGAGCGCCGCCAGTTTCGGGTTGCGAGCATCGAGCCGGCGCACCGCGCCCAGCTGGGCGAGCGCCTGCTGGGCGAGCTTGTCGTCCCAGCCGGTGTGTTCCAGGCAGCGCAGCAGCGCCAGCGCGGCGTTGAAGGCCACTTGCGGGTTGCCCGGCATGGCCAGCGCCGCTTCCCCCATCAGGGTGACGGCGCCCTGGTAGTCGCCGTTCTTCGCGCGCTCGGCGCCATTGGCCACCAGGTCGACCACGTGCTGGCGTGTTTCCTGGGCCAGCTGCGTACCCAGTTCCGCGTGCCCGGCCTGGGCCATGACGCTCATCGCGCGGTCCATGACGGTGGCGTCGGCGGCGTTGCGCATCACGTCGCGCACGAGGCTTGCGGCCCCCTCTTCCATGTCGTGCGCGAGGCAGCTGCGGGCGAGCTCCAGCTTGAGGCCGGGCGACAGGCTCGGGAGGTCGCGGCTGGCGGCGACGGCCGCCGTCAGCGATTCCATCAGCCGCTCGCCATTGCCGGTGTACTCGTGCAGCAGGGCCGAGGACATGGCGCTGCAGGCGTCGGCGTGCGCCCGCCCGCCCATCGAGCGCTCGAGGTCGCGGATGGTCGCGGCGGCCGCCACCGGATCGCCCTTGCGCACCAGCGTGCGCACCAGCTTCACATGGTCTTCCGGGTCGCGGAATTCCGAATATTTTGCTTTTGCCACCACCTGCTTCAGGACTTTTTCGGCGGTGTCGTCGTCGCCCGCCTCGAATGCCGTTTCGCCCAGCGTGCGCAGGCGCCGCACCGCATGCGGCGACACCGCCACCGCGCGCGCCAGCACCGCCTGGCACTTGTCGAGTTCGCCCATGGCGTTATGGGTGCGCGCCAGCCAGTCGTAGGCATCGACGAAATTGTTGTTGGTCCGGACCAGTTCCGTGAGCAATTCTCCCGCGTCTTCGTACTGCTCGCGCAGGTAGAGCGTCTTGGCCAGCCCGAGGCGCGCCCAGGCGATCGCCTGGTTTTCCGCCAGCCGGCGGTAGATCGGCTCGGCGGCGTCGTCCTCGCCGAGGAACAGGTGCAGTTCGGCGCGCAGGCGCAGGAAGTCGATGGCATGGCGCGGGTAGGCCGCTTCGCCCTCGATGCAGCTGTGAATCGCCTCGTGCTGGGCGCCCGCTTCCATCAGGCGCCAGGTTGGCAGGAAGACGTTGCGCTTGTCCAGGGCGCGGGCGATGCGCTCGAGCAGGCGGTCGGCGGTGAACGGCTTCAGGATGTAGTCGGTCGGCGCCAGCTCGGCGGCGCTGACCACCCTGCCGTAGTCGCCCTCGGCCGTGACCATGAAGAACATGGTGGACAGCGAAATGAGCTTGTGGTGGCGCAGGTCCTCGAGCAGCTGCTGGCCGTCCTGGCCGCCTTCGAGATCGTATTCGCACAGCACCAGGTCGAAAGGCTTGATCCCCAACTGCTTGACGGCCTGGTTGGCGCTGCTGGCGTGGTCGATACGGGTCAGGCCGCACATGGTCAGCATGCCATGGATGTTCGCGCGCATGCCCGCATGGGGCTCGATGAGCAGGGCGCTGAGGCCGTCTAATTCATTCATGGCGAGAAGGTTTTCCGTTGGGCCTGCAGTTAGCATGCCAAGCAGCTACGTTGGCTGCTCGCAAAGTATATTACGGCAAGGGAATATATTTACTGAATAGTCAGCCGCCAGGGTAAAAGCGGGCACTACTGATGGAAGAAAGCGACAACTGTTGTCGGAAATACGCGGTGGATGTGATGTCGCTCAGCCGCCGAAGCCTTTGCCGGCCTCAGCTTGCCTCAGTTTCTCGCTGCCGGCGCATTCCGAACGGGCGGCGCCGGTGACGATGTTCTGGTAGCGCACCTCGTATTTGCCGGCGGCCAGCTCGTCGATCGTCAGGGTGCCGTTCGCCAGCACATAGGCATGGCGTACGTTCGAGCCCCGCTCGAGGTCATGGATCTTGACGAACACGGGCGAGGGATTGGCGCTGTTGTCGACCACGACCGTCATCTCGTTGCCGCCGTTGCCGAACGGGTATCCGGGGATGTAGCCGGACTCTGCCGGCCAGGCCTCGCCGTTCGGCGCCGAGCGCGTGGCCAGGTCGGTATCGCAGCTGGGCTGGCGGCGCGGCACCACCAGCTGGGTCACGGCGAGGGCCTTGACCGGGGACGGCGGCGTTTTTTCCGCGCCCGCACTGGCCCAGATGTCGGACTCGGGGACCGCGGCCGGATCCGCGCCCGAGGCTGCACCCGCGGCCTCGACCACCGCCGGCTTGCCGTTGAAGGCCAGCGCGGCCGGCAACAGGCGCGGCTTCTGGATCAGCAGCAGGCTGGCGGCCACGCCGATGACCAGGCCGCCGGCGATGCCGAGCCACCAGCGCGCGTCGCGCAACAGACGCCAGCGCTTGCGCGGCGGCTGGGCCGGGGTTTCCCAGCCGGTTTCGCCACGTGGCCGGCCGTTTTCGTCGACGGTACTTTCCAGCCACTCGACTTCCCACTCCTCGGCCGAGATCCATTCGTCATGCTCCTTTCGGCGCAGCGGATCGGACAGGGTGTTGTAGGCCGTGTTGACGATGGCCATGATGCGGGCGGCCTTTTCGTCGCCTGGATTCTTGTCGGGATGGTATTTCTGGCTCAGCGCCTTGTAGGCCGCACGAATGACTTCCTGCGGCGCCCCGCGCGCCACTTTCAGGTTGTCATAATGTGTATGGATCTTGGCCATGGCTGAAGTAACGGCGCGCGCGAGTCCTGGTCGGGATGATAGACGATCGCGGTGGCCGCACGGATGGGCCACGGTACAGCATAGCCGGGTTTGTATCCCCGGCGCAAGATGTCATAAAGGCTACAGTCGCCCGCTGCGATCGGCCCGCAGGATGGCGTCGGGCAGCTCGACCTCGTTGCCTACGACGAGAACCTTGAACAACTCCCCCATTTCGGCCGGCGAAACCAGTTTTTGCACCGCTTTCGACTGTGGCAAATAACGCACGGCGTCGTTGGGATCCGTACGTAGTAGCAGGTCACCGATGCCGCAACCGAGCAGGAACCCCGCCTGGTTCATGTAGCCCAGCACCTCCAGCCCGGCGTCCTGGGCGCTCAGTGCCATCGCGGTGAAATCGACGTGGGCGGTGATGTCCTGCAGGCCCGGCAGGAAGAACGGGTCCGGATGCGAATGATGGCGGTAATGGCACATCAGGGTGCCGCCGACGCGCGCGTCGACATAGTATTCGTGGGCCGGGAAGCCGTAGTCGAACAGGATGGCCGCGCCTTTTTCTCCAGCGAACATGCTTGCCAGCGAAGCCATGAAGCCGCAGGCGACCGGGTGCAGCTCGGTGAGGTAGCCCTCGGCCAGGTGCTCGGCGTCGGGCACCTGACGCGCCAGCTGGGCGGCAAGCAGCGGGTCGAGCGCCTGCTGCACATAGGCGAAGCGGCCGTCTTCAATCGTGACCATCTGGCGGCGCCAGCCATCAATGGTCTTGATCACCAGCTCGACCGGCATGGCGTCGAGCACTTCGTTGGCCAGCACCACGCCGGAAAAACGCTCAGGGAAGCCGTCGATCCACCGTACATTCGGAAAATCGGCCAGCGCTTCCTGCTGGCGCGCGCGCAGTTCTCCCGACAGTTCGATGATGGTGTAACTGTCGACTTCGATGCCATCGGCGGCCAGGGCGGTCAGCACGTCGCGCGCCAGCTTGCCGGTGCCGGCGCCGAATTCGATGATGTTGGGCGCGCTTTGGGCGATAATAGCGGCTGCCGCGCGTGCCAGCGCCTGCCCGAACAGGGGCGTGATCTCGGGTGCGGTGGTGAAGTCGCCGCTGGCCCCCAGCTTGGCCGCGCCACCGCTGTAGTAGCCGAGCCGGGGCGCGTACAGCGCCAGCTCCATGAAACGCGAAAACGGGATCGCACCGCCGGCGTCCTGAATGGCGCTGGCGATATGCTGTTGCAGGGCTTGGGACGCGGCCAGCGCGTCGCTGTCGGGAAGGGGTAGAGGCATCCCGGCATTGTAGCCAGATCGGCACGGATCAACAATTTCAGCCAATCCAAGTATTTATATGACGCAAAGCACGTCGCACATCGAGCCGCAAGCCGAGGCACAAGGAGCACGGGTCGCGCTCGTGACCGGGGCTGGACGCCGCATCGGCCGCGCCATCGCGCTCGGCCTGGCCGGGGCGGGCTGGGACGTGGCCGTGCATTACCGCCATTCCGAACGCGAGGCTTTGGCAACGGTCGACGAGATTGGTTCGCTCGGCCGGCGCGCCCTTGCCTTGGCCTGCGACCTGGCCGACGAAGCCGCGGTGCGCGCCCTGCCCGGCCGTGCGGCGGAAAGCCTGGGACCGCTAACTTGCATCGTCAACAATGCATCGTTGTTCGAATACGACAGCGCGACCACATTTTCGCCTGGCCTGCTCGCCGCGCACATGAGCGCGAACCTGGCCGCGCCCCTGCTGCTGGCGCAGGCGCTGCACGCGGCCACGCCGGAAAATGGCCAGGCCGTGGTCATCAACCTGCTCGACCAGAAACTGTACAATCTCAACCCGGATTTTTTGTCGTACACGCTGTCGAAAGCGGCGCTCGAGACCGCCACCAAAATGCTGGCCCAGGCGCTGGCTCCGCAGTTGCGCATCGTGGGCATTGCGCCCGGCATCACGTTGGTGTCGGGCGACCAGAGCGAGGAAGGTTTCAGCAAGGCGCACGGGGTGACGCCGCTGGGACGCTCCTCGACCCCGCAGGATATTGCCGACGCGGTCGTCTATGCGGCGTCGGCGCGCGCGCTCACCGGCACGACGCTGGTGGTCGACGGCGGCCAGCACCTGGTGCCGCTGGCGCGCGACGTGATGTTCCTTACCAAATAAACTTAACAAGGCTTCCTATGCTGTCCGCCCTGACCCACCCGAGCTTGCGCGATTGCCGCCGGCTATTCCTGCGCAATTACGAAGTGATGATCAACATCGGCGTGCACGACTTCGAGAAGAAGGGCGAGCAGCGCGTCTTGATCAATGTCGATTTATACATTCCCTTGGCCGAATCGACCCCGAAGGCTGACCACCTGGCCGAAGTCGTCGACTACGATTTCATGCGCGAGACCATCGCGCGCCGGATGGCCGAAGGCCACGTGCACCTGCAGGAAACCCTGTGCGACGACGTGGTGCGCGCCATGCTGGCCCACCCGCGCGTGCGCGCCGCGCGCGTCTCGACGATGAAGCCGGACGTATATCCCGACTGCGAAGGCGTCGGCGTGGAAGTGTTCCAGATGAAGGAAGAAGCATGAGCGCAGTACTGAACGAGGTGTCCGCTCCTGAAGTCGATGCCAGGAAGCTCGAAAAAATCGCGCACGAGAACAACAAGCTGCATAAGCGCCTGTGCCGCCTGGTCGGCCAGGCGATCGGCGATTTCAACATGATCGAGGATGGCGACAAGGTGATGGTCTGCCTGTCCGGCGGCAAGGACAGCTACGCCCTGCTCGACATCCTGCTGACGCTGCGCGAGCGCGCGCCGATTCATTTTGATATCGTCGCCGTCAACCTCGACCAGAAGCAGCCGAACTTCCCGGCCGAGGTGCTGCCGGCCTACCTGGACAAGCTCGGCGTGGACTACCACATCGAAAACCAGGACACCTACAGCATCGTCAAACGCCTGGTGCCGGAAGGTAAAACCACCTGCTCGCTGTGCTCGCGCCTGCGCCGCGGCATCCTGTACCGCGTCGCCGACGAACTCGGCTGCAACAAGATCGCCCTCGGCCACCACCGCGACGACATCCTCGAGACCTTCTTCCTGAACATGTTCTTCGGCGGGAAATTGAAGGGCATGCCCGCGAAACTGGTGTCGGACGACGGCAAGCACATGGTGATCCGCCCGCTGGCCTACGTGAAGGAAGCCGACACCGAGCGCTATGCCGAAGTCAAAGGCTTCCCGATCATCCCGTGCGACCTGTGCGGCTCGCAGGAAAACCTGCAACGCAAGCAGATCAAGGCGATGCTGCGCGGCTGGGAAAAGACGCACCCGGGACGCGTCGACAACATCTACTCGTCGCTGTCGACCGTGGTGCCCTCGCACCTGCAGGATCGCAACCTGTTCGGGTTTGTCGATTTGAAGACGGATGGGGTGGCCAATCCGCTGGGGGATATCGCGTTTGACGAGGAGCCGTGTTCGACGCCGGTGGCGAATACCATCTCATTGACGCAGCTTTAACCCGAAGCAGACCCAGGACGGTGACGGTAGGAGAACTTCCGTAGAAGACAAACAGCCGGGAACTGTCTTCGCTCATCCTCACACCGTTCCCTACCAACCAATTTGCGTCAGCGCCGAGCGGGTACGTTCGTGCCGCCGCGTTCGTCCCCCGAAGACGTGACCGCAACGCGTACAAATTTAAACTCGTCACAGACCGCAAAATGAACCTGGGCGGATAGAAATGTTCAAACCTTCTCGCCCAGATAGGGGGTCACATTACGCAGCATGCGCTCAATGTATTCGTCTTTCTCGCCGACTGGCGCGACATAATGCATCGCGTCTTTGGCCGCTTCGATGCTATCCAGACGGGCGATCACCCAGCAAGCGAGATACTGCGACGCAAGACATCCGCCTGCGGTAGCGATATTGGCCTTGGCAAAGAAAGGCTGATCCAGAATTTCTACTCCTGCTTCCTGTACCCAGGGCTTGGTTAGCAGGTCGGTACAGGCCGGAATGCCATCGATCAACCCAAGTTTGGCTAAAACCAGCGTGCCCGAACATTGGGCACCTAGCAGTTGACGTGTTGGGTCCAGCTTCAATTGCGCCATTAACGAAGCATCCGCAACAACCTTCCTTGTCTGCATGCCGCTACCGATAAGCACCGCATCGGCTTGCGCAGCCTCGGACAGAGAGCAGTGCGCCTCCAGTACGACACCATTCATCGACCGGACTCGCGGCGTGGGGCAGGCAATGGAAACACGCCAGTTCGGTTTCTTGATGCGGTTGAGGATACCGAGCGCGATGAGCGAATCGAGTTCGTTGAAGCCTTCAAAAGTCAGGATCGCGATGTGCATCGTGCAGGAACTCCATTTAAGTTTGATTCAGGCAACAAATGATAGCCACAATAACAAACACACTCAGTTTATTTTCTTATCTTTTGCAAAATATGGCGCGACCCTGGTCTCGATAAAATCCCCATGCATTCGCCAGGGGTTGCCGTACTTATATTCCGGAATTAGCTTTAGGCCGCACAATTCGGCTTCCAGTCCCTACGACGGCTTGAAGTTCGCGAACGGGCCACCGATAGCTCAACACACTTGTCACGGGGTCGCAGTGTTCCCGGACTTCTTCTAACTGATTTCCTCCAAGCAGAACAACGAAGTCCTCCAATGCAAAGGAAAAACCCACGTGGCATTTCCAGCTGTTGGGGTCATCGCTCGTCAACATAACGATACATCCAGGGACGGGGCTTTCAAGCAGGATACCCCACTCCAACCAGGATCGGGCCAATGCTGAGCCGGTACCTGCTATCCCGGATTGGGCGAGACACCAATTGACGAACGATGAACACCATGAAACCTTGTTGTCATGGCCGCGCAAGTTAGTGTAGTAGTTGTACTCGACAATCCGAAGGTTAGTCTGTCCAGCGGGGAAACGTCTTACGCCGCACTCCCCGAAAGCGGCGCTCATCCAGGGCGTCTCATTCGGCATCATGACTTTTCGTAAGTTAAAGGTTCCTAAATCTTTTCTATTCCGGCAGTAATCCGAACCTGCAAGTCCATATCCTGAGCTTAGGATTGCTACTGGGCATGGTCTCGCGTAGTTTAGGGTCGAACATTGGCTGGAGCGTGAATGTCCACTGGGACGGCAGCCATAGCCATAGGCATGCCAAACGTCGGTTTCCGTGGGTCGGTAAACGTGGTGGCCACAGTATCAGAGCGCGCGCCGCGCGAGCTCGTTCAGGAAGGCATCGCGGGTCTGCGCCCCCCGTAGTGCGTGCGATCTCGGGAACCTGCTCTTCGAGCAGACGGTTCGCGCGGCTTTTTCAGCAGCCGGCCCGCACGGATGACCATAGTAGCGCGCAGCACGCTGTAGCTCAGTCCGATGGTGTCCATCAAAAAGATTTTTGGCAACGACGCACGAAGGTGTTTAAAAATGAAAAAGAAATTTGTTTGCTGTTCAGCTATCGTATTGATTGCCTCTCTGGTTTCCGCCAGGGCAGCAGACTGGTATGGGCCACAAGAACCATTTGCTGTTTATGGCAATACCTATTACGTTGGTACTGGCGGTCTCAGTGCGATACTCGTTACTTCTTCGGCAGGTCATGTTCTTATCGATGTGGGCGCGCCGAAGTCGCCGCCCCAGATCGTGGAAAACATCCGTAAACTAGGATTCAAAGTCGAGGACATCCGCTACATACTGAATTCGCATGAACACCACGACCATGCGGGCGGCATAGCCGCACTACAGAAGTTAAGCGGTGCCACGGTATTGGCGAGCCCGGCCGCGGCGGAGGTTATCTCAAGCGGCCAGCCGGACAAAACCGACCCGCAATTACCCCACCTGGTTCCGATGACGCCGGTCATGAAGGTACGTGTCATCCATAACGGCGAAGTGGTCCGGCTCGGGCCACTCGCACTTATCGCGCACTTCACGCCGGGGCACACCAAAGGAGGAACCAGCTGGACCTGGCAATCGACGGAAAACGGACGGATCGCCAATATGGTGTACGCCGACAGCCTGTACGCGTTGTCCGGCGATGGGGTTCGCTTCAGCAACAACCCGGCTTACCTCAATGCGAAAGCGGACGTTGAGGGATCCATCGCCAGGGTCGAGTCACTCAAGTGTGACCTACTCGTGGCCCCCCACCCGGAACTGAGCGGTTTGTGGGAGCGAAAGGCGAAGCAGCCGGTACTCGGCAATTCGGCCTTTATCGATCGGGACGCGTGCCGCAACTACGCTGCCAAGGCCAGAGCTTGGCTTGCACAAACGCTCGCCGCTGACGCGGCTGCTGCACAGACCGGCAAGACGGAAAACTGACGTACACGCACAGCCGAGGTCAAGGGCTTCCCGATCATCCCATGCGACCTGTGCGGCTCGCAGGAAAACCTGCAACGCAAGCAGAGCAAGGCCATGCTGCGCGGCTGGGAAAAGACGCATCCGGGACGCGTCGACAACACCGATGGCGTGGCTCGGGTGGCGTTCAGGCGAGCGCCATCCCGAACAGGTGGAGTTCGGGCGTGTGGCCCGCAGGCTCGATGCTGCGCTCGAAGCGCAGGCCCAGCTTTTCCAGCAACCTGATCGACGCAGCATTGTCCGGACGGACGGTCGCGACAATGCGCTTCAGGCCAATGTCATTCTTCGCATGCGCCAGCACCGCGCTGGCGGCTTCATACGCATACCCCTGCCCCCAATGCGGCGAGGCGAAGGCGTAGCCGATATCGACGTCGTCGAGGAAGTCGCGCTTGGCCAGGCCGCAGACGCCGACCGGGCTACCGCTCTCCTCGAGCTCGACCACGTAAAAGCTGAAGCCGAGCCGGCGCAGCATGTCGGCCGGGCCGCCCAAGATATAGTCGCGCGCCGCATCGAGCGTCCTGACGCCCCGGTCGCCGATAAAACGCAGGTAGGAGGGCTCGTTCAGCAGATCGAGCATGAATGCGGCGTCGCTCGCGGCCATGTGGCGAAGGCGCAGGCGGCCGGTTTGCAGGACGACGGTTGGCAGGTCTCTGTGCATGATGGCAGATGATGGGGGCTGACAGCTGACGTTATACCTTACTACTGTCGCGTGTGATACCTTGTCGGTCGACCTAGAAGGCGTGTCCAGCTGCCACCCGATCGATGAGAGGAATACCAATACCATGTCTTTGCTTGCCCGCCTGTCCGCCATCACCGCCCTCGTCCTGACCATGCTCACGCCCGTCGCCGCGCTTGCCGAACCGTCGATGATCTACCTCGTGCGCCATGGCGAAAAGGCGCTCGAGGGCAAGGATCCGGACCTGACGCCGCAAGGCCAGCAGCGTGCCCGCAACATCGCAGCGATGCTGGGCAAGACGGGCATTGCCCACGTTTTCAGCACCCCGACAAACCGTACGCGCCAGACCGCGCAGCCGCTGGCGCAGCAGAATGGTGTGCGGGTAGAGCTGTACGATCCGAAAACGCCGCAGGCGTTGGTCGCGAAAGTCAAAACATTGAGCGGCGCGGTGCTCGTGGTCGGCCACTCGAACACCCTGCCGGAACTGGTGCGCCTGTTCGGTGGCCAGCCCGGCGCGGACGTCGCCGACAACGAATACGACCGTCTCTACCAGCTCATTTCCGGCCCGAACGCGGCCGTGACCACCGTGCTGTTCACATCCCTGCCGCCAACCGGCGCCGCCCCTTAACGATTCCGACAGCGGTCCTCAAAGGGCGCGCTCCAGGCCGAAGCGGATGCTGGCCGGCATCTCCCAGGTCAGCACGCGAATGACCTCGGCGCCGTCCGCGTCGCGCCAGCGCGTTCCCGTCGTCCGGTTCCCGCCCAGCGCATTGGCCACGCTCACGCGCATGCGCCACTGCGTATCGAGCTTGCGCGTCCAGTACAGGTCCAGCAGGGCCATCCTGCCGCGGTAGGTGGCGACGCCGTCGGCCGACCTGCTGGTCCTGCCGCCGCGCAGATTGAAGTTCGCCCCCGCGTCCCAGGTGCCGCCGCGGTAGTCGATGCCGGCGTTGGCCGTGAACGGCACCTGCTCGGCCAGGGTGTTGTCGGGGCCCTGCACCTTCTCCACCCGCGACCAGTTGCGGTTCGCATTCAAACGCAGCTCGAAGGCCATCCCGCCCAGCTTCAAGGGCGACTTCAGGTCGACCTCGATGCCGGCAAGGCTTGCGTCGCCCTGGTTGACCGGGCGCGAGACCCAGCTGGCGCCGTCGCGGTACAGCTGCTGCGCCGTCACGTCGCTCACGCGCTTGGCGTAGCCTGCCAGCGTGAACGTCCCATCCTTGCCGAGCGGGCGCTCCCAGGCGAGGTCGAGGCCCCAGCTCAGTTCCGGGCGCAAATCCGGATTGCCCTCGACGTCGGGATTGGCCGGGCTGTTGTTGTTATTGATCGTGTAGCGGCGCGGGACCAGGTTGCTGGTCAGCGGCGCCTTGTAGGTGCGCGCCAGCGCCAGGCGCAGCTGGTTTTTCGCGGGGAGTTTCCACAGCAGTTGCAGGATCGGGCTGGCGACGCTGCTGGTCGTGGCCACACGGGCCAGGTCAGCGCCCTCCGTTCCTGTACGCAGGCCCTCCCAACGGATACCCGCATAGCCTTCGAAGGTCTCGGAGATCGTCCATTCGTCCTGGGCGAACAAGGCCAGGCGGTCGACGCGCGCGCTGTAGTCCTGCAGCAGCGCCACGGTCGGCACGCCCGTCAGCGTATCGGACTGGTGACGGTGTTCGCCGCGTGTCGTGCGGCTGGCGTCCCAGCCGAGGCCGAGGCTGTGCGCGGCGCCGAGGGACGTCAGGTATTTGCCGTTCAGGCTGGCCGTGCGTTCGTCCGCACCCGAGGCCACGGCCCGCGCCAGGCCGGGCCTGGCCGGGCCCGTGCCGAGGAACAGGTAATCGCCGCGGCGCCGGCTGGCGTCGACCACGCCCTTCACCGTCAGCTTGCCGGCGCCCGTAAAGCGATGCGCCCAGGCGAGGTCGCTGCGCAGGCCGGCGACGCGCGAGCGCGAGCTGGCGAAGCTGTCGGGATAGGCGGTCGACTCGCCCAGCAGCGTCTCCTCCTCCTCGAGGGTGTGGCCGCGCGCGCGGCTCAGGCTGACCAGCGTTTGCCAGCCGAGGGTGTCGCCGTTCCCGAAGGTCCAGTTCAGGCGCGGCGCGAGGTTGAGGCGGTCGATGCGCGCCAGGCCTGTCTCGTTGAAACGCCGGGCAGCAAGCCTGTCGTTCGCGCTGTCGACCGTCTCGTCGGTGACCACGCTGTCGATGCGCACGGTGCGATCAAACGTTGCGCCGGCCGACCAGGCCAGGCTGCCGGTCTTCCCGCTGGCCTGGGTGGATGCGGACGGGCCCCAATGGCCGCGCTGGTAGCCGGTCGACAGTTTGTCCTCGCGCCGCGCCGCGCCCGTGCGTTTGCGCAGCACGATGTTGATGCTGCCGGCGATCGCCTGCGCGCCACGGTCCGCCGTCGGGCTGCGCGCGATCTCGACGCGCTCGACCAGGTCGGGTGCGATCGAATCGATGACGAAACCCTGCGGCACCGGTTCGCCGTCCACCAGGATTTGCGTATAACCCGTGCCCAATCCGCGCATGCGCACCTCGTTGCCGACCACCGATACACCGGGCTGGCGCTTGAGTACGTCGGCGAGGTTGCCGTCGCCGTAGGCGGCGATCTCGGCACGGCCGACGACGCGCCTGGCCACGACCGCGTCTGGCTGTTCGGCGGCCGTGCCCTTGACCTCGACGCGGTACGGCCCCGGCGGCGAAGGCGCCTCCTGCGCGGCGGCATGGGGCAAGGGGAACAGCAACAGCAACAGGGGGAAGCGTTGTTTCATGGGCAGGCGTTTCATGGGCAATTCCGGGACGATGAAAATGGCGATTCTAGGAGCGGCTCGCGCACGCCGAGGGGGCGCTGTGACGAAACTCCGGCACCGTGTGACGAGCCTCCCTGCCGCCTCGTTTTTGCCCCTGCCGGCGCTGCTATACTCGGCCACCATGAAAGAACAACAACGCAGAATCGCCCGCACGCTGCTGGTCCACATCGTCTTCTGGACCGTGCTCTGCGCGGCCGGTGCGCTCGGCTCCTACACCGACAAGGTCCGTCTCGGGCGCGAGGCATCCTACCCGTTCATCCTGCTCAGCTGGTGGAGCGGCCACGTGCCGATGATGGCGCTCAGTAGTGCCCTGAGCCTCGTCTTGGCGCGCCGCCCTGCGCTGTTCACCGAGCGCGGCAACACGGTACGGATCTACGCCGGCCTGCTGCTGCTGTTCATGCCGCTGGAGTGGTTCTATGTCGGCTGCACGGAGATCCTGCTGCGCGGCGAGCCCCTGACGCTGGCGGCCAGCTGGGCCGAGCTGTGGAAGATGGGCAAGCTCACCTGGTTCACCGAAACGGCCTGGATGACCGGCACCTTCATCGCGATGGTCGCGGTCGGCAACCTGCGCGAAGCACGCGCGCGCGCTGACGCGATCCAGCACGCGCAGGCGGAAAACCTGAACCTGCACCTGGCGCTGGAACAGCAGCGCATGCTGGCCCTGCGCGCCCAGCTCGAACCCCATTTCATCTTCAATGCGCTGAACGCGATCAGCGCGCTGGTGCGCGCCGGCGACAAGGCCGATGCGCTGGCCGGCATCGGGCGCCTTTCCGACCTGCTGCGCTACGCGCTGTCGGCCACCCAGCGCGAGCACGCCACCATCGAGGAGGAGCTGGCATTCGTGCGCGACTACCTCGCGCTGCAGCGGCTGCGCTATGGCGAGCGCCTGCGCATCCGCATCGATGGCGACGACGAGCGGGTACGTCAAGGCGAGTGCCTGCCTCTGCTGCTGCAGCCGCTGATCGAGAACGCGCTGCGCCACGACCTCGACTGCCACGACGGCGCCGGTGACATCCGCGTCTCGTTCGAGCACCAGGGCGAACGCCTCCTGATCCGCGTGGTCAATCCAGTCAGCGCCTGGGCCTCGCCCAACCCGGGAACAGGCCTCGGCCTGTCGAACACGCGCGCGCGCCTGGCCCTGGCCAACCCGGCGGCATCGCTGCGCACCGAGCGCCAGGGCGAGCATTTCCTGGCCGAGATCAGCCTGCCGCTGGCGCTGCAGGACTGAGGCCTATGGAGATCCGCTACGCCATTGTCGACGACGAAGAGCCGGGCCGCACCAACCTGCGCCTGGCAATGGACGCGCATCCGCAGTGGCGCCTTGTAGCGGAGTGCGACAGTGCGGCGCGTGCGCGCGAAGCCTTGGCCGGCGGCATCGACGTGCTCTTCCTCGACATCCAGATGCCGCGCGAATCGGGGCTGTTGCTGGCGCGCGAGCTGGGTCGCCTGCCTGAACCGCCGCTGGTGGTGTTCGTCACCGCCCACAGCCTGCATGCGGTCGAGGCGTTCGAGGTGCATGCGCTGGATTACCTGCTCAAGCCATTGAACGACATGCGCCTGGCGCACGCCGTCGAGCGGGCAGCAGCGCTGCTGGCGGGGCGCCAGCGCGGCGCCTATGGCACTGCGCTGCGCGCCTATGCCGACGGCCCGGCCTACCTGGAACAGGTCAGCGTGCGCTCGGTCGGGCGCATCGACCAGGTGCGGGTGGCCGACATCGCGTGGATCGAGGCGCAGGGGAATTATGTGGCGCTGCACATGGCGGGACGTACGCTGCTGCACCGGGTGGCGCTGAGCCGGCTCGAAAGCCATCTCGATCCGCAGGCGTTCGTGCGGGTGCACCGGGGTGCGATCGTGCGGCGGGACCGGGCGGCCGGGCTGAGCGTCGAGGGTGATGGCAGTTACCTGCTGCACCTGCGCGGGGGCGGGTGCGTGCCGGTGAGCGAGCGGTATGTGGGAGCGGTGCGGGAGATGTTGGGGAGTTGAAACGTTAAAACGGGCCGGGATTTTCCCCGCCCGTTTTTAACGCCAACCTTACGGCGCCACGTTTGTGCGCAGCACCGGGTACAGGTTCAGGCGCTCGTCCCACGACGAGTGGCGGCGCGCGAAGAATTCCAGACGCGCATGGGCATTTTTCGCGAACACCGGATCGCTCTCGACACGGCGCTTGAACTCGGCGGCAATCGCCGGATCGGCAGCCATCTGCGCGCGCGCGACGTCCTCGGCGACGTACTCCTCCATGTATTCCTTCGTTTCGAAGGCATTGTTGAACATGCCCCAGGCCAGCAGCGAGTCCGGCGCCTGCGGTTCGAAGATCGCCATCACCAGGCGCGCCTTCGGCTGCGCGATCGGCACGAACAGCGCGCCGCGCCCGACGCTGCGCGGCTCGCTCTTCCAGCTGCCCTCCACCGTCAGCCGCTGGTGCGATTCGAAGGACTTGGCGCCAAAGCTTGCCTTGTCGGCGCGGAAGGTCTCGACGTCCGCGCGTTCCAGGGATTTATCGAGCTTGCGGAAGCTGATGCCGTGCCGGGTCAGTGTGGTCGCGACCATTGCCGCATGTGCCGCCGGGACGATGTAACCGGCGCGCGGCGCCGCCACTTCGAGGTCGGCCACGACGTCCTCGCGCAGCGGCACGCGCCAGACCTGCGGTTTGGTTTCGTCGTAGCGCGTCATCAGGATGCCCGACACCTCGGACGGGGTGCGCGTGTATTCGTAACCGTTGAAGTCGACCATCTGCGTCTTGTCGGTGGTTTTATAGGTCAGCGCCACCGGGGTGCCGGCCAGCTTTTGCGCCCTGGCGTCGGCGGCAAGCGTGGCCTGCTGCCACTGTTTCCCGTTCTTCGCGACTTGCTCCAGCATCGAGATGACCGTATTGTGGGTGATGCGCACACGGGTCGGATAGTCCTTCCACGAGTGGGTCTCGACCAGCACCGCCAGGCGGTTACGCAGCGGGAAGTAGCCGGTCGAGAAGCGTGGATCGGAGACGTTGTCGACAAAGCCCGACTGCGGATCGTCGGTCTTGGCGAAGGACATGTAGTAGGTCTGCGGCGAGGAGCCCAGCTTGGCGATGTCGGCAATGACGTTGGCGCGCAGCGCCAGGCCCGCCTTGCGCAATTCCGGATCGGCCGAATACACCGGCTCGACCTGGATCGAGACGTCGTGCTGGAACTTGGCGCCATTCGTCACGTGCAGGTCGACGTAGGTCAGCGGATCCCATTTGTTCACCAGCGCCAGCATCGCCTGCATCTCGGGCGAGTCGGCTTTCACGTAGTCGCGGTTCAGGTTGAAGTTCTGGGCGGTGGTGCGCCAGCCCATCTCGACCGGGCCGCGCTGGTTCGGGCGGTTCCACCGGCCGAAGCGCTCGTGGCCGTCAACGTTGAAGACCGGGACGAACAGCAGCACCTGCTTGTCGAGCGCGCCTTTGGCCAGGCGCCCCTCGAGGACCTCGCGCAGCGCCAGGAAGCCGGCGTCCTTGCCGTCGATCTCGCCGGCATGGATGCCGCCCTGGATCAGCGTCACCGGTAGGCCGGCCTTGGCGGCTGCCTGCGGCGTGAAGGCGCCGGTGGGGGTGGCGACCAGCGCCAGCATCGGGCGGTCTTCCGGCGTGCGGCCGAATTCGATGCATTTGACCGCCTTCGGGTAAGCCTTTTCAAACGCTGCGCACAGCTTGACGACTTCCTCGTAGCGGCCAGTGGCCTGGAAGCCGGAGCGCTCGGAGACCGTTGTCAGGTCAGGCGCAGCGGCCACGGCATGGGTAAGGGGCACGGCGGCGAGCAGCGCAAGCAGTAACGCAGAACGAATCATCGATGAGGCTCCGGCAGGTGAAAGGGGGCAAGCCGAAAATTATAGTCGGGCAGCGCTGCTGGCGCATAAAAAAACGCCACCCGAAGGTGGCGTCGGCGGTGCAGGGGGGAAGAATACTTACCTGGCCTTGTTGTGGATCTTGATCTGCGAGACCTCCGGACGCACTTGCGTGCGCAGCGCCGACATCGCAGCCACCGACGATCGACCCGATGGCGGGCAGACCCCGGTCTGGCGGTAGGACAAGGCGGTGGCCAGCAGGCCTTCCTGCGGGTCGCCCTGTTCCCGCGTGAAGTCGTCGGCCACGGCGCAGGTAGGCGCGAAGCCGTTCGAGAAGTCACCGATGCCCTTGGCGTTGACGCCGCCGAACTCGATCGAGAAGTAGGTCGTGCCGCAGTTCGGCACCGGCGTGAAGCCGTACGGCTTGCCGCAAGTCTGGGCGCCGATCACGTCTACCTGGACGTCGATGCCGCGCAGCGCATTGATCACCGATTCGCTCGCCGAGCAGGTGCCCGAGGTGGTCAGGACGGTCACGCGCTTCAGGTTCAGGGTGGGCAGCGGCGTGCCCCGCGTGACCGTGCCGGCGCCGGCTGAAAAGCCGACAGCGGTCGACTGGAACAGGATCGTGTCCTCCGGGTCCACCTTGATCTTGTTGTTGTACTGCAGGCGCTCGAAGACCTTGCCGCTCGACGCCGGGCCGGCGATCATGTAGCCCAGCTCGGCGGCGAGGTGCAGCAGGCCGCCGCCGTTGTAGCGCAGGTCGAGCACCAGGTCGCTCGCGCCCTGGTCGCGCAGCGTCGTGAAGGCGTCGATCAGCTGGCGCTCGGCGACCGCGTTGTGGTTATCGAAGGAGATGTAGCCGGTCTTGCCGGTCGCGGTATCGATGGTCTTCGTGATCTTCACCGACAAAGCCTGGACGTCCGCGGCCTGCATGGTCGCAGGATATTCGATGCCGTTACGGCGCACGGTGAAGCTGTGCACCTCCCCGGGCGTGTCCGGGAACAGGCCGGCATTGATCGTGTCGACCAGGGCGCGGTCGGTGGCGTTGATGAAGTCGACGCCGTCGACCCTGACGAGCTGGTCGCCGCGGCGCAGGCCGGCCAGCGCAGCGGGCGAACCCGCTTCCACGGTCGCGACCACCCAGTTGCGTGGCGCGGTCGGACCGGCGCTCGACCAGTTGATGCCGTAGCCGAGCTCGATACCAGATTTGCTCAGCTTGTCCCACTCTTCGGTCTTGTAGGTAAAGTGATACTTGTCCTTCGGCGTGCCGGCCGCGGTCAGCGCCGGCGTTTTCAGCTTCTCGAAGTAGGCAATCGGGTCCGTGAAATCGGCCATCTTGATGTCGGTCGGGATTTCGTTGTACCAGAGGTAGTACTGGTGCGACCAGGCGCGCAGGAAGGTCAGCTCGTCGCGCAGGGTGCCCTGCTTGTCCGGGTAGGCCTTGCCGGTGTAGGGGTCGATGCCGGTACGCGGCTTGGCGCACAGGTTCCAGTAGGTGGAGAACGCATCACCCAGGGTCGCGACGTCCGGCTCGCCGGTCGTCGACAGCGGCGGTGGTGGTGCGGGCGTCGTCGTTTCGCCGGGGCTGCCGCCACCGCCGCCGCAGGCGGCCAGCGTGAATGCGACCGCGAGGGTGCTACAGACCAGGCGCAGGGTCGGGATCGTGCGGCCAGATTGGGTGATGTGCGATTTCATAGGGAAATATATCCAGACAAATTTGTCTGACGAGAGTAAGACAAGCTCGCCCGTTTGAGAAGCTGCGGGCGAGGTTTTTTCGCGATAAAGTTTAATTTCCGCAAATAAATAAAGCGCCAGACCGGCTGGGGGCCGGAGCTGGCGCTCGGAGGCATGCGCCGTGAATGATCAGGCGGCGTGCGTCATGCCTTGCGGATTGTGGAACGCCGACAACAGTTGAGCTTCCTTCGCTTTCGCTGCCTTCAGGTGACGCTCCTTCACGTGGCCGTAACCGCGGATGTCTTCCGGAATACTGGCGATCGCCACGGCTTGCGCCAGGTTCTCGCTTGACAGCTTCGGCAGCAACGCCATCACTGTTTGACGGTATTCGCCAATCAGGGCGCGCTCGGTCTTGCGCTCGGCGGAGTAGCCGAACACGTCGAACGGGGTGCCGCGCAGGCCTTTCAATTTAGCCAGCACGCCGAAGGCACCCATCATCCACGAACCGTATTCCTTCTTCATCGCGCGGCCTTCCTTGTCGTGCTTGGCCAGCAGCGGCGGCGCCAGGTGGTACTTGATGGTGATGTCGCCTTCGAACATGTTCGCGATCTTTTCCTTGAAGGCCGGATCGGTGTGCAGGCGCGCCACTTCGTACTCGTCCTTGTAGGCCATCAGCTTGTAGAAGTAGCGGGCCACGGCTTCGGAGAGGCGCGTACCCTTGCCCAGCCTGGCTTCCTCGGCGCGCACCTGATCCACGAATGCCTTGTATTGCGCGGCATAGCCGGCGTTCTGGTAAGCGGTCAAGAGTTCGATGCGGCGGTTGACCACCTCGTCGAGCGTCTGGGTGCGCTTGAACTCGACCACCTTGGCCGGGGTCGTCACCTTCTTCACCGACGCCGGGTCATGCGCGGCGGTACGGCCCCAGTTGAAGGCGGCCTTGTTGAACGGTACCGACACGCCATTGAGTTCGATCGCGCGCATCAGCGAGGCTTCCAGCAGCGGCACGCGGCCCTTCTGGAAGGCGTAGCCGAGCATGAACATGTTGGTCGCGATCGCGTCGCCCATCAGGGCGGTCGCCATCTGGCCGGCATCGACGAACTCGACGTTGCCCTCGCCGCAGGCCTGCACGATGGCGGCGCGCGAGCCTTCGCCCGGGAACTGCCAGTCCGGGTTTTTCACGAAGGCCGCCGTGGTGGAGCCGGTGCCGTTGACGGCGGCCCAGGTGCGGCCCTCGCCCATGCGGGAGAGTGCGTCGCGGCTGGCGGTGACGATCTGGTCGCAACCGATGACCAGGTCGGCGCTGCCGGTGCCGACGCGGGTCGAGTGCAGGTCCGACTGGTGCTGCGCCAGGCGCACGTGCGACATCACCGGGCCGCCCTTCTGGGCCAGGCCGCTCTGGTCGAGCACGATCGCGCCCTTGCCTTCGACGTGGGCCGCCATCGCCAGGATCTGACCGACGGTGACGACGCCGGTGCCGCCGACGCCGGCCACCAGGATGCCGAACGGCGCATCCACGCGCGGGACGTTTGGCTCAGGCAGGACCGGCGGCGCGTTTTCAGTGGTAGCGGCTTTCTTCGGCTTCTTCAGGCCGCCACCTTCGACGGTGACGAAACTCGGGCAGAAGCCGGAGACGCAGGAAAAATCCTTGTTGCACGATGACTGGTTGATCTGGCGCTTGCGGCCCAGTTCCGTTTCCAGCGGCTCGACCGACAGGCAGTTCGATTGCACCGAGCAGTCGCCGCAACCTTCGCAGACGGCTTCGTTGATGACGGCGCGCTTGGCCGGGTCGGGGAATTCGCCTTTTTTCCTGCGGCGGCGCTTTTCCGAAGCACAGGTCTGGTCATAAATGACCGCAGAGACACCCGGCATCTCGCGCAGTTCGCGCTGCACGTCCATCAGTTCGGAACGGTGGCGCACGGTGACGCCTTCGGCCCAGGCGTAGTCACTCGGGTATTTTTCCGGCTCGTCAGTGACGACGATGATCGGCGTCACCCCTTCGGCCGCGATCTGGCGCGTGATCATGCCCGGGTCGAGCGGGCCGTCGACGTTCTGGCCGCCGGTCATGGCAACCGCGTCGTTATAAAGGATCTTGTAGGTGATGTTCACCTTGGCGGCGACGGCCGCGCGGATCGCCAGGATGCCCGAGTGGAAGTAGGTGCCGTCGCCCAGGTTCACGAACACGTGCTTTTCGCTGGTGAACGGCGACTGGCCGATCCAGGTCGTGCCTTCCGCGCCCATGTGGGTGAAGGTGGACGTTTCGCGGTCCATCCACAGCACCATGTAGTGGCAGCCGATGCCGGCCATGGCGCGCGAGCCTTCCGGCACCTTGGTCGAGCTGTTGTGCGGGCAGCCCGAGCAGAAGTACGGGATGCGGTCGGTTTCCGGATTCGCCTTGGCCGGGATGTTTTTCAACACCAGCTCTTTCGCCTCGAGGAAGGCGATGCGTTCCTTGACGCGCTCGGCAACCGGGTGGCCGGCGCAGTAGTGCGAAATACGCGAAGCGATGGCGCGGGCGATCTGCGCCGGGTTCAGCTCGTAGGTCGCCGGCAGCAGCCAGTCGCCGTGGCCGGTACGGTTCTTGTTATGCCACTCGCCGGTGTCGTCGAACTTGCCGACCACGCGCGGACGCTCGCTGTCGGGCAGGTTATATAACTCTTCCTTCAGCGCGTATTCCATCACCTGGCGCTTTTCTTCGACCACCAGGATTTCGTCCAGGCCGCGCGCGAACTCGTGCACGCCCTCGGATTCGAGCGGCCAGGTCATGCCGACCTTGTACAGGCGCAGGCCGATGTCGCGGGCTGCCTGTTCGTCGATGCCGAGGTCGGCCAGGGCCTGGCGCGTGTCGACATAGCTTTTACCGGCGGTGATGATGCCGATCTTCGGCGCCGGGCTGTCCCAGATGATTTTATTGAGCTTGTTGGCACGCGCATAGGCCAGCGCCGCGTACCACTTGTAGTTGCTCATCCGGACTTCCTGGTCGAGCACGGCGTCCGGCCAGCGGATGTTCAGGCCGCCCTCGGGCAGCTCGAAGTCGGTCGGCAGCTGGATTTGCACGCGGTCCGGGTCGAGGTCGACCACGGCGCCGGACTCGATGATGTCGGTAACACACTTCATCGACACCCACAGGCCGGTGTAGCGGCTCATGGCCCAGGCGTGCAGCCCGAAGTCGATGTATTCCTGCACCGAGGATGGATACAGCACCGGGATGCCGCAGTGGGTTAGGATGTGGTCGGACTGGTGCGCAGTGGAGGAGGATTTCGCCGCATGGTCGTCGCCGGCCAGCACCAGCACGCCGCCATTCTTGGCGGAGCCGGCGTTGTTGCCGTGTTTAAAAACGTCGCCGCAGCGGTCCACGCCCGGGCCCTTGCCGTACCACATGGCAAACACGCCGTCGTAGTTGGCGTCCTTGTACAGGTTGGTTTGCTGGGTGCCCCAGACGGCGGTCGCCGCCAGGTCTTCGTTCATGCCCGGGTGGAATTTGACGTGGTGGGCGTCGAGGTGCTTCTTCGCCTTCATCGCGGTCTGGTCGACGGCGGTGACGGGCGAGCCGCGGTAGCCGGTGATGTAGCCGGCGGTGTTCAGGCCGGCCTTGACGTCGCGCTCGCGCTGCAGCATCGGCAGGCGGATCAGCGCCTGGGTGCCGGTCATGAAGGCGCGGCCGCGCTCCAGCGTCCATTTGTCGTCGAGGGCGATGGCGTGGTTCGGCTGTGACCCCGGCTGCGGCTGCAGCTGGGAACGGTCCAGGGGTGCGTTCATTGGGGGTTGTCTCCGTTATGGTTCGGTATGGCGGCATCGTTATTGTTAGGTGCGCCGCCCGGAGAATGTCTCCTCCGTTATCGGCATCAGTATAGTCTTGTGGGACCGGCATTAAATACCAATCAATTCCCCACGCCGAGCCAGTTGCGCAATAAAATTGCGGTTCTGCTGAGGTGAAGGGAAATTTATGTCAAAGATCGAATTGGATAAAACCGACCGCAAGATCCTCGAGATCCTGCAGGCCGACGGGCGCCTGTCGAACCAGGACGTGGCCGAGCGCGTGAACCTGTCGCCCTCGCCCTGCCTGCGCCGCATCAAGCGCCTCGAGGAAGCCGGCGTGATCCGCCAGTACGTGGCGCTGGTCGACCCGGACAAGATCGGCCTGGGCTTGCTCGCGTATGTGAATGTGCGCCTGGAAAAGCACAGCGAAGGTCCGGCCAACTCGCGCGTGCCGGCAACCTCGCCGCGTTTCGAGTTCGCGCAGGCCGTGGCGGCCTGGCCGGAAGTGGTGGCCTGCTATGCCATGACCGGGGAGATGGATTTCCTGCTGCGCGTGCACGTGGAGGACATGGACCACTTCTCGCGCTTCATGATGGCAACGCTGCTGCGTCACCCGTCGGTGCTGGATGTGAAGTCGAGCTTTGCGCTGCAGAGGATCAAGGAGACGACGGCGCTGCCGATTGGGGAAGCACCCGCGCGGTAATGCCGGAGTTTATTCGCTGCGTTTGCGGGGCGTGAACCACTTCACGGCGGCGCGCGCATTCGCCTTCACCGTGTAATCGATCAACGCAAACTGTTCTTCCACCGCTTCGCGCATCACGCTGCCCGGGCTAGGCGGCGGCAGGTGCAGGTAGGCGTCGGCTTCGCCATATTCGCGCTTGATCTGCATGCCCGCTTTCTTGGCGATATGCATCATGGTGCGGTTGGTCGACAGGCATTGCATATACAGGGTGTCGATATCGGAATTGCGGCAATGGATGGCCGCGCGCTCGAACAGGCGCGAGCCGACGCCCTGCCCGCGCGCCGACTTTGAAACCGACACGCCGAACTCGGCGACCCGGGGTTTAACCGTAGCGCCAGGCTTGACCGCTTCACGCGCTGCAAACGCCAGGTGGCCGACGCCGACCAGCTGGAACACGCGGCTGACCACGCCAAACACGATGTCGCGCGAAAAATCGATCTTCTCCACATAGGCGTGGATCTGCTCGTCCGGCAGCACGGTACCGAAGCGCAGCAGGCGGTCGGCATCGTCGAGCGCCAGGAAATGGCGCAGCATGCGGCGGCGGTCGCGCTTGCCCAGGGCCTTGACCAGCACTGCCGGACGCGCGGCCGTGCCGGCCAGGCTGGCGAACCAGTTCATGATCGCGCTGCCAGGCGCGCTCTTCTGTGACTTGTCGCGCGGGTTGTCTTGCATCCATTGCTTCCGTTTTTGTGCACTGCACCATTGGCCTCATTGTAGCCGAATGGGGTGCGGCCGGCCGCGCGCCAGGCAGTTTACGCTGTGCCGGCCGGCGCCTCGGTCTTCCACTGCGCCTTCGGGCTGATGACGAAGGTGCCCTTGCCCGCCTGCTTGGCCGCGTACATGACCTGGTCGGCGTCGGCCAGCAGCTTGGCCGCGCCCGCGTCGGCGCCGGCGCGGCCGCGCGCGGCGGCAATGCCGATGCTGGCCGAGATCGACACGGGATTGCCGTCGGCTTCCGTAATGCCCTCGATCTGGTCGAGCACCAGGCGCGCAATGCGCAGGGCGCCCTCGGGCGAGCCGACCCCTTCCAGCAGCACCACGAACTCGTCGCCGCCCAGTCGGGCCAGCACGTCTTCGGCGCGCAGCACTTTCTGCACGCGGCGCGCGACCAGCTGCAGCACCAGGTCGCCGGTGGCATGGCCCCAGGTGTCGTTCACGCCCTTGAAGCCGTCGAGGTCGATGAACATGGCGACCACCACGCTGTCGCGCCGCACCGCGCGCACCAGCGCCAGCTCCAGCAGGCGCGTCAGCTGGCCATAATTCACCAGGCCCGTCAGGCTGTCGTGCTGCGCCAGGCGCGCCAGTTTGGCCGACTGCGCCTCGAGTTCGGCGGTGCGCTCGGCCACCCGGTGTTCCAGCGTGTCGTTGGCGGCCTGCAGGCGGTGGTTGACGTCGTTGATGATGCGGTAGCTGCGGCGCAGGCGCCAGCCGGCATAGGCCAGCAGGGCCAGCAGCAGGATCGAATAGGCGAACAGGAAACCGCGGTAGCGCTGGCGCTCGAGCACCTCGGCCTGGAAAGCGCGGTCGAGTTCGCGCGAGAGGCGCGCCATCGCTTCGCCGGTGCCGAGCGCGGCAATGCGCCCTTCGACCTCGTTTTCAAGCGGGCGGTTGGTGAGGATGGTGCGCGTGTCGCGCGCAATGGCGTCGATCTGTTCGGCCACCGCCAGCGAAAAACGCTCCTTCTGCCCCTCCACCTGCGCCAGGTTGCCTTCGATGCGGCGCGCCAGCGCGGGCGCCGGCATCAGGTTGTAGCGCAGGGTATCGGCCAGCAGGTCGTTGAGCAGCGCGTCGATGCGCACCACCACCTGGCCGGGCGCGAGCGCGCCTTCGATGCCGCCCAGCTCTGTTTTGAGGTCGGCCAGCGCGGGCGGCAGCGACACCAGGGCCGCCCGCAGCGGCGGGTTGAGCGTGCGGAAGCGGGCGACCAAGCTGGCCTTGATGCGCAGCGAATCGACCAGCGCCGCGTGCGCGCGCTCCGCACCACGCCCATGCTTCTGCGGCAGCGCTTCGCCGATGCTGGCGGTCAGTTCGTTCATCTGGGGCAGCGTCGTCGCCAGGCGGGCATCGGCCGCGCCGCTGCCGATGTGGGCGCGCAGCAGGTTGGCGTCCCATTCGGCGTCGAGCTGGCGCAGCTCCTGCAGGTCGAACATCACGCGGTTGCGGGTGTCGACGTCGACGCCGGTGGTGCGGGTGTAAAGGAACGCGAGCAGCGCCACCAGCGCCAGTGCCGCAATGGCGGCGGCACGCAGGCGCCGCTTGGGGTGCATCGTCTCCAGGCGGCGCATGAACGCCGCGAATAACTTGTCCTTCTGTCGCAACAATCTACTCATTCACGGAGCATAGCAAAAGCGCCACGCCCCTCGCGCACTTCGTACTTCTTGTAACACTTAATGTAACTATTAAACGCCGCTCAAGCCCAAAGGTGGGTGAAAATCCAGTGATTCATCGCGGCGTTGAAGGCGGCGTGGGCGACGATGGCCGGCACGATCGAATCGCATCGAAGGCGTAGCCAAGCGAACATCAGCGACAACAGGAACATTTGCGCCACCCACAGGGCGCCCGAAACCGGCTGCAGACTGATGCCGGTGCTTGTGACCAGGATGCCGTGGTGGCACAGGTGCACCAGCGCGAACAGGGCAGACTCCATCAGCGTGGCGCGGGCGGCGCCATGGCGGTCTTCCAGCACTTTTTGCAGGAAGCCACGGAAGAAGATCTCTTCGCCGATCGGGCTGAACAGGCAGGCAACGATGGTGAACGCCAAGTGCAGCTGCAACAGGCTCCAGCCTGCGGTCGGCATGGCGCGGTAGTTGCGCGAAACACTGACGAACCAATGATCCGCACCGGCGCCGTAGAGGCTGACGCCAAGCCAGAAGCTGGCGCTCGCCGCCAGCACGCCGAGTGCGAGGGCCAGCGGCAGCCAGAGCACATGGCGCGGCCGCTGCAGGCCGATCTGGCGGCGGCCCGTGCGGCTGAGCACGAGCCAGGGCAAGGCCGCCATGGCCATGCAGGTCAGCATGAATAGCGCGCGCCAGCTCGACGGGCCGAACATGGCAATGGCGCGCGCGAGGGACGAGGCAAAGACAAAGGCGAGCGCCACACCCGCGATGCCGAAGGGTACGGCGCGCCACCCTGCCTTGACGTCGATTGCGTGCATCCGTTTTCTCCCGCGTGAATAAAATCACTCGACTATACGAAGGAGGAGCGAGGCCGTCCATTCATCATGCATAGGCTGGTGAACAACGAACGTGGCGGGCCACAGCCCTGGACGTCCGCAACCCGAGGCGGCCATTCAATCAGTCGCGCTTTTCGTTTCTAGGGGGAGCCGCAATATTTCTCTTTAGCTAAGGTTTCAATCCGGCTTCGAAACGCTGGCGTCGCAACCAGCCCAGGCCCTTACCGTCGACGTTGTGGATGTACAAATGCTCGGCTGTTTCCGTAGCGCCGGTGGTGGTCGGTGACTGTCCTGTCGGGTCCTGCAGATCAGCCACCACTACACCATCCTCGGTGAACGCAAGGACATGTCCAAATGGTTTAGGCATCGACCACATGAAGCGTGGGATTCGAAGAATCATCTGGCGCAGGAATGGACGGTCAGCCATCTGGTCCAGCACATTACGCTGTCCGGCCAGACCCAGCCAAATCCGCCCATTCAAGCCACGTGAGAGATTGTCCGGATAGGCCGGAAGATTATCCAGCAGCACACGTGCCGACTCGGACGGCTGGGACAGGTCGAGCCGATCGGCAGAAGCCGCGATCTGCCATATCCGATACCGACCACTTTCACTCACCAGCAGCCGCGTCTCGTCACTGCTGAGCACAATACCGTTCGGGAGGCTCAGCCTGTCCGCGACGACGCGGACGTGCTTTGTCTGCGGGTCGTATTCCATCACCCGACCGCTTGCCAACTGCTCGAAAACCTCGAGCATTGCGGCCTCGTTTGTTGAGCCCCAATACGCGGCGGGAAAACGCCTGGACGAATCTGTGAAATAAATTTTGCCACTTGACGACACGGCGACCGCATTCGGAAACGAGACCTCTGCATCGGCGCCAGCGCGGAGCAACACGGTCTGCTTGCCGTCGGCGGCAATGGACAATAATCCTTTGAAGGCATCTGCGACAATCAGGTTTCCTTGCGCGTCAACGGTCAGTCCTAATGGCCTGCCCCCGGTATTGACGAAGGTTTCCGGAGCGCCGCCAACGGCTGCCAACCGCAGGATGTTGCCACCTATGACGCCCATATAGAGCTTGCCGTCAGGTGCCAACGTTACACTCTCCGGGCCGACCCCACCCTCCAAGTCAATGGTCGCAGGGTCTGCCAATTTGCTGTTCTCGGCATAGGCGCCAGTCAAGCCAGTGAACTTTGGTGCCTGCCAGGCCACTGGCTGAATTGGCACCGGCCAAAAGGCAAGATAAGCGGTGAGAGCCAGCACAAGAACCATAGGGATCCAAAGAACCTTTTTCATGAATTGGAATGTCGAGTTTTGATTGTGGTGTTACCGGTTCGGACTGATGTTGTTCGGCTGCTGTCGAATGGTCGTGCCGCCCCGTCTGAAATATGGGCAACACCATTTACGCAGCCGTACCAGCGGAAGACCCGCGGAGAGAAACGCGGCCGCCCGCCTCAGAATAGCATGTTGCCAAAGCGGAAAAATCACCTAATGTCACGACAGGCAGCACTCGCCAGCGGCCAATGCCGCCTGACGCAGTCAGGTCGGTCGAAGTGCAGGCCAACGCTGGATCAATCCCACGAGATGGACAATACCGATCCCAAGGCAGATGGCTGAGCTCCAGAGAATGAACGGCGTAACTGGGCGGCCCGCAGCGAGCACCGCAGGCGCGAACGCAAGCCCGCGTACGACGTAAATGGTAGTGATAACGATCAGCACAGGCCTGAGAAGTGGCAATCCGTGAATCGCGCCTGCTCCTGCCAGAGCGTAAATGGACCACAAACCCAGTACGGCTGCGATACCGGTCGTGATCACGGCTGGATAATAACGTCCTTGGGCGGCCGCCCTGGCAAAGCGTTCGCCGGCACCGAAGAAGCGATACCAATTCGGTCCGCCAACGATCATGAAAAGATGAAGAACCGCCGCACTCGCGCTGAGAAGCGCGCCGATGGCTAGAAAAATGTTCACGTGTTTTGGCATGACGCTCCATTCGGACACCCGGTATATGTAGACGGACTATATGACACGCATGCCGCTTCAAAATACGTGCTTTTTCACCATCACCGTTGTCATGCCATCTGGCGCCAGATTGGCTTGCCGTTCCCATCGCGCCGCTGACTAGGCTACGGCTGCGTCCCGGCGCGCGCCGCGCTGTAGATCCAGCGCGACACGGCATTGACGCGCTCGCGGTGCACGGCTTCGGGAATCCGGTCGCGCTGCTCGGCATGGCGCGCCGCGACCTCGCCGGCGTTTACAGCGCGCGCAGCGCCGAGTGCGCCCAGCAGGTAGGGCCCCTGCGGATAGGCGCGCGTGCGCATCTCGTGCGTTTCGTGGCCGCGCCCGCGGGCGTCGCATTCGGCGGCCGCCAGCATGTCGGCGAAGCGCTCGGGTTTACGAAAGGCGTCGCAGCGCTCGAACAGAGTGACGATGGTGTTGGCGCGCAGTTCTTGTGCGCGGCTGACGTTGCCGTGCTCGCGCGCGGTCATCAGGGCCAGGTCGCGGCAGTCGTTCGGCACCTTCAGGCGCTTGCACACCGCGGAAATCAGCTTGGTGCCCATGCCTTCGTGGCCGTGGTGCGCCGGCCATTTGTCGGGCGGGGTGATGCCCTTGCCGAGGTCGTGCATGAGGGCGGCGAAGCGCACGGCCAGCGTGTGCTTGCGCTCGGCGGCGACGTCGATCACCAGCATCATGTGGACGCCGGTATCGACTTCCGGATGGTGCAGCGGCGGCTGCGGCACGCCCCACAAGGCATCGAGCTCGGGCAGGATGCGCGCCAGCGCGCCGCAGTCGCGCAGCACGGCCAGCATGCGCGACGGGTGAGCTTCCATGAGGCCGCGCGACAGTTCCTGCCAGACGCGCTCGGGCACCAGGGCATCGACCTCGCCGTCGGCCACCATCTTTTTCATCAGTGCCAGCGTCTCGCCTGCGACCGTAAAATCCGGAAAGCGCGCGGCGAAGCGGGCCAGGCGCAGGATGCGCACCGGGTCTTCGGCAAAGGCTTCCGACACATGGCGGAACAGGCGCGCCTCGAGATCGCGCTGGCCGCCGTAGGGGTCGACAATCGTGCCGTCCTCGGCGCGCGCCATCGCATTGATGGTCAGGTCGCGCCGCACCAGGTCGTCTTCCAGGGTGACCTCGGGCGAGGTGTGGAAGACGAAGCCGTGGTAACCAGGCGCGGTCTTGCGCTCGGTGCGGGCCAGCGCGTATTCCTCGTGCGTGTCCGGATGCAGGAAGACCGGAAAATCCTTGCCGACCGGGCGAAAGCCGGCCGCCAGCATCTGCTCGGGCGTGGCGCCAACGACGACGTGGTCGCGGTCCTGTACCGGCAGGCCGAGCAGCTCGTCGCGCACGGCACCGCCGACGACATAGGTCTTCATCGTCATGCCACCGTCATTCACGGGGCAGGTCGGCGTCGTGCAGCGGCGTGGGGTCGGTTTCCTGCATCGCCTCGGCGACCCAGCGCGCCACCGCCGGATGCGCCAGCATGCGGTCGCAATAGGCCTGCAGGGCCGGCGCCAGCGTCACGCCATAGGTCCTGAAGCGCATCACCACCGGCGCGTAAAAGGCGTCGGCAATCGAGAACTCGCCGAACAGGAAACCGCGGTGGCCGAAGCGCGCCAGGCAGTCTTCCCAGATCTCGCAGATGCGGCCGATGTCGGCCTGGGCGCCGGTGGTGCGGCCGCGCCCCGGCAGGCGCGCCTGGATGTTCATCGACATGTCGTTGCGTAGCGACGCGAAACCGGAGTGCATCTCGGCAGTGATCGATCGCGCCAGCGCGCGCGCCGCCACGTCCTGCGGCCACATGTGCTTGTCGGGGAACTGCTCGGCCAGGTATTCGCAGATCGCCAGGCTGTCCCAGATCGTCATTTCGCCGGCCAGCAGCACCGGCACCCGGCCGGCGTGCGAATACTGCGCGATTTTCGCGGCGGTGTCGGGCTGGTCGAGCAGGAGCCGCACTTCGGTGAACGGAATGTTGAAAGCGACCGCCGCCACCCAGGGCCGCATCGACCAGGAGGAGATGTTCTTGTTGCCGATGACGAGCGTGAGGCCGGGCGAACGCCCTTTGCCGAGTGCGTTCGAGAGGGCCGGGTCGAGTTCCGTAGTCTGCATGTCGTTCCTGGTTGGGTTTAGCGGGTTCATCTCCCCGCGCGGGTGCGCAATTTGTCGAGCGGTTCTCCCGGCGCCAGGTAATGCGGCGCCACCACTTCGAGCGGAGTGAGCTTGATTCCCAGCGACGCCGCTGTCAAGCCCGGCGCGGCCGGATCGAGCACATTATCCACCGTCATCGAGTCGAGGTTGTCGCGGGTGAGGATCGGATCGCCCGGCAGCAGCTCGAACAGCCGCGCCTGCAGCCGGGCGAGGCCGGCCGGCAGTGCGATGACGCGGCGCTCGCAGCCGGCATAGCGCCCCGCAAGTTGCACCAGTTCGCCCAGGGTATACACCGCCGGCCCGCCCAGCTGGACCACCTGGTTGCGCGCATGGGGATCGCGCAAGGCCTGCAGGTAGGCGCTGGCGACGTCGCCCACGTACACCGGCTGGAACCGGGTCGCGGCGCTGGCCAGCGGCACCACGGGCAGGCGCCGCTGCAGTTTCGCGAACGTGGTGAGCAGGTGGTCGCCCGGCCCGAACACCACCGAGGGCCTGAAGATCGTGCTGGCCACTTCCGGACGGCTGCGCGCGGCCAGCTCGCCGTCCCCTTTCGAGCGCGCGTACATCGACGGCCCGCGGCTGTCGGCACCGAGGGCGCTCATGTGCAGGTAGTGCGGCACGCCGGCAGCGGCGCAGGCGTCGACGATGCGGCGCGGCAGGTCGACATGGGCGCGCCGCAATTCGGGGCCATACGGATGGACGCGGCTGCCGTGCAGGATGCCGACCAGGTTGATCGCCGCCGTGCGCCCGGCCAGCAAGTCGCGCAGGGCGGTGCCGTCGTGGATATTGGCCTGGACCACGTCCACGCCCGGCAGCATGGTCAGCTCGCGCACGCGGTCGGCATGGCGCGTCGGCACCAGCGTCGGGATGTTTTCCTGCGACAGCAGCGCCACCAGGTGACTGCCGATGAAACCGGAACCGCCAAAAACCACCACCTGAGGGTCGCGCATGGGGTCCTCGCTAAATGAGTTTCGTAGGGTGGCCGGCTACACCCGGGTGGTCGACCATCCACTGCGCTGGCGCCGCCCACGCGTTCAAGCGGCATCCGAACCGTCGCGTCGCCTCGCCTGTTCGCTGGACGCGTGGGCGGCGTACAGGCCGCGTCGATGCGGGCTGCCGGGTGGAGCCGACCACCCTACGGAAGTCCGACACCGCCTGCCCGCGGGGTAATCGTGCCGAGGCGTGCCTTGAGCGACTGCGGGCGCCGTTCGAACAGGGCCGCGTAGTTCGTGGCGTTGGACATCACGTTGCGCACGTAGGTTCGGGTCTCACTGAAGGGAATCGTTTCGACAAACACGGCGCCCTCCATCGGTGCCTCGAGCAGGCCGCGCCAGGTGCGCGAGCGCGCGGGACCGGCGTTGTAGGCCGCAGTGGCCAGCACCTGCGAGCCGCCGTTATTTTCGAGCACCATGTTCATGTAGTTGGCGCCGAGGGTGATGTTGGTGCGCAGGTCGTTGAGCATGCCGTGCACGAAATCCGTCAGGCCGATTTTTCCCGCCACCCATTTACCGGTGGCCGGCATCACCTGCATCAGCCCGGACGCGCCCACGCCCGAACGGGCGTCGGTAATAAAACGCGATTCCTGGCGGATCAGGCCGTATACCCAGGCCGTGTCGAGCGACAGGCTCTTCGCGGTCGGCTGCAGGATCTCGTTGTGCGGCGCCGGGAAACGCTGGCTGTAGTCGAGCTCAGTACGGGTGCGCAGCGAGGTTTCGACCATGCGATCGAGCAGGTCGTTGCGGCGCGCGTATTCGGCGGCCGCCAGCAGCTGGCGCTCGGAGAGCGAGCGCAGCGCCCAGTTCCATTCGCGGTTGCCCTCGGCACGCAGGCGCAGCCGGTAGAATTTCATGGCCTGGCGCATGGCCGGCAGGTTTGCTACCGCATCGACCTCGGACGGCAGGACCGGCGCCGCGCTCGGCGGAATCGTCACCAGCTCGCCCAGCTCTTCCATCGCGAGCTGGCCATAGAAATTGTTCTGAGTGGCGATGCGGCGGAACAATGCCTCGCCCTCCTCGCGCCGGCCCTGGGCGGCGTGGGCACGCCCCAGCCAGTAGACCCAGCCCGATTCGTCGCGCAGCGGTGACGGCATCGACTCGATGGTGGCGGCCACCACGCGCCAGTCGCCGCGGCGCAGCGCCATCCGGGCTTTCCATTCGCGCTGGAAGTTCGTCAGCGGTGCGCCTTCGGCGCGCACCCAGTAGTCATGGGCTTCGGGCGAGAGCACGATCGAGGCGGCCAGGGCGACATTGGCCCAGCCGACCGCGCGTTCCTCGGCCGTGAGCTTGTCGCTGTTTTTATTCAGCGCGATGGTGGCCAGTTTCAGGCTGGTACGCGCCATGCGGCCCAGGGCTACCAGGTAGATTTCGTGCTCGGCGCGCGACTCGCCGATGCCGCGCGCCATCGCCACGGCCGGTGTATCGACCGCCTGCGCCGCGCGCACGTCCGAAGCCCCCAGCAGCTGGGCGATGCGGCGCGACGGGCCGGTCGCCCCCATTTCTCCAGCCAGGCGCAATTGCGCCAGCAATTCGTTCTGCCCGAGCTGGCCGGACTGGGCCAGTTGCGCCATCAGGGCGGCGCAGGCTTCGCCATAGGCCGGCGGATTGGCCAGCAGGGTGCGCGCTTCGGCAACGACCGGTTCGCCGCGCCCGGCGCGCATCAGGAGCGCGTAGCAGCGCACCTGCAGGTCGCTGTTTTGCGTCGCCAGGGCGAATTCGCGCTCAAAAGTGGTCCAGTCGCGCTGGCGGCCAAGTTCCAGCAGCCAGTCGGTGCGCAGCCGGTCGGCCACGGCGCTGCCCTCGTGGCGCCGCAGCACGCTGCGGATTTCCTCGTACGGTGTCTCGCGCAGGCGTGGTTTGAGACGATAATAGTCCACGTAAGCAGGCAGAGCATAGTTGGGCAGGCGCGAAGCGAGCGCGTTGGCGCGGGCGGCGTCGTCCTGGCGGGCGGCTTCGCGCAGCAGCAGGAAGGTTTCGTCCTCGGCGCGCGAGGCGTCGCTCACAGGAGCGGCGCCCGGCGCGGCAGGAACCGTCGAGGCGCCCGGCACGGGCGGCACGGTTGCTACAGGTACCTGGGCCAGGACGGAGGCGCCGGCGGCGGCGAAGACTACGCCGGCTATCAATTTCCATGGAAGCAACAACACAGCGTTTATACCCTTCATTTCGAAACATGACCGGCAAATCAAGAATACCATGCGCATCAATTGTGCCGCCACAAGCGAGCTCCAGCGTAGCGGAGCCCCTGGCGGCAGGCGATGAGGGCACGGCCGGGGAATCCCGGCCGGCGGTGCAGGCAATGTCCAGCATCGCACAGGACGGCGTGGCGTGCGGAAAGACTGCACAGGCAGCAGGAGCGGGCGACGTGGAAATGCAACAAAAAGGTGATGGCGCGCCGCTGCCACCGGCAGGCGCGGTAGCGGCCAAGGCCGCCTTGCGCCGTGCGCTGAAGGCGCAGCGCGCCAGCCTCGACGATGCCGGCAAGCGTGAACGCGACGCGCGCATCGGCGCCCAGGTGCTGGCCTGGTGGCGCCGTACCCGCCCGCCCCTGCTGGCCGTCTACTGGCCCCTGAGCGGCGAGCCCGACCTGCATGACACCTACCGCGCGCTGGCGCTGGAAGGCGCCGCGCTGGCGCTGCCGGTGGTCGTCGAACGGCATGCGCCGCTGGCGTTTGCCGCGTGGACGCCGGGCGAACCGATGCTGACCGATCCGATGGGGATCGCGGTGCCGGCGCAGCTGCGCACGGTGCCGCGTCCGCCGGCGCTGCTGGTGCCCTGCCTGGGCTTTAACGAGCACGGCTACCGGCTCGGCTACGGCGGCGGGTTTTATGACCGCACCCTGGCCGGCGGCGTCAAGCCGGCCACGCTCGGCATCGCTTACGCCTGCCAGGAGGCCGATTTCGGGGCCGATGTGCACGACCTGCCGCTCGACCTCATCGTGACCGAAGCGACTACGGTCGAGTAAGCGGCACGGCAAAAAAAAATCCCGGCAAACGCTTGCGCGTCGCCGGGATTGTTTTGTGCCGCCTGCGTTCTTGCGCAACGCTTATTTTGCCACCAGGCGCTCCCAGATCGCGGTCGTCGCCGCGGCCTGGTTCATGCTGTAAAAATGCAGGCCCGGGGCGCCGCCTGCGAGCAGGCGTTCGCACAGCCCGGTCACCACATCCAGCCCGAAGGCCTTGATCGAGGCGCTGTCGTCGCCGAAACTGGCCAGTTTCAGGCGCACCCAGCGCGGGATTTCGGCGCCGCACATCTCGGAAAAACGCATCAGCTGCGTGTAGTTCGTGATCGGCATGATGCCGGCCACGATCGGCACCTCGACGCCCAGTTTCTGCGCATTCTCGACGAACTGGAAATAGGCGTCGGCGTTGTAGAAATACTGGGTAATGGCGGCGTTGGCCCCGGCCTTGACCTTGCGTTCAAAGTTCAGCAGGTCGTCCTGCGGGGACCTGGCCTGCGGGTGCATTTCCGGATAGGCCGCCACTTCGATATGAAACCAGTCGCCGGTCTCAAGCCGGATGAACTCGACCAGTTCGTTGGCGTAGCGCAGCTCGCCGGCGCCGCCGTAGCCGCTCGGCAAATCGCCGCGCAGCGCCACCAGGCGGCGGATGCCGTGCGCCTGGAACTGCTGCAGCAGCGCGCGGATCGAGGTGCGTGTCGCACCGATGCACGACAGGTGGGGCGCGGCCAGCTGGCCGTCGGCCATGATGTCGAGCACCGTGTCGAGCGTACCCTGCTGGGTGGAGCCGCCCGCCCCGAAGGTCACCGAAAAATACTTCGGATGCAGTTCGGCCAGCTTGCGACGCGTGACGCGCAGTTTATCGGCGCCCTCGGGCGTCTTGGGCGGGAAAAACTCGATACTGAAATTATGAGTTTCCATTTTTACTCAGGAGCAAGGTTGAAAGTGCCCACGAAATGACGCTGTACAGGATCGCCGCCAGGAAGGCAGACCAGAATCCCGCCACCTCGAAGCCCTCGATCATGGTCGACACCAGCCAGAACAGGACGGCATTGATGACCAGGATAAAGAACCCCATCGACAGCAGGGTGACAGGCATAGTCAGCAACACCAGCAGGGGCCGGATCAGCGTGTTGACCAGTCCCAGCACGAGCGCCGCGATGAGGGCGGTGCCGACGTTGGTGACGGACACGGAATGCATCAGGTAAGGCAGGGCCATCAGCGCGGCAGCGTTGATCAGCCAGGTCAGGAGCAGGCGCATGTTCAGCTTTCGTGGTGCGTTTCTTGTTATTGGAGACGAACTTGGGAAGCGCCCTGGACCCGCACCGAGTCCAGGGCATGGCGGCAACGAGGGCCGCTTACTGCTTACTGCTACCTATCAATAACGGTAGTGGTCAGGCTTGTAAGGGCCTTCCTTCTTCACCGAGATGTAGGCCGCCTGCTCCTCGGTCAGTTCGGTCAGCTGGGCGTTAAGCTTTTTCAGCTGCAGGCGCGCCACCTTCTCGTCGAGGTGCTTCGGCAGCGTGTAGACGCCGACCGGGTACTGGTCGGTGTTGGCGAACAGTTCGATCTGGGCGATGGTCTGGTTCGCGAACGACGAGCTCATCACGTACGACGGGTGGCCCGTACCGCAGCCCAGGTTCACCAGGCGGCCTTCGGCCAGCAGGATGATGCGCTTGCCATCAGGGAAGATGACGTGGTCGACCTGCGGCTTGATGTTTTCCCACTCGTATTTCTTAAGCGAGGCGACATCGATTTCGTTGTCGAAGTGACCGATGTTGCAGACGATCGCCTGATCCTTCATGCGCAGCATGTGCTGTTCGGTCAGGATGTGATAGTTGCCGGTGCAGGTAACAAAAATGTCGCCATGTTCGGCGGCGTAATCCATCGTCACGACGCGGTAGCCTTCCATTGCCGCCTGCAGCGCGCAGATCGGGTCGATTTCCGTGACCCACACCTGGGCCGACAGGGCGCGCATGGCCTGGGCCGAGCCCTTGCCGACGTCACCGTAACCGGCGATGACGGCCACTTTGCCGGCGATCATGACGTCGGTGGCGCGCTTGATACCGTCGACCAGCGACTCGCGGCAACCATACAGGTTGTCGAACTTCGACTTGGTGACGGAATCGTTGACGTTGATCGCCGGGAAGGCCAGCTTGCCTTCCTGATGCATCTGGTACAGGCGGTGCACGCCGGTGGTCGTTTCTTCGGTCACGCCAAGGATCTGCGGCAGGCGCTTCGAGTACCAGTGCGGATCGACGGCGAGGCGGCCGCGGATGGCATTGAACAGGCAGATTTCCTCTTCCGAACCCGGCTTGGCCAGCACCGAGATATCGGTCTCGGCGCGCGCGCCCAGGTGCAGCAGCAGGGTGGCGTCGCCGCCGTCGTCGAGGATCATGTTCGAGTACACGGCATTGCCGGCGGCGTCGTTCGGCCACTCGAAGATGCGGTGGGTGTATTCCCAGTACTCATCCAGGGTTTCGCCCTTGACGGCGAACACCGGCGTGCCGACCGCGGCAATCGCTGCGGCAGCGTGGTCCTGGGTCGAGTAGATGTTGCACGACGCCCAGCGCACTTGCGCGCCGAGGGCTTCCAGCGTGCGGATCAGCACGGCGGTCTGGATGGTCATGTGCAGCGAGCCGGTGATGCGCGCGCCCTTCAGGGGCTGCGCAGCGGCAAATTCTTCCTGGATGGCCATCAGGCCCGGCATCTCCGTTTCGGCGATGCGGATTTCCTTCTCGCCCCAGGCGGCCAGGGAGATGTCGGCAATGTGGAAGTCTTGGGTAGTTTTCAAAACGGCGCTCATCACGCCCTCCTTTCAGTTAGAAAAAAGTAACGTGAGCGCAGTGTTGATGATCCGAGCCTGGCGAAAGTGAATTCTCTCGTCGCAACGCTCCTCGGAACGGAATAGTTTAACACGTCTGGGCGCAGCTGGCAGGGGCAGCGGCCCTGGCTTCAGGGGCATTTGCGTATGCGCAACGGAACATGTGCAGCCAGGGACCCTGCCCGGCCGCCAGGGCACGGCCGGTCCCGCTCCGCCTTCAGGCCAGGGCGGCAACGCCCGTGATCGGCAGGGCTGCGCCTGGTTGCGCCAGCGGCAGGCAAATATCGAAACTGCTGCCCAGGCCCAGGCCCGCGCTGCTGGCCTTGACCGTGCCGCCATGCAGTTCGACCAGGCTTTTCACCAGGGCCAACCCGAGGCCCAGGCCGCCGTTCTGGCGTTCGGACGAGGTCTCCGCCTGCACATACAGATCGAACAGATGGGGCAAGAGTTCGGCAGCAATACCCTGGCCGTTGTCGGCCACCCGCAAGGCGGCGGCACCGTCGCGCTCTTCCAGCGCCAGGGTGATGTGTCCGCCCGTTCCCGTGTAGCGGATCGCATTGCCGAGCAGGTTGCCGACCACCTGGACCAAGCGGATCGCATCGCCTTCGATCGTGCACGGCACGCCTGGCAACAGCACCTCGATCCGCTGCGCCTTGCGTTCGGCTGCCGGCATGATCTGTTCGATGGCGGCGTTGACCACGTCGCGCAGGTCGACTTCGGCCATGACGATCGAAATCATGCCGCGGCTGATGCGCGATACGTCCAGCAAGTCTTCCACCAGCCGGTTCATGTGGCTCACCTGTCGATTGATGAGGTCGCTCAGGCTGGCGGTCTGGGTCGTCACGCCCGGATTCTTTTTCAACAGGTAGGCTGCCATGGCCGCGGCCGACAAGGGACCGCGCAGCTCGTGGCTGAGCATCGACAGGAATTCGTTCTTCTGGCGATCGGCCGAGATCAGCGACGCTGCCTTTTCGTTGAGCAGTCGATTCAGTTCCTCGACCTGTCCGTTGGTCTGCTCCAGACGCCGCGATACGGCGACCAGTTCGTCCTGGCGCTCCTGCAACGCTGCCAGTGCATCGGTCAGCTCGCGGTTTTGGTGATTCGCTTCGGACAAGGCGACATTGCTCGGCAGCGAGACCCCCGCCACCGCCCGGACGATGTCGTCAGCAAGGATCGCGCGCGGGCTGGCCGGCAGCATTTTGGTCAGCAGGATGCGCGTGCCGCTCTTGCCGGTGTCGATATCGCACTCGTCCATGAAGCGCCGCGCCGCCAGCAGGCCGCCGCCACCCGGGCGCTGGGCGCGTTCCTTCCCCGCAAGCAGCAACTCGAGGCCATCGATGCCCGGCCCTTCATCTTCGACCACCACCACCAGCGTCTGCCGTCCCGCCGCACCAGCCAACGAAAAGCCGACCCTGCCTTCGCCCGCATAACTGAACACGTTGCGCGCAAGCTCCGACACGACGGTCGCGATGCGTGCCTGGTCGTGCTGGCCGAAGCCGCAATGGGCCGCGATTTGACGCGCCCGCTGGCGCGAAGCAATGACATCCATCTCGCAAGCAACGACGATCGACAGGATGGGCTGAGACATGGCGTCCTTTCTTATATGCAAGTGAACATTTCCGTTAAAGGAAAGTCGAGCGAGGACAGGAGCGGCTGGCGGCGGACAAGCCAGTGCGGGACAGGCGGGAATGTACGACAGGACATTTATTAACTGAATCAAAAGCACTCGGAGCGGATTATGCGCCACAAGTTGCGAACGTGGTGCAAACAGTCGGCATTATCGGCAAACCAGGAGGCGTACCGCATGGAACGTCGTGCCGATGGCACAACCATGCCAGAACGTCATGGGTCATGCAGGAGAGGGGAGAAACGCCGCGGGGAGATCGTCGCGGCGAAGCGAGGGCGATGGAAGCATCGCCCTGGTGCGGACGCCGTCCGCACCTTATACGCTGCAGCTTGTTACGCCAGCCCGGCTTCCGCGCGCAGCAGCGCCGCCTTGTCGGTGCGCTCCCAGGTGAATTCCGGCTCTTCGCGGCCGAAGTGGCCGTAGGCGGCCGTCTTCGCGTAGATCGGACGCAGCAGGTCGAGCATCTGGACGATGCCTTTCGGGCGCAGGTCGAAGTGTTCCATCACGAGCTGGGCGATCTTGTCGTCAGGGATGACGCCGGTGCCTTCGGTGTAGACCGTGATGTTGATCGGGCGCGCCACGCCGATCGCGTAGCTGACCTGCACCTGGCACTGGCGCGCGAGACCCGCGGCGACGATGTTCTTGGCCACATAACGCGCCGCGTAGGCAGCCGAACGGTCGACCTTGGTCGGGTCCTTGCCCGAGAACGCGCCGCCGCCGTGCGGGGCTGCGCCGCCGTAGGTGTCGACGATGATCTTGCGGCCGGTCAGGCCGCAGTCGCCCTGCGGGCCGCCGATGACGAAACGGCCGGTCGGGTTGACCAGGTATTTCGTGTTCTGCAGCCACTCGCGCGGCAGGATCGGCTTGATGATTTCCTCGATCACGGCTTCCTCGATCTGCGAGTGGGTGACGTCCGGATGGTGCTGGGTCGACAGCACGACGGTGTCGACCGAGACCGGGCGGCCGTCGACATAGCGCAGCGTGACCTGGCTCTTCGCGTCCGGGCGCAGCCATTGCAGGCGGCCGTCCTTGCGCAGTTGCGACTGGCGCTCGACCAGGCGGTGCGCGTAATGGATGGCGGCCGGCATCAGCTCGGCGGTCTCGTCGCAGGCGTAGCCGAACATCAGGCCCTGGTCGCCCGCGCCCTGGTCGAGGTCGAGGCCTGCGCCTTCGTCCACGCCCTGGGCGATGTCCGGCGACTGCTTGTCGTAGCAGACCATGACCGCGCAGCCTTTGTAGTCGATGCCGAAGTCGGTGTTGTCGTAACCGATGCGCTTGATGGTGTTGCGCGCGACGCCGATATAATCGACGTTGGCGTGGGTGGTGATTTCGCCGGCGAGCACGACCAGGCCGGTGTTGCACAGCGTTTCAGCAGCCACGCGGGCACGTGGATCCTGCTCGAGGATGGCGTCGAGAATCGCGTCCGAGATCTGGTCGGCGACTTTGTCGGGGTGGCCTTCCGAGACGGATTCGGAAGTAAAGAGATAATCGTTGGACATGAAGGCTCCAGTTACTGTTCAAAAACTGCCGCAGCAACCCGTGCCTGCGACGCTTTAGCGACATTTATATTCCGCTTCGCAAGTTGTCTATTAACTCGGCGGATCCTGCATAAAGTGGTATTTTACGCTCCTTTAAGAAATTTTTTGCGGAGTGCGCCACTTCCTCCTCAACCCTGATCAATCGAATGCTAGTTATTTTATTTAAAGCCCTGTCCGTCTTCCCCCTGCGCATGCTCCACGCCCTGGGCGCCGCGCTGGGCTGGCTGGTTTACCTGCTCTCCCCTTCCTACCGCCGCCGCCTCGACGCCAACCTGGCGCAGGCCGGCTTCAGCAGCCACCGCCGCGCCGCCGTCGCCGAGGCCGGCAAGGCGATCGTCGAGCTCGCTTTCGTCTGGTGCGGCAAGCCCGAGCGCGTCGCGCGCCATGCGCGCGTCGAGGGTTGGGACGTGGTCCAGCGCGTGCTCGACGCCGGCCGCGGCATTGTGTTCCTGACGCCGCACCTGGGCTGTTTCGAGATGACCGCGCAGCAGATCGCGCTGCGCACGGCGCTGACCGTCATGTACCGCCCGCCGAAGAAAAGCGCCCTCAAGCCACTGGTCGAAGGCGCTAGAGCCCGCCACAACCTGCACCTGGCGCCGGCCAACCTGTCTGGCGTGCGCATCCTGGCCAAGACCCTCAAAAGCGGCCAGCCGATCGGCCTGCTGCCGGACCAGGTACCGCAGGAAGGCGAAGGCGTCTGGGCGCCGTTTTTCGGCCGCAACGCCTACACGATGACGCTGCCGGCCAAGCTGGCCCAGCTCGGGCGCGCCGACATCCTGCTGGTGTACGCCGAGCGCCTGCCGCACGGGCGTGGCTATACCGTGCGCTTCGTGCCGTTCACGGGCGACCTGTCGGGCGATGCGTCTGCACAAGCGGCCAGCATCAACCGCGCGATGGAGGAACTCATTGCCCGCTGCCCGGCCCAGTATTTCTGGAGCTATAACCGCTATAAAAAACCCGATGGGGTCGCCGCGCCGGAAGCCGAGGCCGTGGCATGAGGGCCGTGATCGCCTTCCTGTGGCTGCTGCACTGGCTGCCACTGCCCGTGCTCGGGCGTTTCGGCGCGGGCGTCGGCAGCCTGCTGTTCCTGGTGCTGGGCAAGCGGCGCCATATCGCCTTGACCAATTTGCGCCTGTGCATGCCCGAATTGTCCGAGCAGGAGCGGCGCCGCATCGCGCGTGAACACTTCCGCAGCTATTCGCGCAGTATTTTCGAGCGCTCGATCCTGTGGTGGGCGCCCGAGGCGCGCGTGCGCAAGCTGATCCATGTGGAGCCCGCGGTGCCGCAGGCAGCGATGGAAGACGGGCCGACGATCCTGCTGTGCCCGCACTTCGTGTGCCTGGACGTGGCCGGCGTGGCGGCGCGCGTGATCCCGGTCTGCAGCATGTACGTGCCGCAAAAGAACGCCGCTTTTGATGCGCTGCTGCGCCATGGCCGCGAACGCTACGGCCCGGTGCGGCTGGTGACGAGAAAAGAAGGCATCAAGCCGATCCTGCGCGCACTGCGCGACGGCCTGCCCTATTTCATGCTGCCGGATATGGATTTCGGCGAAAAGGATGCCGAGTTCGTGCCCTTCTTCGGCGTGCCTGCCGCCACCCTGACGGCGCTCGGCCGCATCGCCGGCACCACCGGCGCCAAGGTGATCCCGGTGGTGGCGACCTTCATGCCGAATTACCAGGGCTGGCGCGTGCGCTTCTATCCCGCCTGGGAAAATTATCCTGGCGACGACATGATCGCGGCGACGCGCCGCATGAACGCCTTCATCGAAGAGCGCGTGCGTGAAGCACCGGCCGAATACTTCTGGACCCATAAACGCTTCAAGACCCGCCCGCCGGGCGAGCCCTCCCTGTACGAATAAACCACTATGAAACTCACCTTCACCAAAATGCAGGGCGCGGGCAACGACTTCGTTGTGCTTGATGCGATCAACCAGCAGGTCGATTTCAGCACTGAACAATGGCGCCGCCTGGCCGACCGCCGCTTCGGCGTCGGCGCCGACCAGATCCTGGTCGTCGAACGCCCGACGGTCCCCGGCTGCGATTTCCGCTACCGCATATTTAATAGCGACGGCGGTGAAGTCGAGCAGTGCGGCAACGGCGCGCGCGCCTTCGCCCGTTTCGTCAGCGACAAGGGCCTGAGCCGCGAGCGCAGCATCCGGGTGCAGACGATGTCGGGCATCATCGCGCCGCGCCTGGAAGACGATGGCAGCGTGACGGTCGACATGGGGGCGCCCGTGCTCGAACCGGCCGCGGTGCCGTTCGACGCCGAGGGCCTGGAAGGCCACCTCGAAGGGCGCGATACCCTGTGGCCGCTACCGTTGCACCAGGGTGTGCTGGAAACGACCGTGCTTGTCTCGACCGTATCGATGGGCAATCCGCATGCCGTGCAGGTCGTGGACGACGTCGACACCGCACCGGTCGCTGAAATGGGACCGCAGATCGAGCAGCACCTGCGCTTCCCGAAGCGCGTCAACGCCGGCTTCATGCAGGTGCTCGAGCGCAAGCACGTGAAGCTGCGCGTGTACGAACGCGGCGCCGGCGAGACGCTGGCCTGCGGCACCGGCGCCTGCGCTGCCGTCGTCGCCGGCATTCGCCGTGGCCTGCTCGATTCGCCGGTACGGGTGTCGGCGCGCGGCGGCGAGCTGTCGATCGCCTGGGCCGGCGAAGGCGAACCGGTCTACCTGAGTGGCCCGGCCGTGACCGTGTTCGAAGGCGAGATCGAGCTGTAGATGAAGCTGCGGGTTGCGCTGCAGGTGGCAGCCGCAGCTTCAGCTTTCACTAGGCAGCAATCCCGTACGAAGTGCCCGCGCGCGCAGCCGCCGGCACCGGCAAAGTGTCTTCCGATCCGTCAACGCCCACCGGCACGGGAGCGGCGATCAGCGTGCGCAGGCGATACAGGCGCTGGCGGTAATTGCCTTCCGGACCGCCCGGGCCGCAATCGACCCCGTCAAACAGGCGCACGATGCGGTCGAGCGACTGGCGTTCCTGCGCCGTGTCGATCATGACGAGGCGGCGCTTGCTGCGCCCATAACTGGCGCGGATGTCGATCACCAGGCAATGGCCTTGGTCCGCCGCCGGCACGTCGAGCAGCAGGGTTTCGGCACGCGTGAGGCCGAACAGCGCTGCGAGTTCGAGGCGCGCCGCCAGCAAGGGATAAGGAGCGAGGTCGCCGACGCAGGCCAGCAGCGCGCCCGTTTCGAGGTGGGCCGCGTCCGCCGGACGCGGGGCGATTTTCTGCAAGGCGGCGAGCGCCTCGGCATTGCCCTGGGCCGCCGCCTGCTGCAGCCAGAACACCGCGCGCACATCGTTGCTCTCGTTTTCGCGGCGCGCACGCCAGGCATTGCTGCCGCACTCGAGCTGGGCGGCCTCGTAGCCCATCTCCGCCGCGCGCTCGAGGTAGCGCTGGGCATCGGCGACATTGCGTTGCGAGAATTCGGGCTTCAGGTAGATGCGCGACAGCGCGTACCAGGCTGCGGCCAGCCCCTGCTCGCCGGCCAGCAGCAGCCAGCGGATCGCTTTCTTGAAATTGGCCGCGCCGGCGCCGCTGGTGATCCGGGTGCCGTCGACCTGCATGCGCGCATACCAGAGGCCCATCGCCAGTTGCGCATGCCGGTCGTGTTCGCTCGCTGCCAGTTCCCAGAAGGTGTGCAGCTCGTCGCTGCTGACGCCGGATGCCGCGCCCTCGCCCTGGGCCAGCAGGCGCGCAGTACGCGACAACAGGGTGACCTCGCCCGGCGCCAGGCGCTGCCCGCGCTTGCTGCCCGCGCCGTGGACCAGCGTCCGCGCCAGGGGCAGCGCACGCTCGAGGTAATCAAGCCATGCACCGGTGGTCCAGCTCTGTTCGAGCAGGGCGAGCTGGGCCTCGGCCAGGCCGTAATCGGCGGCGCGGCGCAGCCAGGGCTGCGCCCCTGCAGCCGGCGGCGGCACCGTGCCGGCCACGCGGCGGTCCATTGGCTGGCCCGCCGTATTGGCGGGCATGGCGGCGCCCTGGCCACTCGCGCCACCCCTGGCGCCGGGCGCCGCGCGCGCCTGCGCCGCACCCCCTGCGGCCGAAATGGCGGCCGCCATTTCGGCCCTGCGCGCCAGCAGCCACTGGGCCTCGGTGAAGCCGGCCTGCGCCGCGTCTTCCAAGGCGTGCACGGCCTTGGTCTGTGCCGCACCGGAACCGGCGCCGCCGTCCGCGAGCAGCAGCTGGGCCAGGACCAGGCCGGCGCGCACGTTGCCGTTGTCGTAGGCGCGCTCGTACCACGGCACCAGCGGTGTCGCATGGGTGCGCGCCAGGTCGAACGGGATATGGCTGCCGATCAGTTCGCACGACTCGGCGCAGCCCTGGCGCGCCGCGCGGTCGAGCCAGTGCAGCGCGGTAGGCAGGCTGCGCGGCAGGCCGGCGCTGCCGAACAGATAGCGCTTGCCGAGCTCGAGTTGCGCCTCGGCGCGGCCGCTGCGGGCGCCGCGAATGATCGCCAGTTCTTCACGATTTGCCATCGGTCGGTCTTTGTCAGTGTGGTGGGAGGCGTGGCGCGCGCGGATCGGCGGTAGGCCGCGACGGCAGGGCCGTCGTGGAAAAGTTGCCGGTGAAAAGAAGTGATCGAATCGCGCCCACACCCATCGGTTCAGGAAAAGTCTAAGCCAGCCCCTGCCCCCTCATGTCCCGAACAGCCCGATGATTGATATCGAACAAGCGCACCTGATTGGGGCGGAACCCGGCACATCCGAGTGCATTCAAGCGCGCTGATGGCGCGGCAGAGCGAACTCTGCGTTTCAAAAATACAACAGCACGATTGGTTAAATTGGCTTTCCACCAACTCGCGCCGTCATAATTAACAAATCCGGCAATCTTGACGCATTAAACATTTAAGGTTCACTCATCCGAGTGTTCAGCAAAAAAAATTCTCAATGCTCTTTGGATTCCGATTCATCTTCTAAGGATACAAATAAATGAAAACATCTTTGATGGCAGCTGCCCTTCTCGGCGCATTTGCCGGCGCCGCCCATGCACAGACCGCCGTTCAGATCTACGGCACCGTGGACGCAGGCATCCAGAAGCAAACCGGCCAGACCCTGAGCATCGGCAAGCGCGCGGCCAATACCCTGGGCTTCAAAGGTACCGAAGACCTGGGCAATGGCCTGAAGGCCCTGTTCCACCTCGAAATCCGCTACGAGCCGGACACCGGCACGCTCGAGCGCACCAACCGTCCGCTGTTCCAGGGCCAGAGCCGCGTCGGCCTGCAGGGTGATTTCGGTATGGTCCGCATCGGCCGCGGCCTGACCCCGTACTGGGAAACCATCGGCGCCTTCGATCCATGGCACGCCGTGCCGAACCAGGGCGGCTTCTACACCGACCTGACCGTCGCCGGCTACAACGCGCAGCCGCTCGATCCTTCCGGCACCGGCAACAACCGTTGGGCCAACGCCTTCTGGTACAACAGCCCGGTCGTCAGCGGCTTCCAGCTGAACGCGGCAATCGCCACCAAAGAAGGCAACGGCGGCTCGGTCATCGGCCGCGGCACCGCGGCAGCGCCACAGTACCCGGCCGGCGCCGAAGCGACGTCCAACCCGTTCTCGGTCTCGGCGACCTACAACAACGGTCCTGCTGCCCTGATGCTGGGTTACGAGCGCAACGCGGTCGAAACCAAGGTCATGTCGGTCGGCGCCTCGTTCATGGTCACCCCTGACCTGAAGCTGATGGGTACCGCTACCCGCCAGGACCAGGAAAATACCGTCTTCGTGAACCCGAAGACCAAGGCATGGGTGCTGGGCGCCAACTACGCGCTGGGCCCTGGCAAGGTGCTCGCCGGCTACGGCCAGAAAGACCCGGACGGCCAGGTCAAGACCAAGCAGATGTCGCTGGGCTACGAGTACAGCCTGTCGAAGCGCACCTACCTGTACGTCGACGCATCGCGCAAGAAAGCGCAAAACAGCGTCAACTACTACGACCTGGGCGTGAACCACTCGTTCTAAGCTGATGCGGGCGCGAGCCCGCTAGAAAAGAGTGAAAAAGAGTGAAAAGAAGGGGCAGGCACCGTCGCCGGTGCCTGCCCCTTTCGACGCCCGAATGTTGTTTTCATGCAACGAAAGGCGTAGCGGCAGCGCCCGCTGTGTATACAGTGCTCTGCGCCACTGGCATATTTGCAATACGGAACACCCATCCGAAGACTAACAATAGTGGAGATGCAATGAACAAATGTTTGATCGCCGGCCTGATCGGCGCCTGCTTCGCAATCCCGGCTGCGGCCGAGACCAGTGTCCAGATCTACGGCATCGCCGACGCCGGCGTCCTGTGGCAAAAGGGCGGCCCGACCAAGATCGTCAGCGGCGGCGCCGACGGTTCGCGCATCGGTTTCAAGGGCACCGAAGACATCGGCAACGGCTTCAAGGCGATCTTCAACCTGGAAGCCCGTGTCGAACTCGACACCGGCACCCAGCAGCCAACCCTGATCAACGACAACCGCGGCCTGTACCTCGAGCGCGGCCTGAATGCACTGAATGTGTTCAGCCCGGCAATCGCTCCAGGCCTGCGCGCAGCGCTGTACACCCCGGGCGCCCCGGCCGTGAACCAGGAGCGCGCGCTGTTTGACCGTACCGCAATGGTCGGCCTGATCACCCCTGGCGGCGCCGTGCTGTTCGGCCGCATGTACACCCCTGGCTACGAAGTGTTTGCCGCCGCCGATGCGTTCGAATCGGGCATGGTCGGCACCTGGGGCCACGTCACCGGCGGCACCGCCGGCTTTACCGCACTGGGCGCGGACATCCGCTCGCAGGAATCGGTCCAGTACCGCATCGCCCATCCATCGGGCTTCGGCGGCTCGCTGATGTACGGCAAGCAAGGTTCGGGCTACCTCGGCCGTTATAGCAAGTTCCAGGGCGGCGCGGTGACCTACAAGGCCAACGGCTTCGACCTCGGCATCGGCTACAACCAGGGCTTCGACCAGCGCGGCTTCCACAGCCTGCGTACCCGTACCGTCGGCGGTTCGTACACCCTGAACCAGTTCAAGTTCTTCGCCGGCTACCACGACCAGCGCAACCAGAACTCGGCCCTGATCACCGATTACCTGCTTGCATGGGATGCGCGCATTGCGCCGGCGCTGGCCGGCGCGCCGGTGAACTTCCGTACCGCTGCCCGCGCTACGTTCGAAGGCATCATGCGCAACAACACGCTGCAGGATGCGAACAGCTACCAAGTGGGCGTGCACTACAAGCTCGGCAGCGGCCGCATCATGGCTTCGGCTTCGCACCAGAACGACCTGACCGTGTCCGACAGCAATGCCGACATGTACGCACTGGCCTACGACCACTTCCTGTCGAAGCGCACCGACGTGTACATCGCCGGTTCGATCATCAAGAACGACCGCGAAGCCCAGTACTCGCCAGGCGTCGCAGGTGCACCGGGCGGCTTCACCCGCGCGCCGGGCGAAGACGGCCGCGCAGTCCAGATCGGCGTGCGTCACCGCTTCTAAGCCGTACCAGGCAAGACAGCAACAAGGGCGCCCGCGGGCGCCCTTTTTCTATCCGCCGCGCCCCTCCTCTCGGGTAGAATTGCGCACACCCAATTCCTTGCAAGCCACTCCAATGACCGTCACCCTCGACTCCGCCACCGTTGCACAATTCCTGGCGGACAATCCGCAGTTTTTCCAAGAGCATGCCGGCCTGCTGGGCGAGGTCAAGCTGTCGAGCCCGCTGACGGGGAAAACGGTGTCCTTGCAGGAGCGCCAGATGGAAGTCATGCGCGCCAAGTACAACGCGCTCGAACTGCGCCTGGCCGACCTGATGCGGGTGGCCGCCCAGAACACCGCCCTCCTGCAGCGCTTCCACGCCTGGCACCTGGCCTTACTCAGGTCCAGCGGCAGCGCCGCGATGGCGGCGGATTTGGTCGATGCGCTGGTCGCCGGCCTGGTAGAGCATTTCGGCGTGCCGCAGGCCGCGCTGCGCCTGTGGAACCTGGCACCGGAACATGCGGACGCCCCGTTTGCCGCCGGGGTGAGTGAAGATGCGCGCCTGTTCGCGTCCAGCCTGCGCGCGCCCTACTGCGGCCCAAACAAGGATTTCGAGGCCGTGCGCTGGCTCAACGACGCCGACAGCGTGCGCTCGACCGTGCTGCTGCCCTTGATCAGCGATGGCAAGACCTTTGGCCTGCTCGTGCTCGGCTCGCCCGACAACGATCGTTTCAGCCCGGCGATGGCCACCGACTTCCTGGTCCAACTCGGCCAGAGCGCCAGCGCTGCGCTGGCCCATCTGCGCGCTTGAGATGAGCGCCGCGCGCGAGGACTGGGCCGGGCGCTACCTGCGCGAACTGGCCACCCAGCGCCAATTATCAAGCCACACGGTCGCGGCCTACCGGCGCGACCTGCTTGAACTCGCCGCCCTTGCGGGCCACGACGACTGGCCGGCGCTGCTGCATGCCGACATGCGCCGCTTCGCCGCCCGCCTGCACGCCGGCGGCCAGGAACCGCGCACGATCGCGCGCAAACTGTCCGGCTGGCGCGGTTTCTATGCCTGGCTGTCGCGCCAGGTTCCGCTGGCGGCCAACCCGGTCGAGGGCGTGCGCGCCCCGCGCCGCCCAAAAACGCTGCCCAAGGCACTCGCCGTGGACGCCGCCGTCCAGCTGCTGGAGGCGAACCGCCAGGGCCATCCGGAACCTGCCGAACTGTGCAACCGTGCGATGTTCGAACTGCTGTATTCGAGCGGACTGCGGGTGTCCGAGCTGGCCGGGCTCGACCTGGCCTACACGAGCACGGAGGGTGCGGCCTCGCTCGGCTGGTTCGATGCGGCTGCCGGCGAAGTCGTGGTGACCGGCAAGGGCGGCAAGATGCGCCGGGTACCGGTCGGCGGCCCGGCACGCGAGGCGCTCGACGCCTGGCTGGCGGTGCGCCCGCCAGCGGGCGACGGCAGCGCCGCCCTGTTCCTGTCGACCCGCGGCACGCGCATCACGCCGCGCGTGGTGCAGCAACGCCTGAAGCAGCACGCGATCCGGAGCGGCTCCCCGACCCACGTGCATCCGCACGTGCTGCGCCACTCGTTTGCCTCGCACCTGCTGCAATCCTCGGGCGACCTGCGCGCCGTGCAGGAACTGCTGGGCCATGCCAGCATCACGTCGACCCAGGTGTACACGGCACTCGACTTCCAGCACTTGGCCGCCGTATATGACCGAGCTCATCCGCGAGCGAAAGCGAAGTAAGCAAACGCTCGCCTGAGCTGGCGCAAAGGCCGGTACGGTTGATGGTGGCAGATTGCAAATTACGGCATAATCTTCCGATTCTCCTTGCCCAACTAGGCCGAACCGAACCTATGTCTTCTCCTGCACTGCCTCCCGCATCGACACCGATCGCAACGACCATCCTGACCGGCTTCCTCGGCGCCGGCAAGACCACCCTCCTCAACCGCATCCTGCGCGAGGAGCATGGCCTGCGCATCGCCGTCATCGAAAACGAGTTCGGCGAGGAAAACATCGACAATGAAATCCTGGTCCGGGACAGCAGCGAGCAGATCGTCGAGATGAACAATGGCTGCATCTGCTGCACCGTGCGCGGCGACCTGATCGTGGCCTTGACGAACCTGGCGCAGAAGCGCGCGGCCGGCGAGATCGCTTTCGACCGCGTCGTCATCGAAACGACGGGCCTGGCCAACCCCGGCCCCGTGGCCCAGACTTTCTTCGTCGACGAAGAAGTCGGCGCCCACTACATGCTCGATGCCGTGGTGACGGTGGTGGACGCACGCCATGCCATGGACCAGCTCGACCGCCACGAAGAAGCCCAGCGCCAGGTCGGTTTTGCCGACAAGATCCTGCTCTCGAAACTGGACCTTGCCGACGCTGCGGAAATTGAAGAGCTCAAAACGCGCCTGAAGCGCATCAACCCGCGCGCGCCAATCTCCACTTCCGACTTCGGCCGTGCCCCGATCGCCGAGGTGCTCGACCTGCGCGGCTTCAACCTGAACGACAAGCTCGAACTCGACCCCGACTTCCTGCGCGCCGACGAGCACGATCATGATCACGACGCCGCCTGCGAGGAGCACGGCCACGTCCACAGCGAGGCCTGCGGTCACGGCCATGACCACCACCATGCGCACCACAGCGACGACATCGCGGCCTTTGTCTTCAAGAGCGAACGCGCATTCGATCCGGAGCGCCTCGACCAGTTCCTCGGCAGCATGGTGCAGGTCTTCGGACCGAGCATGCTGCGCTACAAGGGCGTGCTGTCGATGCAGGGTGCCGACCGCAAGGTCGTGTTCCAGGGCGTGCATCAAATCATGGGCAGCGACCTCGGCGCAAAGTGGGAGACCGGCGAAGCCCGCGGCAGCAAAATGGTTTTTATTGGTAAAAATTTACCGAAAGACGTATTTATCCGCGGATTGGAACAATGTTTGGTATAAACTATCCCGGTTTAGCAGCACGGGTTGCTTCCACAGCGAAGGAACGCGAGAAACCGGATGGACCGCTGCCGTAGCCGGGCAGCGAAGACGGCAGGCACGCACGGGCCGTCATGGCAGCAGCAAGGGCGCGCACCCTTGAGCAAGGGGTGCTACGGCTGAGCTAGCTGATAAAATGAAAACCTCTGTCGTATCGAAGGTAAGTGAAGTCATGACTAAAACAACGAAACCGAATGCCGCCACGGCCGAAACCCGACTCTTGACGGAAGAAGAAATTCGGGCGATGGGCGAAGAGGACTACATGAACCCGGCCCAGCTCGCGTTCTTCAAGGACCGCCTGCAGCAGCTCGAGAAGGAACTGCTGAAAAACGCCGGCGAAACCACGGAACACCTGCGCGAGACCGTCCTCGTTCCCGACCCGGCCGACCGCGCCACCATCGAGGAAGAACACGCCCTCGAACTGCGCACCCGCGACCGCGAGCGCAAGCTCCTGAAAAAGGTGCAGCAATCGCTGGCCTCGATCGAAGGCGGCGACTATGGCTGGTGCGAAGAAACCGGCGAACCGATCGGCATCCCGCGCCTGATCGCACGCCCGACCGCCACGCTGTCGCTCGAAGCCCAGCAGCGCCGCGAACTGAAGCAAAAGCTGTACGGCGACTGAGCCTGTCAGGCCGCGCCCTTGGGCCGAGCCCTCGGGCTCCGCCCTCAAAAAAGCATGCGCCCGCCGCATGCTTTTCGCATTTTTGCACCTGTCTTTATGCCCGCACCGCAGCCGTGCGTGCCCTCATAAACTTTCCCATCGGATACACTAGCGTTCGCCGCACAGGCTTTGCGCGGGCGCACGTGTGCGCGGGACGGCCCGGGCGCGTCCATGCTAACGTCGTGGATGAGCGCTGCAAGCCGCGGTAACAAACGGGAACGACGTGGGCTTCTTCTCCTTTTTAAAGAAACAGAACGAGGCGCAGGCCGCCAGGCCGGCGGCGCGCCCGCGCCCTGAAGAAACGTCGCCCCCCGGCTCTCCACAATTTACCGAAACCGAGCGCGAACGCCAGCGTGAAATCGCCCGCGCCACCGCCGCCAAGATCGACGCCATCGAACTGGAAATGACGACGGACATGTTCGCCGACACCGAGGCCGCCTGGGGCAGCGCGCGCCGCGCCCCGGCAGCCGCGGCGGCGGTCGTCGAGGCCGCGGCCGAGAGCGAACTCGCCACCCTGGCCGATCTGCCCGACGCCGCCGCCGCCCCGGCCAGCGCGCCGGTGGTCGAGGAAAGCGCCATTCTCTACGCGAATGGCCAGGCGGTTCTTGCCGAACAGATGCTGCTGGATAGTTTGCCCGTGCTCGGCCGCAGCGAGCGCCAGCCCTGGTGGATGCTGTTCGACCTGTACCAGGCGCAGGGCCGCGAAGCCGACTTCGAGAGCATCGCGATCGACTACGCCAGCCATTTCGAAACCTCGCCGCCCGCTTATACCGAGCGGCTGCCGCAGGACATGCAGGCCAAACCGTTTGCCGGCGTCGTCCCGAGCGCTCGCTTCCCCGGCATGCTGGACGCCGATGCGGCGCTGCGCCTGCAGGGCTTGCTGGCGGCCGGCGGCGCACCAGTACGACTCGATTTCACCGGCATCGCTGGCGTCACCGCTGAGGGCTGCGCGTCGCTCCTGTCCACCTTGCAGGGCCTGCACATGGCGCAGCGCGAGGTCGTGCTGGCCGGGGCCGACGGGCTCATCGCCGTGCTGCGTCCGATGCTGGCTATTGGCGAGCGCACGGGTGGCGAGGCACCCTGGCTGCTGCTGCTTGAACTGCTGCAACGGTTAGGGCGCGAAAAAGACTTCGAAGAAACGGCAATGGATTATTGCGTGACCTTCGAGGTGTCGCCGCCGTCATTCGAAGCGGGCGCCCCAGCCCGCGCCGACGCTGGCGTGCCGGCTGCGCGAGTGCCCGGTGCGGCGACTGAACAGCGTTTCCTGTTGCCGCTCATCGTCGACGGCGACGTCAAGCCGCTGTTGGCGGCGCTCGACGCCTATGCCGGAGCCGATCCGTTCCAGCCTGTTGTGCTCGACTGCGTTCATCTCGCGCGCATCGGCTTCGGCGCGGCAAGCGCCCTGCAGGGAAACCTGTGCCGGCTGGCGGCAAGCGGGCGCCAAGTCGAGCTGCGCGAGCTGAACCACCTGGTGGCGGCGCTCCTGCGCCTCCTGAACTACACGGATTGCGCGCGCCTGTATGCCCATAAGTACTGAGCGGCGGTAGCGGAGCGCCTGGGCTAAGCTCATCCTGTCTTGCAATTTTGTGCAACACCCCCACTTGCGGAGGGCTAGTTAATCATGAGGCAGATATGGAACAATTTCACGGCACCACCATTGTGAGTGTGCGTCGCGGCGCCCAGGTCGCGTTGGGCGGCGATGGCCAGGTTACCCTGGGTAACGTCGTCATGAAGGGCTCCGCGCGCAAGGTGCGCAAGCTCTACCAGGGCAAAGTCCTGTGCGGCTTTGCCGGCGCCACCGCCGACGCCTTTACCCTGCTCGACCGTTTCGAGGCGAAACTGGAAAAGCACCAGGGCAACCTGCTGCGCTCCTCGGTCGAACTGGCCAAGGACTGGCGCACCGACCGCATGCTGAGCAAGCTCGAAGCGATGCTGCTGGTGGCCGACAAGGAAGTTACCCTGATCATCACCGGCAACGGCGACGTGCTCGAGCCCGAGGACGGCATCGGCGCCATCGGCTCCGGCGGCATCTACGCCCAGTCCGCGGCAAAAGCTTTACAGGAAAATACCGACCTGTCCCCCGCCGAAGTGGTCAAGAAGGCGCTGACCATCGCGGGTGAACTCTGCATTTACACGAACCTGTCCCACATCATCGAAACACTGGAATGACTGGCGCCACCACCATGAACATGACCCCACTGGAAATCGTCTCGGAACTGGACAAGCACGTCGTCGGCCAGGGCAAGGCCAAGCGCGCCGTCGCCATCGCCCTGCGCAACCGCTGGCGCCGCCAGCAGGTGGCCGAGCCGCTGCGCCACGAGATCACCCCGAAAAACATCCTGATGATCGGCCCGACCGGCGTCGGCAAGACCGAGATCGCGCGCCGCCTGGCGCGCCTGGCGGATGCGCCCTTCATCAAGATCGAAGCGACCAAGTTCACCGAAGTGGGCTATGTCGGGCGCGACGTCGACACCATCATCCGCGACCTGATCGACATCGGCATCAAGCAGACCCGCGCCAGCGAAATGAAGAAGGTGCGCCAGCGCGCGGAAGACGCCGCTGAAGACCGCGTCATCGACATCCTGGTGCCGCCGGCACGCGACTTCGGCTTCAACGTCAGCGCCGCCGCGGAAGCCAAGGAAGGCGACAGCACGCGCCAGACCTTCCGCAAGCGCCTGCGCGAGGGCTTGCTGGACGAGCGCGAAGTCGAGATCGAAGTGGCCGATGCGGCGCCGCAAATGGAAATCATGGCGCCGCCGGGCATGGAAGAAATGACCGAGCAGATCAAGTCGATGTTCGCCGGCGTCGGCGCCACGCGCAAGAAGCCGCGCAAGATGAAGATCAAGGACGCGATGAAGGTGCTGGTCGATGAAGAAGCCGCGCGCCTCATCAACGAAGACGAGATGAAGCAGAAGGCGATCCACAACGTCGAGAACAACGGCATCGTGTTTTTGGATGAGATCGACAAGATCGCCTCGCGCTCCGAACACGGCAGCGCCGACGTTTCGCGCGCCGGCGTGCAGCGCGACCTGCTGCCGCTGGTGGAGGGCACGACGGTCAACACCAAGTACGGCATGATCAAGACCGATCACATCCTGTTCATCGCCTCGGGCGCCTTCCACCTGGCGAAACCGTCGGACCTGATTCCCGAGCTGCAGGGGCGTTTTCCGATCCGCGTCGAACTCGAGTCGCTCTCAATCGACGATTTCAAGCGCATCCTGACCAGCACCGACGCCTGCCTGACCACGCAGTACGAGGCGCTGCTGGGTACCGAAGGCGTGCAGATCTCGTTCTCCGAGGACGGCATCCACCGCCTGGCCGAGATCGCGTTCTCGGTCAACGAACGCACGGAGAACATCGGCGCGCGCCGCCTGTACACGGTGATGGAAAAGCTGCTCGAGGAAATTTCGTTCCACGCCAGCGACACGCAGGAAAAACAGGCTCTGATCGACGCGGCTTATGTCAACGAACGGCTCGACGTGCTCTCGGCCAACGAGGACCTGTCGCGCTACGTGCTGTAAGGAGAGAGGAAGATGGCGAACAAAGCACTCGCTACGCGGCAAAAAATGATGCTGCGTGCTTTACCAGCCCAGCAAGTGGGCAAGCCGCGCAATCCGGTCGCGGCCCTGGCCAAGGCCCGCTCGGCGGGCGCGCATGCCAAGCCGCTGTCGACCGAGCGCCAGGCCGCCAAGCAGCAGTTGAAGAAGGCGCCGCTGGTTCCCGAAGACGATTGAAAGCCGGGGCATGCTCCCCATCAGGAGGAGCATGCCCCGCTTTTGCGCTTTTTACGATCGAAGGCGCTTACGGCTGCCCTTACGGCTGGCCCTTGCTTTCACACTTCGCGCTGTAGTACGCCTTCTGGCCCTGGGCGCGGACAGTCCGCGCCAGCTCCACCGCTTCGGTTGCGGCCTTCTTGACGGAATCAAACGCATCTGCGGTATCCTTCAGGCGCGCGAGGGCCTGCTCCGCCTCCTCCGTGCCCGACAGCGCCAGGCCGAAGGTCGCGGACACGGCCAGTTCGGCCGCCACTACCTCGAGGCTGGAGGCGTCGACACCCGCTACCGCCGCCTCGGCCGCCGCGACGGCGGTCCTGGGGATGGCCAGGGTTTTCGCCCGCTCCACATCGCTTGCGATCCGGGTGACGAAATCGAGGGCGGCGCGGCTTCCGGACTTGTTGATCAGGTCGCCGAGATGGATCAGGGCGGCATTCTTCGCATTGAACACGGGCCGGCTGGCGCGCGCACTTTCCACGAAGTCGATCAGCGGCTGCACGGCGACCTCGCTGCCGATGAAGCCGAGCGTAGTGACGATCTCCGGCAGGAATTCCTCGTGCTTTTCGGGTTCTTTCACCAGCCATTCCACGAGCAGCCTGGCGTCTTCCTCGGTGTATTGCGACGCCGCCCCGTAGGGAATGCCCTGAATCCAGTGTTGGGAGACGAACTCGCGGACATCCTTCGGCGGCTCGATGGCGACGCCCAGGGAACAGGACGCAGGCATCACGGTGCGGGTGACGGCGACCGGGCCATTCAGGAAACGCTCCGCTTCGGCCGCGTTAACCACGTTGTGGTCCGGGGCGATGCTCGGATACATGACGGCGCGCGGGTCATCGGTGCGGTGGCCGAGGTTGGCGTTGTGGCCATACTCGTGCACCCAGAGGATCCCTTCCTGGTTGGGCGTGAAGCGCATGGCCGCCAGGTTGACCGTCGGGCTGCCGACCGGGGCACAGCCGATGATCGACCCGCCCGGTCCGCCGCACCAGCGAATCGCCTGGACGATCTTGACCCCGGTGCCGGCATTGAGCAGCGCCGTCAGGTCGGCCTCGGTCTGGATGGCTGCGGGGATCGCCGCCGGCAGCACCTGGACCGCCCCATTGCGCACGAACTGGACCGGGGTTGCGACGTCCGCGGGAGATTCATCGCTCTGCAGGATAGTCCCCATGTCGCGCAGGATCCGATCCGCATCGGCCTCGGTCAAGGCAACGGTACTGTGGCGTTGCACGGTGACCTGCACCGTCCTGGCCCCCACGCCGCCCGGGTTCATCACCAGGTAATCGGCGTAGAGCGAAATATCAGCTTCCCACTCGATGTTCACCCGGATGTCGACGCCGCCGGCACGCGGCGCCACGTTGTGCACGGTGTAGCGGGCCGTGCCGATGAACTTGCCGGCGTCCGCCCCGCCCGGGGCCCCCTCGCCGATCGACACGAACACTTGCGAGCGGGGGTTGATGTCTCCCCAGTTGAGCCGGAGAACCCAGTCGCCACGGCGCAGGCCCCAGTCGTGCCGGTAGGTGACGCCGGTTCCGCTCAGCTCGGGCTGCGGCGAGGCCGCAGCGAACAGCGGCCGCACCGCTGCCTGCTGGACCTCCTGCATGGCCTCCTGACTCGACCCGGCCGTGGGAATCACTTCAGGCGTTTGAATCTGATTATTTGACATGCCCATCTCCTTTTGCACGCTGTATGCCAACGGGTAACCCGGCCCGCGAAGCGAGGGACCGGGCCAGTTCACCAGTACCGAACCCCATGAATCTAATGGAAGTTTTTTACGGCTGAGCTCGTTTTAGTCAAGCTGGCATGCGAGGGGAAATTGCACGATGCCGGGGTGCACCAGGGCCTGCGGACGGCAGGCGCCGGGCTGGCCGAGAGGCATCTTGCCGTTTTGACCATTCGCCTGTACATTGGTCGCCGCCCATTACCCATTGCCTTATTGCCTAGTAACAGGAAACCCATGAGCTCTCCCGAGCTGATCGTCGACGTGCTGCGCGCCGAATTGCGTGCGGCAAACCTCACCTATAAAACACTGGCCGAACGCATCGACATGAGCGAGTCGAGCGTCAAGCGCCTGTTCGGCCAGAAGGACATGCCCCTGTCGCGCCTGGCGCAGATCTGCCAGGCTGCCGGCATTGCCTTCGAGGACGTGCTGCGCCGCGCCGCCGATGCCCGGCCCCAGCTCGACGCCCTCACCCTGCTCCAGGAAACCTCGCTCGTCGCCAAGCCGCGCCTGCTGCTGGTGGCCATCTGCTGCCTCGGTTACTGGAGCATGGAGCAGATCGTCGAGACCTATCGGCTGACCGACGCCGAATGCATCGGCGCACTGCTCGAGCTCGACCGGCTGGGACTGATCGAACTGCGGCCGCTGAACCGCTATACGCTGCGTGTCTCGAACGCCTTCCAGTGGCTGCCGGACGGCCCGGTGCAGCATTATTTTCGGGAGCAGATCGTGCCGGACTATTTTGCGGGGCGTTTCGACGGGGCCGGCGAAACCTTGATGTGCCTACCGGCGCGGCTGTCGCCGGCCAGCAGCGCCGAGCTGGCGCAGAAGATTCATCAACTCGCGGCGGAGCTGACGCGTTTGCACCGGCATGACCGCCGCTTGCCGGCGGACCAGCGCGAGGGCATGACCCTGCTGGTGGGATTCCGGTCGTGGGAGTTTGCGGCGTTTACGGCGCTGCGGCGCTAGCCCGGGGTGGGCAGAGCCTTTACTGTCGCAGTTACTGGGATACCGGCTGGCCGCTGACGGGGCTGCCGATCGAGCGGGTCGGCGGCGGCATTTGCGGCGGGCTCGGCGCTGGCGTTGGCGGCGCTGGTGGCGGCGTGATGTCCGGCGGCGGGCCTTCCTGCGGCGGCTCCTGGCCCTGCGGGACCACGGGATTGACTTCACCCGGCGGCGGCGGGGCCTGGACCGCGCCCGGCGAGGTTTGCGGTTCGACGGTCGGCATCGCGCCTGGGGCGACCGGTTGCGCCATCTGCGGCGCGCCCATCGGCGCACCCGAGAGCGCGATCGCGGGCCGGCTGTCCGCCACCAGGTCGACCCGCTTCATGACCCCGCCTTCGGACAGCATGATGTATTTCGGATGCACTTCGCTGACGCTCACGCCGGGCGCCAGTTCGCGCCCGACCTTCAGGGCCTTGGGCGGCTGGCCGTCGGCCACCAGGATCGCCACGCTGTCGCGGCCGGCCGAGACGATACCGGTCAGCTGGTAATTGCTGACGACATTCGTCACCGGTTGTCCGCCGAACAGGGTCGCGGCGGCGTCGGGCGACGGCTCGGGCAGCGCGGCCGTTTGCACGGTCGTGATCGGCCGCTGCTGTGGCTTGTACAGCTGCATGCCCCAATAGGTGGCCGAGACCGCCAGGAAGATCAGGGCAAGCAGGGTGAATAGGAGAGGCAGACGCTTCATTGGTTTCCTTGTTAGCGCACCAGCTGGTTGATTTCAATAATCGGCATCAGGACCGCCAGCACGATCAGGAGCACCACCAGGCCCATCGCCAGGATCAGCACCGGCTCGAGCAGGCCGGCGATGGTCAGCGTGCGCCGTTCCAGGTCGGCCTGCTGCGAGTTGGCGGCGCGCTCGAGCATGGAGGGCAGCTCGCCCGTGATTTCGCCGGCGCGGATCATGTGCACCAGCATGGGCGGGAAGAGCTTTTGCGCCGACAGCGCCCGCGCCAGGCTGACGCCCTCGCGCACGCTGCCGGTGGCCTGTTCGACCAGTTCGCGCATGGCGACGTTCGACAGGGTGTCGCGGCTGGTGTCGAGCGCGCGCAGGATCGGCACGCCGGAGCCGGTGGTAATGGCGAGCGTGCTGGCAAAGCGCGCCGTGTTCAGGCTGCGCTCGAACTTGCCGTACACCGGGGCGGTGAGCAGCCAGGTATGCCAGCGCCGTTTCAATACCGGGTTTTGTAAGGCACGGCGCCAGCCGAACCAGGCCAAGATTAATGCGATGCCCATGATGATGCCGTAGTCGCGCATGAAATTCGACACGCCCAGCATCATGACCGTGAGCAGGGGCAGCTTTTGCTTGGTGTTGGCGAACACCGACACGATCTGCGGCACCACATAGGTCAGCAGGAAAATCACGATCGCGAAGGCGACCACGGTGACGATCGCCGGATAGGTGAACGCCAGGCGCACCTTTTGAACCAGCGCATTGCGGCGCTCGATATAGTCCGCCAGGCGCGACAGCACGCGCGCGATCTGGCCGATCTGCTCGCCCGACGACACGAGGCCGCGGTAGATCTGGTCGAAGTCGCGCGGGTGGTGCGAGAGCGCATCCGAGAACGAAATGCCGCCCATCACCTCGGAACGGATCGACGCGATCAGGTCGCGCACATAGGGCCGTTCGGCCTGTTCCAGCAGCGCCGTAAACGCCTGTTCGAGCGGCAGGCCGGCTTCGAGCAGGCTGGCCAGCTGGCGGGTGAACAGCGCCAGCTCGACCTGGGACAGGCGCTCGCCGAAGCCGCGTGAACGCGTGGCGCCGCTGGCGTCGACCTGGGCGGAAATCGCCTCGACGTTCAGGGGCGTCAGGCCCTGGACCCGTAAATCGGCGCGCGCGGCGCGCGGGCTGTCGGCATTGACCACGCCCTTGCGGGTAGCCCCGCCGACGTCCACTGCTTCGTAACGGAATGCCGGCACTTAGTGAATCCTCATTCTGTGAATCCTCACGAGTTGATGCTCATGCGTCAATCCTTCGTCACGCGCAGCAACTCGGCCTGCGTGGTGATACCTTCGCGCAGCCAGCGTTCGCCGTCTTCGCGCATCGTGCGCATGCCGCTGTGCTGGGCCGCGACGCGGATGTCCGCTTCCGACGCTTGGTTGTGGATCTGGGCGCGGATGCCCTCGTTCGTTTCCAGCAACTCGTAGACGCCGACCCGGCCCTGGTAGCCGGTGTGGCCGCAGCGCTCGCAGCCCACCGCATGCCAGACCGTGCCGTCGCTCTTCTTGCAGTGCGGGCAGAGTTTGCGCACGAGGCGCTGCGCCATCACGCCCAGCAGGGAGGAGGACAGCAGGAACGGTTCGATGCCCATGTCCAGCAAGCGCGTCACGGCGGCGGCGGCGTCATTGGTGTGCAGGGTGGCCAGCACCAGGTGGCCGGTGAGCGAAGCCTGGACCGCAATCTGCGCCGTTTCCAGGTCGCGGATCTCGCCGATCATGATCACGTCCGGGTCTTGGCGCAGGATCGCGCGCAGGGCTTTCGCAAACGTCATGTCGATGCGGGCATTGACCTGGGTCTGGCCGACGCCGTTCAGGTCGTACTCGATCGGGTCTTCCACCGTCATGATGTTGGTGGTCGAGGCGTTCAGGCGCGACAGCGCGGCATACAGGGTCGTGGTCTTGCCGGAACCGGTCGGGCCCGTCACGAGCACGATGCCGTGCGGCTGGTTGATGAGTTTGTCGAACTGCGGCAGCAGGTCCGGGCTCATGCCGAGGTGCGACAGGTCGAGGCGCCCCGCTTCCTTGTCGAGCAGACGCAGCACGGCGCGTTCGCCATGGCCGGTCGGCAAGGTCGAGACGCGCACGTCGACCGGCTTGCCGCCGATGCGCAGCGTGATGCGGCCATCCTGCGGCAGGCGTTTTTCAGCAATGTCGAGCTGCGACATGATCTTGATACGCGAAATGAGCGAGGCGTGGATGCCCTTGCGTGGACGCACGATGTCGCGCAGCGTGCCGTCGATGCGAAAACGTACGACCGACGTCTGCTCGAAAGGTTCGATGTGGATGTCGGACGCCCCTTCGCGCAGCGACTGCGTCAGCAGCGCATTGATCATGCGGATCACCGGCGCGTCGTCGGAGGATTCGAGCAGGTCTTCGATGGCCGGCACGTCCTGCAGCAGGCGCGTCAGGTCGAGGTCGGCGTCGAATTCGTCGGCGACCTGGTTGGCGTCGCCGCCGGCCGATGCGTAGGCGGCGGCAATGGCGTCGTCGAGTTCGCCGCGGTCGAGGCGGCGCAGGAGGATGCGGCCGAAGCGGCGCGACACCTCGGCAATGGCGGCCGGCGGCGTGGCGCCCGAGACGAGCACCTCGACGCTCTGGCCCGGGTCGTCGCCGCTGCGCGCCAGCACCCCGTGGTCGCGGGCGAAGGCATAAGGCAACAAATTAGTCATGGTTCATCACTTCCGGTTCGGTGGCGTCACCGGGCGGTATTCAGGCACCTGGGGTGACATTGGCGACACCTGGGCAGGGCTGCGCGGCACGACCTGGGCCGGGCTGCGTCCGTTTGCAGCGCCGGGACCGGATGCAGGGCCGGTAGCAGCCCCGGGGCGCGCGGTCGGCGGCGCCGGCGGCGGCATGGTGCCCAGGGTACCGCCCGGGGGCGGCTGGCCATTGGTCAATGGCGGTAGTTCCGGCGCACCGATATTGCCCATCAGGATGGTGTCATCCACAGGGCGCGTCGTCGCGCCCAGGGCGCGCATGTATTCGTAGCGGTCGAGCGAAATGCTGTTGTTCTGTTCCTTGCTGCGCACCACGACCGGGCGCAGGAACACCATCAGGTTGGTCTTGTTGCGGGTGCGGGTACGGTATTTGAACAGGTTGCCGACAATCGGGATGTCGCCCAGGCCGCGCACTTTTTCCTCGCCGTGGTCTTCGTTGTCCTGGATCAGGCCGCCGAGGACGATGATCTGGCCATCGTCGGCCAGGATATTGCTTTCGATCGCGCGCACAGTGGTCACGATGCCTTCGTCCCGGATCACGGAATTGTCGATCCCCGAATTCTCGTGGTAAATCGACAGCTTGATCACGCCACCCTCGGAAATCTGCGGGCGCACCTTCATCAACAGGCCGATGTCCTTGCGGTCCACGGTCTGGAACGGATTGTTTGCGCCGCTGGTGCCGGTCGTAAACGAACCCGTGATGATCGGGATGTTCTGGCCAACCTTGATCGTCGCCAGTTCGTTGTCGAGGGTGATCATGTTCGGTGTCGACAAGATGTTGGCGGCGCCCTCGTTTTCAAGGGCGCTGGCCACCGCACCGAGGCCCAGCTCGCCATTGACCGCCTTGAACACGCCAAGCGTGAAACCAGGTAGCGACGGCGGCGCGGTCGTGCCCGTGCCGAAGCCGGCGCGCGCGGCAGCCGCCAGGTTGACGATGTTGTTGGCATTGCCGGAGCTGAACGACTGCAGGCCGCCGACGCGGTACTTGCTGTTGTCGGTTCCCGACAGGCCCAGCCACTGAACGCCGAATTCCGACGCTTTCTGCGAATTCATCTCGACCACCAGCGCCTCGATATAGACCTGGGCGCGGCGCACGTCGAGCTGGTCAATGACGCCGCGCAGGTTGCGGTAGACCGCGTCCGGCGCGGTGATGATCAGGCTGTTGGTGGAGGCGTCGGCCTGGATAAAGCCGGAACCCTGGCCACCACCGGCGCCGCCTGCACCGCCGGTCGCCTGGCTTTGCTGGCCGAAGGTGTTGCCGGTGCCGCCCATGCCGATGCTGCTCTGCTGGCCCTGCTGGCCGCCGAGGCCGCCTGCACCGCCGGTACCGCCCTGGGCGCCGGCCTGGATCGAGCCGCCCGAGGTGCCCTGCTGCTGCACCGGCACTGCCGAGGCGTCCTGCGAGACCACTGCGCGCAGGGTCTGGGCGACGCGGCTGGCATCGGCGTTCTTCAGGTAGACGACGTGGATGTTGCCGCGCTCGGTCGTTGCCTGGTCGAGTTTGGCGATGAGCGACTTGGCGAGGTTGGCTCGTGCCTGCGAAGGCGCGCGCACGATCACCGAATTGGTGCGCGAATCGGCCAGCACCGTGACGCGGCCCGAGTCGCCGCCGGCGGCCGGCTCCATCAGGCGCGAGACCAGGGTCGCGATGTCGCTGGCGATGCCGTTGCGGATCGGCACGACGTCGAGGTCGGCCGCCACCGGCGCGTCGAGTGCGGCGATGATGCGCGACAGGCGGCGCAGGTTGTCGGCGTAGTCGGTGATCACCAGGCTGTTGTTGCCCGGATTGGCCATGATGGAATTGTTCGGCGAAATCAGCGGCCGCAGCACGGCGGTGAGGTTCGCGGCCGATTCGTACGACAGGTGGAAGATTTGCGTGGCGATCTGGTCGCCCTGGACGCGCGTACCGCGCTTTCCGACCTGGGTTGGCGAGGATTGCAGCTTGGCTTCGGCTTCCGGCACCACTTTGGCATAGCCTTCGCCGGTGGTGACCACGGCAAAGCCCTGCAGCCGCAGCGCGGACGTGAGCAGGCCAAAGGCCTGGCTCTTGGTCAGGGATTTTTCCGATTGCAGGGTGATCGTGCCTTTCACGCGCGGGTCGACGATGAAGGTCATCCCGGTGTAGTGGCCGACTGCCTTGATGACGGACTCGATGTCGGCATTCACGAAGCTGAGGGCGGCGGCGTTTTCCTGTCCCTGGGCCAGGGCCGGGGGCAGCGCCGTGGTGGCCGCGCAGCACAGCAGGGCGCCGGCGGCGACACGCCGTAGCGTCGGGAATCGGGAAGTGCTACGGGGGGTGCTACGGAAGGATGTTTTCATTATCTAAACTCTAATGCGATTATGTTTTTACCGTTCACCATGCGGCGCTGTCCCAGCAGGTTCAGCATATTGCCCAGGGTCTCTTCATATCCTTCTGCAGCCGACGCTTGCCCGGAGAAGCGCAGGCGCCCGTTCTGCAACGTTCCATTTCCCGACAACAGCAAGGCGCCGCGCACCGTGCGCAACACCAGGTCGGCCTGGGCGCCACGCCAGTCCATCGCCATTTCGTAGCTGCCCAGCGGCCGGACCGGCGACATGCGCGAACCCATGTCGTTCATCGACAGGATTGTGCGTCCGGTTACCGAGATGCTGCCCGGCTGGCGCACCAGGTCGAGCCGGTTCCACGACAGGCGGATGACACCCGAAGGCATCAGCGTATTGAGCGGCGCGCCCAGTCCGGCCAGGCCTTCAGCCGGCAACAGCAACTGGCCTTCGCTCACCTGCCATTGCGACCAGCTGCCCTCGATCCGTACCGGGCCTGCCAGCGCCTGGGCATTTTCAAGGTCCATGTGCACGCGCCCGAACAGGACCAGGGGCGACAGCCGCCAGGTGAAGCGTCCCGGCAACAGTGGCGTGACCGACCCGCCCTCGCCCGCCGCGCCGCCCACGAAGGCTGAGCCGCTCCAGAGCGTACCTTGCGCATCCCCGAGAGTCAAACGACCGCCGGTCTGGCGCTCCACGATCGTACCGAGCCAACTTGCCGGCAGGCAAACGAGCACCGTCAGCGCGACCGCCAGCACGAGCACAACCAGCCAACCCAATGTTCGCTTCATCGGGCGCCGGTGCCCGTGTCCTGGCGCAAGGTCAGGTTGGCGTCGACGTTGCCAACCGGGTCTTGCGCGCTGAACGTGCCTTCCTGCACGGCAATGCGGTTTTCGCGGCGCTGTGCATCGAGCCAGGCGACCAGGTTGGCGAACGATACGCCGGTGACCTGAAGGCGCGCGAATTCGCCGGTCAGCGTGAGCGAACCGGGCGTGATGCCGCGCGCCGTCAGGCTGGCCAGCAGGGTCTCGCGCGTCATGGGCGTGACCGGCACCGCCGGCTGGGCGGCGAGTGCACGCGCCTGGCCGGCCATGCTGGTCAGTTGCGCCGCCTGCTGTCGCAGTTCGGGCAGCGAGCGCTGCAGCTGGGCACGGCCTTCGATGGCCGGTTCGATCAGGCTCATATACACCAGCGCCAGGGTGACGACGGTGAAACCGGCAGCGAGGTAGCGGCGTTCCTGCTCGGTGCGCGCGATCCAGTAAGTGGCGGCGCGCTCACGCGCCCGGCCGACAGTGTTACCCAAATTCATGACTTGGCTCCCGTACTGCGCACCACCCAGCTGGCGGGCGCGGATGCGTCCAGAGTGAGGCCGCGTGCGGACAGGGCCGTCTGCAGCTGGCGCAGCGCGTTCGGGTCGACCGTTTCCGGTTTGACCGCTACCCGCAGAGTGCGTTCCTTGTATTCAATTGACGTAATGCCGGGTGGGCTCGGCAGTTCGCGTGTTGCATCCCCCAGGGCGCCGGCCAGATAAATGAATTCGTCGGGGCCGACCTGGCCGGTACTGGCCTGGGCCCGGGCGATGGCCTGGCGCATCTGGGCGACCGGATCGACCATCGGCTGGTTCGGATACACCGACTGGAAGGTTTGCGCCATCTGCTGGCGCACGGCAGCTGCTTCGCCGCGCAGGCGCAGCCATTCGATGTTGATGCCTGCCAGGTTGACCACCACGCCGAGGAAGGCCAGGGCGATCGGCACGCGCCAGAGGCGCCAGTCGCGCTGGCGCGCGCCGGCCGCGCCCAGGCCCGGCACCAGGTCAAAGGCAACACCGCGCGCGCCGGCGATCCAGTGCGCCCAGTCGTCGGCCTCGAGCACCGTGCCGGGACCGGCTTCGGCCAGCAGCACGCCGTATTCGCCAAGCTGCTCGCGCGGCACGTACAGTGTCAGGGGCGCGTCGCCGGCTAGCGCGCGCGCGGTCTGCAGCGCGACCGCCGGATTGGCCTCGAGCGCAATACCAAGGCCCTCGTACTGGCCCTGGCGCAGCAGCAGCTCGCCGTCGCTGATGGCGGCGCTCACGCCCCCCGGCGCCAGGGGCAGGCAGAGTTGCGCCGGCAGCGCGGAGACCGCGCGCGCGCCTTGCGCCAGCAGCGTGCGCACCATGGGTTCGAGCCAGTCGCGCGCCACCACCGCCACCGGGCGGGTGCCGGCGGCGCTGGCGGGCGCTGCGACCAGCACGCAGTCGAGCGGGTCGCCCAGGATGTGTTCTTCGACCAAGCCAGGGAGTGCCGCGCGCAGGCGCGGGCCGGACAGCGGCGGCACCTGCAGGGACAGCAGGTTGACGTCGGTGCCGGCCAGCAGCAGCACGACGCGGCGGCTGGCAGCGACGATGTCGGTCAGGCTGCGCAAGGCGCCTTCGCCCTCTTGTTCGATCTTGCCGCCGTCGCCGACGAGGGCATAACGGCAAGGCGCGCCTTCGCCTTCTGCGCGCGCCGGATGCCGGATATAAAGTGTAGCCAAACCGTCTCGCTTTCTTTTAATTTTGACGAACCCACACAACCTTGACGCTGCCGATGCCCCCGCCGAGCGTGTTGTCTTCGCGCTGGATCAGGGATTGCGCGTTCAATGCCGCGCGCTCGAGCCGGATCCGGCTGTTGACGATGAACCAGCTGCTCTGCACGCTCAAGGAGTCAGGCACCACCGTGCGGTTGGCGCCGAGCTCGGCAGTGAACATGCCGATCTCGCTCCAGGGAACATTACGCCGCCGGGCGAGCAGTGCATTGGCTTCGGACAGCGAAAAGTTCGGGATCACGGCCGCCAGCACTTCGGGCGTGGCCGTGTTCACATTCACTGGCGTGCGCTGGGGAAGCACGACCACGAAGGGACGCAGCCGCTCCAGCATTTCCGGCGTAATACCTTTTACTGCCAGCAAATCATCGACTTCCATGAACTTGATCGGCGTGCCGATGCCTTCGCGCGACACCGGCAGCGTATTCTGCGCGGTCGCCTCGGCGCCGGTATTGTCGCTATCGCGGCCGGCGCCCAGGCCGCCACCGCCCGCGCCCCCGGCGCCCTCGCCTCCCGGATTGCCGCCTGCGGTCGGGTCGCGCTCCTGGCCACCGACCTCCTCGTTCGTGTACGGATCGACACCTTCTGGCATGATCACCGGCTGGCTGGCCGCCACCAGGTTCGCCGTGGTGCGCGCCAGCGCCGGATTGAGGCGCAGGTTGGTCAGCAGGCGCTGGAAAATCTCCAGCTGTGCCTTGTCGATCCTGTTTCCATTTTCCAAGTTCCGCAGATTGTAGCGCGAGGTGGCGTCCATGATGTCGCCCGACAGGCTGGCGTCGAACACTTCGCCTTCGACGCGCTCGCGTTCGATGTACTGGTCGAGCCGGGTTTCGGCCAGGGGCGTGGCCCAGACCTGGGTCAGGGCGGTGTATTTGTTGGTGTAGGCGTCCTGGCGCAGTACCAGGGTGGCCCAGTCGAGGGCGCCGCGCAGGATCCAGCGCGTCTGCAGGTTCAGGCGCTGGTTTTCCATCGAGCGCACCTCGACCTGTTGCTGCCAGAACAGGCTGGCGACGATCGTGATCGCGAGCGTGGTCAGGAGCAAGGCGGTGATCACGGCAACGCCGCGCTGGCGCCAGGAGCGCACGATGCGCATGGCCGGGCGCATCAGATGCTCCCCAACAGGAAGGATTTCGTCAAGGGCTGCGGATAGCCGCGCGTGGCCAGCACCACCTGCACCCCGGCGATGCCGGCCGTGGCGACCGCGCCTTGCGGCACGGGCGCCGGCTGCTTGCGCCAGGCGCCGTCCTGCCATACCAGCACGCCCATCGAATCGACGCCGCCATGCAGGCGCACTGGCGGCGTGCTGTCGGTGTCGCTCACCGAGGCCTGCCACAGGGCGTCGAGCTCGAGCAGGTCGCGGGTGGCGATCGACTCGCGCCGCAGCAGGTTGCCGTTCACCAGCCGGTAGGCCACCACCTGCAGCCGTGCCGGCTCGTTTTCGTTGAACACGGTGCGGATCAGCGTCAGGCGGTTGTCTTCCTGGTGCAGGTAGGGGCGGCGCCCCAGCAGCGTGGTGTCGGCCGCGTGCTCGCAATCGGCCTGCATCTGGGCAAAGGCCAGTTGCAGGCCGCGCGTCATTTCCATCTGCTCGGTCAGGGCGACGCGGGCACGGACGATGCCGTCGAGGCCGCGCCAGCCGAGCACGGCGACCATGGCCAGGATGGCGATCGCCACTAGCAACTCTACAAGCGTAAAGCCGGGGGCCAGGCGCGGGGCAAAGCTGCGCAGCGTGCTCATCGCGGCCTCAGCACGAGTTGGATCAATTTGAGGATGCGGCGGTTCGGGTTGTCCATGTCGTACACGGACACTTCGACCCGGCGCAGTTGCGGATTCGGGCTGACCAGCACCTCTTCCTGGCACATCAGGCGCAGGTCGCCCTGGCCGCAGGCGTAGCTGCGCTTGCCCACTTCCGGAAATTCCCTGCCCAGGCGAATCTGCACGAGGCGGTTCTCGGCCGACCAGGTCGCCATCATCGAAGCGCGCAGGCCGGCGCTGTTCGAGGCCAGGCTGCCGACCGCGCGCAGGCCGGCGGCGAGTGCGGTGCCAACGATGACGAGCGCCACCAGCACCTCGAGCAGGGTAAAGCCGCGGGAAGGAATTCTTCGACGCATTTATTGTTCGCCCGGTTCGATGACCGTGAAATGGCCGACGCCATCGGCGCGGATCGCCACGCTGTGCTCGCCACTGGCAAGTGTCAGCACGAAAGGCTTGTCAACCGGCTCGCGCCCGAAAGTCACGCGCATCGATTCGTTGGCAATCGGTGGCGGCGGGTCGAGCAGCAGGCGGATCGGCGCATTGCGAAATGGCCGCTCGCGCAGCAGGTCGTCCTTGGTCACCGGCACCCAGCCCTCCTCGGTGCGCACCAGGAAACGGTAGCGCTCGGGTGTGGCCTCGAAGGCGACTTGCCGGTTGCGCACGATGGCTTCGTCGCGCGCCAGCTGCAATAGGAGCGTCAGGCGCTTCGCTTCGTTCTCAAGGTCCTGGCGCGGGCTGGGAATGGCGTTGAGCGACACCATCCCCAGCGTGATGCCGATGATGGTCATCACGATCAGGATTTCCACCAGGGTAAAACCGGCAGCCCTGCGCGCCGGCGCGACGCCAGCCATGATGTGCTGTTATCCCTGCCAGGAACCGACGTCGGCGTCTTCGCCCTCGCCGCCGGCCTGGCCGTCCGCGCCGAACGAGAAGACATCGATCTCGCCGTGGATGCCGGGCGACAGGTACTGGTAGGAATTACCCCATGGATCCTTCGGCAGCTTTTCGACGTAGCCGCCTTCTTTCCAGCCGTTCGCCGACGGGCCGGAAGTGGGCTTGGTCGTCAGCGACTGCAGGCCCTGCTCCGTGGTCGGATAGCGCTGGTTGTCCAGCTTGTAGAGTTTGAGGGCCTGCATCAGGGTGGCGATGTCGGTCTTGGCCGCAACGACGCGCGACTCGCCGGTACGGCCGAGTAATTTAGGCACGACCAGGGCGCCCAGGATGCCGATGATGACGACAACAACCATGATTTCAACGAGGGTGAAGCCGCGCGCGAAACGCCGGCCAACTGCACGGTGCGAAACGATCTGCATAGTCAATCTTGGAAAGGTGGGTCGGAAGAATCAACTTAGTATAAGGCCGAATGGCGGTAGCAGCCACCGGTGGGTGCAACATTGTAAGGCAGAGACAAAAGGTGCCGCAGTTCAACCGTGCGGGGGGGCGGTGGGTTGGGCGGCGCAGACCGGGCAGGCCGGATTGCGCGCCACCTTGACGCCCGTCCATTCCATGGCGCGGCCGTCGAGCAGCAGCAGGCGCCCCCGCAGCGGCTCGCCCACGTTCAATAGCACCTTCAGCGCCTCGGCGGCCTGGGCCGCGCCGACGATCCCGACCAGGGGCGCGAACACGCCCATTGTGCTGCAGGCCGCATCCTCGAAACCGCTGTCCTCGGGAAACAGGCAGGCGTAGCACGGGCAATCCGGGCGGCGGCTGTCGAACACCGACAGCTGGCCGTCGAAGCGGATCGCGGCGCCCGCTACCAGCGGCACCCCGGCCGCCACGCAGGCGCGGTTCAGGGCGTGGCGGGTGGCGAAGTTGTCGCTGCAGTCGAGCACAACCGAGGCGCCCCGTACGAGCTCGAGCAGGCGCACGGGGCCGGCGCGTTCGCGCAGGCAGGTGACCGTGACGTCCGGATTGATCGCCGCCAGCGCCGCCCTGCCGGACTCCACCTTCGCCATGCCGATGCGTGCGGTTGTGTGCATGACCTGGCGCTGCAGGTTGGTCAGATCGACCTCGTCGTCGTCGACCAGGGTAATGTGGCCGACGCCGCTTGCCGCCAGGTACAGCGCCGCCGGCGAACCGAGCCCGCCGGCGCCGATGATCAGCGCGTGCGCGTCGAACAGGCGCGCCTGGCCTTCGATGCCGATCTCGTCGAGCAGGATGTGGCGCGAGTAGCGCAGGAGCTGGTTGTCGTTCATGGGAGGCGGAGACTCAGTGAAGGAGCGTACCTGTAGGGTGGGCACGGAGTGCCTACGCCGGCCGCGCCCACCCTACAGTCGCCGTCGACGGCAACAGGACCGCAATCGATCATTCAACGAGGTCAGGTTTACTTCTTCGAACCCTTCAGTTCAGGCGGTTTCGTCTCGGCGCCGGGCAACTCTTTCGGCGGGGCTTCGGCCTCGGCCTTGGCCTCGACCGCTTCCGGCTTGGCCAGTTTGACCGGCAGGCCCTTGAAATGGTTCAGCGCCTGGGCCAGTTGAAAATCGTCCTTGCCGCCCAGTTCAAGCGGCTGGCGGTTCTTCAGCAGGGCCAGCGCGCGCTGGCGCTGCTCGGCGCTGTCGCGTGCCTCCTTCGCTGCCGCGCCCGCCTTGTCGCCGGCCTTGTCGCCTTCGCTGGTGAGGTGGCGCTGCAGGTCGACTTCGCGCACGCGCAGCGCGTTCAGGCCGTCGCCTTCGAGCGTTTCGTCGACCAGCATGTCGGGTTTGATGCCGCTGGCCTGGATCGGCCGGCCCTTTGGCGTGTAGTAGCGCGCCGTGGTCAGTTTGATCGCGGTATCTGCCGACAACGGACGCAGCGTCTGCACCGAGCCCTTGCCGAAAGTCTGGCTGCCCATCACGATCGCCCGCTTGTAGTCCTGCAAGGCGCCGGCCACGATTTCCGAGGCCGAAGCCGAGCCGCCGTTGACCAGCACCACCATCGGCACGGTTTTCACGGCAGCCGGCAATTTCGCCAGCGGATCGGCGCCGCGCGGGGCATAGAATTCGCGGCGGCCGTAATAGCTCTGGTTCGAGTCGGGCAACTGGCCCTTGGTCGAGACGATCAGCTCTTCCTTCGGCAGGAAGGCAGTCGAGACGCCGACGGCGCCCGGCAGCAGGCCGCCGGGGTCGTTGCGCAGGTCGAGCACGAGGCCCTTGATGTCCGGGTTGTCCGCATACAGGGCGGCGGTCTTGGTCGCCAGCTCCTCCAGAGTGGCCTCCTGGAACTGGCTGATGCGCACCCAGGCGTAACCGGGCTCGACCATCTTGGCCTTGACGCTCAGCACGCGGATTTCCTCGCGCATGACGGGCACCACCCAGGGGCGGTCCTCGCCGCGGCGGGCAATGGTAAGCGTGACCTTGCTGCCAGGCTTGCCCCGCATTTTCTTGACGGCGTCGTCCAGCGACAGGCCCTTGACGGGGACGTTGTCGATCCGGGTGATCAGGTCGCCCGCCTTGATGCCGGCGCGGTAGGCCGGCGAATCCTCGATCGGGGACACGATTTTCACGTAGCCGTCTTCGGCGGCCACTTCGATGCCGACGCCGACGAACTTGCCGGCCACGCTTTCGCGCATTTCGCGGTAGGCCTTCTGGTCGAGGTAGACCGAGTGCGGGTCGAGCGAGGCGACCATGCCGCCGATGGCTTCGGACAAGAGTTTCTTGTCCTCGACCGGCACCACGTAATCGCTTTTGATGAGGCCATAGACATCGGCCAGCTGGCGCAGCTCGTCAAGCGGCAGCGGGCTGCCTTCGCCCTTCTGCGCCCAGGCCGACACCTGCACCGTCAGTGCCACGCCGGCCACCACGCCCAGGCCGACCAGCCCCATGCTTTTCACTTTGTTGCCCATCGCTGCCCCTCAGTACTTGCTAGAATTTTACCCAGCTCGCCGGGTCGAAGGCTTTGCCCAGATGCCTGAGTTCAAAGTATAGCCCCGATTCTTCGTTACCGCCGGTGTTGCCCGCGCTCGCAATCGGTTCGCCCGCACGCACTGCATCCCCCAGCCGTTTTAGCAAGGTCTGGTTGTTGGCGTAGATCGAAAGATAGTCGCCGCCGTGGTCGATGATGATGAGGTTGCCGAAGCCCCGCATCCAGCCCGAGTGCACTACCCGGCCCACTGCCACCGCGCGCACCTCGGTGCCTTCCGGCGCCTTGATGAACATGCCTTTCCAGCTCGGGCCATCGCCACCGCGCTTGGCGCCGAAGCGCGCCGCGATGGTGCCGCTGACCGGGGCGCTCAAGCGTCCGCGCATGGCGGCAAAGGCCCCTTTTGGCGCGGCCGGGGCCAGCGAGATGTCCGGCGTGCGCTCCTCAAGCGCCGGTTTCGGCGTCTCGGCCACGCGCGGCTCTTCCGGCAGCGGCTTCGGTGGCGGCTTGCCGGCTTTCGCCGCTTCCTTTGCCAGGCGGTCGCGTTCGGCTTTGGCGGCGGCGCGGGCCAGTGCACGCGCCTTTTCTTCGGCTGCCGCCTGGGCTGCCGCCTTGGCGCGTGCCGCGGCCAGCGCTTCCTGGCGCTTGCGCTCGGCTTCGGCCTGCTCGCGGATCAGGCGCGTCAGCTGGTCGACCAGGCCGCTCATGCGCTGTTCGTCGCGCTGCAGGCTGTCGACCTGTTTGCGCTGGGTAACGAGTTTGCTCGACAGGTCGTTCAGCAGGGCTGCACGGCGGAGTTTTTCCTTTTCCAGCACGGCCTTCTGGTCGCGCTGCTCCCCGGCGATTTCCTCGAGCTCGACCTTGGCATTCTCGACCTTCGCGCGGTTTTCCTCGACCTGCGCCAGGTTCGCGTTCAGCGAGGCCAGCAATTTCGCCTGGGCCTGCGACACATAGGCCATCATCTGCAGGTCGCGGTTGATGCGGTTCGGGTTGTCCCCCGACAGCAGCAATTTGATCCGGTCCTCGTTGCCGGCCACATAGTGCTCGCGCAGCAGTGCCGACAATTGTTTTTTCTGACTAATAATTGTGAGGGCGAGCCGCTCCTGCTCGCTGCCAAGGTCCTGCAGGCGCAGGTTGGTGTCGAGCTGCTCCTGGGCCAGGTCGCGCAGGGCGCGGTTGGCGTTCGAAATGGCTTCTTCCGATTCGGCCAGCGTATCGGCAACATCTTCCTTTTCGCTCTCGGTACGGCTGATCTCTTTCTTGAGCGCCGTGAGCTTTTGCTGGATGCCGGCACGCTTGGCTTCGGCAGCCGCCTTCTGGCGGCTGCGTTCGGTGGGCTTGGCAGGCGCGGCCGTGGTAACGACCGGCGCAGCCAGTCCCAGCGCCAGCGCGCACAGGAATACGCCGCTGGCCAACTTCTTCTTTGGAAAACGCAAGACTTACTTCGCCTTCCCTTGGTTCGCCACGGCCGCCACGGCAGCCGCGATGGCTGCCTGGTCGCCCAGGTAGTAATGACGGATCGGCTTCAAATCTGCATCCAGTTCATACACGAGCGGCTGGCCGTTCGGAATGTTCAGGCCGACGATGTCGTCGTCGCTGATGTTGTCCAGCATCTTGATCAGGGCGCGCAGGCTGTTGCCGTGGGCCGAGATCAGGATCTGCTTGCCGGCGCGGATGGCCGGGGCGATTTCTTCGTCCCAGGCCGGCATCACGCGCGCAACCGTGTCTTTCAGGCACTCCGTCAGCGGAATGCTCGCTTTCGGCAGGCCGGCGTAGCGCGGATCGTTAAACGAAGCACGCTCGTCGGATTGGTCCAGCGCTGGCGGCGGCGTGTCGTAGCTGCGGCGCCAGACCAATACCTGCTCGTCGCCGTATTTCGCGGCCGTCTCGGCCTTGTCCAGGCCCTGCAGGGCGCCGTAGTGACGCTCGTTCAGGCGCCAGTCGTTCTTGATCGGCAAGTACATCTGGTCCATTTCGTCGAGCGCCAGCCACAGCGTGCGGATCGCGCGCTTCAGGACCGACGTGTACGCCAGGTCGAACGCAAAGCCCGCTTCGCGCAGGACGCGGCCGGCGGTACGTGCCTCGTTGGCGCCTTTTTCGGTCAGGTCGACGTCGACCCAGCCGGTGAAGCGGTTGGCCAGGTTCCAGGTGGATTCGCCGTGGCGCATGAATACGATTTTGTACATAAGCTCTTCTTCAAATGATAAAAAAACCTGCGAGGGAAGCTGGAGCATCCGGCGCGCGCGGCGCGTGGCGGATCCTCGACATCCCAAAAAATATTCCTGTCCGGCTTCTATTTTATAATGCGCGGATTGCGTTCAACCATTGGAAGCCTTGTGAAATTCATCCTCGATAATATCCTCTTCGTCGCACTTGCTGCCGTTTCCGGTGGTGCACTGCTGTGGCCGGCCCTCGCGCCGAAGGGCCGCCGTGCGACGCCGCTGCAGGTTACCCAGCTCATCAACCGCGGCAAGACCACGCTGATCGACGTGCGCAGCGCTGAAGAATTTGCCGCTGGTCATGTGCGCGACGCGAAAAACGTTCCGCTGGCAGACTTGGGCAATCGCATCGGCGAACTGGAAAAGTCGAAAGGCCGTACCATCGTCGTCATTTGCCAGGCCGGCGCCCGTTCCGACAAGGCCGTGCGCCAGCTCAAGGCTGCCGGTTTCGAGGACGCACTGAGCCTGGAAGGCGGCATGACGGCCTGGACGGCTGCCGGTTTGCCGGTCACCAAGTAAATCAAGACAGGAAGGAATAACGATGACTGCCCATGTTGTGCTCTACCATACCGCCAGCTGCCCATATTGCGTACGCGCCGAGCGCCTGCTCGAAGCGAAGGGCGTGACCGACATCGAACGCATCCGGGTCGACCTCGATCCGGAACAGCGCCAGATCATGATGCAAAAAACCGGCCGCCGTACCGTGCCGCAGATCTATGTGGGCGCCACCCACGTCGGCGGCTTCGACGATTTGTATGCGCTCGACCAGGCCGGCCGCCTCGATCCCCTGCTGAAGGGCGAATAAGTTTCAGGGTCGACACACGTCACTGCGGGCGCGCTCTTGCCTGACTGTTGCCCTGATTCATAGTCATCTCTCCCGGGCAAGCCGCACGGCTTGCCCCCCTTCTGAACTGCCGCGAAGGGGCCGTGGTCAAACCGCTATTGCATCCAAATTGATTTTGATACAATTGCCGTTGCGTTTGTCGCCAAGCCCATCGGGGGCGGCGCATTGCCGCTCCTTCTACTTCACATCGAAAGCGTTCCATGTCCGACGAAAACCTGCAACCAGTATTCCAAATCCAACGCGTCTATCTGAAAGACATGTCGCTGGAACAGCCGAATTCCCCGGCCATCTTCCTCGAGCAGGAAGCCCCGACGATCGAAGTCTCGCTGGATGTCGGCGCTGAAGCAATCGCTGACGGCATCTACGAGTCGACCGTGACGATCACCGTGACCGCCAAGGTCAAGGACAAGGTCGCTTTCCTGGTCGAAGGCAAGCAAGGCGGCATCTTCGAAGCACGCAACATCCCTGCTGACCAGATGGATCCGCTGCTGGGCATCGGCTGCCCGAACATCGTTTACCCTTACCTGCGCGCGAACATCGCCGACGTGATCACCCGTGCCGGCTTCCCGCCAGTGCACCTGGCCGAGATCAACTTCGAAGTGTTCTACCAGCAGCGCCGCCAGGCAATGGCTGAAGCCGCTGCCGCAGCACCGGCAAACTAAGCAGCGCGTCGTCCAGCACATGCTGCTCTTCACCAGCGCCTGGCCCCCGGGGCGCGGCGCTGGTGTTTCCTGTTCCTCCTGTCGTCCTCCCTATTGGCGTCTGGTTCTACCGAATCCGGAAGGCTCGCCATGACCCGATTTCACTCCTTCTGCCTGTTTGCGGCCGTGCTGCTGGTGCTGGCATGCGGCCCTGTCCGCGCCGCCGATTTCCGCTCGGTCGGATCCGCCTCGGTGGTGCTGTACGATGCCCCGTCCAGCAAGAGCGGCAAGCGCCATGTGGCGCCGCCCGGCATGCCGGTCGAGATCCTGGCCCGCTATGGCGCCTGGGTCAAGGTACGCGACATCGACGGCGACATGGCCTGGACCGAAGCGAAGGGACTGTCCGCGCGCCGCACCGTCGTGGTCAGGGCGGTACAGGCGCGGGTACGCGCGGCCGCCGACGACACCGCCGCCATCCTGATGACCGCCGACAAGGGCGTGCTGCTCGAGCTGGTCGATCCGCAGGCGGGCGACTGGGTACGCGTCCGGCACCAGGACGGCATTGGCGGTTTTGTCCGCGCCGTTGAAGTCTGGGGCATCTGAATCGACACCATGCAAGAACTGACAACCATGAACAAGATTACCGTCCTGGGCGCAGGCGCCTGGGGCACCGCCGTCGCCATCGCCATTGCAGGGCGCAACGACGTGCTGCTATGGGGCCGCAACCCTGAACAAATGGCCGCCACCGAAGCGGCGCGCGAAAACACGACTTACCTGCCGGGGCAGCCGCTGCCCACGTCGCTGCGCGTCACGGCCGACTTCGAGGCGGCCCTCAGCCATGTGGAAGGTGCGGGCGCGGGCGCGCTCCTGATCGCGGCCTGCCCCGTGGCCGGGCTGCGGCCCCTGCTCGAGCAATTGAAAGCGCGGGCCGTCCCGAACGTGGTGTGGCTCTGCAAAGGTTTCGAATACGGCACCGGCCTGCTGCCGCACCAGGTGGTGCGCGAAGTGCTGGGAGACAAGGTACCGGGCGCCGCCCTGTCGGGACCGTCGTTCGCGCAGGAAGTGGCGCGCGGCTTGCCGTGCGCGCTCACCGTCGCCTCGGATTCAGCCGAATTGCGCGACCGCGTCGTCGCCGCTGTGCACGGCGGTAACCTGCGCGTCTACGCCTGCGACGACCTGGTCGGCGTGGAAGTGGGCGGCGCCGTGAAGAACGTGCTGGCGATCGCCACCGGCACGGCCGACGGCCTGGGCCTCGGGCTGAATGCGCGCGCGGCCCTGATCACGCGCGGCCTGGCCGAGATCACCCGCCTCGGCACCGCGCTCGGCGGGCGTGCCTCGACCTTCATGGGTTTGACGGGGATGGGCGACCTGATCCTCACCTGTACCGGCGACCTGTCGCGCAACCGCCGCGTCGGCCTGGCGCTGGCGCAGGGCAAGCCGCTCGACACCATCGTGGCGGAATTGGGCCACGTGGCCGAGGGCGTGCCCTGCTCGAAGGCGGTACGCGACCTGGCGGCGAAGCTGGGGGTAGAGATGCCGATCACCGATGCGGTGGCGGCGGTGCTGTTTGACGGCTACGATGCGGCCGAGATGGCGAAACAGTTGCTGGCGCGCGATCCGCGCAATGAGTTGGCGTAGGCTTTGGTAGGGTGGGCTCTTGAGCCCACGCGGTGCGGCCGCCGAGCATCCGTACCGCCACCGATTGATGCCCCGATCATATGACGCTTCGTTTTCCGGGCCTGTGGCGTGCTATCCGTGGATCGCAGCAATACGACCGCGTGGGCACAAGTGCCTGCGCGGCCCGGCCACACCCTACAAGAATCGAACCGCGCGCCTGAACTTCAGCTCCCCTGCCCGCGCGCCGCATTCGTCGGCCCGCCGGTCCGCACCGGCCCCAGCAAGATCGTCATGAGCGCCACCGCATCCTGGTTGGCGCGGATCGCATGCGGTTCGCCGCCGGCCAGGTAGACCATCTCGTTCGGACGCAGCACGACGGTGCGCCCGTGCGCGTCGAAGGCGATTTCGCCCTCCAGGCACAGCAGCGTGACTTCACCCTCGACCCGGTGCTCGGGCATCGGCTTGTCTTTGGTGACGACCAGCCGGATCAGTTCCATGTGCTCGGTCTTCGCCAGGGCAATCGACGTGAAATTGGCGATGTCGTCTTCGCCCCGGTTCAAGGCGATCCGTTCGCCCGATGCTGCGTGTTGCAAGGCCATGTCGCCTCCTTTAGTTGGACTCTTCTTCGTTCGTATGGGGCACTGCGCGCAGCCAGGTCACCAGCGCGAAGGCATCCTCGAATCCGCGCGCCAGCCGCGGCACCAGCTTGTCCGGATCGTTTGCCTTCAGCGGCAATTCGGTCCACACGAAAAAGCTTTTCAGCTTGATGTGTTCGATGTGCGGGTGCGCAGGGTCGAACCCTTTTGGCGGACGCTGCAGTTTGTCTTCGTCCAGCAGGTCGCCATAGGTCGCGCGCAGGTGTTTATTCTTTAACATTTTTGCGAAACCTGTCGCATCGTTGACCACGTGTTCGCGAATCGCTTTCAGGCGCGCCGCTGGCGGCAGGTATTCGCCAGCGCCGATGCCGAGGGTGCCGTGGCCGTCGATCTGGAAATAATAGGTCGAACCGCCGCCTTCGCTCGGGCGGCGCCGGTTGTTCGGGGTGATGCCGGCCGAAAAGCGCGTTTTATAGGGCGTCTTGTCGTTCGAAAAGCGGATGTCGCGGTTGATGCGGAACATCGCTTTCTTGGGATCGACGGCGGCGACCTGGCGGTCGAAACGGGTCAGTTCGCGGATCAGATCGGTGACGACGACGAGGAACTCTTCGCGCAGGATGTCGTAGCGCGGTTTGTTCATGATGAACCAGGGACGGGTGTTGTTTTCGCTCAGTTCTGAAAGGAATTGCGTCAGGTCACGCAGGTGCATGGAAGGTCCGGAAAAGAATTAAGGGGGTTTCGGGCGCGGCCGCTTGCCGACGGTGACGCTCACCGTCGATTCGCGATTCTGGCGCATCAGTGTCAGCCTGGCCTTGGCGCCTGGCGCCAGCCCGGCGATGAGGTTGAGCATTTCGCCGGTGCTGGTGACCTTCTTGCCCTCGACCGCGAGCAGGATGTCGCCGGGACGCACCCCGGCGCGGTCGGCCGGGCCGTTGCGCACCACGCCGGCGATGATGGCGCCGCTCTTGCGCGCCAGGCCGAAACTGTCGGCCAGCTCGGGCGTGATGTCTTGCGACTCGATGCCGATCCAGCCGCGCACGACCTGGCCATGCTTGATGATCGATTCGAGCACGTTGCGCGCGGTCGAGACAGGAATGGCAAAGCCGATGCCGACCGAGCCGCCCGTCTGGGAATAGATCGCCGAGTTGATGCCGAGCAGGTTGCCGTGGATGTCGACCAGCGCGCCGCCCGAGTTGCCGAAGTTGATGGCGGCATCGGTCTGGATGAAGTTCTCGAAGTGATTGATGTGCAGGTTGTTGCGGCCCACGGCCGAGATGATGCCCATCGTCACGGTCTGGCCGACGCCGAAGGGGTTGCCGATCGCCAGCACGACGTCGCCAACCCGCGCTTCGTCGGGCTCGCCGAGCACCATCACCGGCAGGTTGCGCTCGGCGATGCGCAGCACGGCGAGATCGGTTTCCGGGTCGGTGCCGACGATGCGGGCCGCGGCCTTGCGACCATCGGCCAGGCCCACTTCGATCTGGTCGGCGCCTTCCACGACGTGGAAATTGGTGATGATATAGCCCTCGCCGCTGACGATGACGCCCGAGCCCAGGCTCGAGACCTGCTCTTCGGGCGGCAGGCGGTCGCCGAAGAAGCGGCGGAAGAACGGGTCTTTCAGGATCGGATGGGTTTCGCGCGAGGCCTTGCTGGTGAGGATGTTGACGACCGCCGGCATTGCGCGCCCGGCCGCGTCGCGGTAGCTGGCCGTCGGCGGGCTCGACTGGGCCTGCAGCACCGGCACCGTGCTGGCGCCGGGACCGACCGGTACCTGGACCGGCGCGCGCTCGATCCACTCGGGCCGCAGCGCAGCGACCACGAAATACAGGGCGAGCGCGACGGTTACGGTCTGGGCGAACAGCAGCCAGAGGCGGCGCGCCGCACCCGGGCGGGAAGTGATGACGTCATCTTTCACTTTTTGGTCGCTGAGCTTGCCGCTGAGTTGGTCACCAGCACATCGCGGATTTCGCGCAGCAGCACGACATCTTCCGCGGTCGCAAGGGCCTTTGCCTCGTCCTCGGGCAAGGCACGCCGGCGCATGCGGTTCATCAGGCGCACCATCTGGAAAATGATGAAGGCCAGGATGACGAAATTCAGCAGGATCGTGAGGAAATTACCGTACGCAATCACGGCGCCGGCTTTTTTGGCCTCGACCAGCGCCAGTCCGGTTGCCTGGCCGTTCAGGGGAATATAATAATTGGCGAAATCGAGACCGCCCAACAGCCTGCCGACCGGCGGCATGACAATATCCTGCACCAGCGAATCGACAATGCGCCCGAAAGCGCTGCCAATGATCACGCCGACTGCGAGGTCAACCACGTTGCCACGCATGGCAAACTGCTTGAATTCCTCCATCATTGCCAAGGCTGCTCTCCTGTTATCGAAATAGCGAATGTGATGATACCGCAAGCCTCCGCGAGGGCCCGCACGCCCGCTTTATTACCCGCTTTATTGCCCGTTCCGGGGCGGCGGCCGAGCGACTTGCGGGACGCCTGTGCCACCGTGGACGCACAGCCAATATTTTTTCTCCAATAAAGATTGCCATTCACATATAATTTTGTGTTGCTGCAAGCTCTTAATTGATTCTCAAGATTCGTAATTTCACGGAGTGGGGTTGGTATGAGTAATGAAAAGCAGGTCGATTCAGGCCGACGCGGTTTGCTGGTCGCGACGTGCGCGGCCGGTGGCGTCGTCGGTGTGGCCACGGCAGGTGCGCTGGTCAGTACGTTCCAACCGTCCGAGCGGGCCAAGGCTGCCGGCGCTCCGGTCGAAGTGGATATCTCCGACGTCAAGCCGGGTGAAATGAAGGTCGTCGAATGGCGCGGCAAGCCGGTGTGGATCCTGCGCCGCACGCCGGAGATGCTGGCCAGCCTGCCGAAGAACGCCGATCTCGTTGCGGACCCGAACTCTGAAAAAATCTTCCAGCTCGACATGCCGGAATACGCGAAGAACGAGTTTCGCGCCCGGCCCGAGCACAAGGAAGTGCTCGTTACCGTGGGCATCTGCTCGCACCTGGGCTGCTCGCCCTCGTCGCGCCTGGCTCCGGGCGCCCAGCCGAACCTGCCGGACGACTGGCGCGGCGGCTTCCTGTGCCCTTGCCATGGATCGACTTTCGACCTGGCCGGCCGGGTGTTCAAGAACAAGCCGGCGCCGACGAACATGGACATCCCTCCGTACATGTACCTCGCCGATAACAAGATCGTGATCGGTAAAGACGAGAAAGGCGAGGCATAAGATGGGCACCGCATTCGAGGAAACAAAACTGCCGGCGAACGCGCCGGCCGGGCAGAAGGCGCTGGCCTGGGTCGACGACCGCTTCCCGCTGTCGAAACTCTGGAACGACCAGTGGGGCAAGTACTACGCCCCGAAAAACTTCAACATCTGGTACCTGTTCGGCTCGCTTGCGATGCTGATCCTGGTGCTGCAGATCGTGACCGGCATCTTCTTGACGATGCACTACAAGCCGGACGCCAACCTGGCCTTCGGCAGTGTCGAATACATCATGCGTGAAGTACCCTGGGGCTGGCTGGTGCGCTACATGCACTCGACCGGCGCTTCGGCGTTCTTCATCGTGGTCTACCTGCATATGACCCGCGCCCTGCTCTACGGTTCCTACCGCAAGCCGCGCGAATTGATCTGGCTCTTCGGTTTCGCGATCTTCCTGTGCCTGATGGCGGAAGCCTTCTTCGGCTACCTGCTGCCATGGGGCCAGATGTCGTACTGGGGCGCCCAGGTGATCGTCAACCTGTTCGGTGCGATCCCCGTCATTGGTCCTGACCTGTCGCTGTGGATCCGCGGCGATTATGTCGTGTCGGATGCGACCCTGAACCGCTTCTTCGCCTTCCACGTCATCGCCCTGCCGCTGGTGCTGCTGGGCTTGGTCGCGGCGCACCTGATCGCCCTGCACGAAGTCGGTTCGAACAACCCGGACGGCATCGAGGTCAAAAACACGATCGGCGCCGACGGCCATCCGGTCGATGCGATTCCGTCGCATCCGTACTACACGACCAAGGACTTGTTCGGCGTGTCGATGTTCCTGCTGATCTTCTCGGCGGTGGTGTTCTTCGCGCCTGAAATGGGCGGCTACTTCCTCGAGTACAACAACTTCATTCCGGCCGATTCGATGAAGACGCCGAACCACATCGCGCCGACCTGGTATTTCACGCCGTTCTATTCGGTGCTGCGCGCCGTCACGGCCGACTTCATGTACGTGCTGATGGCGGCCGTCGCGCTGTACGTCGTGTTCATCTGGATGAAGTCGCGCCTGTCGTCCAAGGCGAAATTGATCATTTCGGTCATTGCCCTGGTCCTCATCATCGGCATGCTGCCGCAGGTGCTGGAAGCGAAATTCTGGGGTGTGGTGCTGTTTGGCACGTCGGTGGTGATCATCGGCGCCCTGCCCTGGCTCGACCATTCGCCGGCGCGCTCAATTCGCTACCGCCCGACCTGGCACAAGTGGGTCCTGGCCCTGTTCGGCGTGGTCTTCCTTACCCTGGGCTATCTCGGCACCCAGCTGCCGACGCCGGCGTACACCATCATTTCGCAGATGTGCACGCTGTTGTACTTCAGCTTCTTCCTCCTGATGCCATGGTGGAGCACGGCCGGCCGCTTCAAGCCGGTACCGACGCGCGTGACCTTCCACCCGCACTGACCGCCCCAGGAACCGAGCTTAAGGACAACCATGAACTTTACGAAGAAACTGATCGCGGTCCTGGCACTGGTGCCGGGGCTGGCATTTGCGGCCGAAGGCACTTTCCCGCTCGACAGCGCACCGGAACGCAGCGACATGGTGTCGCTGCAAAACGGCGCCAAGCTGTTCGTCAACTATTGCCTGAACTGCCATTCGGCCTCATCGATGCGCTACAACCGCCTGCGCGACCTTGGCCTCACGGACGAGCAGATCAAGACCAACCTGTTGTTCTCCGCAGACAAGGTCGGCGAGATGATGACGACGGCGATGCGTCCGGCCGACGCCAAGGCGTGGTTCGGCGCCGTGCCGCCGGATTTGTCGGTGATCGCGCGTGCCAAATCGTCGCCGGCAGGCTCGGGCGCCGATTACCTCTACACTTACCTGCGCACTTTCTACAAGGACGACACGCGCCCGACCGGCTGGAACAACATGGTGATGCCGAACGTGGCGATGCCGCACGCGATGTGGCAACTGCAGGGCGTACGCACGGTCAAAATGGTCGACGCGCCGGATCCGCACGACGCCAGCAAGACGATCCACAAGTTCGCCGGCTGGGAACAAGTGGCGCCGGGGACGATGACGCAGACGGAGTTCGACACCGCGACGGCCGACCTGGTTGCCTACCTGAGCTGGATGGCTGAGCCAGCGCAAGGAACGCGCAAGAAGCTCGGTGCTATCGTGTTGATTTTCCTGTCGTTATTTGCGTTCCTGGCCTGGCGGCTGAACGCCTCGTACTGGAAAGATCTGAAGTAATTCGTTTTCATTGCCCGCTTGGCTATAATACGGGCAATCATTTTTTCGGGGTGAGTCGCTCGGCGCTTCACCCCTTTGTTTCTTAAGGAACGACCCACCATGATGGTTCTCTACTCCGGCACCACGTGCCCGTTCTCCCAACGCTGCCGCCTGGTCCTGTTCGAAAAGGGCATGGATTTCGAGGTGCGTGACGTCGACCTGTTCAACAAGCCGGAAGACATTTCGACGATGAACCCCTACGGCCAGGTCCCGATCCTGGTCGAGCGCGAACTGATCCTGTACGAATCGAACATCATCAACGAGTACATCGACGAGCGCTTCCCGCATCCGCAGCTGATGCCGGCCGACCCGCTGATGCGCGCCCGTGCCCGCCTGATGCTGTTCAACTTCGAAAAAGAACTGTTCGTCCACGTGCACGTGCTGGAAAGCGACCGCAACAAGACGAACGAAAAAGCCCACGACAAGGCGCGCGCCGAAATCCGCGACCGCCTGACGACGCTTGCTCCCCTGTTCCTGAAGAACAAGTACATGCTGGGCGACGAGTTCTCGATGCTGGACGTGGCCATTGCCCCGCTGCTGTGGCGCCTGGACCACTACGGCATCGAACTGTCGAAGACGGCAGCGCCCCTGATGAAGTACGCCGAGCGCATCTTCTCGCGCCCGGCCTACATCGAAGCGCTCACCCCGTCGGAAAAGGTCATGCGCCGTTGATGGAAGGTTGACGACACGGTGCCGTCCGCTGCGCGGCCGGTACCGTGTTTTACCTCACGCTTTCTCCCTTGCGCCGGTTTTCCGCCGCTGATTGGCGATTCGCAGTAAACTGCGCCTCATGTAAGTACGCGCTTCCCACGCGCCACGCCCTTGCCTGCCGCGTTGAACGCAGCGGCGCATCCGTTCGCCGGTCCCGTTTTCTAGCTCATTAACGGATTATTGTTTATCTTATTTCCACATGCCTGACATCTCCACCAAGCCCTACTTGCTGCGCGCCATCTACGAGTGGTGCACCGACAGCGGTTTTACGCCGTATCTTGCTGTGAAGGTCGACGCATCCACGACGGTTCCCATGGAATACGTCAAGAAGGGTGAGATCATCCTCAACATCAGCTACGGCGCGACCTCGGGGCTGAAGATGGACAACGAAGCGATCCAGTTCCGCGCCCGCTTCGCCGGCGTATCGCGCGACATCTATGTGCCGGTGCACAACGTGCTGGCGATCTACGCCAACGAAAACGGCCAGGGTATGGCCTTCGACGTGAGTACCCCCGCCGCCGACATGCCGGCCCCGACCGAAGAACCGGCCAGCGCATCGCCGAACTTGTCCGCCGTGCCTGGCGGGACAAACGACGCGGCCACGGCCAGCCTGTCGCATTCGCCCGACGACGACACGGACCCGCCGAAAAAAGGCGGCCGCCCGACGCTGACCCGGATTAAATAGCGTTATAATTCCTGTCGTACAGATTACGCCGGCTTAGCTCATTTGGTAGAGCAGTTGATTTGTAATCATCAGGTGGCCAGTTCGAAACCGGCAGCCGGCACCAACAGCAAGCGCAAAAGCCCAGCCCTCACCGGCTGGGCTTTTTTGTTTTTGCCCGGCTATACTAAGTGACCCCTTCCTGGAGCTGATGCCCGATGAAACGAAGCCATGTCCTGATTGCAGCGGTCGCTGTCGTAGCAAGCCTCGCCCTGTCCAGCTATGCCAGTCCGTACTGGACGCTGCACCGGATGAAAACGGCCATCGCCGAGAAGGATGCCGACCGCTTTTCCAGCTACATCGACTTTCCGGCGCTGCGCGAGAGCGTGAAGGGCCAGATGATGGTCATGATGAACAAGCGCCTGTCGCGGCCGGAGATGGCCGACAACCCGTTCGCCGGGATCGGCCAGATGATGGGCGCCGCGCTGATCAACCCGATCGTCGATGCCGCCGTCTCCCCGGCCGGGGTGATCGCCATGTTTAAATCGGGCGAGGCGCGGCCGCTGCCAGATGCAGGTGGAAAGCGGGAAGCGCCGGAAGCCGGCGACGAGGCGGACCGTGCGCCCGATTACGCCGTCGATTACGAAGGATGGAGCAGGGTTGCCATTGCGAAGCCGGGCGACGACGCCGGCCGCTTTATCCTGAAACGCACCGGCCTGTGGAGCTGGCAACTCGCTGCCCTCGAACTTCCCGAGTCAGTACTGGCCGCTGGCGAATAAATCAATCCTCGAATAAGCTCAGTACCGTACCGGCACCGACAGGATCAGGCGGAAGTCGGTCGAACTGCGCGTCAGGCCCGCGGCGAACAGGATGTCGATGGCGGTCGACGGCGTCAGTACGGCAGAGCCGCCCAGCTCGAGGTAGGCGTTCACGTCGTCGGTGGGAACGGCTGCGCCATTGATCCGGGTCTTGTCCAGCAGGTTCAGGCTGACTGCGGCGCGCAGCGAGCTTGCGGGCGCCGTCGCGAGCGCTGTGCCGAAGCGTAACCCGTAGATATTGCCGGGTTCGACGTGGGCACCGCCCCGTTCACGCGACCGGAAACGGGTGGCCGACAGGCTGCCGAAGAACACCAGCGGATCGACGCGTTTGATGGTGTTCAGCGAGGCTTGCAGCGACGGAAAGCCACTGCCCAGCGCAACCAGCGGCCCCTGTTCGTAGCTGGTGTTACGCCCGGTTGCGGCCTGGTAGCCGAGACTTCCGGTGAGGCTCGGCAGCTGCTCCGTCTCGGCCAGGAACTGGTGCGAGACTGCCACCGACAGGTCGCCGCGGCCGTCGGAACGGGTCGACCGGTTGCCGGTCCTGATCCTTTCACGCACATACGGCAGCGTTGCTTCGACCTGCGATTTGCCAGGCAAGCCCGCGCGCAGGGTCAGTCCGGGACTCAGGGAGGTGCGGCGAAACCCGCCATCGGCCGAACTATGCGATACCACGAGGTTCGGCTCGACTTCGACCGTACCGGACGAGAGCAATACCGCTCTTTCCCTCACCAGGGCACGTTCGAGCGCACGGTTGCTATCGGTCGCGGTATCGTCGGGGGCTGTTTTGGCGTCCCTGCCGGTTTCGATCCGGACCGGGGTCAATGCACGCTCCAGCAGGCGAATGCGTTCCTGCTGGCGCTCGATCGTCGCTGCCTGTTCGGCGATCTTGCGTTGCAGCTCTTCGTTACCCTGGCCACTACACGCCGCCGCGACGCCGAACAAGAGTGCGCCGGCCATCAGAGATTTCATGTTGTCGCCCTATCGGTTTATTGGATGTCGAATCCGACGCCTTTCCATTGCGCGGCGAAGACGGATTGGTCGAGCTCATAATTCCCGAAACTGGGGTCGCCGATATTGACGCCCGTCGCGGCGACCCGGCGGACGACGACGAAATGTGGATAACCGTTCAGGGTGATCGGCACGATCATTGGCACGCGCTGGGCAAGATCGGCCAGAGTCATGCGGGCGTAGCCGTCTCCCTGCAAGCCGATGCGTGCGAGGTAGCGCTGCATGTCGAGCAGGGAAAAGCCACCGCGCACGCGTACGCGCAGCGGGTCGGTCTGGCGCAGCATGCCGCGCGCCACAGCTTCCTCGTCGGTCGGCACGCCCTTGTAGTAGCGCAGCACGGTGGCGAGGGCAGCGGCTCCGCAGCTATTGTCCCAGCGCTGAACGACCAGGGCTTCGTGCCGGATTTCGAGCAGCGAGCGCACCGGGCGCTCGGCCCGGGCGGGCAGCGCGACCAGCTGGCAGGCCAGCGCCAGCATGCACAAGCGCAGGCTGGACGTGGCCAGGAAAGGGCAGGTCCGCGACCTGCCCTCGTGAACAGCGGTCATCGTCCGCTGGACCCGGTCGGGTTGGTATTCGGCCGGTCCTGTCCCGGCGGCAGATTATCGTTGTTGGTCTTCGACGGCGCGGTTCTACCGCTGCCGCTACCTGGGTTGCTCGGGTCGGCGCCATTGCCCCACCCGTTATTTCCTTTCTCCTTGCCCGTCGGTGGCGGTTCGCAGCCGCAGGGGTAGGTACCTGTGCCGGCCACTACTGCGTCAAGCTGGGTGCTCGACATCCGCTCGGGCGCGGCCAGGGCTGGCAGCGAAACGAGCGACGCGAGTGCGAGTCCTGCAGTGATTTGTTTCATCATGGTTTTTCTCCTTAAAGATCGCCCTCGGGCGAAGGTCCACGATGCGGCGTAGGGGTTTAGTGCGTTTGATTGATGTCAAACGAACGGAAACCGAGGAGGGGACAGCGCACTCGGCACCCGCGGCATTGATCGTGCAATGACTGCCCCATCGCGGATCACCCTGCCGCTGGCGCACCATCAAGGTGCGTTCCTGGGCCGGTTGGCGCCGGCAGCGGGGCTGCCGGCAGCGGCACGGTTCTTGCTGAATTCCTGGTAGATGGAAAACGATGCCCACCATTTCCCGCACAAGTCCAACGTCGCCCCCGGCTGGCAGGCACACCTGCGCCTCGGTTTTGACCGCGACACGCGCGGTACGCGGCTATTCGAACGGCATCACCTGGGACCGCTACGCGTACAAAAACCGCTTTACCCCGAAGGTGCGCCGGTCTGCCATGCGGTCATCGTGCATCCGCCAGGCGGGGTAGTCGGCGGCGATGCGCTCGACATCGATATCTCGGCCGGCAATGGCGCGCAGGCGCTGCTGACCACGCCTGGCGCCGGCAAGTGGTACCGCGCGAACGGGCGCTGCTCCCGCCAGGACGTGCGAATCGACATCAAGGACGGCGCCGCGCTCGAATGGCTGCCGCAGAAAACCCTGTTTTACCGCGACGCCCGGGTCGAGCTGACCCATGAGGTGTCGCTGGGCGCCGGTGCACGCTACCTCGGCAGCGAGATCCTGTGTTTCGGGCGCACCGCAGCGGGCGAAACGTTCGCCGAAGGGACGATCAACCAGACCACCACGATTCGCCGCGAAGGCGAACTGGTCTGGCATGAGCAGGGCCAGGTGGTCGGCGCCGGCAGCGTCATGCACAGCCCATTCGGGCTCGGCGGCAATACGGTGTGCGCCACCCTGATCGCCTGTGGCCTGACGCTCGACGCCGACCAGCTGCGCCAGCTACGGCAGGAACTCGACATCGCCAGCTGCAGCGGCCACAGCGGGGTCACCCAGCTGCCGCAGATCGTCGTCGTGCGCCACCTGGGCCACTCCAGCGAGGCGGCGCGCGCCGTGGTGCTGGCGGCTTGGCGGCGCCTGCGCCCCGCCCTCCTGGGCCGCGAGGTCTCGATTCCCCGCCTATGGAACACCTGAAAGAACGACATGGAACTCACGCCACGCGAAAAAGACAAGCTGCTGATCTTCACCGCCGCCCTGCTGGCCGAACGCCGCAAGGGGCGCGGGCTGAAGCTGAACTATCCGGAGGCGGTCGCCCTGATCTCGGCGACGATCATGGAAGGCGCACGCGACGGCAAGACGGTAGCCGAACTGATGAGCGAGGACACAAGCATTCTGACGCGCGACAAGGTCATGGAGGGCGTGCCGGAAATGATCCCGGACGTGCAGGTCGAAGCGACCTTCCCCGACGGCAGCAAGCTGGTGACCGTGCACCATCCCATCCTGTAGGAGCTGCCGTGATTCCAGGCGAAATGCTGATCCAACCGGGCGAGCTGGAACTCAATGCCGGCCGCGCTACCATTGACATATCGGTAGCGAACGCCGGCGACCAGCCGGTGCAGGTGGGCTCGCACTTCCACTTTTTTGAAATTAATCCGGCGCTGCGCTTCGAGCGGGCGCTGGCCTACGGCATGCGGCTCGATATCGCCGCCGGCACGGCCGTGCGTTTCGAGCCGGGACAGGTGCGCACCGTCAGGCTCGTCGCCCTCGGCGGCGACCGCATGGCGTGGCGCGCGCCCGTTTGTCTTCACCAGCCTGCGCGATGGTAAAGGGGTCGACGACATCGTTGCATTCATCCGGCATCAGGCCTGCTCGATGCCGCTCGTACCGATTTCCAATTAAAGGAGTTCTGATGTCTCCCTTCCTGCGCCGCCTTGCCCCTCGCCTTGTTCCTGCCGCCCCGCTCTGCCTCGCGATCCTGGTCGCCATATTGACCGCCACCCCTGCCCAGGCGCACGCCAGCGACGTGCCGCACTTGATCCATGAGTACGAAGGCTGGGTGGCGCTTGCCGTGGTCGTGCTCGCCCTGGTGGGGGCCGGCGTGCTCCTGCGACGGTCACTGCGGCGCTGATCGGCGGCGCCGGTCCATCGGGCGGCGGCCGTCTTCTTGCTGGCGCTCGGTTCGGTCAACGTTTGCACGCTTCATTCCGCGTATCGTGCAGCCCGTCGCACGGGCCACGCCCGCCGGCGGTCACCGATCTATAGTCCAATCACTATTCGATCACGGAGACCACCATGAACAAACTGCTCGGCACCACCCTGATGGCAACAGCCCTGACCTTGAGCGCCGGTACCGCCCTGGCGGCCGACATCGTGCGCGAAACGCGCGCGGTCGATGCGCGCGTGTCGCGGGTCAAGCTCGACGGCGTGGTCGACCTCGTGGTGCGCCAGGGAGCGAGGCCTTCGCTGGTACTTTCAGGTGAACGGGACCATATCGCACGCGTGACGACGCACCAGCGTGGCGAAACGCTGGAGATCGATACCGAGCGCCGCAACAACTGGAACTTCGGCAACAAGAATCCACGCCTGCGCGCCGAGCTCACCGTGCCGAACCTGACTGAATTCGTGTCCGAAGGCGTCGGGGCCAGCACGGTCAGCGGCTTTGGCGGCGACAAGATCAAGCTCGCCCTCGACGGCGCCGGGACCATTACGCTCAACGGCAGCTACCGCAACATCGATGCCCGTCTCGGCGGCGCTGGCAGCCTGAAGATCGACGCGGCGAAAACGGAGCGGATGGACCTGGCGCTGAACGGGGCCGGGCAACTGGCCGTGACGGGCCAGACCCGGACCTTGCATGCGACGCTGGCCGGCGTCGGCAATCTGGATGCGGAAAAGCTGCGCGCCGAAACCGTCGACCTCGACATGACCGGCCTTGGCGGCGCGACCGTGCATGCCAGCTCGGCGATCGACGTTAACCTGAGCGGCATGGGGTCCGCCACCGTGTACGGCAAACCGACCCAGCGCAACGCCACGACGGGCGGCCTGGGCAAGGTGACCTGGCGCTGAGTGGCTGGTGCTAAGCACCGGCGCTATTTCACGATCGTGTTGTTGCGCACTTCGGTGACGCCCTTGACCTGACGGGCGATCTGCACCGCTTTTTGTGCGCTTTCGCGCGATTCGACGAAACCGCTCAGCTGCACCGTGCCCTTGAAGGTTTCCACCTGTACTTCGGTGGCCTTGACGGTGGGGTCGGCGGCAAAGGCCGCCTTGACCTTGCTGGTGATGACGGCGTCATCGATGTACTCGCCCGTACCCTGGCGGTCGCTCGTCGGTGCGCATCCTGCCAGCATGAAGACCATGATGGTGGCGAGGATGGCAGTGAAACGCTGTGCAATGTTCATGGCAACGCTCCCGTGAAATAAGGTGATATCGCCCTATTTTCGGGTGCGCGCGTTGCCACGGTTTGATACCGAACAAAGGTAACTTGCGGGGCTGCGTCAGGGTGCCGTCGGCGGCAATTGCGCAGCCGCATAGGTTTCTCCGCGTTCAGGCGCTGGCCGCAGCGTCAGCGCCCCTCGCCCCAGGTCCCGGCCGAGTATCAGGCGCATGTCGCACGCCTTGCAATTATCGACCTGCACGACCTGAACCTTGTCGAAGTTGCCGGCAAGGCGCTCGGCCAGCCGCTCGGCGGCGCCGCGGAAAGCCGCAGCGTGCTCGATGCGCGTGCGGCGCACATTGAAACCTTTCGCGTTGCTCAAGCGCGTGACCTGCAGGCCGTCGTCCTTGACCTGGCGCGACAGTGCGCGTGCCATGCCAGTCACGCCATTTCCATTGCGAATTTCAAGCAGCACGAGACCAGGTTGCGCTGGCGCCGGCGTACGCGGTTCGGGCGCACGCGGCGGTAGGGCTGCCGCGATGGCCTGCTGCGACGGCACGCGCAGCAGCTCGAGAGTGCCGTCGGCGGCAGTACGCACCTCGGTCGCGGCCCAGCCGGAGTCCGGCCGTGCCGGCATGGCGACGGCCGCTTCGATTGCCGCCACGGCGGTGCCGCCGACGGCGGCATGGTCGCTCTGAAAATTGTGCTCGCGCAGGGCCTTGGCCTGGCGCAGCATCAGTGCCGCGCGATCAGCCTGGCCGAGGTGGCGCAGCGATTCGCCTAGGTTATGCCAGGCTCGGTGATCGAGCGGATCGAGCAGGCAAGCCCGTTCCAGCGCGGCGACGGCTTTATCGTAATCGCCGCCCAGCAGGTAGGCATAGCCAAGGTTGGCAAACAGGTAGGCGCCGTCCGGGCCGGTACGTGTGGCCAGTTCTTCGGTCAGGGCGCGCCAGATCGGGATGGCCTGGGCGAAGTCGCCCTTGCGCGCATAGGTTGCGGCCAGCGCATTGCGCGCACGCACATGATGCGGCGCCGTAGCGAGCACCGTGCGGTAGGCGGCAATGGCGTCCTCATAGCGTCCGGCGAGATGGTGCTGGCGCCCGCCATCGTAGATTGCGTCGGCGTCAACCTGCGGCGCCCGTTCGGGATGGCGCGTGACGCCGGCGCAGGCGATCAGCAGGGTGCCGGCACACAGGATCGACATTTTCTTGAGCATCATGCAGGTGGACATGGTCATACTCCTCTCGAATCATCATGTGCCGCTGATCGCACCCAGTGTGCGGCTCAGCTGTATTACGGCCGGCCCCAGCAATACCATCAGCAGGGTCGGGAAAATGCAGAAAATGAGCGGGAACAGCAGCTTCAGGCCGATCTTGGCGGCGCATTCTTCGGCCAGCATGCGGCGTTTGGTACGCAGATTTTCGGAATACACGCGCAGCGAATCGCCGACACTGGTGCCGAAGCGTTCGGACTGGATCAGCATCGCGACCAGCGTGTCGATATCGTCGACACCGCTGCGCAGGGCGAAGTTGCGCAGGGCTTTTTCCTTGCTGAAGCCGGCGCGCATTTCCATCAGCACAAGCTGCAGTTCCTGCGCCAGCGTCACGCTCTTGATATGAATTTCACCGGCCACCTTGACGAAGGCGCGTTCCAGGCTCAGGCCGGCCTCGACGCAGACGGTCAGCAAATCAAGCGCGTCAGGCAATGTCTCGAAAATCTCGCGCTTGCGACGGCGCACGATGTGGTTCAGCGCGTAGTTCGGCAGGTAGTAACCGACCGTTGCGGTAAGGAGCAACAGAAACAGCAGCTTGCTCCCCGAAAGCACGATCACCGAGGCCGCTACCAGCACGCCGATGCTTGCCGGCCCAAGCAGCGCAAGCACCGTCTTCGACGCGAAGAACAGGGTCGGCGCCACCGGGTTGCGCCAGCCCGCATTCATGAAGCGGGTACGCAGCGCCGAATTTTCCCAGCCCTCCTCCGGCACCGACAGTTTCATCAGGGGCTGGGTGACCTTGGCAACGCGCTCGACCCAGCCGTCGGATTCGAGCGCCGTGGTATCGGATTTGCTGCTGAAGCGTCGCAGGCGGCTACGTAGCGCGCCCGGGGCGAACAGCATCATCGCCAGCCAGGCCAGTGCGCAGACGATGCCGAAAACGATCAACAGGAAAGATAAATGTGCGACATTCATTGCAGCTCCTCAGACACGGATCCGGATGACCCTGCGCAGCCACACCACCCCGAACAGGATCATGCCGGCGGCATACCAGAGCATGCGCACCCCACTCGGGTCGGTCCACAGCATGCTGACGTATTTCGGGTTGACCAGGGCCAGCACCAGCGCCACGGCAAATGGCAGCAGGCCGAGGATCCAGGCTGACATGCGACCTTCCGCCGACAGCACGCGCACCTGGGCCACCAGCTTCAGGCGGCTGCGGATGATGGTGCTGATATTGCCGAGGATTTCCGCCAGGTTGCCGCCCGACTCGCGCTGGATCAGCACCGCGATGATCAGGTAACGCAGGTCTGTAAGTGGAATGCGTTCGGCCATGTTGTGCAGGGCTTCATCCATCGGCACGCCGTAGTTGATTTCCTCGCGCGCAACGCGAAATTCGCTGCTCAGCGGTTCGGGCAGCTCATTGCCCACGATTTGCAGGACGTTGGTGAACGAATGCCCGGCGCGCAGGGCGCGCGCGATGAAATCGGCAGCATCGGGCAGCTGGTATTCGATGCGGCTCAGGCGGCGCTTGCGTGCACGCCGCAAGAGAAAGTACGGCACGCTGAGCGCGAACAGCGCGGCCAGGAAACGCAGCGCCGGCGGCAGTGGCCAGCGCGCGCTCGCAATGAAGACCAGCAGGAAGGATGCCAGCGAGCAGCCGAGGAAGCGCTCGACCGTCAGCGTGCTGCCGGCCTGGACCAGCAAGGCATCGAGCCGTTGCAGTGGCTTGACCTGCTGCAGCAGGCGATCGACGCCGTCATGGGCGCTGAATCGGCGCTGCTTGAGGATCGAAATGCGTTCCCCTGCCCGCCCTACGCCGCCGGACATGACCTGCAGCCGGCGCGCGATGCGTTGCGCGGCCTTGCCATGGGTGCTCGACCACCAAAGATAGACGCCTTCGATCAACAGAATGACCGCGGCGAACAGGAAGACGGTAAAGCTGTAAAAAAGCAGGTCCATGGAGCGGCTCCACTGCAGGCAGGGCCTGCGGGTTCATTGGTAAATGCGGTCGGGATGGAAGGTGTCGTCGGGGATTTCGACGCCGTACATCTTCAGGCGGTCGGCAAAGCGCGGCCGCACGCCCGTGGCTGAGAAATGGCCCAGCACCTTGCCGTCGCGATCGACGCCGGTCTGCTCGAAACGGAAGATCTCCTGCATTGAAATGATGTCGCCTTCCATGCCCGTGATTTCCTGGATGCTGACCAGCTTGCGGGCGCCGTCGATCAGGCGTGAGGCCTGCACCACGACCGTTACCGCCGAGCAGATTTGCTGGCGGATTGCGCGCGGAGTCAGGTTTGCCCCGGCCATGCCGACCATGTTTTCCAGGCGCGCCAGAGCATCGCGCGGGGCGTTCGAGTGGATCGTCGCCAGCGAGCCTTCGTGGCCGGTATTCATCGCCTGCAGCATGTCGAGCGCTTCGGCGCCGCGCACTTCGCCCAGGATGATGCGGTCCGGCCGCATGCGCAGCGCGTTTTTGACCAGCGCGCGCTGGGTGACCTCGCCCTTGCCTTCGATATTCGACGGGCGCGTCTCGAGACGCACCACGTGCGGCTGGCGCAGCTGCAGTTCGGCCGCGTCTTCGATGGTGACGAGGCGCTCGTTGGCCGGGATGAAGCCCGACAGCAGATTGAGCAGCGTGGTCTTGCCGCTGCCGGTGCCGCCCGAGATCAGGATGTTGATCTTGGCGATGCCGAGGCCCTGCAGCACCTTGACCATCGGCGGCGTCACGCTCTTGTAGTCGAGCAGGTTCTGCACCGAGAGCGGCGTGGCGCTGAAGCGGCGGATCGACAGGATCGGTCCGTCCACCGCCAGCGGCGGAATGATGGCATTCACGCGCGAACCGTCCGGCAGTCGGGCATCGACCATCGGACTCGACTCGTCGACGCGGCGCCCCACGCGCGAGACGATCTTCTCGATGATCTTCATCAGGTGCGCGTTGTCGTGGAAGCTGATGTCGGTGAGTTCCAGTTTGCCGCGGCGCTCGACGTAGACACGGCTGGCGGTGTTGACCAGGATGTCGGACACGGTCGGGTCGTTCAGCAGCGGCTCGAGCGGGCCGAAGCCGAGCATTTCATGCTGGATGTCGAGCACGAGATTGTGGCGCTCGTGCTGGTTGAGGACGATGCGTTCTTCCTCGATGATACGTTGGATCAGCAGCGCCAGCTCGTGCTTGAACTGCTCGGCAGTCAGGCGCTTCAGGCGCTCCAGGTCGATCCGGTCGAGGATCATCTGGTGCATCGTCCGTTTCAGCTCCTGGTAAGCCCCGTTGCTGACCTCGGCCGGCAACACGCTGGCCTTGCGGTCGTCGTCCGAGACGGAAAGGCGTTCGCGCAGCGACATGGATTCTCCTTCCAGATTAATAGTCGGCTTCACCGCGGCCGAACAGGCGGTCAAGCAGGCCACGGGTTTCGGGGGCGCGCCGCGCGGTAACCAGTTCCACCAGGTCGGCCAGGCTGCGCGCGGCGGCGCTCGCACGCGACAGTTCGAGTACCGGCACACCCTGGTTGACTGAATCGGTAACGGCGACGTAGTCGTTCGGCACGGTATGCACGACCTCGCAGCCGAGCGCCGCGTGCAGGTCGGGCAAGCGCAGGCGGCCGCCTTTTTCGTAGCGGTTGACGATCAGGCGGATCGTCTCGAGCGGGTAGCCGAGCGAGCGGAAGATGTCGAGCAGGCGGCGCGCGTCACGGATGTCGGGTAGCGCCAGCTGCAGCACCGGATAGATGGTGTCGGTGCTATCGAGCGCGCGCAGCGACACGGCGTCGATCTGGCGCCCGACGTCGAGCACGATGTAGTCGTAGTGCTGGCGTGCCACGCGCAGGATGGCGTCGATGTGCTCGGGCTTGGCCGCCTTCGCCTGGGACGGGTCGTCAGCCGCTGCCAGCACCCCGAAACCGCGCGTCACATGCACCAGGCAGGAATCGAGAAAGGGGCCGTCGATGCGCGCGATCTGTTCGCAGACGTCGGACAGGGTCATGGCCGGCTTCTGGTCCGACACATACAGGGCGGCATCGCCGAACTGGCCGTGCAGGTCAATGAGCAGCACCTTCTTCTCGGCCAGCGTCGCCAGCGCATAACCGAAATTGGTGGAGATGAAGGTCGCGCCGCTGCCGCCCTTGCAGGCGATGAAGGCCAGCACCTTGCCCTCGCGCAGCTGGGCAACGCCGGCGGCGGAGGCAATGCGGTCCATCGCTTCATGGAAGGCGCGGTGCACCAGCGGCAACTGCAGCACTTCGCGCACGCCGGCACGCATCGCACGGATCAGGAATTCCGGCTGGTGCTGGCTGGTGAGCAGCATGAACTGGGCCTCCGGATACTGGCGCGCCAGGCGTTCGAGCAGGTCGGCATCGTCGGGCGCACCTTCGGTGGCGTCGACAAGAACCAGTCCCGGAGCCTCGCCCAGCGGCCGATCGAGCGCCTCGCGCATCGAGACACGGCTGTTGGCCACGTTCAGCGGCGGCACGCGGGCCGCTCCCTGGGACGCAAGCTCAGCAAACAGCAGGCTGTCTTGACTGATCAATAGGGCTTTCATGACGATCCTTGTTGAAGCACTGGGATGGTGAATCGGTCAGCCGCGGTATCTCATTGCCCGCTGCCGAGCGTGTTGAGCAACGGTGATGTCGCGGCGCTCTCGGGCCGGGTGAACGATTGCTGGTAACGCGCGTGCGCAGCCTGCGCGGCCGGTCCATCAATGCCGCTGGCAGGATTGGCGTTGGCCGCGCCACGCGGGTCCACCGTCTGCGCTGCCAGGTTCGCGCGCACCGAGCCACCGAAATTCTTCTCGAAGCGCGGTGCAGTCGAACAACCCTGGAGCAGCACGAACACTGCGATACATGCGATTGTCTTGGTTGCCATTGCGGCCTCCTATTTGAGTTCGAAACCGTCGACGCTCTGGCCCGTGCGCGCGGCCGGCGCCGGTGTCCTGGGCGCGCCCTCGAGGCGCCCGCCGAGCATCAGGCCAGCGCGCGAAGGAGCACCGACGCTGTCGGTGGGGAGTGTGTAACCAGTTGCAGTGAGCGGCTTGACCAGGCGCGCGGTGATCACGAAGACCAGCTCGGTACGGTCCTGCTGGAAGTCGGTACTGCGAAACAGCGCCCCGAGCACTGGCACCTGGCCCAGCATCGGTAGGCCCTTCAGGTTGGTGACGAGGTTATTCTTGATCAGGCCGCCGATGGCAAAGCTCTGGCCGTCGTACAGCTGCACGGTGGTGCTGGCGCGGCGCGTCGTCACCACCGGCAGGACCGCCGTGCCGGAGGAGATGCCGGTGGCGTTGATGCCGATGCCTTCGCGCGACAATTCCGATACCTCGGGCGCCACACGCAGGTTGATCCGTCCACCGCTGAGCACTGTCGGCGTAAAGCGCAGGCCCACGCCGAATTCCTTTTCTTCCAGCGTAATCTTGTCTTTGTCCTGCGCCACGGGGATATAAAATTTGCCGCCGGCAAGAAAGCTGCCTTCCTGGCCGCTGATCGCCATCACGTTCGGTTCGGCCAGGACACGTATCAGGCCGTCCTGGGTCTGCGCGTCCACGCCGAATGATTTGCCGTTCCCGCGGGTTGCGCCCAATCTCGCGCCGGCCGTTCCGCTCAGGAAGTCCGATGCCACGGTGGCAGCCCAGCTGCCCGGCGAGAAGCTCCAGCTGACGTTGGCCTCGAGCCGTTCGAGCAGGGTCTTGGAGACTTCGGCGATCTTGACCTCGAGCTGCACTTGCTGCGGTGCGCTGACGCTCAGCAGGTTTACCACGCGCACCTGCGGTCCGCCCCCTGCGCCAGCAGCACCGGATTTCGGCTCAAGCTCCTTCGGCACTCCACTCAGCGCGTGCAGCGGACGGCGCACGTAGGCCGCCGCCAGCTCGGCGGCGCGTGCCACCGCAGAGGCATCGGTGACGGTTCCGGTCAGCACCAGCGAATCGGCCGCGGCCAGCACCCGGATCTCTTTTTCTTCAGGCATGACGGCGGCAAGCGTGGCCTGCAGCGCGCTCGGGTCCATCGCTACCGTGATGTCGAGCACGCTGCACAGGCCGCTGCGCCCCTGGACGATCATGTTGGTCGTGCCGACGTCGACGCCGGCGATGTACATCGTATCCGGTGCGACCAGCATCGCCTGCACGACAGCCGGATTGCCGACACTGCGGTTCTGGACCGCTTCCGGCAGCCGCATCAGGGTCGACTTGCCCATCTGAAGCGCGACCTGGGCCGGACGCGCAGCCTCGCCTTTGCAGCGCGGGCCGATTTCGTTGCGCTCGCCGACAACGGAGATCACTTCGGACTGCACGACGGGGCGCGCGCCGTGTGCGCCCCCTGCCAGCACCAGCGCCATGCCGCCGAGGGCAACCTGGCGCAGCAGGGGACGGCGCACGGTGTGCGACACGGCATTCGGTCGGAGCGGTTTCGTAGGACGTGTGTTCATGGTTGCACCTGGCACGGTAAAGGGATCAGAAGCACTCTTGCGAGGAATGCAGGCCGTTGATGACGGTGACACAGTTGCGCCGCACCGGAGGTGTCGCGACCCGGTGCACGGCAGGCTTCTCGGGACGGCGCGGCGCAGCAGCCACCGGCTTTACCGGGACCGGCTTGACGGCCGGGGTAACGGGCAGCAGGGTCAGTTTGGTGGCGCCGTCGGTCTGGGCCGATTGCGGATCGACCTGGTTGCGCAGCGCCAGCGACAGGGTGCCCACACTGCGCGCCAGGTCGAGTTTTTCAGCCTGTTCCGGCGTTACCTCGAGCGTGACCGCATTGACCACGCGCGGCTTGGTCTCATCGCGGTTGACCTCCTGCGCCACGGCCAGCACCAGGATGCGTTCCAGCACGATCTTCGAGATGCTCTCCTGGCGGTTGCCCGCTTCCGGGGTCGGATCCTTTTCAGTGCTGACGATGATGTCGACGTAGTTGCCCGGCAGCGTGAAGCCGGCCACGCCAATGACATCGTTGACGCGCACCGTGATCGCACGCTTGCCTTCGGTGATCAGGGCCGACAGGCCACCCAGCGTGCCGACCGGTGCCAGCTTCGCTTCGCTGACCGGTTCCCCGGCCAGCACACTGCTCTTCAGGACGCGCCCGGCCAGTTTCTGCGGATCGGCAAAGGCGCCCTTCGGCACGCTGTCGGCGGGCCACTCGGCCAGCTTGACCATCTCCGGGGTGAGGCGCTGGCCCAGGCTGATATCCGCGGCCGCTACCGCGATGTGCCCGCTGCTGGTGCTGGGCTGCAGCAGCAGCCAGCGCGAAGCGAGGACCACGGCCGTCAGGCCGAACAGGATGGCAACCGCCATCACGACAAGAGCGCGCTTGTTTTTCATTGGTCGATTCCTGCGACGTGGCACGGGGCCGGGGCGCTGCCGCTGGACATGCTGTTCCACGCCTGCTCCAGGGCAGCGATCGTCAGGCGTGGTTCGGTTCCGGCAAAGCCGGCGAAATCAAGTACACGGCCGAGCAGCTCGTGCGGATAACAGGCCAGCAGCGGCGTACCGCTGGCGCGGTGCAACCGCGTTACCAGGTGGTCGAGCACTGTTTCATCGCACTCAAGGCCGTGCAGCCGGCTGGCGCGTCGCAGTATTGCCCGGTAGGCCGGTTCGGCCAGCGGCCCGAGACCGACGCGGTAGCCCATACGGCGCAGCAAGGCCGGGTCGAACACGCTGGCCGGCGCCAGGTTGGTAACGAAGACGAGCATCGCGTCGAATGGCACGGTCTCGCCGTGTCCGCCGGCCACCACGCGCGCCGGGCCGCCGTCGAGCGTACCGAGCAGACTGGCGAGCAGTTCGGCCACCGGCGTCCGTCCGCGACCGAGGTCGTCGAGGACGAAGATGCCATTGTTGGCTTGCAGCTGCAGCGGCGCATGATGAATGCCGCTCTCGGGATCGGGGCGCAGCGTCAGCATGGACGCGTCAAATTCCGCACCCACATACACCAGTGGACGCTGGCAGATCGCCCAGCGTGCATCGCAGCTGCGCCGCTCTTCCAGCTGGCGCCCCTGGGGCAAAGGCGGTGGATGGCGCAGCGGATCATGAAACGGGACGATGTGGCCTTCAATCAGGAGGGCATACGGTACCGCGACCGCGCCCGGCAGCAGGCGCGTCAGCTTGCGCGCGAGCGTGGTCTTGCCGGAGCCGGTCGGGCCGTGCAACAGCAGCGGGCGCTGCGCATGCAAGGCAGCACCAAGCACATCGCGCAAGGCTGAATCGAGTCCGTCGTCGGCCAGCACGGCGGCCAGTTCGCCCGGGGTCGGGCCGCGCACCGCCGACGAGGATGCTCCCTGCCGCCCCGGCATCGCCTGGCGCAAGGACTGGCGCTCGACCGCCGCCCGATAAGAAGCCAGGGTCACGGGCGCCGGGCCAACGTAGCGGCACTCTTCCAGACAGGCCAGTGCGGCGCGCTGGCCGATCGGGGTCAGCTGATATTGCACGTCGATGTCGGAATCGCCCGACCAGGCCACCTCGGTTTGCTGGTCAACGGTCAGTATGTTGAGCACTTCGCGCAGCACGCTGACCGACAGGCGGAGCTTTCCGGCCAGCAAGGGCAGCGGCGAGCGGCCGGTGGCATGCAGGGTCTTGAGCACGAGGGCGCATACCAGCCGCGGCTCGAGTCCGGTATCGCTGATTGTCCTCGGCTGGCGCGGCAGGGTTGCCGCGACCTCCAGCTCGCCCGGTGCCTGGGGCGGCGCCGTACGGGAAGCCATACCCGGGCGTGCGAACGAGAGCGTTTCGCTCATGGTGGTTCTCCTTGCATTCACGGAGTTCATTCCCCGAGAACATTGAATTCATTCTAGCGGCCATGTCTTTGTGGCCATTGAGCAGCAGCAAGCCGTTACCTTCAGGGATGATGGCGTTGTATCAACAGCCAAAGCGTGCTCAACGCAATTGCTAATCCATATGGCATCGAGCCGACGCTTGCGCGGGCAGGCGCTGCGCCTGGAACCGGAGGCCCCAAGCCCAGCACGATGGGCAGCAACAGGTTGCGCAGGTTGTGGTAAGCCGCGGACCAGCGTCGCGTAAACAGGATAATGACCAGCGCCATCCCCCCGCCCACGCACCAGGTCAGGATGCAGGCATATAAGGCGTCGGATGGTCCCAGGAACAATCCAACGGTTGCCATCAACTTGACGTCGCCGGCGGCCATGCCGCCCACCGCGTAAAGCGGCACGAACAGGGCGAAGCCGATGGCTGCACCGCCGAGGGCGCTCGACAGGCTACCCTGCGTCGGATCAATCATGTGCAGGCCCAGCACAGCACACACTGCGGCCAGCAGCAATTTATTCGGGATCTTGCGTATCGCCAGATCGATGATGGCGGCAGTCACCACCACGAGCAGCAATATCAGGTCAAGCTGGAGTTGAAAACTCATATCTACCCCAAAAAAAAGCCCTCCGGAAAAGTCCGGAGGGCAAACCTCAATAGTTACTTAAGGCTTCAAGGCGGTGACCAGCTTGTCTTTCACGTTGTTAAACGTCAGCTCGATCTGGTCGCCCAAGAGCGTTGCCGCACCCGCCATCGCGACGCCGATCAGGGCAGCGATCAGGCCATACTCGATGGCCGTCACACCGTCTTCATCAGCAACGAAAGCTTGCACTGCGGTAAAGATCGTTTTCATGAAAACTCCATATGGTGGTTTATAAGAACAACCCTGAAGCGGCAGGAGACTTCCCTTGACTCTGCTGACTGCGCTTTGTCGTTTCCGTTTCAGTGAGTTCACTATAAAAGATGATGCCGTAAAGCAAGTTGACTGTTAGCAAGCTTTTTCATATGAATTATTTGCTGTGGGAAACAATTGATCCAGATCGTATAGACCCCTGCCGGCGTCGCGCAATTCCATAAAAAGAGGCGGAATAATTGCCGCGATAACAAAAAAGGATTATCCTGTTTTGCTTGCTCTGCGGAAATTTCAGTGTTGCGAAAGCGGCAATGCGGGGTGTGGTGGGCTGATTACCTATCTGAGAACGACATGGATTCTCTTCTGAAACACATGGTGGACATGACTGGCCACCGCGATCACGCGATGCTCGACATCTCGGTGGTGTCGGCGGTACAGGAACTGGCCGCCGCCGCGCAGGCCCGGGTGTGGTCCATTTCGACGATCGGCGATCGCACCTGGGTGCGGATGCGTGCCAGCATCGCCGCAGGTGGCCGCGCCCGGGTCGAAGACGCGCACGACAGCGCCCTGCCGGGCCAGCCACTGGAGGCTTTTCCCGAGCTGGCTGCCTGCCTGGCGCGCCGCGAAACGAGCGCCCTGGCCTGCGGTCCGCAATCGATGCGTACCCTCTGGCTGCCGATCTGGTTGGGCGACCAGGCCGCCACTTGCCTCGAAATCGTGCGCCATACGCCCTTCCGGGCCGCGACCATCCACACCATCGCCGGCATCGTCGGTGTCTACCGCAACTTCCAGAACCTGCTCGACTACAGCGAACGCGATTCGCTCACCGGCCTGCTCAACCGCAAAACCTTCGAGGACCAGCTCGCCCGCATGCTGCAATGCCCGGGCGAGCAGGAACCGCCGCTGCCGGGCCAGCTCGAGCGGCGCTGCAGCAATGGCGAAGAAAAGGGGTGGCTGGCGGTGGTCGATGTCGACCATTTCAAGATGGTGAACGACACCTTCGGCCACCTGTACGGCGACGAAGTGCTGATCCTGATCGCCAACCAGCTGCAGGCGTCGTTCCGCTCACGGGACCGGGTGTTTCGCTTCGGCGGCGAGGAATTCGTCATCCTGCTGCGTTCGACGACGCTGGAGCATGCGCGCCGCATCATCGACCGCTTCCGCAGCAACGTCGAAGCCTATGCCTTCCCGCAGGTGGGACGGGTCACGGTGAGCATCGGATTTGTCAGCATCAGCCCCTACGATTCGCCCGTGGTCACACTCGGCCACGCCGACCAGGCCCTGTACTTTGCCAAGACCAACGGCCGCAACCAGACCTGCCACTACGACGAGCTGGTCGAGCGCGGCCTGCTGAAAACCGTGGCGTCGAACGACACCGCCGAGTTTTTCTAAACAGTCAGGGAAGGATCAGGAATTTGTCCGGATCGACGCGCCACTTGGCGGGCGCCTCGTGGCTGACGATCTTGTCGCCGCCGCCGAAACCGAGTGCGCGCGACAGGTCCAGCAGTTGCGGGCGGATATAGGTCTCGCTCTTGGTGTTGAAAAATACATTGACCTTCGGCGTGAGCAGGTTCGTTTCGTGCGGCTCGACCACCACGCCGAGGCGCCCGGACTGCAGCATCACCATCGTGCCGACCGGGTAGATGCCAACGCAGCGCATGAATTCCTGGACCAGGGTCGGGTTGAAGTGGAATTTGCTCCACTCGTAGATCTTGCGCAGTGCATCGGCCGCCGACATGCCCTTGTGGTAGCAGCGGTCCGAGGTGATCGCGTCATAGACGTCGACGATCGCGGCCATCTGCGCCAAGTCAGAAATCCCGGCCTCGTTCTGCATTTCCGGATAACCGCTGCCGTCGCGCCGCTCGTGGTGGTGCAGCGTGATGTCGAGCGGGATTGCGCCGATGCCCGGCGTCTGGCGCAGGATGTCGTAGCCGTCGCGCGGATGCTTCCGGATGATCGCGAATTCCTCGTCGGTGAGGCGGCCCGGCTTGTTCAGGATCGTGTCCGGCACCAGCGCCTTGCCGGTATCGTGCAGCAGGCCGCCGACGCCGGCCTGGTAGATCGTTTCCTCATCCATCCCGCGCGAACGGCAGAAGGCGACCAGCAAGGTGCAGACGCTGACCGAGTGCAGGAAAGTGTAATCGTCCTTGGTCTTGATGCGCAGCAGGCTGAGCAAGGCGCCGGAATTCCTCAGGATCGATGCGGTGATGTTCTCCACCACCGGCGACACGTTTTCCATCTCGACGGCTTTACCGAGGCGTGCGTCCTGCATTACGGTGCGCACCAGGCTCACCGCCTGGCGGCGGATGCCGACGGCGCGCTGCATTTCGTCGCCGAGCGTCGTGCGCAGCGGTTTCACCGGCCGGGCGGCAATCGCCGTCACTTCCGCTTCGGTTGCTGCCCGGACCTCGGCCAGCGTCGGCGCCTCCACGTCAAGCCCCTTCGCACAATCGATGACGACGGCGCGGATGTCGGCAGCGGTGATCTTGCGGATCTCGTCTTCGCTGCTCAACACAAACCTGGCGCGGACAAACGGGTGCTCCATCCAGCCACAATCGAGGTCGTGGATGGCCATGCCCACGCGCAGCTGGGAGGAATCGATTTTCTTGAGCATTGCTAGCGCCTGACGGTATGTTAATCTGCGCCCAGTACCTCGGCGGCTATGCAGTATAGCAACTAAGTTTCCGAGCATAAACTTCTTGTCATCCAAGTGTTGCAACTGGACAAAAAACCCGCTTACATGGAATTACGCCAGCTTCGCTATTTCGTCGCCATCGTCGACCACGGCTCGCTTTCGCGCGCCGCCCTGGTCCTGCACGTGGCGCAGCCGGCCCTGACCCAGCAGTTGCGCCAGCTCGAGGAAGAACTCGGCGCCCAGCTCCTGCATCGCTCGGCCCATGGCGTGCTCAGCACCGAGGCCGGCAAGGTCTTCTACGAGCATGCCCAGGCGATCCTGAAGCAGGTGGTCGACGCCCGTTCGGCCGTCACGCAGCTGACCACGCGCCCTTCGGGCAGCGTCACGCTCGGCCTGCCACACAGCATTTCCGGCGCGCTGGCCCTGCCCCTGCTCACCGCCGCGCGCACGACTTACCCCGAGATCACCCTGCAGCTGACCGAGGAAATCTCCGGCAGCCTCACAGAGCAGCTCAAATCCGGGCGCCTGAACCTGGCCGTGCTGTTCGACGACGGCCAGCTCGGCGGCTTTGAAAGCACGCCCCTGGTCGAGGAAGACCTGATGTATATCTGCCGCGCCGCATCGAGCTGGGTGCCGCCCGCGGCCCCGGTCACGCTGGGCGCGGCCCTGGTCAGTCCCCTGATCCTGCCGGCCCAGCAGCATGGCGTGCGCCCACTGATCGAGCAGGCAGCCGCCAGTGCGGGGCTGGCGCTGTCGAACATCATCGAGATCAATTCGATCGCCATCCTGAAGTCGGCCTTGCTGGCCGACATGGGCGCCACCCTGCTGCCGCTCGCTCCCCTGCGCGCCGAGATCGAATCCGGCGCCCTGGTTGCCACGCCGGTACACCCGCCGATCCAGCGCCGCGTGACCTTGTGCGCCTCGCGCAACATCCCCCTCACGAATGCGGCAACCGCAATCAGCCGCCTAGTACGTCAGGTCACTGAAATGCTGTGTGAAAATGAACAATGGTCGGGTGCGCGTCTGCATGAATAATAGGTATCATTTTTTCTTATACCCCTATCCGCATTCCCTATTTCCCCTCCGGTGACGTAGCCCCTACACTCCACGCCGACCGATAAGCCCCGCGTTTATCAAGACTTCAGTCGCCCACAAGCGACACCCCACCTTCCATGACGGCGCCTATCCGGCGCCAGCAATGGCAGGAAATAACACGATCCTGGAGACCCTCATGCTAGACACCGCCGCGCCACAAGCGCAGGACGTCTCGTCCCGCCTCACCACCGTCACCCTCGACGACAAATACACCGCGAAGTCAGGCAACATCTTCCTGTCGGGCATCCAGGCGCTGGTACGCCTGCCGATGATGCAGCGCGAGCGCGACGCCGCTGCCGGCCTCGACACCGCCGGTTTCATCTCGGGCTACCGCGGCTCGCCGCTGGGCGGGCTGGACGAGACGCTGTGGAAGGCCAAGGGTCACCTGGAAGCGAGCCACATCCAGTTCGTGCCGGGCGTGAACGAAGACCTGGCCGCGACCGCCGTCTGGGGCACGCAAACGGTCGACCTGATCGGCCCGACCAAATACGATGGCGTGTTCGCCATGTGGTACGGCAAAGGCCCTGGCGTGGACCGCTGCGGCGACGTCTTCAAACACATGAACCACGCCGGCACCGCGAAGAACGGCGGCGTGCTGCTGGTGGCCGGCGACGACCACGGCGCATATTCATCCACCCTGCCGCACCAGTCCGACCACATTTTCTCGGCCTGCATGATCCCCGTGCTCTACCCCTGCAATGTCCAGGAATACCTGGACCTCGGCGTGCACGGCTGGGCGATGTCGCGTTTCTCGGGCTGCGCGGTCGCCTTCAAGGCGCTGGCCGACACCGTCGAGTCGAGCGCCTCGGTCGACGCCAACCCGCATCGCGTGCAAGTGAAACTGCCAAAAGATTTCACGATGCCCGAAGGCGGCCTGAACACGCGCCTGTCGTCGGTGCCGCTGGGCCAACAGGCGCGCAATCAGGAAGCGCTGATGCAGGACTATAAAATCTACGCGGCGCTGGCCTATGCCCGCGAAAACAAGCTGAACCACACGACGATCGACAGCCCGAACGCCAAGCTCGGCATCATCGCTTCCGGCAAATCCTATCTCGACGTGCTGGAAGCGCTGGAAGAACTGGGCATTGACGAAGCCATGGCGGCCAAAGTTGGCCTGCGCCTGTTCAAGGTCGCGATGATCTGGCCGCTCGAGCCGGAAGGCGTGCGCGAATTCGCGCAGGGCCTGGACGAGATCCTGGTCGTCGAAGAAAAGCGGCAAGTCGTCGAATACCAGTTGAAAGAGCAGCTCTACAACTGGCGCGACGACGTGCGCCCGCACATCATCGGCAAGTTCGACGACAAGGGCGAATGGGTCGCCCCGCGCGGCGACTGGCTGCTGCCGCCAAAGGCCGACTTCTCGGTGGCGCAAGTAGCGCGCGTGATCGCCGGCCGCATTTCCCGCCTGGTCGAAGACGAAGGCACGCGTGACCTCATCAAGGCCCGCCTGGCCTTCCTCGATGCGAAAGACGCCGTGCTGCAAAAGGCGATCACCACGCCCTTCCGCCCGGCTTTCTACTGCTCCGGCTGCCCGCACAACACCTCGACCAAGGTCCCGGAAGGCTCGTTCGCGCTGGCCGGCATCGGCTGCCACGTGATGGCGACCTCGATCTACCCGGAGATGAACAAGCTGACCACCCACATGGGCGGCGAAGGCGCGCCATGGATCGGCCAAGCTGCGTTCTCGAAGGTGCCGCACGTGTTCCAGAACCTGGGCGACGGCACCTACTTCCACTCGGGCTACCTGGCTGTGCGCGCCGCGGTCTCGGCCAAGGTGAACATCACCTACAAGATTCTCTACAACGACGCGGTCGCGATGACCGGCGGCCAGCCGGTCGACGGCCAGACCTCGGTGCCGATGATCGCCCAGCAGATGGCGGCCGAGGGCGTGAAACGCATCGCCCTCGTCACCGAAGACCTGTCGCGCTATGCCGACCGTTCGAGCCTGCCGGCGCTCGTCACCCTGCACGACCGCAAGGAGATGGACGCCATCGGGCGCGAATTGCGTGAGCTGCCGGGTGTGTCCGTCATCATCTACGACCAGACCTGCGCGGCCGAAAAGCGCCGCCGCAGGAAAAAAGGCGAATTCGCCGACCCGGCAAAACGCATGGTCATCAACGAATCGGTGTGCGAAGGCTGCGGCGACTGCGGCATCCAGTCGAACTGCGTCTCGATCCTGCCGAAAGAGACCGACTTCGGCCGCAAGCGCACCATCGACCAGTCGTCCTGCAACAAGGATTATTCGTGCGCGAAGGGCTTCTGCCCGAGTTTCGTCACGGTCGAAGGCGGCACGCTGAAGAAGAGCAAAGCCGGCGTCACCAGGGGCGATAGCGATGACGGTTGGGGTGCCCTGCTCGACCCAGTGCTGCCAAGCGTCGAGCACCCGTATAACATCCTCATCAACGGCATCGGCGGCACCGGCGTGATCACCGTCGGCGCGCTGATGGGCATGGCCGCGCACCTGGAAGGCAAAGGCGCCTCGGTGCTCGACATGACCGGGATGAGCCAGAAGAACGGCTCCGTCACCTCGCATGTGAAGGTGGCGGCGTCGCCGGACCGCCTGCGCGCCCAGCGCATCGCCACCGGCGAAGCGGACCTGGTGCTGGGCTGCGACATGCTGACCACGGGCGCCGCCGACGCGATCTCGAAGATGCGCCCGGGCCGCACGCTGGCCATCGTCAACCTGCACGAGCAGCCGACCGGCACCTTCGCCCAGAACGCCGACTGGCAGTTCCCGGCGGAAGACGTGCGCGGCCTGATCCTGGAGGCCGTGGGCGGCAACGCCGGCGCCGATTTCATCGACGCCACCAAACTGGCCACCGCGCTGATGGGCGACTCGATCGCAACAAACTTGTTCCTGATGGGGTACGCCTGGCAAAAGGGCCGCATTCCGCTCACGGAAGCTGCTTTGATGCGCGCGATCGAACTGAATGGCGTGGCCGTTGCCTCGAACAAGAAGAGCTTCCTGTGGGGCCGCCGCGCCGCGGTCGACTTCAAGCGCGTCGAAAAAGTCGCCACCCCGACGCAGGCAGTGCTGGTGCAGATGCCGCAAAGCCTGGAAACCGTCATCAAGAAGCGCGTGGAGTCGCTGACCGCCTACCAGGACGCCGCCTACGCTGCCGTGTATGCCGACCTGGTCGACAAGGTGCGTGCGGCCGAGTCGGCGCAGGGCCTGGGCAACAAGCTGTCGATGGCCGTGGCGAAATATTATTTCAAGCTGATGGCCTACAAGGACGAGTATGAAGTGGCGCGCCTGTACAGCGACGGCCGCTTCCTCGAGCAGGTCAAATCCCAGTTCGAAGGCGATTTCAAATTTAAATTCAACCTGGCGCCGCCGCTGTTCGCGAAGAAGGATGCCAACGGCCAGCTGGTCAAGAAGGAATTCGGTGCGTGGATGATGCCCGTGTTCAAAGTGCTGGCCAGGCTGAAGGACCTGCGCGGCGGCACCTTCGACGTGTTCGGCTATACCGCCGAGCGCAAGATGGAGCGCGCCCTGATTGCCGAATACCGTGCGATGATCGAGGGGTTGCTGCCTTCGCTGAATGGCGCGAACCTTGGGCAAGCTGTCGAGCTCGCGAACCTGCCCGAGCAGATCCGCGGCTTCGGCCATGTGAAGGAAAAGGCAGTCGAGGAATTCCGCGTACGCAAGGCAGAGCTGCTTAGCGGCAACGTCAAAAAGCGCGCGGCGTAATTTTTGGCGTTGTACCGCGTGGGCATGTGTGCCCACGCAGTTTCACCGTTTGATCACTACATCCTGAACTTGACGTTAACGTTAACGTCATATACCGTACAAATCGAACCTTTCCGCGCTTGAACCCAGAAGGAAACCCATGAACGACATCACCACCGCCGCCAAGCTCGAGCTGCCGGAGCAGCCGAAGCTCGCCAACAAGGTCCGCTTCGTCACCGCCGCGTCGCTGTTCGACGGCCACGATGCCTCGATTAACATCATGCGCCGCATCCTGCAGTCGAACGGCGTCGAGGTCATCCACCTCGGCCACAACCGCTCGGTCGACGATGTCGTCACCGCGGCCCTCGCCGAAGACGTGCAAGGCATCGCCATTTCCAGCTACCAGGGTGGCCACGTCGAGTATTTCAAATACATGATCGACCTGCTGCGCCAGCGCGGCGGCGCCCATATCAAGGTCTTCGGCGGCGGCGGCGGTGTCATCGTCGCCTCCGAGATCGAAGAACTGCATGCTTATGGCGTCACGCGCATCTTCAGCCCGGAAGACGGCCAGCGCATGGGCCTGGTGGGCATGATCCGCTCGATGATCGAAACCTGCGACATCGACCTCTCGTCCTACGCCCCGACCGCGATCGACGCCCTGCGCACAGGCGACATGGCCGAACGCCACCGCCCGCTGGCCCAGCTGATCACCGCGCTGGAAAACGGCAAGGTCGACCCGGAACTACGCAAGCAGATCGTCGAAGCGGCCGATGCCTTGAAAGTGCCGGCACTGGGCATCACCGGCACCGGCGGCGCCGGTAAATCCTCGCTGACAGATGAACTGATCCGCCGCATCCGCCTCGACCAGAACGACCGCCTGAACATCGCCGTCATCTCGATCGACCCGTCGCGCCGCAAGTCCGGCGGCGCCTTGCTGGGCGACCGCATCCGCATGAACGCGATCAACCCCTGGAACGGTGTCAGCCGCGTCTTCATGCGCTCGCTCGCCACGCGCGAAGCCGGCTCCGAAATCTCGCACGCGCTGCCGGACGTGATCGCCGCCTGCAAGGTCGCCGGTTTCGACCTGGTGATCGTCGAGACGTCCGGCATCGGCCAGGGCGACGCCGCCATCGTGCCGCACGTCGACGCCTCGATGTACGTGATGACGCCGGAATTCGGCGCCGCCTCGCAGCTCGAAAAAATCGACATGCTCGATTTCGCCGATTTTATTGCGATCAACAAGTTCGACCGCAAGGGCGCCCTCGACGCGCTGCGCGACGTTTCCAAGCAGTACCAGCGCAACCGCGAACTGTGGAGCCAGAGCCCGGACCAGATGCCCGTGTTCGGCACCCAGGCGTCGCGCTTCAACGACGACGGCGTCACCGCCCTCTACCACGGCCTGCTGCCGAAGCTGGCCGAGCTGGGCCTGCACGTCGAGCCATCGAAACTGGCCGTCCCGCCGCAAAAGCATTCGAGCGCCAAGAACGTCATCGTTCCACCGGCGCGCGCGCGCTACCTGGCCGAGATCTCGGACACCGTACGCGGCTACCACAAGAACACGGCCAAACAGGTGAAACTGGCGCGCGAGCGCCAGCAGTTAAGCGAAGCCAAGCGCATGCTCGCTGCCGCCAACCGTGAAGTCGTCTTCGACGACCTGATCCTGGAACGCGACAGCGCGATGGACAGCAGCGCCAGGAAACTGCTGGCCATGTGGCCCGACATGCAGGCTGCCTACGCCGGCGACGAGTACGTGGTCAAAATCCGCGACAAGGAAATCCGTACCAACTTGGTGCAAAAAACCCTGTCCGGCACCACCATCCGCAAGGTCGCGCTGCCGAAGTATGAAGACCACGGCGAAGTGCTGCGCTTCCTGATGCTGGAAAACGTGCCGGGCTCGTTCCCGTTCACGGCCGGCGTGTTCGCCTTCAAACGCGAGAACGAAGACCCGACCCGCATGTTCGCCGGCGAAGGCGACGCCTTCCGCACGAATAAGCGGTTCAAGCTGGTATCCACCGGCATGGACGCCAAGCGCCTGTCCACCGCCTTCGACTCGGTCACCCTGTACGGCGCTGATCCGGCGCTGCGCCCCGACATCTACGGCAAGGTCGGCAACTCGGGCGTCTCGATCGCCACGCTCGACGACATGAAGGTGCTGTACGACGGTTTCGACCTGTGCAGCCCGAGCACATCCGTCTCGATGACGATCAACGGCCCGGCGCCGACCATCCTGGCGATGTTCATGAACACTGCCATCGACCAGCAGATCGACAAATTCGTCGCGGACAACGGTCGCCAGCCGACCGACGACGAAGCGCAGAAGATCAAGGAATGGGTGCTGGCCAACGTACGCGGCACGGTGCAGGCCGACATCCTGAAGGAAGACCAGGGCCAGAACACCTGCATCTTCTCGACCGAGTTCTCGCTGAAGGTCATGGGCGACATCCAGGAGTATTTCGTGCACCACCAGGTGCGCAATTTCTACTCGGTGTCGATCTCGGGCTACCACATCGCCGAAGCGGGCGCGAACCCGATCTCGCAGCTGGCGTTCACGCTGTCGAACGGTTTTACGTTTGTCGAAGCCTACCTGGCGCGCGGCATGCACATCGACGATTTCGCCCCGAACCTGTCCTTCTTCTTCTCGAACGGCATGGACCCGGAATACACGGTGCTGGGCCGCGTCGCACGCCGCATCTGGGCAGTTTCCATGCGCGACAAGTACGGCGCCAACGACCGCTCGCAAAAGCTGAAGTACCACATCCAGACTTCGGGCCGCTCGCTGCACGCGCAGGAAATCGATTTTAATGACATCCGCACCACGCTGCAGGCGCTGATCGCGATCTACGACAACTGCAACTCGCTGCACACCAACGCCTACGACGAAGCGATCACCACGCCAACCGACGAATCCGTGCGCCGTGCACTGGCGATCCAGCTGATCATCAACCGCGAATGGGGTCTCGCCAAGAACGAAAACCCGAACCAGGGCTCGTTCATCATGGACGAACTGACCGACCTCGTCGAAGAAGCCGTGCTGCAGGAATTCGAGCGCATCGCCGAGCGCGGCGGCGTGCTGGGCGCGATGGAAACCGGCTACCAGCGCGGCAAGATCCAGGAAGAGTCGATGCTCTACGAGCACAAGAAGCACGACGGTTCGCTGCCGATCATCGGCGTAAACACCTTCCGCAATCCGAAAGGCAGCCAGGCCCCGGCCACGATCGAACTGGCCCGTTCAACCGACGACGAGAAGCAGTCGCAACTGACGCGCCTGGAAGCCTTCCACACGCGCCACGCAGCCGAAGCCCCGGCCGCACTGGCGGCGCTGCAGCAGGCCGCGATCGACAACCAGAACGTGTTCGAAAAGCTGATGGAGGCCGTGCGCGTCTGCTCGCTGGGCCAGATCACCACCGCGCTGTTCGAGGTGGGTGGGCAGTACCGCCGTAATATGTAACCAGAAACGGCAGGAGCCGCCCTCAATCCCTCCGCAAGGCCTGCACGGCTTTCGGAGGGATTTGTTTTTGTGCCGCCGGCGGCGCCGCTATGCTGCGGTACATGAGCCGCGCGACGCCCGGGATTTTAAGTCCCGTGGCGAACATCAGGTCGCGCCACAAGCCGCCGCCGTCGGCCTGGAAGCACGGCGTCAGCGCACGGCTGAGCATTTGATGGTTGCGCACGGCGCATAGCCTGCGGGTCGAATACAGCGCCGCGCCGCCGATGGCTCCCCGCTCGCCGACCGCGTCCGCCAGTGCCAGCGCATCCTGCACGGCCAGCGTGCTCCCCAGGCCAAGCTGGGGACTCATCGCGTGCGCTGCATCGCCGATCACGCATACCGGGCCGCTGGCCAGCCGCTTGGCGCGCGCGTGGCGGTAAGTGGCCAGCGTGAACTGGTCGTGGCCTTCGATCTGGTCGATGACGGGCGCCGCCTGCGGCCACAGGGCCAGCAGTTCATCCTTCCAGGCCGCGATCGGGCGCGCGCGCCAGGCGTCGTACCCGGCGCAGGGCAGGCTCCAGAACATGGAGAGCCGCAGCTTGCCGCCGGCGCGGGCCGTCGGCATCAGGCCGAACATCCGGCGCGTGCCGTGGTAGCGCTGCTCGAGCAGCGCCTGCCCCGGCCAATCGGCCACATCGAACATCGCCCACAGCGCGCCCCAGCGGTACACCGTGGACGCCACCGCCAGCCCGGCCTGGGCCGGCAGCGTCGATGCCGCGCCGTCGGCGATCACGACCAGGTCGAAAGTGAATGCGTCGGCATGCACGTGCACTGCCGCCTGCTGGCCGTCGACCGCGATCCTGTCGACTGGGCTGCCGTATGCGATGCGCACGCCCAGCGCCAGCGCGGCATCGAACAGGACCTGGGACAGGGCCGCGCGGCTGACGCCGCGTGCCTCGGTCTCGTCGTAGGGGATATCGACCAGCGTCCAGTTGCGGTGACTGGTGCCGAGCAGCCGCGTGACCGGCACGCTGGCCGCGCTGAAGGCCGGGCCGACGCCCAGCGCATCGAGCGCGGCAATCCCCTGCGGCTGGATCAGCAGGCCGGCGCCGAGCGGGGTGAGCGAGCCATGCTTCTCGAAGACCGTCACCCCGTGCCCGGCACGTGCGAGCGCGATGGCGGCGGCCAGCCCGGCAGTGCCGGCGCCGATGATTCCAACGTTCAGTAGTTTGCAGGATGGCATCATCCTGCCATTCTAGATGAGGTCGGCGCCGCCAGGACAGCGGCGCCGCAAAAAGCCGGCCTGCCTCAGGCGGCCTGCGCCACCGCCTCACCGGTCTGCTCCACCTGGCGGCGGAAGAAGAACAGGGTGATCAGCACCAGCGTGATCGGCACCAGCGTCAGGTAGAAGGCGACATGCCCGCTGAAGTTGCCGAACACGTAGCCCGTCACATACGAGCCGGTGGTGCCGCCCAGCGCCGAGAAGATCACGAGCAGCCCGGTCATGCTGGAGTGCTGGTTCTTCGGCAGCGAGCTGAGCATGACCGAATTGATGCCCGGGTAGATCGGCGCCATGAACAGCCCGATCAGCGGGAACAGGAAGGTCGCCAGCGGCGCATTGGCCCAGGTGACGTTCGCATCGATGGCCAGGTCGCGTGTGAGCGGCAGCGCCAGCAAGACCATCGCCGCCATGCCGATCACGCAGCCGTTCATCACCGTGTACCAGTGCACCTTGCGCATCACGACGCCGGCCGACAGGCGCCCGATCGCCAGGCAAGCGGCAAAGATACTGGCCACCTGCACGCTCATCGCTGCCGGCAGTTTCAAGATTTCGTTATTGAAGGTCGGCAGCCAGGTGCCCACGCTCTGCTCGATCAGCACGTACAGGAAAGCGGTCAGCACGAACACGCACACCAGCGGCTTGAAGAACAGTTTGAACATGGCGCAGAAGTCGTCCCAGCGGCTGCGCCCTTCCGGCAGTTGCGCATCGCGCTCGTCGAACGGCGTGACCGCAAGCAGTACGAACGTGAACACGCACAGCGCGGCCAGCACCCAGTACACCCCCAGCCAGCTCTGCGACTTCGGGTTGGCGGAATCGATGAAGTGGGCGAACACCCAGTAGGCACTCAGCACACCCACCATGAAGAAGCCTTCCAGCGTGTTCATGAGGCCGGCGTGGTGCTTGCGATCCGTGGCGATCAGGCCGAGGGTCGAATACACCGAGACTTTAACCAGCGCAAAGGCCACGCCCACGCACAGGAACAGCATCTTGGTCGTCAGGAAGCTCGGCAGCAGCGGCATCGCGATGCAGGCCGCCGCGACGATCGCCAGCGCGACCAGCATCGCCTTCTTGTAGCCGAGCCGCGGCAGGAACGAGGCGACGAGGAAGGACACCACCGCGATCGGCAGGTCCTTGAAGGCCTCCAGTACGCTGGCGCCCGACTTGCTGACTTCGTAGTTGTTGATGACCTGGAGGATCACCGTGCCCACGCTGTTGAGCAGGATCGCGAACACGAAGTAGATCAGGAATAAGGCAAGCAAAATGCGCTGGTTTTTCACGCTGTCTCCCGTTTTTTATAGTGTGTGCTTGCGTGTCAGTAGTCGCCGAGCCGGAATTCGAGCAGGCTCGGGATCACCCGGTCGGCCTGGGTCAGCACGTCCGGGCTGCCGACGCCCACGGCCACCATGCCCGCCGACTTGATCGAGGCGACGCCCGCCACTGCGTCTTCCACGCCCAGGCAGTCCCCGGGGGCCACGCCGAGCGCCGCCGCAGCATTCAGGAAGATCTCCGGATGCGGCTTGCTGTTGGCGATCAGGGCGGCATCGACCACGTAGTCGAAGCGGTCGCGGATGCCGAGGCGATCCAGTACCGTGAACGCGTTCTTGCTGACCGACGCCAGGCCGATTTTCAGGCCTGCCGCGCGCACCGCCGCCAGCGCCTCGACGGCGCCCGGCAGCAGGTCTGCGTCGCTCATGGTCGCGATCAGCTCGACGTACTGGCGGTTCTTGCGGTCGGCCAGCGCCAGCTTCTGTTCCATCGAATAGGTTTTCGACGAGCCGGCCAGGATCAGCTCCAGGGAGCCCATGCGGTCGACGCCTTTTAAATTTTCGTTGAACGCGTGGTCGAAGTGCACGCCTTCGGACTCTGCCAGCGCCTTCCAGGCGAGGTAGTGATAATGCGCGGTGTCGGTGATGACGCCGTCGAGATCGAAGATGACTGCTTTGAATTGGCTCATGCCTGTGCCTCCAGCGGAATGCGCGCTTGCGGTGCCGCGCGGGTGAGGGCCACAGCCTGGCCGAAGTGGTTGAAGTCGAGGGCCTCGCCCTGCACCAGCGTGTACTCGGTGCCATCGCCAGAGACGCGCACGGCCAGCGTCGCGCCGCGCAGCTGGACCTGGAAGCGGTAGTGCTGCCACTGTGTCGGCAGCGTTGGCGCGAAGCGCAGCTCGCCGTGGGAGACGCGCATGCCGCCAAAGCCATAGGCTACGCCCATCCAGGTGCCGGCCATCGCCGCGGTGTGCACGCCGTAGTGGGTGTTGCCGTGGGTGTCGTCGAGGTCGAGGCGCGCCGTCTCCATGAAGTAGTCATAGGCCTTGTCGTGGTAGCCCACTTCGGAGGCGATGATGCTGAAGATGCACGAGGACAGCGAGGAGTCGTGGGTCGTCACCGCTTCGTAGTAGTCGAAGTCGCGGCGCTTGTCGTGCAAGGTGAACTCGCTTGAGAGCAGCAGCAGCGCCAGCACCACGTCGGCCTGCTTACACACCTGGTGGCGGTAGATCACCATCGGGTGGTAGTTCAGCAGCAGCGGATAGTTCTCTTTCGGCGTGTTCGCGAAGTCCCACACCTTTTTCGCCAGGAAGCTGTCGTCCTGCTCGTGGATGCCGAGCGTCGCGTCGTACGGCAGGTGCATCAGGCCGGCCGCCTGGCGCCATGCGTCGACCTCGCCGGCTTCCAGCCCGGTGGCGCCTGTGATGCGCGCGAAGTCGCCCGGGCGCTCTTCGCGGATGGTGTCGACCATGTCCGCCGCGAAGTGCAGGTGCATGCGCGCCATCGCGTTGGTGTAGTAATTGTTGTTGACCAGCGCCGTGTATTCGTCGGGGCCGGTCACTTCATTGATGCAGAAGCGCCCCTGGCGGTCGTAGCTGCCGATGCCAAGCCAGATGCGCGCCGTTTCCAGCACGATTTCCAGGCCGGCCTGCGCCATGTAGTCGAGGTCCGCGGTCGCTTCGTAATACGACTTGATCGAGTAGGCGATGTCGGCGTTGATGTGGTACTGCGCGGTCCCGGCCGGGAAGTAGGCCGAGCACTCGCCGCCGGCGATCGTGCGCCACGGGTACAGCGCCCCGGTCGGGTGCGACATCTGGCGCGCGCGCTCGCGTGCCTGCTCCAGGCCCGCGTAGCGGTATTCGAGCAGCTTGCGCGCTATCTCCGGTTTGGAGTACAGGAAGAACGGGAAGATGTAGATCTCGGTGTCCCAGAAGTAGTGGCCCTCATAGCCCTCCCCGGTCACGCCCTTGGCGGCGATGTTGGTGCGCCCGTCGCGGCCCACCGATTGCAACAGGTGGTACTGGTTGAAGCGGATGCCTTGCTGCAGGGCGTCGTCGCCGGCGATCTCGACGTCGGCGCTGGCCCAGAAGTCCGCCAGGTAGGCCGCCTGCGCCGTGCACAGGGCCTCGAAACCGGCGGCTTTCGCGGTGGCCAGCGTGTCCTGCGCGCGCGCCAGCAGCTCGCCTTCCGGATAGTCGCGCGACGAGTAATACGCGCCGAACTTGGTCAGGCAGACCGGCTGGCCCTGAACAGCCTCGCAGGTAAACACCTGACCGGCCTGCTCGCCCTCGCGCCAGGCCGAGGGGCTCATCCCTTCGACGCTGCTGTCGATCGCGCTTACCAGGGTGAAACCGCTGTTGTGGGTGCGCTGCACCAGCGCCGCGAACGACCCCTGCTGCTCGTTTGAGATCGTCTGCAAGGCCGGCCCCGACACGGCGGAACCGACGCGCGGATCGTCGCCCGCTTCCTGATTCTTGACCGCGCCATCGATGAACGAGCGCAGCACCACCTGCCCGGAGAAATTCAGCGCCGTGACTTCGAATTCAATCGCGAACAGGTGCTTGTTGGTGAACGTCACCACGCGCCGGCTGCGCAGGGCGATGCGCTTGCCGGACTGCGAGGTCCACTCGAGGACCCGCACCAGCACGCCTGTACGGAAGTCAAGCGTGCGCTCGTAGCGATCGAGCTTGCCTGCCAGCGGATCGAAGCGCTCGCCGTCGATCGTCAGCGCGATGCCCTTCGCGTTCGGGACATTCAGCATGAACTGGTTGGTCTTGGCCAGCGCATGGGCCGCCTCAGGATAGACGATCGGCTCGGACTCATAGAAACCGTTCAGGTAGGTGCCGTCGAGCGAGGTGCCGGCCGCGCCGCTGTAGCCTTCCTCGCCGGTGCCGCGCAGACCGATGTAGCCGTTACCGAGCGCAAACAGGGTCTCGCGCAGGAAGTGCGAGGCGGTATCGAAGCCGGTTTCGCGGATGCACCAGGGGTCGAGCGGGAGAGTGGGGATAGGGCTGTCTGATGGCTGCACGTCGGGTCCTCAAGCGGTGGTGTCGGTAATCGAAGTCAAAACGGGTTCCGGCACGCGCGCGGGCGCACCGGGGTGAAGCGTGGATGGGGGTTAAAAAATCAGGTCTGGCGCACCATCAGCCGGGTCGGCAGCATCTCGGAAGCGACGGCTTCGTCGTTGAGCAGTGCGAGCATCTTGCGCCCTAACAGCACGCCGCCGTCGCGCAGATCCTGGTGGACGCTGGTCAGCGGCGGCACGAAGCTGGCGGCGCCGGGGGTGTCGTCGTAGCCGATGACCGAGACCTGGTCCGGCACGCGCAGGCCGTGCTCGGACAGCGCGCGAATCGCGCCCATCGCCAGCAGGTCACTGGCGGCGAACACGCCGTCGACCACAGATACGCCCTTTTTCTTGAGCAGGGTCGTCATGCTCTCGAAGCCGGCTTCGAAGGTAAAGGCTTTCGGGCGGATGATGTGCACGCTGCCGTTGCCGCGCATGGCATCGATGAAGCCGGAGCAGCGCTGCTGCACTTCGGCATGGTCGACGTCGCCCAGGAACACCAGCTTGCGGCGGCGCTGCTCGATGAAGCGTTCGGCGGCGCTGGCGCCGCCGGCACGGTTGTCGCTGCCGACCACCACATACGACGCGCTTTCTTCCGGCGCGCCCCAGACCACCAACGGCAAGCCCGCCTTCTGCAATACTTTGACGGCTTCGCCGTGCGAGCCCTGGCCGAGCAGGATCATGCCGTCGGCGCCGCGCACCGGCGCGCTGTCGAGCAACTGGCGCGAGGTCAGCACGACCGTATAGCCGGCGGTGGTCAGTTCCTGAGTGATCCCGCCGAGCAGCGCCAGCGGATACGGATCTGACATCGGGCGCCCTTTTACCGGCGTCATCTCCACCACGACGGCCACCGAATTGCTGCGGCCCATGCGCAGGTTGCGCGCGCTGATGTTCAGACGGTAACCCTGCTCCTCGGCGATGCGGCGTACCTTGTCGCGTGTCTTTTCGGTCACAAGCGGGCTGTCGCGCAGGGCGCGCGATACCGTGATCGTGGAGACGCCGGCCAACCGCGCCAGGTCTTCCATCGTGGTGCCGGCCTCGCTCTTGCGTACCGCTGTCTTGTTAGTCGCCATGGAGAATCTTCAGGTAAGAAAAACAACTCTGCGGCAAATTATGACAGATTTAAATGCTCGTGGAATGACAAATGACATCGATAACAATTCGATTGACATCGATATCATTCCTTGTTTCAATGCCACATGTTGACAGGAGTCTATTATTTCATCGGACCCGCCAATGCCAGATCAAGACTGCGACAGCACCGCGTTCGACGGGCCGCACCGGCGGCCCGCGTGTCCAGGAGACGGATTTTGAACCATAAAAACGAGAGCCCAACCATGAACAATTCCAAGCACTTCCTCCGCTCCGCGGTTGCACTGGCCGTGCTGACCCTGGTCAGCCAGGCCCAGGCCGCAGGACAGGCCGCAGTACAGGCGCCTTCGGCCGCCCAGGCCACGGCCCAGGATGCGGCCGGCGCCCAGGTCGCCCAGGAAATCCAGCAGGTGGTCGTCACCGGTACCGCGTCGGCCAGCGGCACCCGCAAGATCGACACCGCGTTTTCGATCACCACCGCCACCGCGGAACAGCTGAAGGCCGCTTCGCCAAGCAGCACCGCCGACATCCTGAAACTGGTGCCGGGTGTGTATGCCGAATCGACCGGCGGCCAGTCGGGCGCGAACGTCGAAGTGCGCGGTTTCCCGTCGGGCAGCGATTCGCCCTTCGTCTCGGTCCAGCTGAACGGCAACCCGGTCTACCCGGTGCCGGTCCTGTCCTTCTTCGAGGGCACCTCGGCCTTCCGTCTCGATGACACCATCGAGCGTGTCGAGGTGCTGCGCGGCGGCCCGAGCACGATCTATTCGGTCGGCCAGCCGGGCGCGACCATGAACTTCATCCTGAAAACGGGCGAGGATGTGCCTGAGCGCACAATCCGCCTGACCACCGGCACCGGCGACCTGCGCCGCGGTGATATTTTCCTGGGCGGCAAGCTTGCCGAAGGCTGGTACGGCACCTTCGGCGGCTTCTACCGCCAGAGCCATGGTGTGCGCGACCCGCAGTTCCTCGCCGACGACGGCGGCCAGCTGACCGCCACCCTCACCCGCAAGTTAGAGGGCGGCGCGGTGACGATGTACGTGCGTGCCACCGACGAGAAAAACGCCTTTTATACGGGCGTGCCGCTCATTTCCAGCAACGGGGGCCGCGACATCAGCGAATTCCCTGGTTTCGATCCGCTCACCGGCACCCTGATGAGTAACGAAATGCGTTACTTCACCATCGACGCGGCGCCAGGCAAGACCCTCGAGCGCGACCTGGCCGAGGGGCGCGGCATGCAGGCGGCCGTGTGGGGCCTGAACTACGAGCAAAAGCTGGCCGGCTGGGACGTGTCGAACAAGGCAAATTATTTCAATGGCGACCTGAACACGATCTCGATGTTCACCGGTAACAACCCCTTGGCAGCGCGCGACTACCTGGCCACGGCCAACGCCAGCTACAACCCGCTGGCAGCGGCCAGCTCCGGCAGCATGACTTACGTGAACGGCGGCGGCGCGGTCGATCCGAACCAGCAGGTGGTGCAGGCCGGCCTCTGGTCGGTGGAAAAGAAACTGACCTCGTTCACCAACGAGTTGCGCGTCAGCCGCGAGCTGTTCGCCGGCCACACCCTCACCGCCGGCGGCTACTATGCGAACTACAAATCGGACGACGAGTGGTACCTGGGCAATAGCCACCTGATGACGGCCACGCCGAACGCGCGCCTGATCAACGTCAGCCTGGCGAACGGCACCGTGGTGGCGCGCAACGGCAAGGAAGGCAATGTCTTCTACGCACCGGTCGCCCACTACAAGGGCAACAACCTGGCCCTGTTCCTGGCCGACGAGTGGAAGATCAGCGACCGCCTGCGCGTCGATGCCGGCCTGCGCCGCGAGCGCCAGAGCCTGGAAGGCTCGGTCTCGAACCTGACCGCGCGCGACACCGACAACAATCCGCTGACCGTGTACAACAACAGTACCTCGGTCCCGACCGGCAGCTTCACGCGTCTGGAACGCGACGACAGCGTCAATTCGTTCACCGCCGGCGGTCTGTACAAGCTGAACAAGGACACCAGTGTGTTCGTGCGCGCCAACACGGGCCACACCTTCATCTACTTCGACGACATGCGCAATGCCGGCACCCAGGCCGCGCTGAACGACCGCAACGGCGTGCCGAACCCGGAAGTGACGCAGTACGAAATCGGCTTCAAGACCGCCAACCCGCTGTACAGCGCCTACATCAACGCGTTCTATACCGACTTCACCGGCATCTCGTTCCAGCAGATCACGACCAACGCCGTCCTGAATTCGGTCAGCGGCTCGCGCGGCCATGGCGTCGAATTCGAACTGGCGCTGCGCCCTACTAAAAACCTGCAAGTCAGCCTGACCGGCAACTATCAGAAATCGGAGTACCGCGACAATCCGGCCATCGCCGGCAACGACGTGCAGCGCCAGCCGAACCTGCAGTTCCGCTTCACGCCGAGCTACCGCATCCCGCTGGGCGACAACAGCGTCAAGCTGTACGGTACTTACACCCACATCGGCGACCGCTGGGCCGACCAGGCCAACCTGTCCTACCTGCCGTCCTATCAGACGCTCGACCTGGGCGCCCTGGCCAGCATCGGCGACAATTGGGAACTGCGCTTGTCGGCGACTAACCTGACGAATGAACTGGGCCTCACCGAAGGCAACTCGCGCCTGACCGGCGCCCAGAGCAGCGGCCCGATCAATGCGCGCCCGATCTTCGGCCGCGCCGTGGAAGCATCGGTGATGTACCGCTTCTGATGTAAACCTGCAGAGCTGTGACCTTGGGGAGCGCTTGTCGCTCCCCTTTTTTTTTCGCCACTGCCCTACAATAAAAGCATGACCCACGAGTGGAGCATCCCATGCCGATCAAGCCGGACCAACTCGCCGCCCTGATGCGCGAAGTCGAGCAGGAAGACCCGATCGATTTTGCCGACCTGCCCTTCCCCGAGGACGACCTGCGCGACCTGGTGGCAAACCACTTGTGCGAGATGGCGGCCGCCATGGAAAACTTCAGCACCGAGGACCGGCTGATGACGCTGCTGGCGGTCTCGGCCAAGCTGGTGCTGGAAAACCTGGTGCTGCACGTGCAGCTGCTGCGCCGCCACGGTTTGCCGGTCGGCGACAACGTCGACGCGCTGCTGAGCCGCCTGCGCAAGGGCGAGTCCGAATAGGTCCCCGCCGCTCCGCCAGGCGCGGCCGCCGGCAGCGGATTGGCCTGTGCCGCCGCGTCGCTCGCCGCATCATTTTCCATAGGGAAATCGCGTCCCTGCAACAACAAACGCATTGTGCGGGAACTAAGCCATTCCATGAGGTATTATTGTTAGTGAGGAAACTCGCTGGCCCCTGTGCGGGCGGCGTCTGCACTGCGTAAAACCTGAGGAACCCATGTCCCGTAACGTCTCCAAGATCAAATTCACCACCGCCGTCGTATCCGGCGCACTGCTGCTTGCCGGCCTGGGCGGCTGCAACCGTGACCAGTCGACCGCCAGCCTGCTGGCCGAAGCAAAGCAATACCAACAAAAGGGCGACCAGAAGGCCGCCCTGATCCAGCTGAAAAATGCCGTGGCCAAGAGCCCGGAAGACGGCGAAGCACGTCTGCAGCTCGGTACGCTGTACCTGGAATCCGGCGACGCCGTCTCGGCCGACAAGGAGCTGCGCAAGGCGGTCAGCCTCGGCATGCCGGCCGAGCGCACGCTGCCCCTGCTCGCCCAGGCGCTGCAGTCCCAGGGCAAGTTCAAGGAATTGCTGGCCGAAATCAAGCCGGAGCTGGCCGCCAAGTCGGCGCCGCTGACGGCAATCCGCGGCGACGCCCTGCTGGCTACCAACGATATCGACGGCGCGAAAGCGGCCTACGAGGCGGCGCTTGCGCTGCAGCCGGCGAACGGCGCCGCCCTCAGCGGCCTGGCGCGCCTGGCGCTGGTGAAGCAGGACCTGCCGACGGCCGAACGCTATGCAAGCGAGGCAGTCGCAAAGGACCCGAACAATCCCGAGGTCTGGATGTTCCGCGGCGGTATGCTGCGCGGCATGAACAAGCCGGACGAGGCGCTGGCCGCCTTCGACAAGGTGCTGGCCCTGCGTCCTGGCGACCGCAACGCCAACCTGGAAAAGGCATACATCCGCATCAACCAGAACAAGTTCCCTGAAGCACGCGCCGAAATCGAAGCCGCCCGCAAGACCGCGCCGAACAGCCTGCTCGTGACCTACGCCCAGGGCCTGCTCGACTACACCGAGGGCAAGAACGCAGCGGCGCGCGAATCGCTGCAGCGCGTCCTCAAAAGCGCTCCCGAGCATATGCCGAGCATCCTGCTGGCCGGCGCCGTCGAGCTGAACCTGAACGCCCCCGAGCAGGCGCAGATGCACCTGCGCAAATACCTGGAAAACGACCCGAACAACCTGCATGCGCGCAAGCTGATGGCGCAAGCCCAGCTCAAGAACGCGCAGCCGGGCGAAGCGGTCAACACGCTCGCGCCAATGCTCGACAAATCCAACGATCCGCAGCTGCTGGCGCTGGCCGGCGAATCGCACATGCAGGCCCGCGACTTCGGCAAGGCGACCACCTATTTCGAAAAGGCGGCCCAGCTGGCGCCGGACGCGGCCGTGGTGCGCACCTCGCTTGGCCTGGCGCGCCTGGGCCAGGGCGACACTGCCCGCGCGATCGGCGAACTGGAACGCGCCACCGAACTCGATCCGAAGTCGGACCGCGCCCTTGCCGCCCTGGTGCAGGCCGAGTACGGCCTGAAGCACTTCGACAAGGCGCTCGCCGCCGTGGCCAAGCTCGAGCAGATCAAGGGCGATGACCCGCAGACCTACAACCTGAAGGCCACCGTCATGCTCGGCAAGGGCGACGTCCCCGGCGCCCGCGCCGCGTTCGAAAAGGCGCTGCAACTGAAGCCAACCTTCTTCCCGGCTGCCGCCAACCTCGCCAAGCTCGACCTGCTGGAAAACAAGCCGGACGCGGCGCGCAAGCGTTTCGAAACGGTGCTGGCAACGGACAAGCAGAACTTCGGCGCGATGGCGGCGATGGCCGAGCTGGCGATGCTGCAGAAGCGTCCCGAGGAAGCGACCACCTGGCTGGAAAAGGCCCAGGCCGAGAACCCGGACGCGATCGCACCGGTCATCAAGCTGGGCAGCCATTACCTGGCCACGAAACAGGAAAAGAAAGCGCTGACGCTGGTCCGCAAGGTGCAGGCCGCCAATCCGGCCAACGCCGAACTGCTCGACCTGCTCGGCCAGGCCCAGCTGGCGAACGACGATGCGCAAGGCGCGCTCGACAGCTACAGCAAGCTGGTCAACGTGGTGCCAAAATCGGCGATGGCGCAAATGCGCCTGGCCGCGGCACAAGCCAGCCTCAAGAACGACAGCGCCGCGGCCGATGCGCTCAAGCGCGCCGTCGCGCTGCAGCCAGGCCTGGTCCAGGCACGGGTGGCCCAAGTCGAACTGGCGATGCGGCGCGGCCGCAGCGACGAGGCGCTGGCGCTGGCGCGCGAAGTGCAGGTACAGGAGCCCAAGTCGCCAATCGGCTTCCTGCTGGAAGCCGACCTGCACAATGCGCAGAAGAAGCCGGCGCTGGCGCTGGCTGCCTACGACAAGGCACTGGCCATTACCAAGTCGGGCGCGATCACGATCCGAACCGCCGAGCTGCTCAAGACGATGGGCAAGGCCAAAGAAGCGCAGGCCCGCGTGGCCGCCTACGCGCGTGCCAATCCGGACGATGCCGCGGTCCAGATGTACCTGGCCGAATCGCACCTGACTGCCCAGGAATACAAGCCGGCCGCAGCCATCCTCGAAGGCTTGGTCAAGCGCAACCCGAGCAATGGGGCGGCGCTCAACAACCTGGCCTGGGCTTACTCGCAAACGAAAGACCCGCGGGCGCTGGCCACGGCCGAACAGGCGTACAAGGCGGCGCCGAACAACGCCGCCGTGATGGACACGCTGGGCTGGATGCTGGTCGAACAGGGTAATACCGCGCGCGGACTGCCACTGTTGCAAAAAGCCCTGGCGGGAACGCCGGCGTCGCCTGAAATCCGTTATCACGTGGCGGTCGGCCTGCATAAATCCGGGGACAAGAATGGCGCGCGCAAGGAGCTTGAAACGCTGCTGGCGCAAAACCGTTCATTCGCTCAGCTGGAAGATGCGCGTTCGTTGCTTAAAACTTTATAACCGTCTACTATCTGTAGGACATAAAAAACCAAGAGGACCGCACCTTTCGCCCTGGCGAATAGAGTGCGGCAAATGCCAAAAGGCGCCGTCTGCGCAAGGCGGCGCGTCAGAACGAGGGTGTGCCGCGATGACGAATCCCGACGATTTGCAGGAACGTGAAGAGCATTCCACCGAATTTCTATCGAACGCTCATGTGTCAGAGGATCGCGATAAACTAGCGAACTCAGAATTAGAGGATGTTATCGTGAACCAAGATTCATACGGAATCCGGCTTACCGATACGGCAAAAGGACGCAATTCGGCCAGCATGCTGGTCAACAAGATGTATGCTTGGCGCGGCTATGCTGGCTCGCACCAGTTCAGCGACGATCCCAATCGCATTACCCTGACCGCCACTGATAAAGGCGAAGTGGTAGGCACCCTGACGCTCGGTATCGACTCGCCGATCGGCCTGATGGCCGATCAGATTTTCAAGGACGAACTCGACGCGCAACGCGCACGCGGGGCGAAGCTGTGCGAATTCACGAAGCTCGCATTTGACCCGACGGTCCGCTCCAAAACCTCGCTGGCCAACCTGTTTCACCTCGCTGTCATTTACGCCCGCGATATCCACGACTGCACCGATATCGTCATCGAAGTCAATCCGCGCCATCGGCGCTTTTACGAGCACATGCTCGGATTCAAACGCGAAGGCGATTTGAAGGAAAACCCGCGCGTGAATGCGCCGGCGTATCTGCTGCGGATCGAGCTGTCCTACGTCACCGAGCAGATCAAAAAATTCGGCGGCACGTTCAGCGAAACCACGACCGAACGCTCGTTTTACCCCTATTTTTTCTCGGCACGCGAAGAGCAAGGTATTATCAACCGCCTGCGCCGCATCGACGAACAGCAGGTTGCGTAACACTTCCCGACGCCGGGGTCCCGCTCCGGCGCATCAAAACAACGCGCCAGGCTGGTGCACCAGGCAATATCCGATTGCGCAGCAGGACCGCGCATCGCCATGGTGCACATGGATGGCGCTTCATTTCCCACCGCTTTACCGCTTCATCACATGACCACTCCTTTTCGCTATGAGCAGGCTTTTTCTCGAAATATTGGCTGGGTAACCCGAGAGGAGCAGGCGCGGTTGCGAAACAAGCGGGTTGCGATCGCGGGCGGCGGCGGGGTCGGCGGCGTGCATGCGCTCACCCTGGCCCGGCTCGGCATTACCAAATTCCGAATTGCCGATTTCGACACCTTCGATGTCCCGAACTTCAATCGCCAGGTCGGCGCGATGGTGTCCACCCTGGGCCAGCCCAAGGTCGAGGTCATCCGCCGCATGCTGCTCGACGTCAATCCCGAGTGCGAAGTCGAGGTGTTCGACCAGGGTATCAACGACGCCAACCTGAACGCCTTCCTGGAGGGCGCCGACATGTATGTCGACGCGCTCGATTTCTTCGCTTTCGAGATCCGCCAGAAAACCTTTGCGCTGTGCGCCCGGCTCGGCATTCCGGCCAGTACTGTCGCCCCGCTCGGCATGGGCGCGGCGCTGCTTAACTTCCTGCCGGGACAAATGACGTTCGAGGAATACTTCCAGTGGGGCGACCTGCCGGAAACGGACAAGGCCGTCCACTTCGTCGTCGGCCTGGCGCCGGCCGGGCTGCACCGCCCCTACCTGGTGCTGCCCGAGGCCGTCAATTTCGTCGAGCGCCGCGGTCCCTCGACCATCATGGCCTGCCAGCTGTGCGCCGGCGTGATGGGTACCGAGGCACTCAAGATCCTGCTCGGCCGCGGACGCGTGCTGGCAGCCCCCTGGGGCATCCAGTTCGATGCCTACCGTAACAAGCTGGTGCGCACCTGGCGCCCGGGCGGCAATCGCAACCCCTTGCATCGCCTGATGATCAAGATCGGCAAGAAGCAGCTGGCCAAAGACCTGGCCGCTGCCGACCTGGCCGCTGCGGGAGCAACACGATGAGTACACAGATCGAACAGATCCTGGAGCTGGCGCGCTGGGCGCCCAGCGGCGACAACATGCAGACCTGGCGCTTCGAGATTGTCGCGCCCGACCACCTTGCCGTGCATGCCTACGACACGCGCGACCATTGCGTCTACGACCTCGACGGCCATCCGAGCCAGATCGCCTTCGGCACCCTGCTCGAGACCATCGCGATTGCCGCCAGCGGCCAGGGGCTGCGCGCCGACGCCCAGCGCCGCGCGGGCGAGCGCGAGACGCACCCGGTGTTCGACGTGCGCTTCGCCGCCGACCCCGGCGTGGCGCGCAGCCCCCTGATCGACGTCATCGACAAGCGCACGGTACAGCGCCGGCCGATGCGCACCACGCCGCTCACCGCCGAGCACAAGCGCGTGCTGGCGTCGACCGTGGCGCCCGACTATTCCCTCACCTGGCTGGAAACCCGCGACCAGAAATGGCAGGCCGCCAGGCTGATGTTCAATAATGCCCGGCTGCGCTTGACGATGCCCGAGGCCTTCGAGACGCACCGCAGCATCATCGACTGGGAAAACCGCAGGCACAGCCCGGACAAGGTACCGGCCGGTGCGCTCGGCGTCGACACGATGACCCTGCACCTGATGAAATGGGCGATGGTGAGCTGGCGCCGCATGGCCACCGTCAACACGCTGATGGGCACCTGGGCGCCGCGCCTGCAGATGGACCTGGCGCCCGGCCTGGCCTGCGCCGCCCACTTCGTGCTCAAGGCCCATCGCGCGCCGCAGTCGATCGACGATTACGTGGCCGCCGGCCGCGCCCTGCAGCGCTTCTGGCTGACCATGACCACGCTCGGGCTGTACATGCAGCCGGAAATGACGCCCCTGATTTTTTCGAAATACGCGCGCGAAGGCACGCGTTTCACGGCCGAGCCGAAGCTGGAAGCCGCCGCCCGGGCATTGCAAGGCCAGACCGAGGCGCTGATCTTCAACGATGACCTGTTCCCGGTGTACATGGGACGCCTCGGCTACGGCCCTGCCCCCGACGCGCGCTCGGTGCGCCGGCCGCTGGCCGAACTGATGAAGCGCTGACGCAGTCAGGGCAAGCGATCCGCCCAGAAAAAGAAGCGGCGGCGACCATCGAGGTCGCCGCCGCTTTTTCATTTTGGATCCCGGCCTGAAACCGGACAGCCAATAAAAAAGAGCGGGCAAGCCCGCTCTTTTCATCCAACTATACTGCGTTCAGGAGGCAATTAAGCCTGCTTGGCGCGCTTGCGGCTGATGACGCCAGCACCCAGCATCGCGATGCCGAACAGGGCCAGCGAACCTGGCTCTGGAACTTCAGCCAGCTTGAACTGGCCGTTGTTCGAGACGAAGAACGCGCCGGCGGTGTTGCCGTAGGCGGTGCCGTTGCAGCCGGCGCCAGTGAAGCCGGCGTATTGGCAAGCAACTTCGCTCACCAGACGGTTGGTCGGCTCGCCGACGGTGTTGGCGTTGGTGAAGGCGAAGGCCATGATGTCTTCCAGCGACAGGTCATTGCCGTTGCCGCGGAAGAAGTAACCAGCGTCCATGCTGGTGACTTCTGCCAGCACGCTGACCTGGCCGTTGTTCACTGGCGAGCCGCTTGCATCGACTTCACCGCCGCCGCCGGCCAGCACGTTGAACGAGGCGATCTCGTTGCCCAGGTTAGCGCCGTACACGCCAGCGGTGGTGCCGTACTGGCCGTTGGTCGGATTCTGGTACATGCGGATGGTGCCACCGGTGAAGGTGAAGGCGCCGCTGAAGTTACCGCGACCGGTGGCTTCGAAGGTTGCGCTGATGTTGCCGCCTGGGAAGTTCACTGGGAACAGCTGGCCGTTGCTGTCAGCCTGGACGATGTTGAACACAGCGTGTTCGGTGAAGGTGAAGCTCGAGCCGCCGGTTGGGGTCAGCTGGATGAAGGCATTGCCGTTCACGTCCAGGTATTCGTTGATTTCCTGGCCGTTTGCGAAGCCGGTACCGGCTGGATTGAAGACCCAGTCGTTCAGCACGACTTCCGCGCTGGCGGCGCCAGCGAAGGACATTGCAACAGCGGTAGCGCAAGCGAGTTTTTTCAGGAATTTCATGATTAGGATTCTTTATTAAGGTTGATCAAGTGGGCGTTCTGCTTAGATATAAGCAATCATCGTGCCAGCTATGTAAAGTACTTAAAAATCAACGACTTAATAATTTTTATTCATGCTAAGCGAACTCGACTGTAAAGAAAACCGATTCCTATTTGCTATGGCATAACCATACGCAAAACCGAGCGGCCAAAGAAAAAGAGCGGGCAAGCCCGCTCTTTTCATCCAACTCTACTGCGTTCAGGAGGCGAATCAGGCCTTCTTGGCGCGCTTGCGGCTGACAACGCCAGCACCCAGCATCGCGATACCGAACAGGGCCAGCGAACCTGGCTCTGGAACTTCAGCCAGCTTGAACTGGCCGTTGTTCGAGACGAAGAACGCGCCAGGGGTGTTGCCGTAGGCGCTGCCGTTGCAACCGTTGCCGGTAAAGCCTGCGTATTGGCAAGCGACTTCGTTCACCAGGCGGGCGGTCGGCTCACCGACGGTGTTGGCATTGGTGAAGGCGAAGGCCATGATGTCTTCCAGCGACAGGTCCTGGCCATTGCCACGGAAGAAGTAACCAGCGTCCATCTGGGTGGCTTGTGCCAGCACGGTCACTTGACCGTTGTTGACTGGGGAGCCGCTTGCATCGACTTCGCCCCCGCCGCCGGCCAGCACGTTGAACGAAGCGATCTCGTTGCCCAGGTTCGCGCCGTAGATGCCGGCCTCAGTGCCGTACTGGCCATTGGTCGGGTTCTGGTACATGCGGATGGTGCCACCGGTGAAGGTGAAGGCGCCGCTGAAGTTACCGCGACCGGTCGCTTCGAAGGTTGCGCTGATGTTGCCGCCTGGGAAGTTCACTGGGAACAGCTGGCCGTTGCTGTCAGCCTGGACGATGTTGAACACAGCGTGTTCGGTGAAGGTGAAGCTCGAGCCGCCGGTTGGGGTCAGCTGGATGAAGGCGTTGCCGTTCACGTCCAGGTATTCATTGACTTCCTGGCCGTTTGCATAGCCGGTACCGCCTGGATTGAAGACCCAGTCGTTCAGCACGACTTCCGCGTTAGCGGCACCAGCGAAGGACATTGCAACAGCGGCGGCGCAAGCCAGTTTCTTCATAAAGTTCATGATTCTATTCCTCAGTGGAGTTGATCGGTTGGGCAAACACACTCACCTATTAGCAAGCGCTGTGCCAGCTTTTGATTTTCTTTAAAAATCAGATACTTAATGCACGCATCTAGACCCCGATCAATGCCCTTGTAAAGTATATCGACAGCATATTTTTCTATTACAATGTTCTTAGGAATCTTTGTTTTATTATAAGAAATAGTTAACAATGTTGCTCCTACAAAATCCTCCCGTGGCTTTGTAAGAACGCTCCTACGCCACCCTCGGCAGCACGCGCCTGACAGTCCGGCGCGTGCCCGCGGCGACATGAAGGTTTGCTGAAGCAGGTGGCATGGTGGCCCTGTTGGCGCCACGCGCCGGTGGCAGTGCATATATACAGCAGCGCGTGCGCAGCCGGAGCGCGTGCCGCCGGCAGGATTGCAGGTATCAACCAGGGGCCCTTCAATGACAAACGGCGCCCTGAGGCGCCGTTGTAAGAAAACCCGACAGTATCGAGGTTTAGAAGAAGCTCTCCGGGATCACCAGGATGTCGCCCGGGCGCATCGGCATGTTGGCCGAGATGTCGCCATCCTTGATCAGGTCGTCAAGGCGCACATTCAGCTTTTGCTGCCGGCCATCGACCGTGCGGATGATGCTGGCGCGATTGCCCGAGGCGAACTCGGTGACGCCGCCGACGGCGATCAGGACGTCCATCAGCGACATGTCGCGGCGGTACGGCAGGGCTTGCGGCTTGGCGGCCTGGCCGATCACGCGGATCTGCTCGCCGTAGTTGCCGACGAAACCGGTGACGACGACGGTCACGACCGGTTGCTGGATGAACTTTGCCAGTGCCTTTTCGATATCACGCGCCAGCTCGGTCGAGGTTTTCCCCGCCGCCGGCAGGTCTTCGACCAGCGGGGTCGTGATCTTGCCGTCCGGGCGGACCGGCACCGACATCGACACTTCCGGATTGCGCCAGACGATGATATTGACGGCATCGCCCGGGCCAATCAGGTAGTCGGCTGGTACCACGCCCGCCATCGACACGGCCGACTGCGACGGCGACCGGAACTTGTCCCACACTGCGCAGCCGGACAAGGTCAGGGCACAGGCCGAAGCCAGGGCCAGTTTCGTCAGATTCGTCATGATCTTGCTCACTTCATTCCCCTTCACGACAAGCAGTGGCGGCATCGCCAAACTGTTGTTATTGCAAATTAAAAATTGTTATTTAGCCATCAAACCGGCGTATTGTATCGTAATCATGGGAGCCAATAAGGCGTGCACGATTGAAATATTTCATTTTTTTACTTTCGCTGCAACAGCTCCTGCACGTACTGAACCGGGATCGCATAGCTGATGCCGCTGGGACTGCTAATCGCGTTTTCCTTCAGTCCCTTGACGAACACCATATTGATCACCCCGAGCACGGCGCCGGTCTCCGGGTCGTACACGGGGCTGCCGCTGTTGCCGGGATAGGCCGTGCCGTCGAGCTGGAAGATCTTGAGGGGGTCGCGCTGCAGCTGCGTGATGGCGCGCGCATCGAGCCCGCGCGAACTCATCGACGGGATGACGATCGGCGTCACCGCCGACAGCATCGCGCGGTGCGTGACATGGTTCAGTCCCAGCACCATCCCGAGGGGAAAGCCGGTAAACGCCAGCGCCTGCCCTTCGAGCGCGGCGCGCGAATCGCCCAGCGCCAGCGCCGGCAGCGGCGCCCCGCTAGTCAAGCGCAGGTGCGCCAGGTCGCGCCCGCGGTCGAGCGCCACCAGGCGCGCCGGGCGGAAGCTGAACTCGCGGCCAGCGCCGACCACCACGCCCAGCTCTTCCATCTTCGCGCCGTCGAGCACGGCCGGCACCACGTGCGCATTCGTGATGATGGAGAGCCCATCGCCGACGGCAAAACCGGTACCCGTAAACATGACCGACGGGCTGCGGGTCTTGAGGAAGGTGCCCACACCGACGACCGAGGGCTTGATGGCGGTGATCGTGCGCGTCAGTCCGTCGGCATGGGCGGGGGCAGCCGTTAGCGCAGCCAGCGCCAGGCCGGCGCACGTGGTGAGCATGCGGCGGTGCAGCAATACCTTATTCAGTTTGCACTCATTATTTCGGGAGGGAATCAATCGTGCAGGCCCTTTTGCAATTTCAATATTACAATACCTCGGCTTGATGTTAAGCAAAGACGCTGTTCGGGACTCAAGTCCGGGACGAATTGCTTCTAGTAGTACATTAATGAAACGCAACATTTTACGTGTGTGGAAGTTTGTCTGGCGGCAATAATAGCGCTTCAGACACCAGCCAGTGCCCGTTTTCGGCGTTGCAGTTTGGAATTTGTGTTGTAACGCGTTCTATGCAAGGCGTTTATTAGCACGATTTTCCGGCATGCAATTGCAATTGCACAAACTACAAGCGATGATGCGTGTTCTTTTATTGAATGTTCGTGCCTGGCTTCCTGCCAGGCACTCATGGCGAGACTGATGAGATGGCAGAGATAACAGCCCTAATCCTGAATTTCCTTAAGGCCATCGGTAAATACCGTTGGCATGCAGTAGCCATCACCTGGTTGGTGGCGCTGATCGGCTGGGCAGTCGTGCTCAAGCTGCCGAACCAGTACGAAAGCTCGGCGCGCGTCTATGTCGACACGCAGAGTATCCTCAAGCCGCTGCTGGCCGGCATGACCACCCTGCCGAACGTGCAGCAACAGGTCGCGTTCATGCGCCAGACCTTGATTAGCCGCCCGAACGTTGAAAAGGTGATGCGTGATACCGATCTCGACGTGAAGGCAACGACCGCCAACGAAAAAGAACGGATGGTCGACGAGCTGATGTCGAAGATCACCATGGCCGGTACCAATCGCGACGACATCTATACCATCAGCTACACCTCGACCGATCCGAAACTGGCCAAGGACGTGGTCCAGTCGCTGCTGACGATCTTCATGGAAGGCAGTTTCGGTGGCAAGAAGCAGGAATCCGACAAGGCGATCGTGTTCATCGACGACCAGATCCGCAACACCGAGGAAAAGCTAGCCGCGGCCGAGAACAGGTTGAAGGAATTCAAGATCAAGAACATGGGCTTGCTGCCGAATGGCGGCGATTTCGGCAGCAAGGTTGCGTCCGCCGACAACGCCCTGAGCCAGGCACGCCTGGAGCTGGCCGAGGCCGAGCAGTCAGCCAGCGCGATCCGTCGCCGCATGGCCACTGGTGGCGGCGCCGTCACCAGCAGCGGTACCGTGGTCGATCCGGAACTGGAAAGCCGCCTTGCCGCCGCCCAGAAGAACCTCGACACGCTGCGCCTGCAATACACCGAACAGCATCCGGACATCATCGGCACCAAGCGCTTGGTCGAGCAGCTCCAGGTCCAGAAGAAGGAAGCGGCGAAGAAGAGCCGGCCCGACCCCGCAATTGCCGCCGCCAGCCCGATGATGCAGCAGTTGACCGTGTCGCTGTCGGATGCCGAATCGCGCGTGGCCGCCCTGCGTGCCCGTGTCAACGAATATTCGAACCGCGTGGCGACCCTGCGCACCCAGAGCACGACGGCGCCGGAAGTCGAGGCCCAGCTGGTCCAGCTGAACCGTGATTACGAAGTCAACCGCGAAAACTACCAGCAGCTGGTCCAGCGCCGCGAACAGGCCAGGTTGTCCGGCGACCTGACCTCGGCCACGAACATGATGACCTTCCGCGTGGTCGAGCCGCCGCTGGTACCCACGACAGCGTCCGGCCCGAACCGCCTGGCACTGTTCTCGGCCGTGTTCGGCGCCGCCCTGCTCGCCGGCCTGGTCTGCGCCTTCCTGATGGCCCAGGTACGTCCGACCTTCCTGAGCCATGCGGCACTGCGCGAAACGACGGGCGTCCCGGTACTCGGATCGATCAACATGCACTGGACCGGCAGCCAGAAGGTGATGCGCAAGCGCCGCCTGTTCGGCCTCGGCGCTGCCCTGCTGGTGCTGTTTGGCGCCTACGGCGTCGGCGTAGCCGCCATGCTGGCCGGGTCGGCGGCGTAAGCCGCGCACCGCACGCCGTAACGGAACAATATTAGGAGCGAATGTGAGCATTATCGAAAAAGCGGCCAGCCGCATTGACCACACCCGCGTGCAAGCGCCGGCCCCTGTCGTTGTCGAACACGACGACCAGGTGGTCGTGCTGCAACCGCATGCGGCGCCTGTCAACCCTGTTCCCCCCGCTGCTGCCGCCTCCCCGGCGGTCGCCTCCCCTGCGGCGCCGGCACGCGCCGGACGCACCGAGCCACACCTCGAGTCGCCGCGCATGACGCCCCCGAAGCCGGGCACCCGCAAGGTCGAACTCGACCTGGCGGCGATGCGCGAAGCGGGCCTGGTGACGGCCGCCAGCGGCCGCACCAGCCTGCTCGAAGACTTCCGCGTCATCAAGCGCCCGCTGCTGCAGCGCGCCTTCAGCCAGGCCAAGGGCGCGCGCCCGAACAACCTGATCATGATCACCAGCTCGCTGCCGGGCGAAGGCAAGACGTATTGCGCGATCAACCTGGCGATGAGCATCGCGATGGAACTCGACCACACGGTGCTGCTGGTCGACGCCGACGTCGCCCGCCCTTCGGTGCTGCGCACGCTTGGCCTGCCGGCCGAACGCGGCCTGATGGACATCCTCGTCGACGACAAGCTCGACCTGTCGGACGTGATGCTGCGCACCAACGTCGACACGCTGAGCATCCTGCCGGCCGGCACCAGCACGCCGCGTGCCACCGAACTGCTGGCCAGTTCGACAATGAGCAACCTGGTCAACGAGATCGCCCACCGCTATCCGGACCGCGTCATCATTTTCGATTCGCCGCCGTTGCTGCTGACAAGCGAATCGCGCGTCCTGGCGAGCCACATGGGCCAGATCGTGATGGTAGTCGAGGCCCAGGGCACGACCCAGCAGGCGGTCAAGGAATCGCTGCGCCAGCTCGAGGGCTGCAATAACGTTAACCTCATCTATAACAAGGCGCGGGACATCCCGGGGATCGAAGAGAAGTATGACTACAACTACGGCTAAGCAGATCATCGGCAGGCTGCCACGGCTTCTGCCGCTGGCAGCGGCGCTGCTGGTGGTGCTGCCGGCCCAGGCCCAGTGGCGCGTGACGCCATCGCTGTCGATTACCGAAACCTTCACCGATAACGCCAACCGTGGCAGCACGAACAGGAATGCCCGCCTGATTACCGAGGTCATGCCCGGGATCAGCGCTTACGGCCAGAACCGGTGGGTGCAGGGGAGCGTCAACGCGAGCGCCTCGCTGTTCGGCTACATCGGCGGCGGCCGCGGCACCTCGCGCAGGAACCGCGTCCAGTACGACGCGGCCGGCCGCCTGAAGGTGATCGACGAATTCATGTACGTCGACGCGAGCGCGCGCAGCAGCACGCAAGCGATCTCGGCCTTCGGCCTGCTGGGCAAGGAAGCCCGCTACAGCAACGAGAACGTCGCCGACGTCAGCACCTGGAGCATCAGCCCGAATATCAACCAGCGCTTCGGCAACTTTGCCTACGCGACGCTGCGCTACACCCTGAACGGCGTCGAAGCCGACCGGTCGCGCTATGGCAGCAGCACCGCCCACGGTCCGTCGTTCACCCTGGCAAGCGGACGCTCATGGGAGGACCTGGGCTGGAACCTGAGCTATGCGCGCCAGGACGTCGACAACAAACAATTCCCCGACTCCGCGTCGGAAAACGCCAAGCTGAGGCTGAACTATCGCCTCAACCGCACGCTGCGGCTGACCGCCAGCGGCGGCTACGACAGCTACGACTTCAATTCCCTGGGCGGACGCACCGAAGGGAAAAGCTGGTCGGCCGGATTCGACTGGCGGCCGACGGGCCGCACCAGGCTTGATGTCGAGGCCGGGCGCCACTTCCTGGGCAAGACCGGCGCGTTGCTGGCCTCGCACCGCAGCCGCCATACCGTCACCAGTCTGACCTACTCGGACAACGTGACGACCACCCGTGCGCAGTTTGCACTGCCGACGGCGCTCGACACCGCGGGCATGCTCGATTCGCTGTTCGCCGTGACGATTCCCGATGCGTTCGCGCGGCGCGAGGCGATCGACGCCTACCTGCGCGTCACCGGCCTGCCGCCGACCCTGATCGAAGAAGTGAACTACCTGACCAACCGCTACTTCCGCCAGAAGCAGGCGCGGGCGTCTATGGTCTACAACTGGAGCACCCACAGCACGGTCCTGTCGGCGTTTGCCAGCGAGCGGGTTGTGCTGTCCACGGGCGAGGCCGACAACAGCCTGGTCGGCAGCGAGCTGTTCGCACTCAACAACAACGTGCGCCAGGTCGGCTTCAACATCGCCCACAGCTACCGGCTGAACACCAAGACCAGCGCGACGGCGGGCCTGACGGCGACGCGCTCGCGTAACCTGGATACCGACATCGTACGGTCCCAGCAAACGCTCAGCATGGGCATGAGGCAGATTTTCAGCCGCAAGATGCAAGGCGTCGTCGAGCTGCGCCACGCGCGCGGCGAGCACGGCCTTACCAGCAGGCACTATTACGCCAATTCGATCAGCGCCACCCTATCAGCCGAGCTTTAAGTGGAGTGACACGATGTACGAATCATATTATGGCTTCACCGCCAAGCCTTTCCAGCTGCGCCCCGACCCGCACTTTTTCTTTGGCAGCAAAGGCCACAAGCGCGCCATGGCCTACCTCGAGTACGGCCTGTCGCAGGGCGAGGGCTTCATCGTCGTGACCGGCGAAGTCGGCGCCGGCAAGACCACGCTGGTGCGCAACCTGTTCAACAAGTTGACGCACGAGCAGATCGTCGCCGCCCACATTGTCAACACCCACCTGGATCCGGACGACACGCTGCGCATGGTGGCATCGAGCTTTGGCCTGCCCCATGAAGGCGCGACCAAGACCGACCTCCTGACCCGCCTCGAGCAGTTCCTGCACAACGTCGACCGCCAGGGCAAGCGTGCCCTGCTCGTGATCGACGAAGCGCAGAACCTGAACCCGAAGACGGTGGAAGAACTGCGCATGCTGTCGAACTTCCAGACCGACGAAAAATCCCTGCTGCAGACCTTCCTGCTCGGCCAGCCGGAATTCCGCGGCACCCTGCACAGCCCCGGCATGCAGCAGCTGCGCCAGCGCGTCATCGCCAGCTACCACCTGGGCCCGATGGATGCGCAGGAAACCCGCGCCTATATCGAACACCGCCTGCACACGGTCGGCTGGAACGGCGACCCGAGTTTCGACGACGACGCCCATGCCGCCATTTTCGGCTACACAGGCGGGATTCCGCGCAAGACCAACACGCTGCTCGACCGCGTGCTGCTGATGGGCTACCTGGAAGAGCTGCACCACTTCACCGGCGAGCACATCCAGACGGTGATCGGCGACATCAGCGAAGAATTCCAGCAGCCCGAGATCATGAACACACCGGCTACCGGCGCGGCAATGAACGGCCAGCTGCTGGCCGACGGCATGGGCCACATGGGCGAACGCCGCGACAGCATCGAAGTGCTCGACGAGCGCATGATGCGCCTCGAGAAATCGGTCGTCTCGGTGCTGTCGATCCTGAAAAAAATCGTCGCCAACCCGCAAGGGGTGCAGGCGGCACAACCCGTGGACACCCAGGAATGAAGATGCAGACCCCAGCAGCCCGGCCGCAGCGCCAGCCGGGCGAGCGCATCCGCAATGCCATGACCTGCGACGTCGAAGACTATTTCCAGGTCTCGGCATTCGCTCCCTACATCAGCCGCGACAGCTGGCCGACGCGCGAATGCCGCGTCGAGGCCAACATCGAACGCATCCTGGCGCTGTTCGAGAAAAACGACGTCAAGGCGACGTTCTTTACGCTCGGCTGGATCGCCGAACGCTATCCGCAAATGGTGCGCCGCATCGTCGCCGCCGGCCATGAACTGGCCAGCCACGGCTATGGCCACCAGCGCGCATCCGACCAGAACCGCGCGGAGTTCGACAACGACATCCGCTCCGCGAAAGCGCTGCTGGAAGACATCGGCGGCCAGCAAGTGATCGGCTACCGCGCACCGAGCTTCTCGATCGGCCATGGCAACCTGTGGGCGCTCGAAGCCTTGACGGAAGCGGGTTATCGCTACAGCTCGAGCATCTACCCGATCGCCCATGACCACTACGGCATGCCGGACGCGCCGCGCTTCGCCTTTTATCCGAACGGCCCGGACGGCCTGCTGGAAATCCCGATCACGACCGCGATGCTGGGCGGGCGCAAGCTGCCGGCCGGCGGCGGCGGTTACTTCCGCCTGCTGCCGTACGCGCTGTCGCGCTGGATGGTCAAGCGCGTCAACGAGCTCGATGCCGAGCCGGCGCTGTTTTACTTCCACCCGTGGGAAGTCGATCCTGGCCAGCCGCGCCCGCAAGGCCTGGATGCCAAGTCGCGCTTCCGCCACTACATCAACCTCGATCGCATGGAAGGGCGCCTCGCCGCCCTTGCCCGCGATTTCGCGTGGGACCGGATGGACCGCATTTTCCTGAACAAGCCATGAATTCGATTATTGAAAACTCGCAGGTCATGCGGGCGGGGCGCGCGCATGCCGTGCCGTCCTCTTCCCCAGCCACCCTGCACCTGTTGAAACCGCAAGACCGGGCCCGCTGGGACGCCTTCGTCCGCAGCTGCCCGGATGCCACCTTCTTCCACTTGTCCGGCTGGCAGCCGGTGATCGAGCAGTCCTTCGGCATCAAGACCTGGTTCTATTACGTGGAACAGGACGGCCAGATCCAGGGCGTGCTGCCGCTGGCGCAGATCAAGAGCCGCCTGTTCGGCCACTCGCTGGGCGCGATGCCCTTCTGCGTGTACGGCGGCGTGGCCGCGATCGGCGACGGCGCACGCGCGCTGCTCGACGGCGCCGCCGACAAGCTGGCGCGCGAACTCGGCGTCGGCCACCTCGAATACCGCGGCATGGAACGCGCGCACCCGGGCGACGCCTCCTGGCACACGAAAGAGCTGTACGTCACCTTCCGCAAGGAGATCTCGGGCGACGACGAGGAAAACCTGAACGCGATCCCGCGCAAGCAGCGCGCGATGGTCCGTAAAGGGATCAAGCTCGGCCTGCGCGGCGAAGTCGACAACCATGTCGATCGCCTGTTCACGGCCTACTCGCACAGCGTGCACCGCCTCGGCACCCCGGTGTTCCCGAAAAAGTATTTCGCGCTCTTGCAAAAAGAGTTCGGCGACGAGTGCGAAGTGCGCACCATCGTCACCGATGACGGCCGCCTGGTCGGCTCGGTACTGAGCTTCTACTGGCGCGACGAAGTCGTGCCCTACTACGGCGGCGGCATGGACCTGGCGCGCGAAGTGGCGGGCAACGACTTCATGTACTGGAACCTGATGCAGGCAGCTGCCGCGCGTGGTTGCCGCCTGTTCGATTTCGGCCGCAGCAAGCTCGGCACCGGCGCCTACGACTTCAAGAAGAACTGGGGTTTCACGGCCCAGCACCTGCCTTACGAATACAAGCTGTACGGCGCCGATGCGTTGCCCGATAATAACCCGCTGAACCCGAAATACCAGCTCTTCATCAAGATGTGGAAAAAGTTGCCAATCCCACTGGCAAACCTGATCGGGCCACACATCGTCCGCAACCTGGGGTAATCCGTGGAAGACCTGCTGCTATTGATCCACCGGATCCCTTACCCGCCGAACAAGGGCGACAAGATCCGCTCGTACCACCTGCTCAAGCACCTGGCAGGGCAGTACCGCGTCCATCTCGCTACGTTTGTGGACGACGCCGACGACTGGCAGCACGTGCCGAAGGTCGAGGCGATGTGCGCGAGCAGCCATTTCGCGCCGCTCAATCCGACGCTGGCGCGCGTGCGCAGCCTGGGCGCCCTGCTGAAAAACCGTTCGCTGTCGCTCGACTACTACCGCGACGCCAGCCTGGAACGTTGGGTGGACGCCACTGTCGCTCGCCACAATATCTCGCGCGTGCTGGTGTTCTCGTCGGCGATGGCGCAGTACGCCGACAAATACCCGCAGGCGCGCCGCGTGGTCGATTTCTGCGACGTCGATTCGGATAAATGGCGGCAGTACGCCGACCAGAAATCCTGGCCGATGAGCTGGCTGTACCGCCACGAGGCGCGCCAGCTGTTATCGTATGAACGCCGCGTCGCGCGCGACTACGACGCCTCGCTGTTCGTCTCGGCGCCGGAAGCGGCGCTGTTTCGCGACCTGGCGCCGGAAAGCAGCGCGCGCATCGGCTTCTTCAACAACGGCGTCGACACCGATTACTTCAGCCCGCACACCGAGTACGCTAATCCCTACCCGGCGGGCGAACGCGCGATCGTGTTCACCGGCGCCATGGATTACTGGCCGAACGTGGACGCGGTCCAGTGGTTCTCGAGCGAGGTGCTGCCGCAGTTGCGCACCCGTTTCGCCGACCTGCGCTTCTACATCGTCGGCGCCCGCCCGACCCAGGCCGTGCGCGACCTGGGCAACCTCCCCGGCGTGACCGTGACCGGCACCGTGCCGGACGTGCGTCCGTACATCGCGCACGCCCAGGCGTCGGTGGCACCGCTGCGCATCGCGCGCGGCATCCAGAACAAGGTGCTCGAAGCAATGGCGATGGCGACCCCGGTCGTGGTGTCGCCGCAGGCGCTCGAAGGCATCGAGGCCAGGCCGGGTGCGGAGCTGGTACTGGCCGACGGCGCCGAGGCCTTTGTCGAAGCGGTCAGCGGCATGCTGCACGCGCGCCAGGACGTGATGGGGCACGCCGCCCGCACCTGCGTCGAACGCCAATACAGCTGGCCGAGCAACCTGGCCTGCATCGGGGAGCGACTGGAATGTTCCTGAAACCGCCACCGGGGGTGACCGCCACCTCCGCTCGCCCACTTGCCACATCCAGCCTGCTCCTGATCGTCCTGGCGCTGCTCGCGCCGCTGGTGCTCTACTGGGATACCGCACGCTCGATCGTCGACGTCTGGAACAGCTCGGAAACCTTCGCCCACGGCTACGCCATCGTGCCGATCAGCCTGTGGCTGATCTGGCGCCGGCGCGCCAATTTTTCGGCCATTCCCGCGCAGCCGGCCTGGCCGGCACTGGCCCTGCTCGCCGTCGCCGGCGCCGGCTGGCTCGCCGCGCGCATCGCCGGCGTCCAGGTGGTAATGCAATACGCGTTCGTCGCGATGTTCCCGCTGGCCGCTTTTGCCCTGCTGGGCCGGCGCCTGGCCGGCTCGCTGACCTTCCCGCTGCTGTTCCTGCTGTTCGCCGTGCCCTTCGGCGAAGTCTTCGTCGATCCGCTGATCGGCATCACCGCCGACTTCACGGTCTGGGCGGTGCAGATGACCGGTATCCCGGTGCTGCGCAACGGCACCCGCTTCGACCTGCCTACCGGCAGCTGGTCGGTCGTCGAAGCCTGCAGCGGCGTGCGCTACCTGATCTCCTCGATCACCCTCGGCTGCCTGTACGCCTACCTGACCTACCGCTCGACGACGCGGCGCGCGCTGTTCATCGGCCTGTCCGTGATCGTGCCGATCATCGCCAACGGCTTGCGCGCCTACATGATCGTCATGATCGGCCACATGAGCGGCATGGAGCTGGCCACCGGCGTCGACCACCTGATCTACGGCTGGCTGTTCTTCGGCATCGTGATGTTCCTGATGTTCTGGATCGGCAGCTACTGGCGCCAGGAAGAAGCACCGGCACCGGTCGCCCCGCATGCACAAGCGGCCGGTGCCGGCGCGCCGCTTTCCGCTGCCGCGCCTGCCCGCTCGCTGCTGCCGATGGCCCTGGCGATCGTCGCCGTGGCCGCCGTCTGGCCGGCCTTTGCCGCGTACAACGAGCGCGCCAACCGCAATCCGCAGCCGGTGCTGCTCGCCCTGCCGCAGCTGGCCGGCCTGGACAGCGCCGCCCGCTTCCCGGGCTGGGAACCGGACTACATGGCCCCGGACGCCCGGGTCGCCGGTGTGTACACGCAAGGCAGCCGCCCGGTCAAACTGCAGGTGCTGTACTACCGCAACCAGGACAAGAGCAAAAACCTGATCAGCTCGCTCAACCGCCTGGCCGGCCCGAAGGATGCCTGGCATGCGACCGCAAGCAGCGGCCGCGTCGAAGGCGGACTGGCCGTGCGCGAAAGCACCCTGGCCGGTCCCGGCGGTCCGCTGCTGGTCTGGCACTGGATGTGGATCGATGGCCAGAACACGACCAGCAACGTCGTCGGCAAACTGCACCAGGCGCGGGCCAAGCTGCTGTTCCATGGCGACGATGGCGCGCTGCTGGTGCTGGCAACGCCCGTGAACGACGACCCGCAGGCGGCACGCGCCGCGTTGCGCGCCTTTGCCGAACGCGGTCGCGGCGCCATCGAGGCGACGCTGCTGGCGACGCGGGGACGGTAAGCATGGCTGTGGTAACGCTTGAACGCACCGCCCCGCTTGTGGTGCACCTGATCTACCGCCTCGACATCGGCGGCCTGGAAACACTGCTGGTCGACACGATCAACCGCATGCCGGCCGGGCGCTACCGGCATGCGATCGTCTGCCTGACCGATTACACGGATTTCGCCGAGCGCATCCAGCGCCCCGACGTCGAGCTGTTCGCCCTGCACAAGGCACCCGGACTGGCGCCGGAGGTGCACCTGGCACTGTTCAAGCTCCTGCGCCGCCTGCGCCCGGCGATCCTGCACACCTATAATCTCGGCACCATCGAATACCAGGCGGTCGCCCTGCTGGCCGGAGTGCCGGTGCGCATCCACGCCGAGCACGGCCGCGACGCGTCCGACCCGCAAGGCCTGAACCGCAAGCACAACCTGCTGCGGCGCCTGCTGGCGAAGGTGATCGACCGCTACGTGCCGGTGTCAAACGACCTCGCGCACTGGCTCGAGTCGACCGTGCGCCTGCCGCAGCGCAAGGTGGAAACCATCATCAACGGCGTCGACACCGAACGTTTTTACGCCGGAGCGCCGGTGAACCCGGCAGCTGCTGCCTGGCGCGCGGACGGCGCCTTCGTCATCGGCGCGGTCGGGCGCCTGCAGGACGTCAAGAACCACGCCGGCCTGATCGACTCCTTCGCCCGCCTGCGGGTGCGCATTCCGGATCAAAAACTGCGCCTGGTGCTGGTCGGCGACGGCCCGCTGCGCGCGCGGCTGGAAGCGCAGGCGGCCGCAAGCGGTGCCGGCGCAGACATCGTCTTCGCCGGGGCGCATGCGGATGTCGCCGCGGTGCTGGGCGGCTTCTCGCTGTTCGCCCTGCCCTCGATCGCCGAAGGCACGCCGGTGACCTTGTTGGAAGCCATGGCCAGCGAACTGCCGGTAGTGGCGAGCCGCGTCGGCGGCATCCCGGAAATCGTGACCCATGGCCAGAACGGCACGCTGGTGCCGGCGGGCGACCCGGAAGCGCTGGCGCAGGCGCTGGCCGCCTACGTGCGCAACCCGGATCTCGCAACGGCGCACGGACGCGCGGCGCGCGCGCGCATCGAACACTCCTATAGCATGGCGGCCATGCTGACCGCTTATCTCGGCCTTTACGACCGCCTCTGCAAAAGCAAGACAACACCTCAACAAGCAATCACACCATGTGCGGAATAACTGGCATTTTTGACCTGCGCGGCGGGCGAGCGATCGACCCGGCCCTGCTGCAGCGTATGAACGACTCGCAATTTCACCGTGGTCCGTCGGAGGGCGACCTGCACCTGGAGCCGGGCGTCGCTTTCGGCCACCGCCGCCTGTCGGTGATGGACGTCGCCTCGGGCCTGCAGCCGATGTTCAACGAAGACCACAGTGTGGTCATCGTATTCAACGGCGAGATCTACAACTTCCGCGCCCTGATGACGGAACTGAAAGGTCTGGGCCACGAGTTCCGCACCCGCTGCGACACCGAAGTCATCGTCCACGCCTGGGAAGAATGGGGCGAGGAGTGCGTGCACCGCCTGCGCGGCATGTTCGGCTTCGCGATCTGGGACCGGAATAAACAGGTGCTGTTCATGGCGCGCGACCGCCTCGGCATCAAGCCTTTCCACTACGCGCTGCTGCCGGACGGGATGTTCGCCTTCGGCTCGGAACTGAAATCCCTGCTCACGCTGCCGAACCTGGTGCGTGATATCGACCCCTGCGCGGTCGAGGAATATTTCGCCTACGGCTACGTGCCGGAACCGCGCACGATTTTCACCGGCGCCCATAAACTGCTGCCGGGCCACACGCTGACCTTGACCCCGGGCATGGCCACGCTGCCGGCCTCGAAGCAGTACTGGGACGTGCCGTTCACGCCGCATGTCGGCATGACCGACGGCGACATCGAGGGCGAAACCATCCACCGCCTGCGTGAAGCGGTCGAGAGCCACATGGAAGCGGACGTGCCGCTCGGCGCCTTCCTGTCGGGCGGCGTCGATTCGAGCGCGATCGTGGCGATGATGGCCGGCCTGTCGAACCAGCCGGTAAACACCTGCTCGATCGGCTTCGACGAAGCGGATTTCGACGAGTCGACCTATGCGCGCCAGGTGGCCGAGCGCTACAAGACGAAGCACCAGAGCGAGATCGTCGACAAGGACGATTACGGCCTGCTCGACCTGCTCGCCGGCCTGTACGACGAACCGTATGCAGACAGCTCGGCCATCCCGACCTACCGCGTCTGCGAACTGGCCCGCAAGACCGTGACGGTTGCACTGTCGGGCGACGGCGGCGACGAGAATTTTGCCGGCTACCGCCGCCACCGCATGGCGATGGGCGAAGAGCGCGTGCGCTCGATGCTGCCGCTCGCGCTGCGCAAACCGGTATTCGGCCTGCTCGGCAAAGCCTATCCGAAGGCCGACTGGGCGCCGCGCGTGTTCCGCGCCAAGACCACCTTCGAAGCACTCGCGCGCGACCTGACCGAGGGTTACTTCCACGGCGTGTCGATCAACAACGACCGCGTGCGCGGCGGCATGTTCTCGGACGGTTTCAAGAGCAAGCTGCAGGGCTACCGCGCGGTGGAAGTCATGCGCGGCTATGCGAACAACGCGCCGACCGACGACCCGCTGTCGCTGATCCAGTACATCGACATGAAGACCTACCTGCCGGGCGACATCCTCACCAAGGTCGACCGCGCATCGATGGCGCACGCACTCGAAGTGCGCGTGCCCCTGCTAGACCACCAGTTCGTCGAATGGGTCTCGGGCTTGCCGTCCTCCTGCAAGCTGCGCAGCGGCGAAGGCAAGTACATCTTCAAGAAGGCGCTCAAACCTTACCTGGGCGACGACATCCTGTACCGTAAAAAAATGGGCTTCTCGATCCCGCTGGCAAGCTGGCTGCGCGGTCCGCTGGCCGGCGCCATGAAATCGGCGGTGCTCAATCCGGCCCTGCTCGACACCGGCATTTTCAATCCCAACACTCTCAAGCAGATGGTCGACGAACACCAGGCCGCCACCAAGGACCACAGCACGGCGCTGTGGTCGGTACTGATGTTCGAAGCCTTCCTGCGCAAGAACGGCGCCGGCGTAGCCACCACTGCCGCCCCAAGGAGCAACTGATGCGTGTTCTTCACGTCCTCGACCATTCGATCCCGCTGCACAGCGGCTACACCTTCCGTACCCGCTCGATCCTGCGCGAACAGCGCGCGCTGGGGTGGGAAACCTTCCACGTCACCGGCTCGAAGCAGAATTCCGACGACGCACTGGAAGAAACCGTGGATGGCCTGCATTTCTACCGCACGCCGAAATCCACCGGAGCCCTCGCCCGCCTGCCGGTGCTGAACCAGAAGGAAGTCATCGACGGCCTGGCCCGGCGCCTGGCCGAGATCATCCCCCAGATCAAACCCGACGTGCTGCACGCGCACTCGCCGAGCCTGAACGCGATCGCCGCCCTGCGCGCGGGTAAACGCTTCGGCATCCCGGTCGTGTACGAAGTGCGCGCCTTCTGGGAAGACGCGGCGGTCGACCACGGCACCAGTGCCGAAAACGGCCTGCGCTACCGGGCCACGCGCGCGCTGGAGACCTATGCGCTGCGCCAGGCCGATGCCGTGACCACCATCTGCGAAGGCCTGCGCCGCGACATCGTCGCGCGCGGCATCCCGGCCGATAAGGTGACCGTGATCCCGAACGCGGTCGACATCGACAAGTTCGCCGTTGGTGGCACTGCCGACCAGGACCTGAAAAGCCGCCTGGGCCTGGCCGGCGCGCGCCTGATCGGTTTTATTGGCTCGTTCTACGCCTATGAAGGCCTGGACGTGTTGCTGCGCGCCGTGCCTGCCTTATCAAGCCGGATCCCCGACCTGCGCGTGCTGTTGGTGGGCGGCGGTCCCCAGGATGCGCAGCTGCGCCAGCTGGCGCAGGACCTGAACATCGCCGACAAGGTGGTGTTCACCGGTCGCGTGCCGCACGACCAGGTCAACATGTACTACGACCTGCTCGACGTGCTGGTGTACCCGCGCCTGCCGATGCGCCTGACCGAACTGGTCACGCCCTTGAAGCCGCTGGAAGCGATGGCGCAGGGCCGCATCCTGGCCGCGTCCGACGTCGGCGGCCACCTGGAACTGATCGAAGACGGCAAGACCGGGGTGCTGTTCAAGGCTGCCGATCCGGCCTCGCTGGCCGAAAAGGTCGGCGCCCTGCTCGAGCAGCAGGAACAATGGCCGCAGTTGCGCGCCAACGGCCGCCACTACGTGGAGACCGAGCGCAACTGGCCGGTCAGCGTGGCGCGCTACCAGGACATCTATGGCCGCCTGACGCGGCGCTGCGCTGCATGAAAATCCTGACTTTCAGCACCCTGTTCCCGAACAGCGAAAAGCCCGGCCATGGGATTTTCGTCGAAACGCGCCTGCGCCACCTGGTCGCCAGCGGCAAGGTCGAGGCGCGCGTGGTCGCGCCGGTGCCCTGGTTCCCGTCGACCCATCCGCGCTTCGGCAATTATGCGAAGCAGGCGCGGGTCCCGCGCGAGGAACTGCGTCACGGCCTGCGCGTGGCGCACCCGCGCTATCCGACGATCCCGAAAATCGGCATGAACGTCGCGCCCCTGCTGCTGGCCCAGGCGGCCAAGCCGACGATCGCGCGCATGCTGGACGAAGGCTATGACTTCGACCTGATCGACGCCCATTACTTTTATCCGGACGGCGTGGCCGCGGCCATGCTCGCCAAATACTTCAACAAGCCGCTGGTCATCACCGCGCGCGGTTCGGACATCACGCTGCTGCCGAACTATCCGCTGCCGCGCCGCATGATCCGCTGGGCTGCCAGGCGCGCCGACGCCGTCATTACCGTCTGCAATGCGCTGCGCGATGAAGTCGTCGCGCTCGGCGTCGATGCCGGCCGCGTGACCTCGCTGAGGAATGGCGTCGATTTGCAGCTGTTCCGCCCGACCGAACGTGCGGCTGCGACCGACACATTCACCCTGCTGACGGTCGGCCACCTGGTGCCGGTCAAGGCGCAGGAACTGATCATTGCGGCGCTGCCGCTGCTGCCCGGCGTGCGCCTGGTGGTGGCCGGCGACGGCCAGAACCGGCAGATGCTGGAAGACCTGGCGCGCACCCTGAACCTCAGCGATCGTGTCGACTTCCTCGGCGCCGTCCCGCAAGCCCAGCTGCGCAGCCACTACGGGGCGGCCGACGCCCTGGTGCTGGCCTCGTCGCGCGAAGGCTGGGCCAACGTCCTGTTAGAATCCATGGCCTGCGGCACCCCGGTGGTCGCCAGCCGCGTGTACGGCACCCCGGAAGTGGTGGCGGCACCGGAAGCGGGTGTCCTGATGGCCGAGCGCACGCCGCAGGCGCTGGCCGATGCCGTCAACGCCCTGCGCGCCGCTTACCCGGACCGCGCGGCCACCCGCCGCTATGCGGAAGGCTTCAGCTGGGACGACACCACCGCGGGACAGCTCAGCCTGTTCGAAGACATCCTCAACCGGCGCCAGCGCCAACCGTCCGGCGCGCTAGCTTGCCGTACGCCTTAACCGAACCGATACCACGATGGAATCACTTCTCTGGGCCCTGGACCTGCTGGTCTTATTGTTCGTGTGCCGCTGGGCACTGCGCGCGGATGTGGCCGAGACCGCAGCCGAAGAGCAACGCAAGAAATCGGGACAGGGCTGATCCATGCGCGACCTCGTACTGTTAAGCGTCCTGCCGTTCATGCTGTACTTCATGGCCAAGCGTCCATTCATCGGCGTCGGCATGTGGATCTGGACCGCGCTGTTCTTCCCCAACGCCTGGGTGTACGGCATGGCCGGCAACATCCGCTACAACCTGCTGTTCACCGCCGTGGCCGTCGTCAGCTACCTGGTCATGAAGAACAAGCCCAAACTCGAACTCGGGACCTTGGGCGCGATGGTGTTGCTGTTCTTCCTCTGGACGACCGTGTCGACGGTGCTGACACTGGCGCCGCCGGACCGTTCCTGGGAGTACTGGAACCGCTTCGCCAAAGTGATCGCGCTGTTCGTGTTCGTGCTCCTGATTATCGAGAAGAAGCTGCACGTCGACTTCTTCCTGTGGTGCGTGGTGCTGTCGGTGGGCTTCTACGCCGACCTGGAGGCGCTGAAATTCGTGCTCAGCGGCGGTGGCCACAAGATCTCGGGCCTCCCTGGCCACGTGCTGGGCGACCGCAACGAGCTGTCGGTGGCGTTCGTGATGACCCTGCCGATCTGCTACTACCTGCTGGGCGAGTATGGCCAGCGTTCGCGCATCATCTGGCTTGGCCTGCTCGGCACGATGGTACTGCTGGTGGCGGGCGTCATCGGCACCCAGTCGCGCGGCGGCTTCATCGCGCTGGCCGGCCTCGGCGCTTACCTGTTCATCAAGACCGACCGCAAGCTGCCGGTGCTGCTGCTGATCGTGGCGCTCGTGATCGGCATGTCGTACCTCGTGTCGGACGAGTGGTCCTCGCGCATGAACACGCTTGAAACCGCCGATGAGGATGCGTCCTTCATGGGACGGGTGGTGGCCTGGAAGCTCAGCTTCATCCTGGCCGTGCAAAATCCAATCTTCGGTGGCGGCTTCAAGGCGCTCGAGACGTTCTCGGTCTGGTCCGAGCTGTCGCGCGACTTCTTCAACTACGAGTGGTTCTACACGGGCACTGCCTTGCCGAACACGAAAGTGGCGCGCGCCGCCCACAGCGTGTACTTCCAGGTAATGGGGGATCACGGCTTCGTCGGGCTCGGGATCTACCTGGCCTGCCTGATCGGCGCCTTCCGCAAGGCCAAGCGCATTGCGCTCAGCGTCAAGCGCGCAGGAGGCCCGAAGTGGCTGCGCACGCTGGCGACCATGCTGCAGCTGAGCGTGTTCGCGTTTGCACTGGGCGGGGCCTCGCTCAGCTTTGCTTACTTCGACCTCATCTTTGCACTGTTTGCGCTGCTGATCGTGCTCGAAGCCCGCGTGCTGCCGGCCACGCTTGCGCTGGCGGTAGCACCCAACCCGGCAGCCGAGCCCATCCTGCCAGCGCGTGTGGAGCTGGTGAAATGAACCAGAATATCCTCAAGGGGATACTGGTATTGCTCGTGGTACTCGACCATAACGAGTATGTGCGCAGCCTCTTGCCGCGCCTGCTCGATGGCTTCACCTTCCATGTGGTCGGCTTCCTGATGATCCCCTTCCTCAGGCCGACCGCCCCATGGTCGAAGGATTATCTGACTTACCTGTTCCGCCTCTACTTCCCGTTCTTCGTCTTCGTTACCGTAATGGCGATCCTGGACGCCTGGCTGACCCCGGTTACCGCCGCGAGCCAGGCGGGACTCTGGCTGCATGCTTTGTACAGCGGCAACTCCCACATCCTGCAGCAGGTCACGCAGATGGCGCTGCTGTGGTTCCTGCCGTCGTTCATCGCCCTGGTCACCCTGCGCACCGCCATCGAGAACGCCGGCCAGGCCGGCAAGGTCGCCGCGATTGCCCTGTTGTGCCTGGCGCATCCGTTTATCGGCACCATTGCCCGCGAGGCGGAACATTACCTGCCGCTCGGCCTGCTGCCGGCCGTGTATGTGGTGCCGCTGGCCTACCTCGGTGTCCTGTTGCACCGCAAGGTCTACGAGCGCATGGCGCCGCTGGCGGCGCTGCTGGTCGCGACCGGCATTGCCGCCGCGGTCAAGTATGCGCAGGTGCAGGCCGGGCTGCACGCCGAGATCGGCTTTGCAGAAGTGGCGGACTACCGTCAGCCGTATGCCCTGCTGCTGAACGACCTGGAGGCCGTCACCGGCGTGCTGATGGTGTTCCAGCTGGCGCGCCTGCGACTCGGAAGTTTCCTTGAACGATGCGGCAAATACAGCCTGCAGGTGTACCTGTTCCACGCGTTCGTCGCGCTGGCCGTGTACAAGGGCCTGCAGCGCTTTGCCGCCGACTGGCCGCTGGGCCTGCTGTTTGCCGTTTCGCTGCTCCTTACCGTCCTGATCAGCGCGGCACTGGCGCGGGTGCTGGCCGAACAGCCGCTGGCGCGGCGCTTCCTGTTCCCCCGTTCCCCTGCCGAACTGCTGGGGCGGGCACCGCGCCGCGAGACCGTCCGGGGCCAGGCCATACCCCCCTCCGCAACGCACAGCAACGCCCGCCAATGACATTGAATCGACATTCATACCTGACCGAACGCCTGATCCACGCGGTGGGCAAGGCCATCGCGCTGGCCGGGCGCGGCAACCGGCTATGCGTGGTCAACTATCATCGTATCCTCGAGGTGCCTGACCCGCTGCTCGAGTCGGAGCCGGACGTCGCCACCTTCCGCTGGCAGATGGCCCTGCTCGCGCGCTGCTTCAACGTGCTGCCGCTGCCTGTGGCGCTGGCGGCGCTCGACGCCGGCAAGCTGCCGCCGCGCGCGGTCTGCATCACCTTCGACGACGGCTACCGCTCGGTGCACGACCTGGCGCTGCCGGTACTGCGCGAATTCGGCCTGCCCGCCACGGTGTTCGTCACCAGCGGCTTCATAGGCGAAGGCAACATGTGGAACGACCGCATCATCGAAGCGGTGCAGGGCCTGAGCGACGATACGCTCGACCTGTCCGACCAAGGCCTGGGCAGCTATGCGCTGGGCACCCTGGAAGCGCGCAAGCAGAGCCTGAGCCGGCTGACCGAGCGCTCGAAATACCTGGCGCCGGCAGCGCGCGCCGCGCTGGTGGAACGCTTGGAGTCGATGGTCGGCGACGACCTCGCGCCCGGCCTGATGCTCACGCCGGAGAATATCATCAACCTGCAGCGGGGCGGCATCGAGATCGGCGCCCATACGGTGACCCACCCGATCCTCACCAGCCTCGACGACGACACGGCGCGCCTCGAAATCACTGCCGGCAAGGCCGACCTGGAGGAGATCGTCGGACGACCGGTGCGCCTGTTCGCCTACCCGAACGGCAAGCCCGGCAAGGATTTCGATGCCCGCCACGCGGCCATGGTGCAGGAGGCCGGTTTCGACGCCGCCTTCACCACCCTGCCCGGCCCGATTACCCGTGGCCATGACCGCTTCCAGCTGGCGCGCAGCCGGCCCTGGGACAAGACACCGCTGATGTTCGGCCTGCGCCTGTTGCGCTGGTTGGCCGCATAAGCAAAGATTTTATTAGGTATAGAAACAAGCATGAAAACACAACACGCGTTGATGGTGGCTTTCCACTTCCCGCCACAGACCGGCAGCAGCGGCGTCCAGCGCACCCTGAGCTTCTCGAAGCGCCTGCAGGCGCACGCCTGGCATCCGCTGGTCCTGTCGGCCAACCCGCGCGCTTACGCTACCCACAATCCTGCGCAGCTGGCCAGCCTGCCGGCCGACCTGGTGGTATGCCGTGCCTTTGCGCTCGATACCAAGCGCCACCTTGGTTTCGGCGGGCGTTACAGCGAACTGATGGCACTGCCCGACCGCTGGATCAGCTGGTGGGGCCACGGCGTGCTGGCCGGTCTGCGTTTGATCCGCCAGCACAAGCCGTCCGTGATCTGGTCGACCTTCCCGATCGCTACCGCGCACCTGATCGCCCTGACCCTGCACCGCATCACCGGCCTGCCCTGGATCGCCGACTTCCGCGACCCGATGTTGCAGCCGGCCCATCCATCTTCCCAGCGCCAGCGGCGCATCTATGGCTGGCTGGAGAAGCAGACGCTGCAGCGCTGCCGCTTTGCCGTGTTCACCACTGACAACGCACGCAACGCCTACCGCACGCGCTTCCCGCAGATCGACCCAGCCAAGTTCCACGTCATCGAGAATGGCTACGACGAAGACGATTTCGCCGCCTCGACGAACGGCATTGTCCCGAGCGTGAATGCCCGTACCACGCTGCTGCACAGCGGCATCCTGTACGAGGCCGGGCGCAACCCCGAGCAGTTCCTGGCCGCGCTGGCGCACCTCAAAGCGGCGGGCACGATCGACGCGTCCCTGCGCGTGGTGCTGCGCGCGCCGGGCGACATTCCGGGCACGATCGAGAAGGTGCGCAGGCATGGCGTGGAAGACATCGTCGAGGTGCTGCCGCCGGTGCCCTACCGCGACGCCCTGCACGAAATGCTCTCCGCCGACGGCCTCCTGATCTTCCAGGGCACGCCCTACAACAACCAGATCCCAGCCAAGATCTACGAATACTTCCGCGCCCGCAAACCAATCCTCGGGCTGGTCGATGCCGTCGGCGAAACGGCCGGCGTGCTGCGCGGCGCTGGCTTCGGCGACATGGTGCCGATCGACGATACCGCCGCGCTAGCGCCGGCGATTGCCCGTTTTGTGACCGCAGTCCGGAGCGGGACCGCCCACCGCGCCAGCGAGGAACTGGTGGCGCAATCCTCGCGCGCGCACAAGGCGGTGCAACTGGCGCAACTGTTCGACGAGGCCGCACGGTGAGCACGGACAGTGTCAACAAGCAGATCGCCAGGGGCGCGGCATGGATGGTCGGCTTCAAGATGCTCGACAATGCCCTGGGCCTGATCAGCACCCTGGTACTGGCGCGCATGCTGGCGCCACAGGACTTCGGCCTGGTCAGCATGAGCATGGTGCTGCTGGCGGCGATGACGCTGCTGATGTCCTTCAGTTTCGACATCCAGCTGATCCAGAACCCGAACGCGGGACGCGATCACTTCGACACGGCCTGGACCTTCAACGTGATGTTCGCGACCGGCTGCGGCATCCTGATGGTGCTACTGGCCCCGGCCACGGCCGCTTTCTACCGCGAGCCGCGCCTCGAGACGATCCTGTACGTGATGGCCGCCGGCTTCGTGCTGCAGGGCTTCTCGAACATCGGCACCGTGAAATTCCGGCGCGACATGCGCTTCGACCGCGAATTCAAATTCCTGCTCAGCAAACGCATGTCGAGCCTGCTGGTGACCATTCCGCTGGCAATTTACCTGCGCAATTACTGGGCGCTCGTGATCGGCCAGCTCGCCGGCACCGTCTTGTCGCTGGTGATGTCGTATGTGGTCAGCAGCTACCGGCCGCGCTTTTCGCTGGCGGCGAAGGGCGAGATGTTCCATGGCTCGGCATGGCTGATGGTGAACAACTTCATCCACTTCCTGCACAACCGCGCGCCGACCTTCGTCATCGCCCGCCTGAGCGGTGCGGGGTCGGTCGGCGTATATTCGATCGCGGCCGAAATATCGCTGCTGCCATCGAACGAACTGGTCGCGCCGATCAACCGCGCCGCCTTCCCCGGCTATGCCAAGGCCGCGCACGACATGGACAAGCTGCGCGACAGCTTCCTGAAAGTGATCGCCTCCATTGCCCTGATCGCCCTGCCGGCGGGCATCGGCATCGTTTCGGTCGCCGAACTGCTGGTGCCGGCGGCGCTCGGATGGAAGTGGAAGGACGCCATCCCGATCATCCAGCTGCTGGCCGTGTACGGCATCATCAAGGCGCTGCAGACGAACATCGGCTACATCTACCTGGTACTCGGCATGACCAAGCGGATCACCCTGATCACGTCGATCCAGGTGCTGATCCAGACCTCGGCGCTCATTCCCGCCGTGTACTACTACGGCCCCCAGGGAGCCGCCTGGTCGTACTTGGGCACCTCGATCCTCCTGATCCCGCTGAACCAGTACCTGGTCGCTCAGTGCCTGAGCCTGTCCTCCACCCGCTTCTGCCGCGAGCTGATGCGCCCCCTGATCGCGTCGCTGGCAATGATGGCAGTCGTGGTAGCGATCAAGAGCCAGCTGGTGCTGCGCCAGGAAACGCTCGACTACCTGCTGGCGCTGCTGCTGTGCGCTGCAACGGGCGCACTAGTGTATGTGGTCATGATGTACCTGCTGTGGCGCATGGCTGGACAACCGCAAGGCGCCGAGGAGTTCGCCTTCCGCCGGGTGCAGGGCATGCTGGGCAAAGTGGGTATCCGGCTCAAGCTGGTGAGTTGAGAAAGAAATGGCGCCCACAAGGGCGCCATCTTTTTATGGGGATGTGAGCTGTTACCGGCTTTCAGGCCACCGCCGGCATCCGCGCCCCCGCCCGTCCCGGCACCATCGCCGCCAGCTTGCGCACCAGCGCCAGCACCCCGCTCATCTCGGCCTCGAACTCGATCATCGAGACATCTCCGCCATCCAGGAAACGCGGCAGGAAGAATGCATCGTCCGGTCCCGCGATGTTGACTAGTCCCGGCAGGCAGGTGGTCGCGGTGCGCACGCCGGCGGCGCGCATTGCCGCAGGGGCTGCGGGATCGAAGCGCCCGCTCGGATAGCAGTAGTGCACGGGATTGGGCAGTCCCGCCGCCACGATCGATTCGCGGCAGCGCTCGATGTTCGCGCGGTTGATTTCGAGCTTACCCGGCTCGTAGCTGTGCACGTGGCCGTGCAGCTCGATGGCGCAGCCGTTCGCAGCCGCCTGGCGCAGCTCGTCGCGGGTCATGTAGCTGAAGCGGCGCGAGGCCAGGTCCAGCGTCGCCGCTGGCACCCCGACCGCTTCGGCCAGGCGCACCAGCGCCGCTTCCACGTCGGAAGGAGCGACGCTGCGCAGCCAGCGCTCGGCGCGCTCGACCAGCATGCGGCGGTCGGCATCGCGCACCAGGTCGTAGCCGCCGTCCAGGTCCTGCGTGAATCCGTTCACGTGACACTGCCGGCGCGGCGCCCGCCACACGAGGTAGCGCAGCGCGACGCCCGCGATCGGCGCACCCTGCTCATAGGCTTCGGAGTGCAGGTACAGCACCGGTCGGTAGCCATATTCGGCCAGCAGCGGCAGCAGGTCGTGGTACGACGAATACCAGCCGTCGTCGAGCGTCACCGCGACCGGGATACGGTCCCCGTCACCGGGCTTGAGCGTCTCGTCGAGCGTGGCCGGCACAAAGCCGTGACTGCGCAACCAGTCTAGGCGCTCGCGCAGTTGCTGTGGGGTGCAAAACAGTTTCGGGTTGTACTCGCGCTCGTCGCCCAGGTTGCCGCCGTGGTAGCACAGGATGCGTGGACGCTTGCGTGTGACAGCGCGCATCAACGCGAAGAACCCGGCCGACCTGGCGGCGGTGAGGACAGCTTTTTTGAGGGACATCGGTAAGGTCTTTTATGAAATGGGGCTGGGCTCGCGGCGCGCCCAGGCGATCTGCGCGCGCCGTGGCCAGACGAGGGCATAGGTGGCGGGGCGATAGGTGCCTGCAGCCCAGGCCGCGCGCCTCTTCTCCGACTTTGCGGTGGAATAGCTCACAGCCTGCTCGTCGTGTGCGACAAACAGGCAGGCACAGCCGCCGGCAACGGCATCGTCGCGCAGATAAGCCAGGTGTGGGCTCAATCTGGCCACGGCCGGGTCATAAAACCAGCTGCCGGCGTACATGCCCAGCATCTCGGGATGCAGGGCATACAGGTCGGCGCAGCAGCGGTAGCATTCGCGTCGGCCTTCCGCGCTGAATTCTTCCATATACAGCTTGTGCGCATGGATCTCGAAATAGGGCTTGAATCCGCCGATGCGCGCGAACAGCAGCGCGCGCCGCAAGAGCTGCAAGGGACCGCCCTTCCATAGCACCGAGCGCGCCACTCCCGCCTGTGGATCGATCAGGTTTGACGCGCCGGCATACAGGCGCAGGCGCGCCAGGCCAAGTTCCTTCATGTAGGCGTCGCTGGCGAGGCTGCACTCGAAAGCGAAGGCGTCATCGTGCGCGACGATGCGCGCGAACTGACGTAACTGGTGGTTCAGCACGCGCGGCGGCAGCAGCGGGAGCCGTGTGCCGGCCAGGCTGCCGCATACGGCCTGGAACAGCGCCGCCAACAGCAGCGCTCGCGCCGCAGGCTCGCCCGCGGCGCGCAGCACCTCGTCATGGATGACGCGCGCCGCATCGGGGACGTCCTTGTAGCGGGAGTCGCGCCGCAGCGTGTCGAAGGCGCCCAGGAAGCGCGCAAGGCGCGGCGACGCATCAGGCAAGCCCAGAGAGTGCAGGTGCGCAAGTGCGCCCACAAGGCGTTCCTTAGCGGTGCCGGTCAAGGCAGGTTGTGCTGGTAATGGGGCTGTCATGCTTCCTGCGCGTGCACGTGCGGGTGCGGGAAGGTGCCTCTTGCCGCTGCTTCACTCCGCACTAAATTTATAAGTAGGCAACTTTTAAGATAACGCAATTTTTTCAAGACGTCCACACTCCAGCCAACACCTGTTTCATACCAGCACTTCAGGCGCGTCCGGATGGCTGAGGAAGCCCTGCGGGCTGGCCGAGCGGCCATAGGCGCCCGACTGGAACACGACGACCAGGTCGCCCACTTCCGCTGCCGGCAAGTCCATGCGCTCGGCCAGCAGGTCGAGCGGCGTGCACAGCGGGCCGACCACGGACACGGTCTCGGTGTCGCCCGATGCGCTCATCCGGTTGCCGAGCGCGACCGGATAATTCTTGCGGATCACCTGGCCGAAGTTGCCCGAGGCGGCAAGATGATGGTGCAGGCCGCCATCGGTCACGAGGAAGACCTGGCCGCGCGAGACCTTGCGGTCGACCACGCGCGCCACGTACACGCCGGCCTCGCCCACCAGATAGCGTCCCAGCTCGATCGAGACCTGGGCCTGGGGCAGTGCTGCGTGTACGCGCGGCAGGGCTGCGTCCAGCGCGGCGCCGATCGGGGCCAGGTCGAGTGCCGCCTCGCCCGGGAAATACGGAATGCCAAAGCCGCCGCCGATGTTCAGGATGCGTACCGGATCGCGCGCCTGCGCGGCCAGCCGTTCGGCCAACAAAAGAGTCTGGGCCTGCGCCTCAATGATGGCTTCCATTTTGAGGCTCTGCGAGCCGCTGAAGATGTGAAAGCCGAGGGTTGCCAGTCCGAGGCTCGAGGCCAGCGCCAACAGGCGCGGCGCATCCTCGGCATCGATGCCGAACTGTTTCGCTCCTCCCCCCATGCGCATGCCCGAGCCTTTCAATTCGAAATCCGGGTTGATGCGCAGGACCAGCAGGGGTTCGATACCGAGCTGCTCGCCGATCTTCGCTAGCGCGCGGATCTCGCGCTCGGACTCCGCATGCACGACGGCGCCGGCTGCCACCGCGCGGGTCAGCTCCGCCTCCGATTTACCGGGACCGGCAAAGCTGATCCGTTCGGGCGCCATGCCGGTGTCGAGCGCCACCTTCAGTTCGCCGGCGGAGGCGACATCGATGCCGTCCACCAGGGTGGACAAGTGCTGGACCAGCGCCGGCATCGGGTTGGCCTTCATCGAATAATGGAGCTCGAGCGAGTGAGGCAGGTGCATGCGTACTTGGGCCACCCGCTCCGTCAGCAGGCGCCGGTCGTAGGCATAGAAAGGGGTGCTGCCGACGCGCTGGGCCAGGCGGGTGAGCGGCACGCCGCCCACCTGCAGGCAATCGTCGACGACCGGGAACAGGGTTTGCGCCGCGTGGACCGGTTTCGCGTTCATGGCTTGCTTTCAGGGACGTCGAACATCGTGATAAAGGATTGCTGCAGCAGCTTGCGGTCGATCTTGCCGTTCGGGTTGCGCGGCAAGGACGCATCGCGCAGTGCGACATGGGCGGGCACCATCCAGGCCGGCAGGCGGCGCTGGCATTGCTTCAGGAGCGCGGCGCCCGTGACATCCGCGTCTTTCGGGAGGGCCAGCAATACGATGGCCTGGCCCAGTTGCGGATGCGGCACGCCGAAGGCGACCGCTTCGCTGACCAGTCCGGTCGCGTGCACGACTTCCTCTACTTCCAGGGGACTGACACGGTAGCCGGACACCTTGATCATGTCGTCGCTGCGGCCGATGAAGTACAGGAAGCCTTCCTCGTCCATGCGCACGGTATCGCCCGACCAGACGGCCATCTCGACCAGGGGCAGCGCCGGGTCGTGACCCGGCGCCGGACGAAAACGCTCGGCGGTCTTGGCCGGATCGTTCCAGTAGCCGAGCGACACAAGCGCGCCGCGGTGCACCAGTTCGCCGGGCTCGTTCGGCGCGCAGGGCGTGCCGTCGGGGCGCACCACCAGCACTTGCGCATTCGGGATCGCGCGGCCCATCGAATCGGGGCGGCACGCCAGTTCCGCAGGCGGCAGGTAAGTCGAGCGGAAGGCTTCGGTCAGCCCATACATCAGGAACAGCTCGGCGCCGGGTAGGGCTGCGCGCAGGCTGGCGACTGTGGTGGTCGGCAGCGCGCCGCCGGAATTGGTCAAATAGCGCAGCGAACAATCCGCCGGCCACGGCAGGGTCGACAACTGGAACCACAGCGGCGGCACCGCGGCCAGGCCGGTGATGCGCTCGGCCACCACGGCATTCAGGATGTCCTTGGCGAACAGGTGGTTGATCAGGACGGCGGTTGCGCCGGTGAGGAAGGCGCAGGTCAGCTGGCTCAGGCCATAGTCGAAGCTGAGCGGCAGCACGGACAGGATGCGGTCCTGCGGCGTCATGTGCAAATAACTGGCGACGCTGTTCGCACCGGCCACCATGTTCCGGTGCGACAGCACCACGCCTTTCGGTTTGCCGGTGCTGCCCGAGGTATACAGGATGGCAGCCATGTCGGCGTCGATCGGGCGGCGCGCGGCCAGCACGCCGGCGCCAGGTGGGCGCTGCGACGCGTCCCAGCCGCGCACCTCGATGTGCACGCCAGCGGCCGCATGTTCGGACGGCGCGCCCGTGACAAACACCGTGCGCAGGTCCGGGCAGGACACGAGAACTTCGCTCAGTTGCGCCAGCCGCTCGTTCGAGGTGACCAGCACACGCACATTGCAGTCGGCCAGGATGTGGGCCACCTGCTCGGGTTTGAGTTGCGGATTGACGGGCACGAACACGGCGCCGGCGCTTGACGCGCCAAACATCGCGGCCACGTTTTCGATGCGTTTTTCGAGGAACACGGCGACGCGCTCGCGCGGCTGGACACCGGCGTCGAGCAGCGCCCCGGCTGCGCCTTCGACGCCGGCTGCCAGCGCAGCGTAGTCGAGGCGCGTGCCGCCATACACCAGCGCTTCGGCAGCGGGCGTGCGGCGGGCGGAATCGAAAACAAAATCGTGGATCAGGTCAGCCATATCAAGTCGATGCGAAGTCGATGCGAGGTCGGTGCGCGCGCGGGACGGGAAGGCCGCACAGCTCGCAATCTTAACAGCTTGCAGCTTTTTGGCCGTGTCGAACACGCCGTTTTCGTACCAGCCGGGAATGTTTCGTGGCAAATTTTTCAACACCCGGTTTATACTGCCCGCATGCTTGCCAACCCGCTTCCCGTCCGGCCCCTGATTCCGCTGGCGCCGATCCTGTCGGCGTCCTCGTTCCGGCGCGCGGGCGGTGCGCGGGCACGCACCGTGCTCGACGCCGGCAACTACCGGCTCGTGACCAGCGGGCGCGTGGCGATCGCGCTTGCGCTGCGCGAGATCGGCATCAAGCCGGGGGACGAAGTGCTGGTGCCGGCTTACCACAGCCCCTCGATGATCCCGCCGGTGCTGTGGCGCGGCGCGCGGCCCGTGTTCTACCGGGTGCGCCCGAACGCCGCGGTCGACCTCGACGACCTGGCCGCAAGGATCACCCCCGCCACCGGCGCCGTGATGGTCACCCACTACTTCGGCTTCCCGCAGGAGATGGCGCCGATCCGCGCGCTGTGCGACGCGCGCGGCGTCCAACTGATCGAGGACTGCGCCCACTGCTTCATCGGCGAGCACGGCGGCCGCCCGGTCGGCGCCTGGGGAGATTATGCGATTGCCAGCAGCATGAAGTTCCTGCCGGTCTACGAAGGCGGTGCGTTGGTGTCGGCGCGGCACTCGCTCGAGGGCGTCACCCTGCGTTCGGCCGGCGCCGGGTTCGAGGCCAAGGTGGCGCTCAATTCGCTGGAACGCGGTTTCGACTACGGCCGCCTGAAAGCCGTGCGCGCCGCCCTGTGGTTGCCGCTGCGGGCCAAGGGCGCGCTGTGGGGACTGGTCAAACGCCGCCGCACCAGCCCGGCCCCGGCGCTGGCGCCTGCCTCTTCCGACAGCAGCTTCAACTTCGACCCGCGCTGGCTGGATAAACGTTCCTCGCTCTTCGCGCGCACCATGCTGAAACTGGCCTCGCCAGGGCGCATCCAGGCGCTGCGCCGCAGCCACTATGCGCGCCTGGAGGAAGCGATCAGGGACATGCCCGGCGTACGCGCGCTGCACCCGCAGCTGCCGGACGGCGCCTGCCCCTGGGTGTTCCCCCTGGTAGCAAGCGACCCCGACGCCCTGTTCGCGCGCCTGAAAGCGCTCGGCGTGCCGCTGACGCGCTTCAGCAATCCACCCTGGCAGGGCGTCGACGCCGCTACCTGCCCGAATAGCGCGATGCTGGCGCGCCAGGTGCTGGCCCTGCCCTGCCACCAGGAACTCACCAGCAGCGAAGTGGCCTGGCTGGCGGCGCGCCTGCGCGAGGCGGCAAGCGCATGAGCTGGACCTTCGCCCCCGCGCGCGGTTTTGCGCATGATTGCGCGCAGCACCGTGACGCCTGGTCGCGCCTGCATGCCTCTCTCGGCCCCGGCAACGCGTCGGCGCTGCTGGCAGCCGATTTCGTGGCCCCACTGATCGACCACTTCGGCCGCGGGGACGAGCTGGTTGCCTGTCTGCAAGATGGTTCAAACGCGGGCGCGTCCATCCGTGCGATGGCGATCGTGCGCCCGGGCCGGCGCGGCGCCTGGACCACCTTCCAGCCGGCGCAGGCGCCGGTCGGCCTGTGGCTGCAGGCGCCAGGAGAAGACACGGCAGGGCTCGCGCGCAGCCTGATGAACGCCCTGCCCGGCGCACCGCTGATGCTCGCGCTCACGCAGATGGACCCGATGCTGATGGCGCGCCCGGCGGACGGCCCGCGCACCCGTACCCTCGACTACATCGACACCGCGCGCGTGACCCTGGCAGGCAGTTTCGAGGACTACTGGAATGCACGCGGCAAGAATTTACGGGGCAACCTGAAAAAACAGCGCGCGCGCCTCGAGCGCGACGGCGTCGCCACGCGCCTGCAGGTGGACCGCGATCCTGGCGCCATGGCGCAAGGCATCGCGGACTACGGGCGCCTCGAGACCACGGGCTGGAAGGGCGGCGAAGGCACGGCCGTGAGCGTTGACAACGCCCAGGGCCGCTATTACCGCGCAATGCTGGAAGGGATGGCGGCGCGCGGCGCGGCCAGCATCTACCGCTATTATCTCGGCGAGCAGCTGGTGGCGATGGACCTGTGCGTCGAAGACGGGACCAGCATCGTGGTGCTGAAGACGGCCTATGACGAAAGCGTGCCGTCGAACCTGTCGCCGACCCTGCTCATGCGCGAGGAAGCCTGCCGCAGCCTGTTCGACGCCGGCGGCGATGGCGGCAAATTCGATCGCCTGGAATTCTACGGGCGCGTGATGGAATGGCATACGCGCTGGACGGAAGAGGTACGCACTATGTACCATGTCAACTATTACCGCTGGCCGGGACTTGCGCGCCTGCATACGCTGCTGGAGGCGCGCGCCAAGGCGAAATCCCACCCGGCGCACACTACGACAAAGAGCCTATGAAGTACCTTGAAGAAGTCAAGCAACTCCTGATCGACGTGCTCCACCTCGGCCCGGCCGGGCAAGCGCTCACGGCGGACTCGCCGCTGCTGGGCAGCCTGCCCGAGCTCGACTCGATGGCCGTGGTGACCTTGATCGGCGCGCTGGAAGAGCATTTCGGCATCGTCGTCGACGACGACGACATCAGCGCCAGCACCTTTGCCACCCTCGGCAGCCTGGCCAGTTTTGTTGCCGAACGCGCCGAGTAACAGCGCTGCAATGACCGCCCCCCCCGCACCCGGCCACGCGAGCGCCGACGCGTTCTTCCTCGACACCCCCGGCGGCAAGCGCTTCTGCATGTTCCATGCACCCGTTGGCGCATGCCGCGGCGCGCTGGTCTACGTGCACCCGTTCGCGGAGGAGATGAACCGCGCGCGCCGCATGGCTGCGCTGGGCGCGCGCGCGCTGGCCGCGCAGGGCGTCGGCGTGCTGCTGATCGACCTGCACGGCTGCGGCGACAGCGCAGACGACTTCGGCGACGCGACCTGGGATGGCTGGCTGCGCGACATCGCCTGCGCGCGCGCCTGGATCGAGGAACGCCTGGGCCGCAGGGCCGGCCTGTGGGGCTTGCGCCTGGGCGCGCTGCTGGCGGTCGTGCACGCGCAGCGTGCGCCGGTGCCGCCGCAACGCCTGCTGCTGTGGCAGCCGGTGACCAACGGCTCGGGCTACCTGAACGGCTTCCTGCGCCTGCGCCTGGCGGGCGAACTGCTTGCCGGAGGGAGCGACAGCGGCGGCACCGAGGCCCTGCGCGAAGCGCTGGCCAACGGCGAATCGCTCGAGATCGCAGGTTATACGCTCAACCCGCAACTGGCCGGCGGCATCGACGGCGCCGACGCGCGCGCGCTCGGGCCGCGCTGCCCGATCGACTGGTTCGAAGTGACCGCCGCTGCCGGGCGCCCGCTGCCGCCGGCCGCCGTGCGCGTGGCCGATACCTGGCGCCTGCAGGGCAGCCGGGTCGACGTGCACCTCGTGCAGGGACCGCAATTCTGGACCGCGCCCGAGACGGTCGATTGCCCCGCGCTGTTGGAGGCCACACTGGCGGCCACGCCGGCCAGCCCGGAGCCCCCCGATGCCTGACGCAATGCCTGACGAGCGCGCCCTCGCCTTCCCCTGCCACGGCGCCTGGCTGTACGGGATCCTCAGCCTGCCGAAGGCTTCAAACCAAGCGTCTTCGCGCGGCGTGCTGATCGTCGTCGGCGGCCCGCAATACCGGGCCGGCAGCCACCGCCAGTTCACCCTGCTCGCACGCGACCTCGCCAGCGCCGGCATCCCGGCCATGCGCTTCGACTACCGCGGCATGGGCGACAGCGAAGGCGACCTGCAGAATTTCGACAACGTGGCCGAGGACCTGCGCGCCGCCATCGACCGCTTTTTCACCGAAGTGCCGGGCCTGCGGGAAGTGGTGCTGTGGGGCCTGTGCGACGGCGCCTCGGCCGCCGCCATGTATGCGCCGCAGGATGCGCGCGTAGCGGGGCTGGTGTTATTGAACCCCTGGGTGCGTACCGAAGAAGGACAAGCGCGCGCCACCATCAAGCACTATTACAAAGACCGCCTGTTCGACGCGCGCCTGTGGAAAAAGATCGGCAGCGGCCAGTTCGACGTGAAGGGTTCGGTGCGCTCGCTGTGCGAAAACGTGGGCAAGGCTTTCGCGTCGAAGCCTGCGCCTGACGCAGACGCAGCCGCCGACGTGACGAGCGACGCCCCGCTGCCCGAACGCATGCAGGGCGCCCTCACCCGTTTCGGTGGCCGCGTGCTGGTGGTGCTGAGCGGCGCCGACCTGACGGCCCAGGAGTTTGCCGGCTTGACCAGCCGTCCGGGCGCCTGGCAGCGCCTGCTGTCCACGCCGCGTTTCACGCGCCGGCAGCTCGACAAGGCAGATCATACGTTCTCGCGCCGGCCCTGGCAGGACCAAGTGTCGGATTGGACGCGGGACTGGCTGCGGAGCTGGTAACGAAGGCTCCTGTTGCAGCTGTTATTTTGAGCATTTCGACCTTACAGCGCTAACAAATCCCATTTTGCGAGGGACTCCCATGTGCTCATTCCGGAAGCGCCGCTAATTGGCTAAAAATGGCTAAAAAGCCGAAGGGCACTTCCGTCATCTGGTCGTACAGCCGCACTATCGATCATCTCCCGATTCAGTGGCTAATCCGGCCGCGATGAGCTAAGACTTAGTAGCGGCGAAGAAATTACAACAGTTAGCGTAAATATTCCAACTCGATTGTCAACTTCAAAGACTTTCGATAATACAATGCCAACTGTATAAAATAATTTCTTCTTGTTAAGGTCACCTCGACGCTATGACGCCGTTAAGTAATCCCTCTTCCTTACGCCAGCGTCGTGACGACATTCAAGGCATTCGCGTTATCGGCGCCTTGCTGGTATTCACATTCCATGTTTTTTTTTCGGGAGTATCAGGGGGCGTAGACGTCTTTTTCGTTATCTCTGGTTACTTCCTGGCGTCCAATGCGCTCAAACGAGGCGAAGTAGATAAACCTGCACCCATACTGCGGTTCTACCGCGATTTCCTCCTAAGGATGGCGCCGCAAGCGGTCATTGCGCTCATCGGCATCGTGCTGTTGCTGTTCTTTTTCATGTCGCCCATGGTCTGGTCAACCAACCTGCGTGACATTGGCGCAAGCGCGCTTTATTTGGAAAACTGGCGCCTCATCAGCAAAGGCCAGAACTATCTCGCCAGAAGCGAAGTTCCTACCTTGGTGCAGCATTTCTGGGCAGTGTCGCTGATCGGCCAGACTTATTTTGCATGGCCGTTCGTCCTGAGGATGGGCCAGCTTGCGACACGTGGCTTAGGTGGCAATCCGCGCAATGTGCTGACGCTGCTCCTCTGCATTCTTTCTTTTGCTTCGTTTGCTTGGTCGCTGTACAGCACCAGCACCTCCCCTTCGAGGTCTTATTTCGACTTCTTTTCGCGTTTCTGGGAATTCGGTTGCGGGGCGCTGCTGGGTCTGCATGGATCAGCGTCGGGAACCGCTACGCCAAGCCGTGCGGCAGCACTGTCCTGGCTGGGGTTGGCACTCTTGCTCGGCTGTGGCTTCCTGATCGGATCGACGCTGGCCTTTCCCGGCTATGCGTCATTGTGGCCCGTTACAGCGGCGCTCCTGCTGATCCGCTACGGCCGTCCCGACAATCGGCTCAACGCCAGTTGGCTGCTGTCGCGCCCATGGCTGGCTGACTTTGGCATGATTTCGTTCGGCGTCTACCTTTGGCACTGGCCGCTATATGTCGTGTACAGCACCGTCAATCATGTTGCTGAAGTTCCGCTGGTAGCAGGCCTCATGCTGTTGGCGCTGTCGATCGTCTGCGCCTTGCTGAGCAAAAAAGCGGTGGACTGGTGTTTTTCGACCAGGCGCGTCTCGTCGAGCACAACCCTTGTTCCGCTCGGCTTTCTCTCGCTCCTGTTGATGATTTCGTCATCCAGCGAGTTCGCGCGCCGGGAAGTTCTTGGTAAAGGGCGCAGCTGGGATAGCGGTAACATTGAAAGCGCCGGTTTCATTGCACCGGGGCCATTCAGCGTACGCGAAGATAATGCGTCGGTCTACAAGAGTGGGTGCCATCAGAACGCCACCTCGGCAAAATTAAAGTCATGCGGCTTCGGCAGGCCTGGAGCGAAGAAAACTATTGTGGTAGTCGGCGGATCGCATGCTGCCCAGTGGCTGCCCGCGCTCGTCCTGCATGCCGAAAAAGAGGACTGGCAGATCATTTCGATGACGAAATCCGGTTGCGTATTCGCTGATCCGGCCGATACGGCGCTGTTCGCCACACGTCACGTGTCTTGCGCCAAGTGGAACACAACCGCGATTGATGCGATTATTACTCTGAAGCCAGATTTGGTACTTTCGCTGGCGACTCGGCATCACGATGGAAAGACGGGCCGCGTCGAATATGTACCGGACGGGTATCTCTCGCGCTTTAAGCAACTCGATGCGAGCGGTATCCGCATCCTCGCATTGCGCGATAATCCCTGGATGCCTAGGGATGTGCCGGTCTGCGTATATTCTCCAATTGTCGAGGACAAGAATATTTGCGGCCAGCAGCGAAACCAGGTCCTCAATGACACCAGCTTTGCTGAATCGCGCAAAAAAATACCCTTGTATGTGCATGTCGCCGACATGAGCGCCCAGTTTTGTGACAAGTCACAGTGCTGGGCAATCAAGGATGGCGTGGTCATCTACCGGGACAGCCATCACATTACTGCCACCTATGCAGAGCATATTTCGCCGGTCTTGCGCGATGCCGTCAGGAGTTCCTGGATAGAGCGGGCTCAGCTATAACAGCCGGACGTCCGTTTGTGTCGTCGCGCTGCCAACAGATTGGAATACAGTCAGTCAACATATGTTGTTAGTACGGCGCTTGAGCGGATCGCCTATAAGCCACCCTGCACGCAGGCATGGAAGTCTTGAAACGCGCCGTAACCCGCCCCGCTGCCGCGCGTTGCACCGCATAAGTCATTTCCGCCTGTCCCTCCATCGCGCCGCGGCGCAGCATCGCGCCAGCGCAAATCCAGGCGCTTCGGCTCGGCAAACAACACACGCTGCGGATGCCGCCCGAGGTATAGCCAACCAATCGCCGTAGTCAGGTTGTCCCCAACGCGCAGCACACCGCCGTCGCGCGAATGAAGGGCCCCATCGACCAGGTTACCCTCGACCGTTGCTCCGCTTTCAGAGAAGCGCACCTGGACACCGGCCGTGTCGAGCAAAGTGTTATGCAAGACCTGCGTATTCGCCGCACTGTTCAGGTAAATCCCCACGTCCGAGCAGCCGGACACCAGGTTGGCGCGCATGACGCCGCCGTCATGCTCGGTGATGCAGCGCCCGTCGCGGCAGTATCGCTTTCCCGTGCCGCCGCCGCCGAACGACAGGCCGACACGCTGTCCCGGCTGGCCCACCAGCGCGCGCTCGCACAGCACCACGTTGCGCTCGAAGACCGTACGCTCGGCCCCGCCCTTGGCGAAGGCACCATAGCTGATGCGGTCGCCCCAGCTTTTGACGAAGTCGTGGATCAGGTTGGCGCGAATTCGCCAGTCGCTGGCGGCCACCAGGTCGATCGGCGTCACCGGATGCGTGGTGCGCCGCGGTGCCGTGTTTCCCAGGGTGTTCGATTCGATCAGGCCATGGTCGGGAAAACTGCCGCGTATCCCGTTGATCTTGAAGTGAGCGTTGAAGTCGCTGATCGTGTTGTTGCGGGCGACGAAATGGTGCGCCTTCCCGACTACGTGGAACGCATGGTCGCAGCTGCTGTCGCTGCGGCAGGCACCGCGAATCGTCAGGTTCTCGAAACGCCAATAGGGCGCCGACACGGCGAAGCCCTCACCGGCATTCAGTGCGATCGTCACCGTGCCGGGGCGCACCGCGCGCACCACGATCGGGGCGTCGGCGCTGCCGGCCTGGCGCGCGTACACGGTGCCGCGGATCGCATAGTCGCCGGGAAGGAAAGTGATGATGTCGCCTGCCGCGGCATTCGCAATCGCCTGCCGTGCTTCGTCGGCGGAGGCGACCAGGCGCTCGTTGCCGGCTGGTGCCGGTGGTCCTTCCGGCTGGGCGCCCAGCGTCAGGGGCGGCAACGCATAGGCTTGCACCGCCCCCCGGTCCAGGCGCAACAGGGTGCTGGCGGCAAGCTGCCCGGCACCGACGATAACGCCGTTGTGGCCACTGGTGCGCTTGAGGAGGTAAGGGGCCAGCGCGCGCGGCGTGACGCCCTGGGACTGCAGATAGAAGACGCCGGCGGCGGCGCCGGCCGCCGCCAGCACCAGCGGCACGGCCAGCACCGTCAGCAGCTTCATGCGGCGGTCTTGATGTTGTGGCGGCTCATCAGGTCGTACATGGTCGGACGGCTGATGCCGAGGATCTCGGACGCCTTGACGATGTTGCCGTCGACGCGCGCCAGCGCCTTGATGATGGCCTTGTACTCGGCTTCGTCGCGCACCTGGCGCAGGTTGATCGGCTCTTCTTCCAGGCCCTCGCCCGGCAGGCCGAGGTCGTCGGCGACGATGGTGTTCCCGTCGGCCATGATGACGGCGCGCTTGATGTAGTTTTCCATCTCGCGCACATTGCCCGGCCACGGATAGGCTTCGATCGCGGCAATCGCGTCCGGCGCGAAGTGCAGCGCCGGGCGCCCTTCGGCGGCGCAGAATTTGTTCTTGAAGTGGTGCGCCAGCAGGGCCGCGTCGCCCTCGCGCTCGCGCAGCGGCGGGATCGTCACCACGATTTCGGACAGGCGGTAATACAAGTCCTCGCGGAAGCGGCCGGTCGCGCACAGCTCCTTGAGTTTCTGGTGGGTCGCGCAGACGATGCGCACGTCCACCGGGATCTCTTCATGCCCGCCGAGACGCTCGATCACGCGCTCCTGCAGGAAGCGCAGCAATTTCGCCTGCAGCGGCATCGGCAGGTCCCCGACTTCATCGAGGAAGAAGGTGCCGCCATGGGCCATTTCGACCTTGCCCTTGGTCTGCTTGGCCGCGCCGGTAAATGCGCCTTTTTCGTAGCCGAACAGTTCGCTCTCGAGCAGGTTTTCCGGGATCGCCGCGCAGTTGATCGCCATGAAGCGCTCTTTCGCACGCGGCGACAAGGCGTGCACGGCACGCGCCAGCACTTCTTTACCGGTACCCGATTCGCCCAGCAGCATCACCGAGGCCGAGGTCGGCGCGACCTTCTCGACGTTGCGGCAGATTTTGAGCATGGTGGGCGCGCGCGAGATCACGCCCGACATCGGCGAGTCGGCCTGCTGCTGCTGCATGCGGCGGTTTTCCTGCTGCAGCTCGTGCAGGAAGAAGGCGCGCTGGATCACCAGGTTCAGCACCTCGGGGTCGCACGGCTTCTGGTGGAAGTCGTAGGCGCCCAGGCCGATCGCTTTCACGGCATTCGCGTGGTCCTGGTTGCCGGTCAGGACGATGACGCGCGTGTCCGGGGCGAGGGCCAGGATCTGCTGCAGCGTGGCCAGGCCTTCGGTCGAGCCGTCCGGGTCGGGCGGCAGGCCCAGGTCCATGGTCACCACCGCCGGCTCGTGGCGGCGCACTTGCGCCAGCGCCGCCTCGCGGTCGCCGGCGACCACGACCTCATAGGCGTCCAGGCTCCATTTGAGCTGCTTTTGCAGGCCCGGGTCGTCTTCGATGATCAGGAGTTTTTGTTTATTCTGTGTCACGGTAATCCTCGGTTCAGGCTGCTCGTTCGACGAGCAGCGCATCCTGTTTGTAAAGCGGCAGGATGACTTTGAAAGTGGTGCCAAGCGACGGCCGGCTGATGACTTCCAGGCGTCCGCCCAGCTCGTTAATGTATTCACGGCTCTCGAACACGCCAATGCCCATGCCGGCCGACTTGGTCGACTCGAAGGGCTTGAACAGGCGGTCGCGGATGAACTCTTCGCTCATCCCTTCGCCGGTGTCGGTGATTTCGACCTGCACCGAGTCCCCATTGCGGGACAGGGCGATGGTGACGCTGCCCTCTTTCGGCGTGGCTTCGATCGCGTTCTGGATCAGGTGGCCGACGACGCGTTCGAGCCGCTCGCGGTCGGCCAGCACGCGCAGGCCCGTGTCGCGCACGTCGAGTGTCGGGCGCGGCTCGAACGCCGCCTTCATGGCCACGGCCTGGCGCACCACCTGCTCCATCGCCAGCGGCACCGGCTTTTCCTCGACGTCGATGCGCGAGAGTTTTTGCAGCATCAGGCGCATCTTCTGCACTGACAGCGACACCGTTTCCAGCATGTCGGCCTGGAATTCGGGATTGTGCTTGTGCTTTTCGGCGTTGGCGTTCATCAGCGACAGCTGCGAGACCAGGTTTTTCAGGTCGTGCACGACGAAGGTCGACATACGGTTGAACGACTCGAACTGGCGCGCCACCATCAGGCCGTCGGCGGCGTCCTGCTGCGCCAGGTAGCTGGCGGCCTGGCTGCCGGCGATCTCCAGCAAATCCAGCACTTCCCAGTTCAGCTTGACGGGACTGCGCGCCGTCTGCAACACGACGAAACCGAACAGCTTGGTCCCCAGCATCAGCGGCACCACCAGCCAGCCGCGCGGCCAGGCGAGCAGCCATTCCGGCAGTTTCAACCCATCGTATTTTTCCGGCGATTCTGCATATTCGCCGAGGTCGATCACCCACTGGGTCGACTCGAGGAAGCGCGCCAGCGCCGAGTCCCCGGGCTCGATCGCCTCGCTCGCCGGCCCCTGCCACCTGGCCACCGGTTCGAAGGCGCCCGCTTCGCGGCCCGATTCGCCGCCCGGTTCGCGCCCGGCATCGCGGCGCTGCCAGAGCGCCCCGCCCGGACTCTCGACCAGCGCGGCGACCGCCTGCACCGTGCGCTCGCCCAGGTTCGGCCCCGCTTCCGACAGGGTGCGTGTAAAGCGCATCCACTCTTCGCGGTAGTCGTAGCCGTAGCTGTAGAAATGCTTGCTGATGAAGACCTTCAGCCAGGCGCGGAAGGTGCCCGAGAACAGGATGCCGGCCAGCAGCAGCAGCGCGCCGAACAGGAAGGTCACCTGCATCACCGTGCCCCAGCTGCCGCCGAAGTAGCGCAGGTAGTAGCCGGCCGAGCCCATCGCCAGCAGGTAGATCGCGGAACCGAACAGCGCGGCCGAATGGAACATCACGCGGCGCGACACCGCCAGCGGCGAGCGCCAGGATTTCGCGCGGCCCATCGACACCGCCAGCAGCGGCACGGTCAGTGCGTTGACGACGCCGCGCGCGATCCAGATGTCCTGGTCCACTTCGCGGAACAGCATCGCGTGGCTGTAAAGGTAAAAGTCATAGGCAAACATGCCGCCGATGCCGAGGCAGGCGAACTTGATGGCCCAGCGTTCCTGGACCGTCTTGTTGCGGTAGGCCTGCTCCACCAGCAGCATGCCGCCGACCGCCTGCACCACGCGCGCCATCACCGGCAGCACGCTGTCGAGCAGGGCCAGGTCCCAGTAGCCGAGCATTGCCGCAGTCAGGGCCAGCAGGTAGCAGACCGCCGCCACGAACAGCGTCGGGCGCAGGCCGAGGGTCAGGCGGCTGCCCCGTTTGCGCCAGTCGCCCAGCAGCACCACGAGGAACAGCGACCAGGCGGCATTCCTCGCCACCTCGAAGCCGTCGGAGAGGTCGGTCCACATCAGGAGGTCGCTGGCGGCCCAGGCCAGGGAACCGGCCCAGAAGCTCGACGCCAGGCAGGCGGCCACCAGCACCGGGCCGTAGGCGCGCCCGCGCCAACCGGTCAGGAGCGGCACGCACAGGCCGAGGAAGCCAAGGGCGGCTAAGCCATAGCTGTAGGCGGCGATACTGGTGAGGGAAACACTATCCATGGGCAGGAGGGGAGCAAATCGTTATCCAGAACAGCCCCAAAGTCTCGGAAAGTGCAAGAAACCGTAGCGAGCGGAAGGAGGTTTGGCCGAGAAGCGCAGCCGTACTCATGTACGGCGAGCATCGCAGGCCAAAGATCCGACGCGCAGTAGGTTTATCGCACTTTCCTTACCGGCCGCTGCGGAACAAAACGACCTTCAACGTGTTAATCAGGACCAGGAAGTCGAGGAACAGGCTGTTGTTCTTCACGTAATACAGGTCGTACTGCAGCTTTTGCAGCGCGTCCTCGGCCGAGGAGCCGTAGCCGTAACGCACCTGGGCCCAGCCGGTGATGCCTGGCTTGATGCTGTGGCGCACATTGTAGTACGGAACCACTTCGATCAGCTGTTCCACGAAGTAGGGACGCTCCGGGCGCGGGCCGACGAACGACATCTCGCCCTTGAACACGTTCAGGATCTGCGGCAGCTCGTCGATACGGGTCTTGCGCATGAAGTTGCCCACGCGCGTGACGCGCGGGTCGTTCTGCGCGGCCCACTGCGGCTTGCCGCCCTTTTCGGCGTCGGCGCGCATGCTGCGGAACTTGTGCACGAAGAAGCTCTTGCCATCGCGGCCCACGCGTTCCTGCGAATAAAAGACCGGGCCGCGGTCCTCCAACCGGACCGCCAGCGCGGCCAGCAGCATCAGCGGGAAGGTCACGGCCAGGATCGCGCCGCTGCAAATGAGATCGAAGGTACGCTTCATGAAGATGCGCACGAAACTCTGGTCGAAGCCGCCACCGAACACGAGCCAGCTCGGCTGGATCGAGTCGACCCGGATCTGGCAGGTTTCGCGTTCAAAGAAGGTGGCCGCGTCGGTCACTTTCAGGCCTTGCAGCTTGCAATCGAGCAGTTCCTTGATCGGGAAGCCGCCGCGCCGGTTCTGCACCGACACCACGATTTCCGACACGTTGTACTGGCGCGCCAGTTTCACCAGCGAATCGCCGTCGCGCATCTTGAGCAGGTTCGCCTGCGCCACGCACAGCTCTTCGCCCGGGGCCGGAATGAAGCCGGCGATGCTGTAGCGGTGATAGCGGTTGGCGCGCTGCGCCAGGTCGGCGCATTCCTTGGCCAGCGGGCCGCCGCCGAGGAACATGATGCGCGACTGCAGGAAGCGCGCTTCCGAGGTCTTGAAGAAGATCATGCGCGCGGTGAAGATGCCGACCGCCGACAGCCCGAACACGAGCAGCAGGACGCTACGCCCGAAGGCCAGCTCCGGCGCCGCATAGAACAGCAGCGTCAGGATCAGGAAGCCCATCGCGAACGAAGGCATCAGCTTCATCAGGAACGGGTGGCGCAGGCCTTCCTCGAAATCGAGCTGGTACATGCCCATGGCGCTCATGCTGAACACGATTGCTAGCGCGAACGCGGCGGCCGAGGTAAAGAAATGGTCGAGCGAGGGCACGCTCAAGGTGGGGCCGATGTCCATGTAGCGCAGCGCGGCGCCGGCATAGGCTGCGCCGAGCAGCACCAGCACTTCCACGATGAGCAGCATGGAAACGATCTTCGACACGTAGTGGTTAGAAATCCTGAACACGTCAGCCTCCTGATAATTCTTCTTGCTTACTCGGAAACCACAGGCGCGGGTGGTTCATATGCTCCCTTACCCAGCAGGTCGCGGACGTACCAATCCATGGCCTGTGCCAGGCCTTCGCCGATGCGGTGCGTGGGCGCATAGCCCAGCAGCGCGGTGGCCTTGCCGATGTCGGCCTGCGAATGGCGCACGTCGCCGCGGCGGAAGTCGACGTATTCGGGCTGGTGCGTGTCCACATGCGGGAAGCGCGCGCGCAGCAGGTCGCGCATCATCGCGTACAGCTGGTTCAGGCTGGTGCGCTCGTTGAGCGCCACGTTGTACACCTGGTTGGCGGCCTCGCTCGGGGCCACGGCCGCCAGCAGGTTCGCCTGCACCACGTTGGCGATGTAGCAGAAATCGCGGCTGGTCTCGCCGTCGCCGTTGATGCGCAGGGGCTGGTTGCCGATCAGCGCGGCCACCCACTGCGGAATCACGGCGGCATACGCGCCATGCGGGTCCTGGCGCGGGCCGAACACGTTGAAGTAGCGCAGGCCGATCGATTCCATGCCATAGGTACGGCCGAACACGTTCGCATACAGCTCGTTGACATACTTCGTCACGGCGTACGGCGAGAGCGGGTTGCCGATCACGTCTTCGACTTTCGGGAGCGCCGGGTGGTCGCCATAGGTCGAGCTTGAGGCGGCGTAGACGAAGCGGCGCACTTTCGCGTCACGGGCGGCGACCAGCATGTTGAGGAAGCCGGTGACGTTGGTTTCGTTGGTGAGGATCGGGTTGTCGATCGAGCGCGACACGGAGCCAAGCGCGGCCTGGTGCAGGACGAAGTCGACCCCGGCGCACGCCTGCGCGCAGTCGGCGGGATTGCGGATATCGCCTTCGATGAAATTGAATTTCGTCCAGGCTTCCTGCGTGACAGATTCTTTCACCTGCTCCAGGTTACGGCGTTTTCCCGTCGCAAAGTTGTCGAGCCCGGTCACACGCTGGCCGAGCGCCAGAAGCGTCTCGACCAGGTTCGAGCCGATGAAGCCGGCCGCGCCGGTGACCAGCCAATGATGGCTGTGCTGAACCAGCTGCTGCCTAACGTCTTGAATCTTATTCACAATTTTCCGAACACTTTATTGATAACGAAGGTAGTTCTTGTGCGTCCGGTAGCCCCAGACGCCGACGGCAAGGCCGCTAGCGAACCTTGCCGTGATACTGTCCAACCGCTTATCTTCTTACAGGCGCCAGACGCAGTAGCCTGCCTCGCGCAGAGCAACTTCATCGAACTGCGACTTGACGTCGATGAAGCAGCCGCCGTCGTTGAGCTTGGACTGGATGTCGGAGAGCGACATGCCCACCACTTCCTTGTGCGGCACGGCGGCGATCATGGCGTCGGCCTTTGGCAGGCTGTCCCAGCTTTCCAGCTTGATGCCGTACTCGTGCTCGGCTTCGCCGGCGTCGGCCAGCGGGTCGAACACGTGGACGTCCACGCCGTAGCTCTGCAGCTCATGGACGATGTCGGCGACTTTCGAGTTGCGCAGGTCCGGGCAGTTTTCCTTGAAGGTCAGGCCGATGACGTTGACTTTCGCGCCCTTGACGTTGAAGCCCGAGGAGATCATCGACTTCACGGTCTTTTCGGCAACGAACTTGGCCATACCGTCATTGATGCGGCGGCCGGCCAGGATCACCTGCGGGTGGTAGCCGACCATCTCGGCCTTGTGGGTCAGGTAGTACGGATCGACGCCGATGCAGTGACCGCCGACCAGGCCCGGGCGGAACGGCAGGAAGTTCCACTTGGTGCCGGCAGCTTTCAGCACTTCGAGGGTATCGATGCCGATCTTGTCAAAGATGATCGCCAGTTCGTTCATCAGCGCGATGTTCAGGTCGCGCTGGGTGTTTTCGATGACTTTTGCCGCTTCCGCAACCTTGATGCTCGAGGCGCGGTGGACGCCGGCGGTGATCACGGATTCATACAGCTGGGCAACGCTTTCCAGCGTCTCGGCGTCGTCACCCGACACGATCTTCAGGATCGTCGTCAGCGTGTGTTCCTTGTCGCCCGGATTGATGCGCTCCGGCGAGAAGCCGACGTGGAAGCCTTCTTTCCACTGCGTGCCCGAATGCTTTTCCAGCAGCGGGATGCAGACTTCTTCGGTAGCGCCCGGGTAGACGGTTGACTCGAAGATGACGATGGCGCCCTTCTTGAGGTTCTTGCCGACAGTGGTGCTGGCGCCGATCAAAGGCGTGAAATCCGGGTTGTGGGCGATGTCGACCGGGGTCGGCACGGCCACCACGACGTAGTCGGCCTGGGCCAGCAGCGCCGCGTCGGTGGTGACTTCCAGATGACGCGCGGCCTGCAACTGCTCGGTCGAGACTTCACCGGTCGGGTCAATAAATTTTTTGTAGTTCTCGATTTTCGACGCCGACAGGTCGAAACCGATCGTCCGTACTTTCTTGCCGAATTCTACTGCGAGCGGTAACCCAACGTAACCCAGTCCTACTACCGCGACGACCTGATCTGCTTTCATTATCAGCTTCCGTTATCGAATAAAGTTTTGCTATTTTGCCAACTAGTTAGTGTGGCAAGGAAATTGTAGCGCCCAGTCACGCTGGCACCTTGTGATTCAGGCTCAGGGCCTGTCTGATCATGCGTCTACCTATGTGCCGGCGGCAAAACGGCGCAGCCGACAGCGGATAATTGAAATATTAGCATTTTCCAAGAAACAAGTTGCGAATTGAAAATGAATCGTGCGCACCGGATTTATATATGCAATGTATCAACTACCCACCGGCGCGGCGGTCGCCACCCGCGCCGCACTCGGCTTTGGCGGCGCGTTTACCGGCGTGCCGAGCACGGTACCAAGCAATCCGGGCAGGTAACGGGCAAGCACGCGGTAGGTCACGACCAGCAAACCGACCACGACAAACGGCGCCAGCACCCAGTACACCGGGTAAGGCACCCAGGGCGAGAACGGCTTGAACACGATCCAGGTGGCCAGCAGTACCGGCGCATGGGCGACGAACACGAAAAAACTGTACTTGCTCATGCGCGCCATCCAGCGCCCGAAGGCGGTCGGCACCAGCAGCGCCGCGGCGGGCCAGATGAGGAAGGGTGCGACCAGGCGCAAGTAATTGGTATTGGCGACCTGCATCGCCACGATCCAGGCGCAGGCCAGCAGGAAGGCCCCCAGGGCGGGCCAGGCAAAGCGGTCAAAGGCGACCAGGTTCCAGCGCCGCACCGCCGCCAGGCCGCCGAGATAAAACACGGGCGCCATCACGTCGCGCAGCAGCAGGGCGCGGTCGAGATTGTTCATGAAAATACCGAACACGAGCACCAGCCCGACCCAGGGCGCGCGGCGCAGGCACCAGCCGAAGACGGGCGCGAGCAGCATCAGCACGAGCAGGTCGCGCAGGAAGTTCAGCGGATAATTGATGGGCGAGCCACGGTAGCCGAATGCGAGGTCGAGCCAGCCGCTCGGGTTTGCCGGAGGAATATTGTTCGACAGCGAGATGCCCAAGCCATGGTGCAACAAGAGCGCCACGCCCAGCAACGACAAGTTGAAAAACAGGAAAGGTACCAGGATGGTTTTACCTTTCTTTCGAGCAAGGCGCAGCGGGTCCTGGTCGATCGCGGAGCGGAACAGCAGGTAGCCGGAAATCAGGGTCAGCACCGGCACCGTGCAGCGGAACACGGCCAGCTGCAAATACGCCTTGATCAGGGAAAACGGTTCGTTGGTGAGCTCGGCGAAGGGAACGAATGGGGGAACATGCAGCAGGACCACCCCGAAAATCATCAGGAAGCGCAACATGGCGATGCGTTGCCGCACCTGGTCTTCTACTGACATTTCAACATTCCCTTGGATATCCGGCAGCGGCAACCGCGACAGTCATTAAGAGGGAAAGTATAACCGATGCACTATTCAGCTTGCATTTTCGACAGGAAAAATCCCGGAAGCTGTTGTTTTTGTTGACAATACGGTTGAGAAAGCGCGGCGGCGCCACGGGAACGATGCACGCCGGACAGGCGCGCGACGGCATGGTAACGTGATCGGATCGATAGCTGCCGCGAAGGGAAATGCGGCGCAGGGGCGGCAGCGTGCCCGCGAGGAAGCGGACAGCAGATGCGGTGTTATGGGGGAAACTTGCAGGAAATGGTGCGGCTGGCTGGGATCGAACCAGCGACCCTTGGCTTCGGAGTCACACGGTCGAGTCATCGCGCTTGTTATCCCAACTTCTCGCTTCATCTGCTGTCATAGGAGAGACGAGTCTTTTTGTTGTCTGGAAGTTATCTCAAAGTTGCCGAAAATCTCCCTGTATCGCGCAAAAATGTAACCCAGATGTGACCCAGATAAGTCCTTGTTCAGCACGCCAATGCAAGCCCGAAAACTGGACGACAAAGTACAGCTACTTATGCTCACCGCATTGACATGATTGTTCGTCATGCTAAAGTCATATGCAGATTACAACGTACACCCTGCCCCACCAACGTCGACCATGACAACCGCGCGCATCAACTTCACTGTTGCAGCCCTGAAGGCAATTCCTCCTGCTTTGCCAGGGAAGCGCGTGACCTATCACGACGTGCGCGAACCCGGATTGCAGTTGAGGGTCGGCCCGACTGGCAAGAAGCAATTCTCGGTTTTCAAGCGCACGAAGAATGGTGGACCGGAGCGCGTCACGATCGGCGCGTTCCCTGACGTCACTATTGAACAGGCTCGGGCAAAAGCGCTTCAGGTTCGCAACGCCATCGCGCAAGGGCTGAACCCGGCCGACTCGCTGCGCGAGAAGCGCAGCGAGCTGACGCTCGGCGAAGCCTTCGAGTGGTACATGGAGCATCACGCGACGCCCCAGGGTTTGAAGACTGCTGACGCGATGCGCGGCAATTTCGAGCGTTATCTGGGTGCTCTGCCGGCAGGTCCGCGCAAGCCGAAGGGGCGTGAGCGCACGAAATCCGCCGGCTCGGTCAACTGGCAGCACAAGAAGCTGTCAGCGATTCGAGCCGCAGATGTCCTCCATCTGCGTACTGCCCTCGCCAAGCAATCCGGCAAGGCAGCGGCGAACCACGCCGTAAAATTATTGCGGACGGTGTTCGCGCAGCTCGGCAAGGCGAAACTCTACACCGGCGAGAACCCGGCGGCAGGGTTGGGTACCTTGAAAATCCCGACGCGTGACCGCTTCCTGCAAAAGGACGAGCTGCCCCGTTTGTTCGAGGCCCTGCGCGCCACAACCAATGTCCAGATGCGGGACTATGTCCTGCTCTCGATCCTTACCGGCGCGCGCAAATCGAACGTCATGGCGATGCGCTGGGCCGACATTGACTTCGACCGCCGCGAGTGGCGTATCCCGGACACCAAAAACGGCGATCCGCTGATTGTCCAGCTGCCCGAAGTGGCAATGACTGTGCTAGGTGATCGCCATGATAATGGAAGCCCGTGGGTCTTCCCCGGCAATGGCAAGTCTGGCCATCTGGAATCGCCAAAAAAAGGCGTGCAATCGCTGTTGGAAAAAGCAGGCATCAGCGGACTTCGCATCCATGATTTGCGCCGCACTTTGGGTAGTTGGCAGGCCATTACTGGCGCTTCCCTCGCTATCATTGGGAAGTCGCTCGGTCATAAGTCCGTTGACGCTACCTTGATCTATGCGCGGTTAAGTGCCGATCCAGTGCGCGATTCGGTGGAACGGGCCACCAAAGCAATCATGGCGGCTGCCACTTCAGTCCACAACCAAGAGGAAGAGATGAGTAACGGATCTCTACGGTATTAGCAGCTAACTGTTGCTTTTTTTCGGGAGCAATTACTCCCGTTTCCGTAGAGAAGAAATTACTTAATCAACTCTCTTGGAGGTGTTAATGAACTACGTCCGTAAGAAGCGGCTGCTCGCGTTCGAGCAGTGGCAGAGCTATGGTAGGAAGGAGGCGGAAGCACGCCGCAAACATTGGAAGCCTACTCACTACGTCCCTGAGAAAAAGTTGCTCGCGTTCAAGCAGTGGCAGAGCTATGGTAGGAAGGGAGCGGAGGCGCGCCGGAAACAGTGGAATCCTGTTAAGAAACTGGCAGTCAAGCTCGCCCAGGAAGGGGGCTTCACCACGCGTCACGAAGCCGCTCGGAGCATCGCTAAGGCGGTGGTCGGCTTCGCTGCAAACGTGGGTGTAAAGATGTCCGACTACCATGCGCCTATCACGATCGCGCGCTGGCTGGAGATCGCCGGCGTCACCTTCCCCAACCGCTAACTGCGTTAGCACGAACCCTAGTGCAAATTTTTAGCTAGCCTCTAAATCTGGCCGAGCCAGCCAGATTTGCCATCCTTGGATAACTTCACATAGCTCAGCGCATGATGCGTTGATACGGAAAATGTGGAGTTATCTGTGGATTCTTTCAAACCCGACTACCAACTCGAGCAGAAGCAAGACGGCTCGAACTCGGTGGTTAGAAACCGGACGGCTGGTTGAACGATGATGGCATCACGCCGCTGGGAAGCGGAGTGTTCAAACAGCCGATAGCTGTCTGGCGCAATGCCAGGGCAGGAACTCGTCAACTCGGCTGACGGGATGGTCAGCCATGTGTGCCAGCGCATGGCGGAATCAGGCTTCGGGATCGCTGCCTGGTCACGGTAGCCCGACAGGGCTTCACTCAGCTCAAACGTCACACCGTAGGCAGACGCCGCATGGGCAAATTCGCTGGCTTCGCGCGACATGAGGACGTCGTTAGACAGGTTGACGAACATCGGCGGCAGGCCAGCCCGGTCCGGCGCGCCTTCGCGCCTCCATGTAAGCAATTACTGGTCGAGCGCACACCGCTACCAACGAATGATGCCGCATCACTATTGGGCAACGTGAATCCTTTCTAGAAGCCTTCACTGAAGCCTTTTGGAAAGCCTTTCTCGGGACAGTTGCTGAACCCTTGCCCGCACCTGGATTACGCCAAGGATCTCGAGTCACCGCGCATTCGTACGGCTGAAGCCGTGTTCACAACGAGTTCGCAGCACAGGTGGAAAACGTAGTGACGCAGTCGAAACGACACCCATCACACCAAAAAATCTGCTTTTGGGGAATTGTGGCGTAACGTGAACGTGTCTGCAGCCGCATGCGCACAGGTTAGCGGTACGACACCGATTTCCACGCTAACTTGGGCGCTAACCACGATTCGCTAACCAACCTACTTGCACAGCGCGAACGGTGTAACCTGTTGTGTAACCACCGCCTGTGTAACCAGGCACGTTGATTAAAGCACAAGCTGCCATCGTCGTGGGACGCGTCCGTCACTATCGTATGCCGGTTGAAAGCCGCTGGCATTACCTCCGCGAACCGATGACTGCGCAAGTACGAACCGGAAACAGAATTTTTTAGGCTAGACCTGCAGGTCTAGCCTAGTCACTCTGGTTCATCGTTCCTAAGATAACTCTACAGAACTCAGTGCACCGTGCGCTGAAGTGCCAAATGTGGAGCTATCTATGACTTCTTCCAAACCCGATGACAAAATCAAGCGGCAAGACGGCGACGATAAGGTTGTGATCGTAAAAGCCGATGCGGTCTCGACGTTGCCCGACACCATGTCCCCAGAAGCTGCAGCGGCATATCTGGGTGTTTCGGCAACGACGCTGGCAATGTGGCGCTGCACCAAGCGCTACCCGCTCCCCTACATCAAAGTTGGCCGCTTGGTCCAATACCGTAAGAACCATCTCGACACTTTCCTGGCGAACCGCACTGTCGATCTGTCGGAATAAGGGCGCCAACCTGTCACCCCAACATCGCCACCGAGGCGAGCTATGCGCATGAATGGCCAGTTGCCTAGTCCACTGCGCAAATTTGCGTAATCGCTGAGCGGGACGATGAATGAACAATGCTAACCGTCGTTATCAATACCACGGGGTGAAGAAGTCGCTGGCCAGCCCAAGCGGCTGGAGTGTTTTATTGGAGGGCGCCGGCGCGTTCGCCGACAATGTCCGCCTCGCGGTCCTGGACACCAAATCAAACATGTAGCGGGACCGTTAATGCGAAAACCCTTCTTTGTCAGTCTCGAGCCTAGCCTTCGCGCTGCCATTTACGACATGGTTGGCGCCGCGCCCGAGCACATTAATCCCGACGGTATCACCCGCTTTTCCACGAGCGGGCAGCGCACGAATACCGACGGCTGGGTTATCTGCTCGGATAACCGCATCGTCCGCTTCGGGTGCTGGCGCCAGAACGTGGAGGGCTGGTGGACCGATACGGGACGCGGGTCTCGCGCAGCACACTCGTGTTTCCAGCCGTCCGGCAATCCCGCTATTAACGTCGAGCAAGAGCGTCGGGAGCGTGCACGGATCAACGCATCGATCTGGAGCCGCGCTCGCCCGATGCGCGTCGAAGCGCATGCGGGCACTTACCTGCTGAAGCGTGGATTGGTACTGGTTGACTACCCGAGTGCCTTGCGCACTACCTTCCTGTCCTACTACGAAGACGGCGTTGAAAAAGGACGCTACCCGGCCATGCTCGGCGCCGTGACCAATCAGCACGGCGAGCTGGTAACCCTGCACCGTACGTTCTTGACCGCGGGCGGTCACAAGGCGCCCGTCTCCCAGCCGAAGAAGTTGACGCGTGCTAGCGCCCCGCTCGCGGGCGCGTCGATCAAGCTGGACCAGCCCCGAGAGATCAACAACAGGCTGACGCTCGGGATAGGCGAAGGAATCGAGACTGCACTCGCATGCAGGCTGGGTTCTGGGATTCCGACGTGGAGCTGCGTGAGCGCCAGCGGTATGAAGTCCTTCATCTGGCCCGTCGGATTGGAAAGCCTCGTCATCTTCGCAGACAACGACAAGCACGGTGTCGGCCAGGCCGCAGCCGGGCACTTGGCCTCGCGCGCGGTCGCCGCCGGACTCGAAGTACGTGTCCTCGTGCCCCAGACCGCAGGTACCGACTGGCTCGACGTGTACGTAGGAGCAGCTGAATGACATCACTCAACAATGTCCTCGCGATTCCTCCGGTAGACGGCTGGCCCGACGATCCGTTGCCGCTCGTTGCTGAACTAGCGCGCGCGGAGCCTTTCCCGATGGACGCGCTCCCGCCGGTGCTGGCTGACTACGGTCACGTGATCCGGCACTGCATGCAGGCCCCGGACGCCCTGATCGGCAATTCGTTGTTGGCGGCGGCCAGTCTGGCGGTACAGCCCTATGCCAATGTCACCCTGCCCCACGGCGCGAGTGTCCCTACCAGCCTGTTCTTCGTTAGCATCGCCGAGTCGGGCGAAAGGAAATCCGCCGTCGATCGGCTCGCGCTGCATCCCCACGCATTGTTCGAGAAGGTTAAGAGCGACCAGCAACGTGAGGCCATCGAGCAACTCAAACGCCTGCCGAAGGCTGAAATCGAGAAAGGCCAGATCCCGCGTGACGCAGTCTTCCTGGCTTCGGACCCGACAATCGAGGGCTTGTGCAAACTGCTGCACAGCGGCCTTCCCAGCATGGGCGTGTTCAGCGCCGAAGGCGGCCGCTTCCTCGGCGGACACGGAATGAGCGACGACGCGGCCTTGCGTACCGCGGCGGGACTCTCGTCGTTCTGGGACGGCGCGCCGGTGGACCGTGTCCGCGCGGGTGACGGCGCGTCGAAGCTCTACAATCGCCGTCTCGCGTTGCACTTGATGGCCCAGCCCCGCGCGGCATTGGAATGGCTGGGTAACCCAGTTCTAAAAGATCAGGGTTTGTTCTCGCGTTGCTTGATCGCGTACCCGGAAAGCACGGCCGGCACGCGGCTGTTTCGCGCCGAACGGGCGGATAAGTCCTCAGCGGCGGCAGCCTATGAAGGTTGGATGTTCGAGCTATTGAACGGTTGCTGGCCCATCAACGAATTCCATGAACTGCAGCCGCAGTCGATGCGCATCGTCGATGCAGCCCTTGACTTATGGGTGAGCCAGCACGACCAGATTGAGCGGGCAATCGTCGGCAAGCTGCTGCCCGTTCGCGCTTTGGCCAGCAAGGCAGCGGAACACATTGCCCGCATCGCCGCCGTGCTGACGTTGGTAACTTGTCCCGATGCGACGGAGGTCAGTGAGGACTCGATGCGCCGTGCCGCGATCCTGGTGGAGTTCTACCTTGGCGAGGCCCTGCGTCTTTCCGATGTCCAACCCCAACATGAACAGGCGGACCTGGTATTGATGCTATGGAACTGGCTTGTACTGCGCGGTAAGCGCCACGTGACCCTTCCCGAGTTGGCTCAGTATGGCCCCGCCAAGCTCAGGAAAACGCAAATGCTTCGCTCCCTGATGGGGGTGCTCGCTGATCACTATATGGTGCGTCGTGTCTCGGACGGCATGATCGAATACAACGGCAAGACCCGGCGTGAAGCATGGGAAGTGCGCCTGTAATTTTCCACCTTGAGATTCTTAAGCGTACGTTTCCACGACATCCGTTGCAGCTAATGTCGCTAATCCGCTAATCGAGAGGAAGGCGATTAGCGAATTAGCGACATTAGCATTAGTCACCGACCCTGGTCGCCTGTGCAACTAGCGACACTCAAAAGGATAGGTAGATTTGGCCGCGCTAACATGCTCGGGAGTCCCAGTCAGCGAGCTGCTGTCCAGTTCCTTGTTGTATCCGAAGGCCATGCATATACCACGTTGCTGCCATCTGTAATCGCAAAGGTAGTTGAACGTGAGCGGCTCATCCGTCGCCATGTCCGTATTGTCTGGCTCAGCCACGGCAAGGTCAAACGTCTAGCGCAGATTCTCCAGGGACGAGATCATCGCATTGATGTGTGTGGAATGCGGGCATGCAGGCCATCGGTTCACTTGCAAAAATGACAGGGCTTCCCGATCGCTGGCAAACTTTAAAGAATCGCGATTTATTAAAAGAATGCTGTGTACAGGCAATATCCTGGCACAGATCGGTTGGTTGAGGTGGCCATAAAGTTGGGCTGTTGGGCTGACACACGAGCGTGGATAGGTCGGGATGCGGGAGTCGACACCGGGCTTTCGATGATGTCCGAATGCCGTACTATAGGTCAGTAGCGCGAGGAGCTTGCCCCGGGCACCTCCAGAGGATGTACAACTGGCCGCTGACGCAGTAATTGACGCAGTTTGGTGTGCGTCAAGGTCGGCAGACATCCATTTGGCGTTCTTCCACTCGCCTGCTCGCTCATCTGTTGGCGCCAAGCCGAAAGGTATGCCCGAGGCGCTCGGCGCTATAGAGTCACCCGCCTGCTTTTGCGCGACGAGTGCTCACTCGCGAGCCTTACTGATATGCAAATAAAAAGCAAATCTTGCGGCATCTCGTGCATGGACCAAATTAGTCTTTTCGATTAATCGAAGGGTATATCGGCACTCTGGCTTAAGCTGCGGAAGTGCTGAAAATGTCGATTTAAAATCGGAAAACGACAGAGTTTGGACAGATGAATATGACCTACCGAGGAGTGCGAGCATGGTTTCAAGCTCAGGATTTGATCCTTCAAACGATATGGACTCATCGTTCGCGCTCACGGTGGCAACAGCCCTGGCCGATTTTTTCTCACGATCTATCGTGAAGAGACACGGGGGCTTGCCGCTTCCTTCCTCAAATTTCTTGATGATCTGCTCGACTTTTTCGCCGCCTCCAGCCCGATCCACTAGGGCCTGTACCTTGGCTGCCTCATCGAGTTTGCCTTCGAGCCGTTCTACGCCCCCTACCTGCGTAACGATGCCGACCAACCGATCCGCCATAGCTGCGCCACCGGCCCTGCTGATGAAGTCGGCCGTTCCTTTCATTTCCTTGATCGGGCCGAGCTTCGTCAGTTCGTCGGTCAATTCGGTGATGTTGGAGACCCCGGAAGCCTTCAGCGCTCGTTCCACCTTCTCGGTCGCGGAGCGCTGGGCCGCGAGCTGCTTGTCCTCGCCGGCCTTGCCCACCACGTACAGCAATAACGCAAGAAAGATAATCTGAACGAGAAGGTCGATCAGAGTGATGAAGTAGACGTCGTTATTGCGTTTCATGGCTTACTTTCGGCCAGCTCGCTCTCCACGCGGAAATCCTTGATCGCCTTCGCCGCCTCGCTTAACTGATCCGCGAGAATGCTGGCAGAGTTAGCGGAGCGCCGCATATCGTCATCCAGGACGCGGGTCGAGTTGGTGAGACGCGACTTAACTTCGTTTGCGACCGATTCAAACGATTTTTCCATGCGCGCTCCGAATGCCTCGACCGCTTCGGCATGTTTCGGTAGCCGGGCCAGCTCCTCATCGAAGCCGCTCGAGGCGACTTCTGCTTTCTCCAGATTCGATGCAAGCGCGCCCGCCGTGAACGACAGATCCTCGACCACCGTGTCAAGAGATCTGATACGCTCGACAAGGCTCTTCGTCGAATTGGCGAGTTCGCTAACATGCACGGCAACCTCGCCAACCTTTTCGGATGACGCATGAAGGGCATCGAGCTGGTCGGTTGCACGCTTGCTGACGGTGCGGACCGCCTTGAGGGCCGTGCCGCTGCTGTCCACCGTCTCCAGCAGGTCTTGCAGCGAATCGACCGTATCGGCAATTGCGGCATGCGCCTCGACAACTGATACCGTAGCGTCTTTCAAAGACACGGTCGATTGCACCATGCTGCCCTGTGGTCCGCCGAGTTCTTTGACCTGCAGCGCAAACTGGTTCAGGCTCGTGGCGAGCGCCGTGGCGGCACTGGTGCTCTGCTTCGTGGCACCTACCTTTTCCAGTGTTTTCGCGACGAGCTCAACCATTGCGCGATTCAGGTTTTGCGACGCCTCAACCGTGCCGCGCATGCTGTCGACGTATTCTTTGCGCTCCGCGGCAAACGCCGTGCTGTTCAGAGCCAGCCTAAAATCGTGTACGCCTTGGCGTGCTTCTTCGACTGTAGCAGACATATCGCGCGAAAACTGCGCAGCCGTGTCGAGCATCTTTTCGTTGGCGGAACGCTGGATCGACTCGGCGGCCTCGATCGTCCGGCTCACGATGTCGCGCGAGAATACCGCCAGGTGTTGCGTCGCGTCGTCGATATTTTTGACCAGCTCGCCAGACTTCAGCACGTAGCGGTCCATCGCTTCTTCCAGGGTCTGTTCATTCATCCGAACTCCCCGGCTCTGTAGGTGCAGGCGTGCGACGACCGCATATGCTGTTGCAATCAGACCGGTACCGAAGTGAATCACAACCCCGTTCACGCTTGCGAGCGCGCCGTGCAGGCCGACCATGACCGCGCTGATACTCAAAGCTCCAACAGTGATAAGAAATCCAAAGTAATACACGCTGTCGATCTCGGCCTGCGTCAACCCATCCCGCGCTTTAGGCAGCAGTACCTTGACGTGGTACCAGACTAGCGGCCCGCAGCCAAACAACATGGCGAAGTAGGAAATCGGGCCGAGAAGCATAGTTCCCAACCCCATCAAGGCAATCGACGCTAGGATGAGCTTGCCCATCTTGTTGAATTCGGTTTTGTTCATTCTTTTTCCGTAAGTTGTTGTGCGTCAGACATCGAGCCGGGCAGGTATTCCCATGTCACCCCTTCGCCCTCGCCTTCAAAATCGCCGAAGTACCAGTTCCAGAACGCGCGGCGACATCGTGATACGTCGCGTCCAGCGCCCGGCTCTGGGATCACGTTCAAGTGTATCGTTACGCTTTTAAAGGAAGGGCGTTCCACCCCTCCCGCGCGAGCCATACGATAAGCTGCGATGGCAGCCTGGACTCCACCACAGCGGCGAGGATCGAAGCCACGCCACTTTTCGCGGAGGCCCGAAAAAATTACCAACGTATTCTTCGCGCTCCGGCTGTATGTGCTGACAGAAACGTCCGCCAAAACTTGCGTCAGTGTCTGGCTCCCGGCCGGCGCCACGGTTTGCCCGAGTTCGGCACGCACTGCGCCGGCGAGACGCGAGCGCAGCGCCGACTCCGTCCACTGCCGCCCGAACAGCGTGGCGAAGAGCGGCGGTCGCGTGCAGACGGTAATCAGCGGGGTGGTCCCGCGATGGCGGGTGCTGAACAGGCTGATTCGCCGCACGCCGGCAAACGGTGCGTCCAGTTGCTCGCCCAGCCTGGCGAGTATCTCGCTGCTCATCGACTCGTCCACTGTCCCGGGCACATCGACGAAAAATGCGAGCTCGGCATCGATCACGGCGTCGCACGATCCGGCGGCGCGCGCGGCGCCGGACATCGCAGGGCTCCCAACACCCGCCGCCATACAAACCAGCAGCACCACCGCCGCCGCAAGCACGGCAAACAACACCCAACTGCGAGCGACCTGCCTCAAGCCCACGAGCAGGCGTGCGCCCGCGCCCGTGCCTACGCCGTACACCGGCACAGCGCCGTCCTCGGCTTGCACAGGGAGCTGGTCGACGGGGACATGTGCCCCCGGTGTCGGGGAAAAGGCGGCTGGCCGCAGCTGCGCAGGCGTCTCCTGATGCGCTGGCGTGGATTCGGCCGGGGTATGATGCCGCGGCAGCGCAGCTCGCTGCGGGCTGCCGCAAAAAGGACAAAAAGCTACCAGGCCGCCGAGATTGCGGGCGCAGCGAGCACTTCGACATAAGTTCGTCATAGCGGGTTACCGAAAGCCAGTGCCATGCCAGCAGTGCGTTCAAAGGCTACGCGGTTAGGCCATCCGGCCGCAGGCTGTCAGTCGAGCAGGGCCAGTTTTGTGCCGGTTTCGAGAAACACGATCTGTGCATTCAGCTTGCGCCTCGCAACAGCCTGGCCATCGAGGAACAGCGTCATGTCAACCGGGTAGGCGCCCTGCGGCACGCCTTGGGGCATGGTCATCGTGAAATTTGTACTGAACGCGCCGGCGCCGGCACCGTTGGCGTTCGCGGGCTTGCGCTGACGGACTTCGCTTCCGTCCGGACGGTGCAGCACGAACTCCTCTTCCAATCGTGGGGGCTGGTCGCTACTGCCCTGAACCACTTCGATGTCCGAGCGCACATTCATTTTGGTACCAGCCTGGAGACGTCCACCGCCATCCATCATCGTGTCATAGCGCACGAGTCGGTTCCGCGTAGGCAACTGCCCGCGGTTGGCGGTTCGGTATTCCTGCTGCACCTGATTAGCGCTCTTGGTTTGACGGGTATTGTAGTTAAAGGCAGCGCAAGCAAGCGATGCAAGGCCTGCGCCGGCGGCGGCACCTCGTAACCGATTATCTCCCTTGGATACAGCGGCTCCGAGCAAGGCGCCCAATATGGCCGCGCCCGCTTGGTTGCATTCGGCAGTTTCCGTCTGCGCCATGCCGCTCTGATTACCGCCTTGCGGTGCTGCACAGCCGGCGAGACCGATGCTGACGATGAGGGCGCATGCAACAATCCGGGTTTTCTGTTGTTGTTTCATGTGTTTTCTCTTTCATTCGATTGTTATTGAGTCTAGTGCTCTCTTTTGCTCAGTTTCCGCTTGGCGTTGCAAGGCACGAGCACGGGCATGCTGCGGATCCAGCCTCAACACCGCTTTCGCATTGCTGATGGCGCAGTCGTACTTGCGGGCACTACTGCAAGCCTCTGCATCGTCCATAAGCCCGTTAACCACGCTGTTGTCGCGAATCTGTGACGCAGGTGCCGGAGACGGCACCGGCACCCGCGCTGCCGGCGGACGTGCTTCCGGGTCGGCAGGCGCGGCCTCGGTCATCATGGCTACGGCTTTGCCTGCGACATCGCGCACGGCAAGCGAAGGACCGGCCTGTGCCATCGTTCGCAGCGCGTCGCGTGCCTTGGCCTGGTCGGGCGACAGGCGGACCGCGAGCAGGAAGGCCGAGGCCGCGTTGTCGGTCTCGCCGTGCTCCGCTAGTGCCTGGGCCAAGTTCCCCCACGCCACAGGCTGTTCCGGGCCAAGCACCAGGGCGGCCATGGCAGCGAGCCGGGCGTCGGTGAAATTGCCCTGCTTATAAAGGGCGTAGGCCAGGTTGGTAGCGGCTTCTTGATCGCGAGGATCCGCGAGGAGCGCCTTCTTGAAGCTCTCGACCGCGTCGCCGTATGTCTGCACCTGCAGCGCTTCGACCCCTTCCTTGTTGGCGGCGCGCGCAGCCGCGCTGTCGCCCTGTGCCGGCAACTGCAGCTGCAGAAAACCCTTCCTAGCGTGGAGCAGGGGCGCGAGGTCCGGCTGGCGCGCCGCGGCAAGCATGGCTGCAAGCGAAGGTTGCGCGGCCTCGACAGGAATGGCGCTCAGCACCTCGGACACCGTTTGCGGCGCCGGGGCCTCTGTCACCGCGGCCTCGGGCGCGGCGGACGCAGGGTCTGGCGTCGCTGGTTCAAGAGCGGCAGGCGCGGCAGCGGGCGTTTCTTCCGCCTGCGCCTTCGCCGCGTCGGTATGACTCGAATCGGTCTTATCGCGGCCGAACATCACGTACAACACAACCAGCAGCAAGATAATCCAAATGCCCATCTTCGACTTCTTGGGCGGCCGTGCCGGCTTTCCAGTCGATGGAGGAACAACGGGTTCGGGCCCGACCATCCGTCCAGATTCGGTCATGCCGTCAGCCAAAGAAGTTTTGGGCGCGGCTCTGGAACGTCGCTTGGCGCCCGCACGCGCCGAGGACGTATTGTCTGCTTCAGGCATCGGAGCCATGGGAGCCGGTTCGGCAGCTGCAGGGGGCGGCACGGGTTGCGCCGCGGGCTGCTGCGCCCCAAGGGTGTCACCTGCTGCCTGAGCCTGGCTCGCAGCCTCCACAGGCGGCCGCGCCTTGGCGGGCGCCGATGTTGGTGCCTGCTGAGGCGCTGAGGCACTGCTCGCGGCCGCCACAGTGCCGCAAAACGGGCAATACGCGACGTGAAAGTGATGAAGCTGCCCACACTGCACGTTCGCACAGTGGGTCGGCTGAGGTTTTGCGTTGTTGTCTAAAGGCGGCATTGCGATGCCTGGAAAAGAAGCGTGAAATATTCAGACCTGCCCATCGCAACCTCCGGTGTCAAACATGGCCGAGAGGCTGCGGTGAAGCAGGTTACATGCCCGTTGGCGGCGGTGGTGGTGGTGGTGGTGGTGGTGGCACCAGAATGCCAGGGTGGATGCCAAATTCCGGCAAGGAGCTGAGTGGCTCCCACCCTGCCATCCCCTGGCGCCAAGCGACAGTGGCTAGCGACACCTGTCCGCTGGCGATCCATTGCTTTAACAGTGGCACAGCGTAGGGGCCATGGTTCTGTCCGCCGATGAACAGCAGATACTCGACTGCTGGCAGCGACAATGGCGCGACCCCTGGCGGAGGCGGCGGCGCTGGGGGTGCCGGCGGGGCCGTAACCTGAATCGGCTGCGAACGGGCTGCCGCCTCATCGAGGGTTGCACGCAGCCAGCCAGCGTCAAAGAACTCTTTTCTGACGCGTCGCTTCAGGCGGTCCGAACCATCGGCGTCCGCCGCCTTGATTTCCCACGGATACGCATCTTGGACCGAATCTCCTACCGTTTCCGTCCAACGCCCAAAGGAACGCACCACGTCGGCCCAACCCTCGCCCCAATCGCACAGCTTGTTCTCGACTTCCTGCGCCTCGGCGGCAGTCACGCCGCGTTGCCGTGCCATCTGTTCGAGTTCGGTCGCGAGCGATCCGGCGATCGCATTGGCGAAACCGGGAACCGGTTTCTCGACCCCGGTGTCATCCTTGCTCAGCGACGGCGCATAGGTTTCGCGCTGCAGATAGCGGGCCAAGCCTGCCAACGCGGCGAGCTGCACAGCGTCGAGCTGGTCCATCGTACCGTTGACCGCGCCCTCGATGTGCGACCGGTATTCGGCGTCGATGCCATGGATACGGAAGCGCCGCTCATTGCCGAAGTCGCGCCAGTCACCCCGGCCGAAGTCGAACTGGTATTGGCCAGGCGGAATGGTTTTTCGCGGGTTGCGCACCAGCTTGCGCAGCATGACCGCCAGCAGGAACAGCCTGAAGTCGTAGGCGTTCTGCTTCAGTTCCTCTGACGTGGGAACCATCGGCTGCACGAACTGTGTCGGATCAATATGCGTATGCAGCGGCCAATCCTTGCTAACAAGACGGTAGCTTGCACGCCAGTTTTCCAGGCCGCGCAGTACGCGCAGCGGGAAGCCCGACAGCTCGCAATAGCAGATCGCGCGTCCCGGCACGCCGGTCTTGCAAAGCTGGAGCTGGTCGGCCGTGATTCCCGTGTAGGTCGGCAGCATCGAGCGCAATTCGCCGAGAAGTGGATCCCAGTCCTTCGGATTCATCACACCGAGGAGGCACTTGAAGCGGTCGGCCTTGAGCGGAACGTCGGCGAAGTTAGCGTCGATCCAAGGCATCGCGGCCCGCAGGAAGTCCGAAAATACGCGCTGCCGTTGGCTTGCGTCCATCGCCAACAGTTTCTTGAGCAGTGGATCTTCTGTCGCTGCGGCCGCGTTGTTGTTTTGGGACATGCGCGCGTTTGCGGCTTTCGCCCGCAGCTTCACCAGCAGCTTGGCACGCCCTTCTGCCGTGCGCAACATCGGGAAAATCTTGCGTGAACCTTCGAAGTCGCGAAACGCATCTTCAGCCCACGCACGCAATGCATGCCCGTCCGGTAATGGCGATTCGCTGATGTCAGCCGGCAGATAGATGTAGTTCGCGTGGCTTTTGTCGCTACTGTCCGCGATCGTGGCGCTGGTGCGCCGGATTTCCTCCCCAACCGCGAGCACTTCGCGGCGACCCAGGTGGAACTCTTCCAACAACCCGGTGTACAGGGCATTGCCGCGTGCGTCGGTACCGTTGCGCCCGCCAAGATACATTGATACACGGCGCAGCACCTCCGCGGCATTTTCCGCCGCCACAGAGCGCACGTGGAAGCGCAGGTAATCACCCAGATCCTTTTTGAGGTCGTCCAAGTAGGCTTCCGCCTTCTTGACGTCAGGACCCGAGAGGAAGCCGCCCTTTGCCGCGTCTGAAATATTACGCAGTGTCTCTTCGACCTGGTTGGTCTTGAGCGCATCGCGCACACGCTGATAGCGCTTGCCGTTTTCCTCTAGGATGGCCGCGAGACCGGTGGACGGATGGTCGATCGCGACCTTGACCAGCTCGACCAGCGACAGGACGAACTCAAGTCCACCGTACTCCCGGTTGTCGAGGTAGTCGTAGAGCTTCTGCGTGACGATTCCCTGCTTCTCGAGGACCATCTGCTGATGGCGGCGCGCCACCCGGTCTTCACTCGTCGCCGCGGTAGTGTCCTGGTTGCGAATGACGTCCTGTTCCAGCGCCGGAATGCGTTCACGCAGCAGCCGCGGCCAGTCCTTGACGTTGCTGCGGTCGGCCTTGATCGTCTCTACAAGGGCGTTGATCTTCTGCTGGATGCCCTCCTCCATGCTGCCGTGCTCGTCCGCCAGGAGGTCGTCGGTTGCACGCGAGTCGAGGAACGGCGCGCACAGCGCCTGTAGTTCCTTGCGTGCGCCGAAATCGGGAAAGCGGTCGAAGGTCACCATATCAACCTTCAGATGCTGTTGCATGAAGTCGTCGCGCTGTCGATCAGTCGCTTCGAGCGCACTGCGGTCGGTCGTGGATACGCCGAAGAACGCCTCGAGCATTGCGGCGGCCCAGCGGTTTTCCTGATCATCGAGGCGTTGCGACAACTGTGTGTCGAGGGTCGACTGGCCGAACGCCGAATAGCCCATGTTGTACTTGAGCTTCATCTCCCCGTAAGTCTCCTGCAGGGGAGGATGATACGGCAGAGCCTTGTGCTGCTGCTGGTTGACGGCGATCGAGCGCTTGCGATTAGCGAATTCCTCGCTCGCAAGATCTTCGAACAGTGCGTCGGCTACCATTTCGTACATGTCCTTGACGTCTTCCAGCGCGTGCCGGCCCATATTGGCGGACTCGACGATGTAGATGTCGGAGTAAGGTGTCGGATCAAGCGTCTGGCGCCCTTCTTCCGGAGACCAAGTATCGACAAATTTGGGGAACTGGCGCATGCAGGTTTCCAATTCCATCAACGCTGCATACCCATTGGCCTCAGTGCGATCCTTGTTGGCCTTGGCATAACCGCGCGGCGTGAACAGCATTAGCTGGACCTCGTAGCCGCTGCCGCCAAAAGCCTTTTCGCCTAGGCGCTTGGCCAGCCAGCCCATGTCAAGGAAGGAACCTGATCCGGTGCCGCCCGCAACCGAGCCCACCACGACGATACGCACCTTTTCGTTGTCGACCTCCAGCCCGAGCTTGTTCAGCTGCGCTTGGTTGGTGCGATTGGCCTTCAGGTGTTCAAGCTTTTGGGCGATGGTATCGCGTGTCTGGCGATAGTTGTCGTAGAAGTACAGGCGCGAGATCGAACGGATCTGTCCCGCCCCCTTGGTAGGATCGATCTGCAGCGCGCGAATCTTCTCCTGCGTCAGCGGGCACCACGACGCAATATGCGGATAGCGATGAAGATCGTCGGGACCGCGGAAGTACTTCAGCAAGTCCAGGCCGGACACCACGCGATCCTGCGACGGCAACTTGACCAACGGCGCAAGCGGGTCAGTGTTTGACGAACGCCCGTCTTCCAGCAAGGCGTTCTGGTCCAAGTCGAAGTGCATGAACTCGGCGACAGGAAACTCTTCCAGCGAGTTCACCCTTACACTGCCCCCCTTGCCCCATGTCGAGTGCAGGATGCGTCGGCGCACCCGCAGGATGACTTCCATCCCGGTCCCGCCCAAGCCGATGAACAGAACCGGCATCAATCGCCGTGGCGGATCCGCGCTGATTTCAGCTGTGCCGGTACGCTTATTGGTCTCGTCAGTCATTGCTTGCTTCTTTCTTATTAGGATCAGGCACGGCGACCGCTAATGAACATCAGTACGAGCGAACCCAGCGCAACGATCATGATGGGCGCCAAGACCAGGGGGGTCATAAATTTCCCTGGACTGATAAAGCCGAGCACTGATCCGGTCGCTAGGCTGGCCAAGAAAATGAAGAGATACCAGCCGGCTGCGTTGGCCTGGCCCGGGGCTACGCGTTTGCGTGCGAGGTTGTTTGCATACGCGCCGCGTACGAAGAAGAACGCGAGCAGCAGGACGAACAGGATCCCCCCACCGATGGCGTAGTCGCGTGGTTGCGGTCCTTGCTCAGGCGCTTGCGCGGGCACCACTTCAAGCTGGAGGGGCGCCGTGTCAGTTGCGCTGGAACCTGGTGCCGGGGCCGGGGCCACTTGCGGTGCCGGGAGTGTAAAGCCTGTGTCCGGTTTCGGTTCAGTCATGTTGTTTTCCTTTTATTTATAGTGATAGACACTGGTCAGATAAGCTCTACGGAATGACCCTTGGCAACCTGAGCCACAGTCGGTGCGCCGCCGCGGCGGGTGATCGTCGCGATCTGTTTTCCCTCTGGACTAAAAACCGGTACCTCGGCAAAGGCGCCGACGCTTATCCGTCGCAAAAGTCCGTTAACTCGCAATTCGTAGGAGACGGGTTTCCGTGCCCGTACCAACAAATACGTTAGCAGGCCGGCCGCGCCAAATAACAGACCGATGGCGGCCAGCAGCGGATACAGCGGGTAGTTCACACGGATGAGAAGCGGCAGCTCGACCGTCGAAACAGCCGCACTTGCCGGCGGAACGAACACGTCGGGCAATGGGTCGCCAGGAAATATTTTGGTGAGCCGCTCCTGGAATGCACGGTCTACGACCAGCTGCTGACCTTCAAGCCGCAGCACGACTTTGGCGGGAACGACAATCTGGCGTCCGAACTCGGTGAGCGCCTTGAGCGACCACGGGTTCGGGAAGTCGGCCCGGACCGGCAGCGAAATCGTCACATCGGACACCGCTCCAGGCGCCAGCGAGTTGATGGTTCGGGGGCTAAGCGCCAGGTTGTTGGACCAGCCAGTGCCGTGGACGTCGGCGCGCAACTGGGCCGCTTGAATCTCGAATGGGTAAAACATGTTCTCGACCTGGGCGACGATCTGCACAGCATTGGTCTGATGCGACGCGTCGATATCCAGCAACAAGGTCCGACCGTCACCGCCGAGCGACGCCGATGTGTTAGGCGCATTGATGACTGATTTGGGCAGGAGACGAACCGATTCGCGGTCGAGTGGCTTCAGTTGAGCCGGCTGCTGGGTAAACACTTCCCGCAAACGTTTGCTGGCCACCAGTGCCTTCAATGCCCGGTCAGCCTCGTCGCCATATGCCAGCGCATAGACCATCAGTCCGTTCGCAGCATACGTCTTGCCCTTGACCGGCATCGTCAACGGAAACGCCAGGCTGCGCTTAATCGACGGTTCACGGTGGATAAGACTGTAAAACTCCCGGTTCTTGCTGGCGGTTTCCGCGCTGTTGTTCGGACTGTTCTTGTTGTTCGTGAATATCCAGAGAATGCCCGGTTGCCCTTTGAGCGGCCCAGAAATCGTCTTCGACACGGCCTCGTTGAAATCGGTATCGGCCATCGCTTTGCCAGGCTGCTTGAAAGCGATTTCGATCTTGGAAATGGACGCGCCAAGATCGCCGCCTGCCCGGCCGTCGTATACCAGCGTCGGCGATACGTTTCTTTCGCTCGTCTGATTGAAAGACAGCACCATAACGCGGTCCGACCCCGTGGCGATTCTTTCCGCAGTAGCGGCCACCAGGGGTTTCAGTTGCGACGCGCCGTCCGTATAGAACGGCTCCATCCATCCGGAGTTCTGCACGAGAATCGCGTGGTTCACGCCGAAAGCGCTTTGTGCGCAAAGCGCCACTGTCAGGCCGACCAGCCAAAATAACTTTTGCATCAATTATCTCGCGGCTCTGGATGTTTCGACAGACGCCGTGTCCACGCGCCATCCGGGCAGGTTCGCCATCTCCGGGTGGTACAAATACAAATAGTCCTCGTAAATAAAAGCCAGCGTTTTCCACGGCTGATGCATGCGCGTCGCAAAGAAGCCCTGTTCATCGGAATGCTGTCCCATGATCTGGAAGCGGACACTCAAGCGTTCATCCCGTTCGAAAAACTGCTTTATGCCGGTCGTATGATCAACCCGCAGGACCAGCATTGACCCGTCGGAAACAGACTCGAGAAGCGGGACGACGGCTTCGTTGTTGTCGTGTGCTTCGCTGGAGACGATGTCGGGCTCGATCCATGGCTCGTCGCCGAGCCGTTTCTCGACCTTGATTGAGCTTTTTCCGCTCAGGGTTCGTGGTCCTCCAGAGGGATTCCAATCCTGCTTTGCGCGTCCTAGCGAGATGAATCCCTGACTTGGTTCGCCTTCGTACCCTTCAGGGTGCATAACTTGCAGCCAGAGACGGCCGTCACGCGCACAGTGCGGAGGACCGAGCCGGAACTCCGGTTTGATGGCAGATGGATTCCAGGTAATGAATTCGAATCGCTCGCGAGCAGGATTCGCTACGACATGTCCCTGGTATGACAGCCATAACACTTCATGCGAGGTCGCTGCTGGGTGCCAATCACTGTTCGGAAGCCCCTTCAGTTTCTCGGTCCATTGATTGTTATTCTCCGGTGAAACCTCGACAAGACTTACCTCTTGTTCCTGTCGGCAACGCATCAAGACATACACCTTGTCGTTCAAGGCCAGCGGTTGCGAATAACAGGTACCGGCAGCTACAAGCTGCGCGGAATAGGTTAGTGTCAAGGGTTCAATCCGCACGACGCCCAAACCGGCATCGCAAGGCCAGTACAACAAGGCATCCTGCGTAAGGTTGGTGCACTCAACGTTCCAAAACTCGTCGGCGATTTCCTCGGAGCCCAGAAAGACAGAGCCTGCTGCCGCTGTCAATTTCACCCACGCTCGGTCAGCAGGGAGCCAGCAATACAACACGCCATTTTTCCAGTCCAGCGCGATCAAACTGGAACGTTGCAGACCAAAAGCGCCGACCAGAAAGCGAAAGGTTCCAACTGCAGGAAAAGGCAACGATTCGGCCGGGACTGCATTTGTCTCTTCCGTATATGGCTGGAGGCGTAACGGCGCACATGTCAGCTTTCCGCCACGCACCAAGGCGGTTTTCAGTCCATTATTGCCATGCGGGGGTAACCAGCCGACTAACTTCGCAGTGTTTTCGACCAATGGCTTTCCAGTAAACGGGGAAAAACCAAAAGAAGCGGGAAAGCAGGCAGGAGCCGCTTCGGTACCGCCGTCTTCTGAGTTGACGCTTAGCGTACACCCAACGGCGATAGCGGCGTCATAACGAGACCAACGGGAGTCAATGTCTCTACCCTGCCACCTTCTCGCGAAAAACTTGCCTTGTCGATCTCGCCCCCAAACCGATGACGTTGCTTCGTCTGGCCACGACTCGATCGGCATGTCCTTCATTACCTTGTTCACACATACTCTCCGGGGAATTCATTGGACTGCTAGAGCCATTTAGCAAGGGGGGATTACTTCGTTTTGCCAAAGCCGAATAGATCTCCGACGCATATGTCCAACCCCTTGAACTTGCGCAGTTCATTTTTTGCATCGCTTAGCGATAGTTATTTTGATGCAAAGGAACGCGAATTACAATAGCAACAACTCAGACGTTGTTGCCAAACTGCACAAATATAATGTTAAAATAAATTTTCACAAACGTCACAATTGCGATTATTAGATAATTTTTTTTATTTGAAAATCTCTCCAAAGATCACAAAAGACGAGATGGAATGTGAAATTGCTGGCAACAATATTTTTCATTTTAAGCAGTGACTGCGCCGCATGCGAGTAGCAAGTCTAGAGACTTGTCCACTGTAATGAATCACCAGTTTGTTAAAGGGGGATCATTGTAGACGGCCCATTTCCTCACAAGAAGTTTCGCGGTGAACCGATGCCCTGTCAGAAACGATCGCTTTAACGCACGAGTAGCCGTTGTCTCGTAGCCGAACCACTGCTGGGACCACTCCTGGGCCAGCCGCTTTAGCTCCAGCGCCACTGCCTCGACTGCGGCCATGTACTCAAAATACCGCCGTTGGGCAGCTCGGGGACGTGCCATCATGGTCGAGGTGCCCGGCCATAGCCAGCTCTCGGTATTGGAATCAGCAATGGGGTAGACCGGGGGATTATACAAATGGAGGAACTTAGATCCTGCGACCAGAGAATTATTGACGCACCGAACCGCTACAGGCACCAATTCCGCCGGCGGACTTGCCGCATTCAATAATGCAGGCAGGGCTGCAATGGCGTCCGGATTATGGCTGCGAACGGTAGTCGGCATCCAGGCGTACATGGCTGACAGACCCAAGATTACCGCTTCCTCGTCCCATGTCTTCGTCTCCGAGAACCGGGCGAAAGTAGACAGGAAATGCGGATAGCTGCAGGTATAGAAGTCAGTGGACTGCTGCTGTTGCAGGAGTGTAGTGCGTATGAGCTGCTCAAGCGAATGCGTCATGCGCGGATACTGCGTTGGCTTCCTGAATCCATGCTAACTCTTGGCAAAATGAGGGATGAATTTGCACCGTCCTCCTCGTCGGGCTCACTAGTACGCCCACAATTTGAAGGCGGCGCTAGTTTCTCAACATTACGCCGCAGTATGCTAATTATTTCTTATGGCCTGGAGCCTTAACAGTGGGCGCACTGCTGCTCCTCATTTGCTTGCCTCGATTGCCCTGCACCTGGTCATATTGCCGATTGGTGCCAGGCGTACCCTTGTTGTCATTCTTCATGTTGGAGCTGTTGTCCTTGGGTGCGATTTTTCCAGTCATTTTGCTCTCCAGATGTGCTGGGGCCGGCAGGATGCTTGCCCTGTCTGTATAGACTCCCCTATAAGGCGCAGGTTCGGCTAGTGTGCTATTCCAGCCATTTCACGCCCGTTCGGAGTTGGCCAAGAGTAAGCGTCTTACCATCAACGTCTTGAGCGCGGCAAGCAAAAAGGGGATGATGCTTGCCGCATCGCTGGGAAGCGAAGTTCAGCCGGCTGGCTTGGCGGCCCAGTTCCAGGGCCGGAAATCGTCGACCGATTCACAGGATGATCGGCGATATGCGTTAGCACATGGCGCAATCAGGCTTCGGGGTCAATCCCGTTCAGCCTGGTCATTCCAATCAGCCCGTACATGGCAACAGCGCGTTCGCCGCCCTGTCGGCGCTGGCGAACAGGAAGTTGCGCCGGCCTAGCACGATACCCCGCAGCGCCCGTTCGGCGGCTGAGTTGTCGATCCCGATGCGGCCATCGTCGACATAATGTTTCAGCGCTGGCCACAGCTTAAGGGCATAAAGAATTGCCGCTGCTGTATCAGATCTTCGCGACAGCGTTGCAAGCGTGGGTGTAGCTAGCGCGCCAAATCGGCGAGCAGCGGTGTCGCGTGCAGTTGGTGTGCAACGCGGCGTTCGTTCGCCGGTTTGCCGCGGATATTCTTTTCGACGGCATACAGCTTGCCGATCCGGCGCAGCGCCTCGGTTTTAATGGGGACTACTTTGCGGCTGACGCCGTCCAGTGTCTGGACGGTGCTGGTTTGACGCTTACGATGGTCATCACTCCGCTGGTGCTATAGGCTACGGCCGCCTAAGTCTGCGCAAGGGCCTGTTGCTGCCTTCCTAGAGCCCTTGGCGCCCTTCAGTGCGGTATCGGAGTACGGGAGTTCTACTTGCGCTGTCGCGTCGCCCTGCGCTGCGCTGCGTCTAAGATCGCTTGGATGGTCGCCTCGCCACGCTGAACTGCTGAGCGTCTTGCCTTGGGTCTTAGCGCGTTCCAAGCCTGCCTGACTGCGCTCGATCAGCAAGCACGCTTCACCCCCGGCGACGGCGGCCAACATCGTTAGCATCATCGTCCCAGCCGGCGATGCCAAGTGCATCTTGCCGAGCTGGAGCACTACAACTTCGATCTAGCGCTCGACCAGCATCTTGACCGTCTGCCTCACGTCCAGTGCATCGCGGCCCAACTGGTCGAGCTTGGAGACGACTAGCGTCTCGCTTGGACGGATGCGGCCCAAAAGCACCTTGAACTGCGGGCGCTCCGCTGCCTTCGTAGAGCCACTGACGCCAGTGTCCGTGAACCAGAAGACGTCCTGGATCACGTACTCGGTGCGCTCTATTTCGAGCCACTGGTTGGTAATGTCCTCTTGCAGCCAATGCTGGCAGAGCGCCTGGTGCTGCTGCGTCCCGGTCGTGCTCGTAACCCTGGAAGCCGTTGCCGCGCAGGCTGCGGAGCTGCGCCGGTGAAACAATGTGAGAGTTTTCCATGTCGTTGCAAGGTTACAATACTGCTTTAAAGCGCCATGAACTTTCTCGCAGACGAGCGGCTCCTCCTTTCCATCCAGCTGGAACACCTTCCAATGAATTACATGCTTTCGCTTGCCGAGATTGCCGCTTGGCAGATCGCTTCGGCGCCCGCCCAAATGGGTACGATGGTCGCCGCGTTGCCGGCACTGCAGCGGGGCGCCGTGTGGAAGGTGAAGCAAATTGAAGAGTTATGGGATTCTATGCTGCGCCAGTTTCCCATCGGCGCTTTCATAGTCTCGCCAATCGATGCAGAACGAGGACACCAGCGATTCAAGCTGCAGCAGGATGGCCTGCCGGAGGCGTCGCACCATCTGCTCGACGGGCAGCAACGCGCCACCGGCATCGCGCTGGGATTTGCCGACGTGTGGAAAGGCACGGCGACCGATAGCCCAGTGCGTTCGGCCTGCTGGATCGACTTGGGAACCGCGCCAAGCGGGCGAGACGTCGACTTCGTTGCCCGTGTCCAGACCCAAGCCCATCCATGGGGCTACAGCCGTACTGACCCGGATGCGCGGCTGCCTCAAAACAAGATTCGGGCCGCGATTAAGGCTTTCCAAGCCGTCAACCCGGAACACCATGAGACGCGGCCGGAGGCCTTCCCCCTGACGCTGACCTGGCCATGGGATAGTGTTGCCCCGGTGCCGTTGCCTATGCTGCTTAGCGCACTCGACGCAGCAGGCGGGGACGTACCTGCCGCAATCAAGCTGGCATGGGACCGCGTCCAGACGCTCCCGATGTTCAACGCGACCACGCTGCTCGACGAGCAGGAAGCTGGCGACGAGGACTCTGCGATCGATACTGCGCGAGGCCACTTAGAGGCATGCCGCAATAGCATCACTGCCGCCTTCCTAGACGAGCTCTCCCCTCTTGGCTTGCGCCTGCACGACCTGATGTCGCGGCTCGCGCTACTACTGGCGTCCGATACGCCCTACCGGATTCCGGTGTTGCACCTCGAGCTTGATGAGACGACCAGCTTCACGGTCAGGCCGCAACTGCCGCCTGGTGACTCGTCCAAAAAGGATCCGGTCGAGCTCCTGTTCGTGCGCATTAACAGCGCAGGGACGCCACTCGGCGGGGAAGAGCTTGTCTATTCCCTCTTGAAGTCGGCGTGGGTTGAAGCTCCTGCCTTCGTCGAAACCCTGGTCCACAAGCCTGCCGGACCGGCACGTATCGCGATGCTGTGCATCAGGCTCGTGTTAGCCCGGCAGCAGCGGTTGGGCCCCGTCAGCAGCTCCACTTCCAAGCGCTTTGCGTTTCCGGCCAGCCTAAGCGTGGATGAGTTCAGGCGCCTGATGCGGGGGCACGAAAGCGCCTCCTTCCAGGACGGACTGCGGCGCTACATTAAGGAAGAGGCCGCAGGTACCTTCGAGGGCGCTTGGCAGTTTTTGGCTGATAGCAAGAATTCGTTCGCCCTGCCCCGTGTCGTGGCTGCCGAACTTGCTCAGAAAGCGCCTGACGTCTTCTTCCTCCTGCTGGCCTGGCTCGACCGGCTGACTGAACTCGGCAGCTCCGCCGACAGGCAGTCGGCGATCCAGCACCGACGCACCCTCGGCTTCCTTACTGCGGTTGCCTGGTTCGGCCTCGACAAAACCAAGGCCGTGGCCATGTTATGGGACACGCTTCAAGCCGAGACGGACGCCGGCAAGCTGCTCGACTTCTTCAACCGCAGGCATTTCTCCCAGATCTGCCGTCTCGACGAGCGCCTGGATCTGCATATGATCCCCTTGGTAGGCGCAGATGAGCTTGATCTCATCTGCAAGAAACGGATCACCGGCTACTTCGGATGTCAGGACACGATCACGCGACAGGATAGCCGTATCTGGAAGGATTGGGGGTGGTATGGATCGTTCGTCGAGCCTGCCGCAGCCGAACTTAAAACCTTCTATAGCGCCAAGCTCTACCCCACTAAGACTTCCACCGATGGCAGCGACATCGATGTCCCGGAATCAGCCCTCACCGCCTGCGACCACTTCCTCGGCGTGCTATGGAATTGTCATCCAATCCTGCTGTTCGCCCAGCGTAAATGGCTCGCAAACTGGTTCCCGCATTTTAATCCTGCCCTGCCCGAGTTCATGGAGGACAAGAATCGTCCATGGGACTACGACCACATTCATCCGCAAAGCTATCTGCGTAGCGAGGGCGGGAACGCCTTGCGCGGGATGCCGCAGGTCATAAAGGACTGGCATGGCTCGATTGGCAACCTGCGCGCCTGGCCTCTCGAAATCAACCGTTCCGACAGCGATAGCACGCCCGAACTCAAGCTCGACAGCGTAGCACCGATCGAGCGCCGCTACGGTCTAACCCAGCAGAAGCACAAACTGGAGGCGTCGTTTGTCGAGAAAGACGAACTGGTGCGCTGGCAAGAGAGCCTGCCCGCACATTCGGACAAGTGGTATCTGAAGGCGCCAGGGGCACACGACGAACGCTGTGCGCTTGTACGGGCCATCGTCGGCCGATTCAACCGTATCTATCGCGAATGGTATCAAACCTTGCGTTTGGCCGATCTTCAATAGGGCGATTCTTCATGGTTGCACGATACTTACAACGCCCAAGCAGGAAACGGGCGGCTATGCCGTTATTTGCCTAGTCTGCTTTTGGCCCTATGGTGTTGCTCATGACCAGCTCGCTGCGCAACCATCACCTTGAGTTCGCTATTACGCTACCAGCGTCACTTCACCGTCACGTCGCCGTCACCGGAACAGAATCCGGTAACAGCAAGTGACGCTAAAAAGCGTTTGCGGGTGCCAGACATGACCTGGTCGGTCAGGGAAAGACTTTAGCCTCGACTCCTCCAAACGAAGAACGGCTGCCCGCTGATGAACAGTTGACGCACTGCTGACGCAGCGGTTGACGCAGTTTCGTATGCGTCAGCGTTGGGGAACGTAGGCACAGCGAAGTTTGGCCATGTCGCAATATGTGGCCACATATGCTCGAGATAGCCGGTCTGGCTACAGTTAAAGGCGCCTGCCACTGGTACAAGACTACCTCCTCCGCCATCACAAGGTTACACGCCTCCGAGACACTAAGATGGCTGCTCTCGCGCGGCGGCCCCCCCCAAACCATAGCTATCTCTTCTTGAGTCAGTTCGCGTTTAGTACTTATGCGCATAAATTCTTCCTCGAAAGTGAGCAACGCACCCGGTGTAGCTACAGCCGAGTTGCCGCGTGTGAAATCACAAAGCCACTTGACCAGGTGTTACGGACATTGGACAAGCTAACGCCCCATGAGTTCGCTCACCTTACGGGCAATAACAGGATGAATAAGACGTCCCGGTGATCCTCTATCCATTGCACTCTGTTGCCCCCACAACTCTTGTAAAAGTGCGACCAGCATTTCGCCATACATTTCGATGTACCTGTGGATCTGCGAAGCGGTCTTTTCTGACACTGAATGCAGGATATCGGAGTGCCCACCGCCACCTAATCGCATGTACGTGGCGGTACGTTTAGCAGGCAGGAGTCGCCGGGCAACGGGCTCGCTTGAGCGCGAACAGGTGCCTTTCCAAATCGAGCGGGATTTCCATGCGCGACCTGGCATACGGCACCAGGTCCAGACCGGCAAGCAACTCGCGTCTCTCCTGATAAAAAAACTCGATGTACGGAACGAGAGCACAGAAAGTGTCGTCGTCAACAACGTCGCCGATCTTCCGTTGATATAGCAGGTTGCAATAGGCCGACCGTACTTTCCTGCATCCCGTGCGGCGTGCTGATGGATCACATCGTCAGAAGGGGTCTCACGCAAGCGATATGCCGTATGCGCGAAGTAACTCTTCCAGTGTTCTTCAGCGCGGTCTCGCTGGCCGTTTTCTAGCATCACCTGCGCAAGAAGCGCATGACATTCAGTCGCGCCTTCTTCGAGTGCGGTGGTGAGATAGGCATAGGCCTTTGAAAGATCTTTCCGGATGCGGTTTTCTCCACTCATGAGTAACTCTGCTGCAGTGATACGTGCGTTTAAGTGCCCCAAGTCGGCCGCCTGCATGACCAGCTTTATCCCACGGCGTGGCTCGGCAAGGCGGCCTTTTACCCCGTAGATTATTTCCATTCCCATCAGGTAAACCGCCGAGAGCTCATCGGCCGAATCTGGGCAGTTTCCCTTTTCTGTAGGAGCGAAAACCAGCGGCGCGCTAGGGTCAGCTGCGTTCACGACGTCGGCCGCTCGCGCTACCAGCGCAACTATCTCGTGTAGGGGTGCCGCAAAGAACTCGCGATTATCGGCATGACGCCAGCCGCGTGCCGATAATGCCTCATGGACCCAAGTTTCGGCAGCATTGACGTCGGTTACCGGCTGCTGATAGAGCAAGACGAAGGGCGAAGGCACGCCAGTGGCACCCGATAGCTCAGCCGCGCGCAGGGCCGGCTCGCGTTCAGTTTTGCCGACCTTGCACAGCCCGGGCATCGTCGGGTTCGACAAGATGTACAGATATCCGTGAGGCATCGTATATCACCTCCTACAGTATTATGGTCATTTTAACGCTACCTTGAACGGCCGCTTCCCCCCAAGGCAGCCCCTCAGCAAAAGCTCGCAATGCAGCAGGCGCAACCTAAGCGCTAACGGCTCACACGATCTCTAGACGCTAGCAGCGACGGAAGTTGCTGAAGACAAATTTGACGCAAGCGTGACCGTTGACTGTGCCAGCGGGACACCAGCCGGGGCATGCATAGCACCGCCGAGCCACCTGAATCCATTGGAAGCGGCCTTGAGGCTCCAAGTTCCGCTATGCATCCCCACGACGATGTTCAAGTTGTAGGCGGTTTGCATTGCTTTAATCATGTCCAAGTGCAGTGCGCGGGCTGTGCCCCCGACGAAAAGAGTCGGAGCAAGATGCCCTTTCGGGTCAGCCTGTATGCCGGTCCCGTTAGGGTGCCATTTATGCGCGGTGACCAGCATCCCGATGAAACTCACCATGAGTTCTGGGAAGGGGTTCATGCTTTTACATTCGTGTGCAGCTACCACCAACTCGCTTTTGACAGAAAAAAGGGCTCTCTTCCCGTTAGCATAGCTGGCGCTTATCACGCCTGAAATCGGAGCCCCTTTTACGATCACGACAATGTCTGGAGTGAACTGGATGTCCGGGTCTACGTGTGATGCGATGCGAACTTGCTGCCTGACTTCGAAATCCCCGTCAGATCCCTTCAACGTGACGTAAGAGAAGTTCGTCGGGTTCCCAGACGGAGTTGTCAGGTACCTATACGAGTTTTCTTTGAGATTCTCCGGCGTGACCGTGTATTTCCGGTTTTTATAGAGATTGAGGAGCGCATGCAGACACCCAATCTCGAATGACGCGGAAAGCTCCCGCTCTGTCTTACCCAAGATCAGCTGATGCTCGGCGGCAAAGGAATTCATCAAGTCGAATGCACTTGCCAGCCATATTGGCGGAGGTGCAGGCGGTGTTAGTGGAAGTGCGTTCACTGGTCGACTGGCCTTTCGTCGAGTGCCACACCGGCCATCAAATAGATCAAATCGCGGCAGGTATTGGCATGAAGCCAGTGAACGCTTACATTGAGCTGCTGATTCATCGTGTTGAAATTCCGCTCCGCCGCGTTAACTTGCTGGGCCGACCGTCGGTCGAACACCACGCTCCCATGATGGATCGGAACGAAGGTACCAAGTCCCTCCGGCCCCTCTCGAGCCGCTGACTTTTGCGGTCCCAACACGCGCTGATAGAAGCTGTTGAGAAAGAAGATTACGTGGAAATGGTGGTCCTTCCAGCCAGCGCTCTTCAGAAGCGAAAGGTAGCGGTCTTCACGCTGCACAAGGAAGTCGAGTTCCCTCACCATCGCCTCGACCCTCTGGATGACACCCCGGCGAACCTTACTGTTCAGCTTTTCTAAGATAGGCGTGCAGGCAAATTGCGCAGCAGGTGTCATAGATTAATGCCTGGACGTAGCAGCCATTCGTTTGCCTCTACCAGTACGTGGTTCATTCTTTCAGAGCTCCCATATAGTGGCCAGAGAAGTTATAAATGCAATCATACTTGTGCATTTAATTGTTCACAGTATCGCATCATCGCGTCCGCTTTTGGCCGAGGCTGTGTAAAAACGCGCGGCCAGCGCATTTCCCGGTGTCTGATTACCATTTCAAGCCCTGCGACAACGTCATAGCGGCCGTGTTGGAAGGCGGACTTTCACGGAGACTATGTCTGACAACGCTTTACACAGCTTGGGCCAGGGCTCACCGTCAGAACGCATTGGGCCGATAATCCTGCCATGCTAGCTCCGTGCCACAATTGTCATACGGGGCCGTCGTGGAAACTGCTGGGTCAACGCCGCAATGGAGAGCTTCTTTTCCACGCGCGAGACCGAGCGCCTGAGCAAAAAGCACTACCGGACCAGGGATAATTTACGCGCTGACGTGTTCGACTATATCAAAAGGTTCTACAATCCACGCCGACGTCATTCCACTATCGGCTGTATCAGCCCAGTACAATTTGAAAATCTAAAATGCGCCGAGCGAAAGTGTCCGTGACGATGGGGGAATGCGAATTAGGCCCGAGCCCCTGAACTCGACCTTACCCGCAACGCTTCGTACAACTGTGCCGGACCCAACAAGATGTCCTTTAGCCCGTCGCGCACCCGCTCTGAACCCAGCGCCTGAGTGCTCATGATCGTGTGCGCATCTAGCGCATCCATAATGGCGTGCATCAGCGCATCCTTCAGGTCGGGCGAGTTCGCGAACTGTTCTTTGCTATTGCTCGCCGCTTGCTTCATCAGGGTTTCGTTCTCCAAGAGCTTGCCCTTAAGGACACCATTCACGTAGACCAGCTGGTCGTCGTCGGTTAGCTCGCCCTCGAACAAGCCGTTTACCTTCTGGATGATGTCGGCAAGGTAGGCCTGCTGCTTCTCCTGAACCGAACCACTGCCCACTGCGTCCATCGGAGGCAGCTTGTAGCTCCCATCCTCGTTCAAGTTCATCGCTTGCTTACCCGTCTTCTTTAGTGTGTGATGGGTGAGCACTACTTTCGACAAGTCCACCGTGTCGCGCTCGCGACCGAACTCCAGTAGGGGGATAAGCCGCTTGTAGAACAGGAAGCGCTTTTCGATGTCGGTGTTCCCGTAGTCGAAAATCTGCGACAGGAACGCGTATAGGCGCACATAGGCACCCATGTCGTTCTTGAACAGGATAAGCGCATCAAGCACATCCTTGGCCGCTTGGGCAACCTTGTCGTCGCCTTGGACCTCGGCCGCGGCCTTGTCTTGCTGCGCCGCTTTGTAACGCTTGAGCAGGCGGTCTGCCACTGGCGCAAGGGCAGCGCTCAGCTGTGCCTGCGTTCCCTTTGGATCGAGCTCTACCTTCGCGACGCGGTCTACCTCGAACTCGTCGTAATTGCCGGTCGCGTCGAGCTTCGCCCTCAAGTCATAGACCAGGTGTGGATCGGTCGTGGCTTCCAGCTCGGCGGTCTCGTAATAGGTCTTGAAGGCCCTCAGGATTTCACCCGCTTCGTTGACGAAGTCCAAGATGTAGGTCGTGTCCTTGCCCGGATACGCACGGTTCAGGCGCGACAGCGTCTGCACTGCCTGGATGCCGCCCAACATCTTGTCGACGTACATGCCGCACAGCAGCGGCTGGTCGAAGCCAGTTTGGAACTTGTTCGCCACCAGCAGAAGGTGATATTCCGGTTCGGCGAAAGCGTCGCGGATGTCCCGGCCCTTGAGGCCTGGATTCAGGTCTTTGCTTGTTTCCGTCACTGGTGTGGGGTAGCTGTCCAGGTCATTGACCTCGCCAGAGAATGCCGTCAGCACACCAAGGGGGTAGTTCTGCTTGATGATGTATGCGCGAATAGCCTTCTGCCAGCGTACCGCCTCCTTGCGGCTGCCCACCACGACCATCGCCTTGGCGCGACCATCCAGCAGGGTTTGCACATTTTCGCGGTAATGCTCAACGACGACCTGCACCTTTTGCGAGATGTTGTAGGGGTGTAGCCGGACCCACTGCATGATCCCCTTCATCGCGGCGTTGCGCTCTACTTCCGTTTCGTCGTAATCCTGACCATCGTGGGCGAGCTTGAAAGCGAGTTTGTAGGTCGTGTAGTTCTTCAGTACGTCGAGGATGAAGCCTTCCTCGATCGCCTGACGCATCGAGTACACATGGAAGGGTTGGGGCAACCCGTCCGCTCCGGGCCGGCCGAACAGCTCGAGCGTCTTCTGCTTGGGCGTGGCGGTAAAGGCCACGTAGGTCAGCCCTTTCGCTCCGGTTCGTGCTTCCATCTGTGCGGCAAGCAGCGCTTCGGTATCGACGGCTCCGCCATCCTGGAGCTCGGCCCATTCCTCGGCGGAGAGTAACTGCTTGAGCTTTGCCGCGGCTTCGCCCGTCTGTGAGCTGTGCGCCTCGTCAGCAATCACAGCGAAATGCTTGCCCTCAGTAGCCGCCAGCTCCTGCACAGCCTGCAGGGCGAACGGGAAAGTCTGGATGGTGCAGACAATAATCTTCTTGCCGTCCTTGAGCGCCTGCGAGAGCTGTGCGCTTTTGCTGCCGTGTTCGTTGGTGATGGATGCCACGACGCCAGTGGTGCGCTCAAAGTCGAAGATGGCTTCCCGCAGCTGCGAATCGAGCACGGTGCGGTCACTCACCACCAATACGCTGTCGAACATTTTTTTGTGCGAAGCGTCGTGCAGATCGGCCAGAAAGTGCGCGGTCCAGGCAATCGAGTTGGTCTTGCCCGATCCGGCTGAATGCTGAATCAGATAGCGGTGGCCGGCACCGTTAGCGAGCACATCGGCGACCAGGTTGCGCGTTGCATCGAGCTGATGATAGCGCGGGAAAATGACGCTCTTGAGCTGTTTCTTGTCGTCGCGCTTGCCGATCAGGTAGCGATGCAAAATGTCCAGCCAGCTCTCGCGCGCCCAGACCTCTTCCCACAGATAGGAAGTGGCAATGCCATCAGGATTGGGGGCGTTGCCAGCTGCGCCTGCGTTACCGCGGTTAAACGGCAGGAAAACAGTAGCCAGGCCGGCCAGCTTGGTCGTCATCATTACTTCGGACTGGCTGACAGCAAAATGCACCAGCGCGCCCCCGGGGAAGCCCAGCAGCGGCTCCACCAACCCGCCCTTAGGCTGGGGATGGCGGTCAAAACGGTACTGGTCCACCGCGTCCTGCACGCTCTGCGTGAAGTCGGATTTCAATTCGGCCGTGGCAACCGCGATACCATTGAGGAACAACACCAGATCCAGCTCGGCTTTGGTATTGTTTGGCGAATGGCACACCTGTCGTACCACGCGTAGGCGATTCGCAGCGTAGTGCGCCTGGATAGCCGTGTTGATGGCCAACGCGGGCTTGAACTGCGCCAGCATTAACGGCTCTTTCAGACCCAGCATCTCCACGCCACGGCGTAGCACATCCAGCGTACCCCGCTCGTTGAGGTTTTTGCGAACGCGCTCGGCTAATACCGAAGGCAGCGCTAATCCGTGCGACTTGCTCAGGTGCTGGTAGCTATGGGGCTGGGTGCTTTCGATCCACGTGAGCAAATCGGGCAAAAACAGCCCGTTGGTACGGTCGAATAAAGCTGCGTCACCCTCGGCATACAGCCATCCGCTGGCGCCCAGGTGCTGGCAGATTTCCTCCTCGAAGTGGTGCTCCTGGTGCAGATTCATCTGGTTCATGGCTGTCCCTCTTGTTCGTCTTATTTTTTGGCGTATTTGTCGTCGGATAGCCGCTTAGTTTTCGACGTAGCTGCGCTGAAGCAGCGGCTTTGCACGCTCAAGGTCCGCAACGTTTCGCAGGCACAGCTCTAAGTCGCCAGTGCCCCAATGACCCACCTGACTAACGTCGCGACTGAAGCCCTCTTCCAGTGCCACCGTCGCTGGCTCAAGCTTGAGTGTGATGAGCAAGCGGTTTGGATACACGATCACACAGGCGAAGTTCTTCAAGCGACGGAAAGCGATGTAGAGCTTGAGGGGCTTCTCTTGCACGTCATCGCCTAACGCGCTCAGGAAGTCGATCGTCTGCGCGTACAGGGCACTAATCTCGGGATTGGCCTGCTGCAGTTGCTCGTCTAGCGACTTGTCCTTGCCGCCCTGCTTGGGCTGCGCAGCTTCGAGGGGTTGTTCAGCGGCCGCTTGAGGCTTTGTGGCCATCGCATCGGGCACGCTCTGGGTGTTCACCAGCTCCAGCAACAACAAGTCATCGCCGAAGAGCTTGTAGCGGATAAGCTCGATGTTACGGGGGATTTGCTGCACCGCATACTGGTCGTAGCGCGTAAAGTCGGCAGCGATGCACAAGAGGCGCGTACCGCTCCATTCAATACGCTCGGCCACTTCCTTGCCTAGCTTTTCCATTACTAGCCAACGGAATTCAGCCTGATGGTCCAGCAGCCAGTCGAGATAGAACAGGCCTTGATTTATGACATTCTCGTTGCTGTAGCGCTTGTACTCAACGATGACCGGGCAGCCATTCTCGTCCAGGCCCAGGGAGTCGATGCGGCCCTTGTGCGTTTTGCCGGTGGCGTATTCGCTGGCGAGGAAGCGCACGCCCAAGAACGTTTCCATTTGGCCCTCGATGAGGGTCTGCAGGGTCTTCTCCAATGGTGCAGCTTGGCTGGCAAGTTCAGTTACGGCGCCGCTACCATGCAGACGGAAGAGTTGGATGTCGCTCATGCGGCGATGGCGTCCAAGCTTGCGGCCGCAGCCTGCGGCCTAGTACCGCGCACGTCGATTTGGCCGGTAACGGCGGCGGTGATGAGGGCAGAGCGGCGTTCATTGAGCAGGTTCACAGCCCGCTCAGCTTCGGTCTTAAGGAGGTCAAGTCTGTTGGTTTCGTTGATGATGAACTCCGCAATCTTTGCCTGCTCATCGGGTGGCGGTGCTGGCACTTGCAAGTTACGGATTTCTTCCACGTTCACTCGTTTGAACGTCGAACCCACCATAATATTTTTCAACTGCTCGACAACGATGCTTGAGCGAATCACAGCTTGCATAAAATCGCTGGACCAATCCTCATAAAGTGGGCGTAGCAAGCACACATCCTGTCCCATAGCAAAAGGGGGATGAAGCTCGTTGACCTGAGCGACTTCACCAACAGTAGCATTGCGACTGAAGATGAGGTCGCCGGGTAATGGCTTTCGGCCACCTTCAATCAATTGCTCATAGAAGTGGCGCGTCGTTCGCTTGGCAGTATCAAGTGAAACGAATCTGGACTGTACTTCCCGGATGCTTGCCAATGGATAGCCGTCGTCCACGAACTCGGCTGTGATGTGCTTGCAGTCCGTGACACTCCAGTATCGCTTGAGAGCCGCGACCTCCCAATGCACCGGCACCTCCCCCAGCCATTCCACTCCAGAATCCTTCATCGGGACGTTGGGGTTGAGGCCGCGTGCCACGGCGTGCGAGATGATGGCCTGGCGCTTTTCGGCCAGCAAGGCGATGAGCTTTTCCTGCTCGGCAATAAGCACGTCGATTTTGGCGGTTTCGCGGTCAAGGAAGGCGGCGATGCCCATTTGCTCAGCAAGTGGGGGCAATGGACAGGGTATCGTCCCCAGTAAGTCAAGATTCAAGCCGTCGCGGAGGTCTCCCCCGGCCATATTCCGAATATTTTGATAGTTGCAAACGAGCCACCAGTAGAGGCATCTTGCATCAATTCGCTCAGACGGAACGATTGCCGCCATGGACTGGTTACACGTGGACGCAAACATCAGCTGAGCAACCATACCTTTGGTCTTGCCTTGCCCTGCTAGCGCCATAACAAGCGCACCTGGAGGTATCCATTTCGCGTTGCTATTCTCGAAGGCCTTTTGGGTGATGTAAGCTGAAGCTTCATATATACGCCCATCATTTACAGCACCTGAGTTTAGCCAGGGAATAGTGCCGCCTTCCCAAAACTCTAACTTGTTCTTATCTGGCGTTCCTCCCGAGTACCGGTGGCACAGCCACTTCAGGTTCGCAGTACTCCAATGAGCAGGCAACTCCGCCGCCCAGCTAAAACCGCCAGCCTTGTACTCTGCATATCGCCGCAAACTCATTCCGCCAACTCCTCCAGCATCTTCATGATGTTGGCCGAGACAGCCTTCAACTCTTCGTCGATAGAATGCAGGCTGCGCAGCGGCTCGAAGACATAGAAGTGGCGATTGAACGGAATCGCGTAGCCGACCTTGCTCTTCTCTTCTTCAACCCAAGAATCGGGCGCGTGAGGCAGCACTTCGCGCTCGAAATAGGCCCGAATATCCTCGGTCAGCGGCACATTCTCGGTGTCGCGCAGCGCGCTGTCAGGCTGTGGCTTACCCTTCTGCTTGCCCTTCACGCCCAGCACCAGCTCGTCGGCACCGTCGCGCAATGGCCTCTCGATCGTGACCGTGGTGTAGCCGAATTCCTCGTTCCTGAAGATGCGCGAAATGGGCACGCGCTTGAGCTTGCCCCCCTCTGGCGCGACCGGTCTATTTTCTGTGCCAGTGACGAGCTGCGGCTCGGTCAACGCGATGCCAGCGGTATCAAACACGGTGACGAGTTCGGCCTCGGTGAAGTCCCCGAACAGGCGCGTGACGGTGGAGATGTGCGTGTCGCTCATCTCTTTGCGCTTGCTTCCCAGGCTCTTGCGCATCTTCTGCCAGAAGCTGCTGGCGTCGATAAGTTGCACATAGCCCTTACGGTCTGCCGGCTTCTTGTTAGACAGAATCCAGACATAGGTTGCAATGCCAGTGTTGTAGAACATGTCCGTGGGCAGGCCGACGATGGCCTCCACCAAGTCGTTCTCCAGCACGTAGCGGCGGATCTCGCTCTCGCCGCTGCCGGCACCGCCGGTGAACAAAGGCGAACCATTGAGCACGATGCCGAAGCGGCTGCCGCCCTCCTGCGCCGGGCGCATCTTCGACAGCAGGTGCATTAGGAACAGCATGGAGCCGTCGGACACGCGCGGCAGACCTGGTCCAAAGCGGCCGTCGAATCCTTTTTGCTCGTGCTCCTGCCGTACCGCCTTCTCAACCCTCTTCCACTCCACGCCAAACGGCGGATTGGACAGCATGTAGTCGAACTTGCGGCTACCGTGCCCGTCGTCGCTTAGAGTATTGCCAGGAACGATATTGGCCACGTCTTGGCCCTTGATGAGCATGTCGGCCTTGCAGATGGCATAGGACTCGTCATTGAGCTCCTGGCCGAACATGGTCAGTCGCGCTTGCGGGTTGTGCTCTAGCAGGTATTCACCCGCTACCGACAGCATGCCGCCAGTGCCGGCTGTCGGGTCATAGATCGTGCGGACCACCGCATTACCCGGCGTAAGCACATCGTCATCTTCGATGAACAGCAGGTTCACCATCAGACGAATGACTTCGCGTGGGGTAAAGTGCTCCCCCGCGGTCTCGTTTGATATTTCGGCGAACTTCCGAATCAACTCCTCGAAAACGTGGCCCATACTGGCGTTGTCCACCACGTCCGGGTGCAGGTCGATATTGGCGAACTTCTCGGTGACGAGGTAAAGCAGGTTGGCCTTCGCCAGACGCTCGACTTGGGTGTAGAAGTCGAAGCGATCGAAGATGTCGCGTGCTGCGGGCGAGAACGCCTGCACGTACGCGTAGAGGTTCTGGCGAATATGGTCCTGGTCGCCCAGCAGTTTGACCAAGTTCAATTGCGAGGTGTTGTAGAAGCTCTGGCCGGCTTTGCGGAGCAGGAAGGGATCCGGGTTCAGGCCTGCCTTGGTCTTGGCGTCGAATTCCGCCAGCACGGCTGGCTTTGTGGCTTCGAGTACACAGTCAAGCCGGCGCAGCACGGTGAACGGGAGGATGACTTTGCCGTATTCGCTCTGCCTGTAATCGCCGCGCAGAAGGTCCGCGACTGACCAGATAAAGGACGACAACGCTTGCTGATTCATTTGTTTCCCGACTAATCGAATTTAGTTTTGCTAAATCGAAACATTAACATCTCCAGTCATCGACGGCACGGAGAAGTTCGGGAAATCAGCGGGAAAGTAACCCAGGCGTAACCCAGCAGACTAGTGCCGAGCTCGGTTACTGAGGTAAGTACTTGAAAAGATGGTGCGGCTGGCTGGGATCGAACCAGCGACCCTTGGCTTCGGAGGCCAATACTCTATCCACTGAGCTACAGCCGCACGGGGGAACTTGTCGAGGAACTCCACCGGGAAAACTCCCCGCGGAACGCCTGAGCGATGCGAAGGATACCGTCTTTCGCGGTCCGCGTCCATGGAAAGGTATAACTCCCTCACAATGCATGTGCCATGCGGAATCTTTTGAGACTATAATCGCCGGTTGGCGGCCTTTGCAAAAAGTCATGCAGAAAGCACAAGCGCCGGGTAGCAGGTTTTTTTAATCGTATTAAGGAAATCATGAGCGACGCACACAATGAACAATCGTTTATCCGGACGCCCAAGCAACTGATCGGCGTAGTCGCAGGCTTCTTCCTGGTAATCGTCATCGGCATCATCCTGCTGGTCGTGTTTGTCACCAGCGACAGCCTGGAAGGCGCCGGCACCAACAGCAATGCGCCGGAAGCGATCGCGGCGCGCATGCGTCCAGTCGCGGAGGAAGGCTTCACGCTGATCGACGCGAATGCGCCGAAGGTGCTGCAAGCGGGCGGCGCGGTCTACACCGCCGTGTGCGCTGCCTGCCACGCCACCGGTGCCGCCGGCGCACCAAAGACTGGTGTTGCCGCCGACTGGACCGCGCGCTTCGCGCAGGGCTACGACACGCTGGTCAAGCATGCCATCGAAGGCATCCGCGCCATGCCGGCTAAGGGCGGCAACCCGGACCTGGACAATCTCGAAGTCGAACGCGCCGTCGTGTACATGGCCAACCAGAGCGGCGCCAAGTTCAAGGAACCGGCAGCGCCGGCCGCCCCTGCCGCGGCCCCGGCTGCGGGAACCGAAGTCGCCGCTGCGCCGGCTGCGGTGAACGCAGCCACGGCCTCGCCGGTTGCCGGTACCCCGGCCAGCGCCACCCCAACGGCGCCCGCCACGTCGGCAACCCCGGCTGCCCCGGCCGCCGCCGCCCCCGCTGCTGGTCCGGCCGTCGCGAGCGCCGACGCCGGCAAGGCCCTTTACAACAGCGCCTGCATTGCGTGCCACGGCGCCGGTATCGCCGGCGCGCCGAAGCTGGCCGACAAGGCCAACTGGGCGCCGCGCATCCAGCAAGGCAATGCCGTGCTGTACGAACACGCGATCAAGGGCTACCAGGGCAAGGCCGGCGTGATGCCGCCAAAAGGCGGTTCCAGCGCGCCGGACGCCGATGTCAAGGCCGCCGTGGACTTCATGGTGGCATCGTCGCGTTGAGCGAAGTCATTCTTCAGGTCACCCACCGCCCTATCGGGCGGTTTTTTTTGTTCTGCAACCTGTAGAGACTGGAACATAAAAAAAAGATAAGAAGCTTATATAGCGAATAATCTTCGTAAAACATCCGACAATGTTGTGTTGTATTTGAAAAAAATATTGAGTAGGACCCTTCCTACATCTGTTCAATAATTTTGCTTTGGCGTAATCTTCAGAAATTCCTTGGGGCAATACTTTATTCCCCACAGTAACTTCTTTGAAGACGGCCATGACACTCCCACTCCAGAACTTTGCAATGCGAATCGCCGCAATCGCGGTATTCGGTACCACCCTTGCCGCCTGCGGCGGTGGCGGCGCAGACTCGAATGCAAGCGTGGCACCGGCGACGTCGACCGGCCCGGGCGCATCTACCGTGTCGACCTCCCCTTCGCTGACCACGAATGGCACCGCGCCAGTTGCCGGCGCGACGACCACAGACGGCACGCCCGTCGCGGTCACCACGGCGCCTCCGGTCACGGCGCCGGTCGTTGTCTCCGAGCCGGTCGCGTCTGCCCTTACCACTGCGACTACGCCAACGGTCACGACCTACAGCGTGTTCGGCGTTGTCACAAACGTCCGCGTCGAGAACACTTCCGCCGTCGCCCAGCAAAACCTGCCGGTGACCTTTGGCCAGGTGTTTGTCGTCGGCCACCTGATGCCGGCCGATTCGCTGGTCGGCAGTTTCGACAACGGCACCAGCATCCCGCTGCAGATCGACGTCAAGGCGACCCACCCTGACGGTTCGGTGCGCCATGGTGTGGTTTCCGGCATCGTCCCGAGCCTGGCCGCAGGCGAAGGCCGCACGCTGTCGCTGATGAAATCGAATGCCCCGCATGCTGCCGGCCTGGGCCCGCAGGAACTCCTGAACAACGGCTTCAGCTCGTCCGTGCATGCCACCATCGCTGGCGTGAAGTACTACGCATCGGCCGACGACCTGATCAAGACTGGCGCCCCTTACCAGACCTGGCTGTCGGGCGGGGTCGCCAACGAGTGGCATGTCTCAACCCCGCTGACGACGGCCGACGGCGTCGCCCACCCGCACCTGACCGCGCGGTTCGCGATCCGCTGGTATGACGCCATCAAGAAGGCGCGCGTCGACGTCACCATCGAAAACGCCTGGGCCTACGAACCGAACCCGCAAAACATCACCTATGACGCCGAAGTCATGGTGCGCGGCGTGCTCGTGTATTCGAAGCCTGCGCTGAACCACCTGCACCACGCCCGCTGGCGCAAGGTGTTCTGGTGGGGCGGCGACGCTGGCCAAGCCTATGTGAAGCACAACACGGCGTACCTGATCGCCAGCCGCGCCGTGCCGAACTACGACCAAAGCGTCAAGATTGCCGAATCCGAGCTGGCCGCTATCAAGACCAAGTTCAGCGGCGTCGTCACCGAGCCGATGAACGTCGGTCTGGCCGTCAAGGCCATGGCGACCACGGGAGGACGCGGCGACATCGCCCTACTGCCGAGTTGGGCGACCAGTTACCTGCTAAGCATGGACAAGCGCGCCAAGGATGCCACCCTCGGCACTGCCGACTTGGCTGGCAGCTGGTCAATGCACTACCGCGACAAGAATACCGACCGGCCGATTAGCTTGATCGACTTTCCGTACATGACGATTTTGGGTAACCGCGGCGATACGAAGAACCGGGCGACTGGTCAATACGAAGAGTTCCCAAGCTGCCCAAGTACGCTGTGTGCAACGCCTTACACACACGACACCTCGCACCAGGCCAATTTTAACTACCTGCCCTACCTTGTCACGGGTGATTACTATTACCTGGAAGAGCTGCAATTCTGGGCGATGTGGAACGTTTTTCAGAGCAACCCGGGTTACCGCGGCAACATACTAGGCTTGCTGTACAGAAACCAGGTACGCAGCCAGGCGTGGAGCCTGCGTACCTTAGCCGAAGCGGCATATATTACGCCGGATACCGACCGCTTGAAAGAGCATTACAACCGCATCCTGACGAATAATCTCGACTGGTATAACAGCAATTTCTTGAATGGCGGTGCAAGCGCTAACGCCTTGGGTGTGCTTACCAGCGGTTCGGCCATTGTCTACAGCAGCAAGCTTGGCGTAGCGCCGTGGCAGGACGACTTTTTCACCTCGGCTGTTGGCCATACAGCCGAATTGGGTTACACCAAAGCCCTTCCGCTGCTCCAATGGAAAGCGACCTTCCCGATCGAGCGTATGCTTAGTGAAGGAACGTGTTGGGTGGGTGCGGCAATGTATAAGATGAATGTTCGTGCGACCGAAACGAGCCCACTGTTCAAGACCATGGCCGAGGCGTTCAAGGCTAGTAGCCCGGACTACGTCACTCTAGCCTGCGGCAGCACCGAAATGGCCACCGCGCTCAACCTCAAGGTCGGCGAGATGGACGGTTATGCCACCTCGGTCATGGGTTACCCGGCCAACATGCAGCCGGCACTTGCCTACGCTGCAAGCTTCGGCAACGTTCGCGGTGCCGAAGCCTGGGCCAAGTTCGCAGCACGTCCGGTCAAACCAGACTATTCAAAGGGTGCACAGTTCGCGATCTTGCCGCGCTAAACCAACATACGCACAGAAAGTCCGAAGGGCAGGAGCCCTTCGGCTTTTTTTTAACTGTATTGTCTACAGCTTATTGTAATTTGTATATTGAATGTGAGAAGGAAAATGTGTTATAAGAGCGGCACTTATTAACACAGACCGCGTTGCGACTAGAGGTTACATAGCGGTGCTAGACTGGGAAGAGAATACTGATGGATAATAACGCCGCACCGATGGTCGACGTGACGGTTGTCATGGCCTGCTATAACCGTTCTGATTTGATCCTGCGCGCGCTAGAGAGCATCCGTATCCAACGCATCTGGCCGCAGCAGGTAATCGTCGTTGACGACGCCTCCAAGGACGACTCAGTCATCAAAGTGCGGGACTGGGCCGCCAAAACCGGGTTTCCTGTCGTTGTCGAAGCGCTTGAACGTAACGGTGGCGCTGCGCCGGCACGTAATCGCGGCATTGAACTGGCCGAAACCACCTACATTGCGTTTGTCGACTCAGACGACGAACAGATGGGCGACGCGCTCGGCAAGCTGGCTGCGGCACTCGACTCCAACCCAAGCGCCGTACTATCGTTTGGTGAAGGCACAAAAATTACCCCGACAGAAAGAATCCCCGATGCTATGTTCTGTAGCAAAGTCGATATGGTAAACGAGTGCGAATTGCTGGACCAAGGGAGCCCGCGCTACCGGTTACGCGATGCTAAGAGCACAATGCTCAAAGCTAGTTTGATCCCGACCAGCGGAAGCTTCTTTCGGCGTGCTGACGCTCTCGCCGTTGGAGGCATGCCAGCACAATTTCGTACTGGTGAGGACTGGCTGTTCTGGCTCAAGCTCAGCGAACGGGGCGATTTCATTTATGTTCCTGAGAATTTGGCCTGCGTACACCGCCATGCTGACAACTTGACCCATCCAGGCAGCGCAGCGCAGACCTCCCAACATAAACTGGCCGGTTTCCTCGCATTACTTGATGGCTCTGCCGGCATCCAGATTAACGCGCGACAGCGTGCGAGGCTTAAGGATTTCGCGGACGCGCGTGCCAAGCTACTTCGTTACCAGGCATCCCGCCTCGGACTAGGCCCCTACCTGCACTCGCTGCGCAATTTGCCGCCATCGCGCCGCAAGAGTTTTCTGAGCCACCTGATCGAAGACCCGAAAAGCATGTTGCGTGCTGTCTCTTGCTCGGTGCGACCTGCACCGCCCCCACAAACGCGCTAGGTTGCTTGACCAGCGCGCGGAATCATAGGATCGGTAGCCATCAGGTGTGCCGCACAATGGCGCTGATTCGATAATGCCCATATGCCACGTGCTGCCGGCGCCAAGACCAATGGTTCACCGCCGAGTACGCAATAACCACGCATATCGGGAAAGGGCAGTGATCTTGCCCCGCTATTTCCGGACACAGCTTGATGCTTAGTTAGCGTCAGTTTAATCCGCTTGGATTCACTGGACACTTTGGGGACGAGATTTTGGTAGGTTAAGGTCCAGTTTCATGCCTTTTCAAGTGCCATCTCCCGGGCGAAAGTATCCGGTGCCCGGTTCCCGAGAGCCATGTGGGGACGGCTCTCATTGTAATCCCGGCGCCAGGCTTCGACGACGGCCGGGGCCTCGGCCAGCGACGCGAACCAGTGGACATTCAGGCTTTCGTCGTGTAGCAAGCTGTTGAATGTCTCGATGAAACAGTTATCGGTCGGCTTTCCGAGGCGACTGAAGTCGATCTTGGTGTGGTGGTACGCCCATGAGTTGAGCAGTTGTTCCGAGAATTCGCTGCCGTTGTCGACAAACAGGCATTTCGGTGCCGAACGTTTCTCGACGATGCGATTGAGTGCTGCGACGATGTCTTCGCTGCGCAGGCGATGACCGACGACGATTGCCAGCGATTCCCGGCTATGGATATCGCTGATCGTCAGCAGCCGGATCTTCGTTCCGTCGGCAAGTTGGTCGGCCACGAAATCCATGCTCTAGGCGTCATTGACGCGCAGCGGCTGCATACGTGCCTGCCGTGGCATGGTCGTCTTGCTTCTCTTCTTGCGCCAGGAACGTAGCTGCAACTCCTCAAGACGATACCAGCGATAAGTCTGATTAAACGCCGAGCTGAAACCCTTCGCGCTTAAGAAGCACGTGCAGGCGGCGCTATCCCCATCTCAACCGTACCTGTGCCAGCTCTTTCAGACGCTGCCGCAACAGCAGCTTCGGGTCCTTCGTGCTGTGCAAATATTGGGTGCTGCGCACTTGCTTCATCAGTCTGCAGGCCCGCGCCAGCTTCAGTCCGTAGTGGCTCACGATGTACTTCACCACTTCCCGTTTCAGCGCGGGCCGTTCGACTTTTTTGACGCGACGTCCTGCAGAATCGCTTTATCCAGACTGAGCTCGGCCACCAATTTTTTCAGCCGCACGTTTTCATCCTGCAGGATTTTCAGTTCACGCACGCCTTCCACCTGGATGCCGGCGTACTGCGTCTTCCAGCGATAAAACGTCTGCTCAGATATGCCCAGCTGGCGCACGATGTCGCTCACCGCCATGCCAAGTTCTGCCTGCCTGAGAATCGAAACAATCTGTTCCGCTGGGAAGCGTTTCCGTTTCATGATCGTCCTTCTTCCCAAGGAAAAGTTGGACCAAAGCTCATCTAGGAAGTTGTCCAGTTTTGTCGGGGAAGATCAATGCCATAGTGTGTGCATCACAGTCATAAGTACGAGAGACCTATCGAAGCTGCAATTAAAACAACAGACAAGCTATTAGTAGATTTACGCCTAGTTTCCCTTAAGGTATATTTGTTGTCATAAAACTGTCATAAATCGTGCGGTCACGGGACCAGTACGTCTGCTGACGTCATCGCAGAGAAGTGACGACAATACGAAAGAAATTCATGTCCAGTTCTAAGTTTTCCATCAATCTTCATGGTGTTGCGTGGGCGCTGTCCGCAATCATCTCGCTTCTTCTTGTCGCGAGCATGCTTGGACAGATCAGCCGCCTCGAATTTGGGCGTGATTCTGTCTACGGCCTGGTACAACTTTTTAATGTAAATCTTGAGAACAACGTTCCGACATTTTTTTCTGCGTTCATGCTCATTAGCAGTGCTGTCTTAGCAGCAATTGTTGGCCGCTCCTACAAGCAGAACAGGAAAAACGATAGCCGCTTCTGGTTTGTACTTGCTGCCGGCTTCCTGTTTCTCGGTTACGACGAGGTCTTCCAAGTGCACGAACAACTAGGCCCTCCAATGCGCGTGCTGTTGGGCGGGGGTGATCTAGGTTTCCTCTACTTCGGGTGGGTCGTACCTGGCATGATCATTGTTTGTGTTGTCGCTTTATTCTTTATGAGGTTCCTGTTTCGGTTGCCGACGCAAACTCGCGGCTGGTTACTTTTCTCGGGATGCCTATACTTTGGGGGCTGTCTTGGCATGGAAATGGTCAGCGGGAGATATTTCGAGTTGTACCGCCAGGACGATCTCATGTACAACATTTTGACCACAATTGAAGAAGGTCTCGAAATGACCGGTGCGGCTACGCTCATCTATACCTTGCTAAAACATATCAGTCTCTCCAGCACAAAGATTGGCTTCCAGATAGGCGGAACTGAGCTAGTTTTAGAGCCAAACTAACTATTGCCATGCCAAATCAAGTCCGCTTCCGGTTGAGAACTGGAGGTGGTCATGGCATCGATTAATCCCGTTTTTAGTGCTTGCTAAAAGTAGAAGTTGAGCGGCAAGTTCCAGTTTCTGTCTGGCGTGATACCGCCACGCACCACAGGATCGATCATGATCCTAGGTCCACAACCAGTTGGTGCAAACTCTTATATTTCGTCGTGCTATCAACGACAGCACCCATGCCGAAGAACTTGAAGTACCACTTGTACAAGGTGACGTTGCTAATGCCGTGCTCGCGGCAAGCGCCCGATAGAGCTGCCGGCTTCGGCCTGCCTGGGATAAAGATGATCTGCCTTTTGGTAAAGCGGGAGTCTTCAGATGGAGCTTTCCGTGCCCTAAGTAGAAAATTCTACTTAGGGCACGCGCTCTTTTTGCAAAGGATTAGCGGCAACACCATCCCGTAATGACCTTGACGCACTAGCTATGAAGTTGCGTTCAACTTCATGGGGCAGCACACGACAAGGTCGCTGCAAGCACTACCCTCCTTATTACCAGATGATCACGCGGTCCTTCGGCGCCAGGTACATCTTGTCGCCCTGCTTCACCTTGAAGGCTTCGTAGAAGCCCGGCTGGTTCTTCAGGGTGCCGTTGGCGCGGAACTGGCCCGGCGCGTGCGGGTCGGTCTTCACTTGGGCGATCTGGGCCGGCTCGCGCATCTTGGTGCGCCACACCTGGGCCCAGCCCATGTACAGGCGCTGCTCGCCGGTAAAGCCGTTGATCACCGGCGCTTTTTTCCCCTTGAGCGAGATTTTATACGCCTTGGCGGCGATCGCCAGGCCCGAGTTGTCGGCAATGTTTTCGCCCAGCGTCAGTTCGCCGTTGACCTTATAGCCCGGCAGCGGGCTGTAGGCGCTGTACTGGTCCACCAGCATCTTGGCCTTGGCCTTGAAGTTCTTGTGGTCCGACGGGCTCCACCAGTCGCGCAGGTTGCCGTTGCCGTCGTACTGGGCGCCTTGGTCGTCGAAGCCGTGGCTGATCTCGTGGCCGATGACGGCGCCGATGCCGCCGTAATTCACCGCATCGTCGGCATTCGCGTCAAAGAACGGCGGCTGCAGGATCGAGGCCGGGAACACGATCTCGTTCAGTTCCGGGTTGTAGTAGGCGTTCACGGTCTGCGGCGTCATACCCCACTCGTCGCGGTCGATCGGCTTGCCCAGCTTGTTCAGTTCGCGGTTGTACTCGACTTCGCGCGAGCGCATCACGTTGCCGACCAAGTCGTCACGCTTGACGCTCAGGGCCGAATAGTCCTTCCACTTGTTCGGGTAGCCGATCTTCGGGGTGAACTTGGCCAGCTTGGCTTGCGCTTCCTTCTTGGTTGCCGGGCTCATCCAGTCGAGGGTATCGATCGAGTCCTTGTAGGCCGCCAGCAGGTTGGCCACCAGCTTTTCCATGCGCGCCTTGCGCTCGGCCGGGAAGTGCTCTTTCACGTACTGCTTGCCGACCGCTTCGCCCAGGCCGCGCTCGACGACGCCGACGCCGCGCTTCCAGCGCGGCTCGTTCTGCGGCGCGCCCGACAGCGTGGTGCCGTAGAAGGCGAAACGCTGGTCGACGAAGGCCTTCGACAGGTAGCTGGCGTAGGCGTCGACCAGGTGCATCTGCAGGTAGGCCTTCCAGGTGTCCAGCGGCGTCTTGCCGGCCAGTTGCGCGAAGCCCTTCAGGTAGGTCGGCTGGCTGACGATGACATACGAGGCCTTGCCGCTGATGCCGGCGCCGTCCATCCACGACTTCCAGTCGAAGCCCGGCGCGAGTTCGGCCAGTTTCGACAGTTCGACCTTGTTGTAGGTCTTGACCGGGTCGCGGTTCTCGACCTTGGTCCACTGCACGCGGGCGATCTCGGTTTCGAAAGCGAGGATGGCCTTGGCGTTGGCGGCGGCATTCTTGTCGCCGGCCAGGGACAGCATCTTTTCGATGTGCTGGCCATATTTGGCGCGGGCGTCGGCCAGCTTGGCATCATCCGTTTTCAGGTAGTAGTCGCGATCCGGCATGCCCAGGCCTGCCTGGTACAGGTCGGCCACGTATTTGGTTGAATCCTTGGCGTCCTGGTGGATGTAGAACACGACCGGCACGTCCAGGCCCAGTTTCACGTAGCGCGCCAGCAGGGCCGGCAGTTCAGATTTGTCCTTGACGGCGGCGATTTTCGCCAGCTCGGCATTCAGGGGCGAGATGCCCAGCTGTTCCAGGCGCGCTTCATCCATGTAGCTGGCGTAGAAGTCGCCGATCTTCTGGGTGTCGGTGCCGGCGGCGCTCTTTTCGGCAGCGGCGCGCTCGATGATCGTGCGCAGTTGCGGCAGCGTGTCGTCGCGCAGCTTGGCGAACGAGCCCCAGCTCGACTTGTCGGCCGGGATCTCGGTGTTTTTCAGCCACTTGCCGTTCAGGTATTCGAAGAAGTCGTCCTGCGGACGCACGGATGGCTCGATGAATTCGGTGGCGATGCCGGCCGACAGGACCGGGGCCTTGGCGCTCTTCGCACTCGCGCCGGCAGCAGTCGTCTCGGCATTGGCAACGCTCGCCACCAGGGCCAGCGTCAATGCGCTCAGCAGATATTGTTTTTTCATGTGTCTCTCTCTTGTCCGTTATGTTTGGTCGACCGGATGGAAAACCGGCGCTCGTGGCGCCGGCTTGACTGCAACGCCTCGGCTGGACATCTGCATGTCATGCATATGTCTGCATGGTCACGCTTCCTGTCCAGCCGATCGACGACTTTACCAGATCTTGACGCGATCTTTCGGCGCCAGGTACATCTTGTCGCCTTCTTTCACGCCGAACGCTTCATAGAAGGCCGGATGGTTCATCACGGTGCCGTTGGCGCGGAACTGGCCCGGCGAGTGCGGGTCGGTTTTCACTTGCACGATCTGCTGGGCTTCGCGCATCTTCGAGCGCCACACCTGGCCGAAGCCCATGAAGAAGCGCTGGTCGCCGGTCAGGCCGTCGATCACTGGCGCCGGCTTGCCGTTCAGCGAGATCTTGTAGGCTTTATAGGCAATCGCGAGACCGGACAGGTCGCCGATGTTTTCGCCGAGGGTCAGTTCGCCGTTGACGTTGTAGCCCGGCAGCGGGCTGTAGGCGTTGTACTGCTTGACCAGCATGTCGGCGCGTTTCTGGAAGGCGTCGCGGTCTTCCTTGGTCCACCAGTCGCGCAGGTTGCCCTCGCCGTCGGACTTGCTGCCCTTGTCGTCGAAGCCGTGGCCGATTTCGTGGCCGATCACGGCGCCGATGGCGCCGTAGTTGACGGCGTCGTCGGCGCGCATGTCGAAGAACGGCGGCTGCAGGATCGCGGCCGGGAACACGATCTCGTTCATCGAGCTGCTGTAGTAGGCGTTGACCGTCTGCGGCGTCATGCCCCACTCTTCGCGGTCGATCGGTTGTCCGAGCTTGGCGATGTTGCGGTTGTAGCTGAATTCCGATGCGCGCTTGACGTTGCCGACCAGGTCATCCTTGCGGATGGACAGCTTCGTGTAGTCGCGCCATTTGTTCGGGTAGCCGACTTTCGGTACGAACTTGGCCAGCTTCTTTTGGGCTTCGACCTTGGTCGCCGGGGTCATCCAGTCGAGTTCGTCAATGCTTTGCTTGTAGGCGGCGGTGACGTTCTTGACCAGTTCTTCCATGCGCGCCTTGCGCTCGGCCGGGAAGTGCTTGGCCACATACTGGCGGCCAGCGGCCTCGCCCAGCGCGCCTTCGACCAGCGAGGTGCCGATCTTCCAGCGCGGACGGTTTTCGGTGGTGCCGGTCAGCGTCGTGCCATAGAAGGCGAAGTTGGCGTCAACAAAGGCTTTCGACAGGTAAGGCGAGTATTCGCGCAGCAGGTGCCATTCGAAATACGACTTCAGGGTGGCGAGATCCGTCTTCGCCAGCACGGCGTTGAAACCGGTCAGGTAGCTCGGCTGGGCGACGATCACGTAGTCCAGCTTGTTGCCCACGCCGGCCGCGGCCAGCGCCGCGTTCCAGTCGTAGCCCGGGGTCAGCGCCCCGAGTTCGGCCACGCTCATCTTGTTGTAGCGCTTGACCGGGTCGCGGTTCTCGACCTTGGTCCACTGCACCTTGGCCAGTTCGGTCTCGAAGTCGACGATGGCTTTCGCCTGGGCGGCGGCATTCTTCTCGCCGGCCAGGGTCAGGATCTGGGCCACATGCGCCTCGTACTTGGCGCGGGTTTCGGCCATGCGCTTGTCGTCGAGCTTCAGGTAGTAGTCGCGGTCCGGCATGCCGAGGCCGCCCTGGCCGATGTAGGTCGCGTACTTGGTGGAAGCGCGCGCATCCTGGCCAACGCGGATGCCGTATGGCGTCGCGACGCCGATCTTCGACAGGTGGGCCACCAGGCCCGGGATCGCCTTCTTGTCCTTCAGGGTGCGGATGCGCTGCAATTCGCTTGCCAGCGGTTTCACGCCCAGCGTTTCCAGGCGCGCTTCGTCCATGAAGCTGGCGTACAGGTCGCCGATCTTCTGGACATCGGTGCCGGCCTTCTTCGATGGATCCTTCTGGGCCGCCTCGACGATCGCGCGCACCTGGATCTGGCTGTCGTCACGCAGCTGCATGAAGGTGCCGTGGCTGGCCTTGTCGGCCGGGATCTCGGTGGCTTTCAGCCACTTGCCGTTCAGGTGGGTGAAGAAGTCGTCCTGCGGGCGCACCGAGGGATCGATGAACTGGGTGTCGATACCGGAGATCGGTTGGCCAGGCTTGGCAGCTTGCGGCGCGGTGTCGCCCGCGTGGGCGAAGGTCGCCACTGCGGACAGAATCAGGGTGCTCAGAAGGGTACGTTTCAAGGGAAGTCCTCGTTTGCCGATAGAAAACGCGCACCGGGCCACAAGCTTCTGCCCATGCGCACCAACAGGATTGTTACTTCGCCCTCACCGCGTCAAACACGTGTCATTACAGACTGGTCGTGTGCGCCACGAATACAGGCATCCTGCAAGCATGCCCGATCCGAACCCATCCGTCGAGAGGGGATGTTGCGAAAATCAGTCGCGGGCGTCCCGGCGTAAAAAAGGTAGGACGCCCGTATTGAGGGAATTTATACCCAGTCATGTGAAGCGATGGACGTCTTCATGGTGCGTCAACCGGACTGCGCCGACGGCGACAACACATCCGGGGGACGCTGGCGCTCGCGCAAACGCCTGTAAAGCCAGGCCGGCAGGGTCAGGCTGGCCACGATCAGGAAATGGTATGCAGCCTCGGCGCCAACGCCCATTACGTTGAAGCGCCAGCCGAACGGCATCAGCGCATACACGATGAACACGTGATAGGCGAATACTTGCAGCGAATAGCGGCCGATGAAACGTAGCCACGGCAACCCCGCGGTGCGCTGCAGCAGCGCCAGCGCGTAAAGCGCCAGCACCAACTGAGCGCAGACGTTCAGCACGCGCAGTACGCCCAAAACAGACTTGTCGAAATGCGCCAGCAGGGACGCGGGCAGCAATATCAATTCGTGGCGGCAAAGGAGGCACAGCAGCATCACGCCAGCAGCACCAAGGAGCACGGCCGGGCGGCGCAGCACTGGATTTACCCCGCGGTGGACATGGACGAACCCAATCGTCAGCCCCGCCACCCACAGCGCCTGCCAGCTCAGCAGATTGAACATCCCGGCCTTGGTTGCCCAGCCGACCGTCGTTTCCAAGTCGGCCACGGGGTGCACTGATTGCCCGAACATCCAGAACCCGGCACTGGCTAGCAGCACCACAGCGCCGCCGCCTCCCTGCAGCAGCCGCAGCACGAACGGTGTCAGCAAGGAGAACAGGACATACATTGGCAGAATGTCGAAATAAGTAGGCTGATGCGCCAGCGCCAGGCCTGCGACGACCGTACGGGCGAGCGAGCCGTCGGCAGTGAGGAAGGTCGTACTCCAGTAACCGGCATAAGCGGGAACAGCGAGCGCCAGCAGGGCGAGGATTAAAAGCAGCGCGGCATGGTATTTATAGATACGCCAGGCGCGGCGCAAGCCAGTAGCGAACATGGCAGCCAGCGGGACGGCGCCCTTTTTTGACGTCACTGCGGCGGTATAGGCCGACAGCAGCACGAAGCCTTCGGCCGCCGACACGAAACCGAAAGGTTCTGCCGTCAGCAGGCTGATATCACCGTCGAGGTGGTTGAAAGTCATAATGACTAGCAAAAAGCCACGCAGGGAATCTAAACGAATGTCACGAGTTGTCATCAGGTATTCTGCAAAGGCGAGCGCGCGATAGCGGCAACGACGCATGACGCAACAGCGACCGTTAAGTTACGTCTGCAGCAGTGCCAACGATTTTTTGATAAAACCCATCAGGGCAATTTAACAATTATACAAAATGCTGTTCTGCGCACGATATGACCTCAGCACTAGCTAGTCGGGCGAAGATGCACGAGCGTGGGCGCCCAACACGGTGCAGCCCGGCCTCAACCGGTTCTAAGCTAGGCCATAAAAAAAGCCCACGACAGCGCCGTGGGCGAAGCCACTGCTGAGAGTGGAGAGAGAAAAACACTGCAATTGACTATAGGGTCGCGCCCCGCGCGGCGCGCCGAGTCTTACAATTACTTACCGGAAGTACAAAGCGCTTTACACCCTGTTCAATGTGACGCCGGTTTGCGGCAGCGCCACCACGGGGCTGCCCGATTCGGGTTTATACTGACCAGAACCCCCACCACCGGACCCTATGGCCTCTACTCTCAAGAATACCGGCCTGCTTGCCGTCGGCGTCGTCGCCGGCGTCGCCGTCACGATGCAGTTTTCCGCCCTTGCCTACAAACCGGTCGAGCCGAGCATGCCGCTCGACCAGTTGCAGCAACTGGCGAAGGTGGTCGACATCATCCAGTCCGACTATGTCGTGCCGGTCGAAGGCGGCAAGCTCCTGACCGACGCCATCACCGGCATGGTCGACTCGCTCGATCCGCACTCGGCCTACCTCGACCCGGCTGCCTACCGCGAGCTGCGCGAAGGCACCGAGGGCAAGTTCGTCGGCCTGGGCATCGAGATCGGGGAAAGCGACGAGGGGTATGTCGAAATCGTCACGCCGATGGAAGACTCGCCGGCCGAACGCGCCGGCATCCGGGCGGGCGACCTGATCACCCGCATCGACGGTGCCGACGTGCGCGGGCTGGGCCTGGAAGAAGCGGTCAAGCGCATGCGCGGCACGCCCGGTACCCGCGTCACGCTCACCATCGCGCGCCAGGACGCGCCGCAGCCGCTGGTGCTGACCGTCGAGCGCCAGGAAATCGTCCAGAAAAGCGTCAAGGCGAAAATCGTCGAACCGGGCTACGGCTGGCTGCGTATCGCCCAGTTCCAGGAACCGACCGTCGACGACATGGCCGAGAAGCTGGCCGAACTGGCCCGCCGCGAGCCGCACCTGAAAGGCCTCGTGCTCGACTTGCGCAACGATCCTGGCGGCCTGCTGCAGGGCGCGATCGGGGTCGCCGCCGCCTTCCTGCCCGATGGCGTGGAAATCGTTTCCACCAATGGCCAGCTGCCCGAGTCGCGCGGGCGCTACTATGGCCGGCCCGAGCACTACATGCTGCGCAGCGGGCGCGACCCGCTGTCGATCGTGCCGGCCGTGTTCAAGACGCTGCCGCTGGTGGTGCTGGTCAATACCGGCTCGGCCTCGGCATCCGAAATCGTGGCCGGCGCCCTGCAGGACCACAAGCGCGCAGTGATCGTCGGCAGCCAGACCTTCGGCAAGGGCTCGGTGCAGACGATCCGCCCGATCGGGCGCGACGCCGCCGTCAAGCTCACCACCGCGCGCTATTTCACCCCGAACGGGCGCTCGATCCAGGCCCGCGGCATCGTCCCCGATTTCGCCGTCGACGAGAACGTCGACAACGATGGCCTGAACGCGCTGCGCCTGCGCGAGGCCGACCTCCAGCACCACCTGCTCGGGGACGACGCCCAGGAAAAGAAGACGCGGCCGGACGACATCGAAGAGCAGATGGCCCTGCTCGACTCGGTGCGCGACAGCAAGCCACTCGACTACGGCAGCGAAGGCGACTTCCAGCTGGCGCAGGCGGTCAAGCACCTGAAGGGCGAACCAATCCAGCTGTCGAAGCGTCAAACTGAACAGAAGCTGGCACGTCAACACTAGGATTGCGGGGGCGTGGATGGTCTTCCCGACAATTCCCACGCCCCGGCCGATTGTGTAGAATCGCCCCCATTCACCGGGGATTCCCCCGTCATCGTCCTTGAAAGTCCTGAACATGAAACCTGTCGTCATCAGCGGCACCGGCCTGTTTACGCCTCCGTATTCCATCTCGAACGACGAGCTGGTGACGGCGTTCAATGCCTACGTCGAGCTGCATAACGCCGAGCACGCCAAGGCGATTGCCGCGGGCACCATGGCCGCCCTCGAACCGTCGAGCAGCGGGTTCATCGAAAAAGCCTCCGGCATCAAGTCGCGCTACGTGATGGAGAAAGAAGGCATCCTCGACCCGACGCGCATGACCTCGCGCATCGCCGAGCGCGGCGACGACGAACTGTCGCTGCAGGCCGAAATCTGCGTCGCCGCCGCCCGCGACGCGTTGACCCGCGCCGGCCGCGTGGCGGCCGACATCGACATGGTGCTCGTCGCCGCATCGAACATGCAGCGCCCTTACCCGGCGATGGCGGTCGAGGTGCAGGAAGCGCTCGGCATCGAGGGCTACGGCTTCGACATGAACGTGGCCTGCTCGTCGGCGACCTTCGGCATCCAGACCGCCATGGCGGCGGTGCAGACCGGCCAGGCGCGCGCCGTGCTGGTGCTGAACCCGGAAATCACCAGCGCCCACCTGAATTTCCGCGACCGCGACAGCCACTTCATTTTTGGCGACGCCTGCACGGCGATCATCATCGAAGCGGCCGATACGGCGGTTGGCGAGCACCAGTTCGAGATCCTCGAATCGAAACTGAAGACCAAATTCTCGAACAACATCCGCAACAACTTCGGTTTCATGAACCGCTTCGACGAAGCCGGCATGGGCAAGGACGACAAGCTGTTCCGCCAGCAGGGCCGCAAGGTGTTCAAGGAAGTGTGCCCGATGGCCGCCGAGATGATCCGCGACACGGTGCAAAACGCCGGGCTGGAACTTGGCCAGGTATCGCGCTACTGGCTGCACCAGGCCAACCTGAACATGAACCTGCTGATCGCGCGCACCCTGTTGGGACGCGACGCCGAGCCGAACGAAGCGCCGGTGATCCTCGACACCTATGCCAATACCTCGTCGGCCGGGTCGATCATCGCCTTTCACAGCTACCAGGACGATTTGCCGGCGGGCGCGCATGGCGTGATCTGCTCGTTCGGGGCGGGTTATTCGATCGGCTGCGTGGTGGTGCGCAAAAAGTAGACTTTTGCCGGGTCAACAGTCGTCTCTGCCAGTCTCCGCCGTCGCGCAGACTGGCATTTCGTTTTTTGTGTCCTACAGATGTTGCTTTTGCCACACACTGTTGCATTATTGCCAAAATAATATATATCGTTTCTGCTAAGATTCCCGACTAATAATATTTACAGGGGATCGTCATGGCAGAAATTATGGAGACACAGGCGCTGCGCACCGATACGGGACAGGTCGTCGTCGGTCCCTCGGACCTGTACCGCGTTCACCGCAAACTGGTGGTACTGGCCCTGCTGCTGGTGCTGGCCCATTGCGGGGCCATGGTGCTCAAATATTATGCAGGCAAGGACATCGTTTTCGGCCTGGTGCCGCTCTTCGATTTCTATGAAGAGCACAACGCGCCGACCTATTTTTCTTCGCTGAACCTGCTGTTGACGTCCGCGCTGCTGTGGACGATTGCCCGCCTGTCGAGCAGCGACGGCAAGGGCAAGAGCGCAGGCCACCCGTGGCGCATCCTGTCTGCCGGCTTCCTGTTCATGTCGATCGATGAATTTGCCGACCTGCGCCACATCGTGGCCACCGCCGTCAAGGGGGTGTCTGGCTCCGGGTTCGAAGCCGTGCCCCTGCTGACCGTGGCCTGGACCGTACCGGTCGCAGCGATCCTGGTCGTGCTGGCCATCTATTTCATCCCCTTCCTGCTGCGCCTGAAGAAGGCTTACACGATCAACTTCGCCCTCGCCGGCGCGGTCTTTGTGTTTGCCTCGATGGGTATCGAGACCATCCAGGGAGCCCATGTGGCGCAGACCAACGGCGTGCGTGACGTCGCCTTCATGCTGATGGTCACGCTCGAGGAAACCCTGGAAATCTTCTCGATCCTGTATTTCCAGTATTTCCTGCTGCGCTACATTAACGAGTATCACCGCACGGTCTACGCGCGCCTGAATTTCTAGGCACCGCCAGGTTCTAGAGCCGCGCCGCCAGCTCGGCGCCTTCGCGGATCGCGCGCTTGGCGTCGAGCTCGGCGGCCAGCACGGCGCCACCGATTTTATGGAAGGCCGTCGCAGCGCTCGCTGCGCCGGCCGTCAACTCGTCCAGGCTTTCCTGCCCGGCGCAGACCACGACGTTGTCCACCTCGAGTACACGCTGCTGGCCGCCCACCGTGATGTGCAGGCCGGCGTCGTCGATGCGGTCGTACTGCACCCCCGCAAGCATCTGCACGCCGCCGCGCACCAGGGTTGCCCGGTGCACCCAGCCCGAGGTCTTGCCGAGGCCGGCGCCCGGGCGCGTGGCCTTGCGCTGCAACAGGTACAGTTGGCGGTAGGGCGGCGCGGGCCTTGGCGCCACCAGTCCGCCTTCCACCGTTGCGTCCAGGTCGACGCCCCACTCCGCCGTCCAGGTCGATACTGGCTGCGGCAGCGGGTGGCTTGGGTCATGCAGCAAAAACTCCCCGGTATCGAAACCGATGCCGCCCGCGCCGATGATCGCCACCCGCTTGCCGACCGGCGCCTTGTCGCGCAGGACGTCGAGATAGGACAGCACCTTCGGATGATCGATGCCGGGAATGGCCGGCATGCGTACCCGCACCCCGGTGGCGACGATGACGTCGTCGAATCCGCTTGCTACCAATTCTTCGCGCGTGACGCGGCGCCCGAGCTGCACGTCGACCCCGGTCGTTTCCAGCTTGCGCGTGAAATAGCGGATCGTCTCGGCGAACTCCTCCTTGCCGGGGATCTGCATGGCGACCTTGAACTGGCCGCCGACGCTGCTGGCCGAATCGAACAACGTCACCGCATGGCCACGCTCAGCAGCGACGGTGGCTGCCGACAGCCCGGCCGGCCCGGCGCCGACCACGGCGATGCGGCGCGGCTTGCCTGTCTTCGCGTACACCAGTTCGGTCTCGTGGCAGGCGCGCGGGTTGACCAGGCAAGTGGCGCGCTTGTTGGCGAAGGTGTGGTCGAGGCAGGCCTGGTTGCAGCCGATGCAGGTATTGATCTCGTCGGCGCGACCGGCAGCGGCTTTGATGACGAAGGCCGGGTCGGCCAGGAAGGGGCGCGCCATCGATACCAGGTCGGCGTCGCCGCGCGCCAGCAGGCTTTCTGCGTCGGCCGGCATGTTGATCCGGTTCGAGGCCACCACCGGGATTCCGACCTCGCGTTTCAAACGTCCCGCGACGCTGGCAAAGGCCGCGCGCGGCACCGAGGTGACGATGGTGGGAATGCGCGCCTCGTGCCAGCCGTAGCCGGTATTCAGGATGGTGACGCCGGCCGCTTCCAGTGCGCGCGCCACCGTCGCCACTTCTTCCCAGGTATTGCCGCCTTCGACCAGGTCGAGCACCGAGTGGCGGTACATGATGATGAAGTTGGCGCCGACGGCGGCGCGGATGCGGCCTACCACTTCCGTCGCCAGGCGCATCCGGTTCTCGATCGGGCCGCCCCAGCGGTCCGTGCGCTGGTTGACGCGCGCGCACAGGAACTGGTTCAGCAGGTAACCCTCGCTGCCCATCACCTCGACGCCGTCGTAGCCGGCGAGCTTCGACAGTTTTGCGCAGCGCACATAGGCGCGAATGGTCGATTCGATGCCGCGCTCGGTGAGTTCCTTCGGCTTGAACTTCGAGATCGGCGATTTGACGGGGGATGCCGAGACGACGAAGGGCTGGTAGCCATAGCGCCCCGCGTGCAGGATCTGCATCAGGATCTTGCCGCCTTCTTCGTGGACAGCGCGGGTGACGCGCCGATGGTTAGGCACGTCGCCGATGAAATTCAGGGTGCCCCCCAGCGGCAGCAGCCAGCCCTGGCGGTTCGGCGAGATGCCGCCGGTGACGATCAGGCCGACGCCGCCCGCCGCACGCTCGCGGTAGAAGGCGGCCAGTTTCCCGTAGTTGTAGAAACGGTCTTCGAGCCCGGTATGCATCGAGCCCATGATCACGCGGTTCTTCAGCGTGGTGAAACCCAGGTCGAGGGGGGCGAGCAGGTGGGGGTAGGCGGTAGATGTCATCCCGGCATTATCAGGCTAATCCAGCCGGGAATCCGTGGAGCGCTGGCTCTAAACGCGGTGCGCGATCAGACCAGATAACTTTCCGGCGCGCGCAATTCCGCGAACTGCTCGATGCTGCCAATCTTCACCGTCACCGGGTTCAGGCTGGCGTTCGGCGACATCGAGCGCCAGGCGAAGCGCCATTCCTGTTCCTGGGCCTGGGCGCCGGTCTGGGTAAAGGCGGCGCCCAGCGGCGAGCGGCTGCCGTATTCGACGGCGCCGTCGATGCCGGCCCAGTTCGGCAGCGCGCGCTGGACGGCGCGGTGCAGGCGCTCGCCGAATAGCTCGGTGTTGTGGATGACGAGGCAGCAGTCGGCCGGTCCCAGCACCGTGAACAGCTTCTTGTCCCAGGCGCGCGAGAAGGACACGGTGAGGAAGCCACCGGCAGGCACCAAGCGAAAGAGCCCGGCGGTGAGCGCCTGTTCGAGCTCGTCGCGCATACCGTAACGGTGCAGGGTGGGAGGGCGCTGGTAGTCGTGCATGTGATACCCGGTTTCTATGGTTAGGTGCGGCGCTCGCCCGGTGCCAGGCTGGCGCCGTGGCGGATGCGCATGAAGCGCGAGGAGATGAAAATCTCGCGCAGGAAAAAGACGAAGCTGAAGATCAGGCCGAACATCGCCAGCACGAAGGAGGCGGCAATGTACTGGTCGAGCTTGATGTTGGCGCTGTCGCCCAGGAACAGCATCGCGATCACGAGGCAGACCAGCAGGCCGCAGGAGGTGCTCGAGGTGATGGCGTGGTTGATCAGGTGCGAACGCGTGTACAGGGTTTCGAGCTCCTCGGTGTACTCGTCGTTGGCGGCAATGCGCAGGCGGTCTTCCAGCACGCGGGTGCGGTCGATGATGCGCGCCAGGCGATTGGTCAGCACCGTCAGCTTGGTCGCCACGCCCGTGAGCAGGAACACGGGCGCGATCGCCAGCTGGATCATGTGGCCGATGTCGCTAATCTGGATATTCATGAAAACACGTGGTTTGGCGTTGTAGATGTGTCAGGCATAGTGTAGCAGCCCCCTCTTCCTGTGCAGAAGCCGCCGCGGCGTCAATCAAAACGGCCGTGGCGCTTGAAGGCATCGGTCGCGCCGACCAGCGCGCGCGCGATGCCCAGCTCAAGCGCGCCATGGCCGGCGTCCGGCACCATGCGCAGCTTCGCGCCCGGCCAGGCCGCATGCAGCCGGTGCGCCGACAGCGGCGGGCAGATCACGTCGTAGCGGCCCTGCACGATGACGGCAGGCAGGTGGCTGATGCGCCCGATGTTGCGCACCAGCTGGTCTTCGGAGAGGAAGGCGCCATTCGCCATGTAGTGCGACTCCAGCCGGCCCACGCCCAGGTCGAGCGTGTCGGACGGCTGCTCCTCGTCCTGCGGCAGCAGGAACACGCGCCGGCCCTCGAAACGGCTCCAGGCGCGCGCGGCCGGCCAGTAGACGGCCGGATCGTCGCTCAGCAGGCGGCGGGTATAGGCCTGCAGCAGGTTTTGTCGCTCGGCCACGGGAATCGGGGCGATGAATTCCTCGTACAGCTCCGGGTAAAACCACTCGATGCCATGCAGGAACCAGTCGACTTCGGCAGGCGTGCACAGGAAGATCCCGCGCAGCACGAAGCCGAGGCAGCGCTCGGGATGGGCCTGGCCGTAGGCCAGCGCCAGCGTCGAGCCCCATGAGCCGCCGAACACGAGCCAGCGGTCGATGTCGAACATCGCGCGCAGGCGTTCGATGTCCTCGATCAGCAGCTGGGTGGTGTTGTTGCGCCATTCGCCCAGCGGCGCCGACTTGCCGGCGCCGCGCTGGTCGAACAGGATGACGCGATAGGCCTGCGGGTCGAAGAAGCGCCGGTGCTGCGGCGACAGTCCGGCGCCCGGCCCGCCGTGCAGGAACACCACGGGGATGCCGTTCGGGTTGCCCACTTCTTCCCAGTAAATCGTGTGCAGCTCGTCGACGGCCAGCATGCCGTGGCGGACAGGTTGAATCGGGGGGAACAGCGACGGCGGGGTGGCAGGCATGGCGGCTCTCTTGAAGGTCTGGCAAGGATTGTAGCCTACCGCCGGGCGCTTTCAGAAGCAGGTATTGATTGCCCCGCGCACGTGGTAATCGTCGTCCACTGCCAGCAGCAGCGGCCACTTGTCGAAAGTCGTGCAGGGATGCGAAATGCCGCAGCCGACCAGGTCGCCCACGCCCAGCTCGGTGCACAGGGGATGCCCCTCGGGCAGGCGCAGGTAGGCGTGCTGGTCGTTCAGCTTGAAGATCTCGCACCTGCTCGGTACCGGGTGCGGCGTGCCGGGACCGGGGCGGTGATACAGCAGCGGGATCGGCAGGTCGGCGTCGTAGGAGGCGTCGCGCTTGCCCATGGTCAGGATCGCCAGCGTCGGCTCCGGGCGTGACTGCACCATCGACCAGACTTCCAGTGCCGGGCGCAAGCCGGAGCCGCCCCCTTCCCTGTCATCGAGTTCCCCGAGCAGGCGGTGATAGGTGCCGTGGTCGCTCGTCAGGTAGCAGCCGCTGCGCAGCACTGCCCGTACCGGCCGTGACAACCCGCCTACCTGACCAAAGCCTCGTGCCACCACGTCGAAATACGACGAGCCGCCGGCCGACAGGATGATCTCGGCGCCGGTCAACAAGCCCTCGTCGTCGGCGCTGCGCACCAGCGCCACCAGCTGCGCGAGGAAGGCGTCGACCGCTGCCAGGTCGGCCGCGCGGTCATCGGACACCAGCAATCCTTCATACCCTTCGAAGCCGGCCAGCAGCAGGCCCGGCGCCCCGGCAATGGCGCGCGCCACCGTGATCGCTTCTTCAGGCGTGCGGCAGCCGGCGCGCTTGCCCGCCAGGCCCAGTTCGACCAGCACCGGCAACGGCCGCGCCAGCGGATGTGTGCCGACTGCATCGGCCAGGCGCGCCACGCCGGCCAGCGAATCGGCCAGCACGATGCACTCGAAATCCGGGTCGCCGCGCAGCAGCGCCAGCACGGCCTTGACGTCGCTCGGGGCCACCAGCTGGTTTGCCAGCAGCACGCGGCGCACGCCGAAGCGGTGCGCCACCTGCACCTGGGTTGCGGTGGCGAGCGTGATGCCCCAGGCGCCGTTGGCCAGCTGGGCGCCGAACAGTTGCGGGCTCATCGTTGTCTTGCCATGCGGCGCCAGGGTCACGTTATAGCGCGCGCAAAAGCGCCGCATCCAGTCGAGGTTGTGGAGCAGGCTGGACGTTTTCAGGACCGCGACCGGAAAGCTGGTGTCGGCATGCAGCACATTCCAGCCCTGCACGCCGATCGCGCCCTGGCGCAGCGGTTCCGTGATCGGCAAGCCCTTCATGCCGGGTTGCAGTAACTGTTCTTCAAGAAAAGCCAGGGCCAGGCCGTCGTGCGGGAGGGTGTGCATGGTGCCGTTCTCTCTCTTTCTTATTCGGGGTCGCGCTGCCCGGCCGCATCGACCTGGCGCTGGCGTGCCCGCAGGTCGCCCCGCAACTGGTCGTGCGACGGCGTCAGCCCGTACTCGTCCGGCGTATAGGTGATGCCGGGCAGGATGCCGTCGCTTTCCAGCTGGGGCAGCAATTCGTCGAACAGTTCCTGCAGGGCGAATTCGTGCGGAACGTAGCCGTCCCATTCGAGCACGGCGCATTGCTGCGCCAGCTCGCCGGTCGGCCACAGCGGGAACACGAGGGCGCCATCGTCGGTCTTGCCGATGGCCCAGCCGTCGCGGTACAGGCCCCAGACCCGGCCGGTATCGGCCACGCGGCGGATGAAATGCTCGTAGCGCAGCTCTTTCGGCAAGCTGAGCACGGCTGGTCGGGAATCAATGGTCATGAAAGTGGTGGAAGTGAACCAGCCCTCAGGATACAAAAAAACCGCGGGGCCGGCCGTGCGCTCCCGTGCGCAGATGAGGTCCAGGGCATGGGGAAAACCGCCCGTATCCCGTTGACATAAAAAAAGCACTGCCGCGGCAGTGCTTTCAAGATACTGCAGCGCCTGTCTTACGACATGTGCTGGCCGCCGTTGATCGCGATGTTGGCGCCGGTAACGAAGGCTGCTTCGTCCGACGACAGGTAAGCCACCAGGCCGGCGACTTCTTCCGGCTTGCCGAGGCGGCCCATCGGGATTTGCGGGATGATCTTGCTTTCCAGCACTTCGCTCGGGATGTCCATCACCATCTTGGTGCCGATGTAGCCCGGCGAAATGGTGTTCACGGTCACGCCCTTGCGCGCCACTTCCAGCGCCAGCGCCTTGGTGAAGCCGTGCATGCCGGCTTTCGCGGCCGAGTAGTTGGTCTGGCCGAAGGCGCCCTTCTGGCCGTTGACGGACGAGATGTTGATGATGCGGCCCCAGCCGCGCTCGACCATGCCGTCGCAGACCGGCTTGGTCATGTTGAACACGGAGTCGAGGTTGGTCTTGATGACCGCATCCCAGTTGACCTTGTCCATCTTCTTGAAGGTCATGTCGCGCGTGATGCCGGCGTTATTCACCAGCACGTCGACCGGGCCGACTTCCTGCTCGACCTGCTTCACGCAGGCCTGGGCCGAATCGTAGTCGGCCACGTCGCACGGATAGGCCTTGAAGTTGTAGCCCTGCTCGCGCATCGATGCCAGCCAGCCCTCGGCCTTGGTGTTGCCCGGCGAGTAGGTCGTGACGACCGTGTACCCCAGTGCCGCCAGCTTGATGCAAACCGCTTCGCCCAGGCCGCCCATACCACCCGTTACCAGTGCTACTCGTGCCATTTGTCTTCTCCTGTGTTTTTATCCGTTTGCGGGCGCCACGAGTACGCCGTTGGTGCTCTCGTGGGCCCTTGTTCAACCAACTGCAGAGCCTGGTCAGTCGCGCTCCACCGCCAGCGCCACGCCCATCCCGCCGCCGATGCACAGGCTGGCCAGGCCGCGCTTGGCGTCGCGGCGTTTCATTTCGTGCAGCAGCGTCACCAGCACCCGCGCGCCGGACGCGCCGATCGGGTGGCCGAGTGCAATCGCGCCGCCGTTGACGTTGATCTTCGACGTATCCCAGCCCATTTCCTTGTTGACGGCCACGGCCTGCGCCGCGAACGCCTCGTTGATTTCCATCAGGTCGACCTGGTCGTGGGTCCAGCCGGCCTTTTGCAGGCACAGGCGCGAGGCCGACACCGGACCCATGCCCATGATGGTCGGGTCCAGGCCCGAGGACGAATAGGCCTTGATGCGCGCCAGCGGGGTCAGGCCCAGCTCGCGCGCTTTCGAGGCGCTCATCATGATCACGGCGGCGGCGCCATCGTTCAGGCCGGAGGCGTTACCGGCCGTGACGCTGCCTTCCTTGTTGAAGGCCGGGCGCAGGCTGGCGAGCGCTTCGATGGTGCTGCCGAGCTTCGGGTATTCGTCGGTGTCGAACACGACCGCGCCTTTTTTCGACGGGATCTCGATCGGGAGAATCTCGTCCTTGAACTTGCCCGCCTTCTGGGCGGCCTCGGCCTTGAGCTGCGACTGCAGCGCGAACTCGTCCTGCTCGGCGCGCGAGATGTCGTACTTGCGTGCGACGTTCTCGGCGGTCACGCCCATGTGGTACTGGTTGTACACGTCCCACAGGCCGTCGACGATCATGGTGTCGACCAGTTTTGCGTCGCCCATGCGGAAACCGTCGCGCGAGCCATTGAGCACGTGCGGGGACGCGCTCATGTTTTCCTGACCACCGGCGATGACGATGCTGGCGTCGCCGCAGCGGATCGCCTGGGTCGCCAGGTGGGTGGCCTTCAGGCCGCTGCCGCAGACCTTGTTGATGGTATAGGCCGGCACCATGTCGGGCAGCCCGGCCTTGATGACGGCCTGGCGCGCCGGGTTCTGGCCGGCGCCGGCGGTCAGCACCTGGCCCATGATCACTTCGCTGATGGTGGCCGGGTCGATGCCGGTTTGTGCGAGCAGCTGGCGGATTACCTGCGCGCCGAGTTCGGCGGCGGGAACCTTGGCGAGCGACCCGCCGAATTTGCCGACCGCGGTGCGGCCTGCGGCTACGATGACGACGTCTTCCATTGCTGTCTCCGGTATCTGGCTTGGCCAGGATTAAAGGGCGATGCGAACGCGACGCGGGAGTGCACTCCATGCGGGCCGCATGAATCACTGGCGAAAGAAGCTCGCATGGTAAGTTCACACCCGCGTTCGCGTTTGAGCGATGTCAATCTTATCAGCTTATTCACGGAAAACAACCTGTATCTCCACGGGGTTGACGATGGGTTTTCAAACAGCCATCACGGGCAAAATACGGAACGGAAACCAAGGCTCATTGCCCCTAGGAATGATTGGGGAAGTGCTGTCCCTTTCAGCAAATTTCACAGTAGAATGCACGGGCTAATCCAACCTGAACCGTTTATGTCGAAAACCCCGTCTTCCCTGCCCATCGAAATCAAGATCTCCACGGTCGTCGCCATCTCGGCGATCCTGCACTCGGCCGATCCGATTGCCATCGATGCGGCGCTCAAGCAGATGACCGGGGGCACGTCGGATTTTTTCGAAGATGAATTCGCGGTGATCGACGTCGGCGCTCTGCGCCCCGAGACCGCGTATATCGACTGGCGCGCGCTGGTCGACCTGCTCAAGAAATACCGCCTGAACGCGGTGGCCGTGCGCGGCGCGACGCCGGCGATGGCGGGCGCCGTCAAGGCGCTCGGCCTGGCGCTCGACGACGGCGCCGCCGGTGCCGAGCGTGCCCGCGAAGACGTGGCCGCGGCGACGGCGGCGGTGACGCTGGCGCCGGCCCCCGTAGCTGCTCCGGCCCCGGCCCCGGCCGCGCAGCCCCAGCCGGCTGCGGCCGCCGCGCTGCCGGCCCTGATCGTCGATACCCCGGTGCGCGCCGGCCAGCGCGTGTATGCGCGCGGCTGCGACTTGATCGTCACGGCGGCCGTCAACAACGGCGCCGAAATCATCGCCGACGGCAGCATCCACGTCTATGCGCCGATGCATGGCCGGGCGCTGGCGGGCGCCTCGGGCAATGCCGAGTCGCGCATCTTCGGCCTGTCGCTGCAACCCGAACTGGTGTCGATCGCAGGCGTCTACCGCACCTTCGACGACGGCTTTCCGGCCGAGCTGGCACGCCAGCCGGCACAAATTCGCCTGGTCGGCGACCGTCTCGATATATCATCGCTGACTCCGGTTTCGAACCGCATGTAAGTCAGGTACTGACCAGATACTGTAAAGGACACTTTTGTGGCAAGAATTATTGTTGTAACGTCCGGCAAGGGCGGCGTGGGAAAAACCACTTCGAGCGCAAGTTTCGCTACCGGCCTGGCACTGCGCGGTCACAAGACCGCCGTGCTGGACTTCGACGTCGGCCTGCGTAACCTCGACCTGATCATGGGCTGCGAACGCCGCGTGGTGTACGACCTCGTCAACGTCGTGAATGGCGAGGCGACGCTGAACCAGGCCCTGATCAAGGACAAGCACTGCGACAACCTGTTCATCCTGCCGGCCTCGCAGACGCGCGACAAGGACGCCCTGTCGGAAGACGGCATCGAGCGCGTGCTCAACGAGCTGGTCAAGATGGACTTCGAGTTCATCATCTGCGATTCGCCGGCCGGCATCGAGCACGGCGCGCTGATGGCGCTGACCTTTGCCGACGAGGCGCTGATCGTGACCAACCCGGAAGTGTCGTCGGTGCGCGATTCCGACCGCATCCTGGGCATCATCCAGGCCAAGTCGCGCCGCGCCCAGACCGGCGGCGAGCCGGTCAAGGAACACCTGCTGATCACCCGTTATTCGCCGAAGCGCGTCGAAAACGACGAAATGCTGTCGTACCAGGACGTGCAGGAAATCCTGCGCATTCCGCTGATCGGCATCATCCCGGAATCGGAATCGGTGCTGCACGCCTCGAACCAGGGCAACCCGGCGATCCACTTCAAGGGGACCGACGTGGCCGAAGCCTATGAGGACGTGATTGCCCGCTTCTTGGGCGAGGAGCGCCCGCTGCGCTTCACGACCTACGAAAAACCGGGCCTGCTGAAGCGTATTTTTGGGACAAAATGACATGGCCCTGCTCTCATTCCTGTTCCCCGAAAAGAAGAAGAGCGCGAACGCGGCCAAGGAACGGCTGCAGATCATCATCGCCCGCGAGCGCACCAACCGCACCGGCCCCGACTTCCTGCCGGCCCTGCACCGCGAACTGATCGAAGTGATCTCGAAGTACACCAAGGTCAACGCGGACGACATCAAGATTTCGCTCGACCGCCAGGGCAACCTGGAAGTGCTCGACGTGAACGTGGTGCTGCCGGACGCCTGATCCGCACACCTGGTCCACCACCTGAACGGCAGCGCCCAGCGCTGCCGTTTGTTTTTGATACGCCCGTCTTGTCCGCCCCAGCAGCGGCATGGACACCCTTCTTCTTCCCCTCCTTGCCACACTCACGCCAATTTATCTCGAGCGCACAAAGCGTTACCCGGCGTGCATTGTCGTTGTCAAATAGTGTTGTTTTTTTGTTGTGAATGTTGCATTTTCGCCGCATCAGGGCAAGCTACACTCCTACATGATAAAACTGCCGAAATTGAGCATTTACCGGGCTAGGCAATATCAAAAACTTTTTTATCCTGCGACAGCCGAGCAATTTCGATCAAAAACGGAAGTTTACTATTAGCATTATTTTGTGAAAGTCTGCTATAGTCGGTTTAACTTTGTAGGAGCGATCCTACAGTACGACTTTAACAATTACGTGCCCTCCATGAGAATAGCCGTCCTCGATAATGACCGTAGCCAGGCAGAACTGATCTGCCAGGTGCTCACTGCGTCTGGCCATACCTGCCAATTCTTCGACAATGGGAAGGACATGCTGGCCCAGATGCGCAAGGACAGCACCGACCTGCTGATCATGGACTGGCCGGCCGGCGACCTCGAAGCGGCCGACGTGCTGCGCCGCGCGAAAGAAAAGATGGCCCCGGACGCGCCGGCGATGTTCCTGGTCGGCGGCTCGGCCGAGGACGACATCGTGGCCGGCATGATGGCAGGCGCCGACGATTACGTTGTCAAGCCGCTGCGCCGCGGCGAGCTGGTGGCACGCGTCTCGGCCCTGCTGCGCCGCGCCTACCCGTCGCAGGCGGGCACCGAACAGCTGCAGTTCGGCCCGTATGTGTTCGAGACGCGCCCGGGCCGCCTGCTGAAGGACGGCAGCGTCATCGACGTCACCCAGAAAGAGTTCTACCTCGCCCTGCTGTTCTTCCGCAATATCGGCCGCCCGTTGTCGCGCGCCTATATCCACGAGGCGGTCTGGGTGCGTGAAACGGCCGTGCCCTCGCGCACCATGGACACCCACGTATCGCGCGTGCGCAACAAGCTCAGCCTGCGCCCGGAAAACGGATTCCGCCTGGTCCCGGTGTACAGCTACGGCTATCGCCTGGAAAAGCTGGGCGCGATGTAAAGAGGGCTGTGGCCGGCCCCATGAACCCCTGCTCGCATGAGGGTATAATGGGCGCATACGCCGCCCTCTCTTCCCCTCAAGAATGCAACTGCTCGCTGTTGGCCTGAACCACACGACCGCACCGGTCTCGCTGCGCGAGCAGCTGGCGCTCGGCCCCGAGCAGCTCGGGCGCGCGGTCGGCTCGGCGCGCGAATGGTTCGGCCGCTTTGGCGGCCAGGAGCACCGCGGCAGCGACGAAGCGGCCATCCTCTCTACCTGCAACCGCACCGAACTCTATGCCGCCAGCGCGGTGCCCGAGCCGCTCGACGCCTCGGCCCAGTTCCTCGCGCATTACCACGCCCTGAATTTCGCCGAGCTGCGGCCGCACCTGTACATGCTGCCGCAGGGCGATTGCGTGCGCCATGCCTTCCGCGTCGCCTCCGGGCTCGACTCGATGGTGCTGGGCGAGCCGCAGATCCTCGGCCAGATGAAGGACGCGGTGCGCACCGCCGAACAGGCCGGCGGGCTCGGCACCTACCTGCACCAGCTGTTCCAGCGCAGCTTCGCGGTGGCCAAGGAAGTGCGCAGCACCACGGCGATTGGCGCCAACAGCGTTTCGATGGCGGCCGCCGCGGTGCGCCTGTCGCAGCGCATCTTCGACCGCATTTCTGATCAACATGTGCTGTTCATCGGCGCCGGCGAAATGATCGAGCTGTGCGCGGCCCACTTCGCCGCGCACCATCCGAAATCGATCACCATCGCCAACCGGACGATGGAGCGCGGCGAGTCGCTCGCCACCCGCTTCAACGGGCGCGCCATGCGCCTGGCCGACCTGCCCGCGCAACTGGCCGGATTCGATATCGTCGTCTCCTGCACCGCGTCGACCCTGCCCCTGATCGGCCTGGGCCTGGTCGAGCGCGCGATCAAGGCGCGGCGCCACCGCCCGATCTTCATGGCCGACCTCGCCGTGCCGCGCGATATCGAACCCGAAGTCGGCCGCCTCGACGACGTCTTCCTGTACACCGTCGACGACCTGGCGCAGGTGGTGCAGACCGGCATGGAAAGCCGCCAGGCGGCCGTCGCCCAGGCCGAAGCCATCATCGACAGCCGCGTCCAGTCGTTCATGAGTTGGGTCGGCGACCGCGCCGTGGTGCCGGTGATCCAGGAACTGCACGAATCGAGCGAGGCCCTGCGCCTGGCCGAACTCGAGCGCGCACGGCGGCTGCTTGCCCGCGGCGACGATGTCGAGGCGGTGCTCGAGGCGCTGTCGAAAGGCCTGACCGCGAAATTCCTGCACGGCCCGCAGCAGGCGCTGCACCGCGCCCAGGGCGACGAGCGCGCGCGCCTGGCCAGCCTGTTGCCGCAACTGTTCCGCGGCCGCCGTTAGCGTTTTTTTATCCCTGCCGTGCGCCCTTGCGGCGTATCCCGGTGCGCTTGCGCCTCTCCGTCACACTTATCTGCCCGAATAGCCTATGAAACCATCGATGCTGGCCAAGCTGGACCAACTGGCCAACCGCCTGGTCGAACTTGACGAACTGCTGACCCATGAAGGCGCTACCGCCAACATGGACAATTATCGGAAGATGACGCGCGAGCATGCGGAACTGAGCCCGCTGGTCGCCCTCTACCGCCAGTACCAGGACGCCAACGGCGACATCGCCGCTGCCCAGGAGATGCTGGCCGACCCGGAAATGAGGGAGTTCGCCCAGGAAGAAATCGAAGCGGCCAAGGCGCGCCTGGCCGCGCTCGACCTCGACCTGCAGAAGATGCTGCTGCCGAAGGACGAGAACGACGAGCGCAACATCTTCCTCGAGATCCGTGCCGGCACCGGCGGCGACGAATCGGCCCTGTTCGCCGGGGACCTGCTGCGCATGTACACACGCTTTGCCGAGCGCAACCGCTGGCAGGTGGAGATGGTGTCGGAGTCGAGCTCGGACCTGGGCGGCTACCGCGAAGTCATCGTCCGTGTGATCGGCAATGGCGTGTATTCGAAGCTGAAGTTCGAGTCGGGCGGGCACCGGGTGCAGCGCGTGCCTGCCACCGAAACGCAAGGCCGCATCCACACCTCGGCCTGCACGGTGGCGGTGATGCCCGAAGCCGACGAAGTCGAGGACGTGAACATCAACCCGGCCGACCTGCGCATCGACACCTACCGCGCCTCGGGCGCCGGCGGGCAGCACATCAACAAGACCGATTCGGCCGTGCGCCTGACGCACCTGCCAACGGGGATCGTGGTCGAATGCCAGGACGACCGCAGCCAGCACAAGAACAAGGCGCAGGCGATGAAGGTGCTGGCCGCGCGCATCAAGGACGTGCAGCTGCGCGAGCAGCAGTCGAAAGAAGCGGCCACCCGTAAAAGCCTGATCGGCTCGGGCGACCGCAGCGAGCGCATCCGCACCTACAACTTCCCGCAGGGGAGACTCACCGACCACCGCATCAACCTGACGCTGTATAAACTCGATTTCATCATGGACGGCGACCTGCTGGACCTGACGAATGCGCTGGCCGCCGAGCACCAGGCGGAGCTGCTGGCGGCGCTGGGCGATTGAGGCGCGTACATTGCTGATGTGAAAATACGGAGGCGCCTTGACAAGTCGTATGCGAGAATCGCCTTCTTCATCCCTTGCTTCCTGACCACGAAAGCCCTACCGAGATGCCACGTTCCCGTTCCGCCCTCCTGGCCATTTCCTTCATCAGCTTCGCCCTGATCGGCGCCGCCCTGTACCTGCAGCATGCGAAAGACATGCTGCCCTGCCCGCTGTGCGTGATCCAGCGCTACCTGTTCCTGGGTATCGGCATCGCCGCCCTGGCCGGGGCGCTCTCGGATAAAATCCGCGCCGGCGCCGCGGTCGCCCTGCTGGCCGCGCTGGGCGGGCTGGGCGTGGTCGGCAAGCACCTGTACGTGCTGGCCAACCCCGGCTTTTCCTGCGGTATCGATCCGATGGAAACAACGCTGAATAAAATCCCGACGGCCGAATTCATGCCCTGGATGTTCCGCGCCGAAGGCCTGTGCGAAAACGCGACCGATGGCCTGTTCGGCCTGTCGATCCCGCAGTGGTCGGCCGTCTGGTTCGTGCTGCTGACGCTGGCCCTGGTCTGGGTGGTCATCACGGCACGCCGGCAGCGATGAATATCGCACCCGGCGCCACGGTCGGCGCGCTGCAGGCCGGCCTGCCGCTCGAGCCGCTGGAAAACCGCATCCTGCTGTGCCATGTGCTGGGCCTGACGCGGGTCGGGCTGATCACGGGGTCCGAGCGCAGCTTGACCGCGGAAGAAGCGGAGCGCCTGTCCGCGCTGGTCGAGCGGCGCCTGAACGGCGAACCCATCGCCTACATCGTGGGTACCCGCGAATTCTTCGGGCTGCCGTTCCAGGTCGGCCCGGCAGTGCTGATTCCCCGTCCCGATACCGAACTGATCGTCGAACTGGCGCTCGAGCGCCTCACGTCGCTGACACCCCCGGCGCGCCTGCTCGACATGGGCACCGGCAGCGGCGCCATCGCGATTGCCATCGCCCATACGCGCCCTGACGCGGCAGTCACCGCGCTCGATGTCAGCGAGGCGGCGCTCGAGGTCGCGCGCGCGAATGCGGCGGCCAATGCGGCAAACGTGCGCTTCATTCGCAGCGACTGGTTCACAGCGCTTGGCGACGAGATGTTCGACCTGATCGCCTCGAACCCGCCGTATATCGCGGCCGGCGACGCCCACCTGGCCCAGGGGGATTTGCGCTTTGAACCCGCCGGGGCGCTGACCGATGGTGTCGACGGCCTGTCGGCGCTGCGCACGATCGTCGACGGTGCGCGCGGGCACCTGGTGGCGGGGGGATGGCTGCTGCTCGAGCACGGGTACGACCAGGCAGAGGCGGTGCGTGGCTTGTTAACCGACGCCGGCTATGCGGACGTGCAGAGCTGGCGCGACCTGGGCGGGATCGAACGGGTCAGCGGCGGGCGCCGGGGCTAGTACAAAACCCACGGTGCGCGGCGTTCCGACGGGCATTGCTACAATGCCTATTCCCCCACCCCGCCTTTCCGATGCGACGCCTACTCGCCCTCCTCCTCCTCTTGACCGCCCTGTTCCACGGCCTCGCGCGTGGCGCATCCGGGCAGGCAGCGGCCCTGTTCGAGCGCGACTGGCAGTGGCAATTGCACACCCACCCCGAATACGCGACCACGCTCGGCGACCGGCGCCATAACGACCGCCTCTCCGACACCTCGCTGGCCGCCAGCCGCGCCGCGCGCGAGACTGCGAAAACCATGCTCGAGGAAGCACGCGCCATCGAGCGTGCCAAGCTCGAGCCGGAGGAGCGGCTCTCGCTCGACTTGTTCATCTTCGACAAGGAGCGCCAGCTCGCCCTGCTCGCTTTTCACCCGTTCGACCCGCAGCCTTTGAGTGCCTGGGACGGCCTGCACGTGCGCCTGCCGCGGCTGGTCGCGCAGACGCCCTTCGCGACCGCCGAGGACTACCGCAACTACATCGCCCGCCTGCACGCCCTGCCGGCGCACGTCGACGGGCTGGTCGAGCAGCTGCGCGAAGGCATGCGCACCGGCTGGACGGCGCCAAAGGCGAGCGTGCGTGCCGTGCCCGACCTGCTGCGCGCGATGCGCGAGAAACTGCCGGAAGGCCCGCTCGCGGCGCCGTTCAGGCGCGTTCCCGGCACCCTGGACGCGAAGCTGCGCGAGGAACTGGTCGCCGCCGGCATGGCCGCGCTGGCGCAGGATGCGGCGCCGGCCTTGCGCAAGCTGGAAGCGTTCATGCACCTTGAATACCTGCCGGCGGCGCGCGAGGCGCCAGGGGCCAGCAGCCTGCCGGGCGGACCGGGTTATTACGCTTTCCTCGCCCGGCGCGCCACCGGCAGCGAACTGACGCCGGAGCAGTTGCACGCCCTCGGCCTGAAGGAAGTGGCGCGCATCCGCGCCGCGATGGCCACGGCGGTGCAGCGCACGGGCTTTAACGGCACCCTGCCCCAGTTCCTGGCGTTTGCGCGCAGCGACCGGCGCCTGTTTGCGCGCGACCCCGAGGTGCTCCTCGGCCGCTACCGCCGCGTCATCGAGCGCGCCAGCGCGCGCCTGCCTGCGCTGTTCGGCACGATTCCTGTCGAGGAGATCGGCGTCAAGCGGCTCGGCCAGCCAGGCGCGGCCGGGCAAGTGGCCGCCTATTACGAAGCCGGCACGCCGCAGCGCAGCGCCGCGCTGGTGGTCAATACCGAGCGCCTCAGGACCCACCCCTTGTGGGAAGTCGAGACGCTGGCGCTGCACGAGGCGCTGCCCGGCCACCACCTGCAAGTGGCGCGCGCCAAAGCCCTGCGCGCGCTGCCGGCGTTTCGCCGCCACCGCTGGGACGACGCTTTTGGCGAAGGCTGGGCCACCTATGCCGAGAGCCTGGGGCCGGAACTTGGCTTTTTCCGCGACCCGTTTTCACGCTTCGGCTACCTGAACGACGACATGTTCCGCGCCGCGCGGCTGGTGGTCGACACCGGCATCCACGCGCTCGGCTGGTCGCGGGCGCAGGCGATCGACTACCTGAACGCGCATACGGCCAACGCCCCGTTGGACAACGAGGTCGAGGTCGACCGCTACATCGCCCAGCCGGCGCAGGCGCTGAGCTACAAGGCCGGCCAGCTGCGCATCCAGGCCTTGCGCGAGCGGGCGCAGGCCGCGCTCGGCGCACGCTTCGACCTGCGGCGCTTCCACGATGCGCTGCTCGGCAATGGCGCGCTGCCGCTGGTGCTGCTCGAGCGCGAAATGGACGGGTGGCTGTCCGGGCAGCTCCCCGCGCAGCCTGCCGAAAAAAACGGCACAGTGCCGGACCCGGCGCCCGCCAAGGGCGCCAACGCCGCGCCCGCCAAGCCGCCCGCTCCCGCCGCTGCCAGGGTTCCCGGCGATGCCACCGAGGCCGGCAAGGCAGAAGGCGGCATCGTGCTGCCGTCCACGCCCCCGCCGCAAGCTGCCAGCCCCCCTTCGCCGGCGTCCCATTGAGCCTTTTCGACACGACGGGTGAACCCATCAGAAATTGACCGGCCGCCGACACGCTGGCGCATTTTCGGTTACTCTCTGCACCAATTGATAGAGCAGTATAAGAAAGGAAACACCCGTGTCGAACCAACTGACCCGCCGCCTCGCCCTGCTGGACGACGACGCCCATCGCGGCCTGCTCGGCCAGGGCCTGCGCGGCATCGAACGCGAGACCTTGCGCATCGACCGCGAGGGCCGGCTCGCGCGCACGCCTCATCCGGTCCAGCTCGGCTCGGCGCTGACCCATCCGCAGATCACCACCGACTACGCCGAAGCGCTGCTCGAATTCATCACGCCCGCCGAGCACGACATCGGCCTGGCCCTGCACCGCCTGGACGCGATCCACCGTTTCGCGTATTCGAAGCTGGGCGACGAGATGCTGTGGAGCGAATCGATGCCCGGCGAACTGCCGCCCGAGGAAGAGATCGAGATCGGCTGGTACGGCAAATCGAACATCGGCATGCTCAAGCACGTGTACCGACGCGGCCTGGCCCTGCGCTACGGCAAGGCGATGCAGTGCATCGCCGGCATCCACTACAACTATTCGCTGCCGGAACAGCTGTGGCAGGTGATCCGCGAGAACGACGGCATTCCCGAGGAGCGCCGCAGTGCGCTGCGCGACTTCCAGTCCGAAAGCTACATCGCCACCATCCGCAACTTCCGCCGCTACGCCTGGCTCCTGATGTACCTGTTCGGCGCTTCGCCGGCGCTGACGAAAAGCTTCCTGCGCGGCCGTCCGCACACGCTGGAAACGCTGTCCGACGACACCTTGTTCCTGCCGTATGCGACCAGCCTGCGCATGAGCGACCTGGGCTACCAGAACGACGCCCAGTCGGGCTTGCGCCCGCACGAGAACAGCCTGGAAAGCTATGTCACCAGCCTGATGGACGCGGTGAACCGCCCATATGCGCCCTACGCGGCCATCGGCACCAAGCGCGACGGCGAATGGATCCAGCTCTCGACCAACGTGCTGCAGATCGAGAACGAATACTATTCGACGATCCGCCCGAAGCGTGTGATCCGTACCGGCGAGCGTCCGGTGCAGGCGCTGTGCAACCGGGGCGTGCAGTACATCGAAGTGCGCTGCCTCGATGTCGACCCGTTCGAGCCGATCGGCATCGGCATCGAGACCGGCCGCTTCCTCGACGCCTTTTTACTGTTCTGCGCGCTGGACGAAAGCCCGCTGCTGAGCGCCGCCGAGGGCGAGGTCCACGCCCGCAATTTCGCCCGCACCGTGAAGGAAGGCCGCCGTCCGGGCCTGACCCTCACGCGCGGCGGCGAGGAAGTGCCGCTGCAGGCCTGGGCCGACGAGCTGATCGAACGCATCCGCCCGCTGGCGCGCCTGCTCGACGCGGAGCACAACGAATCCGGCGTGCACGAAGCGGCGCTGGCGCAGCAAAAGGCGAAGGTCGCCGATCCCTCGAAAACGCCGTCGGCGCGGGTCCTGGCCGAAGTGCGCGCACTCGGCTCGGCCGCCGCGTTTGGCTTGCGCCAGAGCGAGCTGCACGCAGCCTACTTCCGCGAAAGCCCCCTGATGCCGGCCGAGGAAGCGGCGTTCGCCGAACAGGCGGCCGCTTCGCTGGCGGAACAGGCGATCATCGAGGGGAGCGACAAGGTCAGCTTCGACGATTTCGTTGCCGCTTATAACAGCAGTACACTGTGCGGCAATCACTGACGTCGTGCTGGCCGCGAATACCCCTTGCTCACTTTTTATAACGAACACCATGCCCAGCACCGCGGGCCGCTTGTACCCTACCGCGGCGACATGGTGCCTCGTCATGAACAGGCCAAGGTGGGGGAGCAAGTCGGAGGGGAGCAAATCGGGCTCGTCCTGGCCGAACTGCAGCGCCGCGGCCTGGGCGAGATCGTCACCCCACACCGCGCGCCGCTGGTCTCGCTCGAACGCATCCACACCCCCCGTTACCTGCACTTCCTGCGCAGCGCCTGGAGCGAGTGGATCGCGCTCGACCCGGCCAACAGCGCTCGCGACGCCGTCGCCTCTCACTGGCCGATCCGCACCCTGCGCAGCGACCTCGAACCCGACAGTTTTGCGGGGCGCCTCGGCCTGTATTCGATGGACGCCGCCACGCCGCTCACGGGCGGCACCTGGAACGCGGCCAAGACCGGCGCCGACTGCGCCATCAACGCGGCCCACGCGCTGCGCCTGGGCGAGCGCGGCAGCTTTGCGCTGACCCGCCCCGCCGGCCACCATGCCGGCGCCGATTTTTTCGGCGGCGGCTGCTTCCTGAACAATGCGGCCCTCGCCGCCCAGCACCTGCTTGATGACGGCATGCGGCGGGTCGCGATCCTCGACCTCGGCTACCACCACGGCAACGGCACCCAGGGCATTTTCTATGGCCGCAACGACGTGCTGTTCGTCTCGCTCCACGCCGACCCGCGCAGCAACTACCCGTTTTATCTTGGCCACCTCGATGAAACCGGCATTGGCGCCGGCCTCGGCTACAACATCAACCTGCCGCTGGCACGCGGCGCCTCGGCGCCCGCGTGGTTCGCGGCGCTGGAAACGGCTTGCCTGCGGCTCGGCATGTTCGCCCCCGACGCCCTGGTCGTCTCGCTCGGCGTGGATACCTGCGCCGAAGCGGACGCGGGCTTCGGATTGAGCGGCGCGGATTATCTACGCATCGGCGAGCGCCTCGCCTGGCTCGGCCTGCCGACTGCCTTCGTGTTCGAAGGCGGGCCGGCGCAACCTGACATCGGCATTCATACGGTCAACGTGCTCGAAGGTTTCGAGACGTCCGCCTAGAGTGCCTAACAAAACCGCCATGGCTGCGTTGCATTCGTCTCGCCGTACTATCGTACTGTCTTCGACGATGCGCCTTGCCATGACGGTTTTGTTAGACCCTCTTAATATTTAGAAATCATGCAAAAAACACCCTCGATCGAATGGCAGTGGTGCAGCTTCGCGGAGCTGACCGGTGCCCAGCTGTACGAAGTGCTGGCCCAGCGCCAGCAGGTTTTTATCCTGGAGCAGACCTGCCTGTATCCCGACATCGACGGCTACGACCTCGATGCGCACCACCTGCTCGGCTGGCGCGACATCGGCGGGCGGCGCGTGCTGGTGGCCTATTTGCGCTGCCTGGCCCCGGGTGCGAAATACACAGAGATGTCGCTCGGCCGCGTGCTCACCACGAACGACGCGCGCCGCGGCGGCGTCGGGCGCGAGCTGCTGGCGCACGGCATCCAGTACGCCGAACAGCTGCATCCCGGCCACCGCATCCGCATCGGCGCCCAGCAATACCTGGAAGCCTTCTACCAGGGCTTCGGCTTCGAAACCGTTTCCGCGCCTTACGATGAAGACGGCATCATGCACATCGACATGCTGCGCTAAGTCCCTCCCCTGGCGCGCCGACGCGCCGCCGCCGCCATGCCGATACCCATGAGGCCGGCCAGCCAGAGCGCGGCCGGCTGCGGCTCGGGTATGGCCGGAATCGGGTCGAGCCGCACTGCCCGGCAGTCGCCGAACGCGGTGCAGGCATACGCGGCAATCTGCCCGGCGTCGTTGATGCCGGTGGCGTCCAGCACGGTCCATTCGCCGCGGCGCTCGACGAGCAGGTTCAGGTCGAACATGGTGCCGTCGCGGTACAGGAAGGCGCTCGAAAAATCGACGCCCGGCACGTGGTCGGCATAGGTCGAATAACCCACCACCATGCCGGCCTCGTTCAGGGCGCGCGCCTCGGTCAGGGCGCCGCCGAGCGAGCCGATGTCCTGCATGACGCCGTCGCTGTAGAGGAAGGCGTGCTGGATGTCGTCGTCAATAAAACTGGTGCCGGCGACCTCCCCGGCGTCGTTGATGGCCGCGGCCGCGCTCGACGGGCCGCCGAGCGTGCCGAGGTCGCGCATGGCGCCGTCGCGATACAGGAAGGCGCGGTAGGCCGAAAAATCGGCGAGGAAAGAGGAGCCGACGACCTCGCCCGCCGCGTTGATGCCGGTCGCGCGCGCCGAATTGGCACCCAGATTCCCGATATCGCGGGCCACGCCGCCGCTGTACAGGAAGGCGTGGTCTTCGCCGGCGTCATCGACCCAGATGCCGGCCACCTGCCCCCTGGCATTGACGCCGGTGCCGCTGCTGGCGCCCCCGAGCTGGCCGATGTCGCGCAGCGCGCCGCCCCGGTACAGGAAAGCGTGGCTGCTGCCATCGGGGCGGGCGGCGCTGCCTGTGACAAGCCCGTTGTCGCTGAGCGCCAGTGCGTTGCCTGACTCGCCGCCGAGTGTGCCGATGTCGAGGACGGCCGCGCCATCCAAGACGACCGCGCGGCCGGCCAGCTGGCCGGCGATGCGGCCGGCCTTGTCGATCGCGGCAGGCGACGAGTTTTCGGGGCCGAACACGATGGTATAGGCCTGCGCCAGCGCCGCCGTGTGCACACAGGCAAACAGTAAGGGGGCAAACAGCGAGGCCAGCAGCCGGCGGAAACAACACCCAAGCAAACGTGTGCGCAGAGACATGACGGCCCCCGGGATCGTTAGCGGAATCTCAAGGATGTCGCAAGGGCCGGCGCCAACATCTGCGCCATCTCACGTGTGCGCGCGATCGCACACCCCCCTGCAGGTCATTCGACCCGGATGAGCTCCACGTCGAACACGAGCCCGGCGTCAGGCGGAATCGACCCGTTGCCGGTGCGGCCATAGGCGAGGCTGGCGGGAATCGCCAGGGTGCGCTTGCCGCCGACCTTCATGCCGGCCAGGCCCTGGTCCCAGCCGGGAATCACGGCGCCCTGGCCGAGCGGGAAGCTGATGGTCCCGCTATCGAACTGCGTGCCCTTGTTGTTCACCGCCGTCGTGCTGTACAGCCAGCCTGTGTAGGTGACGGTGAGGCGCTTGCCGGCGGTGGCGACCGCGCCGGTACCGACCACGCTGTCGGTGACGATCAGGGTGGCCGGGCTGGCGACGGCAACGGCTGGGACGCTGTCATCGTCACCGCCACCGCCGCAGGCGGAGAGGCTGAGGACGACGGCGCAGGCGGCGGCAAGGAAGGTCAGTTTCATTTGCATCGGAATCGTGGAGTAGATAGGTATAAATAGGTGCAAGCCGGACAGCAACGCACCTTATCGGATTGCTGCTGCCCGGACTGTCCGCTTTTTGTCCGGCTTTTGTATCAAATCTCGACCTGGGTACCGAGTTCGATGACGCGGTTGCTCGGGATCTGGTAGTAGTCGGCGGCGCCGCGCGCATTGCGCGACATGATCACGAACAGCTGTTCGCGCCATGGCGCCATACCGCCGCCCGGCGCCGAGATCACGGTCTGGCGCGCGATGAAGAACGAGGTTTCCATCATCTCGAACGGCAGGCCCACATTCGCGCAATAGCTCATCACGCCAGGGATGTCGGGTTCGTCCTTGAAGCCGTAATGGATGTTGAGCTGGAAGCAGTTATGGCCCAGTTCGACCACCTGCACCTGCTCCTCTGGCAGCACCCAGGGTTCTTCGCGGATATGCACCGTCAGGAAGACCACGCGCTCGTGCAGCACCTTGTTGTGCAGCAGGTTGTGCAGCAGCGCATGCGGCACGCCATCGGTCTCGCCGCGCAGGAAAATCGCGGTGCCGTGCACGCGCGTCGGCGGCCCCACGAACAGCGATTGCAGGAAGGCGTCGAGCGGAATGGCATGCTTTTCCAGGTTCTGGAACACCAGTTCGCGGCCGCGCTTCCAGGTCAGCATGCCGGTCAGCAGCACCGCCCCCAGCAGCAGCGGGAAAAAGCCGCCGTGGAACAGTTTGAGGGTGGTCGACGCGAACAGCATGATGTCGATCACGAGGAAAAAGCCGGTGGCGCCGATGCACAGTACCAGCGGCAGTTTCCAGCGGTAGCGGGTGACAAAAAAGGTGAGGATGGTGGTGGCCATCATGGTCGCGGTGACGGCGATGCCGTAGGCACCGGCCAGCTCCTCCGAGGAACCGAAGCCGATCACGGCAATCAGTACCACGATCAGCTGCAGCCAGTTCACGGCCGGGATGTAGATCTGGCCGATCTGGCTTTCCGAGGTGTGCAGGATGCGCATGCGCGGTAATAAGCCTAAAGCAATGGCCTGCTTGGTCATTGAATAAGTGCCGGAGATGGTCGCCTGCGAGGCGATCACGGCGGCCATGGTCGACAGGATCACGAGCGGGATCACGCTCCAGGTGCCGAGCTGGTGGAAGAACGGGTTGTCGATCGCGGTCGGATCGGCGATCAGGAGGCCGCCCTGGCCGAGGTAGTTCAGCGTCAGCGCCGGGAAGGCGATCATGAACCAGGCCAGGCGGATTGGCCGCTTGCCGAAGTGGCCCATGTCGGCGTACAGAGCTTCGGCGCCGGTCACGGCGAGCACGACCGCACCCAACGCGACGAAGGCCAGGAATTTGTTCTCCAGCATGAAGCGCAGCGCGTGATACGGGTTGAGCGCGTTCAGGATCACCGGCGACTCGATGATGTTGACGATACCCATCGCCGCCAGGCTGACGAACCAGACCAGCATGATGGGACCGAAAAAGCGACCGATGCCGGCGGTGCCGTGGCGCTGCACGCTGTACAGGGCCACCAGCACGACGATGGTGAGCGGCACCACGTAATGGGCCATGCCGGGCGCGGCCACTTCCAGCCCCTCGATGGCGCCCAGCACGGAAATGGCGGGGGTGATCACGCTGTCACCGTAGAACATGGTGGCGCCCAGCACGCCGATGACGAGCAGCGGGAAGTGCCAGCGGGAGTGGCGCGTGACGGAATTGAGCGCCAGCGCCATCAGGGCCATGATACCGCCCTCGCCGCGGTTGTCGGCGCGCAGCACCAGCGTCACGTACTTGAGCGAGACGATGATCGTCAGGCTCCAGAAAATCAGGGAAATGATGCCCAGGATGTTGGGGGTGGTCAGCGCCAGGCCGTGCTCGGGATCGAAGATGGCGCGCAGTGTGTACAGGGGGCTGGTGCCGATGTCGCCATACACGATTCCGACCGCGGACAGGGTCAGTGCCGCAATGCTGCTTTTCTTATTTTCTGACGTCAAGATTGCACCATTCTTCTATTCTGGTGCGCCGCACCATAAAAGATCGACAATAAAATTGCAAGTAGATTTCGTCAGGCATCATACACCTGTGCAAAATCGGGGCCGTGCCAGCGGGGCCCTGCCATATCAGGGATAATGCTGTCCCTGCAATCTGTCCCTCTCCCCCATGCGTACCGGCATCTTTTCCGCCGCCCTGGCCTTCCTGTGCTGGGGCCTGTTCCCGATTTATTTTCATGCCGTTAAAGAAGTGCCGGCGATGCAAATCCTGGCGCACCGCATGCTGTGGTCGCTCGCCTTTTTGCTGATCGTGCTGGCGCTGCGGCGTCAGTGGAGCTGGCTGGGGCAGGTACGCCAGCCCCGCATTTTCTGGAACTTCGTCGCCTCGGCGGTTCTGCTGAGCGCCAACTGGCTGGTCTATATCTGGGCCGTGAACAATGGTCACGTGATCGAGGCCAGCCTTGGCTATTTCATCAACCCGCTGGTGAACATCATGTTTGGCTACCTGTTGCTGAAAGAGCGCCTGCGCCGCGTCCAGTGGACCGCGATTGCGCTGGCCGCCATGGGCGTGGCCTGGCTGACCTGGCAATCGGGTTCGGTGCCATGGATCGCGCTGTTCCTGGCCGCGTCGTTCGGCGCCTATGGTTTGCTGCGCAAGACCGCCGCGCTTGGCGCGCTCGAGGGCCTGTCGTTCGAAACCATGCTGCTGTTCCCGGTCGCGGCAGGCTATGTTGCCTGGTTGACGCTGCATGGCGACAATGCGTTCCTGAATACCGCCTCGGAGTCGACGCGCTGGCTGCTGGTGGCGTCCGGGCCGATCACGGCTATTCCGCTGCTGCTGTTCGCTAGCGGCGCGCGCCAGATTCCCCTCTCGATCCTGGGATTGCTGCAATACCTGGCGCCAACGATCCAGTTCCTGCTGGGCGTGTGGCTGTTCAAGGAAGCGTTCAGCGCCGACCGGTTGGTCGGCTTCGCGATGATCTGGGCGGCGCTGGCGCTGTATGCCTGTGAAGGACTGTTCCAGCGCAACTAGGCGGTCCAGGCCGCGAAAGTTTCGCGCTAGGGGGTGCCCCCGGGCGCCCTTCTATCGTATCCTGTGCACCTTGATTTTCTACAGATACAAAAATGGCCAATTACGTCTATACCATGAACCGCGTGGGCAAAATCGTCCCGCCGAAACGCCAGATCCTGAAAGATATTTCGCTGTCGTTCTTCCCAGGTGCGAAGATCGGCGTGCTGGGCCTGAACGGCTCGGGCAAGTCGACCCTGCTGAAGATCATGGCGGGCATCGACACCGACATCCAGGGCGAAGCGCGCCCGATGCCGGGCCTGAACATCGGCTACCTGCCGCAGGAACCCCAGCTCGACCCGGAAAAGACCGTGCGCCAGGAAGTCGAATCGGGCCTGGGCGAAGCCTTTGAAGCGCAGGCCAAGCTGGAAGCCGTGTACGCGGCCTATGCCGACGAAGACGCGGACTTCGACGCCCTTGCCAAGGAGCAGGAACGCCTGGAATCGATCATCTCGTCGTCCGACGGCGGCAACCTGAATTTGCAGCTGGAAATGGCCGCCGACGCGCTGCGCCTGCCGCCATGGGATGCCAAAATCGGCGTGCTCTCGGGTGGCGAGAAGCGCCGCGTGGCGCTGTGCAAACTGCTGCTCTCAAAACCCGACATGCTGCTGCTCGACGAACCGACCAACCACCTGGACGCGGAATCGGTCGAGTGGCTCGAGCAATTCCTGCTGCGCTTCCCGGGCACCGTGGTCGGCATCACCCACGATCGCTACTTCCTCGACAATGCCGCCGAATGGATCCTGGAACTGGACCGCGGTTCGGGCATCCCATGGAAGGGCAATTATTCTTCCTGGCTGGACCAGAAGCAGGCGCGTTTGAAACAGGAAGAGTCGACCGAGTCGGCACGCCAGCGGGCGCTGCAGAAGGAACTCGAATGGTCGCGCCAGAATCCGAAAGCACGCCAGGCCAAGTCGAAGGCGCGTCTCGCACGGTTCAACGAACTGTCGGAATTCGAATACCAGAAGCGTAACGAGACCCAGGAGATTTTTATCCCTGTGGCCGAACGCCTGGGCAACGAAGTCATCGAGTTCAAGAACGTCTCGAAAGCTTTTGGTGATCGCCTGCTGCTCGACAACGTGTCGTTCACCGTGCCGCCAGGCGCGATCGTCGGCATCATCGGCCCGAACGGCGCCGGTAAATCGACCCTCTTTAAAATGATCGCGGGCAAGGAACAGCCGGACAGCGGTGAAGTCGCCATCGGCAAGACCGCGCGCATCTCGCTGGTCGACCAGCACCGCGACGACCTGGCCAACAACAAGAGCGTGTTCGAGGACGTCACCGCCGGCGCCGACATGCTCAGCGTCGGCCGCTTCGAAATGCCGTCGCGCGCCTATCTGGGCCGCTTCAACTTCAAAGGTTCGGACCAGCAAAAAATCGTTGGTAACCTGTCCGGTGGCGAACGCGGCCGCCTGCACCTGGCGAAGACGCTGCTGCAAGGCGGCAACGTCCTGCTGCTGGACGAACCGTCGAACGACCTCGACGTGGAAACCCTGCGCGCGCTGGAAGACGCCCTGCTGGAATTTGCCGGCAGCGTGATGGTGATCTCGCACGATCGCTGGTTCCTGGACCGGATCGCAACGCACATCCTGGCCTTCGAGGGCAATTCGCAGGTGACCTTCTTCGACGGTAACTATCAGGAATACGAAGCCGACAAGAAGAAGCGCCTCGGCGAAGAGGGAGCAAAACCGAAGCGGATCCGCTACAAGCCGCTGACGACCTGATCGCCACGTCTGCAGGAGGAGGGTTCCTGCAGTGTGAACATACGAAAGCGGGTATCGGCATAGCGCCGGTACCCGTTTTTTTTTCGTGGTCGGGCGTGTCGTTTGCCCCTCACATCTTTATCAATATGATATGTTTCATCCTTCGATTGCTCGGAGGAAAATATGCGCATCCCGTCCATTGCTGCCGTGCTCGCACTCCTGTTGACACAGGCAACAGCGGTCGCTGCCGCGAGCGAGGGCGTCGCTATCCTTGTGCGGCGCAACGCACCTGATGCGCTTGAAATCAGCTATGCGCTGCCGCCCGGGTGCACCCGGCTCGCTTTCCTGAAGAATGGTGCAGGCGCCGGGACGATCCGCTCGCGCTGGCAGTCGCTCGACGGCGCGACGGCCACGGCCGATACACTTGCGCGCGGCGCGGCAACGCCCACAGCCCCTACGCTGCGCTTTCGTGTACCGGTCACCAGCGACAAGGTGACCGGTTACCCCGGTTCGTTTCCGGTCGGCGAAGCCATCTATGCGCATATGACGAACTATGCGGTCGGCCCCCAGTGCGGCCCGGTCCGCTACCGCTTTGCCGCGGCCGGCAGCATTGCCACGGCGCGTGCATTGTTTGACGGCGAGGCCCCTGCCGACGGCGACGCGCCCGCCTTGCTGTTCCTGGCGCGCCGCTCACGCAATGGCAGCCTCGATTACATTGACCCGGCACTCAGCGCCGCCTCCGCGGCCCAGATCCACAGGGTCGCCGACGACACGGCGGCACTGCTGCGCAAGCGCCTGTCCGGGATGGAATTCAAACGTCCCATCATCGCGGCGGCGTCCGCCAGCGAACCGGGCGGACCCAACATCGGCGGCAATGCCGGGGAGATCCTCCTGCTTTCCCTGTTCAACTGGCCGCGTGCCCCGCAACCCGAGCACACGCGGCTGATGACCAAGCTGGTAGCGCACGAAATGAGCCATCGCTTCCAGCTGCGCGACGCGGTCGACCCCTATCCGGACGCCCGCCTGATCCATGAAGGCATCGGCGAATTCTTGCGCTGGCGCGTGTCGCTCGAGCAGGGCTGGCTGACACCGGAACAAGCCGGCCTTGAAGTCGACGAAGCGCTCGCCCGCTGCATGCTCCTCACCGGCGAGCGACCCTGGCGCGTGCTGTCGCAGCGCGAGATCGGCGCTAATTGGCTCGAATACAGCTGCGGCCTGCCGATGCTGGTCTATGCGCTCGCCGCACGCGAGGACGGCGGCAGCGGGTATGCCCGGATCGAGGCGTTCTACCGCCAGCTCGGCCGTGGTGTCCAGCCCGATTTCGCCGTGGCCATGGAATGTGGAGATGCGGCGGCCTGTAGGCCAGCGATGCTGCCGGCCCTGCTGTCGGGACCGGGGGCGATGCGCACGCAGTGGGTCGCCATGCTCGATGCCAGCGCACTGGCAAGACGGCAGGCGCCCCGCCAGTCACAGCTTGATGCCCAGACCCTGCAGGCCATCACCGCCTTGGTGGAGGAAGATTGTAACAGCAGCAGCATCACCCCGACCGCAACAAGCGTGCTCGTCGATACGCTGCCGGCGTGCCGCACCATCCGCCTCGATGTCGTCGTCGAGCGCGTCGAAGGCGTCCCCCTGTTCGGCGACGCGGCTACCTTGCCGGCCATGGTCGCCGCCTGCCGTGCGCGGGGCGCGGTGACGCTTGGCATGAAAGACGGCAGCGCCCTGGCTGTGCCGTGCCGGACGCCTTACCAGCCCCTGCCTTATTTCTACGCGGCTGATATGCAAAAGATCATGCAGCGGCTGCAACCTTAGGCGCGGCGCAGTACTGCCGCGTCCGGCCGGGTAGCCCGCGCCCAGGGTGCGGCTACAGACTAGCGAAGGCATATGGTTTACACGCGGAAATGGAACGCGGTCGCGCAAAAGTCGTGTGTAGAATCAATCGCTGATGAGGCTAATAGTTCCTGCCTCCCATTTGCGCCAATCGGCATGGCGATCATCCTCGATTGGCACACTTTGCCCATGACTCACTACCGCGACAACCGGGTTCCTGGTGGAACCTTTTTCTTCACGGTTCGGCTGTTGGACCGTGGCAGTACCCTGTTGACCGACCATATTTCCGCGTTTGGCGAGGCGATCCGCCAGGCGCGCGTGCGCAAGCCCTTCCATGTCGACGGCTGGGTGGTGCTGCCCGACCACGCCCACGCGATGTGGACACTGCCGCCGGGCGACCACGACTGCTCGAGCCGCTGGCGCGCGGTGAAGATTGCGTTTTCGAAAGCCTTGCGCAAGTCGCTCGCGGGCGCCGGGCTGGACGGCGCCATCTGGGAACGTCATTACCAGGAGTTCCGGGTCTCTGGCGACGCCGACTATGCCGCCCTGATCGACTACATGCATACCAACCCCGTGCGTCACGGACTGTGCCCGTCCGCCTGCGACTGGCCATGGTCATCGGTGCACCGCTTCATTGCGTCGGGGTTTATGGCGCGCGAGACGGAAACGGTGCCGGTGCCGCCGCCCTGGGCGCTGGGGCGGCCAGGGGGGATAGGAGCGGCGCCGCCGTTGTCATGACCCACCCGGATCGATCGTCACCAAAAGAAAAAAGGGCCCGCAGGCCCTTTTTTGTTTCTACTGACTTGATCGCTTAGAAGTTGTACTTCGCGCCGATGGTCAGGACGTCCGGCTTGGCGCCGAAGTTGGTCTTCTTGCCGTAGCGCTCGTACTCGGCGATCAGCGAGACTTGCTGGTTCAGCGCGTGCTGCACGCCGACGCCTGCATACACGGCGTTATCGCTGACTTTGCGGGCGATGCCTGGCGTATTCGCGGTCATTTCGCGCTTGGTGTGGGCCACGCCCAGCTTGCCGTAGATGCCGGTCTGCTCATTGAGCGGCATGGTGGCCTTGCCGGCGAGGTAAGCACCGTAGCCGTCGGCTACGGCAACGCCGGGTACGCCATTGGCGGTGTAGTTGGCGCGCGATTTGCGGAAGTCGGTATAGCCGGCTTCAACGCCAAAGGTCTGGTCGAGTTCCACACCACCGAACAGTTTGCCCGATCCTTTCCAGCCGCTGCTGGAGACGTTGTTGGCGCCCGAGATGCGATAGTCGCTCTCGACGGTGGCAACACCGGCGCCGATGTACGCGCGCTGTGGCGTCATGTTCTGGGCCTGGGCTGCTGCCATGGCGGCGGTACCTGCGATCAGTGCAAAGATGAGCTTTTTCATACGAGAATCCTTTATGACGTTGTTGGACTGGCTCGCGATGCCTAGTGAATCGCGATGTGTCCAAGATAACACTGCAAAAAGATTACGTCCGTCCGTATTCCGTAAGAAGTGTAATCGAATGTAACATTACTGACTTATAGTTCAGTTATTTTTAGCCGCAAATGCATGCATATACGCTCGCGTTAAACGACATACCTGAAGGTCAGGTTGATGCGTGTACCAAGGGGGCGGGTTGATTTATTGATGCCGTGGAGCCAGTTTTCCTGGGTGGCGCCAGCCATCAGCAACAGGCCGCCATCGGTCAACGGGACGCGGAGGGTATCTTTGTTGCGTTTATGCCGCAGCATCAGGGTGCGGGTGGCGCCGAAACTGAGCGAGGCGATGACCGGCCCGGGACCGAGTTCCGGCTCGTCGTCGCTGTGCATGCCCATGCTGTCGCGCTCGTTACGGTACAGGTTGAGCAGTACGCTGTTGAAGCGCCCCTTGCTGGCCGCCTCGACGGCAGTGCGCAGTTCCAGCAGCAAGGGCGTCCACGGCAGCGGCTCGAGGCGCAGGCCGGAATAGGTATAGCTGGCGTCGCCGTACCAGGCGGTCAGGCGCGGCTGCGGGTGGCGCTTGCCGAACACGACAACCGTTTCGGCACGCCAGGGCGTCTCGGCCAGCAGGCGCGCGAACACGGCATCGTTGGGATACGCCAGCGGCAGCTGGGCAAGCCACGCCAGTTCACCGTCTTCGATAGGAATTGGCACGGGGGTGCCGAGGGAGTTGAACAGGTCCACAATGCATCACGCAAGAGTAGCAAACGGCAATTCTTGCATGAATCAGGACGCTGTTGGTTGGAACGCGGATGAGAGCGCCTGACACGACCCTCAGGGCAAGGCCCAAGGGCGAGGCGCCTCGTCGAAGACAGTACGCTAGTACGGCGAGACGACGCAACGCCGCCATGGGGGCGTGCGCGCAGCGCACGTCGATTTGTTGTGTAAGGCGCTCTCAGGCGTAGGCTTCGGCCATGGTCATCACGCGCGGCGTGACGCTGATGCCCAGGCTGCCGAACAGGCTGTCGATCGAGGCCAGGTTAGCGCTGCACTCTTCCGGCTTCCAGCCTTTGAACAGGTCGGTGCCGTCTTTCTCGAAATGCAGGTCGAGCACGCGGCCGCCGTCGCGGTGGGTGTAGTTCTTCTGGTAAGTGCCCTTGAAGCCGAGCTCGGCGAGCGCCCCGAGGACCGCCTGGGGCGCGTTATCCGGATCCGTCGCCAGGTAGACACCAAAGGTTTTGCCTGGCGGCTTGGCGGCCACATCCACTTCATAAATGCCGGGCGCCCTGGTGGTCGCGGTACTCTTCAAAAACAGCATGTTGCCTCCTACGCAGCGAACCGGCCGGGCGCGACGCGCACCAGTCACCGGACCTCACGGATTCCACGGGAGAGCTTATTGCCGTTCGGAAAATTTGTCGATTCCTAGATCAATATATTTTGCTCTAGTGCATCACTTAGTGTGTCAATAGCCCAACGACGGTGCCGGCCACCAAGGCGCCGCTTGCCACCATGCCAAGCACGAAGCCGGCTTCGCGCCGCGCCGGATCGCGGTAATAGCCGAGCGCGTACAGGATGCGCGCGCCGCACCAGAGCAGGCCGCCCCCTGCCGCCCAGGCGTCGCCCAGGTACCAGGCGCACAGCCACAGCGGGCCCAGGACGATCGGCAGCTGCTCCAGGGTATTGGCCTGCACCCGCTGCGCGCTCTGGAAGGCGGCCGGGCCGTCCATCAGGGGGGCCGGCACCTTGTATTTGACGCGTGCCCAGCCGGCCATGACGCCGGTCCAGACATAAACGCCGAGGACGGCCAGCGTGGCCCAGGCAGTGAGGTGCATCGGTACTCCTTGATGAAGAAGGATCAGGCTTCGCCGCGCCGCTTGCGGGCCGCGAGCGCGGTGGTGGCGTCGACCAGGGCGTCGTACAGCTCGGCGGTGGGCAGGTCCCACGCTTTCAGCGCCTCGTGCTGGCGCGCCACGGTGGCGAAATCGCCGCGCGCGACCGGGCCGCTGAGGGCGCCGGCAGGCCCGAGCCGGAACACGTTGGCCAGGGTTTCGCTGGCCAGCGGATGCGCCAGCTCGCGCGCCACCGCTTCCGGTACGCCGGCCGCCGCATAGGCGCGCAGCGCCGCGTCGAGCACCGTCACCAGGTAATTCGACGCGAACACCGATGCCGCGTGGTAGACGGTCTTGGCGGCGGCGTCGATGGGAACCAGGCACGCGCCGATGTTCTCGAAAGCCGGCGCCAGCAGGGCCAGCGCGGCTGGGTCCCCTTCCATTCCGCACCAGGTGCCGTCGAAGGCAGCAGCCACCAGGGCGGGATCGGCGAAACTGCGCACCGGGTGCACGCTGGCGACCTGGGCACCGGCCTCGCTTGCCGGATGCAGCTCGCCCGACGACTTGGCGCCGCTGCAATGGAACACGATGGCGCCTTTCAACAGCCCGGCTCCTGCCAGCGCCGCGCACACGGGGGCGATCTGGTCGTCGCTGACCGCCAGCATCCACACTGCAGCCGGGCGCAGCTCGCCCAGCGTGCCCGCGGCGCGGCCGGCGCCGATAAAATGCACCGCGTCGTGGGCGCTGGCCGCGGAACGGGTCAGCACGTCCTGCACTTCGAACACGCCCTGGGCGGCAAACAGCCGGCCCAGCACGCGGCCGACATGGCCGGCGCCGACGATGTTGAGCGTCGCCGCCATCAGAACCCGGTGCCCGGCTGGCCCAGGTAGTGCAGCTCGTCGGCGGTGGAAGCGCGCCCGAGGATCGGGTTACGGTGCGGGAAGCGGCCAAAGCGCGCGATCACGCCGCGGTGGCGGTGCGCATAGTCGAGCGTTTCCGTAAAACCCTCGTGTTCCAGCGCCAGGCGCCCGAACAGCTCGACCGCGCGTTCCTGCATGCGCGCGTCCTCGGCATGCTCGAAGGGCATGTAGGCAAAGGCGCGCTGCTGGGGTTCGAGCTGGCGGTCGGCGCCGCTGTCGACCACGGCTTGGGCGGCACTCAGGGCCAGCAGGTCGCCGGCAAAGGCTTCGGGCTTGCCGCGGTACGCGTTGCGGGTGAACTGGTCGAGCACGAGGATGCGCGCGAGCGTGCCTTCGGGGCCTTGCAGGTCCCATTCGCGCAGGCCGCCGGCCAGCGCCTGGGCAATGAGCGCGCCGAAGCGCGCCGCGATCTCGGCGTCGAAGGCGGCATCCTTGCGGAACCACTCGGGGCGCGCCTTGCCGTAGCCGGCGTGCGCGCGCGGCAGGAACCAGAAATCGAGTACGTCTTGAGCCGTCATGGTGCTATTTCCGTTTTGTTTTTAATTTCTTGCATGCGAGAGCTGGAAACCTTCGACCCCCTCGAAGGAGGACAGTTCGGCTGCCAGTTCGGTAAGCGTGGCGCGGTTATGGCGCGACAGCGCCAGCGCCACGAAACGCCATTCCTGGCCGCCGGCCGTGCTGGCGATCGTCAGCGAGCTGCCGGCGATCGTGTAGCCGCGCTCGAGGGCCGCGTCGCGCAGCGCTTCCTCGCGCGGCAGGAAGTCGCGGCGAAAGCGCAGCATCACCGCCACCGCACGGCGCGACGGCAGTACCGCCTCGACCTTGTTCAGGTAAATCATGATCATGGCCGAGAAAAAGGCCAGTCCCATCGCCGCCAGGTAAAAGCCGACGCCGACCAGGATGCCGATCACGGACGAATTCCAGATCGAGGCGGCAGTCGTCAGGCCGCTGATATTAAAACCTTCACGCATGATGACGCCGGCGCCGAGGAAGCCGATGCCCGTTACCACGCCCTGCATCACGCGGGTCGGGTCGACCACGCCGATGGCGCCGGTCTGGCCGCCGAACCACATTTCAGGATAGCCGCTGACGATGGTCAGCGCGCACGAGGCCATGCACACCAGTCCATAGGTGCGCATGCCGGCGGCGCGCCCGTGGTACGAGCGCTCGTAGCCGACCAGCAGGCCCAGGCACAGGGAGCCGGCCAGGTGCAGCAGGATGACGCCATTGGTTGCGATTTCGGCCGGTGACCAGTACGGGGAAAACACTTCAAACGTCGGCATGGCGTCTTTCGGTGGAGGCTTGTGGAAGCCTCAAGGCTTCTTGCGGACCAGCTGTTTTTCGAACGCGACGTCGTACTTGCTGACGCGCTTGACCTCCTGCGGCCCGAGCTTGTTGACGAACTGGACGAAGTCATCCAGTTCCAGCGGCGGGCACAGGGGGGGCGAACCGGGCGTCTCGGACAGGTAGAACAGGCCGTCGGCGGTGCGCGCCATCGAGTAGCCGGTCTGGCCGGTACGGCGTTTCAGGCGATCGACGGCGGAGCTGGCGCGGGTGGAGCGGGCGGACACCATGTCACACCTCCTGCGTGCGCAGCACGAGCCAGTCGCGCGCGGCGCCCGACACGTGCGGCAGCAGGCGCTCGCGCACTTGCGCGTGGTAGCTGTTGAGCCACTGCAGCTCATGCGGGTAGAGCAGCGCCAGGTCGAGGCAGCGGGTGTCGATCGGGCACAGGGTCAGCGTTTCGAAGCGCAGGAACTCGCCGAATTCACCCTGTGTGGAGGGGACGTTCAGCACCAGGTTCTCGATGCGGATGCCCCAGCGCCCCGGTTTATAAATGCCCGGTTCGATCGAGGTGATCATGCCCGGCTCCATCGCCGTATGCGGGTCGGGCGCGGCGGATGGCGAGATGACCTGCGGCCCTTCGTGCACGTTCATAAAATAGCCGACGCCATGGCCGGTGCCGTGGCCGTAATCGACGCCCGCCGCCCAGATCGGGGCGCGCGCGATGGCGTCCAGCAGCGGCGAGCGGGTGCCGCGCGGGAACTGGGCACTGGAGAGCGCCATCATCCCCTTCAGCACCAGGGTGAAATCGCGCTTGTGGTCCGGCGTGATTGTCCCGACCGGGACCACGCGCGTGATGTCGGTGGTGCCGCCCAGGTACTGGCCGCCCGAATCGATCAGGAGCAGGCCGTCGCCCTTGATGACGGCGTGCGCCGCCGGTGTCGCGCGGTAGTGCATGATCGCGCCGTTGGCATTGAAGCCGGCGATCGTGCCGAAGCTCGGGCTGACAAAGCCCGGCCGGCGCGCACGCGCCGCCGTTATCTGCTGGTCGATGAGCAGTTCGGTCAGGGGTGCGCAGTCTGGGTCCAGGTCGGGGTCGGCCAGCGTGGCCTCCAGCCAGGAGAAAAATTCGCACAGCGCCGCGCCGTCCTGCTCCATCGTGGCGCGCACGTGCGCGGCCTCGGCATCCGTCTTGCGCGACTTGGCAAACGTGGTCGGGTTGATCGCCTCGACCACGCGCACACCCGCGGGCACGGCGGCGCGCATGCCGGCCGTGACGCGGCGCGGGTCGAGCAGCAGCGAACTGCCGTCCGGCAGCGCGGCCAGCGCTGCAGCCGCCGCGGCATACGGGGCCAGGTTGACACCCTCTTCCAGCAGTGTTGCGCGCAATGCGTCCGGCACTTTACCTTCGGCCACGAACAGCGTCGCCCCGTCGCGCTCGACAAGCGCGTGCGCCACGAACACCGGATTGAAACTGACGTCGGCGCCGCGCAGGTTGAACAAATACGCGATGTCGTCGAGCGTCGACAGGAACAGGCGCTCGGCGCCCAGGGCTTCCATCGCGGCGCAGGTGGCGGCCAGCTTGTCGGCACGCGCCAGGGTCGCGTACGGCGCTTCGTGTTCGTAGAGCGGTTCCGTCGGCAGGCCCGGGCGGTCAGTCCAGATGTCGTCCAGCAGGTCGAGGTTGGTGCGGAGCAGGACGCCGCGTGCACTCAGCGCCTCTTCCAGCAGGCGCGCCACGGCCAGGCCCAGCACACGGGCGTCGACCGCCACCGTCTGCCCGGGCTGCATGTTCGCAGCCAGCCAGTCGATGTGCAGCAGGCTGGCGCCCGACGGAATCTTCATCAGCGCGATGTTCGAGCCAGCCAGTTCGGTTTCGGCCTGGGTCCAGTAGCGCCCGTCGGTCCAGACGCCGGCAAAATCGGCGGTGGCGATGAAGGTGCCGACCGAGCCGGTAAAGCCCGACATCCATTCGCGTCCCTGCCAGCGGCGCGGCAGGTATTCGGACAGGTGGGGGTCGCTCGACGGCAGGATAAACGCGTCGATACCGTGGCGCGCCATGGCGGCGCGCAGCTGTTCGAGCCGCGCTGCGCGCTCCGCAGTGCACTCGATGGTGAATTCATTCGTGGACATGGCTGGCTTCGATGTTATTCAAGCCACGTATGATACGCCGCAAACACCGACAATGGCGCGGGCGAATCTTGCGCAGAAACATCAACAGCGCAGGATCAGCTCATCCACGCGAGCGCATCGCCGCGCTCATCACCTCAGTCCGTGGCTGTGTTCCACAAGAAATTCAAGCGAGCGTAGGTTTGTTGCAAAGTTGCCGCATAATCGAGTTGGAGACATTCTTAGAACGATGACCATGCGAGATTTCCACCACACCCGCGCGCGTGCGCTGCTTGCGAATGCGCGCCAGATCGTCAGCCCCGAAGAAGTGCAAGCCGCCGTGCGGCACGTGGCCGATGTCCTGAACGAGCGCTTCGGCGCTCCCGGCAACACCACCTTCCCCCTGGTACTGGGCGTGATGGGTGGCGCTGTCGTCTTCACCGGCACCCTGCTGCCGCAACTCGGCTTCCCGCTCGAATTCGATTACATCCACGTCAGCCGCTATGGCGACGACGACCGGGGTGGCGAAATCGTGTGGAAGGTGATCCCGCGCCAGAACGTGGCGGGACGCACCATCGTCGTGGTCGACGACATCCTCGACGAAGGCGAGACCCTCGCCCACGTCAAGCAGCGCCTGCTCGACATGGGCGCTGCCGAGGTGATCGTCGCCGTGTTCGCGGACAAGGACCTGAAACGCAATAAACCGATCCGCGCCGACATCGTCGGCGTCACGCTGCCGAATGCCTTCGTGGTCGGCTTCGGCATGGATGTCTACGGCTACTGGCGTAACCTGCCGGCCCTGTACGCGATCCGCCAGGAAGATTTGAACACGGCCGACCCGGCGCCGGACTATCCGATTCCGGACGAAAAAGCCTCCTAAAGCGGGAGCTCGACGCGGGAAGGATTAACGCAGCGCCAAGCGCCGGCGTGCCGCGTCGTATTCGCTTGTCAGGCGCTCGACCATCTCGGCGACGGTCGGCACGTCATCCATCAGGCCCACGCCCTGGCCGGCGCCCCAGATGTCGCGCCAGGCCTTCGCCGTGCCGTCGCCAAAGCTCATCTTGCTCTTGTCCGATTCCGGCAGCGCTTCCGGGTCCAGCCCGGCATTGACGATCGATTTTTTCAGGTAGTTGCCGTGCACGCCAGTAAACAGGTTCGTGTACACGATGTCGGCCGCGCTGGATTCGACGATCGCCTCGCGATAGGACGCGCTGACGTTCGATTCCTGGGTCGCCAGCCAGCGCGAGCCGATGTAGGCGAAGTCGGCGCCCATCGCCTGCGCGGCGAGGATGGCGTCGCCGGTGGCGATCGCCCCGGACAGCGCCAGCGGACCGTCGAAGAACTTGCGCACCTCCCCCACCAGGGCGAACGGCGACAGCGCGCCCGCATGGCCGCCGGCGCCGGCCGCCACGAGGATCAGGCCATCCACGCCCGCCTCCAGCGCCTTTTGCGCGTGGCGGATCGAGACCACGTCGTGCAGGACGATGCCGCCATAACTGTGCACGGCGTCGAGCATTTCCTGGGGCGGGGCGCGCAGCGACGAGATGATGATCGGCACCTGGTGTTTGACGCAGACCTCGACGTCGTGCTCCAGGCGCGTGTTCGAGGCGTGCACGATCTGGTTCACCGCGATCGGGCCGATTTTTACGCCCGGGTTCGCGGCAGCGTAGTCGGCCAGTTCGCGCTGCAGGTCGGTCAGCCAGGTGTCGAGCAGCTCGGCCGGGCGGGCGTTCAGGGCCGGGAAGGAGCCGACGATGCCGGCCTTGCACTGCGCCGCGACGAGCGCCGGACCGCTGGCGATGAACATCGGCGAGGCGATGACGGGTAAGGACAGGTTTTGCAGGACGGTTGGCAGCGGCATGGGCGGCTTTCGGCGGTGGTTGATCGGATCGGCTGCCTGATTATAGGGTGAAAAAAGCACGATCGTGCTAGACCGGGCGCTCTAATTCAGGCGTCCAGCAGCCATTCGCCGTCGATGCGGGCGGCCTTGGCGCGGATCAGGGAGGCGGTAGCCCAGTTGGAGACGGAGGTGTAAGTGGCCATATCCATCAGCCGCATCGCACTGGCCACCACCGGGATCGACGCCAATATGCCCGGCAAATCAAGCAGCGCAATCCGCTGCCGCTCGAGCAGCAAAAACTTCACCATCACCTTCACCGCATTTTCCGCATTGCGCCTTGGGTCCCCCGCCAGGTAATCAAGCCGCGAGTAAGCGCGCGCCAGGGCCGCATCCACCTCCCCGAACATCCGCCCATGCCCCGGAATCACGACCTGTGCGTCCAGCGTGGCGATCAGGTCGAGCGTTGCGCGCGCTTCAACAAAACCCGGCTCCCCGGCCAGCTCGGGAAAGATCACCCCGAACCCGTTCTCCCACAGCGCGTCGCCGGAAATCAGGATGCCGTGACTGGCGCAGAACAGCAGCAGCGCGTGCGGATCGTGGCCGGGGGCGGCCAGCACTTCCCAGGACAGGTCGCCCAGCGATACACGGTCGCCCAGCGCCAGCAGCGCGTCGAAACCGAAACGGGCGCATTGCTGCCCGGTCGCGCGGTAGCTGAGCGCATCCTCGTCCCAGGCGGCGACCTTGGACGCTTCCGCCGCGGGAATCGCCGTATGGCAGCCATACGTGCCTTGTAATAGCGCATTGCCGCCGCAATGGTCCGAGTGCAGGTGGGTGTTGAGCAGGCGCGCGAGCGGGCGTTCGCCCAGGGCGTGGCGCACCAGCGCCAGCGTCTGCGGCGCGTGGGTCAGGTAGCCGCTGTCGACCAGCGCCGTATCAGCTTGCACATCGCGGCCCATGAACAGGACATTGTTCGACGACAGCCAGCCGCGCTCGAAGACCTGCATCGTGGCGGGCAGCTGGAATGTCATTTTTTTAACCGAAGTCGAGTTCCGACTCGCGGCGCCGGATCTCGGTCCAGACCGCGCGCTTGTAGTCGTCGCCGGCGCCACCCCAGGCCACGATCTCGTCGATCGTGCGCAGGCAGCCGCGGCATAGGCCGGTTGCCTTGTCCATTTCGCACAGGCTGATGCAGGGCGATGGTACCGGCGTCTGGAGTTCGGGAGGGAGGTTCATGCCGCCACCCCACCGTTTTTGCGCGCTACCCGTTCATTGAAACGCACCGGATCGATGACGCAACGCTCGTGCGTGCCTTCGCAGATGCGCTCGACGTCGTCCCAGGCCTGCACCCTGAAGCGCACGCGCTTACCGTCGACCTCGATGACTTCGCCCTCGATGCGCAGGGTCATGCCGGGCGGTGTCGGCGCAAGGTGCTGGAAGCTGACCATGGTGCCGAGGCTTTGTTCGCGCGGCCAGTCGAGGAAGGGCATCATGCCGTGCACGCAGGCCAGTTCCATCATGCCGACCAGGTAGCCGGTGGCCAGCACCTCGGGCATGTCGAGGCAAAACGGGGTGTCGTGGTACAGCTGCGGCACGGTGGCGCGCGGCGGGACGGTGTATTGCCACGCAAAGCGCAGGCCGGGTTGTAATTCTGGACTCATGGAGAAATAGATTACCCGATTCAAACGGATCGCGCTTGACCTCAAGGCTCAGGAGGGTACACTGGCGACATGTATTCACCATCCATGTGGATGGTAAGAGGATGGTTTGAAAGGATGGTGTAAGGATGCGGGGTGAAATTATGACGACGAACGAGCCGAAGCAAAAGCTGGCGGATTCGGAAAAGATCACGATCAACCTGGGAATGATCGACCTGGGCCAGATCGACCTTCTCGTGAGCGAGGGGTTCTACAGCAACCGTACCGACCTGATCCGAACAGCGATACGCAACCAGTTGAATACCCATGCCGAGGTGGTTCGGCAAACGGTTGCCCGCCGCAGCCTCGTGCTCGGCATGCACCACTATTCGCGCACCGACCTGGAAGCGGCGCAGCAGGCAGGCATCCGGCTCCAGATCCAGGTACTCGGCATGGCCAGTATTGCCAACGACGTCAGCGTCGAACTGGCGCTGGCCACCATTGAATCGATTTCGGTGCTTGGGGCGCTGCATGCCAGCAACGCCGTAAAAGCCGCATTGGCAGAGCGCATTCACTAGGCTCACTAAAAGGAAAAGCACATGAAACTGAATATGAACAATAAATTGATCTCGCAAATGCGAGCCGCCACCCGCAGCCTGATGGGCAAGCAGATGGGCAAGCAGCCCCCGGTGGACACCAACAAGGTCATCCAGGATGCCCTGAAAAGCGCCTCGGCCATGACCCAGGCTGCCCAGCAGCAGATGCGCAACATGCCGCAGGCGAATGGCGGAACGCCCGCAGGCATGCCGCCCGAGGTGGCGGACATGCTGGCTGAACTGAGCCGCAAGTTCGGCGGCGCCGGCGTCGGGGGCGTCGCTGCCGCCAACGAGCCCGCCATTGCCCTGCCGGGTACCTTCAGCGAAGGCAGCTACACCAACAGCGCCGGCACGCGCAGCTATAAATTGTATGTGCCGAGCAGCTACAAGGGTGAACAGGTGCCGCTGGTGGTGATGCTGCACGGCTGCACCCAGGACCCGGACGACTTCGCCCACGGCACCAAGATGAACGCGCTGGCCGAGGAAATGAATTGCCTCGTGGTCTACCCGGCGCAATCGCGCCAGGCGAATGCCTCGCGCTGCTGGAACTGGTTCAGCGACGTCGACCAGAAGCGCGACCAGGGCGAGCCGTCGATCATCGCCGGCATCACCCGCGAAATCATGGGCAAGCATTCAATCGATCCGGCCCAGGTGTATGTGGCGGGCCTGTCGGCGGGCGGCGCGATGGCCACCATCATGGGCACGCTGTATCCGGAACTGTACGCGGCCGTCGGCGTGCACTCGGGGCTGCCGTATGCCTCCGCGCACGACCTGCCTTCCGCGCTGGCGGCCATGAAAGGCCAGCTCCAGCGCCAGAACAAGCCCGGCCAGTCGATTCCGATCATCGTCTTCCACGGCGACGCGGACCACACCGTGCACCCGACCAATGGCGACGAGCTGATGGTGCATGCGCGTGACGCTTCCGACGCCATGGCGGTCGAGCCGGGCCGCGTGCCGGACGGCCACGCCTTTACCCGCACCATGCACAAGCGGGCCGACGGCAAGGTGCAGGGCGAGCACTGGGTCATCCACGGCGCCGGCCACGCTTGGTCGGGCGGCAGCGCGCGCGGCACCTATACGGATGGCAAGGGGCCCGATGCCAGCCGCGAGATGATGCGCTTTTTTAGCACGCATCGTTAAAGCAAAGGCACTACACCTGCGGTGCGTCCAATGGCGGCAGGTTCGCCATTGCCGCGATGTGAGCGCGCAGGCAGGCCGGGCACCAGCAGCTCGTGTCGACGCCCGGCACGGGCAAGGCGGGCGGCAGTTCGGTGCACCAGCACGGACCCGGGCTACCATCGGCCATGGCGCAGCCGAAGGTCGCTCCGCAACGGGAACATTGGCTCATGGCGCACCCCTGCGACAGAAAGTTTTCGTCATGTGTAATATCGCTGAAGCATTCATCGGCGGCCATCCTGACCCGGTCAGGCCATAAAATACAACAAGATCGCTGCATAATGCCCACAAAGGCGGCCTTGTTGCCTGTAAAATCTCCGCCACTTTCATTTCGGACTCACCATGAACGCTCAGTTGACCAGCCTGCAGACCGAGGAGCAAAACAACGACCTGACCAAGGTCTCGCCGCAAATCAAGGCGCAGATCCTGGCAGAGGCGCTTCCTTACATTCGTAACTTCCACGGCAAGACCATCGTCATCAAATACGGCGGCAATGCCATGACCGACGAACGCCTGAAGCATGGCTTCGCGCGCGACGTCATCCTGTTGAAACTGGTGGGCATGAACCCGGTCGTGGTGCACGGCGGCGGTCCGCAGATCGACAACGCCCTGAAAAAGATCGGCAAGCAGGGCACGTTCGTCCAGGGCATGCGCATCACCGACGAAGAAACCATGGAAGTGGTCGAGTGGGTGCTGGGCGGCGAAGTGCAGCAGGACATCGTCATGCTGATCAACCACTACGGCGGCCAGGCAGTCGGCCTGACCGGCAAGGACGGCGGCCTGATCCGCGCACGCAAGATGAGCATGCCGGACAAGGAAAAGCCGGGCGAATTCGTCGACATCGGTTTTGTCGGCGAGATCGAGGCGATCAATCCGGCCGTCGTCAAAGCGCTGCAGGACGACGCCTTCATCCCGATCATCTCGCCGATCGGCTTCGGCCAGGACGGCCAGGCCTATAACATCAATGCCGACGTCGTCGCCGGCAAGATCGCGGAAATCCTGAAAGCCGAAAAGCTGATCATGATGACCAACATCGCGGGCGTGCAGGACAAGGCCGGCAATCTGGTGACCGACCTGTCGGCGCGCGAGATCGACGAGATGTTCGAAGACGGCACGATTTCCGGCGGCATGCTGCCGAAAATCTCGTCGGCGCTGGACGCGGCCAAGTCGGGCGTCAATACGGTGCACATCATCGATGGCCGCATCGAGCACTCTTTGTTGCTCGAAGTCTTGACCGAACAGGCTTTTGGCACTATGATCCGGTCGCACTAAACATTTGTGGCGGCGTCCATGCCGCCATATCAGTACCGCCCTTTTAGCTCAGTGGTAGAGCACTCCCTTGGTAAGGGAGAGGCCACGTGTTCAATCCACGTAAAGGGCACCATCTCCCCCTCAGTCCCTCCTAGTACACCCGCTCCACCTTGATGCCGCGCCGGCGCAGCAGTTCGGGCAGTCCGTTTTTTCCCAGCAGATGCAGCAAACCCACGGCCACGACCGCATTGTTCTCGCGCGCCAGCAGTGACGCCGCCTTGTCGGCCATCGGTCCGTTGCGCTTGTTCAGCAGCACCTCGCGCGTGAACCTGCCGCTGAGCGTGGCATCGAGCTCGATCCGGCGCGCGATCCGGTCCAGCGCGGCCTGGTCGGCGCGCTCATAGGCCTCGAGCAGCTCGCGGCCCTCGCGCAGCTGGCGCCCCGATGCCATGTTGTCCAGCGTTTCCTCCAGCAGGCGCCACTGGTCCTCGTCTGGCACGCGGTTCATCAGCGCCGCCTGGTACTGCACCGATTCGAGCTCGGTGACCCGGGTCTTGCCCGTCTTGTTGTCATGCGCCAGTTGCGCCAGATGGGCATCCACGCCCAGGGCCGGGTTGTAGCCCAGTTTGCCCATGTCGAGCAACGCGAGCATCGTCGCCACCATCCAGGGTTTCATCTGCGCCACGGCGGCCGGGTCGACGCCCTGCCCCTTCAGGCCGGCCTCGATGCGCAGGCGGCGCGCAGCCGGCAAGCCGGCCATGCCTGGGCTGCCGGCCGGGAACATGCCGTGCTGCTGGAGTGCCGCCAATACCGCGGCCGGATCGCGCGCGGCGTCAATTTCCAGCGCCAGCGTCGGCGCGGCCGCCACCGCGGCACGGATGCGCGGCTCGAGCGGATAGAAGTCGGCCCGGCCGGCGTGGATGGTGCCGTACAGGTAGAGCGTGTTGCCCTTGCTGGTCGCCTTGAACAGGGCGCCGCGCTCGGCGGCCAGCGCCTGGCACGCCATCAGGAGCAGGCTGAGGAACACTACTATAATCGGGCGTCGCATACTCTTTTTCTCTGTGTCTGAACCGTGTCAAATCATAAACCCTCCGCTCCCGTCTGGCTGTTCGATCTCGACAACACCCTGCACGACGCTTCGCACGCGATTTTTCCGGCGATCAGCGCCAACATGAACACGTATATCGCGCGCGTGCTGCATGACGGCGTCAACGAGGTCACTCAGGAGCGCATCGATGCCGCGCGCCTCGGCTACTGGAAGCGCTACGGCGCCACCCTGCTCGGCATGATGCGCCACCACGGCGTCGACGCACCCCACTTCCTGCGCGAGACCCATGATCTGAAGGACCTGCGCGCCATGATGCGTTCCGAAGCGGGCCTCGGACGCCTGCTGCGGCGCCTGCCCGGCCGTAAAATCCTGCTGACGAATGCACCGCTGGACTATTCGAGCCACGTCATGCGCCACCTCGGCATCAACCGTCATTTCGCCCACCACATCGCCATCGAGCAGATGCACGTGCACCGCCAGCTGCGTCCGAAGCCGTCGAAACTGATGTTGGCACGCCTGCTGCGCCGTCATGGCGTGGCCGCGCGCGATTGCGTGCTGGTCGAGGACACGCTGGCCAACCTGAAAAGCGCCAAGCAGCTCGGTCTGGGCACCGTCTGGGTCACCCAGTACCTGCGCCGCGGAGAGCGCAGCACGCTGGCGATGGCCCGTCCGCGAAGATTGATTCGCCCCAACTATGTCGATGTCAAAGTAAAATCCGTGCGGCAGCTGCCGAGGCAACTGCATCGGCTCCGCTAATTCATTCACTCAACCCTTCGAGATCCCATGGCAAGTACCAGGCCAGGCCAGCGCAAACTGCAAATCCTCCAGGCCCTGGCGGCCATGCTTGAACAGCCGAAGGGCGAGAAGATCACTACCGCCGCGCTGGCGGCGCACCTGGCCGTGTCGGAAGCGGCGCTGTACCGCCACTTCGCCAGCAAGGCGCAAATGTACGAAGGGCTGATCGACTTCATCGAGTCGAGCGTCTTCGGCGTGATCAACCAGATCGTCGAAAAGGAAGAGCGCGGCGTCGCCCAGGCCCACGCCATTCTCACCATGCTCCTGAATTTTGCCGCCAGCAATCCGGGCATGACGCGGGTGCTGATCGGCGACGCCCTGGTCGGCGAGGACGAACGCCTGCAACTGCGCATGAACCTTTTCTATGACAAGGTCGAACTGGCCTGCAAGGGCGCGCTGCGCCTGGCCGTGACCCAGGGCCACGGGACCGAGGACGACGTGCCGGCGCGCGCCAGCCTCCTGGTGAGCTATGTCACCGGGCGCTGGCACCGCTTCGCCAAGAGCGGCTTCCGCCAGAACCCCGCCGAGGGGACGGGCGTACAATTGTCGCTGCTGCTGGCAGGCTGAGGCTTCTCGATGAACACGGTCTTTGCATTGCTCGACGATGCGAGCGCGGAGGGGCATGCGCAAGCGCGCTCGCGCCTGTACACGGGCCATGCCGGCACCCTGGAGTGTGCCGATGCCGCCGGCTGGAACGCGGTCCTGGCCGGGTTGCAGGCGGCCTTGGCGCGCGGCCTGTACGCCGTGCCCCTGCTCTCCTATGAACTTGGCGCGCACCTGCTCGGCATCCCGTGCAAGCCTTTGGCGGGGCCGCTGGCCCGGGTGCTGCTGTTCGAGCGCTGCGAGCGCATGACGGCCGAGAGCGCGGCGGCCTGGGTGGCCACGCGCGCCGCTGCCGGCGCCGCCCCGGCCGGCATTGGCGGCGTTGCTGCCAATGCCGACGAAGGGGATTTCGTGGACGCGATCGGGCGCATCCGCGACTACATCGCCGCCGGCGACACCTACCAGGTGAATTACACCTACCGCCTGCGCTTCGACGCCTTTGGTTCCATCTTCGGGCTGTACCAGCGCCTGCGCGCGCGCCAGCCGGTACCGTATGGCGCATTGATCGGCCTGCCCGACGGCAGCGCCGTGCTCTCGTTTTCGCCTGAACTCTTCGTGCGCTACCAGGCAGGCCCCGAGGGCGGCACCCTGCTGACGCGCCCGATGAAGGGCACGGCGCCGGCCGGCGAGGACGAGACCACGACGGCAAAGCGCGCCGCCGCCCTCGCGCTGGATGCCAAGAACCGCGCCGAAAACCTGATGATCGTCGACCTGCTGCGCAACGACCTCGGGCGGATCGCGCAGACCGGCAGCGTCGCGGTGCCGAAACTGTTCGAGGTGACGCGCTTCGGCGCCGTGCTGCAGATGACCTCCACGGTGACGGCCAGCCTGCGCCCGGACGCCTCGCTGGCCGAGGTGTTCGGCGCGCTCTACCCCTGCGGCTCGATCACGGGCGCGCCCAAGCGGCGCACCATGGAAATCATCGAGGAACTCGAGCCCGATGCGCGCGGCATCTATACCGGGGCCATCGGCTGGTTCGACCCGCCCGGGGACGCGCGCGCGTTTGGCGACTTCTGCCTGTCGGTACCGATCCGCACCCTGGCCCTGGGGCCGGCGCCGGATGATGAGGAAATGCGCCGCGGGGAGCTCGGCGTGGGCGCCGGCATCGTCTTCGACAGCGACCCGACATCCGAATTCGCCGAATGCCAGCTCAAGGCGCGCTTTTTGACCAGCTTGCCCAACGCGTTCGAGATCTTCGAGACCATCAAGGCCTCCTGGCAGGACGGACCGCGCCACCTCGACGGGCATCTGGCGCGCATCGCCGCTTCCTGCGCTTACTTCAAGCGTCCGTTCGACGCGACGGCTGCGCGCACGCTGGTGCTCGACGCCTGCCTCGGCCTGCCGCAGGACGCCAGCCTGCACCGGCTGCGCCTGGCGCTGGATGCGAACGACGGGTTGACGATCACGGCGGCCCCGCTAGCGCCGCTGCACGAGCCGGTGCGCCTGGTCCTGGCCGAAGAGACGACGCATTCCGCCGACGTCTTCCTGCGCCATAAAACGGCGATCCGCAACCGCTACGACGCCGCCTGGCGCGCAGCCGAAGCGCAAGGCGCCTTCGACGCCCTGTTCTTCAACGAGCGCGGCGAGCTGACCGAAGGGGGACGCAGCAATGTGTTCGTGCGGATCGACGGCAACTGGTTCACGCCGCCGCTGTCGTGCGGGTTGCTGCCGGGTGTGATGCGCTCCGTAATGCTGGCCGCACCCGCCTGGCACGCTCGGGAACGCGTGATCACGCGCGCCATGCTGGAACGGGCCGAGGGCATCGTCGTGTGCAACGCCCTGCGCGGCCCGCTGCGCGCTTACCTGTAGGGTGGACGGCTTCGCCGTCCACGCGCTCAACTCCAGCCTGAACTCTTCTACATCGGCTGCTTATGGTGCCAGCATCTGCTCGATCTTGCTGACCAGCTGCGGATCTTCCGGCGTCACCTTGCTCGGGAAGTGCTCCACGACTTTACCGTCGCGCCCGATCAGGTATTTCGCGAAATTCCACTTCGGCTCCTTGCCGGTCTGCTTCGCCAGCGCCGCGTGTAGCGGATTGGCGCCGGCGCCGCTCACGGCCGTCGGCGCGAACATGGGGAACTTCACGCCATAGGTGTTATAGCAGAGGTCGGCGATCTCTTTGGTGCTGGCCGCTTCCTGCTTGAAATCGTTCGACGGGAAGCCCAGCACCACCAGGCCGCGCGGGCTGTATTTCGCGTACAGCTTTTCCAGCCCTTCGTACTGCTTGGTGAAGCCGCAATAGCTGGCGGTATTCACCACCAGCACCACCTTGCCGGCGTACTGGCAGAGGTCTTGCGGCGCTTCGTCCTGCAGGCGCTTGAAGTTCTGCTTGAGCAGCGCCGGGCAGGCGGCAGGCGTGGTCCCTGCGGCGACAGTCGGACGGTGCGGTACGACGCCCGTCGGTTGGGCTGACGCGGACGAGACGGTACCAATGAGGGCGGCAAGCAGGGCAAAAGGCAGGATGGCGGTTTTCAGCATGATGGGTCCAGGAAGTAACTCAGTATAGTAAATCAGGCGTCGAGCTTGCGGTGTTCAATTTTCAGGCAGTGGTTCATCACCACGTCGAGGCCGGCGGCGCGGGCGAGGTCGGCGGCGGCCTGGTTTTCGATGTCGAGCTGCATCCACAGGCAGCCGGCGCGGATCGCGATGGCGTCGCGCGCCAGCGGCGGGATGTCTTCCGGCTTGCGGAAGCAGTCGACGATATCGATGCGCTGGCCGCTCGGCGCGAGCGCATCGGCCGCTTCCTGCAGGCTGGCATGCACGCGTTCGCCGAGGATCTCGTCGCCGGCATATTGCGGGTTGACCGGGAGGATGCGGTAGCCCTGCTGCTGCAGGTAGTCGGCCACGCCGAAGCTGGCGCGCTCGGGCTTCTTGGACAGGCCGACGATGGCGATCGTTTTGCTGTCTCGCAGGATTTGGGGAATCGTTCTCATGGGGGCTCGCAAGGGGTCGGGTTCGGTGCTAGCTTAACAGGTTTGCATCATTTCGCCAGCATGGGCATGCGCCGTATGCTGATTGCGCGAACCCGGCCATATGTGGAAAGATGGCAGGTCATCCCACCTATGAATGCATCCATGAATCTCGCACGCGCACGTCTTTTCACCCCCTTTTTTTTCGCATTGGCCATTGCCGGCTGCGCGCTCAAGCCGACAGCGGTGGACGTCCCGGTCGTCGCCGTCACCGACTGGGGCGGCACACCGGCCGACCCGGCCCGTGCGCGGCGCCACAGCATCACCCACATCACCCTGCACCACCAGGGCGAACCGTTCAAAGCGGGCACCGACCCGCGCCAGTACCTGCGCAAGCTGCAGACCTGGTCGAGGAATACCAAGGGATGGCTCGACATCCCCTACCACTACATCATCGACCTCGAGGGCAAGACCTACGCCGGGCGCGACATCGCCTACGCCGGCGACACCAACACTGAATACGACCCGAGCGGCCATGCGCTGATCGAAGTGGTGGGCAATTTCGAGGAGGTCGAGCCGAACGCGGCCCAGCTCGCGGCCGTGGTCGACGTCATGGCGATGCTGGCAAAGAAGTACAAGGTGCCGGTCGAGCGCATCGCCAGCCACCGCGACCACGACAGCAAGACGGTCTGCCCCGGCGCCAATCTGTACAGCTATGTACAAAGCGGCTACTTCCGCGAGAAAGTAGCCGCCCGGCTGGCCCAATCGGCTGGCACAGCCCCACACTGATCCGGGCCGTTACAGCTTCGCTGCCTTGATCTGCTGGCCGTTCTGGTGCAGCACCAGGTAGCTGCTGTCGGCCCCGTCGAAGCGTACTTCAGCCTCCACATCGCGCGAGAAGAAGGCCGTCTCGCTGGCCGGGAAGATCTCCAGCTTCGGCTGGCCGCTGGCCTGAGCATAGTAACGGTCGCCTTCGCGGCTGAGCGCGAGGATAAAGCTCGGCGCCAGCTGGTAGCGGCCGACGCGGGCGTCGAAGGACGCGTTGGCGATCTTCACCGCCTGGCGCGCAGCGGGCGCGGCGCCGATACGCGGATGCTTGACCTCGTTGCCGTCCTGGACCATCGTCACGCCCGTCACTTCTCCCTTGTCGCCCTGCGCGAACTCGAAGTACTCAAGCCCCTGCGGATTGTAGAAGCCGGTCGGCGAATAGGCGTTCAAGCGCACCGGCGGGCGGCCGCTGCGCTGCATCGTCAGGGTGTCGCCGTCGCGGCGGAAGGTGCGCGTGATCGATTTTTCGATTTCGTAGACGCCGGCATAGCGCTCCAGCACGGCGGCGTCGAGGGTGACCGCCTTGAACTCTCGGTAGGGCTTGCCGATGGCGATCGCCGCGGCCTTGTTCGCCACCACGGCCGGGTTGACCAGGCCGCCGTCGGCATTGCTCAGCACCGCCACGAACACCTTGTGTTCGGGCAGGCGCTGGGCATAGGTCGAGAAGCCGTTGATGCCGCCGCCATGCGCGATTGTCTGCGTACCCAGCAGCTGGCGCACTTCCCATCCGTAACCGTATCCCGTGGATTTGCCGTCGGCCAGCGTGTAGGGCGTAAAGGCGCGCTGCCAGCTGGCAGCTTTCAACAGCTTGCCCTGTGAAATGGCCGCATCCCAGCGCGCCAGGTCGTCGACGCTGGACACCAGCGATCCGGCCGCATACGGCTGCGTCATGCTGAGGGTGGCGCTGCGGCCAAAGGCCTGCCCGTCGCTCGAGTGTCCCAGCGCCCGCGGCGCCTTGCCGCGCTCGAAGCCCTCATAGGCCGTGTCCTGCATGCCGAGCGGGACGAAAATCCGCTGTTCCACGAACTTCGCGTAAGGTTGGCCCGATACCTTCTCGATGATCGCGCCCAGCAGGAAGTAGCCCGAGTTGTTGTAGCGGTAGCGGGTACCCGGCTCGAATTCCAGCGGGTCGTTTTTAAAACTGTCGATCATCTGGGCGACGCCCAGGTCTTTCGCCATGCCCGTCATGTAGCCCGGCTTGCCCGTGTAGCTGACGATGCCCGAGGTATGCGTCAGCAGGTGCTCGACCGTGATCTTCTTGCCGCCGGTCGGGTAATCCGGGAAGAAGCGCGTGATGTCGTCGGTCAGTGCCAGCTTGCCCTCTTCCGCCAGCATCAGGATGGCGACCGCCGTGAACTGCTTGGTGATCGAACCGAGGCGCAGGCTCATGTCCGCGCTCATCGGCTTGTTGGCGGCGGTGTCGGCCATGCCGTAGGCCTTGCGGAATACCGTCTTGCCGTCCTTGACGACGATGACGGTGGCGCCGGGCTCGTTCGCCTTGTAATACGCCTTGAGGCTGGCGTCGATGGCGGCGCCCAGCGCCTGCTGGGACTGCTGCGGCTGAGCGGCGGCAGCTGCCTCCTGCGCGCCCGCCATCGGTGCGCCGAGCAGGACGAGTACGGCCACGCAAACTGCGGAAAGTTTCAGCATCTCAGGCATCCCTTCTTATCGAGTTGGTATGTGATGACTGTACTTACGCTGCGGATCTTGAACAACGCGTTCCGGACGAACTGCCGAAAACGCAGGACGAGCTGCAGCCGGCGCAGCCCGGGCAATAAAAAAGGCAGCCCGAAGGCTGCCTTTTTGGCGTACTGCTTGCTGTTGAAGTCTTACCGACCGCGCGAACGCAATCTCTGGATCGCCGCCAGCTGCGCGATCGCCGAGGCCAGTTCGGCCTGGGCTTTCGCGTAGTCGATCTGCGCGTCCTGCGATTGCATCAGCTCTTCGGCCTGCTGCTTGGCCTCCAGCGCTTTTGCTTCGTCGAGGTCGCCACCGCGGATTGCGGTGTCGGCCAGGACCGTCACGCCGTTCGGCTGCACCTCGAGGATGCCGCCGGCGACGAAAACGAACTCTTCATTACCGCCGACCGTCTGGATGCGTACGGCGCCCGGACGGATCCGCGTGATCAGCGGGGTGTGCTTCGGGTAGATACCCAGCTCGCCCGCCTCACCCGGCAACGCGACGAATTCGGCTTCGCCGGAGAAGATCGCCGCTTCGGCCGAGACCACGTCAACGTGAAATGTGTTTGCCATGTGTGTCCTTCAGGTTGAAGAGCCGACTTAGGCAGCCAGTTTCTTGGCTTTTTCGACCGCTTCTTCGATGGTGCCGACCATGTAGAACGCCTGCTCCGGCAGGTGGTCCAGTTCGCCCGACGCGATCATCTTGAAGCCCTTGATCGTGTCTTTCAGCGAAACGTACTTGCCTGGTGCGCCGGTAAACACTTCAGCGACGTGGAACGGCTGCGACAGGAAACGCTGCATCTTGCGAGCGCGAGCGACCAGCAGCTTGTCTTCCGGTGCCAGTTCGTCCATGCCCAGAATCGCGATGATGTCACGCAGTTCCTTGTAGCGCTGCAGGGTGCCCTGGACCGCGCGCGCGGTGTCGTAGTGTTCCTGGCCGACGACGAGCGGGTCCAGCTGGCGCGAGGTCGAGTCGAGCGGGTCGACCGCAGGGTAGATACCCAGCGAGGCGATGTCACGCGACAGAACGACGGTCGAGTCCAGGTGGGCGAAGGTGGTGGCAGGCGACGGGTCGGTCAAGTCATCCGCAGGGACGTAGACGGCCTGGATCGAGGTGATCGAACCGGTCTTGGTCGAGGTGATGCGCTCTTGCAGGCGGCCCATCTCTTCGGCCAGGGTAGGCTGGTAGCCCACGGCCGACGGCATACGGCCCAGCAGTGCCGAGACTTCGGTACCGGCCAGCGTGAAGCGGTAGATGTTGTCGACGAAGAACAGGACGTCTTTACCCTCGTCACGGAAGGCTTCGGCCATCGTCAGGCCGGTCAGCGCGACGCGCAGGCGGTTGCCTGGTGGTTCGTTCATCTGGCCGTAGACCATCGCGACCTTCGAGTTTTCAGGCGTTTCCAGGTCGACGACCTTGGCGTCCGCCATCTCGTGGTAGAAGTCGTTACCTTCGCGGGTACGCTCACCAACGCCGGCGAACACGGACAGGCCCGAGTGCGCTTTGGCGATGTTGTTGATCAGTTCCATCATGTTGACGGTCTTGCCGACGCCGGCGCCGCCGAACAGGCCGACTTTACCGCCTTTGGCGAACGGGCAGACCAGGTCGATGACCTTGATGCCGGTTTCCAGCAGGTCTTGCGATGGCGACAGTTCGTCGTATGCAGGAGCGGTACGGTGGATCGATGCCATGCGCTCATGGCTGACCGGACCGCATTCGTCGATCGGATTGCCCAGCACGTCCATGATGCGGCCCAGGGTCGCAGTGCCGACTGGCACCATGATCGGGTTGCCGGTGTTCTGGATCATCATGCCGCGACGCAGGCCTTCGGAGCTGCCCAGTGCAATGGTACGGACGATGCCGTCACCCAGCTGCTGCTGTACTTCCAGGGTCAGTTCGGAGCCTGCCATTTTCAGTGCGTCGAAAACTTTCGGCATGGCGTTACGCGGGAATTCCACGTCAACCACTGCGCCGATACACTGAACGATTTTGCCATCAGCCATGTTCGTTCCTTCAGATATAGTTAATTACTTGTCGTTTAGACCGCTGCCGCACCGGCGACGATCTCGGAGAGTTCTTTGGTAATCGCTGCCTGGCGGGTCTTGTTGTAGACCAGCTTCAGCTCGCCGATGACGCTACCTGCGTTGTCGCTTGCCGCCTTCATCGCGACCATGCGCGCCGATTGCTCGGACGCCAGGTTTTCTGCGACGGCCTGGTACACCAGGGCCTCGACATAACGCACCAGCAGTTCGTCGATCACGACTTGCGGTTCCGGCTCGTAGATGTAATCCCACGAGATCGCGCCCTTTTCTTGTTCCATGTGCTTGGCCGGCAGCGGGAGCAGTTGCTCGACGACCGGTTCCTGTTTCATCGTGTTGATGAACTTGGTGTAGCACAGGTAGACGGCGTCCAGCTGGCCATCCTGGTATGCGTCGAGCATGACCTTGATCGGGCCGATCAGCTTGTCCAGGTGCGGGGTATCGCCGAGCTGGGTCGCGGACGACACCAGCTTGACGCCGACACGGTTCAGGAAGCCCAGGCCCTTGTTGCCAATGGCAACTGCCTCGACGCGGTTGCCCGCCGTTTCCATTTCGCGCGATTTCACCGTCACCTGGCGCAGGATGTTGGTGTTCATGCCGCCGCACAGACCCTTGTCGGTCGTGACGACGATGAAACCCACTGCCTTTGCCTGCACGTGCTTGGCTTGCGCCATGAACACGTGCGTGTACTCCGGGTTTGCGCCGGCCAGATTGGCGGTGATGTTCCGAATTTTTTCACTGTAGGGACGTGCCGCGCGCATCCGTTCCTGCGCCTTGCGCATTTTGGATGCGGCGACCATTTCCATCGCCTTGGTGATCTTCTTCGTATTTTCTACGCTCTTGATCTTGCCACGAATCTCTTTGCCTACTGCCATGAGTCCTTACTCCTTCCGGTCACCAGCATCGCATTTGGAAAAGCGATGCTGGATCCTTCATTTCATAAATTAAAATGCGCCGGATTTTTTGAAATCAGCAATGGCGGCGGCGAGTGCTGCTTCGGCGTCCTTGTCCAGTTGCTTGGTTTCTTCGATCTTCGACAGGAGCGCAGCCTGTTTCGTCTTCAGGTAGCCGTGCAGGCCAGCTTCGAACGGCAGCACCTGCTTGACTTCGATATCGTCGAAGTAGCCCTTGTTGACGGCGAACAGCGATGCGGCCATCAGCGAGATCGGCAGCGGCGAGTATTGCGGCTGCTTGAGCAGCTCGGTCACGCGCGCGCCACGGTCCAGCTGCTTGCGGGTCGATTCGTCCAGGTCCGATGCGAACTGCGCGAACGCTGCAAGCTCACGGTACTGCGCCAGGTCGGTACGGATACCGCCCGACAGGTTTTTGATGACCTTGGTCTGGGCGGCGCCACCGACTCGGGAGACCGAAATACCGGCGTTGATCGCAGGACGGATACCGGCGTTGAACAGCGAGGTCTCCAGGAAGATCTGGCCGTCGGTAATCGAAATCACGTTGGTCGGCACGAAGGCCGAGACGTCGCCCGCTTGCGTTTCGATGATCGGCAGTGCGGTCAGCGAACCGGTCTTGCCGGTGACGGCGCCGTCGGTGAAGTTCGACACGTAGTCGGCGTTCACGCGTGCTGCGCGCTCGAGCAGGCGGCTGTGCAGGTAGAACACGTCGCCTGGGTAAGCTTCGCGGCCTGGTGGGCGGCGCAGCAGCAGCGAAATCTGGCGATAGGCAACGGCCTGCTTCGACAGGTCGTCGTACACGATCAGCGCATCCTGGCCGCGGTCGCGGAAGTATTCGCCCATCGCGCAGCCCGAGTAGGCCGAGATGTATTGCATGGCAGCCGATTCCGACGCCGATGCGGCGACGACGATCGTGTACTCCATCGCGCCGTGCTGCTCGAGCGAGCGCACGATGTTCTTGATGGTCGATGCCTTCTGGCCGATTGCGACATACACGCAGGTCACGTTCTGGCCGCGCTGGTTGATGATCGCGTCGACTGCAACAGCCGACTTGCCGGTCTGGCGGTCGCCAATGATCAGCTCGCGCTGGCCACGGCCGATCGGCACCATCGCGTCGATCGACTTGATGCCGGTCTGCATAGGCTGCGACACCGACTCACGGGCGATCACGCCCGGGGCGATCTTTTCAATCGGGGCGGTCAGGGTCGTGTTGATCGGACCCTTGCCGTCGATCGGCTGGCCCAGTGCGTTGACGACGCGGCCGCGCAGTTCAGGACCGATCGGCACTTCCAGGATGCGGCCGGTCGTCTTGACGGTGTCGCCTTCCGAGATGTGCTCGTACGCACCCAGGATGACCGAACCGACCGAGTCGCGCTCGAGGTTCATCGCCAGGCCGAAGGTATTGCCGGGGAATTCCAGCATCTCGCCCTGCATCACGTCCGACAGACCATGGATGCGGCAGATACCGTCGGCGACGGAGATCACCGTGCCTTGATTGCGAACGTCAGCCGAACCTTCGAGGCCCTGGATGCGGCTCTTGATCAGTTCGCTGATTTCAGATGAATTAAGTTGCATGAGTGCTAACTCCTAATAAGTTCTTGATGCGTAGGGCAAGGACGTGAGATGCCGGCCGGCGTGCAAAGTTCGGTGCAAAGTTCCGGTGCGAAGTGCCGCTTCAGGCGACCAGCGCAGCATGCATCTGCTGCAGCTTGGCGCGCACCGAGGTATCGAGCACTTCATCACCGACCAGCACGCGCACGCCACCGATCAGCGACGGGTCCACGGTGACCGTTGGATTGAGCTTGCGGCCGAATTTCTTTTCCAGCAGTGCGACCAGTTGCGTGACCTGGGCATCGTCAAGCGCAAAGGCGCTGGCGATGTCTGCGTCGGCAGCGCCAAGCTGGGCGTTCTTGAGCACCTGGAACTGCGCGCCGATTTGCGGCAGCAGGCTGATGCGGCCATTTTCGGCCAGCATCTGCAGGAAGTTCGAAGCCTCAGGGGTCAACGGCGACTTGACGAGCGAGCCCAGCGTCGCGACGAGGTCGCGGGCCGTCACGTTCGGATTGGCGGCAAACGCCTGCACATCAGGGTTGGCGCCGACTTGTGCCAGTTCGGACACGAGTTCGGACCAGGCTGCCATGTTGCCTTGTTGGGCAACACGGAACAGCGCTTCGGCGTAGGGACGGGCGACGGTTGCGAGTTCAGCCATGATTACAGCTCGGCCGACAGTTGCGTCAGCAGGGCGGCATGCGCATCTGCATTCACTTCGCGCTTGAGGATCTGCTCGGCGCCTTTGACGGCCAGTGCGGCCACCTGGCCACGCAGTTCTTCACGCACGCGCGTCACTTGCTGCTCGGCGTCGGCGCGGGCAGCGGCAACGATACGGGCGGCTTCTTCAGCAGCGGTCTTCTTGGCGTCGTCGATGATCATCTGCGCGCGCTTCTCGGCGTCGGCGATGCGCTTCTGGCCTTCATCACGGGCGGTTGCCAGTTCGGCTTGCACGCGCTTTTCGGCGGCGGCGAGGTCGGCCTTGCCACGGTCGGCGGCGGCCAGGCCGTTGGCGATCCTGTCGGCGCGCTCGTCGAGCGCTTTCATCAGCGGCGGCCACACGAATTTCATCGTGAAGAGCGCCAGGACGAGGAAGACGGCGAGCTGTGCAAACAGAGTTGCGTTAAGGTTCACGGTATTTTCCTTCTCACAAAAACGGACGCCGAACCGTGATGGTTCGGCCCTTCAAAACCAGACTGCCCCGGAATTAAACTGGTGGGGTGAACGGATTTGCGAATGCGAACAGCATGGCGATACCAACGCCGATCAGGAATGCCGCGTCGATCAGGCCGGCCAGCAGGAACATCTTGGTCTGCAGGGTGTTCATCAGTTCTGGCTGACGTGCAGAAGCTTCGAGGTATTTACCGCCCATGATTGCGATACCGATACAAGCACCGATAGCGCCGAGGCCGATGATCAAACCGCAAGCCAGTGCAACAAAAGAAAGGTCAGTCATGTTTACTCCAAAAAGTTAATTTAAGAACTAGATTAAAAACTACAACTTCGTTACAACCACTATCTTGTTCGATGCTTGCGGCGCCGATCAGTGGCCTTCGTGGGCCTGACCGAGGTACACCAGCGTCAGCATCATGAAGATGAATGCCTGCAGGAACACGATCAGGATGTGGAAGATCGCCCAGATCGAGCCGGCAATCACCTGGCCGGCGAAACCGAATACGGTTGCCGTCGAGCCAAGCAAAGCGATCAAGAGGAACAGCAGCTCACCGGCAAACATGTTGCCGAACAGTCGCATACCGAGCGAGACCATTTTTGCTGCATATTCGATGATGTTCAGCAGCAGGTTGAACGGCGCCATCCAGATGCCGAACGGTGCTGCGAACAATTCGTGGAGCCAGCCGCCGAAACCCTTGATCTTGATGCCGTAATAAATCATCAGGATGAGCACGCCCAGCGAAATGCCGATGGTGCCGTTCAGGTCGGCGGTTGGAACCACGCGGTGATACGGGAACAGGTGCTCGACGCCGAGGGCGCTGAAGGCGGCCGAGAACAGGTCGACCGGCAGGAAGTCCAGCGAGTTCATCAGGGCGACCCAGACGAACACGGTCAGCGCCAGCGGAGCGATGAAGCTGCGGTCGCCATGGACGATGGTCTTCGACTGGTTGTCCACCATTTCGACGAGGATTTCGACAGCAGCCTGGAAGCGGCCCGGCACGCCGGAAGTCGCCTTGCGCGCGGCCATCCACATGACCAGCAGGGCCAGCACACCCATCGCAATCGACCAGAACATGGTGTCGTAGTGGATGATGGAGAAGTCGACCGGACCTTCCTGGTGGTGGTTCGACAGGTGGCCCAGGTGGTGCTTGATGTACTCTGATGCGGTGGGCGCGTGATTTGCTGCGCCTTCTACGGTTGTCGTCATATCAGTGCCTAAATAATAAGAATATGTAACTTTTTAGCGCCACGATGAACCCGGCGAGAAGCGCCAGCCAGTTCAGGTCACGGTACAGCGTAGCGGTCAGCCACAACAGGGCGACCGTCAGTGCAATCTTTACAAATTCCCAGATGAAAAATGTTGCAGGGTTGGTCCCGCCAGGCTTTTGGGTGCCGGCAAACAGACGTACCGCCATGATGGCGTTCGGGACCACACAACAAATTCCGCCGAGTACCGCCGAAATGGCCGCAGACCACCCCCCCAGCAAGGCGGCGAGGACGCCAACCATCGCTGTCGCGATCAATTGCAGGGAGACCAGGCGCAACATTTTTATTTTCTCGCCTTGGCCATTAGAACCGAGTTACGGTGTGGTAATTACATGAATCAGCGGGATTATAAGTTCCTTCGTGCTTGTGAGTCAAACGATTCCAGTTGTGCAGGAGTATGCATTTGGGCTGGAAATGTGACTTAAATATTGGTAGAAAGCGCCGTTTTCGCTGTCGTTTGCGGCCAAAACAGGGTGCAGGAAGCGGAAATGAAAAGGCCGGCAAGGCGCCGGCCGCTACAGTAGTTTTACTGTTGCCTTTCTGCACCAGCTCGCATTTGTCCGCGTGCCGGCTGCGGTACCGGTTTATGCGCGCAGCCGGGCCAGCACGCCTTCGAGGATGTCGAGGTCGGCAAAATCGATGATCATCTGGCCACGGCCCTTCGGCCCCATCTTGAACACGACCGGGGTCGCCAGCTTGTCCGACAGTTCTTCTTCCAGGCGCACGATGTCGCCCGACTTGTCCTTCTGGCGCGGCGGCTGGGCGCCGCTGGCCTGCTCTTCCAGGGCCTTGGCGACGAGCTTCTCGGTTTCGCGCACCGACAGGCGTTTGGCGATGACCTGGTTCGCCAGCGTGATCTGGCTGGCGCTATCCACGGATAACAGCGCCCGGGCGTGGCCCATGTCGATGTCGCCGGCCATCAGCATGGTCTGCACCGGTCCGGCCAGGTTCACCAGGCGCAGCAGGTTCGACACGGCGCTGCGCGAGCGCCCTACTGCCGTGGCCGCCTGCTCATGGGTAAAGTCGAAGTCCGAGATCAGGCGCGCAATGCCCTGCGCTTCTTCCAGTGGATTCAGGTCTTCCCTCTGGATGTTCTCGATCAGGGCCATCGCGGCGGCGGACTGGTCGTCCACTTCGCGCACCAGCACCGGGATCTCGGCCAGGCCGGCGATCTGCGCCGCGCGGAAGCGCCGCTCGCCGGCGATGATTTCGTAGCGGCCGCCGTCGACCGGCCGCACCAGCACCGGCTGCATCACGCCCTGGCTTTTGATGGACGCGGCCAGTTCGTTCAGCGCGCCCTCGTCCATCCGGGTGCGCGGCTGGTACTTGCCGGCCTGGAGCTGGAGGATGGGCAGCGAGGACGGCGCCCCAACTGGTGCCGGTTCGGCATCACCGCCCAGCAGTGCATCGAGACCGCGGCCGAGGCCCTTGAGTTTTTTCGTCGCCATTGTGGATAACTCTCTTATTTACATTGTCTTGATGCGCTCGACCATCTCGGCCCCGAACGCGATATACGCCTGCGCGCCTTTCGACGACGGATCGAAGGTGACGCCGGGTATGCCGTACGACGGCGCTTCGGCCAGGCGCACGTTGCGCGGGATGATGGTTTTGAAGACCTTGCCGCCGAAGTGCTGCTCGAGCTGGGCCGACACCTGCTGCGACAGCGTCATGCGCGGGTCGAACATCACGCGCAACAAGCCGATGATCTTCAGGTCGGTGTTCAGGTTCGCATGGACCTTCTTGATCGTGTTGACCAGGTCCGACAGTCCCTCGAGCGCGTAGTACTCGCACTGCATGGGAATGATTACGCCATGCGCGGCGCACAGGCCGTTCAGGGTCAGCATCGACAGGGCCGGCGGGCAGTCGACCAGGATGAAGTCGTAGTCGGCGTCCACCGCGGCCAGCGCATCCTTCAGGCGGCGCTCGCGGTTGTCGAGCTCAACCATCTCGACTTCGGCGCCGGCCAGTTCGCGGTTGGCCGGCAGCACGTCGAAGCGGCCGGCTTCGGAACGCAGGCGCGCATCAGTCACCTGCGCTTCGCCGAGCAGCACCTGGTAAGTCGATGCCTTCAAGGAGGCCTTGTTGATGCCGGCCCCCATCGTCGCATTGCCCTGCGGGTCAAGGTCGACCAGCAGCACACGCTGGTTCAGCTTGGCCAGGCCTGCCGACAGATTCACGCTGGTGGTCGTCTTGCCGACGCCGCCCTTCTGGTTTGCAACGCAAAATATTTTTGCCATCTATTCTCATCCGGACACTGCAACATCAGGTCATACCGTTAATATCTTTTAAACCGAATAAACGGTGTAATTGGTTTAAACGGTATAAATCATTTATATCGTTAGGCTTGTTACGCCGATCTGGAGATGAAAACCAGGTGGCGTTCCGCTTCCAGTTTGGCCACGCTCAAAGGGCGCAATTCCTGTACTTTCCACTCGCCTGGCAGCCGCTCCTGCTCCTCCGGTGGCGCCACCCCTTTCAGGGCAATGAATTTCCCGCCCTCGGCCAGCAGGTGCCCGGACCAGTTGACGAAATCGGACAGGTCGGCAAAAGCGCGCGAGGTGATCACGTCGAAGGGCCCGGCCTGCAGGTCCTGCACCTTCATCGTGTACACCGTCACGTTCGCCAGTCCGAGTTCCGCCTTGACCTGGGTGAGGAAGGCGGTTTTCTTGTGCACGGTGTCGATCAGCGAGACTTTCATGTCCGGGCGCGCGATGGCCAGCACGATTCCGGGCAACCCGCCCCCTGCCCCGACGTCGAGCACGTTGCGGGCATCGAAAAATGCCGGCACTGCGGCAAGCGAATCCAGCAGGTGGTGGGTCACCATCTGCATCGGGTCGCGCAGCGAGGTCAGGTTATAAACACTGTTCCATTTGGCCATCAGCGCCAAATAATCCATCAGCTGGCTGCGTTGCTCGGGGCCGACGTTCAGGCCCATTTCGTTGATGCCGTCGTCCAGGACTTGCGCGAGACGCACGCGGTCAAAACCCTTCACTGTGCGGTCTCCTCGTCGGAAGTGGCGGTAAAACCTTTCGCGCCGCGTTTTTTCAGGTGCACCAGCAGCAGGGAAATGGCCGCCGGGGTGACGCCGGAAATGCGCGAAGCCTGGCCGAGGGTTTCCGGACGCTGTTTATCCAGCTTCTGCCGCACCTCGAAGGACAGGGCGCCGATCTCCAGGTAGTCCAGGTTATCGGGCAGTTTCAGGTTTTCGTAGTGGTCGTGGCGCTCCACCTCTTTTGCCTGGCGGTCGATATAGCCGGCATATTTCAGCTGGATTTCCACCTGTTCCTTGACCGCCGGATCGGCCACGCCGGGGCCGGCCAAGGGCTGGCCTTCGTTGCCCGTCATCGTCATCAAGGTGTCGTAGCCAACGTTCGGCCGGCGCAGCAGGTCGGCCAAGTTGTATTCGCGCTCGAGCGCCTGCCCCACGACGCGTTCGGACTCGCTGGCGGCCAGGATACGTGGGTTGACCCAGGTCGAGCGCAGGCGCTCGAGTTCGCGGGCGACCGCTTCGCGCTTGGTCTCAAACGCGGCCCACTGCGCATCGCCCACCACGCCGAGCTTGCGGCCGATTTCCGTCAGGCGCATGTCGGCATTATCTTCGCGCAGCGACAGACGGTATTCGGCGCGGCTGGTAAACATCCGGTACGGTTCGGCCACGCCCTGGGTCGTGAGGTCGTCGACCAGCACGCCGAGGTAGGCTTCCGAGCGGCCCGGGGTCCAGGCTTGTTCCCCTTTGGTTTGCAGCGCGGCGTTCATGCCGGCGAGCAGGCCCTGGGCCGCGGCTTCTTCATAGCCGGTGGTGCCGTTGATCTGGCCGGCGAAGAACAGCCCGCGAATCGCCTTGGTCTCTAACGACGCTTTCAGGCCGCGCGGATCGAAATAATCGTATTCGATGGCATAGCCGGGACGCAGGATAAACGCGTTTTCCATGCCTTTCATCGAGCGCACCAGGGCCAGCTGCACGTCGAACGGCAGGCTGGTCGAGATGCCGTTCGGGTAGATTTCGTGCGTGTCCAGGCCTTCCGGCTCGAGGAAGATCTGGTGCGACTCCTTGGAAGCAAAGCGGTGGATTTTATCTTCGATCGACGGGCAATAGCGCGGGCCGACCCCTTCGATGACGCCGGTATACATCGGGCTGCGGTCGAGACCGTTGCGGATGATGTCATGGGTTTGCGCATTCGTGTGCGTTACCCAGCACGGCACCTGGCGCGGGTGCATCGCCGCATTGCCCATGTATGAAAAGACCGGTACCGGATCGAGGTCGCCCGGCTGTTCCGCGAGCACGGAAAAGTCGATGCTGCGCCCGTCGATGCGCGGCGGCGTGCCTGTTTTCAGGCGCCCTTGCGGCAGCTTCAGTTCCTTCAGGCGGCTCGACAAGGCCACGGCGGCCGGGTCGCCGGCGCGTCCGGCCGTATGGTTTTGCAGGCCGACGTGGATTTTACCGTCGAGGAAAGTACCGGCGGTCAGCACCACGGCACGGGCGCGGAACTGCAGGCCGATCTGGGTAACGGCGCCAACGACGCGGTCGCCCTCCACCATCAGGTCGTCCACGGCCTGCTGGAACAGCCACAGGTTCGGCTGGTTTTCGATGCGCGAGCGGATCGCCGCCTTGTACAGGATGCGGTCAGCCTGGGCGCGCGTCGCCCGTACTGCCGGGCCTTTGGACGAGTTCAGGATGCGGAACTGGATGCCGGACTCGTCGGTGGCAATCGCCATCGCGCCGCCCAGGGCGTCCACTTCCTTGACCAGGTGGCCCTTGCCGATCCCGCCAATCGAGGGATTGCAGGACATCTGGCCCAGGGTTTCAATGTTGTGCGTGAGGAGCAGAGTTTTCTGTCCCATGCGCGCGGAGGCCAGCGCGGCCTCGGTGCCGGCATGGCCACCGCCGACGACGATGACGTCGAATTCAGTTGGAAATAGCATGATGGAAGAGTGATCGGAAGAGAACGGCAGGGAGCCTAATTCGCGATTATAGGATCTTTTATCGCCGCAGACTCAGCTCGTCCAAAAAACAGGCTTGCTTTTGTTTCACGTGGAACACACTCGGATGGGTTTCTCACTACGTTCCACGTGAAACATTTTTGACAGCGCGACGGCCCAGGTCGTAAAAAAAGCCGGGAGGTCCCGGCTTTGTTTCACGTGAAACAATCAGTGCAAGCGCTCAGCTCGCCAGCTTTACGACCGCATCGAATGCCGTTTTCACGATCAAGGTGGACACGACGACGAGGAATAATTTGCGCACGAAGGCACTGCCGTGCTTGATCGCCAGCTTGGTGCCGACGAGCGAACCGGCAATCTGGCAACCCGCCATTAGCAGACCGAGCTGCCACAGCAGGTGTCCGCTGTACCCGAACCACATCAGCGCCGACAGGTTGCAGGCCACGTTGACAATCTTCGCCGCTGCCGAGGCGCTGAGGAAATCGAAACCGAAAAAGCGCACGAACAGGAAGATCAGGAAGCTGCCGGTACCCGGGCCGAAAAAGCCATCATAGAAACCGATGGCGGCGCCGATGCCCACCGCCCACCAGCGCTCGGCCACGCCGCTGTGCACCGGCGCATGGACTGAACCCAGGTCTTTCTTGCGGAAGGTATAGATGGCCACTGCCAGCAGAATAAAGGGCAACAAGGCGCGCACGAAATCGCCGGGCACCCGCGTCACCGTCCAGGCACCGACGAAGGACAGGGCAAACGCGGCCAGTGCCGCCGGTGCGGCGGCGCTCCAGGCGACCCGCACCCGGCGCGCGTAATTCACGGCCGCCGCGCCGGTACCGCAAATACTGGCCAGCTTATTCGTGCCCAATAAAGTGGCAGGGACCTCTTTCGGCAGGAAGGAGAAGATCGCGGGAACCTGGATCAAGCCGCCGCCGCCGACCACGGCGTCCACCAACCCGGCGAGGAAGGCTGCGCCGCCGAGCCACACAAAATCAATCATCACCTGCGTCCCGCTATATTGAAGAGGTGAAATTGTACGGCAACCGGGCCGCCCAACGCGGCCACATGTTCCGCTTCTGGTGTAAGCTGACCCGATCTTCTTACGTGAACACGACCATGACCGCCTTCGCTTTCAGCACCGTCGCCAGTATCGTTTCCGAAGCCCACGCCACTGCCCGCCTAGGGCAACTGGTTACCGAACGCTTCGCCGGCACGCGCCGCGCCTTGCTCGTCACCGATGCCGGTTTTCTGCGCACCGGCCTGCTCGACGGTCCGCGCGCCAGCATGGAGCAGCTCGGCATCCGGACCAGCGTCTTTTCCGGCGTCGTGGCCGACCCGGCGGAGGACATCGTGATGGACGCGGTCGCCTTTGCCAGAGCCGACGAAATCGACCTGGTCATCGGCTTTGGTGGCGGCAGCTCGATGGACGTAGCCAAGCTGGTCGCGGTACTGACGGACAACGAGCAGCCGCTGGCCAGCATCTACGGGATCGGCAATGTAAGGGGAAAGCGGTTGCCGCTGGTGCAGGTCCCGACCACGGCCGGCACCGGCTCCGAGGTGACAAATATCGCCATCGTCACCACCGGCGCCACCACCAAAATGGGCGTGGTGGCGCCGCAGCTGTATGCCGACCTCGCCATCCTCGACGCGGCATTGACGCTGGGCTTGCCGCCGCTGGTGACGGCCGCCACCGGTATCGACGCCATGGTGCATGCGATCGAAGCGTATACCAGCAAGCACAAGAAGAACCCGATCTCCGACGTGCTGGCGCGTCAAGCGCTGACCCTGCTGTCCAGCAATCTGATTCCGGCCTGTAAACAGGGCAGCAACCTGGCCGCGCGCCAGGCCATGCTGCTGGGCGCCTGCCTCGCCGGCCAGGCCTTCTCGAACGCGCCGGTGGCGGCGGTGCATGCGCTGGCCTATCCGATCGGCGGCATTTTCCATGTGCCGCACGGGCTGTCGAATTCACTCGTGCTGCCGCATGTGCTGCGTTTTAACGCGCCGGAGGCGGCGCCCCTGTATGCCGAACTGGCGGGCGTGGTCGTGCCCCATGCGAGCGGCAGCATCGAAGCGCGGACTGAAGCCTTGATTGTTGCGATGCAACAGATGGCGCGCATGACCGGCATCCAGACGAGTTTAGGTCAGGTAGGGATCACCGAAGATGACCTGGACCGGCTTGCAGACGATGCCATGCTCCAGACCCGCCTGCTCGGCAATAACCCGCGCGAGCTGACGCGCGCCGATGCCTACGCGATCTACGCCGCCGCGCTATAGCCCTGTATTGGCGTGGACCTGGGCTTCAGCCCTGGTGCCCGCGCTCCCAAAAAAATCGAGCAACAGGGCGTTGACGCGCTCGGCCGCGGTGACCTGCAGCCAGTGGTCGGCGCCGTCGATGCGCTCGTAGCGGAAGGTGTTCGATACATAGCGGGTCGAGTCGACCATCTGCTGTTCTCCCAGCGCCGGATCGAGACTGCCCCAGATCCCCATGACCGGCACCGTGACCGGTTCGTTCCTGGTCGCGAACATCAGGCCGCGCGGCACGTTCGCCCGGTAGTAATTCAGGGCCGCCGTCAGCCGACCCGGGTCGGCCAGGCTGCGGCGCCAGTACGACACTTGCGTCCGGTCGGACGTGAAATGCTGCAGCAGGTAAAAGTCGGCGGCCCTCAAGGACTGCTCGGCCAGCCCCGGCACCATGAACCACAGCATGTAAGCGGTGCGCAGCTTCTGGTCGATGCCGGCACGGGTAAAAGCGGCCGGGTGGCCGGCCGAGAGCGCCACGTATTGTTCAATGCGCTCCGGCGTATCCATGCACAGCATCCAGCCTACCAGCGCACCCCAGTCGTGGCCGACGAGGCGTGCCTTCGCAATGCCGAGCGCATCGAGCATGGCCAGCACGTCGCTGCAGACGTGCTCGAGCCGGTAGGCCGACACGGCGGCCGGCGCATCGGTCTGGCCATAGCCGCGCAGGTCGGGCGCCAGCACCCGGTAGCCGGCGGCGACCAGCGGCCCCACCTGCTTGCGCCAGACCATGTGGGTGTCGGGAAAGCCGTGCAGTAACACCACCGCCGGCCCCTGCCCTACGCTGCGCACATGCATGTGCAGCCCGTTCACATGCAGCCGCAGCGATTCTTCCTTCATGCCGTCTCCTGGTCGTTTACGGAGACCATTCTAGATCCTTCCTGGTCACGGCCGCGCTTGCCACGCTCGAGCAGCGCCTGGAGCTCGCCGACGATCCCGCGCCGGAACACCAACACGCAGACGATGAAGATCAGCCCGGTCACCATCCCGACCGACTCGCCGAGCGACCCGAACCAGGCCACGCCGGTCTGCTCGGCCAGCGACGTGCCCAGCTCGCCCAGCTTGTTTTCCAGCGCCACGATCAGGAAGGCGCCGATCACCGGCCCCGCCATCGTCCCCATGCCGCCTACCAGCGTCATCAGCACCACCAGGCCCGACATGGTCCAGTGCACGTCGGTCAGGGTCTCGAAGCCCAGCACGAGCGTTTTGGTGGCCCCTGCAAGGCCTGTGAGGGCGGCTGACAGCACGAAGGCCAGCAGCTTGTAGCGGTCGGCGTCATAGCCCAGGGAAATGGCGCGCGGCTCGTTTTCCTTGATGGCTTTGAGTACTTGCCCGAAGGGTGAGTGGACGACGCGCACGATCAGGGCAAAGCCGGCAACGCAGATGGCCAGCACGATGTAGTACAGGGTCAGGTCGTTGGCCAGGTCGAACACGCCGAACAGGCGGCCGCGCGGCACGCCCTGCAAGCCGTCCTCGCCGCCGGTGAACGGGCTGCGCAGCGCCGCGAAATACACCATCTGCGCCAGCGCCAGCGTGATCATCGAAAAATAGATGCCCTGGCGGCGGATGGCGAGCGCGCCGACCACGAAGCCGAGCAGGCTGCTGGCCGCCACCCCGGCCAGGATGCCGAGCTCGGGCGAGAATCCCCAGGACGCCAGCAGGTAACCCGTGACATAGCCGGCGCTGCCGAAAAAAGCGGCATGCCCGAACGAGAGCAGGCCCGTGAACCCGATCAGGAGGTTGAAGGCGCAGGCGAACAGGGCGAAGCACAGCAGCTTCATCAGGAAAACGGGATAGCCGAAGAACGGCGCCGCCAGGGCAAGCGCCAGCGCCAGCGCATACAAAAATGTCTTCTGCATCTACTTCTCCTTCCCGAACAGGCCGGCCGGACGCAGCAGCAGCACGATGACCATGACGACGAACACGACCACTTCCGAGCCTTCCGGGTAGTACACACGCGTCAGTCCCTCGATCACGCCCAGCAGCAGGCCGGTGACGATCGAACCCAGGATCGAGCCCATGCCGCCGATCACGACGACCGCGAACACGACGATGATCAGGTTCGAGCCCATCAGCGGCGTGACGTTGATGACGGGCGCCGCCAGCACCCCGGCCAGGCCGGCCAGGGCGACGCCGAAGCCGTAGGTGAGCGTGACCATGCGCGGGACATTGATGCCGAAGGCTTCGACCAGTTTCGGGTTTTCGGTACCGGCGCGCAGGTAGGCGCCCAGCCGCGTCTTTTCGATCACGAACCAGGTACCGAGGCAAACGCTCAGGGAGGCGGCGACCACCCAGGCGCGATAGTTCGGCAGGATCATGAAGCCGAGGTCGGTGGCGCCGGCCAGGCTGTCCGGCACGTCGAGGGTCTGGCCGGAGACACCGAAGAAGGAGCGGAACAGGCCCTCGAGCAGCAGCGTGATGCCGAAGGTCAGCAGCAGGCCATACAGGTGGTCCAGCTTGTAGAGCCAGCGCAGCATCGTCTTTTCGACCAGGATGCCAAAGGCGCCGACGACCAGCGGCGCGAGCACCAGCATCATCCAGTAGTTCAGACCATACGAGGTTACGCCGATAAAGGCGATGAAGGCGCCCATCATGTACAGCGCGCCATGCGAGAAATTGATGACGTTTAATAGGCCGAAGATGACCGCCAGGCCGAGCGAGAGCATGGCGTAGAACGAGCCGTTGACCAAGCCCAGCAGGAGCTGGCTCATCAGGGCTTGCAGGGGGACTCCGAAGATTTCCATAGTTGCCCAAACAAAGATGGCGCAATGTGCGAAGGTTCGTTGAACGCGTGGGCGGGATAATAGTCCCCCGGACTGTTATCCCCCCGCCCACCCGACGCCGGTTTGCGGAACGTTAGCTTTTCTCGGAGGGCCCTAGGGTGGGCGGCTCGTAATTCAGGCCCCCGGCCTGAATTACCTCACGCGTTCAAATCACACTTGCAACCCTGCGGCAATTGCTCAAAATTAAATCACTTCCACGCCACGCACTTCGTTTCCGCCTTGGTCGTGTACGCGTGCTCCCCCGGGATGATCGCCACCCGCTTGTAGTAATCCCACGGATACTTCGACTCGGCCGGCGTTTTTACCTGCATCAGATACATGTCGTACACCATCCGCCCGTCACCGCGGATCTGGCCATTCTTGGCGAACATGTCGTTGATCTTGCGTGACTTCAAATGCGCCATGACCTTGGTCGGGTCGTCCGTGCCGAGCGCCTTGACCGCGTTCAGGTAGTTCACCGTCGCCGAGTAATCGGCCGCCTGGAGCATCGACGGCTGCTTCTTCATCGTGGCGAAATAGCGCTTCGACCAGGCCCGGGTCTCGGGATTCATGTCCCAGTACCAGCCGTCGGTCAGGTACATGCCCTGCGTCGTGTTCAGCCCCAGCGTGTGGACGTCGTTGATGAACACCAGCAGGCCGGCGATCTTCATCTTTTTCGTCAGGCCGAACTCGCGTGCGGCCTTGATCGCGTTGATGGTGTCGCCGCCCGCGTTCGCCAGCCCCAGCACCTGCGCTTTCGACGACTGCGCCTGCAGCAGGAAGGAGGAGAAGTCGGACGCCGACAGCGGATGCCGCACGCTGCCCAGCACGGTGCCGCCGTTTTTCTTGATGACCTCGGCGGTGTCCTTTTCGAGCGAATGGCCGAAGGCGTAATCGGCCGTCAGGAAATACCAGCTCTTGCCGCCCTCCCGGATGACGGCCGAGCCCGTGCCCCGCGCCAGCGCCACGGTGTCGTAGGCGTAGTGCACGGTATACGGGGAACACTGTTCGTTGGTCAGTTGTGCGGAACCGGCGCCGATGGCAATAAACACTTTTTTCTTTTCTGCCGCAACCTTGGCCATGGCGAGGCTGGCGCCGGAATTCGTGCCGCCGATGAGCATGTCGATGCCGCCCTGGTCGAACCATTCCCGCGCCTTCGAGGCGGCAATGTCGGGCTTGTTCTGGTGATCGGCGACCATGAACTGGATTTTCTTGCCGGCGATAGCACCGCCCAGGTCGGCAATGGCCATGCGCACGGCTTCGGCGCCGCCCTTGCCGTCGATATCCGAATACACGCCGGACAGGTCGGTGATCATGCCGATCTTGATGGTGTCGCCGCTGATCTGGGCTGCGGCAGGCAGGTTCACGCCGGCCAGGGCCGCGCTGGCGGCAAGGGCGAGGATGGTGCGTTTCATGTCGTCTCCATGTTTTACGTTAAACCTTCTTAGACACCGAGCAGTTCGGTGAGCACTGGCATGCGCGCTTCCAGCTCGCGCGCTTCGACCGTTTCGACGATCGCGCCATGCTCGACGACGTGGAAGCGGTCTGCCAGCGGCGCGGCAAAGCGGAAGTTCTGCTCGACCATCAGGATCGTGTAGCCGCGGGCCTTGAGCGTGGTGATGGTGCGCGCCAGGCTCTGCACGATGACCGGCGCCAGCCCTTCCGAGATTTCATCGAGCAGCAGCAGGCGCGCGCCGGTGCGCAGGATGCGCGCGACCGCCAGCATCTGTTGTTCGCCGCCCGACAGGCGCGTGCCCTGGCTGTGCCGGCGTTCATGCAGGTTCGGGAACATCGCGTAGATCTCGTCGAGCGACATGGTGTTGCCGGCATTCGCCAGCGCGGGCGGCAGCAGCAGGTTTTCCTCGGCCGACAGCGAGGCGAAGATCCCCCGCTCTTCCGGGCAATAACCGACGCCGAGGTGGGCGATGCGGTGCGTCGGCAGGCCGCTTGACTCCACGCCATGGATGCGGATCGAGCCGCTGCGCCGGCCCGTCAGGCCCATGATGGCGCGCAGCAGGGTCGTGCGCCCGGCCCCGTTGCGCCCCAGCAGGGTGACGACTTCTCCCGGCGCCACCGCCAGGTCGATGCCGTGCAGGATGTGCGATTCGCCGTACCAGGCCTGCAGGTTCCGGATCTCGAGCGCCGCCGCCACGGATGTGCTCATGGATGGGCTCACGGATGGGCTCATGCGGGCGCTCCATCTGGCGTGCCCATGTAGGCCTCGATCACCTGCGGGTTCTTCGACACCTCGGCATAACTGCCTTCGGCCAGCACGGCGCCGCGCTGGAGTACCGAGATGCGGTCGCAGATACCGGAGACGACGTTCATGTTGTGCTCGACCATCAGGATGGTGCGCCCTTGCGCCACTTTTTTAATCAGGGCCGTTACGCGGCCCACGTCTTCGTGGCCCATGCCCTGGGTCGGCTCGTCGAGCAGCATTAGTTCCGGTTCCATTGCCAGCGTGGTGGCGATCTCGAGCGCGCGCTTGCGGCCGTAAGGCAGGTCGGCGGTGACGCTGTCGGCCAGGTTGTCCAGGTCGACCTCGCCCAGCAGGGCCATGGCGCGCGCGTCCAGCTGCTGCAATGAGCGTTCGCTGCGCCAGAAATGAAAGCTCGTGCCGAGCTGGCGCTGCAGGCCGATACGGACGTTCTGCAGCACCGTCAGGTGGGGGAAGACGGCGGAAATCTGGAAGGAGCGGATGATGCCCATGCGCGCCACCTGCGCCGGGCGGGCGCGCGTGATGTCGCGGCCATTGAACAGGATCTGCCCGGAACTGGGCCCCAGGAATTTGGTGAGGAGATTGAAACAGGTGGTCTTGCCGGCGCCGTTCGGGCCGATGAGGGCATGGATATGGCCGCGCTGCACGCTCAGGTCGACGTTATTGACGGCTGTAAAACCCTTGAATTCCTTCGTCAGGCGCTTCGTTTCAAGAATCACATCCGCCATCGTCTCTCCAGGTCGTTATTCAACGTCTGTTTCACGTGCTACGGCGCACCTCTTGGCAAATATTACACAGTTCAGCCAGGGGCGACAATACGCGTGGAGATGTGCGGGGCTGCACAAACGAGGCGTCTGCGCCCACCGATTGTGCAAAATTAAACAGCTGGGACGCGCACCGCCGAGATGTTGACTGCAGTATTGCCCGCAGCGATCAGCGCGGCCGCCTTTTCCGCGATCATCAGCGTCGGCGCATTCGTATTCCCCGAGGTAATGAAGGGCATGATCGAGGCATCGACCACGCGCAGGCGATCGACGCCGATCACGCGCAGTTCGCTGTCGACGACGGCCAGCGGATCGGTCCTGATCCCCATCTTGCAGGTGCCGACTGGATGGAAAATCGTGGTGCCGATCAGGCCGGCGGCCTGCATCAGCTCTTCCTCGGTGCGGTAATGCGGCCCCGGCTTGAATTCCTGCGGCTGGTAGCGGGCCAGCGCCGGGGCGCCGACGATGCGCCGCGTCAGGGCCAGCGCGGCGGCGGCAGTACGGCGGTCGGCCTCCGTCGACAGGTAGTTGGGTGTGATTTTCGGCGCGGCATAGCTGTCGGTGCCGGCCAGGCGCACGTGGCCGCGCGAAGTCGGGCGCAGGTTGCAGACGCTAGCCGTAAATGCGGGAAAACCATGCAGCGGGTCGCCGAATTTTTCCAGAGATAAAGGCTGGACGTGGTATTGCAAGTTCGGCGTCGCCTGCTCTGGGCCGGAGCGCGCGAATGCACCGAGTTGCGACGGCGCCATCGACATCGGCCCGCTGCGCAGCAGCGCGTATTCGAGGCCAATCTTCATCTTGCCGAACCAGCTGTTGGCGCTGGTATTCAGGGTTTTCACACCGCTGACTTTATAGACCATCCGCAACTGCAAATGGTCTTGCAGGTTCTCGCCGACCCCGGGCGCATCGACCACGGGCGTGATCCCGTGGCGCTGCAGGTGGCCTGCTGCGCCGATGCCCGACAATTGCAGGATATGGGGCGAGCCGATCGCGCCGGCGGCGAGCAGGGTTTCGCGGTGGGCGACGGCGGTAAACGCGCGCCCGCCCCCGGTAAACTGCACGCCCCGGCAAAACTTGCCATTGCCTGATTCTTCTACCAGCAAGCGCTCGACATGGCAGCCGGTCATGATGGTCAAATTCGGCCGCTGCGCCGCCGGCTTCAAGAACGCTTTCGCGGTATTCAGGCGAATCCCGCGCCGCTGGTTGACCTCGAAATAGGAGGAACCGGCGTTGTCCCCGGTATTGAAATCGTCGACCTTGCCGACCCCGGTCTCTTCCAGCGCGTCGCGAAAGGCATCCAGGATTTTCCACGACAGTCTCTGCTTTTCGACGCGCCATTCGCCCCCTGCCCCGTGCAGCTCGCTGGCGCCCCGATAATGGTCTTCGCTCTTTTTGAACAAGGGCAGCACCTGCTCCCAGCGCCAGGAATCGTCGCCGCAGGCTTCGGCCCAGCGGTCGTAATCGCCGCGCTGGCCGCGCATGTAGATCATGCCGTTGATCGACGAGCTGCCGCCCAGGACTTTTCCGCGCGGATAGATCAGGGCGCGGCCACCGAGTCCGGGATCCGGTTCGGTATTGAACAGCCAGTCGGTGCGCGGATTGCCGATGCAATGCAAATAGCCGACCGGGATATGGATCCACAGGTAATCGTCGCGCGCACCGGCTTCGATCAGGAGCACGGTGACGTCTTTATTGCGCGTCAGGCGATTCGCCAGCACGCAGCCCGCGGTACCGGCTCCAACGATGATGTAGTCATATTCTCCAGCCGATTCCACGCACGCTTCTCCTGTCAGGACTGCAAGGACTGTAACTCGGCGGCGAGCAGCTCGACCAGGCGCCCGGCCGGCATCGGCCGCGCCCGGGCAAATTCGGTGCCGGCCCACATCGACATCAATTCGGTATCGCCACTGGCGGCCGCTGCCGCACGGATCGGGCCGGTGAGCGCGTTCTGGATCGGATAAGGCGGCACTCGTGCCTCCACGGCTGCCATCTGCTGCATGAAGCGGTTCTCGATGCCTCGCGCATAGCGGCCGGAAAAGCTGCGCGTCAGCCTGGTGCTGCCGCTGCCCCCAATCAGGCGTGCCTTGTAGGCCGGGTGGATGCCCGCCTCGTCCGTCACGAGGAAGGCGGTGCCCATCTGCACGGCGCGCGCGCCTGCTGCCAGTGCGCGTTTGATGTCGGCGCTAGTCATGATGCCGCCGGCGGCGATCACGGGAATCGCCACTGCCGCTGCCACCTGCGGCCACAGTTCACTGGCCCCCAGCGTTGCGTCTTCCTGGCGCCCGATGAAGGTGCCGCGATGCCCGCCCGCCTCGACGCCGGAAGCGACCACCGCGTCGGCCCCGAGCGCCTGCCATGCCAGCGCTTCCTCGACCGTGGTCACGGTGCCGACGACGAGGATGCCGGCCGCATGCAGACGTTCCACCTGGCCCGCTTCGAGGATGCCGAAGGTAAAACTGGCGGCCGCCGGGCGCAGCGCCACCAGGGTATCGAACTGCGCCGCGAAGTCTTCGTTCCATTTCTTTGGATGCGGCAATTCGCTCCAGCCGAGGCTGGTCCAGACCGGTCGCAGCAAGTCGATGGCGTGCTCGACTTCCTCGTCCGTCGGGGCCGGTGTGCCCTGCACGAAAAAATTCAGCATGAAGGGCCGACTAGTGAGCGAGCGAATGCGTGCGACCTGTTCCTCGATGACCTGCGGCGCCAGCAGCGAACCGGGAAACGCGCCGAGTCCGCCGGCATTCGACACGGCAGCGACCAGCTCGGGCGTGCAAGCGCCACCAGCCATCGGCCCCTGGATGACAGGCACATCGAATAATGCTTCGAATTCCATGTCTCCCTCCGCTCGTCAGTGTCAGTCCAGGAAATGAAGCTTACCAGATCGTAAACGGAACGCCAGAGGGGCATCTGTGGATAAGGTTCTTGATATCCACAGGTACGGTTTGTGCAGAAATGGGGCTTTTTCCCTGGCCCGAAATCTTGTTCAGATTTGCCAACTCGGCGATACAACAGCAAACCACGGCTTATACAGCCCGTAAACCAATGATTTCACTTCCGTTAACCGACTTATCCACAGAAAATGCCACTTGTTAACACTACTACTAACCTTGTATACATACTTTGGTTGTAAACCTGAGACGCTGTGCGCGAAGCGCTTCGAAATTTTTTTCATGGTGGCCTCGAATTGTTGGGTTGACGCGTCAAGCCGGTCTCGGCCAGGTTCGTCCGGGCTCGACTGGTCGACTTTGCCGGCAAGCTGCACTGCGCCAGGCAACCTGCTGTGCTGCAGACCGCCCTGCCCCGATGCCGGCTGTGGACAAACTCATGTATATCCACAGGAGCGAATGTGCAGAACGGCCGCCGTTTGCACCGGCCCGAAATCTGTACGCATTCCGTGCAAGCTGGATACAAGGCTTGTTCAGCACATCCGACATCACGTAAACCCTTGACCTTGTGGAGAAATTCGCTGTTATCCACAGTTCAGGGGGGCGTTTACTACTACTACCAGTTTTGTATACATCTCTTGTTATTAAATAGATGAAGAAGGCAAAGTTCAAAAGCGGAGCGCGAATGCTGGTGGTTTTGCCAACGGTCGTGGCTGATTTGCTGCTCAATGGTTTGGCACGAGATAGAAGAGGCTAAAGCGGGTGCAACCAGACACGTCCAGACTGAGCAACTGGTCGACAGCGTGGACTCAAGAGCCTTTCGTGGCCGGTCCACTTTACAAAAACGTCGTGGCTAACAATTTGCAGGCTAAAAGAGATCATGGTCCAGCTGCTCGTATCGCAAGCAAGTGACCGTGGCGTAACGTAGGGTGGACTCGTAATGCAGGCATCTAGGCTGCATTACTCCACGAGGTTGACCGTCAGACAGCCGCAAACCCCGTTTTGCCAACAAAAACCCGAACTGAGCCACCTCACCTGTGGAAAACACCCTGCATATCCACAAGACCCAATGTGCAGAAACACGTTTACTGAAGACAACTGTTTTTTTCTCCAACATCCGTGCAAGCTCGATACAATCCTTGTCCCGCTCGTTCGGCAGCACGTAAACTGCTGATCTTGTGGAGTAAACCCTTCTTATCCACAGCAAAGTCGACGTTTACTACTACTACCAGCTTTATATATACATTTATTACTGTAAACATCTGAAAGAGCGGAAAAGCAGGACAACCCGCTTCCGGCAAAGGCGAAAACACCTGAAACACGCCTGTATCTCATCCAACCTGGCAAAAAACGAACAAAAATATGCGTCTCGGAATCATCAGCGCGCTGTACGAAGAACAACAGGGGCTCGTGGAAGCCATGCAGGGCCCCTACAAGCTCATCCATGGTCAGCGCGAGTACTGGGTCGGAAAGCTCTTTGAAATCGACGCTGTGTGCGTCCTGTCGCGTATAGGCAAGGTTGCCGCAGCCATGACAGCGACAACGCTTGTGGAAAAGTTCGGAGTTACGCACATTCTGTTTACCGGCGTTGCCGGCGCTGGGGACAAAACGGTGCAGGTGGGGGACATCGTGGTGGCCGAATCGCTGGTCCAGCACGACATGGATGCCAGTCCCTTGTTTCCACGCTTTGAAGTGCCGCTGACCGGCCTGTCGCATTTTCCGGCCGATCACCGCCTGGGAACGCGGCTGGCCGATGCGGCGCAGGCTTTCCTGGACCGCGATTTCGAAGAAGCCATCGATGCACGCGAAAAAACCGTGTTCGGGTTGGTGCAACCGCGCATCCACCGCGGCCTGGTGGCCAGCGGCGACCAGTTTGTGAACGATGCCAGCCACATCAACAGCCTCAACGATGCCCTTCCCGGGCTGGTGGCGGTCGAAATGGAGGGGGCGGCAGTGGCCCAGGTGTGTTACGAGCTCGGCGTGCCCTGTGGGGTGGTCAGGACGATTTCGGACAACGCCAATGAAAACGCGGCCACCGACTTCATGCGTTTCGTGAAGTCAGTGGCCGCGCGGTATGCCTTTCACATCGTCAGGCGCTTTTGCCTGCAGGCGGATAAGGTTTCAAGTGAGGGTTGAAACTGAAGTTCAGGCCAGCAGAGAGTCGGCCGGCACGTAGTCGTAGCCCAGCGTTTCCGCCACGGCCTGGTAGGTGACTTTACCGAGACCGACGTTCAGGCCATTGCGCAGGTGGATATCCTCCGCCAATGCACGCCGCCAGCCTTTGGTCGCCAGTGCCACGGCGTGCCCGATCGTCGCGTTATTCAGGGCAAAGGTGGAGGTGCGCGCCACGGCGCCCGGCATGTTCGCCACGCAGTAATGCACCACGCCATCGACGACGAAGGTCGGGTCGGCATGGGTAGTGGCGCGCGAAGTCTCGAAACAGCCACCCTGGTCGATCGCCACGTCGACCACGACGGCGCCCTTCTTCATGCGTGAAATCATGTCGCGGGTGACCAGTTTCGGCGCCGCCGCGCCCGGCACCAGCACGCCACCAATGACGAGATCGCTCGAGAGCACGGCTTCCTCGATCGCATGGGCGTTCGAATACAGGGTCGCGATGCGATTGCCGTAAACCAGGTCGAGCTGGCGCAGGCGGTCGATGTTTTTATCGAGCACGGTCACGCGGGCACCGGTGCCAACCGCCATCTGCAAGGCATTCGTGCCGACCACCCCGGCGCCAATGATGACCACATGACCCGGCGCCACGCCCGGCACGCCGCCCAGCAGCAGGCCCATGCCGCCCTTCGATTTCTCGAGGTGGGCGGCGCCGGCCTGGATCGACATGCGCCCCGCCACTTCGCTCATCGGCGCGAGCAGCGGCAAGCCACCGCCCTGGCCGGTGATGGTTTCGTAGGCAATGCAGACCGCGCCTGATTTCACCAGCGCCGCCGTCTGTTCCGGATCGGGGGCCAGGTGCAAATACGTGTAGAGAATCTGGCCTTCGCGCAGCATTGCGCATTCGCCCGGCTGCGGCTCCTTCACCTTCACGATCATGTCAGCGCGGGAAAAAATCTCCTGCGCCGTCTCCACGACCGATGCGCCGGCGGCCAGGTATTGTTCATCCAGCAGGCCGATCTCGCTGCCGGCGTTCTTCTGGACAATCACTCCATGCCCCCGTGCGACCAGTTCGCGCACGGAAGGCGGGGTCAGGCCGACCCGGTACTCGTGGTTTTTTATCTCTTTTGGAACGCCAACTAGCATGTCTTCCTCCAATTTTTAAACGACAAAACATCTACATGATTACAGTCCCAGCGTCATCAGGCTTGCGTTGCCGCCAGCGGCGGTCGTGTTGACACACAGGGCACGTTCAGCCACCAGGCGCCACAGGGCAATCGGCGCCACGCCATCGGTATCGACGATGCTGACGATCGAGCCCGGACGGGCCGCCAGTTGCGAGCGCAACTCCCCTTTCATTCCCGCCTCGACCAGCGCGATCCGGAAATCGCACTTGTCTACCTCCTGCGCACCGATGAATCGAATGCGGTCCTTGACTTCCGGCGGCAGGTCATCCGGCATGTTCAGCTGCGCGCCGGCGAGTACCAGGGCGCGGTTACCGGTTGCCATCGCAGCTGCCAATTGATTCAGCATTGCTTCGGTTGACACGGCCGCGCACAGCACCACGCCGCGCGGGCTGAATGACAGGCGGTTGCGCTCACCGGTCGGGCCGGGTAAATCGAGCGTGACCCCATTCAGTTGGGTGCGGGCGTAGCTTTCCCCCAGGCTGACCAGCTTGTCATGGCCATGGGTGCGCGCCCATACCATCAGCTCGACCATGGCGGCATACGGCTGCCGGCCGTGCTCGAGCAGGGCCGCAGCGTTGCGCTGCAGGCGCTTGATGTAGAGCGGACCGCCGGCTTTCGGTCCCGTGCCGGATTTACCCTCGCCGCCGAAGGGCTGGACGCCGACCACCGCGCCGACAATGTTGCGGTTGACGTAGATGTTGCCGACATGCGCGCGGCTGGTAATGAAATCGGTGGTTTCATCAATGCGCGAATGCACGCCCAGGGTCAGGCCGTAGCCGGTGGCGTTGATCGAATCAACGACCTTGCCCAGGTCGGCGCGGCGGTAGCGCACGACGTGCAGCACCGGGCCGAACACTTCCTGCTTCAGTTCCGCCAAAGAACCGATTTCCAGCACGGTCGGCGGGACAAAGGTGCCTTGCGAGGTGATTGCAGCCGGCAGTTCAAGCGCAAAATGGTTCTTTGCCGTGACCTTCATGCGCTCAATGTGGGTCAGCAGGTTGCGCTGGGCCTCGGCATCGATCACCGGGCCAATGTCGGTGCCCAGGCGGTCCGGGCTGCCGACGCGCAGTTCACCCAACGCACCCTTCAGCATCCGGATCGTCTTGTCGGCAATATCCTGTTGCAGGAACAGCACGCGCAGGGCCGAGCAGCGCTGGCCGGCGCTGTCGAAAGCCGAACTCAGCACGTCCTGGACGACCTGCTCCGGCAGCGCCGACGAGTCGACGATCAGCGCGTTCTGGCCACCGGTTTCCGCCACCAGCGGTATGTCGATGCCTTCGACTTCAGCACGCTTGGCCAGCGTGCGGTTGATCAGTTGCGCCACTTCCGTGGACCCGGTGAAGATCACGCCTTTTACGCGCGCGTCGCCGGTCAGGGCGGCGCCGACGACTTCGCCACGGCCAGGCAGCAATTGCAGGCTGGCCGCCGGGAAGCCTGCTTCGTGGAAGAGTTGCACGGCGCGGTAGGCGATTAACGGCGTTTGTTCGGCCGGTTTGGCCAGCACGACGTTGCCTGCTGCGAGGGCGGCGGCCACTTGACCCGTAAAAATCGCCAGCGGGAAGTTCCACGGGCTGATGCATGTCACCGGGCCCAGTGCTTCCGCCGCGGGTGCGTCTTTCACCTGAGCGCCGTAATAGCGCAGGAAGTCGACCGCTTCGCGGATCTCGGCGATTGCGTTCGGCAGCGATTTACCTGCTTCGCGCACGGCCAGGGCCATCAGTTCGGCGCAATGCTCCTCGAACAGGTCGGCGACACGGTCCAGCATCGCGGCGCGTTGCGTGTTGGCGCTCCTTTGCCATTCGCCCGCAAAGCTACTTGCCGCCTGCAGCGCGGTCTCGACATCGACGGCCGCGGCTTCCTGCACCTGGCCGACGGCGTCCGCCGATTGCGCCGGATTGACGATGGCCAGCGTGTCGGCGCCCTGCACCGCGCCGGCGATCAGTGGCGTGGCCCGGTAAGTGCGCTGGCGCGACAATTCGGCGCCGAGCGTGCGCAATGCGTCTTCATTCGTCAGGTCGATGCCGGCGGAATTCTTGCGCTCGGTGCCGAACATGGCGCGCGGCAGGGCGATGCCCGTATGCGGCAGGCAGCCGGCAGCGCGGGCGACCTCGAAGGGATCGTTCAGCAGGGTGTCGATCGCGACTTTTTCGTCGACGATCTGGTTCACGAACGAGGAATTCGCGCCGTTTTCCAGCAGGCGGCGCACCAGGTAGGCCAGCAGCGTTTCGTGCGAGCCGACCGGCGCATAGATGCGGCACGGCTTGTCCAGGTTGTCCTTGCCGACGACCTGGTCGTACAGCGTTTCTCCCATGCCGTGCAGGCACTGGAATTCATAGTTCTCGACACCGCGCTCCTTCGCCCAGGTGTAGATGACGGACAGGGTGTGCGCATTGTGGGTGGCGAACTGGGCGTAGATGAGATCCGTCGCGCCGAGCAGCTTTTCCGCGCAGGTGAGGTAGGACACATCCGTGTACACCTTGCGCGTGTACACCGGATAGCCCGGCATGCCGTCCACCTGGGCGCGCTTGATCTCGGCATCCCAGTAGGCGCCTTTGACCAGCCGCACCATGAACTTCCGGCCGCTGCGTTTTGCCAGGTCGATCAGGTAGTCGATCACGAACGGGCAGCGCTTTTGATACGCCTGCACCACCAGGCCGATGCCTTCGAAACCGGCGAGTTCGGCGTCAAAAGCCAGCGCTTCCAGCATGTCGAGCGAAATTTCCAGGCGGTCCGCTTCTTCGGCGTCGATGTTGATGCCTATGTTGTAGCCCTTGGCCAGCAGCACCAGGCTGCGCACGCGCGGCAGCAGTTCGCTCATCACGCGCGCATATTGGGCGCGGCTGTAGCGCGGGTGCAGGGCCGACAGCTTGATCGAGATGCCCGGGCCGTTCTTGATGCCGCGCCCGTTCGAGGCTTTGCCGATCGCATGGATCGCCGCTTCATACGAGGCGTAGTAATTGCGCGCGTCGCTTTCCGTGAGGGCCGCTTCGCCCAGCATGTCGTAGGAATACTGGTAGCCGCGCGCTTCGTTCGGCTGGCTGTTCTTCAGTGCTTCTCCAATCGTCTGACCGGTGACGAACTGGTTGCCGAGCATGCGCATGGCGAGGTCGACCCCCTTGCGGATCAGCGGCTCGCCGCCTTTCGCGATCAGGCGCGTCATGGCCGAACCGAGGCCGCGCTCGCTGTTGCTCGAGACCAGCTTGCCGGTCACGAGCAGGCCCCAGGTGGCGGCATTCACGAACACCGAGGGCGATTCGCCCAGGTGGCTGCGCCAGTCGCCCTTGCTGATTTTGTCGGCAATCAGGCGGTCGGCGGTGGCGCTGTCGGGAATACGCAACAGCGCTTCGGCCAGGCACATCAGGGCCACGCCTTCTTCGGACGACAGGGAGAATTCATGCATCAGCGCATCGACGCCCGAGGCGCGCGTGCGTTGCGCGCGCACGCTTGAGACCAGGCGGTGCGCCAGCGGCTTGGCTTCAAGGCTGGGACGGGCGCCCTGCGACAGCAGCCATTGCACGGCTTCGGTTTCGTCGCGGCGGTAGGCGGCGGTGATGGCGGCGCGCAGCGGCGTCTGCTCGTGCTTGATTTCCGATTGAAAAGCGTCGAAAGGAACGAAGGTGGTGGCCGGGGAGGCGGCGATCTGCATGGTGGTCTTTACTAGGGTCAAGTCAGAGGGGTGCGCACAGCAAAACGCGCCGGGCTGCGTGGCAGCCGGCGCGCGTTTTGGAACGTGCTTCAATCGTTTGATTGTAGAAGGAATTCTTCTGGATTAATTCTGTTTTTAACGGGTACTAGCAATAGATAGTTTTTGGTGCGAGAATTCAACCAAATAATATTAATGTTGGAGAGAGACGGCATGCTGGACAAGATTTCCAAGAAGATTTTGGCCGAGTTGCAGAACGATGGACGCATTAGCAACGTCGAGCTCGCAACCCGCGTCAACCTGTCACCGGCGGCCTGTCTCGAACGCGTGCGCAAGCTGCACGAGTCCGGCTACATCATGGGCTATACGGCCCAACTCAACCCCCAGCTGCTCGACGTCTCGCTGCTGGTCTTCATCGAAGTCGTGCTCGACCGCACGACGCCGGAAGTGTTCGACGCCTTCAAGCAGAGCGTGCAGCTGATTCCGGAAGTGCTGGAATGCCACATGGTGGCCGGCGGCTTCGATTACCTCGTCAAGGCGCGCGTGAAGGACATGGCCGCCTACCGCGAATTCCTCGGCAAGACGCTGCTGCAGAAAGGTGTGCGCGAGACGCACACGTATGCAGTGATGGAAGAGGTCAAGAATACGACGAAGTTGCCGATTCGGTAGAGAGGCATTGAGGCCGGGGGCCTCAATGACGTGTTTCGTGCTCTACGCCGCTTGCCGCTTGCCGGTCGGTCTTGGTCTGCGTCGCCATCGCCGCTGTCGCTTCCAGGTTGCTGCGCAGCCAGCGGTGGGCCGGGCTGCGGCCGTCGCGTTCGTGCCAGAGCATGTCGAGGTGCACGGCCGGCAGCGCGAACGGCAGTTCGCGCCAGACCAGCGCTTCCGTCATGCCGGTCGAGACCATCAGGTGCTTCGGCAGCACTGTGATCAAGTCGGAATTCGCCACCACCCGCCCGGCCGTGAAGAACTGGTTCACCGTCAGCAGGATGCGGCGCTCGCGCCCCATCTGCGCCAGCGCCTCGTCGACCAGGCCGTGCGCGCGCCCGGAAAAGCTCACCAGTAAATGGTTGGCGTGGCAATAGGTGTCGAGGTCGAGCTTGGAATTGACCAGCGGGTGGCCCTTGCGCATCACGCACACATACTGGCCCGAATACAGGCGCTCGTGGCGAATCGGCGAGCCCGTTTCGTAGGACAATTGCGCCGCCACGCCGGGGAAGAAACCGACGGCCAGATCGATGTCGCCGCGCAGCAGCATCGGGCGCGGTTCGCGCGTGGTCAGCGGCACCATGCGGATATTCACGCCCGGCGCTTCGCTTTCGATCGAGCGCATCAGGGAAGGCAGCCAATACGCGGCGGTGGCGTCGGCCATCGCCATGCGGAAGGTGGCTTGCGCTTTCGAGACATCGAAGGTCTCGGGCATCACGGCCGCTTCCAGCGAAGCGAGCGCCGCGCGCACGGCCGGCCACAGGGCTTCGGCACGCGGCGTCGGTTTTACACCGTAGGCGGTGCGGATCAGTAATTCGTCGCCGAGGCTCTCGCGCAGGCGCTTGATCGCGTTCGAGACGGCCGGCTGGGTCATGGCCAGGTGGCCGGCGGCGCGCGTCAGGTTTTGCTCGGTCATGACTGCGTCGAACACGCGCAGCAGGTTCAGGTCCAGTGTCAAAAAGCTCATGGCGTGTCGCTCGCTGGCGCTTGCGCGCGGTGATTGGTCTGCCTCAAAGTGTACTCGATTTCATTCACAATCAATATAAGGCACATCATTAAACAGAATTAGATTTATATGTTGCAATGCACTATAGTTCCTTGCAACAACAATCCGTATTCATAGCCCATGTCGTTCGCGTCCACCCTCGTGCAGTTTTCGTTCCCCATGCTGTCGCTTGCTGAAACCGTGCGCGCGGCCTTCATGCTGTTCTTGCTCGCGAGCCTGCTCATGTTCTTTCGTCCGCTGTTGCAGGGCGTCGTGCGTGCCCTGGCGCTGGTCCTGCGTGCCGGCCTGAGCCGCAAGGCGGCAGCGGCGGGTCCCACCGGCATTGACGCCTGACGCTCACAGGCTCCAAAAAAACGCGGCCCCGGTTTCCCGGCGCCGCGTTTTTTCATGTCGATGACGCTGTGAATTAACGCGCGTCGTCGAATGCACCCGCTGGCGCCGGCAGGCGCACCGCCGCATTCGCCGCCAGGGCAGGCGCCGGGGTATGCAGTTTAGAAATGCCGACCGCGCGTGCCAGCTGGGCCGCCTGTTCCTGCATCGACGCCGCCGCGGGCGCCGCTTCCTCGACCAGTGCCGCGTTTTCCTGGGTGCTCAGGTCCATGTCGACCACGTTGCGGCTGACCTGGGCAATGCCGGCGCTCTGTTCCAGGCTAGCCGCGCTGATCTCAGCCATGATGTCAGTGACGCGGCGCACGCTGTCGACCACGTCGCGCATGGTGGTGCCGGCCTGCTCGACCAGCAGGCTGCCTTCGCGCACCTTGTCGGCCGAGTCGCCGATCAGCACCTTGATTTCCCTGGCGGCGGCCGCCGAGCGCTGCGCCAGGCTGCGCACCTCGGCGGCGACGACGGCAAAACCGCGTCCCTGCTCGCCGGCGCGCGCCGCTTCCACCGCCGCGTTCAGGGCCAGGATATTCGTCTGGAAAGCGATGCCGTCAATTACGCCGATGATGTCGACGATCCGTTGCGAGGAGGTGGTGATCGAGCCCATCGTGTCGACCACCCGGGCCACCACGCTGCCGCCGCGCGCGGCGACGTTCGAGGCTTGCGCCGCCAGCACATTGGCCTGGCGCGCGTTGTCGGCATTCTGCTGGACGGTGCCGGTCAGGGCGCGCATCGAACCGGCGGTGCTGCCGAGCGAGGCGGCCTGCAGTTCGGTGCGGGACGACAAATCCATGTTGCCGCTGGCGATCTGGTTCGATGCGGCCGCCATGGCCTCGGTACTGCCGCGCACGTCGAGCACGATGCGCTGCAGGCTCTCGTTCATGTGGCGCAGGGCCAGCATCATCTGCCCGGCTTCGTCCCCGGTCTCGACGCGGATCTCGCTGGTGAGGTCGCCATCGGCCACGCGCCGCGCGATTTTCACGACATGGCGCAGCGGGCGCACGATGCTTTGCGTCGTCAGCCAGGCCACGCCGAGCGAGATGGCGGCGGCCACGCTGGCAAGCATCAGGATCAGCAGTTGGGTTTCGCGGGTGACCGCGGTGGTGTGCGCCAGCGCGGCAGCCATGGCGGCGGCACTGGCAGCGTCGGCATGGCGCAGGTGGACGAGCGTCGCCATCTCCGCGTTCAGGTCGGCCAGGCGGATATACGACAGGCCGGCCAGCATGACCAGCAAGGAGATCACGATGCCAAAGCCGATGGCCATGCGCTGGCCGATACGCAGATTATTGATGTTCACTGAAACCCCGTCCTGAAAGTATGCTCGTGCTAAAACAGCAATATCAATATAGCACCGAAATCTTGTTGTAAATCAAGATTGGTTGGCTATGTCAATGCTGCAAAAGCACAAAGGGAGGACGGGAATCAGTGCTTCTCGTGGGCGTTGTCGTGGTTGTGTTCGCGTTCGATCGCTTCCAGCACCGTATTCGTGTCGGCCGAGTGGGACAGTTCTTCGGCTTCGTCATCGACCTTGTCGGGAACGTCGGGGGAATCGCGCCGCAATTCCTCGAGCATGGCGATGATCTTGCTGGTTTTTTCCTCGGCCAGCAGGCTTACTTGCAGGTCGAGGTGGGCATTCTGTTCGGCCAGCTTCGCCATGCGGTTCTGGCGGATCAGCACGGTGGTGGAGATGAGCAGGGCGTTGAGGCCAATAAAACCTTGTAGCCAGAAAAACGGCGGCTCGTCGAACTGGTCGAAACCGAACTCGGGTGCGGCCAGGTTCCAGGCAATCCAGGCAATGATGAAGATGACATTTCCGAAGACGTAACCCGGGTGGCCGAGATAACGGCTCATCTTTTCGACAATGGCCTGGGGGCGGGTGACCTGCTGCTCGTGGCGAGCATAATACTCGGCGATGGTGCCGATATTTTCGTTCACCGAATTCGGCAGCCGCACCGCCAGATCGTCTTCTTTACCCATGAAAGCAGCATAACACGGGGGTGAAATCGGACAAGGACGGCTGACGCCGCGTGCGCGGCGCGCCGACGCTCAGGCGGCGTTCTTGCCGGCCGTGAGGCGTTCGAACTTGGCCTGCAGTTCTTCGCGCGTTTCGCGCCAGGCCGGATTGAACGGAATGCAGGCGACCGGGCACAGCACTTGGCACGTCGGTTCGTCGAAGTGGCCGACGCACTCGGTACACTTATGCGGATCGATCTCGTAGATCTCTTCGCCCATCGAAATGGCGTCGTTCGGGCACTCGGGCTCGCACACGTCGCAATTGATGCATTCGTCGGTAATGAATAGGGCCATGATTACTGCTCTACAAAAATGCCTGGTTCAGGAGAAGAATCAGGCTTGCGGCGCCGGCAGCGAGGCGATTTTCTGCTGCAGCCAGCGGTCCACCGAAGGGAAAACGAATTTCGAGACGTCGCCGCCGAGCATCGCGATTTCGCGCACGATGGTGCCGGAAATGAACTGGTATTGATCGGACGGGGTTAAAAACAGCGTCTCGACATCGGGCAGCAGATAGCGGTTCATGCCGGCCATCTGGAACTCGTACTCGAAGTCGGACACGGCGCGCAGGCCGCGCACGATCACGCGGGCATCGTGCTCGCGCACGAAATCCTTGAGCAGGCCGGAAAAGCTTTCGACCTTCACGTTCGGGTAATGGCCCAGCACTTCGTTGGCGATCTCCAGGCGCTCCTCGAGCGAGAAGAAGGGCTTCTTGTTCTTGCTATCGGCGACACCGACCACCAGGGTGTCGAACAGCCCGGACGCGCGGCGAACCAAATCTTCATGGCCGCGGGTGAGCGGGTCGAAGGTACCTGGATAAACGGCTACAACCATTGCGGCTCCCTGGAGATACACCTGTATAGAAAGGCGCATTATGCCTGAAAATCCGGCAGTTGCCCCAGCATGGGACCCTGTTTGCCCGCAAATTGGGCGGAAATACCGGGCTTACGCCTTGTTTTCGTGCAACTTCAGAAGATGATAGAAAACCATGCCCGCCTTGTCGGCCCGCAGCTGCTCCCATGGAGCGAGCCAGTCCGGCGCCGCGTCTCCGTCAGGCAGGGCGAATTCAGCTTCGACAAACACCATGCCGTCTTCGTTCAATAGCGGCGCACAGGCCGGCAAGGCCTGCGCAAGCAGGTCTTGCCCATAAGGCGGGTCGAGGAAAATCACGTCGTAACGCTGGCCGCGCGCTGCCAGGTCGCGTGCCACGGTGAGCGCATCGCCGCGCAGCACGGTGACATTGTCGGCCTTCAGGGTTTCCTTGTTCAGCTCGAGCTGGCGCGCGGCCGGGCCGTGGTTGTCGAGCATGGTGACCGAACGGGCGCCGCGGCTGGCCGCCTCAAAACCCAGCGCGCCGCTGCCGGCGAACAGGTCGAGGCAATCGGCCCCCTCCCAGTCGCCGCCGAGCTGGTGGTTGATCCAGTTGAACACGGTTTCGCGCACGCGGTCGGGCGTGGGACGCAGGCCGAGCGCATCGAGCACCGGCAGCAGGCGCCGTTTCCAGGCGCCGCCAATGATGCGCACCTGCTGGGGGGCGAGGCGTGGACGGCCATGCTGGCCCTGTGGCTTAGGGGGTCGTTTTTGCATGGCGCGCACTATAGCAGACGGGGGTGCAACCGGGCTTGTGAGAAACCGGCAGCTGCTTGCGCAGCTGTCCCCTTTATTTCGCTTCCCGGGCCAGGGTATTCAGGTCGTTGATCCAGCCCTGCATGCGATTCTGGGCATGCGCCTTCTGGGCCGGCGTGGCGATGCGGATTGCGGCCAGGATGTAGTTCGCCGTGGAGTTGGCGTAGCTGTCGTAGAAGGCCTTGCGGTCGGGCGCGTCCATGCGGCCGAAGAACTCGCGCATCAGCGCGGTGATCATGGCCGTGGTTTGCTCCTTGCTCGGCTTTTCCTGCTGCACCTTGCGTGCCAGCGCCACGATCTTGCGCTGGCGCAGGATGCGCTCTTCGAGCCAGACGTTGCTGTCGAGCGGACGCGCGTCCGACGCCCGGCGCAAGGCCGCTTCCTGCTCGTTGTTAAAACTCCCGAACCAGAGTTTGAACTGGTCCATCGATTTGTCGAAGCGTGCCTCCTGGCGTTTTTCGACGCTGCCGCTGACGAACTTGCGGCGGTATTCTTCGTTCTTCTTGTTGAAACGCTCTTCCATCTGGCGGATCTGCTCGGGCGTGAGCGAGCGCGCCAGGTCGACCATGTCGGGGACGGCGTGCATCGCCAGGGTTTCGGTGCGGTTGCGGATCTGGCGGTAACCGGCGAGCAAATCAGCCTGGGTCGGATTGCCGGCCAGCTGGCGCTGGAAGCCGGACAAGAGCGCGGCATAGTCCTGCAGCTGGGTTTTGCGGTGCCATTGAAACAGTTCCCGGATGTCACGTTTGACCCAATCGGACTGTTCCCCTTCAAAGTCCACATAAGCGTCCAGCCACCAGTACAGTAGGGTGTCGCCGTTGTTGTAGCTGAGGCGAATCGAGCTGCAGGCAGCCGTCAAGGCGATCAGTGCGATCAGAAACAGCGCACGCGTGCGCTGGAGCAAGGGTGGATGCATGCTAAACTTTTCCATCTTATAAACTTTTCTTGAGTACGGCTTATGAATGTTGTCATCCTTGCCGCCGGCATGGGGAAGCGGATGCAGTCCGCGCTGCCAAAAGTCTTGCATCCGCTGGCTGGAAAGCCGCTGCTGCAACATGTTATCGATACGGCTAGTCGCCTGACGCTGAGTAAATTATGCGTGATTTACGGGCATGGCGGCGCAGCCGTGCCGGAAATGGTCGCCGGGCTCGCTGCTGACGGACAAGTGCCGATCGACACCGCCCTGCAGCAGCCGCAGCTGGGCACCGGCCACGCCGTGATGCAGGCCGTGCCCCAGCTCGACGAAACCGTGCCGACCCTGGTGCTGTACGGCGACGTGCCGCTGACCACCGAAGCCTCGCTGCGCCGCCTGGTCGAGGCCGCCGGCACCGACAAGCTCGGCATCCTGACTGTCGAGCAGGCCAACCCGTTCGGGCTGGGCCGCATTGTGCGCGAAGACGGGCGCATCGTGCGCATCGTCGAAGAAAAGGATGCGAGCGAGGCGGAACGCGCGATTCGCGAAATCAACAGCGGCATCATGACCATCCCGACCCGCCACCTGAAGCGCTGGTTGTCCGCCCTGTCGAACAACAATGCCCAGGGCGAATACTACCTGACCGACATCGTCGCGCAGGCGGTGGCCGAGGGTGTGGCGGTGACCTCGGTCTCCGCCACGGCCGAATGGGAAGTGGCGGGCGTGAACAGCAAGGTGCAGCTGGCCGAACTCGAGCGCCGCCACCAGCTCAACATCGCGAATGCCTTGCTTGAAAAAGGCGTCACCCTGATGGACCCGGCGCGCATCGATGTGCGCGGCGAACTGGTGTGCGGGCGCGATGTCACCATCGATGTCGGCTGCGTGTTCGAAGGCCGCGTCGAACTGGCCGATGGGGTCACGGTCGGTCCGCATTGCGTGCTGGTGAATGCCACCATCGGCGCGGGTGCCACCATCAAGCCGTTCTGCCATATCGAGGATGCGGTCGTCGGCGCCCAGTCGCAGATCGGCCCGTATGCGCGCCTGCGCCCGGGTACCGAACTCGGCCAGGATGTCCACATCGGCAACTTCGTCGAAGTGAAGAACAGCCAGGTCGCCGCGCACAGCAAGGCCAACCACCTGGCGTATATCGGCGACGCCACGATCGGCTCGCGCGTGAACATCGGCGCCGGCACCATCACCTGCAATTACGATGGCGCCAACAAATTCCGTACCGTGATCGAGGACGACGCCTTTATCGGCAGCGACAGCCAGCTGGTGGCCCCCGTCACCGTCGGCAAGGGCGCCACGCTGGGCGCCGGTACCACGCTCACGAAAGACGCGCCGGCCGGCAAGCTGACCATCTCGCGTCCCAAGCAAATGACGATCGAAGGCTGGGTTCGTCCAGTGAAAACGAAGAAGTAATCCACCGCCTGTACACGGCTTATCCCTGCCGATATCGACAGGAAAATCACAGGGGTATCCACTGGCTTATCCAGTGCTTACCCCGTGTGGTTCCACATAGTCTTCCACAAAGTTGTCCACAGGCAGCGGCGGCTGCTAGACCTTCTTCAGACCGCGATGCGCGTGTCGAACTTGCTTCTGAAGGTCGAGAAATACGCCTTCACATTGCGCACGTTGGCGTGGGTGGCGAACAGCCGGTGCGCCAGCGCATGGTAGGCCGGCATGTCCGCCACTTGCACCACCAGCACGAAATCCGGGCCAGGGGCGACGCGGTAACATTGCAGGACGGCATCTTCCTGCGCCGCCAGCTTTTCGAATTGCGCCATCCGTTCGGCCGCTTGCACGTCGAGCGTGATCTCGACGATGGCCGTGAGCCGGGCGCCGACTTTCTCGGGCGCGACGATGGCGACCTGGCGCTCGATGACGCCGTTCTCGGTCAGCTGTTTGACGCGGCGCAGACAAGTCGGTGGTGACACGTGCACCAGCTCGGCGAGCTCAGCATTGGTATGCGATGCGTCACTTTGCAAGGCGTTCAGGATGCGACGATCAAGTTCGTCCAGCAGTGGTAGCGGTGTGCTCATGAAATTCCAGAAAAGTATTTGGCTATAAACGTAATATTATTTCATCATACTGCGTATGTGAAATTTTATGACAAAAATAGCTGAATTCTGAAAGCATATTTCATGCGTATTGCCATACGATACGATTTATTGCTAATTTTTTATTACGAGGTAAGTCCATGTGCGGTATCGTCGGTGCAGTAGCTCAGCGTAACATCACCCCCATCCTGATCGAGGGCCTGAAACGTCTCGAATACCGTGGCTACGATTCCTGCGGCGTTGCGCTGCACGTCGAGGGCCGCCTAGCCCGTTCGCGCAGCACCTCGCGCGTGGCCGAACTCGAAAACCAGATCGCCGGCAGCGGCCTGGAAGGCTTCACCGGTATCGCCCATACCCGCTGGGCCACCCACGGCGCGCCGGCCTCGCACAACGCCCACCCGCACTTCTCGCCGACCGAAGAGAATGCCCGTATCGCACTGGTGCACAACGGCATCATCGAAAACCACGACGAACTGCGCACTGAACTGACCGGCCTGGGCTATGTCTTCACGAGCCAGACCGACACCGAAGTCATCGCCCACCTGGTCGACCACATGTACAACGGCGACCTGTTCGACACCGTCCAGCAGGCCGTGAAACGCCTGCACGGCGCCTACGCGATTGCCGTCTTCTCGCGCGAAGAACCGCACCGCGTCGTTGCCGCCCGCCAGGGCTCGCCGCTGATCCTGGGCGTGGGAGAGGGCGAGAATTTTGTCGCTTCCGACGCCATGGCGCTGGCCGGCACCACGAACCAGATCATTTACCTGGAAGAAGGCGACGTCGTCGACCTGCAACTGTCGCGTTACTGGATCGTCGATAGCGAAGGCCGTCCAGTCGAGCGCGAAGTGAAAACCGTGCACGCCCACACCGGCGCGGCCGAGCTGGGCCCGTACCGCCACTACATGCAGAAGGAAATCTTCGAGCAGCCGCGCGTCATCGGCGACACCCTCGAAGGCGTCACCGGCATCATGCCGGAACTGTTCGGCGACAACGCCTATAAAATCTTCAAGGACATCGACCGCGTCCTGATCCTGGCCTGCGGCACCAGCTATTACGCTGGTCTCACCGCGAAATACTGGATCGAATGCATTGCCAAGGTGCCGGTCAACGTCGAGATCGCCAGCGAATACCGTTATCGGGACAGCGTGCCGCATCCGAAGACCCTGGTCGTCACCATTACCCAGTCCGGCGAAACCGCCGACACCCTGGCCGCGCTGAAGCACGCACGCAGCCTCGGCATGCCGTACACGCTGACGATCTGCAACGTCTCGACCAGCGCCATGGTGCGCGAATGCGAATTGGCCTACATCACCCGCGCCGGCGTCGAAGTCGGCGTGGCCTCGACCAAGGCGTTTACCACCCAGCTCGCCGCCCTGTTCCTGCTGACCCTGACCCTGGCGCAGGTCAACGGCCGCCTGAACGATGAGGACGAAGCCAAGTACCTGAAGCAGATGCGCCACCTGCCGGTCGCCATCTCCGCGGTGCTGGCGCTGGAGCCGCAGATCATCGCTTGGGCCGAGGAATTCGCGCGCAAGGAAAACGCCCTGTTCCTGGGCCGCGGCATGCACTACCCGATCGCCCTGGAAGGCGCGCTGAAGCTGAAAGAAATTTCGTACATCCACGCCGAAGCCTACCCTGCAGGCGAACTGAAGCACGGCCCGCTGGCCCTGGTGACCGAGGAAATGCCGGTCGTTACCATCGCCCCGAACGACGCGCTGCTCGAAAAGCTGAAGTCGAACATGCAGGAAGTGCGCGCCCGCGGCGGCCAACTGTACGTGTTTGCCGACGTCGACTCGCGCATCACCTCGGGCGATGGCCTGCATGTGATCCGCCTGCCGGAACACTATGGCGAACTGTCGCCGATCCTGCACGTGTGCGCGCTGCAGCTGCTGGCATATCACACGGCGCTGGCACGCGGCACCGACGTCGACAAGCCGCGTAACCTGGCGAAGTCGGTGACGGTAGAGTAAGCCGGCCTTATTTCAAGGTCTGCAGTGCAGGCAAGGAGTGCTCTGTCGGAGTCAATAGCTGCATGCGGTCCAAGCCATTTCGCTTGGCCCGCATGCAGGCTCGCGACATATTGTGCTCCAACGATAATGATGTGATTGACTCTACCGATCCGATAGCGCTGTCGCTGCAGTTGCTCAGACTATCGGTGTTGCTCTACGACCTGGCGTTCTGATACGCCGCTGCAGTCGTCGGCCGCGCCGAATTGTGTTCCTTGAAGATCTTCCATCCATCGGCAGTGCAGCGCCACAGGATCGATGTACGCGAGATCAGATACATGGCATCTCCCTGCTTCGGCGTTACTTCGAACACGAACTCCATGACCGAGTGGCTGTAGCCCGGCCCAGCCGCCACTACGCCCGGCTGCTCGGTGATCTTGTGAAGCACGCTCTTGAACTTGGGGACCAGGCCATACCAGACCTTGCCGTAGTCGTCCGCCGTGTGGCGTACCTTGAGTTCTGGATCGAAATCGTCGAACAGGTTCAGGTCCTTGCTGTTGAAGTCGTAGTATTTGCCGAGGTCTTTCCTGAAATTGAAGTCTGGATCGCCGGTATTGCGTTCCCAGCCGATCATCAGCCAGTCCCGGTGAAGCTGGGCGACGCCTTCCTTCCCTGTGCTCGCGCAATCAGTGCGAACGTCCGCAGCGAACGTCGAGGAGCAGACAATACCAAGGACTAGTGCGAGTGCGCTTTTCAACATTTTTCCACCTCTCTATCAATGATTTCACGTTGGGAGCGGAACCGGTAGCCATTTGCCAGATCCTTGCCAGATATTCCGCTGCTGTGATGAAAAGTATAGGAGCCGTCACCCAACGAGCGGTAACAGGATCTTCGACAGTTCTTGCCTAATCCTCTACCAAAATAATAGTCGAACGTTAGCGCCAGCGAAGGGCTTCGACCAGGGCTCCGAGCGCTGGCGCAGCTGACGCCGCCCAACGGTGGGTGCTGCCCGGCGGACGTTTGTAGAATCAGGCAAGAGCTCGCGAGGATTACGCGTTCAATCATGCCCCGATCGCTCCTACCATGGAATCACACACATTCCATGGGAGGACATGATGCAGAAAAGCTGGTTCATCACAGGGGCGAGCCGCGGGCTCGGTGTCGAGATCGCCAAGGCGGCGCTGGCAGCGGGCGACTGCGTGATGGCGACCGGGCGTGATCCGGAGCAGGTGCTGGACGCGCTCGGGGGCGAACGCGAATGCCTGATGGTCGCGCGGGTCGACGTCACCCGTTTTGAGGACGCGCGGGCGGCAGCCGATGCGGCGGTAGAGCGTTTCGGCGGCATCGATGTCTTGGTCAACAATGCCGGTTATGGCCACCTTGGATTCTTCGAGGAGAGCACGGCACAGGATATCCGCGACCAGTTCGACAGCAACGTCTTCGGCCTGATGGAAGTTACCCGCGCCGTCTTACCCTCGATGCGGGAAGCGTGCGCAGGCCATATCCTTAATATGTCATCGCTTGCCGGCGTGCGCGGGTCGGCCTTCAGTTCGATCTACTGCGCCAGCAAGTTTGCGGTGGAAGGCTTTTCCGAGGCCCTGGCCGAGGAGCTCGCGCCCTTCGGTATCCGCGTGACGATCGTCGCACCCGGCCCCTTCCGCACCGATTTCCTGTCCCCGCGCTCGCTGCGTATCGGCGCCGCGGCCCTGTCAGACTACGACCCCGCGCGCGACAGGATCCGCGCATCCTTCGAGGCACGTAACGGGTTCCAGGCGGGCGATCCGGCACGGCTGGCGCGCGCCCTGGTCGCGCTGGTGAACGATCGGCAGCCGTCCCTGCGCTTCCTGGCCGGCACGGCGGCATCAGATGCCGCCCTCCAGAAGCTGGACCGGATGCGCGCCGACATCGATACCTGGCGCGACTTGTCGTCCGCTACCGACGGCGCCTATGCCGACAGCCGGCAATGGCAGCCGCCGGTCCAGGGGTAACGGCCTGTCCACCGAAGCCGATAGCAATGCATCGACAGTGCACGCAAGCTGCCGATAGATCGTAGTGCCCCCCTGCTCCATCATGACTTCCACCAAACACTTCGATACAGGAGGATTCCATGAGTACCAATACAGCGTCGCTCGCGGTCGTCGCGGTGTTCCGCGCTCGCGTCGGAAAGAACGAGGAACTGGGGCGGCAACTGCTGTCCCTCGTCACCCCAACCCGCCGCGAAGAAGGTTCGCGCTTCTACCAGATTTGCCAGTCGCGGCACGACAGCGCCGAATGGATCGTGCTGGAAAACTGGCGTGACCGCGCCGCCTTCGACTTCCACATGTCGACCCCGTACATCGGCGCCTTCATGCAGCAGGTGCCCCAACTGTGCGAGGGCGATCCGGACATCCGCTTCCTCGACATCCGCTCGCCCGCCTGATACGGAAAGGAGAAACCCATGGACGCACGAGAACAACGCGTCTGGTTCGTGACCGGATGCTCCACCGGCTTTGGCCGCCATATCGCCGAACACCTGCTCGGGCAGGGCCAGCGTGTCGTGGTCACGGCACGCAAGACCGACAAGATCGCCGACCTGGCGCGCCCCGGCCAGGCGCTGGTGCTGGCGCTCGACGTCACCGATGCCGCACAGTGCAAGGAGGCGGCCGCACAGGCGCTCGCGCATTTCGGGCAGCTGGACGTCCTGGTCAACAATGCCGGGATCGGCTACTTCGCGGCGGTCGAAGAAACCAACGCGGAGCAGGCGCGCGAGCTGATGGAGGTGAACTTCTTCGGCGCGGCCAACATGATCCACGCGGTGCTGCCGTCGATGCGCGCACGGCGCAGCGGCTGCATCGTCAACCTGACCTCGATCGGCGGCATCAGCGGCTTCGAAGCGGTCGGCTACTACTCGGCCAGCAAGTTTGCGCTGGAAGGCCTGTCGGACACCCTGGCCAAGGAGCTCGCCCCCTTGGGGGTCAAGGTCCTTACCGTCGAGCCGAGCGGCTTTCGCACCGAGTGGGCCGGTTCCGCGAACGAGACCAGCACCCCCATCGCGGATTACGACAGCACCGCAGGCGCGGCGCGACGGGCCTACCACGCCTCGGTCGGCAAGCAGGCGGGCGACCCGCGCCGCGCCGCCGCGGCCATCTTCCAGGCCGTGACCGCCGAACGTCCGCCGCGCTATCTCCTGCTCGGCAACGAGGCGATGGAGGTCGGCATGGCGAAGCTGGAAGAAATGCGCACCGACTTCAGCGGCTGGGAGCAGGTTTCCCGTGGCGCCGACTTTCCACCGAACGAAGCCTGAGCAGCCATCACGGACGCTCATCCCTGTTACCCATTACTTGAGGAGGAAACATCATGAAACGATTTGCGAACAAAGTAGCCATCGTCACCGGCGGTGGATCCGGCATCGGCCTGGCATGCGCGCGCCGCCTGCTCGACGAAGGCGCCAGGGTGGTCATTTCCGGACGCAGCCAGAAGCGGCTCACGGAGGCGCTTCACGGTCTTCCTGCCGACCGGGTGCTGACGGTTGCGGCCGACGTCTCGGAACGCCCGGATTGCGACGCCGTGGTCGCGGCGGCGGTCGAGCGCTTTGGCCGCATCGACACGCTGGTGAACGCGGCCGGCATGAATTTGGTCGGCAAGATCCACGAAACGACGGACGAAGACTGGGAAGCCTGCATCGGCTCCGACCTGAGCGGCGTGTTCTACATGAGTCGTGCGGCGATCCCGCACCTGATGCAATCGAAGGGGGCGATCATCAATATCGGCTCGGTGTCCTCGCTGGGCGGGGGCTGGAGCCATGCCGCCTACAACGCGGCCAAGGGCGGCGTTGCCAACCTGACCCGTTCGACCGCCTGCGACATGGGCCGCTTCGGCGTGCGCGCCAATACGGTGGCGCCGGGCCTGACCGTGACCGGCATGGTCGACGGCATCATGGAAGACGAAGCGCTGCTCGAAAAAGCCTGGGAGAGGATTCCACTGCGTCGCGCCGGCCAGCCGGAGGAAGTCGCCGCGGCCGTCGCCTTCCTTGCCTCGGATGAAGCCCAGTGGATCACCGGCATCGTGCTGCCGGTCGACGGCGGACAAACCTGTACCGATGGCGGCCCCGAATGGGGTAAATAGCCGCAGCCCAGCGGCGTGGGAGCGGGCCACCGGCATTCGCTCCTGCGCCGTTTTTGCAAGCATGGCTGTTGTCGCCTTGTCTGCGATGAGGAGACCAACATGAATGTACTAAATGAATACTTGCTGCCTAACGAACGGATAGCATTGATAGAAGCCTTGCGCCGCGACACCGAAAGCGAACGCGACAAAGCGGTACGAGACCCAAGATGGGCGGCTTACCACCTGCAGAACGTGCGTTTGAATGTGCGTATCCTCGAAGCCTTCGGATATCGCCTGGAGCGTGACGAGTTTCCGGAACCTGAAGCTTACAAGCGCAGCACCATCAGGTCTTCGTCGTAATACCTGCCTCCGACCTGCATGGCATCCGGCTCCCGGCCGTACGCCTCGAAACCCATCGAGCGGTACAAGCCACCGGCGCGCGGGTTGTCGATGTTGACGTTGAGATGGATTTGCCTGACACCGGCCCTGCGCGCGTAGTCGAACAGGGCCTGCAACAGGCGGCGCGCAATGCCGCCCCCGCGCCGCTCAGGGTGCACGAACACACCCCACAGGATCCCCTTGTGCGCGACCTGCACCAGCGCTTCGCGGCGCAGGCCGGCAATGCCGATCAGTTCGCCGTCCCGGTAGGCGCCGAAGACCACCTGGTGGTCTGTCTCCGTGATCCGCGCGCGGGCCTGTTCGGGAGTGCGGCTGCTTTCCTCTTTGTAGGTCGGATAGATCGCTTCGGGCATGTCGGCGATCGAGCGCAGGCGCAAAGCCTGGAAGGCCTCCCATTCATCGTGGTGAAGTGGGCGGAACTGGATGTCGGGGGTGGAGGACATAAGCGAAAGCTGGATACGGAAATGAACGAAGCCGGCAAGGGACGACGGTCCCATGCCGGCAGGTCGCCACCATAACACGGCCGCCGGCCGTGCGCAGGCGACGCTTGCGGCTCAATCAAGGCAACAGAATCGCTGCGCCGCTCAGGCGCCGTGCGGCGATGTCTTCGTGGGCCAGGACCGCGTCTTGCAGGCGGTAGCGCGTCGGCGCGACTTCGCCGAACACGCCGTCCTTCATCGCAGCAAAGAGCGTTGCACTGGCGCGCTCTAGTTCCCGGCGTTCGCCCACGTACTGGCCGGTGCTAGGCTGCACGTAGCGGATCCCGCGCTCGGAGAGCTCCGCCTTGTCGACTGCCGGGTTGCCCGATGCATTGCCGACGTGGACCAGGTGGCCGCCGTCGCGCAGCGCACGCAGCGACTGGGCAAACGTCGTTTTTCCGACCAGCTCATACACGACGTCGACGCCGCGGCCGCCGTTCAGTGCACGCACCTTCCCGGCCAGTTGCGCGTCGCCGGAGTCCAGCACGTGCTCAATGCCCCAGGAACGCACCAGGGCGGCCTTGTCGGCACTGCCCACGGTGGCGATCACGTTCGCGCCGAGCGACCTGGCCCAGCGCACCACCATCGAGCCGACGCCGCCGGCCGCCGCGTGCACCAGCACCGTCTCGCCCGGTTGCAGGCGGTGCGCGCCGAACAGCATCATCCAGGCAGTCAGGCCCTTGGTGAAGGTGGCGGCGGCGGTGTCGGAGGCGATCTCGCGCGGCAGCTTGACCAGGTGCTGGGCCTCGATCAGGCGTTCGCTGGAATACGCGCCGAAGGAGAAGAAGTAGGCGGCGCGGTCACCCGGCTGGACATGCGTCACGCCCTCGCCGACGGCGACGACCTCGCCGACTCCTTCCACGCCCATTGCCAGCGGCAGCGGCACGTTGAAGGCGCCCGAGCGGAACAGCGTGTCGACGAAATTCACGCCGATCGCTTCGTGGCGCAGGTGCACCTGGCCGCGGCCGGGACGGCCGATGGCGGGTGTTGCTTCCAGGCGCATGACGGATGGCTGGCCGGTTTCGATGATGCGGATCTGCTGGTTCATGGTGGACTCCCTGTTCAGTGGTGGTTGAGTGAGTCCATGGTAGGCAATCGCGCACTGTGAATAAACCAGCTGCTTGATGCTGCACTATTCCCATTCAGGTGATAATCTGAAAATGTCTTGCGGCCAACATGAACTGATCAAGGAGAAGCATCAATGGATTACCTCACCGCGGTGCGCGCCTTCGTGCGTGTGGTCGAAAGCGGCAGCTTTGCCAAGGCGGCCGACTCGCTGCAGCTGCCGCGCAACTCGGTGACCAAACTGGTGCAGTCGCTGGAAGCCCACCTGCGCATCAAACTGCTCAACCGCACTACACGGCGGGTCTCGATGACCAGCGACGGCGCCGCCTACTACGAGCGCATGTCGCGGCTGCTGGAGGAGTGGGACGAGGTCGAAGACGAACTGGCACGCGCACGCAGTCATCCGCGCGGACGTCTACGCGTGGACATGGGCACCACCATCGCGTCGCTGCTCTTGATTCCGACGCTGGCGCAGTTCCATGTGCGTTACCCCGACGTCCAGCTCGACATCGGCGCCAGCGACCGGCCGGTGGACATGGTGGGCGAGCGGGTGGACTGCGTGATCCGGGCCGGCACCGTGAGCGACCCGTCCTTGATTGCGCGCCAGCTCGGCAATCTGCCGCAGACCACGGTGGCCACGCCGAGCTATCTCGAAACGCATGGCGTGCCAACCCATCCGGACGATCTCGAGACCGGCCACCAGCTGATCCGCTATACCTATGCCGGCTCGACTCGGCAGCTGCCGATCGTGCTGGCCCGCGATGGGCAATCGGTCACGGTCCGGGGCAACCATTTCGTCTCGGTCAACGACACCAGCGCCATGCTGGCGGCAACCCTGGCTGGCCTGGGCATCATGCACGGCCCGGCCTTTATCACCGGGCGCCACGTGGACAGCGGCGCGCTGGTGCAGGTGCTGGGCGACTGGCAGGCGCCCGCGGTCCCGATCTACATCGTGTACCCGGCGAACCGGCACCTGAGCGCCCGCGTGCGGGTCTTCGTCGACTGGATGCTGGACCTGTTCCGCAACAGCCCTTATACGCTGCCGCCCGGTCCCGCTTCCTGATACTGGCGCAGCTGCTGGACGAACCAGCGTCCCGCCGGGCCGGGAGGCTGCTCCTTGCGGTGGATGGCGTGCATGGCGAATCCCGGTCCGGCGGTCGGACTAGTCTCGAGCTTGATGCGCACCAGCGCCCTGGCATCGAGGTCGGCCTGCACCATATGCAGCGGCATGTGTCCCCAACCGAGGCCTGCGCGCAGGAAGGCATGCTTGGCGCCGAGGTCGGCCAGGCGCCACACATTCGGCGACACCACGCCGAAATTGCGGCCGGCGGTCAGGCTCGATCGGTCGGTCAGCACCAGCTGCACGTGCTTCTCCAGCACCGAACGCAGGATCATCCCGCGTTTGGCCGCGAGTGGATGCCCCGGCGCCACCACGGTGACCGACGGCACGTCGAGCAGGTATTCCGAATGGCAGTCGGCTGGCACTTCGGGGAGCGAGCCGATGACCGCGATCCGGCACTGGCCGGCCAGCAGCGGCTGGATCACGGCACCGAGCGCTTCCACATACAGTCGCAAGGGTGTGGTCGGAAACTGCTTCTGGAAAGCCTGCACCGCCGCGGTCAGGTTAGCGATCGGGAACATGACGTCGACGGCGACCGCCAGTTCCGGCTCCAGCCCTTCGGCCAATGTACGTGCCCTGGCCTTGAACGCGTCCATGCTGCCGACCGCGAACCTTGCCTGTTCCAGCAAGGCCTGGCCGGCATCGGTCAATACCGGATAGCGGCCGGTTCGATCAAACAGCGCGAACCCGACCTGCAGCTCCAGGTTGGCCAGCGTGTGGCTGACCACCGATTGCGCGCGCCGCAGCTTGCGTCCCGCTGCCGAAAAACTCCCTTCGTCCGCAGCCGCAACGAAGGTGCGCAGCTGGTCCATGGACATCCCGTCGAGCATATATCGACTCCTTAGATGGTATTCATCGAATTATATAGGCTATCTAGATCGTTATAGGCTTCGTAAGATCCTTCCATACCGAACGGCCAACGAAAGGGCTCTACCGGCAACCACGAAAGGAACCGACCATGAACACCGTTATCGAACGCAGCCTTGAGCGCACTTCCCAACAGCCAACCCAGCATCGCCCGATCGTCTACCGCACCCGGGGCACGACCCGCGGCGGTGTGACGCGCCTGATCAGCCCAAGCGGTGCCGAGGGGCTCATCAAGCCATTCGTCTTCCTCGATCTGTTCCACCTGCGCTCCAGCGGGCACAAGATGGGCATGCACCCGCACTCCGGCATCGCCACCGTCACCGTCATCATGGACGGCGCCCTCGAGTACCGTGAAACCACGGGCAGCGAAGGAACCTTGCCGACCGGCGGCATCGAATACATGAGCGCCGGCGGCGGCGTCTGGCACGAAGGGGGGCCGGTCGAGAACGGTGCAGTACGCGGCTTCCAGCTGTGGCTCGCCCTGCCCCCGGAAGACGAGAACGGGCCGTCGCACAGCATGTACCTGGCGCCGGAGCGCGTCCAGCAGGCGGGGCCGGCGCGCGTCGTGCTCGGCAACCACGAGGGCGCCGGCAGCGACATCCGGACCCGCGCGCCAATCAACTATCTGCACGTGACGCTGAAGGACGGCGAGCGCTGGAGCTATACGCCGCCCGCCGGGCACGATGTGGCATGGGTGGCGGTTGCCGACGGCACGCTGGAAACGGCCGGGGCGCGCCTGGCGGGTGAGCTGGGAGTGTTCCAGAAGGGCGAAGGCCGGCTGGACTTCGTGGCACGGGGCGATACCCAGTTCGTGCTGGGCTCTTCCGCCACCCACCCGCATCCGCTGGTGACCGGCTACTACTCGGTGCACACCAGCGAAGCCGCCCTGGAAAAAGGCGAAGCAGGCATCGCCCGCCTGGGGGCCGAACTGCGCGCGGCCGGGGTCATGTAAACGTCGCAGGGCCTGCGCGTTGCCTCAAAGGTAAGGCGCAGGCCCGCACGGTGCCGCAGAAAAAGCCGGCTTAACGCGGCTTACCAGATTCCAGCAACTGCAGTTCCCACGCCAGACTGGTGCCGACATTGCCCATGTGCTCGAATATCATCTGCGCCAGAGCCGGAACAGTTTCCTCGCGCGCCCAGTCGCGCTGCAATTCGGATGCAAAGACCGTCCAGGTGATCGGAACCGCGCCGGCATTGACCATCCGCAGGATTGCCATCTCGTGCGCCTCCAGGGTAACGCCGCCCGATGCGTCGGTCACGATATACACCTCGTACCCTTCGCCGAGCGCCTGGATCGTCGGCATCGCCAGGCAGATCTCGGTCCACAGCGCCGCAATGACGATCTTTTTCCTGCCGGTCTCCTTTACCCAGACGGTGACTTTGGGATCTTCCCAAGTATTGATGGTCGTTCGGTTGATTGGCTTCTGCTCCGGGAATACGTCTTGCAAGGCCTTCATCAGGTAGCCGCCCCGTTCCTCCATCACCGTGGTGAGGAGCGTCGGCACGTTGAACAGCTTGGCCGATTTCGCCAGTCCGACAACATTGTTGACGACGGTCTGGGAGTCGTGGCTACGCAGGCCGGCGAACTGGAACGGCTGGTGGTCGATCAGGACCAGTGCACAGTTGGTGGGAGTGAGCAGTGCATCGAGACCGGCTTTGGAAGTGACTTGTTGTGGCATGGATATCTCCAGTAATGGTCGTGGTGTGCGATCGAAAGGCCTGCCGGATGCAGAAGCAGGACCAGCGTCGACGATGAAGTTGATTCCGATGAGCGGCCCTGCCCCTGTGGAGCAGTAGCAGCCCGCCGCGCCCTCGATTTCGGGACATTTTTCGCTTGAAGGGAGACGCTGCAGTCCATGCGAGCGCCCTGCTGTCTGGGGCCCTCGCCTACTGGCTTGCCATGGCTGCGGCCTTCTGTTCGAAAAAGCCGAGTTGGCGCAGTCCGCTCATCCAGTCTTCGGTGTGCCAGGTGCGGATGATTTTTCCATCGCGGACCTCATGGATGTCGACGGCCTGGATCCTGAGCGTTCTGCTCGAGGGGGGGGCCCGAGCAAGGGGTCGTTGATTCCAGCGATAGGTACGTCAAATTGAACAATCTGCGTTTCCATGCGGCCTCCGGTTGGATAAATCGTCGCCGCGCGAGCCGGAAGTGTGGCACTTCGTTTCCCGGATGCGTCTGATGAGCCGGTATTCGGAACCAGGTTCACCGTCGGCACCGATGCCGGACGCTTGCGCTGCAATGATGGAGTCAGTGTCCCTCAGACGACATCGCCCTGAAAGACCGGATTGTCGCAATCTTTTGCACATTCATATAAGAATAGGCGGGCCCCGTTGGGCGGCGTGGCCGGCCGCAACGAGCGGGCCCGCCTCGGCCGCGCGCTCCTTGTGCGGCGCGCGGCGATCCTCTTGCCGACTCGGTTGTCGGCGGTGTTACCAGGCCTGATTCGTCGGCATGATGAAGAGTTCGGCGATGTCGACGTGCCCGGGTGCCTGCAGCGCATACACCACGGCGTCTCCGATGTCCTCGGCCTTGAGGAAGGTCATCTGATCCTTCAGGCCTTCCATCTGCTCGCGGTAGCCCTTGTCCGACACATGCTCGAACAGTTCGGTTTCCACGGCGCCCGGCTGCAGGCAGGTCACGCGGATGTTGTACGGCGCGCCCACTTCCATGCGCAAGGTGTCGGAGAAGGCAGCCACGGCATGCTTGGTGGCGCAGTACACGCCCAGGCCCTGGACCGTCTTGCGGCCGGCGATCGATGAGGTGGTGATGATGTGGCCCGACTTCTTCGCGGTCAGGATCGGCAGGGCCGCTGCGACCGTATTGAGCACACCCTTGATGTTCACGTCGACCATCTGGCTCCATTCGTCGACTTTCAGGCTGACGATGTCGGAAGCCGGCATCAGGCCCGCGTTGGCGAATACGATGTCGAGCGTGCCGTAGCGGTCGACCAGTGCCGCCACCCCGCCGCGCACGGCATCCGGGTTGGTCACGTCCATCTCGATCGCGAATGCCTCGCCGCCCGCGGCGCGGATCTCGTCGACCAGTGCGTCCAGCCGGTCGACGCGGCGGGCGGCCACGCCGACCTTGGCGCCTGCCTGTGCCAGTTTCTTTGCGGTTGCGGCGCCGATGCCGCTCGATGCGCCAGTCACCAGTGCGATTTTGCCTTTGAGTTCCATGATCAGGTCCTTTCGAATGTGTGAAGGTTGGCTTCGATGTGTTGAAGCACGGGACCATGATCGGGCAGTGCGCTGATTGGGTCTTTCGGCAATTTGCCGCGGCTGTCGGGATTTTGCTATCCGCTGTTCCCAGGGCTGATGCCGAGTTCCCTGCGATACACACTCGGCGTAACGCCTGTTCCCTGGCGGAAGACCTGCGAGAAGTGGCTGGGGCTCTGGTAGCCGAGCGCCAGGCCGATGTCGATGACGGAGCGGTCGGTTTCGCACAACAGGCGCCGCGCTTCCTCCAGGCGCAGGCGTGCCACGTAGCGCGACGGGGCCATGCCCGTCGCCTGCTTGAACACCCGGCTGAAGTGAAAGACGCTCAGGCCTGCCATGTCGGCGAAGGGCGCGAGCTCGAAGGGCTCGGCGAGGCGGCTTCGCATGGTGTCGAGGATGCGGTGCAGTTTATGGGCCGGCAGTCCTCCGCGCACGATCTTGCGGCCATCCACCGCGACTTCGTAATGTTCGACCAGGTGAAAGGTGAGTGCCTGCGCCATGCCCTGGATGAAGCCGGCCGAGGGCTGCGCCGGCGCGGCAAGCACGGTGTACAGCAGTTCCAGCACGCTGCACAGTACCGGGTCGCGTTCGCCCGAGACTTCCCGCAGCGCGAAATCGCCGAGCGCCCGCCCGGTCGCTGCGCGCACCACGCGTGTAAACAGCGGCAGGCCGACATACACGTGCATGACCGTGAACGGCGCCGGCGAGGTGCTGCGCCAGCGCATTTCGACCGGTATCGGCGAGGTGGTCAGGTAGAAGTCGCCTTTCCGTACCGGCACCGCCAGCCATTCGCCACCGGGCGGGCGCTCCTCCACCACGGCTTCGCCGGAGGCGATCCAGACCAGCAGCGGTTCAGGTACCGCCGGCACCAGGATCTCGTCTTGTACCGCGTTGCGCGTGGCGATCTCGACGTAGATATCGTCGTCCGCCTGTGCGCGGCGTTCGCGCAGCATCTGCCCCGGAATGTGCGCCTTCATTCCTTCGGCCGAGGTTACTTCCGTTCTCACCTCTGTCATGTCGCCTCCCCTGTATCAAGAAACAGCAAACCTGCGACAGCCGGCGCAAGCGTCCGATGGACCGGCATGCACGCGCGGCGCGAACATACGGCCAACACGAACATCGAAAGGAAAAGCCATGTTCAAGGAACTCCCTGCCAAGAAAGCCTACACCCTGCTCGAATCAGGCCCGATCGTCCTGGTCGCCACGTCCGGACCCAGGGGCCACAACGTGATGACCATGGGCTTCCACATGATGGTGCAGCACGAGCCGGCACTGGTGGCCTGCATGATTGGCCCCTGGGACCATAGCTATACCGCCCTGCGCGAGACGGGCGAGTGCGTGATCTCGATACCGACCGTCGATCTGGCCGAACAGGTCACCCGCATCGGGAACTGTTCGGGACAGGATGTCGACAAGTTTGCCACGTTCGGCCTACATGCGTTGCCGGCCAGCACGGTTGACGCACCCCTCATCAAGGAGTGCATCGCCAACCTCGAATGCAAGATTGCCGATACCACGATGGTGGAGCGCTACAACCTGTTCATCCTCGAAGTGAGCAAGATCTGGGTCGATCAATCCCGGCACGAGCGCCGCCTGATCCACCACGCCGGCGACGGCGCCTTCATCGTGGACGGCGACACTGTCGACATGCGCCGGCATATGACGAAATGGCGCTACCTGATCGACTGAGCCGGAAACGCCCTCCGTTTTCTTTACCGACCAATCAAGGAGTACTCCATGATGCCCTCCCTCAAAGCGCCCTTGCGGCGCGCCCTCCTCTGTGCATTGCTGAGCGGCTTGGCGCCGGCCATGGCGTTCGACGCCGCGGTCGCGCCGCCACCGTCGCAAGCCAGGACACTGCCCGGCTACCATCGCCTCCTGCTCGGCAAATTCGAGGTGTCCGCCTTGTCCGACGGGACGGTGGCGATTCCCCTGTCCGAACTCCTGACGAACGTCCGTCCGCGCGAGATGCAGACGCAGCTGCAGCGTGCCGGGATCGACCCGAAGCAGGCGGAGACCTCGATCAATGCCTTCCTGGTGCATACCGGCAGCCGGCTGGTGCTGGTCGATGCGGGCGGGGGCAAGCTGTTCCCCAACAGCGGCAGGCTGCTCGCCAGCCTGGCAGCCGCGGGCTACCGCCCGGACCAGGTCACCGACGTCCTGATCTCCCACCTGCACCCCGACCATTCGGCCGGGCTGACGCTCGACGGCAAGGCGGTGTTCGGCAAGGCCGTCGTGCACGTCCATCAGCACGACACCCGATTCTGGCTGGAGCCGCGCAACAAGGGCGCACACCCCGACCATGCGCACGTGTTCGACCAGGCGGCACGCGACCTCGCCCCCTACCAAGCCCTGGGACGGGTGCGCAGCTTCGCGGCCGACGCCGAGATCGTGCCGGGCGTGCGCGCCATCGCCACGCCAGGCCATACGCCGGGACACAGCTTCTTCCGGGTAGAGAGCGAGGGCAAGGCGCTGGTGCTGTGGGGCGACCTGATTCACGCCAAGGACTTGCAGTTCCGGTCTCCCGGCATCGCCATTCGCTATGACCTGGACAGCCGCGCCGCCGTGGCGCAGCGCAAGGCCGCCCTGCGCGACGCGGCCGCCAAAGGCTACCTGGTCGGCGCGCCGCACATTCCCTTTCCCGGCATCGGGCGGGTGCTGGAAAGCGGGGGCGGCTACGAATGGCTGCCGGTGAACTACAGCGAAATTGGCCTGCGCCGGCCATCCGCGGCCGATTGAGAGGCGCGCCACGTCATCGACGATGACGTGGCGCATCCGCCCGCTCAGACAGCGAGCTGCTCCACGCGCTTGGCCTGTTGGTAGACCAGCTGCCTAAGGAAGGCTGGTCTTGCTGCGGCCGGCAACGGCGTTCTCCACGGTGCTGGCGTCAGGTGCCGCGCCGTCCGGATCGCTGGTGCCAGCGTCGGACGCGTAAGCGGTCAGCGCCGGGATGTCCAGCCGCCAGGCGCATCCCATCCCCTCTCCTGACGCGAGGTTGAGCGAGGCCCCGAGGATCGCAGCCCGTTCACCCATGCCGCGAATGCCCCAGTGTCCGCTGCGCCCGGCCCGGTACTGCGGCTCAATCCCGCGCCCGTCGTCACGGACCAGCAGGGTGAAGCTGTCGGCGCTGTACTCTAGGTCGACATTCACGATCTGTGCTCCGGCGTGAACGAACGCATTCTGAATGGCTTCCCGCCCGATCGCCAGCACTTCGTGAAACGCCGCTGCCCGCAGCGGCCGCGTGGCGCCGTGACAGGTCAGCAAGAATTGTGGACCATGCTGTTCGGACAGCAGCTTCCCTTGCGCCGTGAGGTCCGAGGCAAGGTTGCCCGTTTCGCCATCGGTGCGCAAGCCACCCACCTTGTTGCGGCCTTCGATCAGCACGCCAGTAGCCAGCGCAAGGGCCTGGTCCATCATCAGCCGGGTCGGAGGATCATCCGCGACCCGGTTCGCCACACGCTTGAATGAGAGGATCAGGCCTTGTACCGACTGCAGCAGCGTATCGTGCAGGTCGCGGGCAATCCGTTCGCGTTCGGACGCTCGGGCTTCGAACGCCAGGGTATGGCGGCGCAACGCGATATGCAGGCGCAGTCGGTGCAGCAGCCACACCACCAGCGCCAGGGCCGCTGCGCACAGCAGCTTGAACCACATCGTCTGGGTCAGCGTTGGCGGAACCTCGAAGGCGACTTGCGCGCCCCCATTGTTCCACAGGCCGTCATCGTTGGCCGCTATCACGCGAAAAACGTAGCGGCCCGGCGCCAGCTGTGTGTAGAAAGCCGAGCGCCGCGTACCGGCGTCGGTCCAGGCCTTGTCGACGCCTTCGAGCCGGTAGCGGAACTGTACCCGGTGGGGAAGCGACAGGCTCAGGGCCGTGTAATCAATCCTGACCGTTTCCGGCGACGCGCTCAGCTTCAGGTTTGCGGCCGGCCGGAACACGGCCCTGCCGTCCGCAACGGCAGTCACCTGCACGGCCGGCACGACCTTGTTGGTCGGACTGCGGTCCGGATGGAAGTGGAACACGCTGCTGGTCGTCGAGAACACCAGTTCTCCCGTCGACGTGCGCACCAGCGATGGCAGAGGCGTGAGCGCCGGAGACGATCCCTTCAGTCCATCGTTCCCGTCGAAGCGCCGATAGCGCACGCCGTACGCCGCGTCAGCAGCGACCCGTCGCAATTCCGCCGGGGCGATGCTTACCAGGCCCAGCGCGGTATTCGCCCACAATGTCCCGTCCGGCGCCAGGACAAGGCCAGAGGCCGTGGAGAAGGATTCCCCGTTTTCACCCCGTATCTGCAGCGCACGCTTGCCGTCGAAGAATGCCAGGCCGCTCTCGCCGCCGAGATAGGCGCCAGCGCCGCTAGGGACGATTTGCAGGATGGTGCCGATATCGATGCCAATGTCGGCGCTGAATTTGTTCACCTTACCGTCTCGCAAGATGACGAACGTATTACGGATAGAACCAAGCCAGAGCGCACCGTCCGGCGCGGCGACCAGCGTGGTGGGCATGAAGCCAGCAAGGCTGGCGATGTCGCCGTGCTGCGCCCACTTGCCATCCTTCAGGCGCCAAAGCCCCCTTGGACCGAACGACAACCATAGACCGTCGTGCGTGTCCCTCGCAATGCTAAAGATATTCACCATGTCCGCTTTGTCGAACGGGGGCGGCAGCGGCACCTTGACGCGCTTGAGTCCTTCCACGCGCCACAACCCGTCGAGCGCGCCGGACCAGACCACTCCCTTGCTGTCCCGATACAACGAAATCTCGAGGCTTTTCAGCGTGGATAATGGGCCGAACGGCTGTTGCCTGGCCTCTGGATCACGTAGGTAGACATGGTCAATCCAGAGCTCGCCGTTGTCGCCAGCCAAAAGCGGTCGACCGTAGGACCGGTAGTAGGGCAACGAAATTTCCTTCAAACGGCCATTCCTGAACTGATCGATGCCGCCTTCGGTCGTGACCCAGATATTGCCCTCTTTGTCCTCCAGCACCTTCCCTCCGCGGGCGCCGCTCAGTCCTTGATGCTGGGTAAATCCTTGGAACTTGGGCGCCTTTCGGTCAAGTTCAGCGCGTATCACACCACCGTCCGTTGGCGTCCAGAAGTTGCCGCGCCGGTCGATGAGAAACACGTACGGATGGCGTGCGTCGATGACCAGCTGCTGGCGTGGATCGGCGCGCTCGGTGTACACGCGCTGCAAGCTGCCCAGCACGAAGTCCGACGCCCAAATGCTGCCATCCGGCGCTTCCTGAAACTCTCCACGTGACTTGCTGTCCGCAACGCGCTCGAAGCGCAGGGCATGCCGGCCACGCCTCAGGACCGCAGTATCGGTCTTGAGCCAGAGCGTTCCCCGACTGTCGACGAACACCGCGTGAAACAAGCTTTTCTCGGGCAAACCGGGGGCGGTGCTGCGGTCGTTCCAAATTCGTCCTCCTTTCTCCTTATGAAGGAGTGCAGTTTCGGTAATGGCCCAGTCGCCCCCGTCCAGGTCGCTGACAACGTGATCAACCTGGTGGGCGGGCAGTTTGTTGTTGGCGTCAAAGTGGTCGAGCGTCTCATTGCGGAGGTAGTACAGCGAACCGAAGGCCGGAGAAATCCACAGGGTTCCGTCGCGAAGGACGCCGACCCTTGTAATATTGGTCGGCAGGCTCGTACCCGGCGTTGGTCGATACTTGCTGAAGGCGACGCCATCGAAGCGGAACAGGCCGCTCGTGCTGGCCATCCACAGCCACCCATCGGGCGTCTGCGCGATGGCATGAATTTGCGGAGGTACGCCATCCTTGGTGAGCCAGCGCGTGTGCACCATTGGAATCACCTGTCGTCCGGCCGGCAGGACGACAGGATCCCCCTGTGCCATGACATCGTCGGTCATACCTAGCCACACGACCGCGAACGCGATGGCCAGCATGAACCGTTGGATCATGCTGGCGACGGTCCGGCTGCCCAGCGGCGTACCGTCGTTGACCAACCATCCGTACAGTGCCAAAGCACGCTTGACCAAACTCATCGCCCCTCCATAATCAACCGTGTCACGGTATTAGCGCTACCGATGCATGCGACGTCTATTATCGCGCGGAATGTTTCCAAGAAACATAATATTGAAGGAGACGATCTTCATGTTCAGCGGCACCAGAAGGACGCTCGCTCCACGGCGTCTCGGTCAATTCGCTGGTACGTACGAACAACGGCATGAACAGCCTGAGCGGTGCGACGTACGAAATGCTTTATAGAGGCAATAAAGGAGCAGTTTCGGGACACGTTAAGGCAGGGCAACGTTATGTACGCGACCGCTTCCTCTTGCTCGCACTACGTGAACTCAGGCACACTGATGGTCCTTTAGCTTCGGACGCCAAGCGTGCGCAATGTGATGGCTGCCGGTACAGAGATCTGGATTTGCCCGCCTCGCGCGGGCTTTTTTTTGCCCTTGCAGGCCAAGCATTGCCTCCGTAGCCTCGACCGATAGCTATTGACCGGACGAAAGCGGAAGTTCGCCCAAGGCAACGTATCTCAACAGGACTTCGGACCGAAATTTTCGGTAGGTCGCGTCTTTTGTTGTGCAGTCGCGTTAATAGATGGAATCGACACACACAAACAGGAAACTAAGGCAAGCCAAGGTAGGAGGTGCCAAGGAATGACGAGACATAACCCACCGATATAAGAGATTGTTGAACAGTAAGTTGTGCTTCCGGTGCAAGGTGCCGACCGGTACGCGGGCAAGCTGCTTGAAGTTTGCGATTTCTCGCGCGTGTGCCGGATCGCGGGACGCGCTATGTTTCCGCCGAACGTATGGGAGTTTGCCCGACAGCGGATCAGAGAGCTCAGTGTAACGGACATATTGCCTTTGAAACACGCCGCCTCATGACGAAAAAGCCACCATAGGTGGCTTGATCTGATGGCGGTAAAACCGGCAGTTGCCCACTCAGGGCTCGAAGCCACCAATCGTCATGCCGCCATCGACCACCAGCAGCTGGCCGTGCACGTAGCTCGATGCCGGCGACGACAGCCATACCGCGGCTTCGGCGATCTCGCGCGGGTGGGCGCCGCGCTTGGCCGGGATCGCCTGCTTGGCGAGCGCGGCGAAGGCCGGGTTCTGGGCGCTGTTGGCGACCACCATCGGCGTTTCGGTCCAGCCGGGCGCGATGGCGTTGACGCGAATGCCGCGCGCCGCGTTTTCCATCGCCGCCACCCGGGTCAGCCCCTGCACCCCGTGTTTTGAGGCGGCATAGGCGCTCATGCCGCCGGGACCGGTGACCGCCGCCACCGAAGCCGTGTTGACGATGGTGCCGCCCTGGCGCAGCAACAGCGGGATCTGGTATTTCATGCCGAGGAAGACGCTGCGCAGGTTGACGCCGATGACGCGGTCGAAGTCGTCGGCCGGGTAGTCCTCGATGCGGTGGGTGCCGCCGGTGATGCCGGCATTGTTGAAGGCGGCATCGAGCCGGCCGGCTTCGCGCTCGATCCGTGCCAGCAGGGCCGCAATCTCGCCTTCCTGCGCCACGTTGACGGTGGCGGTACTCAGCTGCGCCCCCGCTGCGCGCGCCAGGCCCTGGGTTTCTTCCAGGCCTTGGGGGTTCAGGTCGGCCGCATACACCCGCGCGCCGCGGGCGGCGAACAGCAGCGCCGCCTCGCGGCCGATTCCCGAGCCGGCGCCGGCGACGAGTACTACCTTATCGTTGAAATCTTTTTCCATGATCTGTTCCTCCGTTGTTGACAGGACCATCGTAGGCATTCCCAGCCCGGCGATAAAGACGCAAAAGCGGCTGGCAGTATTCCCATTTTGGGGATAATGCCGGCCGTCTTCATGTCAGGGTCTCAGTAGGGGCTGGCGGTCGGGCGCACGATGATTTCGCTGACGTCGACCTCGTGCGGCTGCTCGATGGCGAAGGCGATGGCGCGCGCGACGGCGTCCGGCTTGATGGCGATCTTGCGGAAGGAGCGCATCTCTTCGCGGCCGGCCGGGTCCGAAATTGACTCCGCCAGTTCGGACTCGACCACACCCGGCGACACCACGGTGACGCGGATGTCGCCGCCGACCTCCTGGCGCAGTCCCTCGGAGATCGCAGCCACGGCGAACTTGGTGGCGCAGTACACGGCGGCCGTCGGGCTGACCGTGTAGGCGCCGATCGAAGCCATATTGATCACCTGGCCTGAGCCCTGGCGCTGCATCACCGGCAGCGCGGCGGCGATCCCGTGCAGCACGCCGCGCACGTTCACGTCGATCATCTGGTTCCACTCGTTCACCTTGAGCGCTTCCAGCTTCGACAGCGGCATCACGCCGGCATTGTTGATGATGACATCGACGCGGCCATGCAGGCGCAATGCGAGGTCGACGAATTCCTGCATGCTGTCCAGGCGCGTGACATCCAGGCGGGCCACGGCGGCCGACCCGCCCTCGGCCTGGATGCGGCTGGCCAGCACCTCGAGGCGGTCGGTGCGGCGCGCCCCGAGGACCAAGCGCATGCCGCGCGCCGCCAGGTGCCGGGCGGTGGCTTCGCCGATGCCGCTGCTGGCGCCGGTGATAAGGACGACTTTCTGTTCCGTGCTTGCGTTCATGGTGCTTCTCCTATGTGCGTTGTCGATGGGAGAAGTATGGTCCGCCCGCGCGGCCTGGAAAATATCGGATATTATTGGCTGATTGCCTGATCCTACAAATCATGAGCGAATCACGCCAACAACGTATCGTCCGCCTGCTCGAGGCGCTTGCGCCGTGCGAAGGCTATACCCTGTCCGCCCTCGACGGCGTCAGGTTCATGCGCGCCGATGTCCCGATCGCGCGCGTGCCGGTGCTGTACGAACCCTCCATCGTGATCGTCTGCCAGGGCCGCAAGCGCGGCTTCCTGGGCGACGCCGTCTATGTCTATGACCCGCAGCACTACCTGGTGCTGTCGGTGCCGCTGCCCTTCGAGTCGGATACGCTGGCCAGCCGCGAGGAACCGATGCTGGCAGTGGCGATTTCGATCGACCTGAAACTCGCGGCCGAGCTGGTACTGGCGCTCGATGCACGGCACCGGCAGCAGCCGTCGGCCGCCGCCGGTATCTGTTCGACGCCCTTGAACGAGGAAATGAGCGATGCGCTGCTGCGCCTGTTGACGGCCTTGAGTTCGCGCGACGATGCGCTGATCCTGGGACCCGGCATCGTGCGTGAACTGCTTTATCGGGTGCTGACCGGCCCGCAGGGCGCCGCGGTGCACGCGGCGCTGAACCAGCAGAGCCATTTCGGCCGGATCGGCAAGGCGCTGCGCCGCATCCACGCCAGCTTCGACCGGCCGGTGGACGTGGCCACGCTGGCCAGGGACGCCGGCATGAGCGTGGCGGCCTTCCACGCGCACTTCAAGGCGGTGACGCGCTCGACGCCGATCCAGTACCTGAAGACGACGCGCCTGCACAAGGCGCGCCTCCTGATGGTGCAGGACGGCGTCAGCGCAGCCACCGCCTCGCACCTGGTGGGCTACGAGAGCAGCTCGCAGTTCAGCCGCGAATTCAAGCGCTTCTTCGGGCGCACGCCCGCCACCGAGGCGGCGGTGATGAAGAACGCGCTGATCCAGCTGCCGGCGCAGCCCACGGCTTACGTCACCGTGCAGTAGCCGGCGGGACGGATTCGCGGTACAACACCATCCCGGCGTGGTATAGCACCCCGTCGCGGAAATCCCCGTCCGCCGTGAAGCCGGTGTCGTCCAGGTATTCGATATGGTCTCCCTTGATCCAGTAGCGGCCCTGGTAGGCGCTGCGGCGCTTGCCGCGCGCCTCGTCGTAGCGCCCACCCGGCAGCAGCTCGTGCCGGATGTAGCCGATGGCGGTACGCATGATGGCCTCCTTTGTTGAACATTCGAGGCTTCATCGTAGCCAGCGCGCCGATGCGGGCCAATGCCCTTTCCTGTCCATTGATTGCCTGATCCTCTCCGGACGCATGGTGCCCTTCCCGCAAGGCGTGAGCGGAAGTATCGAAGATATAGATGGTAATCATCGATTTATATAGGCTTCCGCGATGGGTAGGGCGGGCTTATGATTCATCCCATGCCGCCGCTGACGGCCAACTCAAAACAACCCCGACGAAAGGAACTACCATGAAAACCGCAACCGACAACAACAACACCGCCCTCCTGTCCGCCGCCGGCCGCATCCTGCTGGCGACCATTTTCATCTTCAGCGCGCTGGGCAAGCTCGCCGCACCCGCCGCCACGATCGGTTATATCGAGTCGGTCGGCCTGCCCTTCGCGACACTTGGCTTCGCCATCGCCGTCGCGGTCGAACTCGGCGGCGGCCTGCTGCTGGTGCTCGGTGTGAAAACGCGCTGGGTGGCGGCGGGCCTGGCGGCGTTCTCGATCGTCACCGGCCTGGCCTTCCACAATGCGCTCGGCGACCAGAACCAGCTGATCCACCTGCTGAAGAACTTCGCGATGGCCGGCGGCCTGCTGCAGGTGGTGGCCTTCGGGGCCGGCGCCTTCAGCATCGACGCACGCACCAGCCGCCCTGCGATCCGCCAGGCAGCCTGAGTCTCCACACCAGCAAGGCCGTGCATGCCCCAGGGCTGCACGGCCTTGTTGCGTTTACAGCCGCGCTGCCGCTCCTGCGGCGGCGGCCCGGTCTTGCGCGGCAGTGCGCAGCACGTCGCGCAGCCACTGGAGCGGCGCGTCTTTGTCACGCACCGCCAGCCATGCCGCCGAAACCACGACCTCGTCCAGCGGCACCGGACAATCGACGACCGCCAGGCCATGCTCGCTGCGCCAGCGCGCGGCGATCGCTTCCGGTACCGTGGCCATGGTCGCGGGTTCGCGCAGCAAGGAAGGGAGCACGGCGAAACGGGTACTGGCGAACATCACCTTGCGGCGCTTGCCCTGCGCCGCCAGCCAAGCGTCGGCCGGGCCTTCGAAAGCGTTCCGGTAGGTGACGATCAGGTGGGTGCGCGCCAGGTAGGCGTCCAGCGAAAGCTTGCGGGCGCTGCGGATGCCCACAGGCGCGAAGACGCTCTTGAACGGCATCCTGCGCAGGACATGATGCCGGCACCAGGATGGCAATACGCCGGTCTGGCATACCGCCAGATCCATTTCTCCCTGCTCGAGCATGGAGGCGATGCGGAAGGGGTCGGTGTTGACGATCGACAGCCGTACGGACGGCGCCTGCTTTTGCAGCACGCTGAACAGGACCGGCGCCAGCCACATCTCTATCCAGTCCGGCATGCCGATGACGAAGGTGTGCTCGGCGCGCTGGTCGCGGCCTTGCTCGCTCCGGCGGCAGCGGCGCCCACCTTGCCCTCCCCGGCGGCGGTCCCGGCCCAGGCCAGGAGCATCCCCGGTTATTACCGCCTGCTGCTCGGGCAATTCGAAGTGACCGCCCTGTCCGATGGCACCGTGACGCTGCCCGTCGACAAGCTGCTGACCCATACCAGCCCGGCCGAACTCGCCCCAGTCATGCAACGCGCGGGCATCGACCCAGCCAAGGCCGAGATCTCGATCAATGCCTTCCTGATCCATACCGGCAGCCGCCTGGTGCTGGTCGATGCCGGCCCCGGCGCCGTATTCCCGCACGCCGGCAAGCTGGTGGCAAGCCTGCATGCGGCCGGCTACCACCCGCAAGACATCACCGACGTCGTGATCACGCACATCCATGGCGACCATTCGGCCGGCCTGACCATCCAGGGCAAGGCGGCCTTCCCCAGGGCGACCGTGCACGTGCAGAAAACGGACGCCGACTTCTGGCTCGATCCGGCCAACGCCGCGCGCCATCCGCGCCATGCCCATGCATTCGCCCAGGCGCGGCTCGACCTGGCGCCGTATCTCGCTTCAGGCAGGCTGCGTCGCCTGGCCGGGGCCGCCGAGATCGTGCCGGGCATCCGCGCGCTGCCGACGCCCGGGCACACACCGGGACATGCGTTCTACGAAGTCGAGAGCGAGGGGCAGAAACTGGTGCTATGGAGAGACCTCATCCACGGCAAGGATGCGCAGTTCCATGCGCCGGGCATTGCGATCGGCTTCGATGTCGATGAAGGGGCGGCGATCAGCCAGCGCAAGGCGGCCATGGCGGATACGGCATCGAAGGGATATCTGGTGGGGGCGGGGCATATCAGCTTCCCCGGCATCGGCAGGGTTGCCGCGCGCGGGGTATCGTATGACTGGCTGCCGGTGAACTACAGCGAGCAAGCGCTGCGCAGGGCGGGCGGGAAGCGTTGAATGCACCTTGCCGGCCATGGGGCGGCAAGGCTGCATGCAGAATCAGCCGAACAGCTTGTTGGCGGTGCGGGCTACCAGTTCGCCCTGGTGACGCGCGCCAGCCAGGTCGATTTCGCTCGGCTGGCGCTGCCCTTGGCCGCCGGCGATCGTGCTCGCGCCGTACGGGCTGCCGCCGACGATTTCGTCGATCGACATCTGGCCCCCGTGGCTGTATGGCAGGCCGACTACAACCATGCCGAAGTGCATCAGGTTGGTGATCACCGAGAACAGGGTCTGTTCCTGGCCGCCGTGCTGGGTGGCGGTCGAGGTGAAGGCGGCGCCGACCTTGCCGTTCAGCGCGCCGCGTGCCCACAGGCCCCCGGTCTGGTCGAGGAAGGCCGCCATTTGCGACGGCATGCGGCCGTAGCGGGTCGGGGCGCCGATGATGATCGCGTCGTAATGCTCCAGCTCGGCCACGGTGGCGACGGGCGCGTCCTGGTTAGTCTTGAAATGGGCCGAGGCCGCAATTTCCTGCGGCACGGTTTCTGGCACCCGCTTGACGTCGACGCTGGCGCCGGCGGCGCGCGCGCCTTCGGCGACGGCATATGCCATCTGCTCGATGTGGCCGTAGGACGAGTAATACAGGACAAGGACTTTGGACATGACTTCTCCAGAAATAACGAGATTCGAATGACTTGAAAACACCGTCCATCGCCCAGCGTCGGAGCGGCACCATTGCAACAACGCAACGAGTATGGGCGGCGATTGTTTCAGGGGAAAGACCGAATCATCTTTTTCTGTTGCCTATTCATATAAGTTTTCGGTGACGGCAAGCGCGATGTCGCATGCATTCGTGTTGCAGCGCAAAAAACAGCAACTGCCCGACAGGCCCAGCAAGGCCCGGACAGACAAAGAGGCAAGGGCCGGCCAACATACAGCTATTGACCAGCACCGGATCGCCACATGACTGCCCTGCGCCCCCTCCAGGAACCGACTGCCGCGTCGTGCAGCGCGCGGATCGCCGAGCTCGTAGCGGCGCCGGACCAGGCGGGCCTTGGCGCGCAGCCTGCCCTCGACGGCGTCTGTCTGGTCGATGCCGCATTCTGGAACGCGCGGGCGTCCGGCGGCCCAGCATGCATCGTCATCCTGTGCGGTCACGCCAGGGGCGCCCGCCATGTCGACGGTATGCCTGCATTCTTCCAGCCCTGCTATCGCGTGCAGACTGCCTTAGCGCCGCACAAGCCATTGGCATGGGAGCCAGGGGATGGGCCGGCGGCCTGCCTGTCGGTGCAGCTCGACCTGCAGGTTGCCGCCGAACTGATTCTTGCCCTCGACGACACGCATTCCTATCCAGCCCCTGTTAGCAGCATGCAGGCCTGGCTCCCGCTTGACGGCGGCATGGGCGACGCCGTGCTGCGCCTGCTCTTGGCACTGCCCTGCCCGGCCGATGCCCGGGTGCTGGGACCAGGCATCAGGCGCGAGCTCCTGTACCGGGCTCTCACCGGCCCTCAGGGCGCTGCAATCCGTGCAGCCATCAGCCACCAGGGCAGTATGCGAAGAATCGGAAAGGCCCTGCGCCGCATCCGCGAATCGTATGCCGATGCCGTCGACGTGGCGGCGCTGGCGAATGAAGCGGGAATGAGCATTGCCGCCTTCCACGCGCACTTCAAGGCGGTCACGTACACCACTCCGATCCAGTTCCTGAAGACCACGCGGCTGCAGCAGGCCCGTCTCTTGATGATGCGGGAAGGCGTCAGCGCGGCACATGCTTCGCGGCTGGTCGGCTACGAAAGCAACTCGCAGTTCAGCCGCGAGTTCAAGCGCCTGTTCGGACGCACGCCGACACAGGAAGCGGTACGCCTGAAAGCGGCGCTCAGTCCGGGCCAGATGGAGCACGCGCCGCATGCGATCCAGCCCGCTCCCTATAAGGACTTTTCTTCTTCTGCGCAGCTGCGGCCCTACCTGTCGCGATTATCACGCCCTCAGGAATAGTGCTGCATACATAAGCGGATTTATCACCGTTACAGGGCAACCTACACTAACTTCATCAGGCGTTCACAACGACACGCTCGACGAAGCGGCACCGAGTGCCATTACTGACCAAGGAGAAGAACATGTCCAGCAGCAACAGCAACAGCAACAACAACATCAACACCGGCACCGTCGGCATCATCGGCGCCGGCGCCATCGGCCAAGCCATGGCCAAGCGCCTCGCCGCGGCCGGCATCGACGTCATCCTCAGCAACAGCCGCGGCCCCGAGTCGCTCGCCCCGGTGGTCGAGGCGCTCGGCCCGCGCAGCCGCGCCGGCACGCGCCAGGAGGCCGCCGCCGCCGACATCGTGTTCGTGAGCGTGAACTGGTCGCGCCTCGAAGGCGCCCTCGACGGGATCGACTGGAACGGCCGCATCCTGATTGATGCCAACAACCCGGTGCTGCTGCCAGGCTACCGCCTGGCCGAACTCGGCGGGCGCAACTCGAGCCAGGTGGTGACCGAACTGGCGCCGGGCGCGCGCGTCGTCAAGGCCTTCAACACCCTGCTCGCCTCGGTGCTGGCAAGCGATCCGCAACAGGTGGGTGGGCATCGCGTCGTCTTCCTGTCGGGCGACGACCGCGAGGCGAAAAGCGTGGTCGCCGGCCTGGCCGATCGCCTCGGCTTCGCCACCATCGACCTGGGCAGCCTGGAAGTCGGCGGCACCCTGCAGCAATTCCCCGGCGGCCCGCTGCCGGCCGTGAACCTCGTCAAACTGGGCTGAGCCCGCAACCTGAAGGAGAACACCATGAACACCATGCTCGATACCCACGCCATCGCGGAAACCGCCAAGGCCATCGTCCGCAGGAATACCGAAGAGGTCCAGGGTGGCGGCGACTTCGCCCTGTTCGACCGCCTGTTCGCCGACGATTTCGTCGACCACACACCGCAACCCGGCGGCACGCCCGACAAGGCCGGCGCCCGCCTGCTGTACGGCGCCCTGCGCGAGGCCTTCCCCGACTTCCACGCCGTGATCCACTGGCAGGCCGCCGAAGGCGACCGCGTCACCACCTACAAGACCTACCACGGCACCCACCAAGGTGTCCTGTTCGGTGTCGCTCCGACCGGCCGCAAGGTGCAGTTCGACACGGTCGACGTGATGCGCGTCCAGGACGGCCGCATCACCGAGCACTGGGGCGTGGCCCACCTGTATTCGCTGCTGCAGCAGGTCGGCGTGCTGCCCGCCATGCTGCCGGGCGCCTGAAACGCATTCGACCTCACAACTACTTACTGAAAGAGGACATCATGAGCACTCTGCTGAAAGACAAAGTCGTTATCGTCACCGGCGCCGCCAGCGGCATCGGCCGCGCCATCGCCATCTCCGCCGCCCGGCATGGGGCGCGCGCCGTGCTGGTCTCGGACATCGCCGAGATTCCGCGCGAAGGCGGCACCCCCACCACCCGTGAAGTCGAGGCGTTGGGCGTCGCCACCCGCTTCGTGAAAGCGGACGTCAGCAAGAAGGCCGATGTGGATGCGTTGATCGAAGCGGCCGCGCCCTTCGGCGGCGTCGACGTGATGGTCGCGAATGCCGGCATCACGGCGCGCGACGACGGCGCGGACGTCAGCGAAGAGAGCTACCGCCGCCTGATGGCCGTCAACCTGGACGGCACCCTGTTCTCGGCCCAGGCCGCGGCGCGCCAGATGAAGGCAAACGGCAAGGAAGGCAGCATCGTCCTGATGGCCAGCATGGGCGGCTTGGTCGGCGCCGGGATGACGGTCGCCTACTCGACCAGCAAGGGCGGCGTCGTGCTGATGGCCAAGGCGCTGGCCGATGCGCTGGGACCGGACGGCATCCGCGTCAATGCGGTCGCCCCGGGCACCATCGACACCCACCTGCTGCGCACCAGCGCGGGTATCGCGGAGGCGGCCGAAGGCTTCCGCCAGCGCACGCCGCTGCGCCGCCTGGGAAAGCCGTCCGAGATCGGTGACGCCGTGGTGTGGCTCGGCTCGGACATGTCGAGCTATGTGACCGGTATTGCGCTGGTGGTTGATGGCGGCCTGCTGTCAGTGATCTAGATTTCGGTTGCCGGCCAGGCAGGGCTCGGAAAAACCGGTTTTCGGAAGTAGAAACCACCGGAGCGGGCGGCGCAGGTCGTTTAGAAATACCTCGAAAGAGGTATCGGCTCTACACCCTGACGAGGTCGACTCCAGCACGGCCCGCCAGCAAAATAGCATTATTGCTATTCTGACAGATTGATAATCATGAGCGTCATCTCGTCCCAAGATGCATCGCTGCAGCACGACTCCCCGGTCCCGGCAGCGCTTGCAGACAATGGCGGTATCGTCGACGTTCTCGACTCCTGTCGTCTCATGGCAGGTGCTGAAGTCCATGTCGGGCAAGGGCTGTCACTCGTCTGGATTGCGCGCGGCGCCGTCAACCTTGAATGGCGATCACAGCGTGGCAGTTGGGGACCGCTGCTGCTACGCGATGGCGATTTTTATCTATCCACGTCGGAATTGGTCCAGTTGCGGCGCGCTCACCAGTGTGGATCGGATTTTGAAGGCATTCGCGTAGACATCAGCAGGAATGTACTGAGCCGCTGCGCCAACAATCATGGCGACGCGGCGGCAGCATTGCCGGGGCATGCCATCACGGGCAGCGCAGACCCTACCTTGCGCGCGCTTCTCGAGTTACTCCGTTCGGCACGCAGCCAGAGCACGTCGCTTTCCACGCCTTTTGTCGACGGTGTCGCACAAGCCGTGGTCGCGCAACTGGTGTCCTGTCCCGCGAGCGCGCCGCGCGAGCCCGGGAGCCATTACCATGGATTGGCGCCCTACAAGTTTCGCCTTGTCTCGCGGGCGATGCGCGAACGGCTGACGGAGCCGTTCGACCTGGAACACCTGGCCGGGCTCGCCGGATTGAGTACCTTCCACTTCAGCCGCTCTTTCAAGAAAGCGAGTGGCGTGGCGCCATCCCGTTACTTCCAGCATCTGCGCATCGAACAGGCCAAGCGCATGTTGTCCAGCGAAAATCAATCCATCATCGACATTGCCATGGCGGTGGGATTTCGGAGTCCCAGTCATTTCTCGCAAGTGTTCCGGGAAGTGGCAGGGGTCTCGCCGAGCGAGTATCGCAACCGGTTCGCCTTGATGCAAAATTTACCGCCGGCCAGTGTCCCGCTACTGCAACAACATGCCAGCACATGAGAGGCAGATGAAAACGACATCGAACCACTTCCAGTCTTCGAGCCACGCGGTGAACAGCGGACGTATGGCTGTCGAGCCTGCCTCCGACCCGGACGAGAAAATCGGGATTGTCAGGATACGCCTTTGTTTGCCGCGCTGCGGCATGACTGCCATCGTGTCGGAATTCACAGATGCCGATCGGGCGCTGGTAGCGTGGAAGCAGGCAAGGCGCTTGTCGGACAGCTGCGACTTCTCGATCCTGTTCACGGATGGCGCCGCGATTCGAGGCAGCTTCGGCGTGTCGGACCAGGCGAAAAACCTGCTGTCGTTGCCGCGTATCGTGCGCATGGCGCTGGGAGTCTGTCCGCTCGCGCGCGGTTATGTCGCTCGTTGCGTCTCGATCGACAAAGGTGGCGGCCCGCTTAGCCACGCGCAACTGGACGGGTATGCCTTGAACCTGCATGGTCTGCACCCGAAATCCGCTCACGTACCGACACAGCCGAATATGGGTGTTGGAGGTTCGCGCTAACCAGGCGCGACAGGAATGCCAACGCGCTTCATGATACGCTGTTGCAATCCGTACAAGACTAGGTCCCGTGCCGAACGAGTAGCCTATCAGAGTGTCAATCTTGCGCCGAATGGCAGGCTTCGCTGGAATTTATGATACCCATCTCCGTCCTGATCGTAGACGATCATCCCTTGTTTCGCCATGGAGTGGCAGGCATCGTTTCTGACGCGCCGGACATGCTGGTCGTGGGCGCGGTATCGACCGGTCGCCAGGCAGTCGACCTTTGCCGCAGTACTCCTGTCGACATCGTCATCATGGACATGCAGATGCCGGAACTGGACGGGATCGAGGCTACCGCGATCCTGCGGCGTGATTACCCGCTCGTGCGCGTGATTATGCTGACCACGTTTGAAGGCGACATCCATGCGAGACGGGCACTGAAAGCCGGCGCATCGGGCTACATGCTCAAGAGTGGCGTCGGCGACGAACTGGTCGACGCAATCAGGGCTGTTCATGCAGGAAAGATCCATGTCGCCTCTTCGGTAGCGGTCTCGATCAGCAGCAACTTGCAAGCAAGTGCCGTGACCGAGCGTGAAGCACAGGTGCTCGAGCTGGCGTCGACGGGCAAGACCAACCGGCTGATCGGCGAGCAGCTCTCCATTTCCGAAGAGACCGTCAAGATGCACATGAAGAGTGTGCTTGCGAAACTCGGCGCCAGAGACAGGACCCATGCCGTGGTCATGGCGCTGGAACGCGGCATCATCGAACTACGTCGACGCTTGCGGTAACGCGGCCACCATATCCACCAGCTCCCGCGCCGGATGAACGCGCGGCACCGTTCGCTGCAGCGGCAGCACTGCGCCGGAGCCGTCAGCACGCAGCCCCTTTTCTGTTGTGCTTGATAAGTAGACCCTTGATTAACTAAAATCAGATGACAATTGGCTAACTCAGGGATCTCTCGTGCGAAAGCGCCGACTGTTTGGCATTTTTATACTTGCTGCAGCCATGACGTGCCAGCCGGGCAAGCTCGTTGCCGCACAGTCTCCAGGCAGTGAGGACGCGCGTCCGCTCATTCCGCACGTGCATACTCGCTGGCTGGTCAAGGACGGCGTGCCGCCGAGTATTCGCGGCATCGCACAGACGCCTGACGGATGGCTGTGGCTGGCCAGCTCGGTTGGCCTCTTCAGGTTCGATGGCGTGAAATTCACCCAGTACCGCCAGCCGGGGAGCGCCGCGATGCAGGGCGCCGTGGACAAGCTTGGCGTGCTCGACGACGGCACCCTGTGGGTCAGCCCACGCTTCGGTGGCTTGCTCCTCGTGCGTGGCGACGTGGTGGAAGAGTTCGGCGGTAAGCAGGGCTTGCCTCCCATGGTCATCGGGGCAGTCGCGGGCGATAGCGCTGGTCGAATCTTGCTCGGTAACGGCAAAGGGATCTTCCAGCTCGACGCCCGCAGCCGTCGCTGGCACGAGATAGGCGAACGCGCGGGGCTTCCCAAAGGAAGCAGTATCCGGCACATGCTGCGGGACCTCCGCGGCGGACTCTGGGTGCTCTGTACCACCACGATGGTCGACAGCATAGCGTTGAATGAGTATCTCTTCGACCGCAAGGGAAATATCTGGTTTCCCCAACTTAACAGCTTGATGCGCGAGCAGCGCGAAGGAAAGCAGGCCGTCCTGGAAGCGTTCAGTAACCGTTAGGGGCTCAGCGGGCGTTCCCCCATCGCCGTGTTTGAAGATCGCGAAAACAATATATGGGTTTCTACGGCTACCGGTCTTGACCAGTTCAGGCCAAGCCGCATGCGTGCGCTGTCCCTGCCTTCCTTTGTTGGCGAAGCCCGACCGCTGGCCGCCAGCGCCGCCGGCGAGCTGTGGATCGACCATATGTACCTGAACCATGCCGATGCACCTCCCCAAGCCTTCTCGCCCGCATCGACATTGGGTACGATGACCACCGTGGTGTATCGGTCCACGCAGGGTGAGGTATGGCGCGCCGATTACGACGGGCTGTGGCGGGTCCAGGGACTCGTGTCGAGCAGGGTTCCCATGCCTGCGCCATTCGCCTCGAAGCGTGGGCCCCGCATCTTTTCGCTGGCAAAGGACGACAGCGGGGGATTGTGGGCCTCGTTTGGGCCGTCGGGTATCTGGCGATTACAGGACGGTATCTGGACGCCGCATGGCAGTGTCGCGCAGCTGCGCGATTTTGCGGCCATTTCCATCGTCGCCGGTCCGGACGGCACACTCTGGTTCGCTTCTCCCCTGAAAAAGTTGGCAGTCTTGCGTGATGGGATAGTGCGTCATTTCGACGCCAGCGATGGCCTGACGATCGGTGGCGTATTGCATGTTTCGCCGGTCGGCAAGGGCGCTTACCTTGGTGGCGAGGGGGGCATGGCGTATTTCGACGGCGAGCGGATCCTGCCCTTCCTCGGCGAGGGTGGCCAGCAGTTTTCAGGCGCGACAGGCATCGGGATTGCCACCAATGGTGATTTGTGGGCCTACACCGCACGCGGGCTGGTCTGGGTGACTGCGGCCGAACTGGCGCGCAGCCGCGCCAAACCCGGGTATCAGCCGCGTTTCCGCCGGTTCGACGAAAACGATGGCTTGCAGAGCGGCGCTGCGGGCATGATGCCGATTCCTTCGATGGTGCAGAGCGCCAGCGGCGAGTTGTTCCTCTCAACGTCGGGCAATGTATTCCGTTTCGATCCAGCCCGCCTCGCTACCAACCGGCTGGAGCCACCGGTGCACGTGACAACGGTGAACGCGGATGGCAAGCAGCATCGGCCCGTTTCGGGCTTGACGCTTGCGCCGAGACCCGAGACGGTGCGGATCGACTATACGGCCTTGAGCATGGCACTACCGCAGCAGGTGCGCTTCCGCTACCAGCTGGAGGGCATCGATCAGCAATGGCAGAACGCCGACACGCGGCGCGCGGCCTTTTATACCCAGCTTGCCCCCGGCAACTATACCTTCCGGGTCACTGCCGCCAACGAAGATGGGCTATGGAACCAGAAAGGCGCGCGTATCGACTTCGTGATACCGCCGCCCACACAAACGCTCTGGTTCAAGCTCTTGTGCGCCGCCGCTGTCGGAGTGGCGGCGTGGCTGCTGTACCGCGTACGCGTGCGTGCCGCACTAAAGCGTCACACCTTCGCGCTCGAAGCGCGTATGGCCGAACGGGAGCGCATCGCGCGCGATCTGCACGACACCCTGTTGCAGTCCGTGCAAGGCTTGATACTGTCGTTCAAGCGCGTCGCGAATCGGACCGCTGACCCGTCCACAAAATTGTTAATGGATCAGGCGCTCACGCTGGCGGTCGATGTTCTGGTGGAGGGGCGCAACAAGGTCGGCGGACTGCGCGAGGGCGTTGATGCCGGCGACTTGGTCACAGCGCTGAATTGCACGGACACCAGTTGTCCGAGCAGTACGGTCCGTGCTTCATGTTGGCGTGTCATGGCAGCGCGCGCTTGTTGCGAGCGTCTGTGTTTGAAGAGGTGCTGGGGATTGGCCGGGAGGCTGTCCATAACGCCTTCGCCCACGCGCAAGCGATGAATATGAAGGTCGAGTTGGACTATGGAACCGCGCTGTTTAAGATGCGCATCAGCGATGACGGCCGCGGGATCGGGGAACAACACCGATCTGGCCGGCCCGGACATTGGGGAATCCAGGGCATGGTCGAACGGGCCGCAGCAATCGGTGCGTCGCTTGAACTGGTGGCGCAAGCGAACGGCGGATGCACATGGCAGTTGCACATGGCTTCCGAAAAAGCGTACGCATCGGTGCACGAAACCGCCGAACCAATGGGCTGGAATGGCATGCTGCATGCATGACCGGACAAATCGGCGAGCTCGTTTAACTATCTGCGGAACGAGTTAGTCGCAGAAACGGCGTAAGTCTCTCATCGGTCTCGCCTACCGCGCCACGCCCAACACCGCCAGCGCCGCGGGGTGGGCGACGGTCCAGGGCCTTGAAATTATCCGTAGCGTCAGCGGAACAGGGAAAATTTTCCCCAACATTTGTCACTTAAGGTCGTCCGCAATCGTTGGACGTAAAAAAGCCCGGGCACTTTGCGCGGGCTTTTTTTATAAGTCGGCTTCGGCCTTATTTCACGCCCACATTCACCATGCCTTTGAAATCATACGGAATCACGACCGTCTGTACCTTGCCTTCGGCAATCCCCTCGGCAATCTTCATCTGCGCCTGTGCCTGCATATAGCTGATCGCGCCGGCATTCGCATTCAGCGCTGCAATCCGCTCGGCTTCCTTCTTTGCGATCTGCACTTCCACTTCCTTGGTTTTTTCTTCGTTCTTGGCGCGCACCAGGTTGTCGGCACTGGCCTTGACGGCGTCGCTCGGCACCATGCTGCCGACGCGCACCTGCGAAATCACGATGCCGTTCAGCTTTTCGTCATTCAGCGTCGCAACCATGATTTCCTGGATTTCCTGCTCGATCTGGGCGCGGTTGTCGTTCATGTTCAGCGCTTCGTACTTGCGCGCCGTTTTATACACTGCATTGCGCGCGGTCTGGTAGATGTAGGCGTGCATCAGGTAGATGTCGTCGGACTTGTCGACAGTGTGGAAGGAGCGGCTCTTGTTGATATACAGGTCCGATACCGACGCCGGCGTGATGTTGTAAATGACGCTGATGTCGAATTCCTTCATCGTCGAGTTATCGGCGGCGAGCGGCGTCAGGTTCTGGACATCGACACTCACGTCCTTGACCGGGAAGGTCAGGATCTTGCCGATGATGGTCTGATTAAAACTGCCGGCGACCCGTTCTTCCGCTTCGATGGTCTTGTCGAAGTTTACGCGCAGGCCGACTTCACCGGTATCGACGACGGTGCAACCGGTTGCCAGTGCACCGACAGCAATGGCGGCGGCGGTGGCGAGGACAATCTTTTTCATGAATCTCTTTCAGGGACGTGGATTTTTTTTATGGTGTCAGAACAGCGCGGACACAGTCAGTGTCAGTGCCGTTCTCGTGTGTTTCGGCTGCGCGATGGTGCCGGTAAACTGGCCGTTGCGCGTGACCGGCACATCCTCGCTGCGGGCCACGCGGATCGAGTCCAGCGTGCCGTGGAATGCCAGCGCCGGGGCGGCAACGGGGACGAAACGTGCGCCGATGCGCGCACCGCGCCCGCGTTGTGTTTCCAGCGAGGCCGGATCGAGCAGCCCGGAAAAACCGACACGCATGCGTTCCGGTGTGGACAGGACAAGGGCGGCATCGGCCCCGAGCACGCCCAGGGCCGGATGCCAGGTGCGGCCGGCGCCGACGATCAGGCGCTCGGACCGGTAGCGCTCCTGCAGCCCGGCGGCTGTCCTGGTGCCGCGGATGGTGCGCTTCCAGCGGTCGGTCTCGAGGGCCGCAGTCAGGGCAGTACCGCGGCCAAGGTCATAGCTCGCGCCCAGGCGCAGCGACGCCAGTGTGGTCGCCGTCGTCGAATCGGCGCCGACCCCGGCCTGGGTGCGTCCCACATAGCCGATGTCGCGCCGGTATCCGTCCAGCGCGCCGAACCCGGTGATACTGCCGGCCGTGCGCGAGGCTTTCAGCACCACCCCGGGCAGCCAGCCCGTTTCCCGCACCAGCAGGCGGCCACTGTTGTCGTATTCGCGGTGGCTGACGCGGCGCGCGCCCACGCCGGCCTCGCCCAGCCATTGCGCGCTGGCGCAGTCGATCGTCAACAAGGGCAGCAGTATGCCGATCGTGGCGCGCAGGAAGGATGCCATGGCGATCAGATCGACATCAGGAACTCGGCCCAGGCCAGGTTCGTCGTTTGCGTGATCACGCCGTCGCCCTTGGCGCTCAAGTCGAGGCGGACGCCGGTCGCCGAAGCCACGGTCAGCGTGACCGACGACGATGCACCTTCGACGATCAGCGCGCCGGCGCTCGGCATACCGGTGCCGTTCGTGACGAAAGGCTGCAAGTTCCTGACCGAATACGAGAACTGGCCGAGCGCGCTCGTGTTGCCCGACATCGTGAACGAAGCGGTGCTGGTGACGGTGCTGCCACGGGTCGAGCCGGTCATCGAATAATCGCTCAGGTTACGCGATGCCAGGTTCATCCCGCTGCGTTGTTCCGTCGTCTGCAGGGAACTTCCCGAAACGGTGACCGAACTGGTGGTGGCATTCGTCTGGATCATCGCGATTTTCATGTCGCCATTCACGCTCACCGTTTCGCTGCCGCTGCGGATGCTGAACTGGGTGAAGCGGGCGTCCATCGTCGCGGTCCAGGTCCACGAGTTCAGCATATCCCCGGTGATGTTCGAAAACGTGGTGCCGAGCACGCCGTTCAAGGTGTCGCCGTCTTCGACACAGTTGTTGGCCGTGATCTTGACTGCATCGCCGTTGCTGATCGTGTCCTGGCTGCGGACGGTGGCATCGATCGTGATGGTGCCGCCGCCGGTGCAGGCTTCGGTCAGGGTGACGCCGGTCAGCAAGGGCTGGCCGTCGCGCGCATACGCCTGTTTCACCAGCTTGAGTACCGGCGACACCACGCTGATGTTGGCGCGGCCGACGCTCACGCCGGTCAGGAAGCCATTGAGCGAGGTCGACGAGTCACCGATCGCGGAGGCGGCGGCATACGCGTTACTGGCGACCCGGGTCGCATTCGCCGGTGTGACCGGCGAATGCGTCGACACCGGGGGCGGTGGGGGGGTGCTCCCACCCCCACCGCCCCCGCCGCCGCCGCAGGCGGACAGGACGAGGACAGCAGTAGCGCTCAGCAGGAAATGGCGGTTGTTCATGTTGTTCTTTCTCTTTCAGGTTTTTTTATGGGTTGAAGCGACGGTGCAGCAGGTGTATTCGGCGGTGTTGCGTTGCAACGGATCAGCGCTGTACAGGCTCGCATGGTAGCTGTTGCCGGTTCACAAAAGACTATCGAATTGTCACCGCACGGACGAGCACAGCGGGCAGGTTGCGGTTGGCCTTAACGAAGGCGTACGCGCACTGCAGCGGTGGCTCGACTGCCAATTATTGCGCCCCCACTCCAGCGGCCACAACCGCGTCATAAGAGTTGGTCAATGGGAAGAGACAAGCAGGCAAATAAAGAGGGTTCTCCAATCGCCGTGGGTATCGAAAAGGAAGGTATGATCGACAGTTTTCTAATTGAACTACCCGTGATCACGACCGCGCCCGACCCTGCCGCCTCCTTCTCTTCCCACGCGGTCAACCTCGTCAACTGCGGCATCATCGTGCTCGACGCCGACGGCCGCATCGTCCTGTGGAACCGCTGGATGGTGACGCGCTCGGGCCGCTCGGCGGCGCGGGTGGGCGGGCAGTTGCTGCTGGATGTGTTTCCGGAGTTGCGCGGCTCGCGCGTCGACAGCGCGGTGCTGGCCGCGCTCATCGACGGCATCAGCACGAATGTCCCGCAGTCGCAGAGCCGCGCTCCCTTTCCCCTGCGCGAGGCAGGCAGTCTCGACGGCGAGCGCATCGACCAGGCGGTCTCGATAACGCCTTTCACCGATGGCAAGGCGCGTTTGTGCATGATCGAAATCCGCGACGTCAGCGGCGCGGCAGGCCGCGAGCGCCAGTTGCTCGAGCACGCCGAATCCCTGCGTGCGCGCTCGTATGTGGATGGACTGACCGGGATTGCCAACCGGCGCGGTTTCGACGTGGCGCTGGAGCGGGAATTGCGGCGCGCGCAGCGCCATGGCGGCGCGCTGGCGCTGCTGTTGATGGATATTGATTCGTTCAAAGCCTATAACGACCACTTCGGCCACCAGCAGGGCGATCGTTGCCTGACGACGGTGGCGCAGGCCCTATCCGGCATGCTGAAACGCCCTGCCGACGTGGCGGCCCGTTACGGCGGCGAGGAGTTTGCCGCCATCCTGCCGGATACCTCGCCGGAGCAGGCGCGCCATCACGCGAATGCGATCCGCGCGCACGTAGCCGCGCTGGCGCTGGCCCACGCGCCGGCGGCGATCCGGGAGTACGTGACCCTGAGTATCGGCGTGGCCAGCTTCAGCCCGGGCGGACTGCAGGATGCGCCGGCCCTGATCGAAGCGGCGGACCAGGCTTTATACGCCGCCAAGCGCGGCGGACGAGACCGGGTGGTGGTCCACGGCGCCGCCGCATTGCCCGCAACATAGCGGCGAGCTGCCCGCTTAGCGGGTGTCGCCGCCGCCGGATTGGTCCGGACTGTCCTTTGCGCGTTCCTCGCCAGCACTGCCGCGGCTGCTTTGCGGCGCTCCCGGCGGCCCGACGTTGCTCTCCGGCGGTGCGCTGACGATGCCGCCGTCGCGGCCGGCCTCTGCCCCCGTTTGCGCGTCCTGGCTACCGGTGTAATGGCCGCTGTTCGGCGAGCCATCCTGCCCTGTCTGCTGGGTCTGGCCCGTATCCGGATCGGCCGGATCCGACCTGCCCGACAGCGAATCAGGCCCCTTGTTCACGCCATCTGCCTTGCCCCCGCCTGCGTCGACTTCCTTGTTCCCTGCCATATGACCCTCCTTCATGCGTGATGACTGTGGGGTTGATGGTAGTCCTTTAACTGGAGTCTCCAATAGGAGCATTAGCTGACAGGGTGTAGGCGGCGTCGCACGACGTATTCGGAAACGGCTGCCGTCAGCCTTCACAAAACCATGGGCGGTCGCAGCATTCGCTGGCGCGGGTCTGGCGAATGAGAAGCTCAAGCGGTTCGCATGAAGACCATGGCAGAGATTTCAGCAGAACCTTCGACACTGCCGCGCTTTATCTTTTTTGTACCTGACTCAGGACCGGTCGGATTACGTTTGGGTGAAATTTTGTAATAGTTTGCGTCGAACCAGTCAATTACCCATTCCTTAGTATCCTCGGACATACCATACAGACCAGCCGGGTTTGGCGGGTAGCCGCCGATTTCAATCGTTTCGGGATCGCCGAATTTCCATTTGTGAGGGAAATTCCTTCCTCTTTCGATTTTTCCGTTATCCGTGGCGAATAACATCTTTTTGCCGCCTGATCGTGCTGCATATTCCCACTGAGCTTCGGTTGGGAGGTCGAACGGGAGCTTCGCCAGCTTCGCTAGCCAGCCACAATATGCTTTGGCTCCGTGCCAGCTCACACCGGCAGGGCGATTTGGCGCTCGATGCTTGATGCCCTGAGCATCCATGCTGATTCTTTCGTTACCCGTCGCATCGGTAAACACGTCGAAATCGTCATAAGTGACTTTGTACGCCATCATCGAAAAGCCATCCAGTGTCACTTTATGCAGGGGCCGCGAGTGTGTATCGAAGTCATAAGGAATTCCGTCTTCGTTGCCCCAATCTCCCATCTCGAACGTACCGGCCTTCAGCGGACGAAGTGAACGCTTCACTTTGGTGAGCAGGGCTTGAACACGTTTATCGATATCGGCATTGGGACCAGGTTTCTCGGCAGGAGAGGTCACCTCTGAGCACGAAGCGACTGTGTGCAGGCTGATCAGGATCGCGGATACGAGGATTTTTATAGTTGGCATTATGCGGGCGTCGTAAAGGAGTTACCCGCCGTAGGCAGGCGAAGGTGTACTGACAAGGCTGTGCTGCAGTTGTCAGCACAAAGGCGACATCACGATTGCAAAGATGCTGGACGAACCAGTGTTGCGCAGCGATGGTGCGAATCTTCGTTACTCATGCAGAGCGCTGGCGCTGCGCGCTCGAGCGCATGATGATGAGCCAGCGCCAGCGCCGTCAGGTAGGGTACGGCGCCGCACGTGCCGCTACTTGCACCGACACATGCAACATCGGAAGAACTTTCGAGTTGGGGCAGCGCTGAAGATGCCAGTCCCATCAGTTCCAGTGTCCGGTTGGCTCGCTCCCCCGTATCAGCGACGATCATTCCTACAGCCGATATCTCGATGGCAGCTTGTTTGCACGCCTGCTCCACCAGGCCAGCGAGCGGTGTCATATCGGTGCGCTTGTTCTCGTCGATCGATGTGTCGCGCCGTACCTCGACAAACGGATCAAGCTGCGCATAAACAGCGTCTGGTTGCGACTTTATCGAACCCAAATCTGTCAGTAACAGTCCGGCGGCGCCCTCGCCCGGAATCAAGCCTTGCAAGCGCGCCGGAGTGAAGAGCACGCCGTCGGTTTCCCAGCGGTCCGCCGTCTCCTGGTCGATATTCGATTCGCAGGCAATGATGAGCGCGGTCAGGTGCGAACTGGCTGACGAGGCCTGAAAAGCGAATTGGCTAAGTACCGACGATGGGGCAGAACCCATTGCGGCAAGGATATCGACACACATGACGCTGGCTGGCGGCCAGCCGAATTGCGCTATTACGTGTTTGAACCAGGCGCTGGCCGAAGTCCGCTGCTCGACAGTCCATGTCGCGGGCAAGATTGGTATCAGGCGAAGCGTCGACGGCCAGCCTTCCATGGGGAGCAATTCCGATGCGGCGTGGCCAGCGAGATCGCGTACGACTGCCGTCCCAAGCGTCAGTGCACGCCATTGCGCGTCGCTGAAGCGTATATCCGCCATGTTGTTAGCGGCTAGCCAATCGTGGATCTCTTCCTGAGATGCCTCATCCGCAGCATCTTCCCTGCGCGCAGTCGTGATAGGGAACCCTTTGTCGTCGACCAATTCCGGATCCAGGTCGCCCCGCGCCTTGCCGTCGGCGATCGCAGCAGCAAGTTCTTCCGCGGATGCGCCATGCGGAGAGCGCAGCGCCGTTGCCAGGATCGCCAATAACGGCGCTGACGCCGCCGGGGTTGATGCTCCCGGAGCAGGCCGCGTGGCAGCGGCAGGCACGGCAGGGCGCGGTAGGACGAATTTTGTGCCCAGCCTCAATACCAGCAGCAGGCCGCACGGCAGCGCCAGCAGCATCAGCGCTAAATCTCCTGCGCCGGGCTCGCTGCCAGCCGATTGCCACCAGGCGATGGCGCCGCCCCAGCAGAGGGCGAAGACGAGGGCGGCCAGCAGGCCGGTCTTGAGCCAGCCGGGCACTGTACGGCGCGGCCTTAGGGTGGTGGAAGTCATCGGATGGTCAGATGTTGTCGATCGTAGCCTGCTGGCTGGCGATCAGGGTGGCGCCGCAGGCGGTCTTGTCGCCGTGGCGGGCGGCCGGTTTGCCGTCGACGATCAGGGTCGCGTCGCCTTCGACAATTGGATTGGGCCCGTGTTTCGGGCAGACGGTCTTGTCGCCTATGCGGGCAATAGGCTTGCCGCCGGTATCGCTGTGGGGGGAAGCTTCGATGACGGAGCCGCCGTGGGAGGTTTTGTCACCGAGTACGATCAAAGGACCAGCCATAGCTGCATTCTCCTGTAGAGACTATCGATTCGTATAAACCAGTGCGTCGAAGATATCCATTTAATAGTGCCTCTGTGAAATTGCGATGACATCGCGCAAAAGTTACCTGATCGGCTCCTGTATCTTGACCATGTCCAGGAAAAGTCTTTGCTCGGAATTATGCGCCTACCTACTACAGGCTTTGACGCTGGACTCCCTTGCATACCGAAGAGAATTATCGCGTCGGTACTGCTCATATCAGCCTTACATTACTCGGAAACGCCTATGAAAGCTTTCAAGCTCCCATTGCTGTTTGTGTTGATTTCCCTGGCCGGTTGCGGCAAACCGGTTCCACCAGAGAAGGCGGCCTATGTCGGCGAGTGGCAAGAAAAGACGATGTATCTACTGATTACCCAGGACGGGTCAGTCACATATAAGCGGCTAAAAGCCGGGTCCACAACCTCGGTGGCCGGTCCCCTCAAAGCATTTAACGGGAGCGATTTTGAAGTCGGCGTAGGACCGATGGCAACCACCTTTGTAGTCAGCAAAGCGCCTTATCTGGATGGCAATGTATGGAAAATGGTCGTCGATGGACAGGAATTGACAAGAACCGCAAACTAACCTTCGTGCTGTCCCGTCGCTTCGACGACTTCTTGGTACTTAATCTCAATGCCGGATAGCACACGTGAGGCAGTTTGTATTCGCCGGCCAGTTGCGCTATCCGATTTACTACCGAATCCGCGACGCGCATTTCATCTTGGCGACACAACCCAGAAGTCGGTCATTTACGACACGACGGCCAGCAACTCAAGCTTCAACTCTTTCATCCCCGCCGGCACATACACCGAGATCGACTGCGCCTTGAGCATGCGCTCGTACATCTGCCCTTTCGATTCGAGTAGAAAATAGCAGGTGTCGGGGCGCAAGGCGAGGGCGGCCGGGGGTTGCGGTGTGTATTGCAGGCGCACCCCGGGCAGGGCCGAGAGCACGAATTTTTCGACGTCGTCCGGGGCGCCGACTTTGAAGCGCAGCGGCACCACGTCGACCAGCTGCACGGCCGGGATGTCGGCCGCCACCGAAATGTAGAAGGTCGTCTTGTCGTCGATCTTGCCCGAGTCGAGGGCGCCGATGTGGTACGAGGGCCGCACTTCGTTCAGCGCGATCGCGAAATACTTCGAGGAAATCACCGTGTCGAGCAGCTCGCGGATGATCGTGTGCAGTTTTAAAAAGGCGGGGCCCGGGTCGGCGTGCTGGTAAGGCGGCAGGTCGGCCAGGGTCCAGCTTTTCGAAAAGGTCATCAGGCCGCCGGCCACATCCAGCAACTGTTCGTACAGCCGTTCCGGGTGCAGGCTCGGGTGATGAAAATGGTGGGTCAGCGTCGCGTAGGCCGAGCTGGCCGTGTGCAGCAGCCAGAACGAGGACATGTCGCCCGAGCGAAATTCGATCACGTTACGGCTCGGCTCGCGGTGGTGCCCGTACAGCGCGCTGACCTTGGCCTGCAGCGCGTCGAGCAGGCGCCGCAGCTGCTGGAACAGTACCGGCGCCGCCGCCAGCGACAGGCTGGGCGGCACGAAAGCCGGGTCCAGCTCGAAGCCGCCGACCGTCGCGCGGCGCAGGCGCAGCAGCGGGAAATGGATGAAGGCGTCGCGCGCATCGAATTCGGACACCAGGCGCACCGCTTTTTTCAGGTAGGCCAGCTGCACCGGCGCGGCCTGGGTGTATAGGTCGGCCGTTTCCTGGTTGGCCTGCATGAAGCGCACCGTCTGCGCCGGCTGGCCGGCAGGCGTGAAATTGCCGCTGAACGGTTTCAGTCCCGGCAGGGCTGCGTAATAGGTGACGGTTTGCTGCGACTGTTGCAGCAGGCTCAGGTCAATGGTGTCGGGCAGCCCATCAAGGCCGGGCGCATCGACCAGTTCGCCATCCTGGAAGCGCAGCGCCAGGTCGTTGATGCGCAGGACATTGTTGGCGAGCGCCTCGCGGTCGACCTCCAGCCGTTCCACTCCCCAGGCATACGGGTGCACTGCCTTGATGCCCTTTTGCAGGCAGTGTTCGTGGTACTGGTCTTGCCGCTGGAAGTGCTGGGGGCGCAGCAGCAGGCCCTCGCCCCAGAGTACTTTGCTCGTCATGTCGGCTGTCATCCCTGAAGGTTGTCGATGATGGTGGCGTACTGAGCGCAACTTTTACCAACGGAAACAGTAGCACTGCCCTCCACGGTCGGTGTTTGCGCCCGCGCAAACGTCGGTATTGCACAACGCCACGACGGACGATTGCTCTTCCTTATCTTTTTTCAAGGTTGACGGAGCTTTGCGCGGTAACACTGTTGCGTGATCCACAGACGGGGGAGCGCCATGAAAGGTTTCACGCCAGGCTTGTTCGACCGCCTGCTCGGGGCGCCGACGCGCACGGGCAGCGCTGCCTCAGGTGGCTCAGGTGCCGCAGGTGTGGCAAGCGCGGCGTCGCGCATGTCGATCGAGGAGATGAAGGATGCCGTGGCGCGCGACCTCGAGGCGCTGCTGAATACGCGCATGGTGCTGCCGGAAGGCCTGTTGAAAGGCTATCCGGAGTGCAGCAATTCGCTCGTCAGCTATGGCATGAACGATTTCGCCGACCTGTCGCTGTCGAGTCCTGCCGACCGCGCGTATATCTGCGGCTGCATCGAAAGCACGATTGCCTGCCACGAGCCGCGCCTGCGCAACGTGAAGGCGGCGCTGGAGATGCGCGAGGGTGCCGTCAACCGGCTCGACTTTTCGATTACCGGATTACTCGTTTTGAATAGTGCGCAGGAATCGGTCAACTTCGACGCCGTCCTCCAGCCTTCGACGCTGAGCTACAGCATCAACAAGGCGGGCCGCCCGGCGCCTGCGGGAGCCTAAGTTGGAACAATTACTGCCGTACTACGAAAGCGAACTCGGCTACCTGCGCCGCAACCTGCGCGAGTTCGCCGAACGCTATCCGAAGATTGCCGGCCGGCTCCTGATCAGCGGTGAGGTCTGCGAAGACCCGCATACCGAACGCATGATCGAATCGTTCGCGCTGCTCAATGCGCGCATCGCCAAGCGGCTCGACGACGATTACCCGGAATTTACCGAAGCGCTGTTCGACGTGCTGTATCCGCACTACCTGCGTCCCTTTCCCTCGTGCTCGATCGCGCACATGGATTTCGGCGGCGCCGCCAAGCAGACCACGGCCGGCACCATCCCGCGCGGTACAGGGCTCACCACCCGCCCGGTGCGCGGCGGCGCCTGCATCTTTCGTACCGTGTATCCGGTCGCCGTCGTCCCCCTGGCGATCTCGAAGGCTGCGTTTTCCGACATCCTGCGCACCCCGGACGCGCTGCGCGCACCGGCCAATGCCACCTCCAGCATCAGCCTGACGGTGTCCACCACCCTCGATCAGGTAGCGCCGGCGCAGCTGAACCTGCCGCTGCTGCGTGTCTTCATCGACGGCGAACCCTCGTTTTGCGCGGCCTTGCGCGACGCGCTCTTCATGCGCCCGGTGGCGGCCTATGCCGAGGCCGACGGCAATGGACGCTGGCTCGCCCTGCCCGGCATTCCCGTCCAACCCGCCGGCTTCGAAGACGATGAGTCGCTGATCGACTTTCCGGCACGCTCGCATGGCGCCTACCGGCTGCTGACCGAATACTTCTGCTTTCCGGAGAAATTCAATTTCTTCGACCTGGACCTGGCCATGCTGGCCGCCGCCCTGCCGGCAGGCAGCAAGTCGATCACCCTGCACCTGGCACTCGGCGGCATCCGCAGCGATTCGAACACAGCGCGCATGCTCGGCACCTTGTCGACGAATAACGTGCTGCTGGGATGCACGCCGGTCGTCAACCTGTTCCGCCAGCGCGGCGAGCCGATCCGCCTGACGCACACGACGGCGAGCTACCCGGTGCTGGGCGACGCGCGCCGCGCCTTTGCCTTCGAGGTGCAGTCGATCGATGCGGTGAACCTGGTGCGCCAGACGCCGCAGGGCGAGACCGTGGTCGAGTTCCGTCCCTTCTATTCGCTGCAGCACGCCCAGACGCCGGACCAGAACGGCCATTACTGGGCGATGCGGCGCGACGACACCCTGCTCGAGCGCAGCCCCGGCTTCGAGACCCAGATCACCATCGTCGACATCGACTTCGACCCTGCAGCGGTCGAGACCGATACCCTGAACCTGGAACTGACCTGCTCGAACCGCGACCTGCCCTCCCTGCTGAGCTATGGCCAGGCCGGGGGCGACCTGTTCCTGGAGGGCGGCTCGAGCGTGCGCACGATCAGTTTCCTGCGCAAACCGACTAGGTCCTACCGCTTCGCCAGCGGGCGCAGCGCGCACTGGCGCCTGATCTCGCACCTGGCGCTGAACCACCTGTCGCTCACCGCGGGCGGCGTCGACGCCTTCCGCGAGATGCTGGCGCTGTATGACCTGCCGCGTTCTCCTTCGTCGCAGCGCCAGATCGGCGGCATCCAGGCCATCGAGCAGCGCACCGCCAGCGCCTGGCTTGCCGGCAATCCGTTCACCTGCCTGGTGCGCGGCGTCGAGGTGCGCCTGAGCATCGACGAGGAAGCGTTCATCGGCAGCGGCATCCACGCCTTTGCCCACATCGTCGAACGCTTCCTCGCTCTCTATGTGCACGCCAACAGTTTTACCCAACTGGTGATCGTCTCGGCCAAAACCGGAGAAGAATTATTCACATGCCTACCCAAAAGCGGCGATTTGAGCCTGCTGTAATCGAGCGCCTGTTCCGGGAACCTTACCGTTTCGAGTACTTCCAGGCCGTCCGCATGCTCGAACTCTGGCTGCGCCGCCATGGCGCCTCCAAGCAAGGGTTAGTCGCCAATTTCCTGCGCTTCCAGAACTCGACCTCGCTGCGCTTTCCGGCCAGCCAGCTCGAAGCCATCCAGACCGAGCCGCGCGAAATCGGGCACGATGCGCCGTCGCTGGCGGCAGCGCTGAATGCGAACACCTTGCGCTGGATCCGCATCACGCCCTCGTTCATGGGCCTGCTCGGCGGGCACGGCGTGCTGCCGCCGCATTACACCGAACGGGTCGCGGCGCAGCAGTTGGACGACAAGGACGAAGGCGCGCGCTCCTTCCTCGATACGTTTTCAAACCGCTCGCTGGCGCTGTTCTACGAAGCCTGGCGCAAATACCGGCTGCACCTGAAATACGAAGTCCAGGGCCAGGACAGCTTCCTGCCCCTGCTGCTGGGGCTGGCCGGTCTCGGCAACCCCTCGCTGCGCCAGCGCCTGGCGCTGCCCGAAAACGGCGCCGTGCGCGACGAATCGCTCGGCTATTTCGCCGCCTCGCTGCGCCAGCGGCCAGTGTCGGCCAGCCAGATGGCGCGCGTGCTGTCCGAATATTTCAGGCAGCCAGTACAGGTGCAGCAGTTCATCGGTGCCTGGTACGAGATGCCGGCCGCGCAGCAGACGGTGCTGGGAAGCGACAGCGCGACGCTCGGCACGCGCGCCATTGCCGGCGCCCGCGTCTGGCAGCGCGACCTGCGCCTGCGCCTCGTCATCGGTCCGCTCGACCATGCGGGCTTCACCGCCTTCCTGCCGGGCGGGCTGGCGGCGCGCGCCCTGGCAAGCCTGCTCGCGATGTTTACCGGCGTCTCCTTCGAGTATGAAGTCGAGCTGGTGCTGCGCGCAGCCGACGTACGCCCGGTCACGATGAGCGAGGGCTGCGAGCTCGGCCGCCTCGGCTGGGACAGCTACCTGGTCGACGGCCCGCAGGCCGTGGACCGCAACGACGTGCACTACGAGCTGCACCTGGGTTGAACACTGTTCGCCGTCGCCGTCGCCGTCGCCGTCGCCGTCGCCGTCGCCGTCCTCAATTCCACTTGCCCCTACGTCCGCCGATGCTGTAGCGCCCCGCACCGAGTAATGCCACCGCCAGCGCGGCGAAGAAGAACATGCCCTGCAGTTCCAGCGCCCAGCCGCCGGTCTTCGACATCGTGAAGAACTCCGCGGTATGCACCAGCAGGACGGCAACGATCATGTTGCCGGCAACGACCAGCGCCGCCGCCCGCGTCCATATGCCGACCAGGATCAGCAGCGGCGCGATGACTTCGCCTACATAGACGAGGTAGCCGATCGCGCCCGGCAAGCCCCTTTGTTCGAGCATGCCGGTAATAAAGCCGACGCCCCCGGTCAGCTTGGAGATGCCGTGGAACAGCAGCAGCAGGGCAAGGACCACGCGCAGCAACAGCTTGCCGAGGTCATCGTAGGAGGACGCGGATGCGGAGGACAGGTCGGTTCTCATCGGTTGGCTCCTGATGGGATAGCGATGGCGGGATCACAGGGCCAGTATGGAACTGTTCAACAACCGCTTGCGCACAGTTGACGGCCGCGCATCGGGAAACGGGAAGCTGCCAGACTGGCTACACTGTCTGGTATCCGAACCGATATGAGGAAATCATGAAAGCCATCGCCGCCTTTGCGTCCCTGCCCGCCAACAACGACGCCGCCCTGCAGGACATCACCCTGCCCGACCCGGTCGCCACTGGCCACGATTTGCTGGTCGAGGTGCACGCCGTCTCCGTCAATCCGGTCGATACCAAGATCCGGCGTGGCCTGCCCGCCGAGCCCCAGGCGGAACCGCGCGTGCTGGGCTGGGACGCGAGCGGCATCGTGCGCGCGGTCGGGCCACAGGTGACCCTGTTCAAGCCGGGCGACCGCGTCTGGTACGCCGGCGCTATTCACCGTGCCGGCAGCAACAGCGAGCTGCAACTGGTGGACGAGCGCATCGTCGGGCGCATGCCGACCAACCTGGGCTTTGCCGAGGCGGCCGCCTTGCCGCTGACCGCGATCACGGCCTGGGAACTGCTGTTCGACCGCTTGCAGCTGAAATTCGGCGCCCACCATGGCCAGAAACTGCTGGTGGTCGGCGCCGCCGGCGGCGTCGGCTCGATTCTGGTCCAGCTGGCGCGCCAGTTGACGGGCATTACTGTGATCGGCACCGCGTCGCGGCCACAGACCCAGGAGTGGGTGCGCATCCTCGGCGCCCATCACGTGATCGACCACAGCCGGCCGCTCGACACGGCGCTGCAGGAGGCCGGGCTGGGCGAGGTCGACTACGCCATCAGCCTCACGCACACGGACAAGCACTTCGCCGCCCTCGCAAATGCGATCAGGCCGCAGGGCAAGCTGGCGCTGATCGACGACCCGGAGCCGATCGACGTGCGCCTCCTCAAGCGCAAGAGTATTTCCCTGCACTGGGAGCTGATGTTCACCCGCTCGCTGTTCAACACCCCGGACCTGCAGGAGCAGCACCTGCTGCTCAACGAGGTGGCGCAGCTGGTCGAGGATGGCCGCATCCGCACTACGCTGGCCGAACATTTCGGGCCGATCAATGCCGCCAACCTGCGCCGTGCCCACGCCTTCATCGAGAGCGGCGCGGCCAGCGGCAAGGTGGTGCTGGAGGGTTTTGAAGCCTGATTTCAAGGGGTTTAAATTGTCTTTCGGCATTTTTCAAGCTTGCCTAAAAACAATGCAAAAACCCCTAAATAAACAATATTATGATTTATATGGTTTATTTTAAATAAACTGAATAAACCGTATTATTAAAGCCGCATGGCATGCCGGGGAGTCGTCGTGAAAACAGTGTGGGTTGTCCTTCTGCTCGCGCTCACCGGCCCACTTGCGCACGCGGCAGAGCCGGATGAGGCCCTCTGGCAGCGCATGCGCAGCGGTGGCGTCACGGTCCTGATGCGTCACGCGCAGACGGTGCCCGGCATTGGCGACCCGCCCGGCTTCGTGCTCGGCCAGTGCCCGACCCAGCGCAACTTGTCAAACGCGGGCCGGAGCGACGCGCGCAGCATCGGCGCTGCCTTTCAGCGGCGCGGTATCGATCCGGGCGCGGTCTGGTCGAGCCGCTGGTGCCGCTGCCTCGATACCGCCCGCCTTGCCTTCGGCCGCGTGCAAGCGGAACCGAGCCTGGATTCGATGTTCAACGACGACGCTGCCCGCGCGAGCGCGAAACTGCGCGACCTGCATGCCAGGCTGGCCGCCCGCCGCGACACGACGCCGCTGGTGCTGGTCACGCATGATGTGAACATCCGCGCGCTGACCGGGGAGTCGGTCGCCCCCGGCGAGATGGTGGTGACGGTACTGCGCGACGGCAAGCTGGAGGTGCTCGGCCGCATCAATGCGCACAGGGAGAGCGTTGCGCAAATGCCTACACATTAGGCACGCTCGGGAATATCGGGCGTAGAATCGGTTGCCGTCGCGTCGAGAAAATTCTTTTGGGAGAACCCATGAAACGTCTCATCCTGTTCGCCACCCTCGCTGCCCTTGCCGCCGGCAGCGCCGTTGCCCACCATGGCTGGAGCGAATACCAGGCCGACAAGCCGCTCGATCTGTCCGGCACCATCGAGCAGGCCGGGTATGAACAGCCGCACGGCTTCGTGCGCCTGAAAACGGCCGATAAAACCTGGCTGGTCGTGCTGGCGCCGCCCTACCGCATGGAAAGCCGCGGCCTGCCGTCCACCAAACTGGTCGCGGGCCAGAAAGCGACCGTCCACGGCTACCCGCACCGCAGCAAGGGAGACGAACTGCGCGCCGAACGCATCACGATCGAGGGCAAGACCACGGAGCTGCGCTGATGGCAGGGGCCGGCGCGCCGGGGTGGCTGGCGTGGCTGGCCGGCACGTCCGTCTCCATCACCATGCGTACCGCGGCCTGGGCCTACCCGGTCGTCGAAATCGTCCATATTGCCGGCTTTTCGGTTCTGGTCGGCAGCGTCGTGCTGTTCGACCTGCGTGTGCTCGGCTGGGCGCGCGCGCTGCCCGTCGCCGAACTCGGGCGTCATTTGCTGCGCTGGGCGCTGGCGAGCACCCTGCTGGTGATCCCGGCCGGGCTGCTGCTGTTTTCGGCGCATCCGGTCGAGCTGGCGAACAATCCCGCCTTCCTGCTGAAACTCGGCCTGATCGCCGCTGCCGGTGTGAATGCGCTGCTGTTTCACCTGCTTCCCTACCGCACGGTGGCCGCCTGGGATCGGGAGCGCCCCGCGCCACCCGCGGCACGCCTGGGGGCGGCCCTGTCGATTCTGCTCTGGCTGGGCGTGATCACCTGCGGCCGCCTGCTGGCGTATTTGTAACTGCGCTGCAAGGGCAGCCGCGGCCGCCTTCATGCTACAGTCACCGTTCTGAACAACACGCCAGAGCACCATGCTGAAACCCTCCGCCATCGCCGCACTCGTCCTCGCAGGCTGCGCCTGCCACGCCGCCCATGCAGCGATTCCCGTCTACGGTTTTGTCGTCAAGAACACCTACCCGCACGACCCGCAGGCGTTCACCCAAGGCTTGTTCTTCCGCGATGGCCAGCTGTTCGAAACGACCGGCATCGCCGGCCGCTCAATGCTGCGCCGGCTCGACCTAAAAACCGGCAAGGTGCTGCAAAAGGCCGACCTGCCGCCCGAGGTGTTCGGCGAGGGCTCGACCGCCTTCGGTGAGCATATCCTGGGCCTGACCTGGCGCTCGAAGACCGGGTATGTGTTCGACGCCCGGACCTTTGCGCTGAAGGGACGCTTTCCCTACGAAGGCGAAGGCTGGGGCCTGGCGAGCGACGCGCGCCACCTGTACATGAGCGACGGCAGCGCCCAGATCCGCGTGCTCGACCCGAAAACGCTGAAGGAAGTGCGGCGCGTGCAGGTGACGGCCGAGGGCAAGCCGATCGACTCGCTGAACGAACTGGAAATCGTCGATGGCGAGCTGTATGCAAACGTCTGGGGCACGGACATCATCGCGCGCATCGACCCCCTGTCCGGCAAGGTGGTCGGCTGGATCGATTTGACCAATCTGCTGCCGCCGAACAAACGCGGCACGGCGTCGGTCGACGCCGTGCTCAATGGCATTGCCTACGATGCCAAAAGGCGCAAGCTCTACGTTACCGGCAAGCTCTGGCCCAAGCTGTTCGAGATTGAACTCGTCCGCTTCCAAGGACGTTAAGGCGTCACCGCAATCACCACTTTCCCGAAGTGCGAGCCCGATTCCATGTAGCGGTAGGCTTCCTTGGCCTGGTCAAACGTGAACACGCGGTCGACTACCGGTTCCAGGTTCGAGACGGCGGCAAAGCGCATCACGTTGTCCAGCATGGTGCGGCTGCCGACAAAAATACCGACCATGCGCTTGGCGCCGGCCAGCAGCGATACGGGATTGACCTCTCCACCGAAGCCGCTGACGCCGCCGATGATGGCGACGCTGCCGCCCAGCGCGCAGGATGCCACCGAACGGTTGACGGTGCCCTGCCCGCCCACTTCCAGCACCACGTCGGCGCCATGGCCGTGCGTCAGGCGCAGCACTTCTTCCTGCCATTCGGGAATGGCGCGGTAGTTGATGGTGTGGTGCGCGCCCAGTTCGCGTGCGCGCTGCAGCTTTTCGTCGCTCGACGAGGTGATGATGGTGCGCAGCCCGGCCGCTTTCGCCAGTTGCAGGCCCAGCACCGACACGCCCCCGGTGCCCAGCAACAGCACGGTGTCGCCCGGCTGGATGTCGTTGCTCGACCTGAAAATCGCATTCCAGGCGGTGACGCCGGCGCAGGGCATGGTCGAGGCCTCGATATAGCTCAGCTGCGACGGAATCTTGACCAGCGCGTCTTCGTGCAGGATGACTTCCTCGGCCAGCATGCCGTCGATATCGCCCCCTAAGGCGTGCCGGATTTTCGCCGGCGCCGTGCGCCCGTCCTGCCAGTGCGGAAAGAACGAGGCGGCCACCCGGTCGCCGACCTGCAGGCTAGTGACGCCATGGCCGACGGCCAGCACTTCGCCGGCGCCGTCCGAGCAGGGAATGATCGGGTTATCCACATTGACCAGGTAATTACCGCTGGCCACCATCAAGTCGCGGTAGTTCAGCGATACCGCGTGCACGCGCACCCGTACTTCGCCCAGTGCCAGCTCGCGCTCCGGAAAGTTCACGCATTGCAAGCCGTCGATGTTGTCGCCCGGCAGAATCTGGTAAGCCCGCATTGTTTCCTCCGTTAACTACGTGTGGTTCTTCAATTTACATTGGTTTGGCCACCATCAGCCAGAAGATGAAGACGAAGGCGGCAAACGCCGGTATGCCGAGCGCCACCCAGGTTTTGAAGAGACGCCAGTACTGCGGCGGCAGTTCGCTGTTCGTGCGCGCCGCCTCGGCCGACAGGTCGCGCAGGCGCATCTGGATCCATACCACCGGCAGCCAGCAGGCGCCGGCCAGCACGTACAAGGCGATCGACCACATGATCCACTTGCTGTGGATCGGGTAGCCGGCCAGGTGGATCAGGTAGAAGCCGGTCAGCGGCTGGATGACGGCGGTGGTGGCGGTAAACACCCAGTCGGCGATCACGACGTTGCGGGCGACCACGGCAATGGCGCGCACATCGCGGCTCATGGTCACGAACAGCATGTACCAGGCCGAGCCGATGCCGGTGCCGAACAAGAAGGTCGACGACAGGATGTGCAACCATTTCACCACGACGTAATCCACTATGTATCCTCCTCCAGTTCATACAGCAGCCAGATGGCCGCCAGCATCGGCAAATTCTTGGTCAGCGGTCCATACGGGTGCAGCAGGAATTCCGGCAACTTGAACGCTATCACGACCGTGTAAAAACCGATCAGCGCCAATTGTGCGAGCCATAGCCAGCGCCGCCGCGGCAAGAAGGCGATCCCGAGGCCGAGCAGCAGGTCGAAGCTCGCCGCGCCGTACAGCATCAGCGGTTGCAATGCCGGGGGGATGCCGGTGCGCGCCAGCAGCTCATAACTTGCTTCCACCGGATACAGGCCGAAGGAAACGATGGCGGTGGCGATCCATACCGCGACGATGCTCCACCGGAGCAGCGGCAGCAGCCAGGTCAGCTTGGCGAGCGTGCGTTCAGTCCGAGGGTCGGTGACGAATTCGTCGATGGTTTTCAAGGGCCGCCCGAGCAGGCGGGCGATGACGGCCGGGTCGCCGGTATTGCCCCGGTCCAGCATGCGCAGGGCTTCCTCGTCGAGCAGGCCGCCGGGCAGCCAGCGCCCGCATGCCGCCATCAGCCGCGCCAGCGCGCCTGGCAGCGGCAGCACGCGCAGCCGTCCCAGCCCCATGGCGCCGCGTAGCCGCGCCAGGTAATCGGTGAACGGCAGCGCCTCGGGGCCGACCAGGGGCACCCGCAGCGAGGTCACGCCCGGCGGCATGGGCAGGCGCTCGCGCAGGAGGGCCAGGATGGCGCCGACCACATCGTCGATGTGCACCGGCTGCACCAGCTGCGGCGCGCTGCCGAAACGCAGCGTGAAGGGCATGCTGGCCAAGCCCTTGAACACGCGCGCGCTGGTGCCTTCCTTGCCGTAGACCAGCGAGGGCTGGACGATCCAGGCGCGCACCGGGAGCGACGCCAGGTAGTCATCGGCGGCGCGCTTGCTGAGATGGTAGCGGGTGTCGGCCTCGCGGTCGGCGCCGAGCGCCGAGAGCTGGATCACCATCCGCACGTGGTCGGACTCGGCGCAGGCGGCGAACAGGGCGCGCGGGGTTTCCAGGTGCAGGCGCTCGAAAGTCTGGCTGCCCGACTCGCGGAAGATGCCGACCGTGTTGATGACAGCCTCGACCTTGGAAAGGCGCGCCAGCCAAACGGATTTGTCGGTATCTTTTGTGAAGTCAGCATGAACATAGCTCAAACGCGGGTCCGTGCTGGTTTTGGGCGTGCGCACCGCGCATACGACGTGGTGGCCTTCGGCCAGCAGCGCCTGCAGCAGGTGCTGCCCGATGAAACCACTGGCGCCCGTCAGCAAGATCCGCATGCGTTTCCTTTCACCCGATATCAGGAGGATGATGAATATGACAGATTGGACAACATCAATGCAACGCGGCCTGGTGTCCGGCGCCGCTTCCAGCGTGGTATCGAGCGCGGCGCTGGCCCTGCTCGGGCGCACCGAAACCGGCAGCGCCTACGCACCCATGAATGCCGTGAGCCACTGGATCTGGGGCGACGAGGCCGCTGATCACGACGAATTTTCGCTGAAGTACACCATCACCGGCTACGCGATCCACCACGTCAGTGCCACGTTCTGGTCGGTGCTGTTCGAAAAACTTGCCGGCGAAAAACTCGACAAGAAGGACTTGCGCGTCACGCTCGCCACCTCTGCCGCTACCTCGGCCTTTGCCTGCTTCGTCGATTACAAGCTGACCCCGAAACGCATCAACCCCGGCTATGAAATGCGCCTGTCGAAGAAGTCGCTGGCCGGTGTCTATGCCGCATTCGCGGTCGGCCTGGCGCTGGGCGCGATTGCCTTGCGCCGGGATAGACGCTAAGTCCGCAGTCCAGGGCCAGCGTCCCGCGTTCAGAGTCTAGAACAGATGGGGAAAACGTGCCGCTCTCCGTACCTTCCGCTTTTCTGTATGCGCTGCTGCTGCACGGTGTGCTCGGGGCCATCGACGTGTTCCTGAACCACGAGCTGCTGGCGAAACTGCCCGCGCGCCGCGAGGCCGCCGAGGAAGAAGGACTGCACGCGGCGCGCGAGTTCATCTTCGCCTGCCTGTTCGTGTCGATCGCCTGGTTCGCCTGGCACGGGGCGCTGGTGTGGTGGATTGCCGCGCTGCTTCTGGGCGAAGTGGTGGTCTCGGCGCGCGACGTCATCGTCGAGGGCGAGATCCGCGTGCTGCCGGTGCCCGAGCGGGTACTGCACCTGCTGATGTTCATGAACCTGGGCGCCCTGGTCGTGCTGGGCGCATTCACGCTGGCAGAGTGGCGCGTGGGCGAGGTGATGTTGATACGCGTCCATCACGGCTGGGCGAGCTGGGTGCTCACCGCGATGGCGGCCGCGGCATTGGCCTGGGCGGTGCGCGATGGGGTCGCTGCCGTGCACAGTGGGCGCAAAGCCGCGTAGGGTGGACGGGTCTCCCGTCCACCCTACTTTTCAGAACCCGTAATTCGCCCGCGCGTACACGAAGCGTCCCGAACGCCCGAACGCCGAGTAGTTCGAGAACGGCGTGTTGCCCGTCGTGTTCAGCGACGGCGGCTGGGTTTCCGGATACTGGTCGAACACGTTGTCCGCGCCCAGCGCCAGGGTCAGCTTCTTCGTGACGGCATAGCGCGCTTCCAGGTCGACCAGGGTGCGTGCGCCGAGCGGGAAGTCGAAGGCAGGGACCGTGCCCGGCGTCATCACCTTGCCGTAGCGCGTGGCGCGGAAAGTGGCGCCCCACGCTCCCAGCTTCCAGTTCAGGTTGGCGCTGAGCTTGTTCTTCGGCTGGCCTTCCTCGAGCGCGATGATGTTGGCACGGTCGAACAGCACCGGCGCCGGGGTCAGCGCGGCCAACTGCGCCGTGACCGGCACTTTGGTGACGTCGGTGCTGTTGACGTTGCCCGCCAGCGTGAGGTCGAAGCGCCCTGCCGTGCCGGCGTTGAGCGGCACGTTCACCACGACATCGATGCCGTCGGTAGTGGTGTCGACGCCGTTGATGAAGAAGCGCCCGCCGCCCACGCCCACGAAACCTTGCGAGGCAATATAGGTGCGCACGTTCGCCTGGGTCAGGTTTTCCGACAACACGATACGGTCGCGCATCTTGATGCGGTAGGCGTCGATCGTGATGCTGACCGGGTCGAAGCGCAGTACCGCGCCCAGCGACAGGTTGACCGATTTCTCGGCGTCGAGCGGCTGGGCGCCGAGGGCGACGGCCACCGGATCGGTCGGTTTGAAGGTGGTAATCTCGAACGGCACGCCGTTGATGAAATTGGTCGAGGTCGACGTGAAATTCTGCTGCTGCGGCGATGGCGCGCGGAAACCGTTCTGCACCGAGCCGCGCAGGGCGAAGGCCTTGCTGAAGTCGTAGCGGGCGGCCAGCTTGCCGGCCAGGCTGTTCCCGTAGTCGGAATAGCGTTCGGCGCGCACCGCGGCCGAGGCCAGCAGTTGCGGCGTGATGTTCGCTTCCAGGTCGACGAAGGCGCCGACCGCGGTGCGGTGGGTATCGATCTCGTTGGCGGGGCGGAAGCCCGGAAACACCTGGGCGCCCGGCGCGGCCGGGGTGCCGTTGGCCAGCACCTGGCCGCCGTAGCGGTAAGAGTCCGGCTCGCCGGCAAACAGCTCATAGCCTTCGCGCCGCACTTCGGTGCCCACCGCAATGTTCAGCGGCGAGGACAGGCCTGCCACTTCGAGCGAGCGCACCCCGGTCAGGTTCAGCACCAGCTGGTCGTACGCGAAACCGCCGGCGTCGAACTGGGTCTTGCTGGTCGGGCCGATCGAGCGGTTCAGCGTGTTCTGGATCTCGAATTCCATCCGGTTCTTGCCGTAGCCGAGAGAGGCGTCCATGTCCCAGCTGCCCAGGCTCCAGGTGACGCCGCCGGTCATGCTGAAGTCGTCGACCGTCGGGGCGATGACCGGCAGGAAGCCGTCCGGATAGATCGAGATGATGTTGCGCACGTCCTGGGCCGGGCGGAAGAAGCCGCTCGAGCGCGCCTGGCGGTTCTGGTAGCTGGCCCAGCCATACACCTTGGTGCCGTTGCCGAGGTCGTTGCCGGCGTTAACGAACAGGGTGGACTGTTCCATCTCCGGTTCGCCGTACCAGGCGTTGAAGCGGTTGATGACGTTTTCGCGCGGGTCGAAGCTGCCGTTTGCCAGGCGCGGGTATTGCTGGCGCATGTCGTAGCCGCCGCGCTCGGTGCGCGCCTGGTCCTTGTATTCCGCTGCAATCGTGATGTGGCCGGTTTCGCCCCAGGCCAGGCCCTTCCAGGCGCTGACCGTCGTGGTATGGCCGTCGGTGCGCTCGCGCTTTGCCGGGCCGCTCCAGGTGCTGCCCGCCGGAGGTACATCGTTCCACAGATCGTATTCGCTGATGCGCGCGCCGTAGGTGACGCTCGCTTCGCCACCCGTGCGGTCGGTGCGCAGGCGCAGGTTGATCACGCCGGCAATGGCGTCCGAGCCGTACTGGGCCGCCGCGCCGTCGCGCAGCACTTCAATGTTGCGGACGATCGCGGTCGGGATCGTGTTCATGTCCACCGCCGCCGAGCCGCGGCCCATGCTTCCGTTCAGGTTGACCAGCGAGGAGGCGTGGCGGCGCTTGGAATTGACCAGCACCAGGCTGTGGTCGGGCGCCATGCCGCGCAGCGTGGCCGGGCGGATGGTGTCGGTGCCGTCGGTCAGCGACGGGCGGGGGAAGTTCAGCGATGGCAGCGCGACCGACAGCGCCTGGTTCATTTCGGTGGTGCCGGCGTTTTTCAGGGTCTCGGCCGAAATGATGTCGACTGCCGAGGCGGTGTCGAGCGCGCTGCGGTTGGCCACGCGCGTGCCCGTCACCACGACGGTGGCCGTGCTGCCTTCGGTCGACGTGCTCTCCTGCGCCATTGCCGTGCCGCTGAACATCGCGGCAATCGACAGGGCCAGCACCGTTTTCTTCGTGGTTCTTTGCATTTTTCTTCCCTCTTGTTGATTGGCTAGCGACAAGCGCTAAAACCAGTCTGGAGGGCGCACCCGAGCATGTCAAATTGCAATGAAAGGGCTAGGTCGAAATGCAACAATTGTCATTACGTCAGGATGCCGTAAGGTAAAAACGGCATCCTGCCGGGTTCAATGCGCTGGCACGGCTTTCTTACCGCGCATCTTGTTTACCAGTGTTACCACCACCACGATGATCGCGCCGACCAGCAGGCCCACCAGGGCGTCGAAGACGACCGGGCCAATCGCGTGCAGCACGCCGCCGACGCCTGGCACCGCGCCCAGCCACTCGGCCAGGCCTTCGGAATAATGGTGCAGCAGCTCCCAGTTGTGGCTGATGATGCCGCCGCCGACCATGAACATGGCTGCCGTGCCGACGACCGACAGCAGCTTCATCAAGCGCGGCGCCAGTGCCAGCAACATGCGGCCCAGGCTGCGCGCGAGACCGCTCGGCTTCTGGGTCAGGTAGAGGCCGGCGTCGTCGATCTTGACGATGCCAGCGACCAGGCCGTACACGCCGACGGTAAACACCACGGAGAGCAGGACCAGCACCACCACCTGCTGCAGGAACGGCATGGCCGCAATCGTTCCCAGCGAAATGACGATGATCTCGGCCGAGAGGATGAAGTCGGTGCGGATCGCGCCCTTAATCTTGTCCTTCTCGACGGCAACCATGTCTTCCTTACCAACCAGCGCGGCGGCCAGGCGCTCCTTGTGGGCCGCGTCTTCCTCGGGGCTGTGCAGGAATTTGTGTGCCAGTTTTTCGGCGCCCTCGAAACACAGGAAGGCGCCGCCGATCATCAGCAGCGGAATGATCAGCCAGGGAACGAAGGCCGAGATCAGCAGCGCCGCCGGCACCAGGATCGCCTTGTTCAAGAACGAGCCCTTGGCCACGGCCCACACCACCGGCAGTTCGCGGCTGGAGTCCACGCCCGAAACCTGCTGGGCGTTGAGCGCCAGGTCGTCGCCGAGCACGCCGGCGGTCTTCTTGGCCGCCACCTTGCTCATCACGGTGACGTCGTCGAGGACGGTGGCGATATCGTCGAGTAATGCCAGCAAACTGCCTGCAGCCATGGACCTGCTCCTGTGATTAACAATATGGCAGCATCTTAACCGAGCACAGGTACCGCAGGCACACGGTTCAGCGCGATAAATTGCGTTTCAGCCGCGGAAATCTGCAGCTCGTCGCTTTCGCCACCGCCTTTCGCTGCAGCATACGTATAGTCAGTATCGAAGGCTGCGGTACGCCAGCCTTGCCCAGCCGAAGGAGACCAGGATGACCCCGACCGTGAATCAAGCCATTCCAGCCATTGCGCAAACCAGTGCGCCGGTGCGCCGCACCCGTCCGCCGAAGCGCAAGACCCGCATCACCATCTACCTCGACGACGAGGTGCTGGATGAATTCCGCAACCTGTCCGAGCGCAGCGGCACCGGCTACCAGACCCTGATCAACGCGGCCCTGCGCCTGCGCCTGGCCAGCACCGGCGCCGAGCCGAGCCTGTTGTAATTGCACGCCTTCGGGGGCGCTGGAAGATTACAAGTGGCAATCACTTGTGCTACCCTTCCCGCTCCTTGAATCCGGAGGCAGCCTAGCAAAGGCGCACTGAGAACACCGCACGTTTCGCCACCGGCGCGACGCTGAAGGCTGTCGTCAGGCCGCGCACGAAGTCATTCCAGCCCCGCATTCATTCCCGTACCGGCATGCAGCCGCGGCCCCGCGCCGCGCCATGCCTTTTTTCTTTTCTTTTTCCCGAGTCCCGCATGAGTTTTGCCACCTGGATCGCCTTCGTCATCGCAGGCACCGTGATCGCCATTTCGCCCGGCTCCGGCGCCGTGCTGTCCATGTCGCATGGCCTCGCCTATGGCGTCAAAAAGGCCAGCGCCACCGTGTTCGGCCTGCAACTGGGGCTGATCCTGGTGCTGGCCATCGCCGGCGCCGGCGTCGGTTCGCTCCTGCTGGCCTCGCCCACGGCCTTTTTTGTCGTCAAAGTAGTCGGGGCGCTGTACCTGATCTGGCTCGGCGTGTCGCAATGGCGCTCGAAGGACCAAACGGGGCCGATGGCGAGCGGCGCCGGCCTGGCCGCCCATCCATCGATGCGCAAGCGGGTGCTGACCGGCTTCCTGACGAATGCCACCAATCCGAAGGGCATCATCTTCATGGTCGCCGTGCTGCCCCAGTTTATTTCGAAGGATGCCGCGCTGCTGCCGCAATTGCTGATCCTCGGCGTGACGATGGTGACCATCGACAGCCTGGTCATGCACGGTTACGCCACCCTCGCCGCCTCGATGCAGCGCCTGTTCCGCGACCCGCGCGCGGTGCGCATCCAGAACCGGTTTTTTGGCGCTGTGCTGGTCGTGGTCGGCTCCATGCTCTTTTTTGTGGAGCGGGCGGGGGCCTAGGCGTACTGCTGACGCTCAGCTTGGGTACAATCCGTTTGTTTCGGTTTAGCACTATTTGAAACCGTCTGTAACCCGGATTGTGCGCCGTACGTCCATGCGGTGTAATCAGGTCGACGTATTCCGCCTACCCCCTTGGGGACACCGCCTGGAGCCCACCATGAAACTCCGTATCTTGAACACTGCGCTGAGAACCGCGACGCTGCTGGCGCTCGCGGCATTTTCCACCCTGGCGCTGGCGGACGATCCTCCGAGCCGGGTTGGCCGCGTGTCGCTGGCCCAGGGCCAGGTCAGCATCAGCGTCCCGGGCGAAGCGGCCAGCGCCGCCCTCGTCAACTGGCCGGTCACCTCCAGCAACACGATTTCCACGGCAGCGGGCGCGCGCAGCGAGTGGCGCGTCGGCTCGACCGCGGTGCGGCTCGACGGCGACTCCGCGCTGGAGGTGGTGCAGCTCGACGACGACAAGCTGCGCCTGCGCCTGCATTACGGCAGCGCCAGCATCCGCGTCATCAACGCCGAGGTCGCCGCCGGCTTCGAGCTGACCACGCCGGATGCGCGCGTGCTGCTCCAGGGCCCGGGGCGCGTGCGGGTGGATGCCGGGCGCGAGGCCGATACCACGACCGTGAACGTGTTCGACGGCATGGCCGTTGTCGAAGGCGGCGGCGAGCGCCTGACCGTGCGCGCCGGCCGCAGCGCCGAAATGCAGGGCAACGACCTGCAGACGCGGCAAGCCCTGGCCGATGCCTTCGACGAATGGTCGGCCGCGCGCGACCGCGAGACCGACGCCACCCGCGCCACCCGCTATGTGACGTCCGAAATGACCGGCTACGAAGACCTCGACCGCCACGGCAGCTGGCGCGACGACAGCGAGTATGGCGCGCTCTGGCTGCCGAACGTGGCCTCCAGCTGGGTGCCCTACCGCGACGGTCGCTGGACCTGGGTCGCCCCCTGGGGCTGGACCTGGGTCGACAACGCGCCCTGGGGCTATGCGCCCTTCCACTACGGCCGCTGGGTCCACCTGAACAACCGCTGGGCCTGGGCGCCGGGACGCATCGAACGCCATCCGGTCTGGGCGCCGGCGCTGGTCGGCTGGGTCGGCGGCGCCGGCTGGAACCTGAATTTCCATTCGAGGCCATCGGTCGCGCAGGGCTGGTATCCGCTGTCGCCGCATGACCACTTCGTGCCGGGCTACCGCCTGTCGGACGAGCGCCTGCGCCGGCTGCACTGGCAAGGACGGGATGGCCGCAGGCACGACAACAGGCACGACGGCAAGCATCACGACTACCGCCAGCGTGGCCTGACTGTGGTGCCGCAGGACCGCTTCGGCCAGCGCGGCGAAGTCGTCGTGTCGCGCGAGCCACGGGTGACGCCGCCGCCGGCATGGAGCACTGCCCCGACGGCGCTGCCGCCGACACCGCGCATCATCCGCGAAGCCGTCACGCGCGCCGACGAGGCGCGCCGTGCAGACGCGCGCCGCGATGGCCGCCGCGATGATGACGACCGCCGCGTTGGCCGCTGGGACGGGCGCCGTGACGGCCGTGACAATGGTGACAATGAGCGCCGCGATGGCCGCTGGGCAGGACGTGGCGACAACCGCCCTGCTCCCACCGTCGGTGCGCAGCCGGCGCCGATCACCACCATCGCGCCGGCCGCGCCGAATCCGGTGCCGCAGGTGGGCATCGCGCAACCGGGCATGACGCAACCCGGTTTCGTGCGCCATCCTGGCACCATCACGACGCTGCCGCAGCCCGGCTTCCAGCGCGAACAGCGCGATCAGCGCCGCGACGTGCGCATGACGCGCGAAGCCTTCGAGGAACGCCAGCAGCGGTTCCAGGAACGGCAGCGTGACGAGGGCCACCGCTCGGTAACGGTGCAACCCGAAGCGCAGCCGTTCAGCCAGCGTGGGGGCGCGGCCGGGGCGATGGAGGCTGCCGCCGCACGGGCCCAGGCCCAGATGGCGCGGCCGGCCCCGGCTGCGGTGGCGCCGCCGCCGCCAAGGGCGATGCCGACGCCGCCACCGGTATCGCAACCGGCACCGGCAGCGTTCTCGCACCCGGCCCCGGCACCGGTGCCGCAAACCATGCACCGTGGTGACGACGGCCCCCGCCACCGCATCGACGACAGCCCGCGCCACCGCGGCAACGTTCGCCAGATGGAGCGTTAATCAAGGGAACGAAAAAATGGCCGGCTGGACGCCGGCCATTTTTGTCTTCTTCCCGGCAACAGTACGGACCATCCGCGCATTGGCTACAATGTGCTTTTGCACTGGAATTGCACAATGGACCCGAAAGAATCCCTCATTGAATACCCGAGCGACTTCCCGATCAAGGTGATGGGCCCGACCCACGAAGCCTTTGCCACCACGATCACGGAAGTGGTGCTCGGATTCGACCCGACTTTCCACGACGGCCGCATGGAAGTGCGCCCGTCGGGCAAGGGCAATTACACCGGCCTGACCTGCACCGTGCGCGCCACCAGCCGCGCCCAGCTCGACGACCTGTACCGCGCGCTGTCGGCGCACCCGATGGTCAAGATCGTCATGTAAGAAGAGTCCGGCCACGGGCGGGGCCGCAGGCGCTGGCATATAATGTCGGGGCTGTCCACCTTCCCGACCGGATTCCCATGCACCCGATCCGCCCTGCCAGCCCGCTCATCCGTGAGCTGGGCCGCGCCGACTACGAACCGACGTTTGCCGCCATGCGCACCTTTACCGATGCGCGCACGGCCGACACGCCGGACGAACTGTGGATCGTCGAGCATCCGCCGGTGTTCACGCTCGGGCTCGGCGCCGACCGCGGCCACCTGCTGGCCGGCCCCGGCGTCCCGGCGCACGCCATTCCGGTGGTGCAGACCGACCGCGGCGGCGAAGTGACTTACCACGGCCCCGGCCAGGTCGTGATTTACCTGTTGATGGACCTGCGCCGCAACAAGCCGGGCGGCAAATTGTATGCCCGACAATTTGTGGCGAAAATCGAACAGGCTGTGATCGACGTGCTGGCGGCGTATAATCTTGGCGGTGAACGCGTTGCCGGCGCGCCCGGCATCTATATCGCGGACGGCCCGCGCCGCGGCGCAAAGATCGCCGCGCTCGGCCTGAAAGTGCGCGGCAACGGCTGTACCTATCACGGCGTGTCGCTGAACGTGGCGATGGACCTGGCGCCGTTCTCGTGGATCAACCCCTGTGGCTATTCCGGCCTGGCCACCGTCGACATGCGCACGATGGGCATCGAGGCGCCGCTGGCCGATGTGCAGAACGCATTGGCGCACGCCCTCGTGCAGCAGCTTGCCTCCGACGCTGCCGAACCGAACAACTCCAACTGAAGCCCGCCTGGGCCTGAAGCGACATGACTACCGAAACCGAAACCGGTCTGAATCCCGCCTACAACGCCCTCGACAAGCAAAAGGGTGCCAGCAAGACTTCGCGCATCCCGATCAAGATCGTGCCGATTGCCGACGCCGAACGCCTGAAAAAGCCGGACTGGATCCGGGTCAAGGCAGCGACTGCTTCGTCACGCTTCTACGAAATCAAGGACATCCTGCGCGCGAACAACCTGGTCACCGTGTGCGAAGAGGCGAGCTGCCCGAACATCGGCGAATGCTTCGGCAAGGGCACCGCGACCTTCATGATCATGGGCGACAAGTGCACGCGCCGCTGCCCGTTCTGCGATGTCGGCCACGGCCGCCCGGACCCGCTCGACGTGAATGAGCCGGCCAACTTGGCCAAGACCATCGCCGACCTGCGCCTGTCGTATGTCGTGATCACCTCGGTCGACCGCGACGACCTGCGGGACGGCGGCGCCGGCCACTTCGTGGACTGCATCAGCAAGACCCGTGCATCGAGCCCGAACACCAAGATCGAAGTGCTGGTGCCGGACTTCCGCGGCCGCCTGGCCAAAGCCCTGGCGATCTTCGCCGACGGCCTGCCGGACGTCATGAACCACAACCTGGAAACCGTGCCGCGCCTGTACAAGGAAGCGCGCCCGGGCGCCGACTACAAGCACTCGCTCGAACTGCTGCGCGATTTTAAAGCGCTGTACCCGAAGGCCGTCACCAAGTCCGGCATCATGGTGGGCCTGGGCGAGACCGACGAAGAGATCCTGCAGGTGATGCGCGACATGCGCGAGCACAACGTCGAGATGCTGACCATCGGCCAGTACCTGGCACCGTCGAACTCGCACCTGCCGGTGCGCCGCTACGTGCACCCGGACCAGTTCAAGAAGTTCGAGGAAGCCGCGTACGAGATGGGCTTCGTGCACGCAGCGGTCGGCGCGATGGTGCGTTCGTCGTACCACGCGGACCAGCAGGCGCACGGCGCGGGCGTGGCCGCGTAAGCAGCGCGCTGCCGGCAGCAACAACGGGCGGCCTCTTCGGAGGCCGCTTTTTTTTTGCATCCGGGCGGTACGGTAGGGAACAGGACCTTCTCGCCATCCACGCTATAGTGATAACAAGCAGACATCATCCTGATCACACATGAGCAACCCACGCTACGACTCGACTGACACGGACACCGGCGACGACGCCTTCCTCGAACGCGAACTGGATTTACCCGCACGCGGCATCGAACTGGTCAAAATGGAAGGGCGCGTGTTCCTGCGCTTTTCCGGCGAAGTGAAATACGAAGGCCTGCGCGTGCGCTACGCGCTGGTGCCGGGGCGCGGCGTGCTGGCCAAGCCGAGTAAATGGCGCAAGATGGACCTCGGCGCCCGGCGCGAACTGATCGAGGAGCGCACCGGCGACAAGGCCCTGGCCGAACTGCAGCTCGACACCGAGGAGTTCGTGCGCGAGATCGCCGAGCTGGCCGATGACGCCGGTTTCGATCCGCGCGACTTCCTCGGCGTGCTGGATGAACTGGAAACCTCGGAGCCGGCCGACTACGTGTTCGAGCGCATCCGCCAGCGCGTCGAGCACGCTGTCGAGCGCGAGCAGGAAGAGCGCCACGCGGCCCGCACCAAGGAAAGCATCAACCTGGCCGAGTACCCGGAGTCGTTCGAGGTGGCCAGCCGCATGCCGCGCAAGTTCATCGCCCTGCTCGGTCCCACGAATTCCGGTAAAACCCACCGCGCGATGGAAGCGCTGGCGAAGGCGGCGAGCGGCGCCTACCTCGCCCCGCTGCGCCTGCTGGCGCTGGAAAACTACGAGCGCCTGCTGGCCGCGCGCCCGCATGGCGAAGAGCTGAAAGTCAGCCTGGTCACGGGCGAGGAACGGCGCATCGCGCCGGGCAGCACGCATGTGGCCAGCACCGTCGAAATGCTCGACTCGCGCACCCCGATCGAAGTGGCCGTGATCGACGAGATCCAGATGCTGGCCGACCGCGACCGCGGCGCCGCCTGGACCGCGGCCGTATGCGGCGCGCCTGCCTCGACGGTATACCTGGTCGGCGCACCCGAAGCGCGGCGCGCGATCGAGGCGCTGGCCGACCGCCTCGAGGTGCCGCTCGAGGTGCACATTTTAAAACGCATGGCGCCGCTGGCGATGGAGCCGGGGCCGGTGCGCAAACTCACGAACCTGCGCCGCGGCGACGCCGTGATCGCCTTCTCGCGCCGTGAGGTCCTGATGTGGCGCGACATGATCACCGAGAAGGGGCTGTCGGTGGCAACCGTCTACGGCAACCTGTCGCCGGAAGTACGCCGCGCCCAGGCCGAGCGCTTCCGTGAAGGGCAGGCCGACATCGTGGTCGGTACCGACGCCCTCGCCATGGGCCTGAACATGCCAATTGCGCGCATCGTGATGACGACCGCCGTGAAATACAACGGCGTCGAGGAAGAGGAAATCTCGGCGGCGCTCGCCAAGCAGATCGCCGGGCGGGCAGGGCGCTACGGCGTGCACGAGGAAGGGTTTGTCGCCGGCTACGACGACGACACCCACGAAGTCATGCGCTCGCTGATGAAGGAAAAGATCCCGCCGGTGCCGGCCAGCGGTTTTGCGGTGGCGCCCTCGCTCGAGCAGCTGCACCGGATTTCGTCGGTGACGGGCGAGACCTCGCTGGTGAAACTGCTTAAACGTTTCGTGCACAACATCGATGTGCCGGACGGCTTCTTCTATCCGCGCATCACCGAGGAACAGAACGAACGCGCCGAATGGCTTGACACCCTGGACCTGTCGGTGGCCGAGAAATTCATGCTGTCGCTGGTGCCGATCTCGAGCCGGGTGCCGATGCTGCAAAGCGCCTGGGAACATTGGGCGCTGTCGCTGGCCAAGAAAAAGATCAGCCGTCTGACACCGAACCCGGAAGGGCTGCTGTGGAAAAACCTGCAGGAGGTGGAAGACACCTGCCGCATGTATTCGGCCTATGCCTGGCTCGGCTATCGCCAGCCGGACTTCTTCCCGAGCATCGAGGAAGCGCAACGTCTGGCGCGCGAGGCGTCGGAGCGGGTCGATTCGCTGCTGCAGCAGCAGAATGCGGCCACCCGCAAGCGCCAGGGTACGGCCGGCAAACCAAAGCGCCGGGCGTAATGGTTCGTTTTCGTCACGTACAATGCCGACATGAACAAGCACACCCTTGAGAGCCTGAACCAACGCGGCACCGGCACCTTCCCCGGCTACCTCGGCATCGAAATCACCGAAGTCGGCGAGGGGCGCCTGGCTGCCCGGTTGCCGATCAAACCGCACTTGCTGGCGCCGAACGGCTACCTGCACGCGGGCAGCATCGTCTCGCTGGCCGATACGGCTGCCGGCTATGCCTGCATCGTGCACCTGCCGGAAGGGGCGACCAATTTTACGACGATCGAACTGAAATCGAACCATGTCGGCACGGCACGCGAAGGCGCGATCGCCTGCGTGGCGACGGCGGCGCACATAGGGCGCACGACCCAGGTGTGGGACGTGACGGTGACGAACGAGGCCAACGGCAAGACGATCGCACTGTTCCGCTGCACCCAGATGATTTTATATCCTAAATAAACTCAGGGTGACGGCACGCAGGCCGCCGCCACCCCGGCCGCCGTGCCGCCCACCGCAGGCAGGTCCGATGGCGCTTTGCCGTTGCCGACCAGGATGGCTGGCTGTCCCTTGTAGGTCAACTTCAATTCCTCGCCGGCATACTTGACGAGCGCCTTCGGCACGAAGACGGCGAAGCGGTAATTCAGGTCCGGGTAAAAACCACTCTGGAAGATCTGTTCGGGCGGGCCTTCCTGGATCTCGGCGGCAATGGCGTCGAGGATCGGCAGCGTGTCGCCGGCGTTGTTCAGGTCGACCTGGCCCTGGTAACGCAGGGAGTAGGGCGGCAGCCCGCCGAATTCGCGTTTTTCGTACAGGACGCGGAAATTGTTGACGTTGTAGTGGAAGCCGCGGCGCGCATACGGGGTGACGTCGACATTGCACAGGACGAAAATGGCCCAGAAGCCGCCGCTATCGACCGGCGACAGATGGCCGACCCGGTACAGCGCGGCCGACAGCGGAATCGGGTTGGTGAAGCGGATCTCGTGCGCGTTGGCCACGTGCTGGTAATGCAGGACAGCCACGGCTTTCGGCTTTGGACCGGCACACGCGCTCAAGCCCACGAGCGCGGCAACGATGCCCATCCTGCGGAAAAAGTGACCCATTGCATCTCCTTTGCGAGCATGACCGTACGTCCCCGTGCAGCGGACGCATCAAGCTTGGCCGATTCCGACGTTGCAGGCTTGAGTTAAGTCAGGCGTGCTGTGGTATATAAACACCGCCTTGGCGCACCGCCTCGGCGCCTCGCCTTGGCGCGCAGCACCACGGCGCGCCGCCGGGCCGGTCACTATATACAGATCCAGTTTAATGTCAGATCGTCATGCCCGCAAGGCAAGCGCGTCCGTATCGCGCGCTCAGCCCGCTGCCAGCGCTTTCTGCAGCAGCGCGTGCACTTCAGAAAAGTCGGGTTCGCCGACATAGCGCTTGAGGATGGTGCCGTCCTTGGCGATGACGAAGGTGGTCGGGGTCAGGGTCACATCGCCAAAGGATTTGGCCAGGTCGCCGCCCGAGTCGAGCGCAACGATGAAGGGCAGCTTGCGCGTTTCGGTGAAGTTGAGGACGTAGTTGGGCGGGTCGTACTGCATCGCCACGGCCACGAATTCCAGGCCCTGGCCCTTGAACTTGTTATAGGTGTCGACCATGGCCGGCATCTCGCGCACGCAGCTCACGCAGGAGGTCGCCCAAAAATTGACCATCACCACCTTGCCGCGCAGGTTGGCCGTGCTGATCTTGTCGCCGGCAATGCTGATGAAGGTGACGTCGGGCGCCTTTTCGCCTTGTGCCAGCGTGGCATAGCCGACGCCCGCCAGCGCAAGCACGCTTGCCGCAATCGCGGCAGGCTTGATCCAGGAACGGGTAGGAGCAGTCATGGCGTTAACGTAAAAAAGCGGGAGAGGAGCCGATGTCGAGAGTCTCCTCGCCCCGCCAGGATTACAGGGCGACCGTCGAGGACTTCGGGAATTGCGTACGCAATTCGTCTTCGCTCATGTACTCGAAGAGTTTGACGACGCGCTGGACACCCGCGACGCTCTGGGCGATCTTGGCGCCCAGGTCGCCTTCGCGCTGGGTCACGCGGCCCATCAGGTAGACGGTGCCGCGTTCGGTGACGACCTTGAACGAGGTGGCCGAAATCGTCTTCATCTCGACCAGGCTGCCCTTGACGTTGGCGGTGATCAGCGCGTCCGACGAGCGCGAGGTGTAGCTCGACGGCCCGGCGATCACGAGTTCGTTGATGACGGCCTGGACGTTCTCGATGCGGCGCACTTCGTTTTCGACTGCAGCCTTCATCGCTTCGTCACGCACTTCGCCGGTCAGCAGCACCTTGCGGTTGTAGCTGGCGATGTTGACGTGGCCGGCGCTGCCGACCAGTTTCGGCACCTGCACCTCGGCCTTGACCGTGATCGACTTGTCCTCGGTCTGCGCGCCCAGCGTACGGCGGTCCATCGTTGCAGCCGCACCCATGGCGGCGCCGCCGACGATCAGCGGCACGCAGCCCTGCAGTGAACCGAGCAGCGCAACAACCAGGACGGCTTTCGCCAGCGGACGGGCGTTCAGGCCGGGTTTAATCATTCTCGTCTCCTCCGAAAAGTGCGACGTCGATGCCGTCGCAAATAGCATGGATCGCGACCAGATGCACTTCCTGGATGCGCGCGGTACGGTTGTGCTGCACGTTGATGTGAACGTCGGCATCGGTCAGCAGCTTGGCCAGCGCGCCGCCGTCCTTGCCGGTAAAGGCCACGACCCGCATCTCGCGTTCGAGCGCCGCTTCCACGGCCGCCAGCACGTTGCCCGAGTTGCCGGAAGTCGAAATCGCCAGCAGGATGTCGCCGGCCTGGCCGAAGGCCTGCACCTGCTTCGAGAAGATCTCGCGGTAGCTGTAGTCGTTGGCGACGGCGGTCAGGATCGACGTGTCGGTGGTCAGGGCAATGGCCGGCAGCGGGAAGCGCTCGCGCTCGAAGCGGCCGACCAGTTCGGCGGCGAAGTGCTGGCAGTCGGCAGCCGAACCGCCGTTACCGCAGGCCAGGATCTTGTTGCCGTTGGACAGGGCGCCGAACATCAGTTCGATCGCCTGCGAAATGGGTTGCGACAGGGCCGCGGCCGACCTCAGTTTGAGATCGGCGCTCTCCTGGAAGTGGGCAAGGATGCGTTGAGTATTCATAGCCGAAGATTATAGTGTAGTACTCGGCACAGGCGGAAAAGCCTTTTAAGAATTGCTTACACTTAAGGCGAAGTTAAGGGAGCCTAACAAGCCCTTCAAGGCAAGGCGCGGCGTCGAAGACAGTACGATTAGTACGGCGAGACGCTGCAACGCAGCCATGGAGGGTTTGTTAGGCTCCCTAAGCCTCAATCGCGTTGCGGATCCATTCCAGCTTGTCGCCGTCGATTGCCACCACGTCGAAGCGGCAGGGAGGCGTACTGGGCAGGCGTTGCAGGTAGACCTGGGCGGCGCGCACCAGGCGTCGGATCTTGGCCGGGGTGATGCTGGCGGCGGCCCCGCCGTGGCGGCCGTCGGCGCGCTGGCGTACCTCGACAAAAACGAGCGTGTCGCCGTCGCGCATGATGAGGTCGATCTCGCCGCCTTTACACGTGAAATTGGCCTCGACCGGCGCCAGGCCGTGGCGTTTCAGGTGGCGCAGCGCCGCCTGTTCCCAGTCGCGGCCCTGGGCCTGCTTCTCGGACAAGCGCGGCGACCACATGTCATTGCCTGGCCGTCACCGATTCGAAACCGATGCCGTCGCGGTAGACGGCCGCCGCCTCGTCACGCCGCAGGGTCCAGGCGCCATTGTTCATGCGTACCGAGAGGCGGCCCGTGACGCCATCGAGCTCGAAGTCCGCGCCGGGGCGCAGCGCCACTTCGCGCGCGACGCGAAAGGCGTCGATGCCGAGCGCGTACAGGCGCTGCATGTCGAGCGAGTTGTCGAACAACTGCGCATCGACCGGGCGCGGATAGACCATCACCTGCGGATGGTCGGGCTGCACCGTCCACGGCACGTCGAGCAGGCGGATGCCGTCCAGTTCCGGGACCGACATCCCGGGCGTGCGGCCCGGGTTGGCGACCGACACGCCATAGGTGGGAATTGAGGTGCCGAGGGCGCTGCGCACCTGGCGCAGCTGGCCGGCGTCGAGCGCGGCGAACACGAGTTGCGGACGGTCGGTGTCGAGGCGCGCGCGCAGTTCGGCCAGCGCATTGCCGTCGACATAGCCATCCTGCACCGGCAGTTCGACGGTGGCGTTCTGATGGCCCAGGCGCGACCAGCGCGCCGAGAAGGCGCCCACCACGCGCTGCTGCCAGGGAGCGCTCCCACCCAGCACGAGCGCGCGCCCGGCCGGGTGTTCGTTCGCGGCCCAGTCGGCCACCTGCCGCGCTTCGTCTTCGAGCGACAGGCCGACCACCAGCATCTGCGGCGGCAGCGGGCGGTCGAGTTGCGGATGGGCCAGCGCCAGGGTCGGCTTACTCACGGTATTGCTGGCGGCGACCGCGGCGACGGCGGAACGGGCGAGCGGACCGACGATGATGTCGTTGCGTTCGACGGCCTGGGCATAGGCGTCGAGGGTGGACTCGGGCGAATCGCCGCTGGGAATCACGCTGACCTCGATCCCCACGCGGTCGCGTTCGTGTCCGGCCAAAAAGCCGGCACGCACCGCTTCGGCCGCCTGGCCGAGCGCGTTCGATTGCAGCGGCAGCAGCAGGGCGATGCGGGCGCTGCCGTTGCCCGTCGCCGTCCGCGCCGCCGAGCCGCCGGTGCCGGGATACAGCTCGACCGGCGAGGTGACCGTCTCCGAGGGCCGCGGTTCCGCCGGCGGTGGCGCCGGCCGTGGCGCACTTGTGTTTGGCAGGGCGGGGGCGCACAATCCGCCCGGTACCCCGCATCCGAGATCGGGCGGCAGCGGCGTGCTGCCGCAACCTGCGATCAGGATGAGCACGCTCGTTGCGATCAGGCCTTTTAGATTTTTTATTAGCATTACACCCCCAACATGACCGATAACATGACTGACAAGCAGTCCATCGATATTGCCCAGCTCCCCGTGATGGCCGAGGCAGCCCAGCAGTCTTATCCCACGGCAACATTGTACGTTGTCGCCACGCCAATCGGCAACGCAACCGACATCACGCTGCGCGCGCTGCACCTGCTGGCGCTGGCAGACGTGGTTGCCTGTGAGGATACGCGTAAAACCGGTGCCCTGCTCACCCGTTACGGCTTGAACAAACAGATGGTGGCGGCCCACCAGCACAACGAGCGCGAGGTGGCCGACAAGCTCGTCGCCCGCCTGCGCGCCGGCGAACGGGTGGCGCTGGTGTCGGACGCCGGCACCCCGGCCGTGTCCGATCCCGGCGCGCGCATCGTCGACGCGGTGCGCGCAGCGGGCCTGCGCGTGATCCCGCTGCCGGGCGCCTCGGCGGCAGTGGCGGCGCTTTCCGCCAGCGGACTGGTCAACGACCGTTTCAATTTTGTCGGCTTCCTGCCCGCCAAATCGAAGCAGCGCGAATCGGCGCTGATGGCGCTGGCGCGCGAACCGGCGACCCTGGTCATTTATGAGGCGCCGCATCGCATCGTCGATTGCGTCGAAGCCCTGGCCAGCGTGTTCGAGCCGGCCCGCCAGGTCGTCTTCGCACGCGAGCTGACCAAGATGTTCGAGGAAGTGCACCGCTGCCCGCTGGGCGAGGCGCTGGACTGGGTCAAGTCGGACCAGCACCGCGAGCGCGGCGAATTCGTGGTGCTGGTCGAAGGCGCGACGGTCGAGACCGATGCGCAGGATGCGGAAGCCGAGCGCATCCTGAATATCTTATTGGGCGAATGCAGCGTCAAGCAGGCGGCGAACCTGACGGCGCAAATTACCGGGCGCAAGAAGAATGCGCTGTATGAGCGGGCGCTGCAGATCAAGGGCGAGTAGTTTTTGTAGGGTGGGCTCTTGAGCCCACGCGGTTTCGCCATCTGATCTGTGTCAGCTTGACCGTGGGTCCCGTTCCGTCGTTAGAATGCGCTATCGATACGCGAGCGTCGTACCGCGTGGGCACAAGTGCCCACCCTACGATATTGGATGTCGCCTGTAGTTTTCACCACTTGCACCCGCTATCCTTCTTGTCCGCCAACAGCAGCAGCGGCGCCAGCAATCCCCCCGGTATCCCATCCTTGCAATTGCGCCGTTTGGCCGCGCCAATCGCACGCGCTGCGCGGCTTTCCGTCTCCAGCGGTTTTTCCGGAAACTGGGCGACGGCCGTGCCCTCGCGTGCCGGGTCGCGCAGGTTGGCGAGCGAGCGTGCCGTCTTGCGCGCGGCGTCGAGGTCGAAGCGCGGGGTGTCCGCCGGCGGCGGCTCTACCGGAACCCGCGGTGCCTGCTCGACGACGAAGGGATCGGGTGCCGCGGGCGCTGCCGGTTCGGGCGGCACCGCAATCACCGGCCGCGGCTTGCGTGGTGTCGCAGGTCGCGCGGGCGCCTTGGCCGCGGCAGGCGGTGGTGGCGGTGGCGGCGTTTCAATACGTAACGGCGGCGGCGGGGGCGGCTGCACGCGGATGGCGAGCGGGCGCGGCGGCTCTGGCGGCAGCTCGGGCGCCCGGTCCACGCCGCGCCAGCTCGCGAGCATCAGCACATGCACGGCCAGCGATACGGCGACGCCGGCCGCGATGCGCTGCGTCATGCGCCGCTCCATGCCGCGCATGTCGATCCCTGTGGCTGCCAGATTCACATTGTCCCTTTCGTGTCGCGTGAAAAACCCAAAAAGATGCGCTAATTTTTCTCAGCCGCCTTGACCGAATGCCGCCCGTGGACTATCATTGCTGTCTTCGGAGTGTAGCGCAGCCCGGTAGCGCACCTGGTTTGGGACCAGGGGGTCCAAGGTTCGAATCCTTGTACTCCGACCAGCATTAAGAGAAAAGCCGACAGCGAAAGTTGTCGGCTTTTTTCGTTTTTATTTGTCACTGAGGTGTCGCCGACGGAGAATGACAAAAAAGCCCCGGGTCGAACAAGCTTCGACACGGGGCTTTTTCGTTGGTTCAGCCCTGGCGCTTGGCCACCAGCGCGTTCCCGGTGCGGCTCGCGCTCTTGCGCCCCAGCTGCTGCGAGATGAATTGCCCCGCATCGACCACCTGGTCGAGGTCGATCCCGGTCTCGATGCCCAGGCCCTGCAGCAGGTACAGCACGTCTTCGGTCGCGACGTTGCCGGTCGCGCCTTTCGCATACGGGCAGCCGCCCAGCCCCGACACCGACGAGTGGAAGATCTGCACGCCCACTTCCAGGCTGGCGTAGATGTTGGCCAGCGCCTGCCCGTAGGTATCGTGGAAATGGCCCGACAACTGCTGCAGCGGGAATTCGCGGCTGGCCGCCAGCATCACTTCCTGGGTCTTGCGCGGCGTCGACACGCCAATCGTGTCGGCGATGTCGATTTCGTCGCAGCCGAGGTCGCGCATGCGGCGCACCACGTCGGCCACGGCAGCCAGCGGCACCTCACCCTGGTAGGGGCAGCCAAATGCCGTGCTGATGCTGCCGCGCAGGCGCAGGCCGTTCGCCTTGGCGGCCCTGGCCACCGGCTCGAAGCGCGCGATCGATTCCGCGATCGAGCAGTTGATGTTCTTTTGCGAGAAGGCTTCCGAGGCCGAGCCGAAGATCACGACTTCATCGGCACGGGCGCCAAGTGCCGCTTCGAAACCCTGCATGTTCGGCGTCAGGGCGGAATAGATGGTGCCGGGCAGGCGGGTGATTCCCGCCATGACTTCAGCGCTGGTGGCCATCTGCGGCACCCATTTCGGCGAGACGAAGGACGCCGCTTCCACGTTGGCGAAACCGGCGCGCGACAGGCGGTCGACCAGTTCGATTTTCACGGCGGCGCTGATGGTCTCCTTTTCGTTCTGCAGGCCGTCGCGCGGACCGACTTCGACAATTTTGACCTTTTTCGGCAGGGTAGCTTGGCTGTTCATTTGAGTATCCCTTCAGTAACCCAGTCTGCGGTCGACAAGGTCGTCAACCGGTTGACCCGCTTCGAAAGCGGCGATTTTGTCGATGATCTGGCGCACCGCTTCGCCGCGGATGGTGAGCGCGGAGATGTGCGGCGTAATGGTGATGCGCGGCTCGTCCCAGAACGGGTGCGGGGCCGGCAGCGGTTCGTTGCGGAACACGTCGAGCGTGGCGCCTTCAATGTGCCCGGAGCGAATCAGGGCCAGCAGGTCCGGTTCGGCCACCTGGGCGCCGCGCGCGACGTTGATCAGGTAGGCGCCCTTGGGCAGTGTCGCCAGGCGCCGGCGGTCGAGCAGGTTGCTGGTCTCCGCGGTCAGCGGCAGCAGCGACACCAGCACGCGCGTGCCGCCCAGGAATGCATCGAGCGAGGCCATGCCGGCGAAGCACTCCACGCCAGGGACTTCTTTCGCGGTGCGGCTCCAGCCGCGCACCGGGAAACCAAACGAGCGCATGGTCTCGGCCACGCGCAGGCCGAGTTTACCGAGTCCCATCACGCCGATCGTGAAGTCTTCCTTCGCATGGGGCGCCAGCGGCGACCACAGGCCGTGGCGCGCCTGCTCCTCGTACTCGTCGAAGCGGCGGAAGTAGCGCAGCGTCGCATACGCCACATACTCGGCCATCTGCACCGCCATGCCGGCGTCGCCCAGGCGCACGATCGGTACCTGCGGCAGTGCGTCGCCGAATTTCAACACGGCGTCGACGCCGGCGCCCATCAGGAACACCGCCTTGACGCCACCCAGCTGGGCCAGCAAGGCCGGTGCCGGATTCCACAGCACCGCGTAGTCGCAGGGCGGCAGCGTTTCGCCTTCCTTCCAGTCGAGCGTCTCCACGCCGGGCATCGCCCGCGCGAAGTCCTGGGTCCAGGGCGTCACGACGCCATCGCCGCGGTACAGGAGGATGCGCATATCAGGAAGCCTTGAAGGCCAGCAGCGGCGCGCCGTCCGCTACCTGGTCGCCGACCGCATACAGGACCTCTTCCACCAGTCCGTCGGACGGCGCGGCGATGGTGTGCTCCATCTTCATCGCTTCCATGATGACGAGCGCGTCCCCCTTCTTGACTGCCTGGCCGCCCTCGACCATCACCGCGACCACCTTGCCCGGCATCGGCGCGGTCAGGCGGCCTCCGGTGGCCTCAAGCTCGCCCGCGTGCGCCATCGGGTCGTTGTAGGCCAGCGCATGATGCTCGCCATTGGTGAACACATGGAACAGGTCGCCGTCGCGGCGCACGGTGCCGTGCATCGACTGTTCCCCCAGGCGGATCGACAGCGTGGCGCCTTCATGGCCGGTCACGCTCAGGGGCTGCCTGGCGCCATGCACGTCGAGTTCCCAGCCCTGTGGGTGGTAGACCACGCCGACCTGGTAGGCGCCGCCTTCCAGGCTGGCCGCGTAGTCGTCGCCGAAGGACAGCACCCTTTGGAACTCGCCGTTCAGGCGCCAGCCCTGTGCCTGGCCCCATGGGTCGGCGGCCACGCGCGAGGCGCCGGCGGATTTCTGCTTTTCCGCTTCGATCAGGGCCACGCTGGCCAGTGCCAGCGCGCCGGCGGGCGCCGGGCGCACAGGCGGGAACAGGGAGGCACCATTGCGCTCGATCAGGCCGGTGTCGAGATCGGCTGTCGAGAAGGCTTCGCCCTCGACCAGGCGCTTGAGGAAGGCGATGTTGGTTGCCAGCCCGACGATCTGGAACTCGGCCAGGGCCTGCGACAGCCGCGCCAGCGCCTGCGTGCGGTCCGCGCCCCAGACGATCAGCTTGGCGATCATCGGGTCGTAGAACGGGGAAATGGCATCGCCTTCGCGCACGCCCGAATCGATGCGCACCGCTGCCGGTTCGACGCCAGCCGTGCCGCCCAGTTCGAAACTCACCGCGCCTGGGGTGTCCATGTGGCGCAGCGTGCCGATCGACGGGAGAAAACCTTTTTCCGGATTCTCGGCATAGATGCGCGCCTCGATCGCGTGGCCGTGGATGGCCAGCTCGTGCTGCTTTTTCGGCAGCGGTTCGCCAAAGGCCACGCGCAGCTGCCATTCCACGAGGTCGGTCCCGGTGATCATTTCGGTGACCGGGTGCTCCACCTGCAGGCGGGTGTTCATCTCCATGAAGTAGAACGAGCCGTCCTGGTTGGCGATGAATTCCACCGTGCCGGCCCCGACATAGCCGACGGCGTGCGCGGCATTGACCGCCGCTTCGCCCATCGCGGCGCGGCGGTCCGCCGGCATGCCGGGGGCCGGCGCTTCTTCCAGCACCTTCTGGTGGCGGCGCTGCACCGAGCAGTCGCGCTCGTGCAAGTAGACGCAGTTGCCCAGGGTGTCGGCGAACACCTGGATCTCGATGTGGCGCGGCCGCTGCAGGTATTTTTCGACCAGCACCTTGTCGTCGCCGAAGGAGCTGATCGCCTCACGCTTGCAGGAGCCCAGTGCGGCGACGAAATCTTCGCTGCGCTCGACCACGCGCATGCCCTTGCCGCCGCCGCCGGCGCTGGCTTTCAGCAAGACCGGGTAGCCGATGCGGTCGGCCTGCTCGCGCAAAAACTCTGGTTCCTGGTTCTCGCCGTGGTAGCCCGGCACCAGCGGCACGTTGGCGCCTTCCATCAGCTGCTTGGCGGCGGACTTCGAGCCCATCGCGCGCATCGAGGAACCCGGCGGCCCAATGAAGACCAGCCCGGCGGCGGCGCAGGCTTCCGCGAACTCCGCGTTCTCCGACAGGAAGCCGTAGCCGGGGTGGATCGCCTGGGCGCCCGTCGCCTTGGCCACCTCGATGATCTTCTCGCCGCGCAGGTAGCTTTCCTTGGCGGCGGCCGGCCCGATCCACACTGCCTCATCGCAGACCGCGACGTGTTTCGCGCCTGCGTCCGCGTCCGAATACACGGCAACGGTACGGATACCCATGCGGCGCGCAGTGGCGGCGACACGGCAGGCGATTTCGCCACGGTTGGCGATGAGGATTTTCGTGAACATGCTGTTGTCTCGCTTTATGGTTCTTGTATGGGTCGCGCACCTGACAAAACCCGCATGGCGGCGTTGCATCGTCTCGCCGTACTAGCGTACTGTCTTCGACGATGCGCCTTGCCCTGCGAATTTTGTCAGGCGCTCTTAGTAAGGGCGGCTTAGCAGCCGCAGCTTTCCTTGGGCGCCGATTCGAGCGTGGCGGCCCGCGTTTTCAGGCCCAGCTTGGCCAGCATTGCGCGGTCGTCGTCGGCTTCCGGATTGCCCGTGGTGAGCAGCTTGTCGCCATAGAAAATCGAATTGGCGCCGGCCATGAAGCACATCGCCTGCACAGACTCTCCTAACTGGCGCCGCCCGGCCGACAGGCGCACGCGTGCCTGCGGCATGGTGATGCGCGCGACCGCGATGGTGCGCACGAATTCGATCGGGTCCAGGGCGTCGAGGCCGTGCAGCGGCGTGCCCTCGACCTGCACCAGGTGGTTCACCGGGACCGATTCCGGATACGGGTTCAGGTTCGCCAGCTGCGCGATCAGGCCGGCGCGCTGCTCGCGCGTCTCGCCCATGCCGACGATGCCGCCGCAGCAGACCTTCAGTCCGGCCTGGCGAACCCGGCCCAGGGTATCGAGGCGGTCCTGGTATTCGCGGGTCGAGATCACGTTGTTATAAAAATCGGGCGCGGTGTCGATGTTGTGATTATAAAAATCGAGGCCGGCTGCTTTCAGCTGCTCGGCCTGGCCCGCTTCCAGCATGCCCAGCGTGGCGCAGGTTTCCATGCCCAGCGCTTTCACTTCGCGCACCATCTCTTCAACCTTGGCCATGTCGCGTTCTTTCGGGCTGCGCCAGGCGGCGCCCATGCAGAAACGGGTGGCGCCGCTGGCTTTGGCCTGGCGCGCGGCATCGAGCACGGTGTCGATGTCGAGGATTTTTTTCGCTTCGACGCCGGTGTCGTAGCGCGCGGCCTGCGGGCAGTAGCCGCAGTCTTCCTCGCAGCCGCCGGTCTTGATCGACAGCAGGGTCGCCAGTTCGACGTCGCCGTCGGGGAAGTGGGCGCGGTGCGCTTCCTGGGCGCGGAACATCAGGTCGTTGAACGGCAGGTCGAACAGCGCCAGCACGTCGGCCAGCGGCCAGGTGGCGTCGGGACGCTCGGTAATGGTGGCGCCAGGGCGGTGCAGGGCAACGGTTTGGGGTGCATTCATGGGGTAGTCCTTGTGTATTACTTCTGTCTGTTACTGGACCCGCGTCGACGGCCAGCCTGGCAGTCCCGCGAGATCGATGAATCGGGCCGCATCCACGGCGCTGGCGTGCTCGAGGCGCGGCACGACCCCGAGCAGGGGGGCCGGGATGCGTGCGGACAGCGCCTCGATGTTTTCCTCAAAAAAGCGCATCCCCGGATCCGCCGTATTCGCGACCCAGCCGGCCAGCACCAGCCCGCGTTCGATGATGGCTTCGACGGTGAGCAGCGCATGGCTGATGCAGCCCAGGCGCATGCCGACGACGAGGATCACCGGCAAATTCAGCTGGGCGGCGAGGTCGGCGCTGTCGAAATCGTCGTTGAAGGGTACCCGGAAACCGCCCACCCCTTCGACCACGACGGCGTCGGAGGCGGCCAGGATTTCGGCATAGGCGGCGATGATGGGCACCGCCTCGATCCGCACCCCCTCGATAGCGGCGGCGATGTGCGGGGCGGCCGCTTCGCGCAGCATGAAGGGCGTCGTGATGTTGGGCGGCAGGTGGACGTTGCCGCTTGCTGCGAGCATGTCGGCGTCTTCGTTGTGCAGTTCGCCGTCTACCAGCGCGGCGCCGGCGGCCACCGGTTTCATGCCGCAGGCGCGCAGGCCGCGCTCGACCAGCTTGTGCAGGATCGCGCTCGACACCAGGGTCTTGCCGATCTCGGTATCGGTGCCGGTCACGAAGCAGCAAAAGCGCGAAGGGATGCCCTCGGCCGCCAGCGCTTCGCTCGGCGCGGGGACGTGTTCTTCGACGGGCAGCGGCAGCAGGACGGGCACAGTCGCGGGCGCAGCGACGCCGGGTTCGACGATGGGTTCGGGTGGCTCGTTAAAATTTTTCATGACGCTCCCTCCAGTTCGTTGAGCGCGGCGGCCAGGCGCGCGACTTCGTCGTGGGTGTGGGCGCCGGAAAGCGTCACGCGCAGGCGCGCCGTGTTCTGCGGCACCGTTGGCGGACGGATCGCCGGCACCCACAGGCCCTTCGCATACAGCCCGGCGGCCACGCGCAGCGCTTCCTCGTTGCTGCCGATGAGGACCGGCTGGATCGCCGTGGGCGATGCGGGACGGTCCCAGCGCTGCAGCTGCAATTCAACGCCCAGCTGGGTGACCAGCGACTCCAGGTGGGCGCGCAGGGCATTGCCTTCCTCGCTGGTGATGATGTCCAGGCTGGTGAGCAGCGCATGCGCCAGCGCCGGCGGTGCGGCCGTCGTGTAGATGTAGGGACGCGCGCGCTGGACCAGCAGTTCGATCACGCTGGCGTGCGCCGCGATGAAGGCGCCGCCGACGCCGGCCGCCTTGCCGAGCGTGCCGACATATACCAGGTGCGGCGAGCGCAATCCAAAATGTTCGAGCGCGCCGCGCCCCTGGGCACCGAGCACGCCGAAACCATGGGCGTCGTCCACCACCAGCCAGGCGCCATGGCGCTCGCACAGCGCCAGTAAGCCCGGCAGCGGCGCCAGGTCGCCATCCATGCTGAATACGCTATCGGTGGCGACGATTTTGGTGGCGGCGCTGCTGGCCGCCAGTTGCGCTTCCAGCGCGGCGAGGTCGCCGTGCGGGTAGACGCTGACGGCGGCTTTCGCCAGGCGGGCGCCGTCGATCAGCGAGGCATGGTTCAGCTGTTCGGAAAAGATGGCCGCATCGCTATCCGCGCCGAGGGCGGTCAGCACAGCCAGGTTGGCCATGTAGCCGGTACTCAGGTAAAGCGCGCGCGCGTCCTCGATGTGGGGCGCGGCGAAATCGGCCAGGCGCTCTTCCAGGATCGCGTGGGCACGGCTGTGGCCGCTGATGAGGTGCGAGGCGCCGCTGCCGGCGCCGTACAGCTGGGCGCCTTCGCGCAGCGCGGCCACCACGCGCGGGTGCGCCGCCAGGCCGAGGTAGTCGTTGCTGCAAAAAGCCAGCACGGCGCGACCGTCCACCACCTGCAAGGGCGCGCAGCGGGTGTCGGCCACGCGCCGGCGGCGGATCAGGTTTTGCGCATCGAGCGCGGCGAGTTTACGGTTGACGCTATCGATCAGGTCCATGTCAGGCCGCCATCACGGATTCGAACACGGATTTCACGCGCGCGCCGAGCAGGTCGATCTCCTCTTCGCCCAGCACATAGGGCGGCATCACGTACACGGTGCGGCCGATCGGGCGCAGCAGCAGTTCGTTGTCGACGGCGGTGGTAAAGAAACGCCGCGCGAAGCTGGCCGCGCGCGCGGCATCGGGCTCGATGGCATCGAATGCGAAGATCATGCCGCGCTGGCGGAAGTGGTGCGCGCGCTCGTGCTCGGCCAGCGGGGCCAGCGCGATCGTCAGCCTGGTCGCCAGTTCGCGGTTGCGGTTCAGGACATCGTCGTCGCGGAAGATCTGCAGGGTGGCCAGCGCGGCGCGGCAGGCCAGCGCATTGCCGGTGTACGAATGCGAGTGCAGGAAGCCGCGCGTGATGTCTTCGCTGTAGAAGGACTGGTAAATGGCGTCGGTGGTCAGCACCAGGGACAGGGGCAGGTAGCCGCCGCTGATGCCTTTCGACAGGCACAGGAAGTCGGGCCAGATGGCGGCCTGTTCGCAGGCGAAGAAGGTGCCGGTGCGCCCGCAGCCGACCGCGATCTCGTCGGCGATCAGGTGCACGTGGTGGCGGTCGCACAGCTCGCGCAGCAGTTCCAGGTAGAGCGGGTCGTGCATCGCCATGCCGGTCGCGCACTGCACCAGCGGCTCGACGATCATGGCGGCGATCCGGTCGCCGCGCTCTTCGAACAGGCGCTCGACATCCTTCAGGGCGCGGCGTGCGACGTCCTGGCTGGACTCGCCCTCGAGGGCGTGGCGCGTGTCGGGCGAGGCCACGACGTGCGATGCGCGCAGCAGCGGGCCGTAGGCATCCTTGAACAGCGGCACGTCGGTGACGGAGAGCGCGCCGATGGTCTCACCGTGGTAGCTGCCCTGCAGGCAGACGAATTCCTGCTTGTTCGGGAAGCCCGCGTTGCGCCAGGCATGGAAACTCATCTTCATCGCGATCTCGACCGCCGAAGCGCCGTCGGAGGCGTAGAAGGCGTGGCCGAGCGCGTGGCCGGTGAGGGCGGCCAGCTGTTCCGACAGCTCGACCACCGGCTCGTGGGTAAACCCGGCCAGCATCGCGTGCTCGAGCTTGTCGAGCTGGTCTTTCAGCGCGGCGTTGATGCGCGGGTTGGCATGCCCGAACAGGTTCACCCACCATGAGCTGATGGCGTCCAGGTAGCGCCGCCCTTCGTGGTCGTACAGCCACGGCCCCTTGGCGTGGCTGACGGCGATCAGCGGCACCTCCTCGTGGTGCTGCATTTGCGTGCAGGGGTGCCACACGCTGCGCAGGCTGCGGGCGATCCAGTCGGACGATGTTTGATGCTTCAAAATGAATCCTGATTCTTGTTTAATTCAGCCAATTTGGCTTGCGCTTCTCCAGGAAGGATGCCACGCCCTCGCGTCCTTCGCTCGAGGCGCGGATCGCCGCGATGCGCCCCGCCGTGTCAGCCAGCAGCGCATCCGTGACCGGCGCACCGACCACCTCGCGCACCAGCTTCTTGGCTTCGGCGACGGCATGCGGGCTGTTCGACACCAGCGCTTTCACCAGGCCCGCGACCGTGGTGTCGAGCGCGTCCGGCTCCACCACTTCGTGCGCAAAGCCCATGCGCAGCGCGGCCGCGGCGTCGAAACGCTCGGCCGTCAAGAAGTAGCGGCGCGCGGCCTGCTCGCCCATGGCCTTGATCACGTATGGCGAAATGGTCGCGGGGATCAGCCCCAGCTTCACTTCGGAGAGGCAGAAGTTTACTCCAACGGCCGCCACCACGATGTCGCAGGCCGCGACCAGCCCCATGCCGCCCGCATAGCAGTCGCCCTGCACCTTGGCCACCGTCGGCTTCGGGCACAGGTAAATCGTGCGCAGCATGTCGGCCAGGCGCGACGCGTCGGCCAGGTTCTCGTCATGCGAGTAGCCGGCCATCTTCTTCATCCAGTTCAGGTCGGCGCCGGCGCAGAAGGCCGAGCCGTTTGCCGCCAGCACGATCGCGCGCACCAGCTCGTTGCGGCCGAGTTCGTCGAATGCCAGCGCCAGCTCGGCAATGGCCTGCTCGTTGAAGGCATTGCGCAGGTCGGGGCGGTTCAGGGTAACGGTGGCGACCTTGTCGGCAACCGCGATGGTCAGGGTTTCATAGTCCATGTTCATACCTTACATCCGGAAGACGCCGAACTTCGTCTCTTCGATCGGCGCGTTGAGCGCGGCCGACAGTCCCAGGCCCAGCACCATGCGTGTGTCGGCCGGATCGATGACGCCGTCGTCCCACAGGCGCGCGCTGGCGTAATAAGGGTGGCCCTGGTGCTCGTACTGCTCCTTGATCGGCTGCTTGAACGCGGCTTCCTCATCAGCACTCCACTGGCCGCCCTTGCCCTCGATGCCGTCGCGTTTGACGGTCGCCAGCACCGATGCGGCCTGGTCGCCGCCCATGACGGAGATGCGCGCGTTTGGCCACATCCACAGGAAGCGCGGCGAGAAGGCGCGGCCGCACATGCCGTAGTTGCCGGCGCCAAACGAGCCGCCGATGATGACGGTGAACTTCGGCACCGAGGCCGTGGCCACCGCGGTGACCATCTTGGCGCCGTTGCGGGCAATGCCCTCGTTTTCGTATTTGCGGCCGACCATGAAGCCGGTAATGTTCTGCAAGAACACCAGCGGGATCTTGCGCTGGCAGCACAGCTCGATGAAGTGCGTGCCTTTCAAGGCCGATTCCGAGAACAGAATGCCGTTGTTGGCGATGATGCCGACCTTCATGCCGTGAATGTGGGCGAAGCCGCAGACGAGCGTGGTGCCATAGCGTGCCTTGAACTCGTCGAACTCGCTGCCGTCGACCACGCGTGCAATCACTTCGCGCACGTCGAAGGGCTTGCGGGTGTCGACCGGGATCACGCCGTACAGCTCCTGCGGCGCGTACTTTGGCTCCACGGTTTCGCGGGTCGTGCCCTGCACAATTTTTGTGCGGTTCAGGTTCGACACGATCGTGCGCGCCAGCGACAGCGCGTGTAAATCGTTCTGCGCCAGGTGGTCGACCACGCCGGATAGCCGGGTGTGCACGTCGCCGCCGCCCAGGTCCTCGGCGGTGACGACTTCGCCGGTCGCCGCTTTCACCAGCGGCGGGCCGCCGAGGAAAATCGTGCCCTGTTCCTTCACGATGATCGACTCGTCGCTCATGGCCGGCACGTAGGCGCCGCCTGCCGTGCAGGAACCCATGACAACCGCGATCTGCGGGATGCCTTTCGCGGACAAATTCGCCTGGTTATAGAAAATGCGGCCGAAATGGTCGCGGTCGGGGAACACGTCGTCCTGGTTCGGCAGGTTCGCGCCGCCCGAATCAACCAGGTAGATGCACGGCAGATTGTTCTGCTCGGCAATCTCCTGGGCGCGCAGGTGTTTTTTGACCGTCATCGGGTAGTAGGTGCCGCCTTTTACCGTGGCGTCATTGCAGACGATGACGCATTCCTGGCCGGCGACGCGGCCGATGCCGGTGATGATGCCGGCCGCCGGCGCTGCGCTCAGTCCATCCTTATCCTTGTACATGTCGTAGGCAGCGAGCTGGGAAAACTCGAGGAAGGGCGTGCCCGGGTCGAGCAGCATCTGCACGCGGTCGCGCGGCAGCAGTTTTCCACGCGCGACGTGTTTCGCGCTGGCCGCTTCGCCGCCACCCTTGGCGATCGCCGCCACCTTGTCCCGCAGGTCGTCGACGATCAACTGCATGGCCGCCGCATTCGCTTTGAAGTCATCACTGCGCGGGTTGAGTTTGCTCTCGATATGGGGCATTGCCGTCCTCTGTTTTTAATGCTTACTTAGGAAAAGTGCCGTCCAGATAGAACCAGCGGGGCGTGCCGCCCAGGTCCGGGTCGGATTCGCGCAGGAAACGGCTCGTTTCGTGCAAACGATGCGCGCGTCCGCCCACCTTGAAGCGGGCGACGAATTCGACCGTGTCGCTATCTGGATGATCCGCCAATTCTGCTTTACGTTGACGTAAACGTAAAGCAGATTTTATCTCGAGGCCGAGCCAGCGCAGGTTCTCGTCCGGATCGATGATCGCGTCTTGTGGGCGCGTACGCGGATGCCAAGTGGCGCGCAGGTAGGCTTCGTTGCGCTGGGTGTAGGCAGTGTAGCGCGAACGCATCAGGGCTTCGGCAGTGGCTGGCAGCGCTTCGCCGGCGATGAAGGGGCCGCAGCAGGTGGAAAGGGAGGAGCCGCCGCAGGGACAGGGGCGGGAAGTGGGCGCAATGGACATGGCCGAATTATCGGCGATTTCGACGGGATTGGGCGGGCTTGGTCCAGTCCGCAGAAATGCGCGTTTTTCGTATTGCAGCGACCTGCAATGGAATAAGCGTTGCGGTGTCGAAAAATTTTACACGTGGTAGGGGCAAAAATAGAAAACGGCGCCGAAGCGCCGTTTCGCAATCTCAGGGGATCAAGCCTGCTTGCGGCGGCGCGCAGCGCCCAGTCCAACCAGCGCCAGTCCCAGCAGTGCGAGGCTGCTTGGCTCCGGCACCGGGACCACGTCGACATTCAGATTGAGGTTGCTGACAGTTACCTTGACGCCGTTGTTCAGGGAGTCAGTACGGAAACCGACAGTTTGAATCGACTTGACGGTTTTGTAATCAGCAGGGATAACGGCTGGCATGACGGCACTTGCATGGGCTCCTGTCAGAGCGTGCATCTGGAACGCAGTCGGGTTGAGCCAAGCATCGAAGTTGTCGTACACCTGGCTGCCCTTGCTCTTGTACAGGTAACCGAACAGATGGTATTCCTTGCCGGCGTCGATTTCGCTATTGGTCAGGAAGCTGCCCTTGCTGCCGCCTAAACGAACGAACAGGTCGTTCGTGCAGGTACCGTTGCCGCAATTGGCCTTCAGGCCGATGTTCGGGCCCTTGGTGGCGTCGTTGAACCAGAAGCCCAGGAAGTCGTTCACTTCCAGATCATCCGAAAGACCAGTGGTCTTCGTCGGGGTAAAGATGAAGCGGAAGTCGATGGTGACGCCATCTTTCTCGGGCTGCGTCAAGTTGGCCTTGGCTGCACTGTTATTGGTACCGCTGTATTCCTTGGCAAAAGCCGCGGTATTAATCACGGAAGCGTGGGCGATACCCGTCAGGCTGAACAGGGCGGCAATGGCAAGAGTAGATATTTTGAACATGGTAATTATAAGAAAGAAAGTGTAATTACCTTTAAGCAAATTGCGTGCCAGAAACTACTATTACTTTAAAATCAATTGTTTAGAGAATTGCGCCGTTGGCATTGATGCAGGACTGTAAAGTTTTTCGACAAGGATCGAGCGCCTCATGTAGGGGCGCCACTTGCTGGCCGGGCAAGCAGACGCCACCACAGTCGAGGTATTCATGGGTCATTTTATGGATCAGCCTGTCCTGCTTGCAGGGCAACGGCGCATCATTCGTCAACAGCAGGGAGCGTGGGTGCAGACGGATGACGCGGCCTACAAGGTGTTCAAGGTCACCGTAAAGGTACTGCCCATGCCCGCCCCGTCGCTGTGCGCCGTGACCGTGCCGCCGTGCAGGGTGACGACGTTCTTGACCAGCGCCAGGCCGATGCCGAGCCCGCCCTGTGAACGGTCCGGCGTGCGTTCGGCCTGGGTGAACAGGTCGAACACGTGCGGCAGCAGGGCGCCGCCGATGCCGATCCCGTTGTCGCGGACGTGGATGCTGACCGATTGCGCGCCGCGTTCGACCCACACCACGATTTGCCCGCCACGCGGCGTGTATTTCGCGGCATTGTTGAGCAGGTTGGCCAGGACCTGCACCAGGCGGTTCGGGTCGCCCATCACGCGTGGGCCACCCGGGTCGGGGACGACCGTCAGCGCATGCATGCGTGTCTCGATCAGAGGCCGCGCCTGCTCGACGGCGCCGCTGACGATCGCCATCACCTCCAGCGGCACGCACTCGAGCTGGATCAGCCCGCGCGTGACGCGCGAAATGTCGAGCAAGTCGTCGACTAGCGAAGTCATGTGCTTTACCTGGCGGCTGATGACCTCGCTCGACTTGCGCACCCGTTCTTCGCTGGCGATGCCGATCTTCAGCAGCTCGGCGGCCGAGGCGATCGGCGCCAGCGGGTTGCGCAGTTCGTGCGCCAGCATGGCCAGGAATTCGTCCTTGCGCCGGTCCTGTTCCTGGAGCGAGCTGTACAGGCGCGCATTCTCGAAACCGTTCGCGGCAATCGAGGCCAGCTGCACCAGGATCGCCTCGTCCTCCTCGGTGAAATCGCCCTCGAACCTGTCCGATGCCTGGATCAGGCCGATATTATTGCCCTTGCGGTCGATCAGCGGCACGGCCAGCCAGCCACGCATGGTCGGATGATGGGCGGCATGCGCGCCAAATCCCTTCCAGGCCGAGTGGGCCACCAGTTCGTCGTGCGTCAACCTGAGAGGCCGGTTAGTACGGCACACCTCGGCGTAGATACCGCTGCCGTCGGTCCTGGCATCATAGTGGCGATAGCCCGCATACTTGTCGGACAGCGAAACTGCATTGATCGCTTGCGCCCAGTTGCCTCCTTCGGTCAAGGACACGACTGCCTGGTGTACCTCAAGGATGTCGCGCACTTCGCTGACGAGCCCCTCGGCGATGTCCTGGCTCGACAGGGCGCTGCTCAGCGTGCGCGACGCCTGCGCAACTTTCGACAGCAGCGCCGAATGGCGCTTTTCGCGCTCGAGGCGCTGTGACAGTTCGGCCTGGGCCGTGACCATTTCATGGATGTCCTTGTTGGCACCAATCCATTCGCGCACGGAACCGTCGGCATCCTCGATCGGGACGCCCTTCACCGCCGTCCAGCGGTAGCTGCCGTCCACCTGGCGCAGGCGGTAGGCGGTTTCGTAGACGGGGCGGTTGGCGGCGCAGTCGAGCCAGACGCGTTTGGCGTTCTCGCGGTCGTCGGGATGCACGGCGTCGAGCCAGCCGTATTCTTTCCACTCGTCATAGCTCTGGCCGGTCACGGCGCGCCAGGAAGGCGAATCCTCGAGCACGCGGCCATCGGGGGAGGTGCTCCACACGGTTTGGGACGTGGCCATCACGAGCGAGCGGAAGCGCTGTTCGCGGGAACGCAAGGCCGATTCCGCCGCCAGCCGCTCGGTGATGTCCTCATGCATCAGCATTACTTCGAGAACCGTGCCGTCGCTGTCCTTGATCGGATGCGCGCGTGCGGTCACCCAGCGCGACCGTTCGGAGCCGCCCAGTTCGCCTACGTCGTAGTGGATTGCGGGAATTTCGACCGATTCCCCGGCCAGCGCACGCTTCAGGTAAGACACAATGCCGCTGGTGATCAGTTGCGCATCGGTCAATACGTTGTACTCGGTACTGAAGACGAAGGCCTTTAGCGCCGAGCCCTCGTGGATATGCCAGAGTTCTTCCCATGCCCGGTTGACGCGCACGGTTTGCCCGTTCGGTGCCAGGATCTGGAGGCTGGTCGGCGCCTGCTCGAACAATTCTTGATAACGCGTGTCAGGACTGGCGTGATAGCCGGATCCCGAGGGTAGAGAGGTAGGGTCGCGCGACATGGATTCCGGGAGGCAGTTGCCCGAATGACGGGACAGAACGTTTACGTGCGGCATGATGTCACAGTTTCACCACGACCGCACGGATAGCACTGACACCGCCTTATTTTGGATGAAATTCCTCGGTCGAGGCAAACAAATCCCAGGATGCGAGGAACAGCGCGGCAATCAGCGGGCCGATCACGAAACCGTTCAGGCCGAACAAGGCCATGCCGCCAATCGTCGACAGCAGCACCAGGTAATCCGGCATCTTCGTGTCCTTGCCGACCAGCACCGGGCGCAGGATGTTGTCGACCAGGCCGATCACGAGGACACCGAAGGCGATCAGGACCACCCCTTTCCAGATGGCGCCCGTGGCCAGGAAATAGATGGCCACCGGCACCCAGACGATGGCCGCGCCGACGGCCGGCAACAGCGACAGGAAGGCCATCACGACCGCCCACAGCAGCGGCGCCTGGACGTCGAGGAACCAGAAGATCAGGCCGCCAAGCGCGCCCTGGGCAATGGCGACCAGCACGTTGCCTTTCACGGTGGCGCGGATGACGGTAGTCAGGTTGGTAAACAGGCGCCGCTTGTAGTGCGGGCTCAGCGGAAAAGCGCCCTTGATCCGGTTCGACAGCGACTGGCCGTCGCGCAGCAGGAAAAACAGCAAATACAGCATCACCGTCAGGCCGACCAGGAATTCGAAGGTCATGCTCCCGACATGCAGGGCCTGGCGCGCGACGGTCTGGCTGACTTGCGCCGCGCCTTCCTGCAACTTGGCCTGGAGCGAGGCGAAATCGGTCAGGTCGAAGCGCTCGAGCACCGTGATCACCCATTGCGGCAGCGACAGCATGATGCGCTGGAAATACATGCCGAAATCGATATTCCCGGAACTGATCATGGCATACACGGTTGACGCCTGATTCACCAGCGAGACGGCGATGAGCGACAGCGGCAGGATCACCATCACCACGATCGAGGCCAGCGTGATCAGGGCGGCGAGCGTCGGCCTGCCCTTGGTGGCGCGCAGCAGCCGGCGGTACAGCCCGGAAAACAGGATGGCCAGCACGATGCCCCAGAACACCGCCCCGGAATACGGCAGCAGGATCCAGCCGAAGGCGAGGGTGACGACCACCAGGAGGTAAAGAAAAAACTTTTGTTCGAGTGTGTACTGGTTCATGGGGACCATTGATATTTTTGTTGCGTTTTTAGTAATTGCGCGCCCCAATCATAGTCGATCCGGTAGCTTTGGCCTACGTTGCCATGCCGCTCGTGTGCAGCGCCTGACTTCCCAACCATGCGAGGGATCCACCATGTTCAGCTTCGACGATTTTTCTCAGCTAAAATTTTTGGAAGGACGCTGGAGGGGCGTCAGTGCCGACGGCAAGGAATTCTATGAGGAATACGTCCGCCCCGAGCCGACGGTGTTCCACTCGCGCCGTTACCCCAACGCCAGCTTTGAGCAGCATAGCGACGGCAGCACCATCCGTCTCGTCGAGGGGGAAGTCGTGTCGGAATGGGGCGAATTCAGCTGGCGCGCAATGGAGATCGGCCCCGATAGCGCGCGCTTCGCGCCGGTCAGCGCGCCGAGCGAATTCGACTGGCGCCGGATCGACGCCGACACGCTCGAGGCGATCCAGCGCTGGGATGCCGACGGCAAACCGCAGCAATATACGATACGGCTGACGCGGGTGCCGCCGCACAGCCCTTCGTAGCACGCCACGGCCAGCCTGCACAAGCTCGTTTGGCACGCGAAACGCTCGACATGCTGAGCGTTCGCGCTTGGGGGAATCCTTGCACTAGTTACATGCGACAATTGCGTTTGCTCACATTCTCTGCGCCAACGCCCGTCCATGACACCGACTAATCGCCCCGACCTCCTCGCCTCCCTCCTGCAGCGCCATCGTTCCCTCGTGTTGTGCCCGGTCCTGGCCGGTACGCTGCTTGCGCCGGTAGTCGCGGGCGCACAACAGACGGCACCAGCACAGCAGACTGCGCCGGCACAGGGGGCGACAGTGGCGCCGGTACAACAGGCGCCGGCAGCGGATGCGGCCCAGGCCGCACCGGGAGTGGCGACCGTCTCGGTCACCGGTACCCGTTCCTCGAACCGGATCGACCGCCAGGTCTACGATGTGAAGAGCGATGCCGCCACATCGACCGATTCGGTCAGCGACGCCCTGAACAAGGTGCCGTCGGTCGCGGTCGACGCCGACGGTACGGTGACCCTGCGCGGCAGGAGCAATGTCCAGATCCTGATCGACGGCAAGCCATCGGCCATGATGCAGGGCGAGAACCGGGCCGCGGCGATCCAGGGCCTGCCGGCGGGCGACCTGGAATCGGTCGAAGTGCTGAACAATCCGGGCGCGCAATTCGGCAACGAAGGCGGCGGCGGCTCGATCATCAACCTGGTCATGCGGCGCGAGCGCCGGCCCGGCGGTCTGGGGCAAATCAGTGCCAACCTCGGCACCGAAGGCCGTTTCAACGCCAACACTTTCGGCAGCTATACGAGCGGCCGCATGAGCTTGCAGGGTGGTGTCTTCCTGTCACGCCATAAAAACGACTCCGAGCGCGAGGTTGATCGTGAGCGGATCGATGCAAGCGGCGCGGTCGCAAGCAGCAGCCGGGTGAATACGAGCGAGAATGAAAGCGAAAACGCCGGTGTCCACGGTATGTTCAGCTACAACATCGGCGACAAGGATGTGCTTGCGGTTACCACCATGCTCGGCGGCAACTCCAGCAACAGCCATGGGATCGAGCGCTACCGTGGCACGAATGTCGCCGGCGCCGTCGACAGTGAATACCTGCGTTCGACCGAGAGCGAGGAACGCAGACGCAACTACAGCCTGAGTACCCGTTATGACCACAAGGGAACCCGGCCAGGGGAAAACCTGAAACTCGACCTGCGCGTGTCGGGCAATACCTCGGAACGCGATGGCCGCGAGGCCAGCGCCTATACAGTGCGCCCGGTCAACGCCAATCCTGCCCTGACCCGCCAGCACCGCGACAACGACACGCGCGTGATCGACCTCACCGGCGACTATGACCGCCCGGGCGAGAACGGCATCCTGCGGGTCGGCTACAAGGTGGCGCGCAACAGCAATACTTTCGACAACGCTTTCATCAACATCGCCAATGGCACCCTGGTCGAATCGATCAATACCGGGCGCACCAACCGCTTCGAGATCGACGAGTTCACGGCCGCGCTGTACGGCACTTACCAGTTGCGCCTGTCGGGCAAGTGGGGTGTGCAAGGCGGCCTGCGCGGCGAGTACACCGAGGTCGACCTGAACCAGGTCACGACCAACGTCCGCGCCAGCAATGATTATTTCGACGCCATCCCGAGCGCCTTCCTCAGCTACGACTGGTCGGAAGACACGGCCATTCGCCTGAGCTATGCACGCCGCATCCGCCGCCCCGGCGCCGGCGACCTGAATCCCTTCGTGGTCTACATCGACGAATTCAATGTGTCGTCGGGTAATCCCAACCTGCGGCCGACCAATTCCGATTCGCTCGAACTCGGCGTGGAAACCAAGCTCGGCAAGGTCGACACCAACGTGCGCCTGTACGCGCGGCGCGACAGCGACCTGATTTCCGAGCGCCGCTTCTTCATCGGCGACAACGTGCTGCTGACCACCCGCGACAACGAAGGCACCAGCCGCTCCGGCGGCCTCGAATTCACCTTCAGCGGAAGGGCCACCGATAAACTGATGCTCAACGCCAGCGGCAACCTGGCCTACACCGAGCAAAACGTGCTGGGCATCGCGAGCGACGACAAGCGCAGCGCCACCTCGCTCAGCGGCCGCGCCCGCATCAGCTACCAGATGGACCCGAACAACCAGTTCCAGCTGATGCTCAACGCGCAAGGCAAGGTATTGTTCGGCGAAGGCTACCGCGAGCCGGTGCAGACGGCCGATTTCACCTACCGCCGTAACCTGACTCCGGCATTGAGCCTGGTGCTCAACGTCAGGGACGTCTTTGATTCGCAGAAGACCGAGTCAATCACCGAAACCGAGCGCCTGCGCGAATACAGCGTGCAGCGTAACAACGGACGCATGTTCACGGTGGGCCTGTCGTACCGGTTCGGCACCCTCCCGGCTGGCGGACGCCAAGGACCTGGCATGATGGGACGCGGCGGTCCAGGCGGTATGGGCGGCGGCGGGATGGGCCGCTGACGCTGGAAGGCTAGCCGACCGGGCGCAGCAGCGTCCCGTCGCCGTGCAAGGCCAGCGGCACCGCCCTGGCCCAGCGGTTGGCCGACAGGGAGAAGCTCAGCGCGCGCACCTGGTGATACCAGCCGGCCGGCACATACAGCATGTCCCCCGGCTCGACGATGCACTCGATCATCAAAGCCTGGCGTGCCAGCGGAAAACGCTCGAAATCGGGCGCTTCCGGATCGAAGGGCGAACCGAACAGGATTGCGTTCGCTTCGCTCGGGTACAGGAAGATGTCGTGGTGCGGCGGCGCCAGGAAAATTCGCTTGGTGCCCCAGACCTGCGCAAAGATATTGTCGTCATAGTCGCAGTGCAGGGGCGTCACCGTCCCGGCAGGGCCGAGCCAGAAGCGCGGCGGCCCCATCTTGCCGAAGTAGGCGGGCCAGTGGCACATGCTGTTGAGTTCGCGCAATTCCAGGTTGCCGAGGTAGGGCGGCAAACCCTCCGTGCCGGCGTCGACCAGTTCCAGATACTCCAGCATCGACATGTCCTGCATGGCCCGGTCCGGCGCGAATGCCGTGTTGATATAGTCGCCTACCCGCGCGCGCACCGGCAGGTGGCTGAAACGCTCGCGCAGCGCGCCCGGCGTCAGGGCAGCCAGCGGCCAGCGCCCGACCAGCCCGGTGATCATGAACGGCAGGCCGCATTCGGCGCGCGCGCGAAATGCGGCCGCATCGAGCGCGCGCACGCGCGGTACTTCAGTGATCGCAGGGAGATCGCGTGCGGCGCGCCGGATGGCTTCGCGCATTTCCGCAATTGAACTCACGCCACGCACCAGCGCGTCTTTCTCTTCGCGTGCCTGTTTGCGGGCGCGGGCCTCTTCCGGTGATGCGTGTACTGGGGGGCGCGGCGGCAGTCGCGCCGCGGGATTGTCTTCGTTTGCCATAGTTGCTCACCACCGGTTGCGATGGTGCTTACCTTAGTCTGCTGATGCCTCCGGCAGTGTAGCAGGGCGGGGCAAGCCTGTGCCCGGGGCTGCCCATCGGCTCAGCGTGCCGTCGGCCCGCTCAGGTAGGCTGGTTTGTCGCAGGCGTCGTCGACGCTGAAGCTCAAGGCGACCGCATACGCATCGGGCGCATAGCGGGTAATTAACAGTCCCTTCGTTGCGTGATAGGTGGGGCCGCTCACGGCGCGGTCGACAAAGCACGCCTTCAGGTCTTCGATGCCGTCGCCGTTCACGTCCCCGCGCTCGACGATCCTCAGTTCATGAAACCAGTTTTCCCGCTCGAAGCTCACGCTGTCGTCGGTGGCCTTGTTCGGTTTTAGGCCGAGGTCCGAAAAAGTGCGTAGGGCGGGAGTACGGCGTGGACCGATCGAACTGCGGATGCTCGCAAGGTCGAATTTTTCCGCTAAAAAGCTGCCGAGACCGGTAGGGGGAAAATAAGTGGTCAGTGGAGCGGCTTGCGCGGCGGTCGTCCATATCAGGCAGCACAGGCTGCCTGCGAGAGCGTGGCAGGTTTTCATGAAGGCCTCCTGGTTTGATCGGGTCAAGCCTACCGGAGCGAGCCGTCGACTGTATTGATCGGTCCGATCTGAGCACCTGCTGCCGACGTTGATGGTGGTTGCATAAAGCCTGGAGCGAGTTCTCACAGCGGCTCAGGCTGGCGCGATGCCCATTTTTTATGTGGTCAGGTTGAGCCGCGATGGCGCCTGCAACGAATCACAGGGCCTTGAGCCGGGCGACGCCAAGTGCAGTGCGTGATGGGCGGGCAACCAGGAAGCCGGCCGCAAAACCGATCCCGGCAATTCCCCACACGATTGCCGCCACGATTTCGAACATCGTGAGCAAGGCCGGATCATGGATGGCGAGCGGCACCAGGATCAGGGCGCGAACGAGGCAAATTACGGCGATGCCTGCCAAGGCGGTACGCAGGAGCGGCAGGCGACGAATGAGTCCGATCGCCGAGCAGGCGTAAGCGCTACACAGGCCCATCAGGAAGGCGATCACCGCGGCACTGACCGGCGCCAGCCATGTACCTTCCCGCGCAGAGACGACGACCGGGCGCGGCGCACCAAAAAAGGCATACCAGTCCGGCCCGAGAACGATCGCGGCAAGATGAATCGCGACGCCGACCATTGCAATCCCTGCCGCCAGGGAGACAAACGCGAAAGATGGCTTATTCATTTGCCAAGGCTAACACATTTTCTCAGCCGTAAATACACAGTGGTTCGCCGAATGCCTGGCAAGAGCGCAGCAGCACAAGGTCACATGGGATGCCCGGCCAAGTCGGGACGGAGAACTTCCGGCGGGCGGCGTTCAGCGCCCCAGCGCCAGCATGTCCAGCGCAAACGGCGGCGCCTTGCCCTGCATCAGGTCGCTCAGCACGCGGGCGGTGCCGGCGGCAAAGGTAAAGCCAAGCGGTCCGTGGCCGACGTTCAGCCACAGGTTGGACAGGGGCGAGGCGCCGATGATCGGCGCGCTGTTCGGGGTGGCCGGGCGCAGGCCGGCCCAGGCCTCCAAGCGGTCGTAATCGGCCGCATGCGGCATCGTTTCCCGGACCTGGCGTTGTAAACTGTCGACGCGCTTCGGGGGCAGGCTCAGGTCTTCGCCGGCGATGTCGACCATCGCCGCCACCCGCAGCTTGTCGCCGATGCGCGCATACAGCACCTTGCGCTCGAAGTCGGTGACGCTGATTTCGGGCGCGGTGTCGGTGGCGCGGATCGGCGCCGTCAGGCTGTAGCCTTTTAAGGGATACAGCGGCAGCTTGACGCCCACCTGGGCGGCCAGGTTGCGGCTCTGGATGCCGGCGGCGAGCACGAAGGCATCGGCGCCGAGCGGGCCGGCGCTGGTCTCGAGCCCCGTCACCCGGCCGCCGCTGGCGGCCATGCGCGTCACTTCGGCCTGCACGAAGCCGCCAAAGCGCGGGTGCGTGCGAATGCGCTCGGCCAGTGCGGTGCAGAAGGCGTGGCAGTCGGCCACCGCCTCGCCGCTGTTGTAGATGCCGCCGGCGAGCAGGTGGCGTGCGGCCGCGAGCGCTGGTTCGCGCGCGGCGCATTCGGCGCCGCTCCAGATGTCGCCGGCGGTGGCCTTGCCGGCTGCCTGTTCGAAGATTTTCGGGGAGCGGTAGACCACCAGCTTGCCGGCGTCGCGCCAGTCAAAATCCTCGGGTGACACGATGGCGCCGAGTTCGTTCATGCCGGCGCGCGACAGTTCGCCCAGCTGCAGCAGCTTGGCGGTGGTGCGGCGGTTGTCCGTGGTGTTGCATTGGCCAAGGAAGCTGGCCAGCCAGGTCCATTGGCGCATATCCAGCTCGGGCTTGAAGCGCAGCGGGCCGTGTTCCTGGAACAGCCACTGAATGGCTTTGAACGGCACGCCGGCATCGGCCAGCGGAGACACGTAGCGGTAGCTCAGCTGGCCGCCATTGCCGTAGCTGGCGCCGTTTGCCACGTGCGACGCGCGCTCGACCAGGCTCACCCGGAAGCCCGCCTCGAGCAGCCACCAGGCCGAGGTCAGGCCGACGACGCCGCCACCGATGACAATTATGTGCTCCATCCCTTGCTGCATCCCGATTTATTCTTGTCCGCTAATATAAGGAAACAGCTTAGGGCGGTCGGCCGCGCACGGCCAATGAAAGTGGAACGCCACGCCATAACCGGTAGTCATGCAAATGTTGGTGAGTTTTATCATCCCTGGCCGGCGATCGCGTGCTCGAACATGCTCGTGAGCACCCGTTCCTCGAAACGGGCGAGCGCCGAATAGCGTCCCTTGTGGTGGCCGGGGTCGCTCGACGAGCCTCCGATGAGCACGATCATTCCATTCTTGCGTTTCCGGTCGAAGGCGAAGGTCGAGCGCAGGCCGTAGGCGTCGCCCAGGTGGCCGACGGCGTCAAAAGCCCCCTCGACCAGGCGCAGGCCCGCCTTGGCGGGGAACTGGGCATTACCCAGGCCCCAGCAGTTGAAGAAACCGTTCAGGGTGTCGCCGTTGCCACCCTTGCCGTCCGCCGTCCACTGGCGCGCGAACATGCGCTCGAGCGTCTCTTTTGCGAGGATGCGCCGGCCTGCGTGCACGCCGTCATTCATCAGCATCAGCATGACGGCCCCCATGTCGCGCGCGGAGATGCGCAGGCCGCCGGTCGGGCTGAAGGGCGTGGCGTTCTCGCCGATGACGTAACGCTCGATGCCGGGCGCCGGGGCTGGCGGGCGGGTGCGCACCTCGTCGACCTGGGCAATCCACGACCCGGCCGCATCCCACACTTCAGTGTCCAGCGTGCGCTTGCGGTAGAGCGTGGCCAGGTTGGCGAGCGCCGCGGCGGGCAAGCCGGCGACGTAATAGCCCGCTGTCAAGCCGAGTGGTTGCAGCAGCAGGCCTTGCATGAGGCGGTCGAAGCGCTTGCCGGTCACGCGCTCCATCAGGGTACCGATCACGCCCCAGCCGAGGTTGCAGTAAGTGAAATACTCGCCCGGCCCGGCATTTTTTGCCCACATTTTGCCCTCGGCATGGAGGCGGCTGCCGGGCACGACGAATTCGCGCAGGGCGGTGCCGGCCGGGAAAGAGTAGCCGGCCTCGTCGCGCAGCGACGAGGTGTGGGTCAGCAGGTGGCGCAGGGTGATCGCGCGATCCGGGTAATGCGGGTTACGCAGGGTAAAACCCAGGTAGCCGGAGACGTCGGCGTCGAGGTCGGCCTTGCCGTCTTCCACCAGGCGCATCAGGCCGAGCGTGGTCATCATCTTGGAAATCGAGGCGATCCGGTACAGGGTGTCCCGGTTCGCCGGCAGGTCGGGCGCCGAGTCGGGAGACGCGGCGTTGCCGATCCAGCGCCGGCCGAACTGGCCCTCATAGGCGAGCTTGCCCTTGCGGATGGCCAGCACCGAGAGGCTGGCCAGTTCGCAGGCGGGGTCCTGGACGATGGCGCTCAGTTCGCGGTCGAGCTTGTCGTTGCGGCCGCCGCTCGAAAAGGGGACTGCCGCCAGCACGGGATCGACCGCCCCCAGCAGGGCCAGTCCGAGCAGTGTTCTCCTGTTTCCGTTCATGCCTGTCCTTTGTCGCTTTAGAGCGCCTAACAAAACCTCCATAGCTGCGTTGCAGCTCCTCGCCGTACAGCCGTACTGTCTTCGTCGCCGCGTCGGGTGGCCGCATCCCTTGCTCTGAAGGTTTTGTTGGGCGCTCTTAGTTATGTTGCCGAGCACGGATAATATCGGAACAATTTTCCGGCTGCCCGCACCACGCTGCCTTACACTGGCGGCGCGAGCCCCATCATATAAAAACATGAGCAATCCGATTCCCGACTTCCAGGTCGACGCCAACGACAATTCGCCGCTGTACATGCAGCTGGCGCGCAAACTGACCCAGGACGTACGCGACGGCCGCTACCAGGCCGACCAGGCGCTGCCCTCGGAACGCACGTTGTCCGAGCAGCAGGGCGTGTCGCGCGTGACGGCCCGGAAAGCGATCGATCAATTGGTCGAGCAGGGGCTGGTGGTGCGCCGGCGCGGGTCGGGCAACTATATCGCGCCGCGCATCGAGCAGCCACTGTCGAACCTGTCGAGCTTTTCGGAACAGCTGCAGCAGCGCGGCTACACGCCGAATTCGCGCTGGCTGCGGCGCGAGATCGTGGCGGCCGACGCCGACGAACAGCTGGCGCTGGGCCTGTCCCCCGGCGCACGGGTGGCGCGCCTGGAGCGCCTGCGCCTGGCCGACGAGGTCGTGATGGCCTACGAGACGAGCGTGATTCCCGCCGCCGTCCTGCCGCAGCCGCAAGACGTGGCCAATTCGCTCTACGCCCACCTGGACGCCAGCGGCCAGATGCCGGTGCGCGCCTTGCAGCACATCCGCGCGATGAATGCGCCGCTCGAGCTCGCTACATGCCTGGGCGTGCCGGAAGGGCAGGCGGTGCTGTTCATCACCCGCGTCGGCTACCTCGAGTCGGGCATGGCGGTGGAGTTGACGCATTCCTATTGCCGCAGCGATTACTATGACTTCGTGGCCGAACTGCGGCGGACGCCAGCATAATTTTTGGGCGCATAACCTTTCGTCATAATGACGCCCGTTCCTTTCATGGGAATGCTTCAAGGATTGGTATTACACTGGTTTTATTGATAATCCGGCCACCAGCGCCGCCAAGATTGCCGCGACCATGCTCAACACCGAAACCCCAGCCCAGCAACACACCCTGCTCGACCAGTACCCGACCGTGGAACTGGTGAACGTGCTGGTGGACGACCAGCTCAATGCGGTCAATGCCGTGCGCGCCGCGGCGCCGCGCCTGGCTGCCGCCGTGGCGGCCGCGCTGCCGCGGGTTGAGGCCGGTGGGCGCCTGATTTATGTCGGCGCCGGTACGTCTGGCCGCCTGGGCGTGCTCGACAGCGTCGAGCTGTACCCGACTTTTTCCTGGCCGCATGGCCGGGCCGTCGCCCTGCTGGCCGGCGGTACCGACGCCATGTTCGTTGCGGTGGAAGGCGCCGAGGACGACCTTGAGCAGGGCGCGGCCGACCTGCGCTCGTTGAACATCACGAAGGATGACGTCGTGCTGCTGATCGCCGCGTCCGGCGGCACCCCGTATGTGCTGGGCGCCCTGCGCGCCGCGCGCGCAGCGGGGGCGCTGACGATCGGCTTTGCCAACAACCCGGACGCGCCGGTCGCGGGCGAGGCCGAAATCGGCATCACCCTCGACACCGGCCCGGAAGTCATTTCCGGCAGCACCCGCCTGAAAGCGGGCACCTCGCAGAAGATTGCCTTGAACACTTTTTCCAGCGCCTTGATGGTGCGTTTGAACAAGGTTCATGGCAACCTGATGGTAGACTTGAAGGCAACCAACGCCAAGCTGGTGCTGCGCGCGATTCGCCTGACCTCGTTTGCCACCGGCGTCGACGAGGCCGCAGCCCGGGCCGTGCTGGAACAGTGCGATTTCCACGTCAAGACCGCGATCGTGGCCTTGTCCAAACAAACCGGTGTCGAGCAAGCACGGGCCTTGCTCGAAGCCGCACACGGCAGCGTGCGCCAGGCGCTCGCCAGCTAAGCATTGATGACCTGCAGCATGGGCATCTTGTCCGTGCTGTGTCGCCGTTCGACCTTCCCATTGCCCGAACACGAAAGAGTTATGCAAACTTCGCAAGCGAAAAGTCCGTGGCTGTGGGTGCCGTCGCTCTATTTTGCCCAGGCCATTCCGTATGTCGTGGCAATGCAGCTGTCGGTCATCATGTACAAGGACATGGGCGTGTCGAATTCCGACATCGCCTTTTACACCAGCCTGCTGTACCTGCCGTGGGTGATCAAGCCGCTGTGGTCGCCCGTGGTCGACATGTTCGGCACCAAGCGCGGCTGGACGGTGACGCTGCAGCTGGCCGTGGCCGCCGCGCTGGTGGCGGTGGGAACCGTGCTGCATTTGCCCGCCTTTTTCGTGGTCAGCCTGGCCGTCATGTGGCTGATGGCTTTCAGCTCGGCCACACACGATATTTCGGCTGACGGCTTTTATATGCTCGGCCTGCGCCAGAAAGACCAGGCCGCGTTCGTCGGCGTGCGCAGCACCTTCTACCGGCTGGCGACGCTGGCGGGACAGGGACCACTGGTGGTGCTGGCCGGCTACCTGGGAACAACGCTGGGCGATACGCACCAGGCCTGGTCGATCGTGTTCTTCGTGCTGGCAGGTTTCTTTGCCGCCGCCTTTGCCTGGCACCAGCTGGTCCTGCCCCGCCCGGAAGCGGACCATGCGGTGGCGGCCGGCGCCAATCCGCTGCGCGAATTCTTCGGCACCTTCGCCTCGTTCTTCGGCAAGCGCGACATCTGGCTGATCCTCGGTTTTATTTTGACCTTCCGCCTCGGCGAAGCGCAGCTCCTTAAACTGGTGGCGCCCTTCCTGAAAGACCCGCTCAGCGAAGGCGGCCTCGGCTTGACGACGGCGGAGTACGGCATCGCCTACGGCACCATTGGCATCATTGCCCTGACCCTGGGCGGACTTGCGGGCGGCTTCCTGATCTCCCGCCTCGGCCTGAAGCGCTGCCTGTGGCTGATGGTGTTCGCGGTGCACCTGCCGGACCTGGTGTTCGTGTATTTGTCGCAGGCCCAGCCGCAAAGTTTCTATCTCATCTGCGCTTCGCTGGCGGTGGAACAGTTCGGTTATGGCTTCGGCTTCACGGCCATGATGCTGTACATGATCATGGTGTCCGATGGCGAGCACAAGACGGCGCATTACGCCATCTGCACCGGCCTGATGGCGCTGGGCATGATGGTGCCGGGCATGTGGAGCGGGGATTTGCAGGAATACCTGGGCTATAAAAACTTCTTCGTGTGGACCTGCCTGGCGACCATTCCGGCGTTCATCATGGCCGCCCTGGTGAAGATTGATCCGGAGTTCGGGAAGAAGTGAACGCCCCCGGTCGCCTGGATTCGCTCGACGTCTTCCGCGGCTTCACCATCGCCGCCATGGTGCTGGTGAACAATCCCGGTGACTGGGGCAACCTGTATTCCCAGCTGGCCCATGCCAAATGGCATGGCTGGACCTTCACCGACACCATCTTCCCCTTCTTCCTGTTCATTGGCGGCGTCTCGATGGCCCTGTCGCTCGGCCGCCTTGCCGCCGGCGGCGCCGACAAACCGCGTTTGCTGTTCAAACTGGCGAAACGCGCCCTGCTGATCTTCCTGATCGGCTTCCTGCTCAACCTGATCCCGCATTTTAATGTCGGCACTGTCCGCATCCCGGGCGTGCTGCAACGTATCGCCCTCTGCACGCTGCTGGCCGCGCCGATTGTCGTCTACTGCGGCTGGCGCCTGCAACTGGCCATCATTGTCGGCCTGCTCACGCTGTACAGTGCGCTGATGCTGTTGTATCCAGTCCCTGGCATCGGCGCCGGCGTGCTGGAACCGGGCAGGGACTTCGGAGCGTATATTGATCGCATGGTGCTGGACGGCCACATGTGGGTGCAATCGAAGACCTGGGACCCGGAAGGCCTGGTGTCGACGCTGCCCGCCCTGTGCAGCCAGCTGTTCGGCGTGCTCGCCGGACGTTTCCTGCTCAGCAAGCTCAGCCGCATGGAACAGACCGTCTGGCTGTTGCTGGCCGGCCTGCTGTTCGTCTGGCTCGGTGTCATCTGCGACGCCATCCTCATGCCGATCAACAAAAGCCTGTGGACACCCTCGTACTGCTTAATCATGACCGGCTGGGCATTGCTGGTATTCTCCGCCTTCTTCTGGCTGCTCGATGTGAACCCGTACGGGGCCGTACGCGAGGCGGCGGCACGCTGGACGCGGCCGTTCCAGGTCTACGGCATGAATGCGCTGTTCATCTTCGCGTTCTCCGGGCTGGTGGCGAAAATGCTCGGCTTGATCAAGGTAACGAATGAGGGCGCCACCGTGTCGCTCGGCCGCACGCTGTATGCGCCGATTCGCGACCTGCCGCTGGGCGCGGTGAACACGTCGGTGCTGTACGCGCTGCTGTTCAATGCCTGCATGTTTGGGATTGCCTGGGCCATGTGGCGCCGCAAGTGGTTTATTAAAGTGTAATGATTCAAAGTTGAATGACTAATGGAAGAGGGAGCGGTAGTGCAACCTGATTTGAAAAAACGCGCCTTGGCGTTTGCCGGCGTGCTGGCAATGAGTGGCTTCCTGGCCAGCTGTTCGACCCCGAAGAAGGGTGCGACGACCCCTGCCGGCACGATTGTCGCCAGCGGCGCCTTGCCGCCGGCTGCCCCGCGCGAGTTCCGCGCCGCCTGGGTTTCCACGGTCGCCAACATCGACTGGCCGAGCAAGCAGAACCTGAACGCGGCCCAGCAGCAGGCCGAGGCCATTGCCATCCTCGACAGGGCGAAGGCGATGAACCTGAATGCGATCGTGCTGCAGGTGCGCCCGTCGGCCGACGCCATCTATCCCTCGCAGATCGAGCCGTGGTCGGAATACCTGAACGGCGCCCAGGGCAAGGGCCCGCAGCCGTTCTATGATCCGCTGAAATTCTGGGTCAGCGAAGCGCATGCGCGTGGCCTCGAGCTGCACGCCTGGTTCAACCCCTACCGCGCCCGCCACGACGGCGCTCGCTCGCCGGCCGCACCGAACCACATTACCCGCTCGAACCCGTCGGCGGTGCGGCGATACGGCAAGTTCATGTGGATGGACCCGGGCGAGGAAGCGGCGTCGAAGCAGACCCTGGACGTGGTGCTCGACGTGGTGCGCCGCTACGACATCGACGGCGTGCACATCGACGACTATTTTTATCCGTATCCGATCGAGGCGACACCGAATGTCGCCGGCAACGAGGCGGCGCTGGACGGCAAGCCGGCCACCAGGGCGGTTGAACTCGACTTCCCGGACACCCCAAGCTGGGAGCGCTACCTCGCTAGAGGCGGCAAGCTCGACCGTGCTTCGTGGCGTCGCCAGAACGTGAATGAGCTAATCCAGAACATGTACCAGGGTATTCACCGCGAAAAGAGCTGGGTGCGCTTCGGCATCAGCCCGTTCGGCCTGGGCCGTCCGGACCGCCGCCCGCCCGGCATCAATGGCTTCTCGCAATACGACAAGCTGTATGCAGACGCCGAGCTGTGGCTGCAAAAGGGCTGGCTCGACTACATGTCGCCGCAGCTGTACTGGCCGCGCGCCCAGGCAGCCCAGGCCTACGACGTGCTGCTCGACTACTGGATCGGCCAGAACACGATGGGCCGCCACATGTGGCCGGGCCTGTTCACCAGCCGCATCGGCGCGCCGAGCAAGGATTACCAGCCGCAGGAAATCGTCGACCAGATCGGCGCAACCCGTGCGCGCCCGCAGTCCAGCGGGCACGTACACTTCAGCATGGTTGCGCTGATGCAGAATCGCAAAGGCATCAGCGACCAGCTGCGCACGGGCACCTATGCGACGCCCGCCCTGGTACCGGCCACGCCATGGCTGGGCAACGTCAAGCCGGGCCTGCCCCGCGTAAAAGCGGTGCGCAACGGCAAAGGCGTCGATTTAAAACTGACCGCCGGCAAGGCGAACGCGCTGTACACGGTGTGGGCGCGCCACGGCAACGAATGGCGTTTCAATGTCGTGCCGGCCTCGAAGGTGGAGTGGACGCTGCAGGATGATGCACGCCTCGGCGCCGCCGATGCGGTATTCGTCGGCGCGGTCGATCGCCTCGGTATCGAGAGCGACCGCGTGCTGGTGTGGGGCAAGGCGTAATTCCGGAACCCATGTTGAACGCTGATCCTGATTTTCGCCCTGATCCGGGCATGGGCCTCGGCATCGACGCCGGTGGCACCCAGACGCGCTGGGCGCTGGCGGCGCGGGACGGCACGATCCTGGCCGAGGGAACCGTCGCCGGCCTGTCGGCCCTGCAAATGGGCAAAGCCGACGGCCGCAGCAGCGTCCATGCCACTTTCGCAGAACTGGCGCGCGCGGTGCTGGCGCATGGCCGTCCGGCGGGCGTGCGCGCCGGCCTGACCGGTTTCGGCGGCGACGGCGCACAGTTGCAGCACTGGATCGCCGAGCTGCTCGGCATCGCACCCGATGCCGTCGCCATCTGCAACGACATCGACATCGCCTACCGCGCCAGCTTTGCGCCGGGCGAAGGCTACCTGGTCTATGCTGGAACCGGATCGATTGGCGCTTTTATTGACGCCGACGGACAATTCCATCGGGCCGGCGGGCGCGGTGTCGTGCTCGACGATGGCGGCGGGGGTTTCTGGATCGCGCGCGAAGCACTGCGCCACATCTGGCGCCACGAAGACGAACACCCGGGCCGCTGGGTCGACTCGCCGCTGGCGCACGCGGTGTTCGACCATGTTGGCGGATCGGACTGGGCTTTCTCGCGCCAGTTCATCTACGGCCAGGAACGGGGAGAGGTCGGCAAGCTGGCGCTGGCCGTGGCCGCGACCTGCGAGCAGGACCCGGCAGCGGCCGCGATCCTGCGGGAAGCGGGCCGCGAACTGGCGCGCCTGGCGCATGCGCTGATCCGCCGCTTCGGGCCGCGCCCGGTCGTGCTGTCGGGCCGCGCCGCCGAGTTGCACCCGTCGATCGCGGCCGCGATGCGCGCCGCGCTGCCGCCGGGAACGAGCCTGACGCAGGCCGCCACGCGCGCCCACCACGCCGCCGCGCGCCTGGCAGCCCTGGACTGCACCTCGAATTGAATTTGCGAATTGAATCTGACTAGTGACGGAAATGTGATGAAAAACCTTGCAGTTACCCTCCTGATCGCCCTGCTGGCCGGTTGCGCCACCGCACCGAACGGGATCGACACCACCTATACGGCCAAAGGCCAGAGCAGCCGCGTGCGCTTCCTGGTGCTGCACTACACCGTGGCCGACAAACCCGCCTCGCTCAAGATCCTGACCCAGCAGCAGGTCAGCGCCCACTACCTGGTGACCGACGACCCGACCCCGACCGTCTACCGGCTGGTCGACGAAACCCGCGCCGCCTACCACGCCGGCAACTCGAGCTGGAAAAACTTCACCCAACTCAACAACAGCTCGATCGGCATCGAGATCGTCAATACCGGCTGGAAGGACACGCCCGCGGGCCGTGTCTTCCCGCCTTACCCGCAGGCGCAGATCGACGCCCTGGTTCCGCTCATCAAAGGCATCGTCGAGCGCCACGGCATCGCGCCGGAGAACGTGCTTGCCCACAGCGACATCGCGCCGCTGCGCAAGCAGGACCCGGGTCCGATGTTCCCCTGGTACCAGCTGGCGCGGGCCGGCCTGGTGGCGTGGCCCGACCCCAACCGCGTCAGCGCGGTGCGCCAGGTATTTAATATCCAGGCGCCGGACGCCTTCTGGTTCCAGAAGAAACTGGCAAGCCACGGCTTCGCGCTGGCGCAGACCGGCGTGTTCGACCAGCCGACCCGCACCGTCATCGCTGCCTTCCAGATGAAATATCGCCCGACGAACTTTGCCGGCGAACCGGATGCGGAAACCGCGTCCCTGCTTGAAGTGCTGACCACCCCGGCAACCGCGCCCTTGCCGGCAGTGCCGGCGGCGCCGGTGCCGATCTACCGCCCGGCCCAGCCGGAGCAGGGCGTACCTGTGGACCCGGCCGTGACGCCGGCGCCCGCAGCGCCAACGGCGCCAACCGTACCGCCGGTACCGCCAGTGCCGCCGGCACCGGCCGTGCCGCCGGAGCCTGTCCCGCCGACATCGCCTGCCGTGCCGCCCGCGGTGCCCGCCGTGCCCGCGGTCCCGCCGGTCCCGGCGACGCCGCCGCCGGCACCCGTTGTAACGAGTACGAGCCCACGATGACGTTCCCAGTCATTTGCGTTTCCCTGTATCCTTCGGCCGACCCGCGCCTTGCGCGGGTGTCTCGTTGAAGGATTGAAGCAATGCGCCTGCGCCACATCGAAGTTTTCCACGCAATCATGCAGGTCGGCACCATCAGTGGCGCTGCCCAGGTTCTCCACATTTCCCAGCCGGCAGTGACGAAAGTGCTGCAGCATGCCGAACTACAGCTGGGCATGCCGCTGTTCGAGCGCGTGCGCGGCAAGCTCTATCCGAAGCCGGAAGCGCACCGCCTGTTTGCCGAAACCGAGAAGCTCAACCGCGACCTGCAGGGCATCCGCCGCCTCGCCGCCAGCCTCAAGGGGCGCGCGGTCGAAACCGTGCGCCTGGTGTCGACGCCGACGCTGGCCATCAGCGTGCTGCCGCAGGCGATGACGGCCTGGCGCCGCGAGTTCGCGCAGACCCGCTGCGAACTGGCGACTTACCATACGAGCGAAATCGTGAACGCCCTGCGCCTGGGCGAAGCCGATCTTGCCCTGTCGCTGCAGGACCCGCGCCATCCCGGCATCGTCGCCGAACCGATCGCCCAGGGCATGCTGACCGTGATGGCCCCAAGCGGCACCTGGAGCGAAGCCGAATGCGCGCAGCCGATCGGCCCGGAAGGCTTGACGGGCGAACTGATCGGCCTGGCCGACAACGACCCGCTGGGTGAAATGGTCGTCGCCTCCTGCGAGGCCGGGGGCGTCACGCCCGTGTTCCACACCGTGGTGCAGACTTACCAGATCGCGCGCTCGCTGGTCGAGGCCGGCGCCGGTACGGCCGTGCTCGACCCGTTCACGGCCGCCTCCGCCAGCGCAGCCAAAGTGCAGTGCCGCCAGTGGGCGCCGGCCATGCCGGTGCAATTGTTCCTGCTGACTGCCAGCCACGCGCCGCTGTCGCACGGCGCGCGCGAACTGGCCAATGCCATCGGCGCCACCGCCCGCGCCTGTCTCGAAAAAGGATGCCAGTAAGTATGGATGTGCCAGCCCAGGCCACCCCTCGCCAAGGCGGGATCTTGAGCGTGGCCAGCGAAGACATTGCCGGCAGCCCGGAATTCCGGCACCTGAACTCAGTCGCCGGTATCGGGGTCGACCTGCGCTATGCCAGCGCCAATAATTTTGTCGGGCGCGACCTGTATTCGCCCTTCGACTGCGCCTGGCTGCACCGCGATGCGGCGGCGGCGCTGGAAACGGCGGTGGCCTGGCTGGCCGAACGCGCACCCGGCCACACGATCCTGGTGCTCGATGCATTGCGTCCGCAGCGCGTCCAGCAGCAGCTCTGGGATGCCCTGGCCGGCACCGGCCTGCAGATGTACCTGGCCAATCCGGCGCGCGGCTCGATCCACTCGTACGGCATGGCGCTCGACGTCACGATCCTCGATCCGCAGGGCGCGGAACTCGACATGGGCACGGGTTTCGACGACATGACGGAACTGTCGCACCCGGCTCTGGAAGAAGGTTTCCTTGCTTGCGGCAAGCTGCGCGAGGCGCAGGTCGCCAACCGCCGGCTGCTGCGCGATACCATGTTCGGCGCCGGTTTTGTCGGCATCAACACCGAATGGTGGCATTTCGACTGCGGCGACCGGGAACGCGTGCGCAGCACCTTCCACCGCGTACTTTAAGAACTGCGCGCCTCCGCGAATCGCCGTGCGGCCGCGCGCACACTTGAGTTTTCTCAGCCTTCCTTCACTCTCTGACCGGGACAATCTCTCAATACCGATGAGAGATTGATGCCGGCACTTGACGCTTCAGCCCGCTTTGTCTCTCTCGCACGAACGATTCTTCCAACGGACAAGAGAGGTGCGTGATGAAAAGCTTTATGGTGGCAGCTGTCGTGGGTTCGGCGCTGGCCGGTTGCACCACGGGGGGCGGCGACATGTTCGCCGCGCGGGAACGGACGGTGGAATATGTCCGGGTGTTCGACATCAAGACCGACGCACCCGCACCCGCGGTCGCGCGCGCCGCCAGCGAAGGCATCAACCGCAACATCAAGCAGGCAACGCTGGCCACGCCAGTCGCCGACACGCCCGAACTCCAGGAGCAGCCCGGCCGCTTCAAGCTGGCCGACGCCCCCGGCGCGGCCCGCGGGCCGAATTGCGACGGCGCCAGCTGGACCGCCAAGGCCACGCCGGAAGTACGTGGCGGCCAGGACGTGCAGGTGGTCGCCTGCCTGTATCCGTACAAGAGCGGCTATCACCTCGACATGTACGCCGCCTTCATCAAGAAGGAAGGCGGCTGGCTCGCGTGGCCGCGCCGCGCCACCGGGATGGTGCTGGGGACACCCGAAAAATACGTTGAAAAAACCATGCTCGACATCGTGCGCACCATCCGGCAAACCACGAACGCCCAGGTGGCGCTGGTGGAAGCGAAACCCGACGTTGCCGGCGCGCCCTGGATGGAACCGGTCGGCACCGCGCCACGTTCGGGCGATACGGCCAAGCCCTGAGACATGGACGGCTGGCTGCATGTCGGTTGGCTGATTCCTCGCGTCCCACCTGACGGAAACCCCTATGCCATCTTACGACTACGAGACCTTGTTTGAGCACATCCTCGCCGCCGTCGCTGCCCGCGGAACCATCGGGCAGCGCATGCACACCGTCATCGACGAGTGCGAGCGGCAGTTACCGCATGCCGATTGGGAGCACATGCGCCGGATCGACTTCGATGGAGACCTGCCGGTCCTGAAGGGATGGCTGACCGATGCATGGCTCGGCGGGGCGGTACGCCAGGGCGACCAGGGGCTCTGGTTCGGCCTCTTCAATCCGGCGACGGACGACGACAGCACCACGGCCGACCTGTATGTCGCTAGCGGGCCGGTCCACGACAGCGGGTCCGATGCCTGGCGCTGCGAGATCGTGCACGACGGTGTCAGCTACCTCGACTCGATGGTGCTGGCCGAACTCTGCTCGCTGGCATACGCATCGAAGGACGGGCTGGAGAACGATGCCGAATACCCCCTGGCGCTTGCCTATGGGGCAATCGCCGCATGTACCGCGCTGGCGCAGGAGCCGCTCCCTTTGGCCCTGGCTGGACTGGGGGGCGCGGCGGCAGGCTTCGACAGCGGCGATGCGCTGTTCATTGGCGTATTCGACAACTTGCGTTTCATCCAGCAGGTGCGCGCGCTTTGACGACGCACGCTTCGGCCGCGCTGTGCTGCCAACCCGGGCCACTGCCGCCAGACGCTTGTCTGGCGGCAGCAACCCAGGACTCAGCTCAGAACGCCCAGTCGACGCGCGCGTACATCTGGCGCCCGTTGATGCCGATCGGGCAGGTTTCCCAGCAGTGGGTGAAGCCCAGCTGCGGGAAGGGCGCTGCCCGCACCTTGTCCCACTCTGTCGGGTAGGTGTCGAACAGGTTGTTCGCACCGACTGCCAGCGTCAGGCGCTTGGTAAAGGCGTAGCGCACGCTCATGTCGACCAGCCACTTCGCTTCCCAGGTCTGGATAAACGGGGCCGTGAAGCCTTGACCCTGCACTTCGCCAAAGTAACTGGCACGGGTGTTAACGTTCCAAGGCCCGGTTGTGTAGTCGGCAGCGACCACGTGGTGCTGGCGCGGCTGGCCGCGTTCGATCAGCGTCACCTGCGCGTCGTCGAACAGCTGGGCACCGGTGAGCACCGGCGACTGCGAGCGGCGCGCCTCCACTTCGGTCTTGTTGAAGCCAAGCTGGCCGGACAGCACGAGCGTGGAGCCGGGCCAGCGCGTAGTGTGCTCGGCCACGACGTCGAAGCCGTCCGTGCTGGTGTCGATCGCGTTGGTGAAGAACTGCGCCTGACCAACCTTCAGCGGGTCGAGGATGGCGCGGATCGGGCAGGCCGCAGCGGTGGCGCAGGTGCCCGATTCCGGCGCGATGTTGCTGGAGAAGACAATGCGGTCGTCAATGTCGATCCGGTACAGGTCGGCCGTGACCGAGAAGTTCGGCAGCGGGCGCAGCACGATCCCGACGCTGGCGTTCTTCGACGTTTCTTCCTTGAGCGGGGCGATGCCGAAGGCACGGGTGACGGTGCTGCCTTCGCGCGCCGTCAGGGTTTCGGTCAGCACGCCGGCCGCATTCAGGTTGGTCGAGACCGAGCTGTAGAACTTCTGCTGGACCGAAGGCGCACGGAAACCGGTCGACACGCTGCCGCGCAGGCCGAGGGTGCGCGTCGGGTCGTAGCGCATGCTGAGTTTACCGGTGGTGGTGCTGCCGAAGTCGGAATATCGCTCGTAGCGGACCGCGCCGGCGACCAGCAGCTTGTCGGTGAGGTTGTGCTCGGCATCGACATACAGGGCGATATTGTGGCGGCCGTCATCGACTTCCGTGGACGGCGTGTAGCCCGGGAAGCCCTGCGCACCGGAGGCGGCGATGCCGCCGGTCTGGTCAAGGATGCGGATCGCCGGGTTGTTGGTGCGGCCATACTGGTAGGACACCGGGTCGCCGGCCTCGATTGCATAGTTGTCGCGGCGGTACTCGGCGCCAACGGCCAGCGATATTTTGCGTCCGCCCAGGTCGATCGGACCGCGCAGGTCGGCATTGACGGTGGTCTGGTTGAATTTCAGCGTGCCGGTATCGGCCTCCAATGGCGACTCGGCATAGATGCCGCCGCCCGGCCTCGGTTCGTACCAGTAGCTGACGTTGATCGATTCGCGCTCATGGAAGCCGAGCTGGCTGCGCCCGTGGTTCACGCTGGTGTCGAATTTCCAGTCGTTGTCCAGTTCGTGGCGGTAGCCGAGGGCAAACGAGGCATCCTTCACGGTCGTCATGATGTTTGGCAGGAAGCCGTTCGGATATACCGCCGGCACGTTGCGGCCATCTTCGCGCGGACGGAAAAAGCCGGCCGAATCGCCGGTGCGCTTCGACACGCCGCCAAACGCGTACAGCTCGCCGTCCTTGCTCGTCGGCAGTGCCGAGTTGACCCACAGGAAGGCATCCTTGGCCAGGCTGTCGCCGATGCGCTGGGTCACGCGCGGCGGATTGACGCGCAGGGTGTCGATGCCGGCGCGATTGGTTTCGTTGCGGCGGCGGCCCTCCACCGACAGGTTGACGTAGCCGCCGTCGCCGATACCGAAACCGGTGTTGGCGCTGCCCGAGATCATGTCGCCGTCACCCTCCGACGTGGTGCCGATCGAGCTGCTGACTTGCGTTTCCTTGACCTGCGACTTGAGGACGATGTTGATCACGCCGGCGATCGCGTCCGAGCCGTACTGGGCGGCGGCGCCGTCGCGCAGCACTTCGATGTGGCTGATGGCCGACATCGGGATCGCATTGATGTCGGTGCCGGCCGAGCCGCGGCCGATGGTCTGCTGTACATTGACCAGGGCTTGCTGGTGGCGGCGCTTGCCGTTGACCAGCACCAGCAGCTGGTCGGGTCCGAGTCCGCGCAGGGTGGCCGGACGGATGATGTCGGTGCCGTCGCTGATGAAGGTGGTCGAGAAGTTGAATGAGGGGTCGAGCGTTTGCAGCAGCTTGCCCAGCTCGAGGGGACCGGCGGTCTGCATGTCCTTCGCGTTGATCAGGCCCACGGGCGCGGCGGTATCGAGTGCGGTCTTGGCGCTCGAGCGCGAACCGAGCACGACGACGCGGGCGGGCGTGTTCTCGTCGCCGGCGGTCGTGGTCGCGGTCGCGGCAGGGCCGGTTGTTTCCTGTGCCGAGGCCGGCGTCAGGGCAGCGAGCAGGGCGGTGGCGAGGAGGGTTTGGCGGAAGGGATGGCAGGCAGGTCGTCTCGTCATGTTGTCTCTTTTCGTTGGTGCGAAGCGGAATGCCTCGAATACACACAGCCACAATCTGGAATGTTTCCGATGTGACCGAAGATAGTAACAATTGACGTTCGTACGTACAACGCGCCCGGCATAAGCGTTGTATTTGCGTGTCAACGCAGCAATATTGCGTGGCAAACAAGAGTAAATTGGGTAAGCTTGATTGGTTGAGCTATCGTTGCGCTGCCGGGCGCTACGCATGTGGAATTCCCGCGCCGATTGCCCTACGAAACAACCAACACCCCTTACGGTGGCGTAGTCGTCACCGCGCCAGAGCGCGCTACCCAATCCACCAGTGCATCGACCACGGCACGCCCGCGTCCGTCGCCCGCCAGCTCATCGTTGACCATGGCGACGACGACATGCTGCACACCGCTTGCATCCGGCACATAACCGGCTACCGCCACGACATTGCGCAGCGTTCCCGTCTTGAGGCGGGCGCGGCCGGCGGCCGGGCTGCCGTTCAGGCGGCGGCGCATCGTACCGTCGGTGGCCGCAATCGGCATGCTGGCCATGAATTCCGGCGCCCAGTTGCTGCGCAAGCCCGCCTGCAGCAGCCTGCCCATTTGCAGCGGACTGATGCGCTCCAGGCGCGACAGGCCGGAACCGTTTTCGATCACGAGTCCCGTGTCGTCGATGCCGCGCGCGCGCATCCAGTTGCGTACCGCGGCGTCGGCGCGGCTGTGCGTCGTCTGTCCGGGGACGAGGGGCAGGGGTTTGCTGCCCAGTACCGGGTCCGCCTCCAGGGCGCCCATGCTGAGGAACACCGTACGCGCCAGGGCGTTATCGGAGGGTTTATTCGTGTCGCGCACGATTTCCGGCAGGGCGCGCGATTTGTGCTCGGCCAGCAGGCGCGCATCCAGGGGCGCATTGCCTTCGACCGTCTTGCCGCTCAGCTTGCCGCCGAGTTGTTTCCACTTGAGGCGGAACAGGCCATCGATATAGGCGTCGCGGTCGACGACGTTGATGCTGTTGGTCTTGGCGCAGTCCTTCGGGAAAGTGCCGTGCAGGACAACTTTCACTCTGCCGTCGCCCCCGCGCACTGCCTCCGGCAGCTTCCAGCCGTCTTCCCATTTGGCGCAGTCGCCATCGACCAGCGTCATTTTCGACGTGATCGTCACGCCCGCCAGCGCCGGCTGCATGTCGAGTGCGATGCGTTTCGAGGTCGAGCGCATGTCGACTTGCAGCATGTTCTTGTTGATCAGGAGCGCATCGGGAATGACGTTGTAATAGGCCTCGGGCGACTCGTCGAAGGGCGGCACGCCGACATCCAGGCGGGCCGGGCTGAACAGCGCGCGGTCGAGCACCAGGTTGCCCTGGACGCGCCGGATGCCGGCATTGTGCAGGGTGCGCAGCATGCCTTCCAGCACCTCGCCGGACAAATCCGCGTCGGCGCCGCCGCGCAGCACGAGGTCGCCCTCGAGCACGCCATTTTTTACTTCGCCATTCGTCAGCAGCTCGGTGCGTCCGCGGAAGACCGGCCCCAGGTGCTCGAGGCCGACCAGCGTCGTCACCAGTTTCATCGTCGAGGCCGGCTGCAGCGGGCGCGAAGCCTCGTGCGCCAACACGGTCTGGTCACCGCGCAGCACCAGCGCGCCGACCGAGGTCGGCGGCAGGCCTTGCTCGGCCAGCAGCCGCAGCACCGGTTCCGGCAACTCGGCGCGGGCGGCGGGCAGGCAGGACAGGACGGCGGCAGCGAGGACGAGGCTCGGCTTATAAAGCGGACGGAACATACGCGGATCCTTAACCGAAGAAGAGGTAAGCGACGAAGATGGCGCCGATGACGCCGGCCAGGTCCGCGAGCAGGCCGTAGCCGATCGCGTAGCGGGTCTTGCGGATACCGACCGAGCCGAAATACAGGGCCACGATATAGAAGGTGGTGTCGGCCGCGCCTTGCAGGATGGATGCCAGGCGCCCGACGAAGGAATCGACGCCATAGGTCGTCATCGCATCGATCATCATGGCGCGCGAACCACTGCCCGAGAGCGGCTTCATCAGCGCGGTCGGCAGGGCGCCCACAAAGTCGGTCGGGATGCCCAGTTGCGTGAACACCCAGGCGAAGCCGTTGACGATCAGGCCCAGGATGCCCGAGTTGCGCACCACGCTGATGGCCACCAGCATGCCGACCAGGTAAGGAATGATCTTCAGCGAGGTTTCGATGCCGCCCTTGGCGCCCTCGATAAAGGCTTCGAACACGTTGACCCGCTTGAGCAAGGCCGCAACCATGAAGGCCGCGATGATCGAGAACAGGATCAGGTTGGCTGCCACGACCGACACGTGCCCGATCTGCGACTTGTCGAGGTAGTTGGTGATGTAAAACACGAGGCCGCCGATGGCCGCCGTCAAGCCGCCGATCCAGCCGAACACGACCGGGTCAAACAGGTTGATGCGCTGGCGCAGGCTGACGGCGACGATGCCGGCGAACGTGGAGCAGAAGGTCGCGATCAGGGTCGGAATAAAAATATCCGCAGGATTCGCCGCGCCGAGGATGGCACGCTGGGCCATGATCGCCAGCGGGATCACCGTCAGGCCCGAGGTCTGGATGACCAGGAACATGATCTGGGCGTCGCTGGCCTCGTCCTTGTGCGGGTTCAGCGTCTGCAGGCTCTCCATCGCCTTCAGGCCGAAGGGCGTGGCCGCATTGTCGAGACCCAGGATGTTTGCTGAAAAATTCATCACCATGTGGCCGTTGGCCGGGTGATTGCGCGGCACGCCGGGGAAGATGCGCGAGAAGAAGGGGGCGATGATGCGGGCGAACAGGTTGATGGCGCCGGCCTTCTCGCCGACATTCATGATGCCCAGCCACAGCGTCATCACGCCGGCCAGTGGCAGGGCGATGTCCATCACCGCCATCTTGGCCGACGAAAAGGTGCCGTCGATGACGCGCTTGAAGATTTCCGAGTCGCCGAGGAACAGCCATTGGGCAAGCGCGGCGATGAAGCCGACAAGGAAGAAACCAGTCCAGATGTAATTGAGTGCCATGAATGTAATACCAAACGTCAGTCCGATTCGGCGGGGGAGGCGCCACGTTCAACAGCCGCTGACGATGGTCACGGCCTTCCTGCGCACGATTGTGCAGCGGAGAGTATAGGCGCAGAGCAAGCTGCAAGGATGAAAGAATGCATCTGCGCCATGTGGAAAAGTTATGCGCCGAGAGTTTCGTTTGCTCCGCTCACCTGGCGCGCATATGATACGCAGGCTCATCGACGACCTGCCCACATGAACCTCCGCACCGCGTTTTCCTCCCTGCTGCTCGCATCCACCGCACTGGCCCTGACGCTGCCGTCTGCCGCGCAGGCGCCAGGGCAGGTGGCGGCCCCGCAGAAGGTGCTGCGCCTGTTCCTGTCCACCAGCGAAACCGGGCTCGATCCGGCCGCCGCGTCCGACATCGCCACCCTGTCTCTGCTGGAAAACCTGTTCGACCCGCTGCTGCGCTATGACTACCTGGCGCGCCCGGTGAAGCTGGCCCCGAACACCGCGACCGCCATGCCGCAGGTCAGCGCCGATGGCCGCACCTATACCTTCCGCATCCGTCCCGGCATCCATTTCACACCCGACCCGGCTTTTAAAGGTCAACAGCGCGAGATGACGGCGCAGGACTACGTCTACAGCCTCAAGCGCCTGTACGACCCGAGCCTGAAGTCCCCGTGGTCGTATATGTTCGACGGCAAGATCGTCGGCGACGAGGCCCTGAAAAACACCTTCAGCGTCGACACGCCGGTTGCCGGCCTCGAGGCGCCGGACCGCTACACCCTGCGCATCCGCCTCAAGGAACCGGACAACAATTTCCTCTTTTATATGGCGACCCCCGCATCGAGCGTGGTGGCGCGCGAAGTCATCGAGGCGTATGCCGGCCAGGCCGGCAACCATCCGGTCGGCACCGGCCCGTTCATGATTGGCGAGTGGAAGCGCAGCGACCGCATCGTGCTGCTGGCCAACCCGGCTTCGACGGCCGTGTTCAACGGCACTCCCGGCACGGACCCGGAAGACCGCGCGATTGCCGCCGCCTTGCACGGTAAGCGCCTGCCGCGCGTGGACCGGGTGGAAGTCAAGATTGCCGAGGAATTCCAGGGCCGCATGCTGGGTTTCCTGAACAGCGAGTACGACTACCTGGAACAGGTGCCCGAATCGATGACCGACATGGTGATCCGTAACGGCCAACTGAAACCGGAGTTGCGCGCGCGCGGCATGCGCCTGTCGCGCTTTCCGGTGCTGCAGACCTATTACATGTGGATGAACATGAACGATCCGGTCGTGGGCGGCTACACCCGGGACCGGATCGCCCTGCGCCGCGCCATCGCGCTGGCCTACAACAATGCGGAAGACATCGCGTTATTGAAACGCGGCTTTGCCATCAAGGCCGAGTCGCCGCTGCCGCCGAATGTGCTCGGCTACGATCCGAACTACCGCAGCCCGGTGCCGTATGACCCGGCGCTGGCGAACGCTTTACTGGACCGCCACGGTTATGGCAAGCGCGACGCGGAAGGGTTCCGCCGTGCGCCGGACGGCAAGCCGCTGGTACTGACCATGCACAGCGAGGCCACCGTCGGCGGACGCCTGCGCGACGAGCTGTGGAGAAAATGCCTGAATTCGATCGGTCTGCGCGTCGTGTTCAGATCGGACAAGAAAACCGAAATCATCAAGGCTTCGCGCCTCGGCAAGGTGACGATGTTCGAGAACAACTGGATTGCCGACTTCCCCGACGGCGACAATTTTTACCAGCTGCTCTACGGCCCGAACGCGGGCCGCGCCAACTACGCCCGCTTCAACCTGCCCGCCTATAACGAGCGGTATGAAAAGGCCCGTAAGCTGGCTGACGGGCCGGTGCGTCAACGCCTGTATTTCGAGATGAACCAGCTGATCCACGCGTACAACCCCTGGGTGCCGCTGACCCATGCGGTCTCGGCTGATATCCGACATCCATGGCTAAAAAACTACAAGCGCCATCCGGTGGAATTCACGGCCTGGCGCTATCTGGATGTGGATGTTGCGGAAAGGGCACGTTTAGCCCGGCAGCGCAACTAGACCCGTCAATTTTCCGTATATAAATATTCCGGGAAGTTATACTTCTCGCCGGTTTATTCATTGGATGGCGCCACCTGCCGGGCGTACTCTCGCAACGAACCATACCGTAATGGAATGACATTGCGATGACAAAAGCGACGCATTGCCGCACTGATCAAAGATCGCCCGATACCCCTTAGGAGAGACGCGTGAAGTTAAAGAAGCTAGCACACCTGATTGCCCTGATTGGCGCAGTCAGCCCGGCGGTTGCGCAGGAACTGCAACAAAATACCCCGATGGCACGCGTCGAAGTCACCGGTAGCAGCATCAAGCGCGTTGCCAAGGAAGGCGCCTTGCCGGTCCAGGTCATCAGCTTCGATGTGCTGCAAAAGCAGGGCATCACGTCGGCCGAGCAACTGTTGAGCGTCATTTCCGCGAACGGCACCGGCGCCGATAATCCGACCTCGGGCAACAACGTGTTTGGCGCCGACGCCGACCGCGTCAGCGGTGGCGCTTCGTTCGCTTCGCTGCGCGGCCTCGGCCCAAACAGCACCCTGGTGCTGATCAATGGCCGGCGCGCGCCGACCCACGGCAAGAGCGGCAAGGCGGTCGACCTGAACACGATTCCGATGGCGGCCATTGCCCGTATCGAAATCCTGAAGGATGGCGCTTCGGCGATCTACGGCACCGATGCGATCGGTGGCGTGATGAACATCATCCTCAAGTCCGACTACGAAGGCGCCGAAGCCTCGGCCTACACGAACATTACCGAAGCCGGCGGCGGCAACATTCACCGCGGTTCGATCATCGCCGGTACCGGCAACCTGGAAGAGGACGGCTTCAACGTGATGGCGACCGCCGCCTTCACCAAGAACGAGCAGCTGGCGTCGAAGCAGCGCGCGTTCGCCAACGGCTTCCAGCCGCAGCGCGGCCTGTCGCCCGACACCACCGGCACCCCGTTCGCCAACCAGCTGACCGGCGCCGGCACCGCGCTCGGCACCGGTTTCCGGATGCCGAACGACGCCAACACCTACCTGCAGGCCAATCCGCTGAGCTTCCAGGGCAAGTGCGATACGGTTGAAGGCATGTCGCAGTACCAGACGGCGTTGTGGAAAGATGTCACTTCGCCGCTGCGTTCGACTTATTCGTGCTCCTACGACTACGGCGGCGACTACGTGATGCAGTCGCCCTCTGAGCAGGCCAACCTGCTGCTGCGCGGCTCCTATAAACTGGCGCCGGACCACAAGATGTTCGTCGAGGCCATCGGTTCGCGTTCGGAAGTCATCTCGATCCTGACCCCGGCCCAGATCTCGACCAGTCTAGCCAACCGCAACGCCTATCCGGTCGGTGGCCCGTACTACCAGGACCTGTCGGCTTTCATTCCGACTTACAACCGCAACCTGCCGATCATCTACAAGTGGCGCGCCAACCCGCTGGGTAACCGGACCCAGGAAAACACCACCGAGAGCGGCCGCCTGCTGGTCGGTTTCGAAGGCACGGTCCAGAATTGGGACTACAAGTTCGGCCTGTCGAAGGCGCAAAGCACCACGCGCATGGAGCTGCTCGACGGCTACGCCTACACCCGCGAATTCTACGACGTGCTCGGCAGCGGCATCGTCAACCCTTGGTCGCTCGACGGCAGCCAGACCAAGGCAGCGATCGATGCGATCGAGCGCACCAAGTACCGCGGCGCCTTCCAGACCGGCAAGACGACGATGGCCCAGATCGACGGTACCGTCTCGGGCGAGCTGTTCCAGCTGCCGGCGGGTGCGCTGGCGATGGCGGCCGGCTTCGACCTGCGTCGCGAGAGCTACCTGTACACCCAGGATGTGGCGGCCGAGCCGATCCTGCTGTCCCCGGGCAACGCCAACCTGCCAAAGGCCACGCGCGACGTCAAGGCCCTGTTCGCCGAGTTCATCGTCCCGGTCACGAAAGACCTGGAACTGCAGCTGGCCGTGCGCCGCGACGATTACAGCGTGATCGGCGCGACCACCAACCCGAAGGTCGCCTTCCGCTACCAGCCGGCGAACTGGCTGCTGTTCCGCGGTTCGGCCAACAAGGGCTTCCTGGCGCCGAGTTTCACCCAGCTCTACACGGGTGCGCTGCCGCAGGAAATGGCGAGCGGCGTGGTCGATACCGTCGGCTGCGCGGCGCACCCTGGCGACGCGCGCTTCTGCGCACCGGACCGCTTCGACTACCTCTCGGGCGGCAACCAGAACCTGCGTCCGGAAACCTCGAAGCAGGGCACGCTGGGCGTCGTCGTCGAGCCGTTCAAGGGCTTCTCGGCCTCGCTCGACTGGTGGGCGATCAACATGAAGGACCGCATCCTGAACCGCAGCCCGACCATCGTGCTGCAGAATCCGGTGGCACTGTCCGGCAACATCATCCGCAACTCGGACGGCACCATCAATTACGTCCAGGCCGGCTGGATCAACGCGGCGGGCGCCAAGACCCGCGGCATCGACCTCGGCCTGCGCGGCGACGGCAAGTTCGATGGCGGCTTCAAGTGGAATGCCACCCTCGACGGCACCTGGACCGACAGCTACAAGTTCGCCGAGATCGAAGGCCAGCCGTACAAGGAATACGTCGGCCTGTTCTTCACGCGCGACCTGTACCTGCGCTGGAAGCACAGCGCGACCTTCAGCGTGAGCCAGGGCGACTGGAACGTCCTGGTGAGCAATAACTTCGCGTCGGGCTACAAGGACCAGCTGCCGAACGCGGGCAAGGGCACGCCACCGCCGGGCTTCGATCCGGACGTCTCGAGCTACACCCGCTTCGGCCTGTCGACGACCTACAAGGGCTTCAAGAACACCTCGATCACCTTCGGTATCCAGAACCTGTTCGACCGTGACCCGCCATTCACCGCACACAACGTGGATGATGTCGTCGGTGCCGGCTGGGATCCGCGTGTTGCCGACCCGCGCGGCCGCGCCTACACCCTGAACCTCACGTACAAGTTCTTCTGATCAGCACTGTCGCGTAAAATCGGGCGGCCCGCGGAGACATCGCGGGCCGTTTTTTTTGAGTTCGATCGCCCTGCATGCCGAACAACCACACCATCAGTCGCCGTACCTTCGCCGCCCTGCTGGCCGCCGCGGCGCTGTTGCCGGCAACGGCACTGGCCGCGCCACGGCGAACGCCTTCCAAACGCTCACGCATGACATCCTTGATTAAACCTCCGCGCCTGCGCCAGGGCGATACGGTCGCCCTGATCGCCCCGGGCGGCTACGCCACCGAAAAATCGATCGCCAAGGCCCGCGCCAACATCGAAAAACTGGGCCTGCGGGTGCGCGAAGGCGCGTTTTTGCGCGAAATGAACGGCAACTACGCCGGCACCGTGCACCAGCGCCTGCTCGACCTGCACGCGGCCTTTGCCGACCCGGAAATAAAAATGATCTGGCCGATCCGCGGCGGCTCCGGCTGCATCTCGCTGCTGGCCCACCTCGATTACGCCCTGATCCGCGCCAACCCGACCATCCTGCTCGGCTACTCCGACATCACGGCCCTGCACCTGGCGATCCACCGGCATGCGCGGCTGGTGACTTTCCACGGTCCAGTAGCCTCGTCGACGATGACCGATTACTCGGTTGAGCACATGCTGGCGGTACTGTCCGATCCGCAGCCGGAATACACGATCCCGATGGCGCTGGAAAACAGCCGCCGCGCCATCGAAGCGCCGCATTTCGCCATGCGCACCGTGCACGGCGGCGTGGCGACCGGGCCGCTGATGGGCGGGAATCTGAGCATGGTGGCGGCGCTGGCCGGCACGCCGTATGCGGCGGACTTCAGGGACAGCATCCTGTTCCTGGAAGAGGTGAACGAGGCGCCGTACCGGATCGACCGCTGGATGACCCAGCTCGATCTGTCGGTCGGCTTGGCAAAAGCGGCGGGCATCATGATCGGCATCTGCGAGGATTGCGGGCCGGAGCATGAAGATATTTCCCTGACGCTCGACCAGACCCTGGACATCCACCTGCAGCCCTTGTCGGTGCCGGCGGTGACGGGCTATTCGATCGGCCACATCCGCAACCAGTTCACGATTCCCGTCGGGCTGCGCGCCAGGCTCGATACTGAACGGCAGACGGTGACGCTGCTGGAGCCCGCGGTCGGCTAGCGACTGCAGGCCTAGTTGGAGATCGAGAAGCTGAAGTTAACCGGGTAGATCATCTCGCAGGGTTCGCCCCGGCACAGCGCAGGCTTGTACTGCTCCAGCATGAAGAGATGGGACACCGCCCGCACCATCTCCGGCGTGGGCGCGCCATAGGTCGTCACGCGCTGCGGCTTGCCATCCTTGCCGACCAGGACGTACACGGCGAGGTCGCCCGTGACCGCGCCCAGGGCCTCGTTGATGCGGCGCACGTTGTTGAACAACGCACCTTCACCTTTAGCCGGAAATGGCGGATCGTCGCCCGCTTCCAGCGCCGGATAGTTCGCGCGCATCTTGTTTTTCTGCGCCGGTGTCAGCTGGTCCCAGCCCGCTGTCAGGGGCAGATAGGCCACCAGCCGGTTTTCGGGAATACGGCTTCCCACCGTCGTGTCCTTGATCGCGTATTGGCCCGCTGCGATCTCCGGTGCGGCCAGGCCGGCGACACGCCCGTCCTTGAACTGGCCTTCGTACTTGTGGCCGCTGCCGGCATGGACGATGGCGCCGTGGCCGTCGAATGCGTCGTTCTTCCAGCCGCCGGCATAGCTGCCGCCGGTGGCAAAGGTTTCCTCGCCCCAGCCATGTTTCTTGCCCATGACGAACTCGCCCTTGTATTCCGAGCGGTGGGCCGTCAGGTAGATCCCTTTGCCATGTGGCATGCCGTTGAGGACTTCGCCTTCATACCACCCCTTGCCATTCTGGAAGGCGAAGTATCCCGTGCCTTCCGGCACGCCGTTCTTGGTCGTGCCGGTATAGGTGTAGTCCCGTCGCTTCAATACCGCTTCGCCGCTGGCCTCGCCACGCACTAGCGTCGCCTCGAGCGTGACCTTGTTCAGGCTCGCCGCGTTCCAGGCGAGTACACCCTTGCCGCTGGCATAACCGTCGACGCAGGCGCCCGTCCAGCTCACCGCACCGGAGGGCGTCGGCTTGAGCGGCGCAATGCGGCAGTCCGCTTCGCCGAGCCAGCCCGGTTCGGCGGCCAGGGCAGGGGTGCCGAATGCGGCAAGCACAAGAAGGGGAAAGGAGAGGCGGGGAAAGGTGCGGCGGCAGAGCGAAGCGATGGGCATGGGTGGACTCGGCAGGGCAGGCAAAAAAGTGCCTGAATGCATCATTATGCTGCCGCCTGTAGTGCAGGTAAAGCGATGGATCGTTACACAGGGGTGTGCCGCTCAGACCCGATGCGTCATGAACACATAACCGAGCTGTTCGCCATCGATGCGGAACAGGTCGGGCATTTCGCCGGCGAACGCAAACCCGCTGCGCTCGTACAGCCGGCGCGCCGGGAGGTTGCTGGACATGACCTCGAGGTCGACCCAGTCGATGCCGGCCTGCTCCCGTGCCCAGTCGAGCGCGGTGTCGAGCAGCCGCATGCCGAGGCCGTGGCGGCGATGATCGCGGTGCACGCCCATGCCGAGCAAGCAGCGGTGCCGCGCCAGCCGTTCCGGCCGCGCGCGCAGGTCGACGTGGCCGCAGATGCAGCCGTCCGCGTCGAGCGCGAACCAGGCGCGGCGCCAGCCCGGTTCCCCCAGCGCCGCTCCCGTGCCGACCACGAAGCCGGCCCGTTTCTCGATCGGGAAACCGGACTCGGCGCGCGTCATCGGCTGGAACAGCGGCGTGCCGTCGCGGCCGTTGTCGCGCAGGTGGTCGTCGAGGTAGACGAACAGGGCAGGGAGGTCTTCCCGTTCGACAGGGCGGATGATCGGCCCTGCCTGCTGGCGCCCGTTTTCCATCACAGTGCGCGCGCGATGAGGATCTTCTGGATGTCGCTGGTGCCTTCGTAGATCTGGCAGACGCGCACGTCGCGGTAGATGCGTTCGATCGGGAAGTCGGACACGTAACCGTAGCCGCCGAAGACCTGCATCGCGTTCGACACCACGCGCTCGGCCATCTCGGAAGCGAACAATTTCGCCATCGCCGCTTCTTTCAGGCAGGGCAGTCCAGCATCCTTCATCGACGCGGCGTGCAGGATCAGCTGGCGCGCGGCCTCGATCTGCATCGCCATTTCCGACAGGCGGAACTGCACCGACTGGTGCTCGAAAATCGCCTTGCCGAAGCTGGTGCGTTCTTTCGCATACGCGAGGGCCGCCTCGAAGGCCGCGCGCGCCATGCCGACCGATTGCGAGGCGATGCCGATGCGCCCGCCCTCCAGGCCGGACAGGGCGATCTTGTAACCCATGCCTTCTTCGCCGATCAGGTTGGCGGCCGGGATGCGGCAGTTTTCGAACACGATCTGGGCGGTGTCCGAGGAATGCTGGCCCATCTTGTGTTCCAGGCCGGCGACGATGTAGCCGGGTGCATTCGTCGGCACCCAGAAGGCGCTGATGCCCTTTTTACCCGCCGCCTTGTCGGTGACGGCCATGACGATGGCCACGTCGCCGTATTTGCCGCTGGTGATGAACTGCTTGGTGCCGTTGATGACGTATTCGTTACCCGCATTTCCACTGACACGGACGGCGGTCGTGCGCAGGGCGGCGGCGTCGCTGCCCGTGTGCGGCTCGGTCAGGGCAAAGGCGCCCAGCATCTCGCCCCGCGCCAGGGGCACCAGCCATTGCTGTTTCTGTTCTTCGCTGGCGTACATCATGGCGATGCTGCATACCGGGCAGTTGTTGACCGAGATGATGGTCGAGGTGCCGCCGTCGCCGGCCGCGATCTCTTCCAGCACCAGCGCCAGCGACACGTAGTCGAGGCCCGCCCCGCCGTATTCTTCCGGGACCGCGACGCCGAAAGCGCCCAGGCCGGCGAGTTCCTTCAATTCCTCTTTCGGGAAATACTGTTCCTTGTCCCAACGGGCGGCGTTCGGCGCCAGGCGCTCCTGTGCATAACTGCGCAGGGCGTCGCGGATCATCTGGTGTTCTTCGGTCAGGATCATGGTGTCTCGTGTGTGTTGTCGTGTGCTCGTGATGGCTTACCAGGGGATCGGTGTGCCATCGTGGTCGAGGAAGGTGCCGTTGGCGTCAGGCTGGGCCTTGGCCAGCGTGGCGCGCAGGTCGCGCACGCTCTGGTCGACCGGGATATCGGCTGCGCTGCCGCCCATGTCGGTCTGGACCCAGCCGGGATGGAAGGCAATGCACGTGGCGCCGTGCGGGCCAAAGGCGAGGGCGGTGTCGCGCAGCACCGAATTCAAGGCCGCCTTGCTGGCGCGGTAGAGCGAGGCGTTGCCGTGGCCGCGCCCGCCGATCGAACCCATGCGCGAGGACAGCACGCCGAGCTTGCCGCGCCTGACGGCGACCAGCGGGGCGACGATCGGCAGCAGGCGCATCGCGGCCAGCACATTCGTGTGCATGACGGCGTCGAACTCGTCCTGCGTGGGAAAGCCGTCGTGGCGCGGGCCGTAGAGGCCGGCGACCAGCCAGGCGGCGTCGATGCTTTCGTCGTCGAGTTTCCAGCCGAGGCCGGCGATGGACTCGGGGTTCGTGACGTTGAGCGCGACCGGCTCGGCGCCGAGCTGGGCGAGTTCATCGAGGTCGGGCTGCTTGCGGGCGGTGGCGATCACGCGCCAGCCGTCGGCGCGGTATTGGCGCGCCAGTTCGTGGCCGATGCCGCGCGAGGCGCCGATGATGAGGGCAGTGGGCATGGTGTGGCTCCTTTGGGGTGGATTTGCGCAGCATCCGTAGGGTGGACGGCAGAGCCGTCCACCCTACTGGTTAGCGCAACACTTACACCATCTCGATCGCCATCGCCGTCGCTTCACCCCCGCCAATGCACAGCGACGCCACGCCGCGCTTGCCGCCGGTCTTCTTCAAGGCACCGAGCAGGGTGACGATGATGCGCGCGCCCGAGGCGCCGATCGGGTGGCCCAAGGCGCAGGCGCCGCCGTGGATGTTGACCTTGTCGTGCGGGATGTCGAGGTCGCGCATGGCGGCCATCGGCACCGCAGCAAAGGCCTCGTTGATCTCGAACAGGTCGACGTCGCCCGCCGTCCAGCCGGTCTTTTTAAACAGCTTGTGCATCGCGCCGATCGGGGCAGTGGTGAACAGGTTCGGTTCCTGGGCGTGGGTGGCATGGCCGACGACGCGGGCGATCGGGGTCAAACCCAGTTCCTTCGCCTTCGATTCGCGCATCATTACCAGCGCCGCGGCGCCGTCGTTGATCGACGAGGACGACGCGGCGGTCACGGTGCCTTCCTTTTTAAAAGCGGGCTTCAGGGAAGGGATCTTGTCGATCTTCGCCTTCATCGGGCCTTCATCCTTTTCGACCAGCAGTTCGCCGGTACGGGTCGCGACGCTGACCGGGGCGATTTCCCACCCGAAGGAGCCGTCGTTGTTGGCGGCCTGGGCGCGTTTCACGGACGTGATCGCAAAATTGTCCTGGTCTTCACGCGAGAACTGGTAAGTGGCCACGCATTCCTCGGCAAAGGTGCCCATCGAGCGGCCTTCGCCGGTCTTTTCGTTGCGCGAGTAGGCGTCTTCCAGGCCGTCGTACATCATGTGGTCGAACATCGGCGCGTGGCCGATGCGGTAGCCGCCGCGCGCCTTCGGGATCAGGTAGGGAGCGTTGGTCATCGATTCCATGCCGCCGGCGACGACGATGTCGGCGCTGCCGGCCACCAGCTGGTCATGGGCGAAGATCGCGGCCTGCATCGCCGAGCCGCACATTTTCGACAGGGTGACCGCGCCGGTCGACAAGGGTAAGCCGGCCTTGATAAGCGCCTGCCGTGCGGGCGCTTGTCCCTGGCCGGCCATTAAGCAGTTGCCGAAGTAGACGTGCTCGACCGATTGTGCATCGACGCCGGCGCGCTCGACCGCGGCCCTGATCGCCACCGCACCGAGGTCGCTCGCCGTTTTCGAGGAAAAATCGCCCTGGAACGCGCCCATCGGGGTACGGGCCGCGCCAACGATAACGACTGGATCATTCATGTTCTAGGTTCTCCAAAGTGGGTGGCGCCTGCGGTTGCAGCGCCGGGGTAGTGGTCGGATGTGGATGGAAACGGATGTGCTGCGGGTAGGGAAAAATGTCTTCGACCTCGCCGGCCAGGATGCGCTCCTTGTGCGCCTGCCACCAGGCGCGCGTGAGCAGGTCCGCATGTTGCTGCATGAAGTGGTGGCGAATCTTCTTATTTCCAAGCAGGAAACGACCGAACTGCTCGGGAAAGACGTCGTGTTTTCCAATCGAGTACCACGGCTCGGCCGACATTTCGTCTTCCTCGTTGCGCGCTTCCGGGATGTCGCGGAAATTGCAGGCGGTGAGGTATTCGATTTCGTCGTAGTCGTAGAACACGACGCGGTTTTGACGCGTGACGCCGAAATTCTTGTACAGCATATCGCCGGGGAAGATATTCGCGGCGACCAGGTCGCGGATGGCGTTGCCGTATTCGCGGATGCCGTGTTCGATCAGCGCGTCGTCGCCCGCCTTTTCTGCCTGCGCCAGGTACATGTTCAGCGGCACCATGCGGCGCTCGATGTACAGGTGCTTCACGATGATGCGTTCGCCCTCGAGCTCGACCAGGGACGGCGCATGGTGCTGGAGTTCGGCCAATAACTCTTCGCTAAATCTCGCTAACGGAAACGCCACGTCCGAGTATTCCAGCGTATCGGCCATGCGCCCAACGCGGTCGTGGTGTTTTACGAGCAAATATTTTTCTTTGATTTGCGCACGCGTCGTGTCTTTCGGTGGCGGATAAAAATCCTTGATCACCTTGAATACATAGGGGAAAGACGGCAGCTCGAACACCAGCATCACCAGGCCGCGGATGCCGGGCGCGATCTGGAAGCGGTCGGAGCTGTGCTTGAGGTGCTGCAGGTAATCGCGGTAGAACAGCGTCTTGCCCTGCTTTTGCAGGCCGAGCACGGTATAGATCTCGCTGCGCGGCTTCCTCGGCAACAGGTTGCGCAGGAATTGCACATAGGCCGACGGCACTTCCATGTCGACCAGAAAATAGGCGCGCGTGAACGAGAACAGCAGCGCGATCTGCTCGACCTCGGTCAGCACCGTATCGAGCACGAGTTCGCCATGGCGGTTGTGCAGCACCGGGATCACGAACGGGTATTCACGCGCCCCGTTCACGGCGCGGCCGACGATGTAGGCGCCCTTGTTGCGGAAGAACAGGTTCGACAGCACGTGCAGTTGCTGGTTCGATTCCATCTTGTCGAGGCCGAACTTCTCCACCATGCGCGCCTCGACCAGGGCGACGTCGCGCTCGAGCGCGGCGAACGGCGCACCCAGCTGGAAGTTGGTGACGATGCGTTTTAACGCAAAGCGCAGGCGATCCGCCGCGGGATAGTAGACGCGGTAGGTCGGCAGCAATTCCTCGGTCTCGATGTACTCGGTCGAGATCACCGGGCGCACGAAAATGAAATCGTTGTGATAGTAGGTGCGGTGCAGGATCTTGCAGCTGACGGAGTTGAAAAAGGTTTCGGCCAGTTCCGGCTGCTTGTGGCCCGAGAGCAGGCCGATGTAGTGCAGCTTGATTTCTCGCCAGACGCTGTCGCTCAGTTCTTCGGGGGTGTATTCGTCTTCCAGCACGTCGACCGCTTCCTGCACGCGCTTGTCGTAGAAATCGATGCGTTCGCGGGCGGCGGCCTGGGCGGTCGCCCAGTCGCCGGTTTCGAAATGGCGGCGGGCGGCCTGGCTGGCTTCGCGGAACAGGCGGTAGTGCTTGTCGAAGCCGTCGAGGATGGTGCGCGCGATGTCAAATGCGATCTGGGAAGATAGCAGTTTAGGGAACGCAACTTGTGTCATCGTTCGTCTCGCGCCAGGGTTTTGTATGGGGTGGGCCAGCCCACCCCTACGAATTACATCGTCTCGCCAAACAACTCACGGCCGATCAGCATGCGGCGAATCTCACTGGTGCCGGCGCCGATTTCATACAGCTTGGCATCGCGCCACAGGCGGCCGACCGGGTATTCGTTGATGTAGCCATTGCCGCCCAGTGTCTGGATCGCCTCGCCGGCCATCCAGGTGGCCTTTTCGGCGCTGTACAGGATGGCGCCGGCCGCATCCTTGCGCAGGGCGCGCACGGCGGCAGGGTTGTCGGCGCGGTCGCAGGCCTGGCCCACGGCATACACGTAGGCGCGGCAGGCCATCATGGTCGAGTACATGTCGGCCATTTTCCCCTGCATCAGCTGGAATTCGCCGATCGCCTGGCCGAACTGTTTACGTTCGTGGATGTACGGCACCACCGAATCCATGCAGGCCGACATGATGCCCAGCGGTCCGCCCGACAGCACGGTGCGCTCGAAATCGAGGCCCGACATCAGCACGTTGACGCCCTTGCCCAGGCCGCCCAGCACGTTTTCGACCGGCACTTCGCAATCCTGGAACACCAGTTCGCCCGTGTGCGAGCCGCGCATGCCCAGCTTGTCGAGCTTTTGCGCGATCGAGAAGCCTTTATAGCCTTTTTCGATCAGGAAGGCGGTCATGCCGCGCGGGCCGGCTTCGAGGTCGGTCTTGGCGTAGACCACCAGGGTGTCGGCGTCCGGACCATTCGTGATCCACATCTTGGTGCCGTTCAGGACGTAGCGGTCGCCGCGCAGCTCTGCGCGCAGCTTCATGCTGACCACGTCGGAACCGGCGTTCGGCTCTGACATGGCGAGGGCACCGACGTGTTCGCCCGAGATCAGCTTCGGCAGGTATTTCTGTTTCTGCTCTTCGGTGCCATTCCTCTTGATCTGGTTGACGCACAGGTTCGAGTGGGCGCCATAGGACAGGCCGACCGACGCCGATGCGCGCGAGATTTCTTCCATGGCGATGATGTGCGCCAGGTAGCCCATGTTGGCGCCGCCGTATTCCTCGCTGACCGTGATGCCGAGCAGGCCGAGCTCGCCCATCTTCTTCCACAGGTCCATCGGGAACTGGTCGGTGCGGTCGAGTTCGGCAGCGCGCGGCGCGATTTCGGCGGCCGCGAACTGTTGGACTGCTTCGCGCAGCGCGGCGATGTCTTCGCCATGGTCAAAGGTCAAGCCTGGAAGATGCAGCATGTTGTTGTCTCCGGTAATCGGGGTTATTTAGCACTCCGAATCATACCCCTGAGTGACGTTAACGTAAACGTCAAGTAGCAAGCAGTGTTCGGGCAATGCGCGGGCTAGGGCAGGCCTGCTCAAGCAGCATTGCTGGTCTGTTCGGGCTGACTGTCCGCCAGCAGCCGGCGGCACTCTTCTTCATGTGCGGAAATTTCTTCCAACGCCATTTCGATGTCGGCGCGCTGCTGTTCGAGCGTCTCGCGCTGGTGCGCCAGCACGCCCAGGAAGCGGTTGATCTGGGCGGTCGTGTCTTTCGGCGACTCGTACATGTCGACGATGCTCTTGATTTCCGACAGCGTCAGGCCGAGGCGCTTGCCGCGCAAGGTCAGTTTCAGGCGGGTCCGGTCGCGCGGGGTGTAGACCCGGCTGCGTCCGCCCACGCCTTCGCGGCTCGGGCTGAGCAGCCCCTGGTCTTCGTAGAAACGGATCGCGCGTGCCGTGATGTCGAATTCGCGCGCCAGCTCGGCGATGGTGTAGGTCGTGGCCATGAATGCAGGGTAAAAGTGGCAGATCGCGGAATCGCTTAGAATCTCTCGGGCACATTCCACGCATGACGTTTACGTCAACGTCAAATACATTGTAGCGCGCCCGCCTTGCCACGAATACGAAAGATTGACCCAATATGAATCCGCTCGAGTCCCAGCTTGCCTATCCTTTCGCCGACGAGTTGCCAGCGCCGGGCAGCGTACGCGAGGTGGTACCCGGATTGGCATGGCTGCGCATGCCGCTGCCGTTCGCGCTGGATCACATCAATTTGTGGCTGCTCGACGACGAGCGCGAGGGCCGCACGGGCTTTTCCGTCATCGATACCGGCGTCGCCACCGACCCGACGCGCGCCGCCTGGGAAAGCATTTTCAAAGGTGCCATGGCCGATGCACCGGTAGTGCGTGTGCTCGTCACCCATTGCCATCCGGACCACGTCGGCCTGTCCGGCTGGCTGTGCGAGCGCTTCGGGGCGCCGTTCTGGGCCACCACCGGCGAGTTCGGCTTTGCGCGCATGATGGCGGCCGCCTTGCCGGGCGTCGACGGCCCCTCGGCGATTCCCCACTTTGAGCGCCACGGTTTGACCGACCCGGACATGCTCGAGCAGATGCGCAGCCGCCGCAATTACTATCCGTCGCTGGTACCCGCCGTGCCCGCGTCGTATACCCGGCTGCAGGATGGACAGGCCATCACCATCGGTGCGCACCGCTGGCGCGTGATCACCGGCTTTGGCCACTCGCCGGAGCACGCCTCGCTGTATTGCGACAGGCTGAACGTGCTCATCTCCGGCGACATGGTATTGCCGCGCATTTCCACGAACGTGTCCGTGTTCGCCGTCGAACCGGAAGGCAACCCGTTGCAGCAATACCTCGATTCGCTGGATAAATTCGCCGGCCTGCCCGCCGACACCCTGGTGCTGCCCTCGCACGGCCGCCCTTTCCGCGGCCTGCACACGCGCATCACCCAGCTGCGCGAGCACCATGTGGCGCGCCTGGCCGAGGTGCTGGAAGCCTGCCGCGAACCGCGTAGCGCGGTCGACATCGTGCCGATCATGTTCCGCCGCCAGCTCGACGCCCACCAGCTCAGTTTTGCCCTCGGCGAGGCGCTCGCGCACCTGCACAAACTTTGGAATGATGGTATGTTGGAGCGCGTAACTGGCGTCGACGGGATCATTCGTTTCCAACTGATCTGACCGGCCAGAGCCGGATTTCTTGCAGGCTTCCCAAGCCTGCTTCTCAAGCTCGCTTCTCAAGCTGACTCCGGCCCAGACTCAAAGGCAAATCGGCCGGATACGCGTGTCTCGCACGCGGCTACCTATATATTTCCACAAGGATACGCGTACGATACGTTCATACCGGAAATTTTGTGGCATGATTCGCAGAAGCTACAAAAATCTCTTCAATTTCCACATCTTTGTTACGTAAAGGCTGAATGAATGTCACAAATGGTCCTACCGGCCATACAACTGACATTTATGGTCGAGCGTGAAATAGTGACATTATGAACTCCACCAACGAACGTGAGAGCTTTAGCGAGCGTCTCCAACAAGCGCTCAAGAACGCCCACTACTCGCCAGACAGCCCGACCCGCCTGGCGCGAGAATTTAACATTCGCTTCGAAGGCCGGCCTATCACCGTGCACGCGGCCCGCAAATGGCTGGTGGGCGAGGCCATCCCGACCCAGGAAAAATTGCGCATGATCGCGCAATGGCTGGGCGTGCCTGCCGACTGGCTGCGCTTCGGCGGCCCGGAAACGCCGGGCGAGGGGGGCGAAAACGCCAGCGCGCGTTTCGAATCGGCCGACGTCAAGCTGATTGCCGACCTGCAGCGCCTCGATGAACACCACCGCCAGCTGGCGCGCGAATTCATCCGGATGCTAGTACGGATCAACCACCCAGCTACCCAAAAGTAAGCCAAATCCTTCTTCGTATCCGCTTTTCCGCTTACAAACTTTCTTCCGAATAAGGCGATACAAAACGCCAACACTGGCGCATAATCATTTTGTCTCACAGCCGAGGATTGTGCCACCAATGAAAAGCAACTACATGAACACCGCCCAGCTGAAGGAACTGATGACCGCGCCGCCGATGACGGCCGCTCAACACGCGGAGGTGATGCGCAAGCGCATTGCCCAGCGCAGGATGCTGGAGGAAGCGAAGGAGTTGAAGAAGGCGGATAACGACCACCACATGCGGCGCTAGACGCATGCATCGGGCCGCGGCTTAATTAGCGGGCGCTTCCGGGATACTGCGCATGCCGGGCCAGCGTGGCGCGGCGGCATTGTCGATGCCCAGCAGGTCGAGCACGCGATCAAGCGTATGGTCGACCATCTCGTCGATGCTGGCCGGGCGCTGGTAAAAGCTCGGCAGCGGCGGGAACACGATCCCGCCCATTTCCGTGACCGCCGTCATATTGCGCAGGTGCGCCAGGTTCAGCGGCGTTTCGCGCACCATCAAGATCAGGCGCCGGCGTTCCTTCAGGACCACGTCGGCCGCGCGCGAGACCAGGTTGTCCGCCAAGCCATGCGCCACGGCGGCCAGGGTCTTCATCGAGCAGGGCGCGATTACCATGCCATCGGTCTGGAAAGACCCGCTGGCGATGGTCGCACCGATTTCACGATTTTTATGCACGACGTGGGCCAGCGCCTCGACGTCGCGCTTTTGCATGCCCACTTCCTGGTGCAGCGTCAGCGACGCGGCGTCGGAGACCACGAGGTGGGTCTCGACGCCGGGGACAGCGCCCAGCCGCTGCAGCAGCCGCACGCCGTAGACCGCGCCGGTCGCGCCGGTGATACCGACGACGATGCGGCGCGCCGCAGCGACGGACTGCCCGCTATCAGCCATTCTTCTGGAACATGGCCTGCAGTTCACCCGACTCGTACATTTCGTTCATGATGTCGGAGCCGCCGATGAACTCGCCGTTCACGTACAGCTGCGGAATGGTTGGCCAGTTCGAGTAGTCCTTGATGCCCTGGCGGACGTCCGGATCGTCCAGCACGTTGACGGTGGCGATGTTATTCACGCCGCAGGCTTTCAGGATCTGGATGGCGCGGCCCGAGAAGCCGCATTGCGGGAACTGCGCGGTGCCCTTCATGAACAGCACGACCGGGGTGGAGGTCACGGTGTCTTTGATCCAGGTTTGTACGTCGCTCATGGGATTTTTGCCTTCGGTGATAAATAGGTGGGATGGCGACATTCTATAAGAAATCCACGGCGGCGGTGCATTGGACCGGCCCGCCGCGCACGTGGTCAATTGCGGTATGATCGCGCGGTTTCTTTTCTGTTCATATTCGGGATTCTTCATGCAACAACCGCCCAAAGCCGCGCCGTCGGCCGGCTTCAACTTCCTGCTCGCCGCCGTGCTCGGCGCGATCGGCGTGTTCAACCTCGGCGAGGGCGTGACGGGTGGCGGGCTGGGCGTTTTCCTGAAGGGTCTCGCCATGGCGATCTATGCCGCAGTGCTGCTGCGCGACGCGCTCCATATCAAGAAGACCGGCCAGCCTTCCATGACGCGCAAGCGCATGAACACCATCGGGCTGGCCTGCCTGGCGCTGTATGTGTTTGGGGTGCTGGTCAAGCGCGTGCCGGAGATGGCGCAGTTTTTTGGTTGATACACAAATGGGATGTTGCTTTTGTAGGGTGGGCACTTGTGCCCACGCGGTCGTACTGATGCATACTCGCAATGCGTCCGTCTAACGCCCGAAGCGTGTGATCACCACGATCGGGCGTCCCGGTCGAACCGCTACTGACCCTCCGCTGAGACCGCGTGGGCTCAAGAGCGGTTCGCCGCCCGGCCCACCCTACGAAAGACTTACTTCTTCAGCTTGGCAAACGCCGCCGCCATCGCGCCGCCCGCATCCGCCTTCGCCGCCGGGCGCTCCTGGCGCTGGTGCTGATTCAGACGCTTGGCGTCAGTGCGGTCGCCACGCTGCTCCGGCTTCGAACCCGGCTGCGGGGCCGAATCCGTCAGGCGCATGGTCAGCGCAATGCGCTTCCTCTTCGGATCGACTTCCAGCACTTTTACTTTCACCACCTGGCCCGCCTTCACGACCGTGTGCGGATCCTTGACAAAGGTATTCGACAGGGCCGAGATGTGCACCAGCCCGTCCTGGTGCACGCCGATGTCGACGAACGCGCCGAACGCGGCCACGTTGGTGACGACGCCTTCCAGGATCATGTCCGGCCGCAGGTCGCTGATCTCTTCCACGCCTTCTTTAAACGTCGCGGTCGTGAATTCCGGACGCGGGTCGCGGCCGGGCTTTTCCAGTTCCTTCAGGATGTCGGTCACGGTCGGCACGCCGAATTTTTCATCGGCATATTTCGCCGGGTTCAGCGACTTGATCAGGGCGCTGTCGCCGACCACGGCCTTCATGTCGCGTTTTACGTCCGCCAGGATCTTTTGCACCACCGGGTAGGACTCCGGGTGCACCGCCGAGGCGTCGAGCGGGTTCTCGCCGCCCATCACGCGCAGGAAGCCGGCCGCCTGTTCAAACGTCTTGTCGCCCAGGCGCGGCACGGCCTTCAACGCCGCGCGCGAGGTGAACGCGCCCTTCATGTCGCGGTAGCTGACGATGCTCTGCGCCACGCTGCTCGACAAGCCCGACACCCGCGCCAGCAGCGGCGCCGAGGCCGTGTTCACGTCCACGCCAACCGCGTTCACGCAATCTTCCACCACCGCGTCGAGCGAGCGCGCGAGCTGGGTCTGGGAGACGTCGTGCTGGTACTGGCCGACGCCGATCGATTTCGGGTCGATTTTCACCAGTTCCGCCAGCGGATCCTGCAGACGGCGCGCGATCGAGACCGCGCCGCGGATCGACACGTCCATGTCCGGCAGTTCGCGCGAGGCGAATTCGGAGGCCGAGTACACCGACGCGCCGGCTTCCGAGACGACGATCTTGGTCAGTTTCAGTTCCGGCTGCTGCTTGATCAGGTCCTGCGCCAGCTTGTCGGTTTCGCGCGAGGCGGTGCCGTTGCCGATGGAAATCAAGGAAACGTTGTGTTTCGCCGCCAGCTTGCCCAGCACGTGCAGGGAACCGTCCCAGTCGTTCCTCGGCTGGTGCGGGTAGATGGTGGCGGTGTCGACCACCTTGCCGGTGGCGTCGACCACGGCCACCTTCACGCCCGTGCGCAGGCCCGGGTCGAGGCCCATGGTGGCGCGCTGGCCGGCGGGCGCGGCCAGCAGCAGGGCTTTCAGGTTGCGCGCAAACACGCCGATTGCATCGAGCTCGGCCTTTTCGCGCAGGGTGCCCATCAGTTCGGTCTCGATGTACATGAAGCTTTTCACGCGCCAGGTCCAGCGCGCGGTATCGAGCAGCCACTTGTCGGCCGGGCGGCCGGCGCCCTTGATGCCGAAGCGGGCGGCGATGCGGCTTTCGCACGGGTTGTGCGGCGCGTCCCATTTCGGCTTTTCAGCTTCCGTGTCGAGGCGCAGCACCACATCCAGGATGCCTTCGCGGCGCCCGCGCATCAGGGCCAGCGCCCGGTGCGAGGGGACGGTAGCGAGCGGCTCGGAATAATCGAAATAATCGGCGAACTTCTCGCCTTCGTCCTGCTTGCCCTCGACCACTTTCGATTCGACCACGCCGTGCTCCTGCACGTATTCGCGCAGCGATTGCAGCAGGGTGGCGTCTTCGGCAAAACGCTCCATCAGGATCTGGCGCGCGCCGTCGAGGGCCGCTTTCGTATCCGGGACGCCCGGGTTGTTCACGCCGTCCGCATTCGTGAACGCGTCGCCCAGGTATTTGGCTGCTTCTTCCTCGGGATTGCGCGCCGGGTCTTCCAGCAGGCCATCGGCCAGCGGCGCCAGGCCCGCTTCGACCGCGATCTGCGCCTTGGTGCGGCGCTTCTGTTTATAGGGCAGGTACAAATCCTCGAGCCGGGTCTTGTCCTCGGCCAGCGCGATTGATTGCAGCAGCTCGGGCGTCATCTTGTTCTGCTCGGTGATCGAGGCGATGATCGCGGCGCGCCGGTCTTCCAGCTCGCGCAGGTAGCGCAGGCGCTCTTCCAGCAGGCGCAACTGGATGTCGTCGAGGCCGCCGGTCGCCTCCTTGCGGTAGCGCGCGATGAACGGGACGGTGGCGCCTTCATCCAGCAGGGCGATGGCGGCGGCCACCTGGACCGGCTTGGCGGCCAGTTCGAGGGCGAGGCGTTGTTCGATAGAAGGGAGCATGGTGCAGGAATCCTGGTTCAGCGTGAGTCAGGCGGGCAATGATACCTAAGTGGACGGATTGCGCCAGTCCTGGCTGCCACTGATCTGGAATTTGTTGCTTTGAATTTTACTTACTGTAAAAATGACCTGAAGAAATTAGTACCATGTGCAGGCTCAGCCGTGTGTCCACGACTGCTGCCCACCGAAGTGTGGGGAGAACGATTCGAAATCTTTCGCATCGTAAAGATTTCTCCGGTACGTGCGATCACGAACAAAACTGAAGTGCCCGTATGAGAGATAATGGTGTTTGTTGCTTTTTTTAATACACCCTTCAGAGACCCATGCACACAGTTGATTATCCACGCGAACACGCGAGCGATGCCCCGGCACCGCGCGCGACGCCGGCACGCGCGCCCGCACTGCCCGCACCGGTGGCGACCTGGCTGCAACGGGTCGAGGCGGCTGCGCATCCTCAGCCGAAACTGACCGTCGAAATCGCCGATCCGAAGGCGACCCAATACAAATTTGTGTATGTCATGGCCCCGACCAGCGGCGGGCGCCACGTTGCCGTCTGCCTGTGCAAGGCACGCCTGCGCCCGAACGGCGAAGTGGCTGCTGCCAGCCCGGTCAATGAAGTGTTTTCGCTGCTGTCCGCGCCACCCGCCTACCTCGAGGGCGAGGACGAAGACCTGGTGCGCTTCTTCATCGCCATGCGCAGCGGTTCCTCGCAGAGCACCAGCGCGACCGAGCCCAAGGGCAAGGTCGGCGCGATCCTGCTCGACCTGCTGCTGCGCCAGGGTAAGCTGCTGTGGGCCAACTCCTGGGCCGACATGGCGAATGGCCTCGTGTATCCGCTGCAGGCCGGCCCGACCCGCCAGGCGAATCTCGCATGGCGCGACGAAGGGCGCGCATCCAAGCTCGGCTGGTCGGTGGAACCGGCCAACGGCGCCGCGAATCACCCCGGCGCCGACCTGATCGACTACATGCTGCCGACCGATCCGCCGTGGTACATCGACAACCTGTCCTGCGGCCCCCTGGAACTCAATCGTGGCGGCGTCGATATTTCGCTCGCCGAACTGCAGGCGCTGGTCGCGCAAGCCCCGGTCCTGACCGGCAACGATAAAAAGCGCGTCTCGCAACTGCTGCTGGCGCATGGCTTGCAGGAACTGATGCCGCTGCCGCAGCCGCTGACCCAGCGCCTGCGCGATGACGTCAAACCGCAACCCTTCCTGTTATTGGATGCGGTGGCCCTGGCCGATACCGGCAGCCAGCGCTGGCACGATTTCGCCGTGCTCTCCTTCGATTACGACGGCCAGCGCGTGTCCTTCGACCCGTCGCAGCGCGTCGTGCGCCAGATCGGCGACGTCACCGAAATCATCGAACGCGACGCTGCGGCGGAAAGCCGGGCGCTCGATACCTTGACTGAACTGGGCTTCCGCAAGCCGGCCACCACGCCTTTGTCGGGCGTGGCCGGCGCATTGCAGCTTGACGGCCAGGCAAGCTGGCTGCGCTTCGCCGAGAGCCAGCTCGACGCGCTGCTGGACGCCGGATGGCACCTGCAGAAATCGAACAAATACCGCTACGACGTGGTGCCGGTCGAAGACTGGTATGCCGAGATCGACGAGCCGGAAGAGGCCGGCAAGGCCTGGTTCGAGCTGGAACTGGGCATCGTGGTGAACCGCAAGCGCGTGCCGCTGCTGCCCGTTCTCGTGCAGCTGATCCGCAACGCACCGACCGACTTCGATCCGGCCGTGCTGGCCGCGCATGGCGAAACCGACCAGATGCTGGCGACCCTGCCGGAAGGCTTGCGGGTGGCCCTGCCCTGGGCGCGCGTAAAACCGATCCTGGCGACGCTGGGCGAACTGTATTTCAACGACAAGATCAAGAGCCGGGTGCGCCTGTCGACGCTGGACGCGAGCCGCCTGGAGGAACTCGCGCGCGGCGTCGAGATGCGCTGGTTCGGCGGCGAGCAGCTGCGTGAAACGGGCCGTAAACTGAGCCAGTTCGGCTCGGTGAAGAAGGTCGCGCCGCCCGCCGGCCTGCAGGCGACGCTGCGCGACTACCAGCTTGATGGCCTGTCGTGGATGCAGTTCCTGCGTGAATACGACCTGGCCGGCATCCTCGCCGACGACATGGGTCTCGGCAAGACCGTGCAGACGCTGGCGCACATCCTGATCGAAAAGGAAGCGGGCAGATTAACCAGCCCGGCCCTGGTGATCGCGCCGACCAGCCTGATGACCAACTGGCAGGAAGAAGCCGCGCGCTTCGCCCCAAGTCTCAAAGTGCTGCTGCTGCAGGGTAAGGAACGCATGGACCTGTTCGACCAGATCGAGCAAGCCGACATCGTCCTGACCACCTACGCGCTGCTGCCGCGCGACGAGGAAAAGCTGCGCGAGCACCATTACCACCTGGTGATCCTGGACGAATCCCACTACATCAAGAACACGCGCTCGAAAGCGGCGCAGACGGCCGGCTCGCTCGATGCGCGCCACCGCCTGTGCCTGACCGGTACGCCGCTGGAAAACCACCTGGGCGAACTCTGGTCGCAGTTCCACTTCCTGCTGCCCGGCTTGCTGGGCGAGGAAAAGGCATTCAATACCCAGTTCCGGCATCCGATCGAACGCCAGGACGACCCGGTGCGGCGGATGTTGTTAAATCGGAGGATTCGTCCCTTCCTGTTGCGCCGCACGAAAGACAACGTGGCGAAAGAACTGCCGGAAAAGACCGAGATGGTGCGCCGCGTCGAACTGACCGGCCCGCAGCGCGACCTGTATGAAACCGTGCGCCTGGCGATGGACAAGAAAGTGCGCGAGGAAATCGACCGCAAGGGCGTGGCGCGCAGCCAGATCGTGATCCTGGAAGCACTGCTGAAACTGCGCCAGGTCTGCTGCGACCCGAGATTGGTCAAAGCCATGCCGTCGAAAAAGAACACGGCGGCGATTTCGGCCAAGCTGATCGACCTGATGCAGATGGTCGACGATCTATTGGAAGAAGGTCGCAAGATCCTCGTGTTCTCGCAGTTCACCAGCATGCTGGCGCTGATCGAGGAAGAGCTGGCCGCGCGCGGCATCCGCTACGCCATCCTTACCGGTGAAACCCGCGACCGGTCGGCCCAGGTGGCCGCCTTCCAGCAAGGCGCGGTGCCGATCTTCCTGATCAGCCTGAAAGCGGGCGGCGTCGGCCTGAACCTGACCGCGGCCGACACCGTCATCCACTACGACCCGTGGTGGAACCCGGCGGCGGAAAATCAGGCGACCGACCGTGCCTGGCGCATCGGGCAGGACAAGCCGGTGTTCGTGTACAAGCTCATCGCGAAAGGCACGCTGGAAGAAAAAATCCAGCAGCTGCAGCAGAAGAAATCGGAACTGGCGAACTCGATCCTGGCCGAAGGCGAATCGCAAAAGATGGCGCTCACGCAGGAAGACCTGCAGGCCATCTTCGCGCCGCTCGAAGAGCAATAAGGGAGCAGTAAGCGGCAATGTTTTAGGGGTCATGCGGCGCCGGTCACATGGCCCCTTTCCCATGCTGTTCAAAATCTCGCGAATCGCTATCCCGGTGCGCGCGTCCATGCCCGTCCATGCACACCTCATGAACAGGATTTGGTCTTTACGCCGCCCTGTTTAACAATATTCGACGTATTTACATACCCTACGTCGTTAATTAATTGCTATTGCCGTAAGGCTGCCTATACAAATGGGCGCTGGCGGCGATATACTCCTTGGCTGCGGCCACTGCCAAGTCGGCCACGTTTCCACAATTCATGGAAGGGTCTGGATGAACCGCAGCGCGAGTAAGGACTGTTCCGGCAGCAGCAGCCCGGACATGGGCGAGCAGTTCCGTGTCATTGCCGAGATCGGCGGCGACATTGCCTTCAGCATCGACTGCGCCAGCGGCGAGTTGCGCTACGTTAGCCCTTCCATCGAACAATTGCTCGGCTATAGCCTGGATGAAGTGAAGGCCGGCATCAAGCCGGGCGCCGACAGCCCGCTTGCCACCCTCTGCGCCGGCTTGCCGGAACGCATCCGGCGCCTGCGCGCGGGCGACCGCAGCCGGCTGCGGCTGGTGCGCGAAACCGAGCTGCAAGGCGCACACGGTTACCCGGTGCCGGTTGAAATCATTTCCTTGATCATGTGCGGTGACGCTGGCGAGCCGGTAGCGCTGGTCGGCATCCTGCGCGACCTGTCGGCGCGCCGCCTGCGCGAAGCCGAGCAGAAGCGTTTCGCCAGCATGCTCAACCATGAATTCCGCACGCCGCTGTCGACCATCGACGGCGCCATCCAGCGCCTGGAAGCGACCAGCAGCCATGCCGACGAAGGCCGGCGCGCGCGCTACCGCAAGATTGCCGTGGCCACCGACCGCCTGATCGCCATGCTCGACGACTACCTGTCGCCCGAACGCATGGCCGGGATCGGCAGCGAGCGCCAGCCGACCTCGCTGGCGCCGCGCCAGTTGCTCGATGAAGGCGCCAGCCAGGTGCGCGCCGCCGGCCGCGTCGCCAGCATCCGCACGCGCGACTTGCCCGAATCGCTGCGCTGCAATCCCGAAGGCTTGCGCCTGGCGCTGAAGGTGCTGCTCGACAACGCCATCGCCTACTCGCCAACGAACGCCAACATTGCGCTCGGCGGGCGCCTGGCCGCCAGCGGCCTCGAACTGAGCGTGCGCGACCACGGCCCCGGCGTGCCGCCGGGCGAGCGGGAACGCGTGTTCGACAAATTCTACCGTGGCAGCAATGCGGCCGGCCTGCCCGGCAGCGGCCTGGGCCTGTACATGGCGCGCTCGATCGTGGAAGTCCACGGCGGCGTGCTGAACCTCGTCAACCCGCCGGGCGGCGGCGCCGAATTCCGGATCTGGCTGCCGGTGGCGGGCGCGGCGAAACACCCTTCGCCACTTGCACCACAACAGTGCAGCAGTGATAATCCACCGCGTTCGCGTTCCGCGTTCGCGCCCGCACCTTGATGCCGAAGCTCCTGCCACCACCGACAGGCAACCTGAAACAGAGAACATGGCCAATCGATGACGCAGATTCTGATTGTTGAAGACAACGACGATTACGCAGGGGACATGGCCGAGTTCCTGCGTGAACTCGAGCATGAAGTCACGGTAGCCACCTCGGCCGCCGACATGTGGGCGGCGCTGACGCGCACGCCCGCCGCCGTGGTCGTGCTCGACCTGGGCTTGCCCGATGAAGACGGCTTTACGGTGATCCCGCGCATGCGCCAGCTGTATCCGGAAGTCGGCCTGCTGGTGCTCACCGGCCGCGTGGCCTTCGACAACCGCATCCTCGGCCTGCAGTTGGGCGCCGACCACTATCTGACCAAGCCGATCAAGTTCCCGGAACTGGCCGCCCATATCGAGGCCCTGGGACGCCGCGTGAAGCCGACCGAACCGGCGCCGATGCCGGTCAAGTGGACCCTGCGCGTGAGCGCGCGCCAGCTCGAACTGATGGGCAAGGTCATCGACCTGACTGAGAAAGAGTTCAATTTCCTGCACCTGCTGACCATCAACACCCGCCCGGTGCCACGCGCCACCATCGTGGCCGGCATGGGGGGTGACGATCCGGATGCCAGCCGCCGGGTCGACATGCTGGTGTACCGCCTGCGCAAGAAGACGCGGACGGCGCTGGGGCAGGAGTTGCCGCTGCGCAGTGCGTATGGCGAGGGATACAGTTTATCGGCAGGGTTTACGCTGGCGTGATGGGGGCGTTTCGACTTTCACACGTCGTACCGCGTGGACTCGGGAGTCCACCCTACGAAAAGCGGGACAGAGTCATCGGCTAAATTCGCAGCCTCGCAATTAATCGGGGACACGGTCACACTGACTGCGCTAGAATACCGGCTATACCCCGTATTCCTGTCAAACCATGGCCCGCCAACCCCGCCTGATCCTCCCGAAGCAGCCCCACCACATCGTCCAGCGCGGCAACGACCGCCAGCTCGTCTTCCGCGAGCCGGAAGACTACGAGCGCTTCCTCGGCTGGCTGAAGGAAGCGAGCCGTTCCTACCGGGTTGCCATCCATGCCTATGCACTGCTGCCGACCCAGCTGCACCTGCTGGCCACGCCGGAGTCGGAAGAAGGGCTGGCGGCGATGATGCAAAAGCTCGGCCGCTTCTACGTTCCCTGGTACAACAGCAAGTATGGGCGCGCCGGCGGGCTGTTCGAGGGGCGTTTCCGGACGGCGGTCGTCGATACCGACCGCCATTTCCTGATGTGCAGCCGCTTTATCGAGCTGGCGCCGGTGCGCGAGGGCCAGGCCAGCGAGCCGGATAGTTACCCGTGGTCGAGTTATCCCCATCACGCTGGGCTGCGGCCGGACAGCGCCATCACCGACCACGCCCTGTTCTGGGCGCTGGGCAATACTCCATTCCAGCGCGAGGCCGCCTATATCGACCTGGTGCAGCAGTTCATCGCGCCAGAAGAGCTGGAGCAGATTGCCGCATCTGTGCACACCGGCAAGCCGCTCGGTTCGCATGCCTTCAAGCTGGACCTCGAACGCCAGACGCAGCGCCGCATCCTGCCCGCCAAGCGCGGCCGCCCGTTCAAGACACCCCCCGCCGACCAGTCTTGATGCGGCGCAGCGCCGCCCGCTCAACGACTTTCGCTCCTCGTCGCACTGCCTGAAGCCGACAGTACGGCCGCCTGAACTCGTCCGCAATATTCTGCCGCCAAGCCGTACGAAAAACGAATTTACGGTGACCAGTAAAGCCGTTTATAACCCTTGTTGTCTATGTCCCCATTTAAGATTTGAACAAGCAGTCCTGAAATTAATCGGACTCCGACCCTTATTGTTCTACTTGCCGCCTCTGCTGCATTGCACTATTCTCGCTTTTCAACCCCTGAAAATGCTGTGGAGAGTTCCTCATGATTGCCCAAGGTTTATACGACCCCGCCAATGAACACGATGCCTGCGGCGTTGGTTTCATCGCCCATATCAAGGGCAACAAGAGCCATTCGATCATTGATCAGGGGCTGTTGATCCTTAAGAATTTGGACCACCGGGGCGCCGTTGGCGCCGACCCGCTGATGGGCGACGGTGCCGGTATCCTGATCCAGATCCCCGACCAGTATTTCCGCGACGAGATGGCCAAGCAGGGCGTCGAACTGCCGCCGCCCGGCGAATACGGCGTCGGCATGGTGTTCCTGCCGAAGGAACACGCGTCCCGCATCGCCTGCGAACAGGAAATCGAGCGCGCCGTGCGCATCGAAGGCCAGGTCGTGCTCGGCTGGCGCAACGTGCCGGTCGACGAGACCATGCCGATGTCGCCGATCGTGCGGGACAAGGAGCCGGTGATCCGCCAGATCTTCATCGGCCGCGGCCCGGACATCATGGTCACCGATGCGCTGGAGCGTAAGCTGTACGTGATCCGCAAGTCGTCCGGCCACGCGATCCAGGCTCTGAAACTCCTGCACGGCAAGGAATTCTTCGTGCCGTCGATGTCGGCGCGCACGATCGTCTACAAGGGCCTGCTGATGGCGGACCAGGTCGGCGTCTACTACAAGGACCTGCAGGATCCGCGCTGCGTCTCGGCCCTGGCCCTGGTGCACCAGCGTTTTTCGACGAACACCTTCCCGGAGTGGCCGCTGGCGCACCCGTACCGCCTGATCGCCCATAACGGCGAGATCAACACGGTCAAGGGCAATTTCAACTGGACCCGCGCCCGTGAAGGCATGATGAAGTCGGCCGTGCTGGGCGACGACCTGAACAAACTGTTCCCGCTGATCTATGAAGGCCAGTCCGACACCGCCTGCTTCGACAATGCGCTCGAATTGCTGGTGATGGCCGGCTACCCGATCGCCCAGGCGATGATGATGATGATCCCCGAGGCCTGGGAAAACCACACCTCGATGGACGAGAACCGCAAGGCGTTCTACGAATACCACGCCGCGATGATGGAGCCGTGGGACGGCCCGGCCGCGATGGCGTTCACCGACGGCCGCCACATCGGCGGCACGCTCGACCGCAACGGCCTGCGCCCGGCCCGTTATGTCGTCACCGAAGACGACCTGGTGGTGATGGCCTCCGAGTCCGGCGTGCTGCCGATCCCGGAATCGCGCATCGTCAAGAAGTGGCGCCTGCAGCCAGGCAAGATGTTCCTGATCGACCTGGAAGCGGGCCGCATCATCGACGACAAGGAATTGAAAGACACCTATTCGAATGCCAAGCCCTATAAGGCCTGGATCAAGTCGGTGCGCATCAAGCTCAATGAAATCAAGCTGACCGCTTCCCAGACGCAGGCGCATGCGCCGGCGCAGGGCGAAAAGGCCGTCACCTCGCTGCTGGATCGCCAGCAAGCCTTCGGCTACACCCAGGAAGACCTGAAATTCCTGATGGCGCCGATGGCCGTGCTGGCCGAAGAGGCGACCGGTTCGATGGGCAACGACTCGCCGCTGGCGGTAATGTCGAACAAGCTCAAGCCTTTGTATAACTATTTCAAGCAACTGTTTGCGCAGGTGACCAACCCGCCGATCGACCCGATCCGCGAGAGCATGGTGATGTCGCTGGTGTCCTTCATCGGCCCGAAGCCGAACCTGCTCGACACGAATAACGTCAACCCGCCGATGCGCCTGGAAGTGTCGCAGCCGGTGCTCGGCTTCGACGATATGACGCGCCTGCGCAATATCAGCCTGCACACCGGCGGCAAGTTCAAGTCGTACGAGCTGAACATCTGCTACCCGGTCGCCTGGGGCAAGGCCGGCATCGAAGCCTCGCTCGCCTCGCTGTGCGCAGAAGCGGTGGATGCGGTCAAGTCCGGCCACAACATCCTGATCGTTTCGGACCGCAACCTCTCGAGCGAACAGGTCGCGATTCCCGCCTTGCTCGCGACCTCGACCATCCACCAGCACCTGGTCGGCCGCGGCCTGCGCGCCTCGACCGGTCTCGTGGTGGAAACCGGCTCGGCCCGCGAAACGCATCATTTTGCGCTGCTGGCCGGCTATGGCGCGGAAGCAGTCCACCCCTACCTTGCGCTGGAAACCCTGACCGACCTGGCCCAGCACCTGCCGCACGAGATGGACCCGAGCGCCGCCGCCTACAACTACACGAAGGCGATCGGCAAGGGTTTGATGAAGGTGATGTCGAAGATGGGCATCTCGACCTATATGTCGTATTGCGGCGCGCAGATTTTCGAAGCGGTCGGCCTGAACAAGTCGCTGGTGGATAAATATTTCCGCGGCACCTCGTCGACTGTGGAAGGGATCGGCCTGTTCGAGGTGGCCGAGGAAGCGCTGCGCCTGCACAACCTGGCCTTCGGCACCGACCCCCTGCTGGCCAATGCCCTGGACACCGGCGGCGAATACGCTTTCCGGGTGCGCGGCGAAGATCACATGTGGACGCCGGACGCGATCGCCAAGCTGCAGCACTCGACCCGTGCCAACAATTTCAACACGTATAAAGAGTACGCGCAGCTCATCAACGACCAGAGCCGCCGTCACCTGACCCTGCGCGGCCTGTTCGAATTCCGGATCGATCCAAGCAAGGCGATTCCGCTGGGCGAAGTCGAGCCGGCGAAGGACATCGTCAAGCGTTTCGCCACCGGCGCCATGTCGCTCGGCTCGATCTCGACGGAGGCGCATGCCACGCTGGCCATTGCCATGAACCGCATTGGCGGCAAGAGCAATACCGGAGAGGGCGGCGAAGATCCGCGCCGCTACCTGAACGAATTCAAGGGCATCAAGATCCGCAAGGGCGAGACGCTCGCATCCGTGATTGGCGCCGACCGCGTGGCCGTGGACATTCCGCTGGAAGACGGCGACTCGCTGCGCTCGAAGATCAAGCAGGTGGCATCGGGCCGCTTCGGCGTCACCGCCGAATACCTGAGCTCGGCCGACCAGATTCAGATCAAGATGGCGCAGGGCGCGAAACCGGGAGAAGGCGGCCAGCTGCCAGGTCATAAAGTCTCGGAATACATTGCGTCCTTGCGCTTCTCGGTGCCGGGCGTCGGCCTGATCTCGCCGCCGCCACACCACGACATCTATTCGATCGAAGACCTGGCGCAGCTGATCCACGATCTGAAGAATGCAAATCCGAGCGCGTCGATCTCGGTGAAACTGGTGTCGGAAGTCGGTATCGGTACGGTGGCCGCGGGTGTGTCGAAAGCGAAAGCCGACCACGTGGTCGTGGCCGGCCACGACGGCGGCACCGGTGCATCGCCGCTGTCGTCGGTGAAGCATGCCGGCACGCCATGGGAACTGGGCCTGGCCGAAACCCAGCAAACCCTGGTGCTCAACGGCCTGCGCAGCCGCATTCGCGTGCAGGCCGACGGCCAGATGAAGACCGGCCGCGACGTCGTGATTGCCGCCATGCTGGGCGCGGACGAGATCGGTTTCGCCACCGCCCCGCTGGTAGTCGAAGGCTGCATCATGATGCGCAAGTGCCACCTGAACACCTGCCCGGTCGGCGTGGCCACGCAAGACCCGGTGCTGCGCGCGAAGTTCCAGGGCAAGCCGGAACACGTGGTCAATTACTTCTTCTTCGTCGCCGAAGAGGCGCGCCAGCTGATGGCGCAGCTCGGCATCCGCACGTATGACGAACTGATCGGCCGCGTCGACCTGCTCGACAAATCGAAGGCGGTGACCCACTGGAAGGCGCAGGGACTCGATTTCTCGAACATCTTCTATCAGCCGAAGAACGACGAACCGCGCAACCTGTTCCACACGAGCGAACAGGACCACGGCCTGGACCGCGCGCTCGACCACAAGCTGATCACGCAAGCACGGGCCGCACTGGAGAAGGGCGAGCGCGTCTCCTTCATCTCGCCGGTGAAAAACGTCAACCGCACGGTCGGCACCATGCTGTCGGGCGAAGTGGCCAAGCGTTATGGACACGCCGGGCTGCCGGACGACACCATCCACATCCAGCTGCACGGCACCGCCGGGCAGTCGGCGGCGGCCTTCCTGGCGGCGGGCATCACGATCGACTTGGTGGGCGAGGGCAATGACTACGTCGGCAAGGGCCTGTCGGGCGGGCGCGTGATCGTGCGCCCGAACACCGAGTTCCGTGGCTGGGCGGTCGACAACATCATCGTCGGCAACACCGTGCTGTACGGCGCCATTTCCGGCGAGGCTTATTTCAATGGCGTGGCCGGCGAGCGCTTCGCCGTGCGTAACTCGGGCGCCATCGCCGTGGTGGAGGGCTGTGGCGACCATGGCTGCGAATACATGACCGGCGGCACCGTTGTGGTGCTGGGCGAAACCGGCCGCAATTTTGCAGCCGGCATGTCGGGCGGCGTGGCCTATGTCTACGACCCGAAAGACGAATTCGAGGGCCGCTGCAACACGACGATGGTCAATCTCGAGCGCGTGACGACGACCAAAGAGCAGGGCGACATCTCCGGCTGGCACAGCCAGGCGCGCGATAGCGAGCGCGAATCCGATGAAGTCATCCTGCGCCGCCTGATCGAGCGCCACTTCAAGCATACCGGCAGCACCCGTGCACGCCAGTTGCTCGACGACTGGGCCAACAGCCGCGGCAAGTTCGTGAAAGTCTTCCCGACCGACTACAAGCGCGCCCTGGAAGAAATGCACAACAGCAGCATGGAAGAAGCGAACGACAAGATCGAACTCGCTGCATAAGGCTGGATGGAATTGTAGGGTGGACGGCTTCGCCGTCCACGCGTTCAACCAGCACCAGCGCAGCCGTGCTGCTTAAAGAATAGACCGGTGCCCGGCACCGTAGATCAAAGGAAAAACAACGTGGGCAAAATCACCGGCTTCATGGAATTCGAACGGCAGGAAGAAGATCACCTCGACCCCGCCACACGCGTCAAGAACTACAAGGAATTCACCATCACCCTGACCGACGGCCAGGCCAAGGTGCAGGGCGCGCGCTGCATGGACTGCGGCATCCCCTTCTGCAACACGGGCTGCCCGGTCAACAACATGATTCCCGACTGGAACGACCTGGTCTATCACAACAATTACAAGGCAGCCAGCGACAACCTGCACTCGACGAACAACTTTCCGGAAGTGACGGGCCGCATCTGCCCCGCACCCTGTGAAGCGGCCTGCACGCTGGGCATCAACGACGATCCGGTCGGCATCAAGTCGATCGAACGCAAGATCGCCGACGCTGCCTGGGAGCGCGGCCACGTAGTACCGCAGCCGCCCCTCGTCAAAACCGGGAAAAAGGTGGCCGTCATCGGCTCCGGCCCGGCAGGCCTGGCCGCCGCCCAGCAGCTGGCGCGCGCCGGCCACGACGTGACGGTGTTCGAAAAGAGCGACCGCATCGGCGGCCTGCTGCGTTACGGCATCCCCGATTTCAAGATGGAGAAGGGCCTGATCGACCGCCGCGTCGAGCAGATGCAGGCCGAGGGCGTCACTTTCCGCACCAGCGTGCTGATCGGCAAGGACTTCCCGACCACCGTCAGCAACATGGCGCGCGACACCATCTTCCCGGAAGACTTGCATAACCAGTTCGACGCCATCGTGATGGCGGGAGGCGCCGAGCAGCCGCGCGACCTGCCGGTGCCGGGGCGCGAATTGAAGGGCGTGCATTTCGCCATGGATTTCCTGCCGCAGCAAAACCGGGTGAATGCCGGAGATAAATTAAAAGACCAGATCAAGGCGACCGGCAAGCATGTGGTCGTGATCGGCGGTGGCGACACCGGCTCGGACTGCGTCGGCACCTCGAACCGCCACGGCGCGGCCTCGGTCACGCAATTCGAGCTGATGCCGCAGCCGCCGGAACAGGAGAACAAGCCGCTGGTCTGGCCCTACTGGCCGACCCGCCTGCGCACCTCGTCCTCGCACGAGGAAGGTTGCGAGCGCGACTGGGCGGTGGCGACCAAGCGCCTGGAAGGCAAGAACGGCAAAGTCGAAAAACTGGTCGCCTGCCATGTGGAGTGGAAGGACGGCAAGATGACGGAAGTGCCGGGCAGCGAATTCGAGATGCCGGCCGACCTGGTGTTCCTGGCGATGGGCTTCGTGTCGCCGGTCCAGCAGGTGCTCGACGCCTTCGGCGTGCAGAAGGATGCGCGCGGCAATGCCAAGGCGGCGGTCGAGGGAGAGACGGCTTACCAGACCTCGGCGCCGAAGGTGTTCGTGGCCGGCGACATGCGCCGCGGACAGTCGCTGGTGGTGTGGGCGATTCGCGAAGGACGCCAGTGCGCCCGGGCGGTGGATGAGTTCCTGATGGGCTCGTCGGTGCTGCCGCGCTAAGGTTTTTCAGCTTTCGTAGGGTGGGCCGGGCGGCGAACCGCTCTCGAGCCCACGCCTTACGGCGGTCGCGTTTATGCAAGCGCAGGTAAGAGCTCGTGCGCTTGCACTATGAATCCGCCCTGGCGTTGCGAACCAACTCGACTATCGACTGCTGCACCGCGTGGGGTAACTCAGGCCAATGGCCTGAGTTACGAGCCCACCCTACCAACTCCCCCGCCATACCGCTGCCGCAGCGCAATGTTGTTTCATGTCAACTATCTCAACATTGACGCGTATGCATATCCCAACAAAAACAATGACTTGCGGCACGAAATATCTGACTTTTCGGTTAGTTGTGTTGTAGGGACGCGTCGGACCGGCCTCCAAAACTGAGGGGCGCCAAGCAAGCATTGTGGTTTCTGCACTACAATACGAGATTCCCAAAACGATTATCCCCCCTGTGCCTAATCTTGTAGAAATACGTGATCTCGAGTTTGCCTACGGCGATCGCAAGATCCTGTCGAACCTGCGCATGGACTTCCCGCGCGGCAAGCTTATTGCCGTCATGGGCGGCTCCGGCTGCGGCAAGACGACGGTGCTGCGCCTGATCGGCGGGCAAATCCGTCCGCAGCGCGGCGAAGTGCGGGTCGGTGGCGAGGCCGTGCACAGGATGAACACCGAAGGGCTGTACCGCCTGCGCCGCCGCATGGGCATGCTGTTCCAGTTCGGCGCGCTGTTCACCGACCTCACCATTTTCGACAATGTCGCCTTCCCGCTGCGCGAGCACACCGACCTGTCGGAAGAGCTGATCCGCGACCTAGTGCTGATGAAGCTGAACGCCGTTGGCCTGCGCAATGCCTCGAAGCTGAAACCGGGTGAAATTTCCGGCGGCATGGCGCGCCGGGTCGCGGTCGCCCGCGCCATTGCGCTCGACCCGGAACTGATCATGTACGACGAGCCGTTCGCCGGCCTCGACCCGATCTCGATGGGCCTGACCGCCAGCCTGATCCGCAACCTGAACGACGCGCTCGGTTCGACCTCGATTCTCGTGTCGCACGATGTGAACGAAACCTTCGCCATCGCCGATTACGTCTACTTCATGTCGGCCGGCAAAATCGTCGCCGAAGGCACGCCGGCCGAGCTGCGCGTATCGACCGATCCGTACGTGAAGCAGTTCGTCAATGCCGAACCGGATGGTCCGGTGCCCTTCCATTATCCGGGCACTTCGCTGGCCGACGACCTCGGCCTGGGAGCGCAGCGATGATCCTGCGTTTCCTGGAAAGCGCCGGCGCCACCGTGCGCGAGTCGGTCGAAAGCCTGGGTTTTGCCACGCGCGCATTCTTCAACCTGCTGCGTTTTTCGCCAGGTGCCTGGCGCCGCCCGACCTTGATTTCCGAGCAGGTCCACTTCATCGGCAATTATTCGCTGCTCATTACCATCGTGTCCGGCCTGTTCGTCGGCCTGGTGCTGGGCCTGCAGTTTTACGTGAACCTGATCCAGTTCGGCGCCGAGGATAAGCTCGGTTCGCTGGTTGCCCTGTCGCTGATCCGCGAACTCGGCCCGGTCGTCACCGCGCTCCTGTTCGCAGGCCGCGCCGGCACCTCGCTGACGGCGGAAATCGGCCTGATGAAGGCCGGCGAGCAGCTCTCGGCCATGGAAATGATGGCGGTGAACCCCGTGCAGCGCGTGCTGGCGCCCCGTTTCTGGGGTGGCGTGATCGCCATGCCGGTACTCGCCGCCGTGTTCTCGGCGGTCGGCATCATGGGCAGCTACCTGGTCGCCGTCAAGATGCTCAGCCTCGACGAGGGCGCCTTCTGGTCACAAATGCAGGCCGGCGTCGATGTGCAACGCGATGTCGTCAGCAGCATCATCAAGAGCTTCGTGTTCGGCGTTGCCGTCACCTTTACCGCGGTGTTCCAGGGTTACCACGTCAAGCCGACTCCGGCCGACGTCGCCCGGGCGACCACCCGTACCGTCGTCATCGCGTCCCTGCTCGTGCTCGGGCTTGACTTCGTGATGACCGCCTTGATGTTTACGCAATAACTGAGTCAATCACTGTTTTGGTTTGGCCGCGCACAGACGGCCTGAATACTAGGAATTACTATGCACCGTAAAATCATCGATGTCTGGGTTGGATTGTTCGTCCTGCTGGGCGCTGCCGCCGTACTGTTCCTCGCGCTGCAGGCAGGAAACATGAGCTCGCTCTCGTTTGCCGAGACCTATGCCGTGACCGGAAAATTCGACAACATTGGTGGATTGAAGCCACAGGCGCCAGTCAAGAGCGCCGGTGTCGTAGTCGGCCGGGTAGGCGACATCAGTTTCGACGACAAGACCTATCAGGCGCTGGTGCGCCTTGACCTGGATCCAAGCTATAAATTCCCGAAAGATTCGTCGCTCAAGATCCTGACGGCAGGACTTCTGGGCGAGCAATACATTGGCATCGAACCGGGCGGCGAAACGGCTAATCTCGCCGACGGCGATCGCATTAACCGTACGCAATCGGCCACCGTGCTGGAAGACCTGATCAATCAGTTCATCTACAGCAAGGCGGCTGAAGGAAAGGAAGGCGAATGAAAAGCAAGAACATGAATACCGCCCAAGGCCGCACCGCGCATCGTACCGGCCTTGCACTGGCCGTTGCCGCCTGCGCCGTGCTGGCGGGCTGCGCCACACCAAGCAATCCGCAAGATCCGCTGGAAAAGTTTAACCGCGCAAGCTTCGCGTTCAACGACACGGTCGATCGTGTCGCCCTGAAACCGGCAGCCACCGCCTACCAAAAAGTGCTTCCCGGCTTTGCGCAGACTGGCGTGAGCAATTTCTTCGGTAACTTGTCGGATGCCTGGAGCTCGGTTAACAACCTGCTGCAAGGCAAGGGCGAAGCCGGCATGACCGATTTCACGCGTTTCGCGCTGAATTCGACCTTCGGCATCGCCGGCCTGCTCGACATCGCCTCGGAAGCCGGACTGCAGAAACACAACGAAGATTTTGGCCAGACGCTTGGCGTCTGGGGTGTTCCTTCGGGTCCCTTCTTGATGTTGCCGATATTGGGCCCATCTACGGTACGCGATACCGCTGCGTTGCCGGCTGACTTCGCGGGCGACATCTGGGCCTACAAGACCCCGGTCAACTGGCGCAACGTCGGCGCCGGCGTGCGTGTCGTCGACAAGCGCGCGGCACTGCTCGACGCCTCGAACCTGTTCGAAGAAGCAGCCCTCGACCGTTACGATTTCATCCGCGACGGTTACATGCAGCGTCGCGAGAGCCAGGTGCGCGACGGCGAGAGCCGGCGTTCGGACGATGCGCCGCAGGACGACACGAAAGATGCGCCGGCAGCAGCCAAGGATGCACCAGCGAACACGAAGGACACGCAAGTCGTGCCCGATCCAGCCGGCTCTGCCGAAACCCCGAGCAAGTAATACGAATAGTAAGAATTGTATGCAGATATGAAGTTGAGCTGTGCGCCGCTGGAAGCGGCGCATACTCCAACATTACCGCAAACGACAAGAAAAGAGAGCTCATGAAACCAATCGCCCATATCTTCGCCACTGCAGCCACCATCGCATTCGCCACCACCGTTCTCGTCGCCCCGGCGCGCGCGCAGAATGAAGCGCCGGACGCGCTCGTCAAGCGCATCAGCGCCGACGTCATCGAGACCGTCAAGGCCGACAAGGACATCCAGGCCGGCAACCGCAACCGCATCATGGAACTGGTCAACTCGAAGATCCTGCCGCACGTGGATGCCGAGAAAATGACCGCTCAGGCCGCCGGCCGCTTCTGGCGCCAGGCTACCCCGGAACAGCAAAAGCGCCTGTCGGAAGAATTCCGCACGCTGTTGGTGTACACCTACTCGGGCGCGCTGTCGCAGATCAAGAACGAAACCATCGAGTTCAAGCCGATGCGCGCTGACGCCGGCGCCACCGACGTCGAGGTGCGTTCGCAGGTGAACGTGGCCCGCGGCGAGCCGATCACCCTGAACTACCGCCTGGCCAAGGGCGCGCAGGGCTGGAAGATCTATGACATCAACGTGCTGGGCGCGTGGCTGGTCGAGACCTACAAGGGCACCTTCGCTGCCGAGATCAACAAGTCGGGCGTCGACGGCCTGATCGCCAAACTGGCCGAGCGCAACAAGCAGCTGGCGAACAAGCCGCTGAAGGCGCCGAAGTAAGCATGGCTGAAGCAAATCCGATGTTGTCGCTCGACGCCCTGACCTTCGACACCGCCCAGGCGGCGCTGGAGCAGGGCTGCCTGGCGATCCGCGCCGGCGAGACCGTGTTCGACCTCGGCGGCGTGCGCGCCGCCGACTCGTCGGGCGTGGCCCTGCTGCTCGCCTGGCAGCGCCGCGCGCGCGATGCGGGGCAAAAGCTCACGTTTATCAATGTTCCATGCAATATTGATGCGCTGACGCAGTTGTACGGGCTGGACGGGGTGCTGGCGCGCGGGTGATTGCCTGCCAATCGCATCCTGAAGCGCAAGGGACGTCGGGTGGGCGGCAAAGTCGCCCACCCGACGTCCCTTGCGTTTTTACATCTCCATCTTTCCGGCAAGCCACCAGCCTCTTGCATTCCCGATTTCCCCTATAATGGGTCGTTTCCCCGCTCGGTCCCCCCCGAAGAAGAATGACAGCGATCCAGATTAACAGCGTCGAGAAAAGCTACAAGGCCTTCAAGGCCCTGAAGGGCGTTTCCCTGACGATCGAGCAAGGCGAGTTCTTCGGCCTGCTCGGCCCCAACGGGGCCGGCAAAACCACCCTGATTTCCACCATTGCCGGGCTGATTCGCCCGGACGTCGGCAGCGTGGCAATCCATGGCCACGACGTCGTCACCGACTTTCGCGAAGCGCGCAAAAAGCTCGGCGTGGTGCCGCAGGAACTCGTGTTCGACCCGTTCTTCACCGTGCGCGAAACGCTGCGCCTGCAGTCGGGTTACTTCGGCATCAAGAACAACGACAAGTGGATCGACGAGGTCATGGACAACCTCGACCTGACCGACAAGGCCGACGTCAACATGCGTGCGCTCTCGGGCGGCATGAAGCGGCGCGTGCTGGTCGCCCAGGCGCTGGTGCACAAACCGCCCGTCATCGTGCTCGACGAGCCGACCGCCGGCGTCGACGTCGAACTGCGCCAGACCCTGTGGAAATTCATCTCGCGCCTGAACCGCGAAGGCGGACACACGGTCGTGCTCACCACCCACTACCTGGAAGAAGCGCAAGCCATGTGCCAGCGCGTGGCGATGCTCAAATCCGGCCAGGTGGTCGCGCTCGACACCATGAGCGCGCTGCTGCGCCGCGTATCGGGCTCGCAGCTGATCGTGCACCTGAAAAGCGGCGCGCTGCCGGAAGGCCTGCGCCACCTGGTGTCGCACGACGAGCACGGCAATGGTGCCGGCAATAAATACAGCCTGCGCGTAAACGACTATGCGGAAGTCGAGCCGATCCTGGCGCGCCTGCGCGAGAGCGGCGCCGTCATCGACGAGATGCAGCTGCAGCAGGCCGACCTCGAAGATATCTTCCTGCAAATTATGGATAGGGGTGCCCTGTGAGTGTCGTTTCCGTGGGTTTCCGCACCCTGTTTTTCAAAGAGATGCTGCGTTTCTGGAAGGTCGCCACGCAAACCATTGCCGCGCCGATCCTGACCGCCATGCTCTACCTGCTGATCTTCGGCCACGTGCTCGAGGGCAGGGTGGAGGTGTATCCGGGCGTCTCCTACACGGCCTTCCTGGTGCCCGGCCTGGTGATGATGAGCGTGCTGCAAAATGCCTTCGCCAACGCCTCCTCGTCGCTCATCCAGTCGAAAATCACGGGCAACCTGGTGTTCATCCTGCTGCCGCCGCTGTCGCACTGGGAAATCCTGCTCGCCTATGTGGCCGCCTCGGTCGTGCGCGGCGTGGTGGTGGGTGCCGGCGTGTTCGCCGTCACGGCCGCGTTTGCGCACCTGAGTTTTGCCGCACCCCTGTGGATCGTCGTGTTCGCGCTGCTGGGCGCGGCCATCCTCGGCACGCTGGGCGTGATCGCAGGCATCTGGGCCGATAAATTCGACCAGCTGGCCGCCTTCCAGAATTTCCTGATCGTGCCCGCCACTTTCCTGGCCGGTGTGTTCTATTCGATCCATTCGCTCCCAAGTTTCTGGCAGGCAGTCTCGCATTTCAACCCGTTCTTTTATATGATTGACGGATTCCGCCACGGATTCTTCGGCCAGTCCGACATTTCGCCTTGGACCAGCCTTGCCGTCGTCTCCGCGTTCTTCGTGGTGCTGGCGGTGGTGGCGATCAACTTGCTTCGGCACGGCTACAAGCTGCGCCACTGACTCATTAGGAATTATCGTGTCGACCACACCAGAACTGATCCACAGCTACATCGAAAACGGCCTGCAATGCACGCACTTGCAGGTCGAGGGCGATGGCCGTCACTTCTCGGCCCTGATCGTGTCGCCCGCCTTTGCCGGCAAGCGCCCGATCCAGCGCCACCAGCTGGTGTATGCGGCGCTCGGCGACCGCATGCGCGAAGAGATCCACGCGCTGTCGATGAAGACCCTGACGCCAGAAGAGTACGGAGGTTGAACATGGATAAACTGCAAATCGTTGGCGGCAAGCCCCTGAACGGCGAGATCGCGGTATCCGGCGCCAAGAACGCGGCGCTGCCGATCCTGTGCGCAGGCCTGCTTACTAGCGGCGACGTCGAACTGTCGAACGTGCCGCGCCTGCACGACGTGAAAACCATCCTGCGCCTGCTCGAGCAGACCGGCCTGAAGGTAGTGCAGGATGATGAAAACGTCACCCTGAACGGCGCGAATATCACCAGCCTCGAAGCGCCGTACGAGCTCGTAAAAACCATGCGCGCGTCGATCCTGGTGCTGGGCCCGCTGCTGGCGCGCTTCGGCGAAGCCAAGGTGTCCTTGCCGGGCGGCTGCGCGATCGGTTCGCGCCCGGTCGACCAACACATCAAGGGCCTGCGCCAGATGGGCGCCGAGATCACGATCGAAGGCGGCTACATCTACGCGAAAGCGAAAAAGCTCAAGGGTGCGCGCATCCTGACCGACATGATCACCGTCACCGGCACCGAAAACCTGCTGATGGCCGCGACCCTGGCCGAAGGCGAGACGATCCTGGAAAACGCCGCGCGCGAGCCGGAAGTGACCGACCTGGCCAACCTGCTGGTGGCGATGGGCGCGAAGATCGACGGTATCGGCACCGACCGCCTGGTGATCCAGGGCGTCAATGAACTGCACGGCGCGAAGCACGCCGTGATTTCCGACCGCATCGAGGCCGCGACTTTCCTGTGCGCGGTGGCGGCCACCGGCGGCGACATCCTGCTGACCAACACCCGCACCGACATTTTCGATGTCGCCCTGGACAAACTGCGCGAAGTCGGCCTGCAGCTCGAGGTAGGTACAAATCGCGGCACGAATACCATCCGCGCGCGCATGGATGCGCGCCCGCAGGCTGTGTCGTTCCGCACCACCGAATACCCGGGCTTCCCGACCGACATGCAGGCCCAGTTCATGGCGGTGAATACCATCGCCGCCGGCCCGAGCCGCGTGACCGAGACCATTTTCGAGAACCGCTTCATGCACGTGCAGGAGATGAACCGCCTCGGCGCTGCCATCTCGACCGAGGGGAATACCGCGTTCATCAAGGGTGTCGAGCGCCTGGTCGGCGCCCAGGTGATGGCAACCGACCTGCGCGCCTCGGCCTCGCTGGTGATCGCCGCCATGGCGGCGCAAGGCACCACCCTGATCGACCGCATCTATCACCTCGACCGCGGCTACGACCGCATGGAAGTGAAGCTGTCGAAGGTCGGTGCGGACATCGTGCGCATCAAGTAATGACTCAATTAGCGTAAACATGACCATCGCAACACAATCACCGGACGGGGGCCTGATCCTCGCGCTGTCGAAAGGCCGGATTTTCGAGGACACGCTGCCGCTGCTGGAAGCGGCCGGCATCACCGTGCTCGAAAACCCGGAGACCTCGCGCAAGCTCATCCTGCCGACCAACGACCCGGCCGTGCGCGTGCTGGTCGTGCGCGCCACCGACGTGCCGACCTATGTCCAGTACGGCGCGGCCGACTTCGGCGTGGCCGGCAAGGACGTGCTGCTCGAGCATGGCGGCGAGGGGCTGTACCAGCCGGTCGACCTGAACATCGCCGCCTGCCGCATGTCGGTGGCGGTGAACGCCGGCTTCGACTACGCCACCGCGGTGCGCCAGGGCGCGCGCCTGCGCGTGGCGACCAAGTTCGTGAATACCGCGCGCCAGCATTTTGCAGCAAAGGGCGTGCACGTCGACCTGATCAAGCTGTACGGCTCGATGGAGCTGGCGCCCCTGGTCGGGCTGTCGGACGCCATCGTCGACGTGGTCTCGACCGGCAACACCCTGCGCGCGAACAACCTGGTCGAAGTCGAAAAGATCATGGACATCTCGTCGCGCCTGGTCGTCAACCAGGCCGCATTGAAACTCAAGCGCGCACGCCTGCAACCGATTATCGAAGCCTTCGAACGGGCTTCCAGAACCCAAAGCTGAACCATGACCTTATCGATCCGCACCCTCGACTCCACCCACGACGGCTTTCATGCGCAGCTCCGTGCGCTGCTCGCCTTCGAGGCCGCGACCGACGATGCGATCGAGTCGAGCGTGGCGACCATCCTGCGCGAGGTGAAGGCGCGCGGCGACGCCGCGGTGCTGGAGTACACCAACCGTTTCGATCGCGTGAGTGCGCAGGGCATGGCCGCCTTCGACCTGTCGCAGGAAGAACTGCAGGCGGCACTGGATGGGCTTCCCGAAGCGCAACGTGCGGCCCTGCAAACGGCGGCCGAACGCATCCGCGTCTTCCACGAGCGCCAGAAGCAGGAACTGAACGGTTTTACCTATACCGAAGCGGACGGCACGGTGCTCGGCCAGCGCGTCACGCCGCTGGACCGCGTCGGCATCTACGTCCCCGGCGGGAAGGCTGCGTATCCGTCGTCGGTGCTGATGAACGCCATTCCCGCCCAAGTCGCGGGCGTGAAAGACATCGTCATGGTCGTGCCGACCCCGGACGGCGTGAAAAACCAGATGGTGCTGGCGGCCGCCGCAATTGCGGGCGTGACGCGCGTGATCACCATCGGCGGCGCGCAGGCAGTGGGCGCGCTGGCCTATGGCACCGAAACGATTCCGGCCGTCGACAAGATCGTCGGCCCCGGCAACGCCTATGTGGCCGCCGCCAAGCGCCGCGTGTTCGGCACCGTCGGCATCGACATGATCGCGGGCCCGTCCGAAATCCTGGTGCTGTGCGACGGCACCACCGACCCGGACTGGGTGGCGATGGACCTGTTCTCGCAGGCCGAGCACGACGAGCTGGCGCAGGCCATCTTGCTGTGCCCCGATGCGGACTACATCGCGCAGGTGGAGGCGAGCATCCACAAGCTGCTGCCAACCATGCCACGTGCCGAGACCATCACGACTTCGCTCACCGACCGTGGTGCACTGGTCAAGGTGCGCGACATGGCGGAGGCCTGCGCGATCGCCAACGACATCGCCGCCGAGCACCTCGAGATCTCGGCCGAGAACCCGCAGCAGTGGGCTGACCAGATCCGCCACGCCGGCGCCATGTTCCTCGGCCGCTTTTCGTCGGAGTCGCTGGGAGATTATTGCTGCGGCCCGAACCACGTGCTGCCGACCTCGCGCACGGCGCGCTTCTCCTCGCCGCTGGGCGTCTACGATTTCCAGAAGCGCTCGTCCATCATCCATGTGAGCGAAGCCGGCGCCCAGACCCTGGGCAAGGTAGCCGCCGAACTGGCCTATGGCGAAGGCCTGCAGGCCCACGCGCGTAGCGCAGAGTTACGCTTGAAGCAGTCATGACGGACTGGGTCAACCAGGTCTTCTGCGAGGATGCGCTGGCGGGACTGGCGCGCATCCCCGATGGCGCCGTTGACCTGATCCTGACCGACCCGCCCTACAACCTCGGCAAGGACTACGGCAACGGCTCCGACCAGCAAAGCATCGAAGCCTACCTCACCTGGACCGAAGGGTGGATCAATGCGGCGCTGCCCAAGCTGAAACCCAATGGCAGCCTCTACATCTTCCTCACCTGGCGCTTTGCGCCCGAGATCTTCGTGATGCTGAAAAAACGCATGACGATGATGAACGAGATCATCTGGGACCGGCGCGTACCCTCGATGGGCGGCAGCGTGCGCAGCTTCTCGTCGGTACACGACACGATCGGCTTTTTCGTGAACCGCAAGGATTACTATTTCGACCTCGACGCCGTGCGCATCCCGTACGACGAGGCGACTAAGAAGGCGCGTTCGCGGTCGATTTTCGTCGGCGCGAAATGGCTGGAGGTGGGCTATAACCCGAAGGATGTGTGGAGCGTGTCGCGCCTGCACCGCGAGCATCCGGAGCGTGCCGACCACCCCACGCAAAAGCCGCTCGAGATCATCGAGCGCATGATCAAGGCGTCCTGCCCGGCCGGCGGGGTCGTGCTCGACCCCTTCATGGGCAGCGGCACGACGGCCATTGCGGCGCGCAACACGGGCCGCCAGTACGCCGGTTTCGAGCTGAACCCGGAGTACTGCGCCATCATCGAGGCGCGCCTGGCCTCAAGCGCGCCGGCCCTCACCATCAAACAACGCAAGAGCATCGCGCGGGAAGCCAAGGCTGCGATCCGCGCGGCCAAGGCGGTAAGGTCCGCCACCAACGCCGCCACCGAGGAGGAAGCATGAGTTTTATCGAGAACCTGATCGCCAACGTCATCCGCGAGGATGTCCGCGCCAACGCCGCCTATGCGGTGGCGGACGGGAGCGGCTTCGTCCTGCTCGACCAGATGGAAAACCCGTACGAGCTGCCGCGCGCGTTGCGCGAAGAGCTGGGGCAGCGCCTGGCGGACGCGGTGCTGAACCGCTACCCGCGGGGCTCGTACGCGACGCTCAAGGCAAAAGTGTGCGACAAGCTCGGCATCCCGGCCGGCTACGACGTCATGCTCGGCAACGGGTCGGACGAGCTGATCCAGATCGTCACCACCACGGTCGCCAACCAGAAGCGGCGCGCCACCGTGCTGGCGCCGGTGCCGGCCTTTGTCATGTATTCGCGCGCGGCCCAGTTCGCAGGAGCGGACTTCGTCGGCGTGAAGCTGAAGAAAGACTTCTCGCTCGACATGGAAGCCATGCTGGCCGCGATTGCCCTGCACCAGCCTGCCGTCGTCTTCCTGGCCTACCCGAACAACCCGACCGGCAACCTGTTTGCCGTCGAGGACATCGAAGCGATCCTGCGCGCGCTGGGAGAAAACGGCATCGCCGTACTCGATGAAGCCTATCAGCCGTTCGCGCGCCAGACCTTCATGGACCGCCTGCCCGAGTTCGAGAACCTGGTGGTGATGCGCACGGTGTCGAAACTCGGCCTGGCAGGCATCCGCCTCGGCTACATGACGGCCGCGCCCCAGTTGCTCAACGAGTTCGAGAAGGTGCGCCCGCCGTACAACGTCAACGTGCTGACCCAGGTGGCGGCCGAATTCGTGCTCGACCACGTCGAGGTGCTCGATGCCCAGGCCGAGGCGATCAACGCCGAGCGCACGCTGCTGGCGGCCGAACTGGCGGCGCTGCCGGGGGTCGAAGTATTTCCGTCAGCGGCAAATTTCATCTCGATGCGCGTGCCCGACGGCGCCGCTGTCTGCGAGAAACTTATGTCCGAGAAGGTGCTGATTAAAAATTTGAGTAAAATGCATCCCATGCTGGCCAATTGCATTCGTGTCACGGTCAGTACGCCGGAAGAAAATTCCGCATTCCTGAATGGCCTGAAGGCAGCCCTCCAGCCTGGCGCCTGATTCGACGAGCATCTCTTTAATGACCAGCACCGTGACCCGCACCGCAGACATCACCCGCAACACCAACGAGACGCAGATCCGCGTCTCGCTCAATCTCGACGGTACCGGCCGCCAGAAACTGAATACCGGCGTCCCCTTCCTCGACCATATGCTCGACCAGATTGCCCGCCACGGCATGATCGACCTGGAAGTAGAGGCCGTGGGTGACCTGCACATCGATGCCCACCACACGGTCGAGGACACCGGCATTACCCTCGGCATGGCGATCGCGAAAGCCGTCGGCGACAAGAAGGGCATGACCCGCTACGGCCACTCGTATGTGCCGCTGGACGAAGCGCTGTCGCGCGTGGTCATCGATTTCTCGGGCCGCCCGGGCCTGGAAATGCACATCCCGTGGACGCGCGCGATGATCGGCAGCTTCGACGTCGACCTGACCGGCGAATTCTTCCGTGGCTTCGTGAACCACGCCGGCGTGACCCTGCACATCGACAACCTGCGCGGCGTGAATGCGCACCACCAGTGCGAGACGGTCTTCAAGGCCTTCGGGCGCGCGCTGCGCATGGCGACCGAGCTCGACGAGCGCGCCGCCGGCATCATCCCTTCCACCAAAGGCAGCCTGTAACCGCCATGACGAACAAGATTGTTGTGGTCGATGGTCTGGGCAACCTGCGCTCGGTGGCGCAGGCCTTGCGCGCCGCGGCGCCCGATGCCGACATCCTGGTCTCGAACAAGGCGGCAGACATCGACGCGGCCGACCGCATCGTGCTGCCGGGCCAGGGCGCCATGCGCGACTGCATGCGCAGCCTGCGTGAATCCGGCGCCGAGGAAGCCCTGCTGCGGGCCGTCAGGAACCGCCCGGTGATGGGCGTGTGCGTCGGCGAGCAGATGCTGTTCGACGAGAGCGAAGAGAACGACGGCACGCCAGGCCTGGGCCTGTTGCCCGGCAAGGTCGTCCGCTTCCAGCTGGACGGAAAAACCCAGGCCGACGGCTCGCGCTTCAAGGTGCCGCAAATGGGCTGGAACCGCGTGCGCCAGACGCGCGCGCATCCGCTCTGGGACGGCGTCGAGGACGGCAGCTACTTCTACTTCGTCCACAGTTATTATGTCGCGCCCGACATGGCAAGCGACACCATCGGCGAAGCCGATTACGGCGGCGCCTATACCTGCGCCGTTGCGCGCGAGAATATCGTCGCCACCCAGTTCCACCCCGAGAAAAGCGCCGCCGCAGGGCTGCGCCTGTATCACAATTTCATCCACTGGAATCCTTGACCCAACCGGGCGCTCCCGCGTTCACTCCACCGCCTACTTACCGACAACGACCATGCTGCTGATCCCCGCCATCGACCTGAAAGACGGTCACTGCGTTCGCCTGAAACAGGGCGATATGGACCTCGCCACCGTCTTCTCCGAAGACCCCGCCGAAATGGCCCTGCACTGGCTGAAGAAGGGCGCGCGCCGCCTGCACCTGGTCGACCTGAACGGGGCGTTCGCGGGTAAACCGAAGAACGAGCCGGCCATCAAGTCGATCCTCAAAATGGTGCAGGAGTTTGCCGAGGAAAACGGCATCGACGAGATCCCGGTGCAGCTGGGCGGCGGCATCCGCGACCTCGACACCATCGAGCGCTACCTCGACGACGGCATCAGCTACATCATCGTCGGCACCGCCGCGGTGAAGAACCCGGGCTTCCTGCACGACGCCTGCGGCGCCTTCCCCGGCTCGATCATCGTCGGCCTGGATGCGAAAGACGGCAAGGTCGCCACCGATGGCTGGAGCAAGATGAGCGGCCACGAAGTCATCGACCTGGCCCAGAAATTCGAGGGTTACGGCGTCGAATCGATCATCTACACCGACATCGGCCGCGACGGCATGATGGGCGGCGTGAACATCGAAGCGACCGTGCGCCTGGCGCAGGCCGTGCGCATCCCGATCATCGCTTCCGGCGGCCTGCACAACCTGGCCGACGTCGAGGCGCTGTGCGCGGTGCAGGACGAAGGCATCGAGGGCGTCATTTGCGGGCGCTCGATCTACGAAGGCACGCTCGACCTGGCCTCGGCCCAGTTGCGCGCCGACGAGCTGACCGAGGGCGAAGAAGCCTGAGGGCTTCAGCGGACTTCTATGCTTGCAAAACGCATTATCCCCTGCCTCGACGTGACGGGCGGGCGCGTCGTCAAGGGCGTCAATTTCACCGAACTGCGCGACGCCGGCGATCCGGTCGAGATCGCGCGCCGCTATGACGGCCAGGGCGCCGACGAGCTCACCTTCCTCGACATTACGGCATCCTCCGACGGCCGCGACCTGATCCTGCCGATCATCGAACAGGTCGCCTCCACGGTCTTCATTCCGCTGACCGTGGGCGGCGGCGTGCGCAAGGTCGAAGACGTGCGGCGTCTCCTGAATGCCGGTGCCGACAAGGTCAGCATGAATACCTCGGCCGTGCAGAACCCGCAGCTGGTGTTCGAAGCATCGCAAAAGCACGGCGCCCAGTGCATCGTGGTGGCGATCGACGCCAAGCAGGTCGCGCCCGGCAGATGGGAAGTCTTCACCCACGGCGGACGCAATGCCACCGGGCTCGATGCGGTCGAGTGGGCCGTCCGGCTCGAACAGCTCGGCGCCGGCGAACTGCTGCTCACCAGCATGGACCGCGACGGCACCAAGTCCGGTTTCGACCTCGGCCTGACGCGCGCCGTGTCGGATGCGGTCGGCATTTCCGTGATCGCCTCGGGCGGCGTCGGCGGCTTGCAAGACCTGGCCGACGGCGTGCTGGAAGGGCATGCTGATGCGGTACTGGCCGCCTCCATCTTCCACTACGGGCAGCACACGGTCGGCGAGGCGAAGCGCTTCATGGCCGGCCTCGGCATCCCGATGCGCCTGGAGTAACTGATGCCAAATTCGACAACAAGCGCGGCGGCGAACGCCAAGTGGCTGAAAAAGGTCCGCTGGGACGAAAACGGCCTGGTGCCGGTAATTGCCCAGGAAGCCGCCACCGGCGAGATCCTCATGTTCGCCTGGATGAACCGCGACGCACTGGCACGCACCGTCGAGACGGGCGAAGCCGTCTACTGGAGCCGCTCGCGTAAAAAACTCTGGCACAAGGGCGAAGAATCGGGCCATACCCAGAAGGTGCTGGAAATGCGCCTCGACTGCGACGAAGACGTGGTCCTGCTCAAGATCGAGCAGGCTGGGGGCATCGCCTGCCACACCGGCCGCCACTCCTGCTTCTTCCAGAAATTCGACGGCGACGACTGGCAGGCGGTGGAACCCGTGCTGCAGGACCCGGAAACGATTTACACGAACAAAAAGAAACCATCATGAGCACGACCCTGGCCCGCCTGGCCCAAGTCATCGAATCGCGCAAGCCGGAAAACGGCGGCGACCCGGCCACGTCCTATGTCGCGAAACTGTTCGCCAAGGGCGACGACGCGATCCTCAAGAAGATCGGCGAGGAAGCGGTCGAGACCGTGATGGCCGCCAAGGATGCCCGCGTCTCGGGCGATGCGACGAAGCTGTTGTACGAATGCGCCGACCTGTGGTTCCATTCGCTGGTAATGCTGGCCAAGTTCGACCTCACGCCGCAGCAGGTGCTCGACGAACTGGCACGGCGCGAGGGAATTTCCGGCCTGGAAGAAAAGGCCGCCCGCAAGGACGAGTAAGTCTGGTGGCCGTCATCGCGGCGTCATCGTTCGCATGTAATATGAATACAACCGACTTCGCTGGAGGCAACATGGATAACTGCATTTTCTGCAAGATCGTCGCGAAGCAGATCCCGGCCGCCGTCGTCTATGAAGACGACGACCTGCTGGCGTTCAAGGACATCAACCCGGCCGCACCCGTGCACCTGCTGGTGATCCCGAAGCAGCACGTGAGCACGCTGTCGGACGTGAGCGACGAGCACACGGCCGTGCTCGGCAAGATGCTGGCGCTGGCGCCGAAGCTGGCGGCTGAACATGGGGTGGCCGTGACGACAGACGCCCAGGGCAAGCGCAGCGGCGGTTTTAAAACCTTGATCAATACCGGACCAAACGGCGGGCAGGAGGTGTATCACTTGCACCTGCATATGTATGGCGGTCCGCGCCCCTGGCGCGGCCTGGGTACCTGAAGGTCCGGATACGATCCGACAACATTCTGAACCGGCCACGGATGCGCTGCATCGCTTATACTGGCACGGTACGCTTCACTGATTCGGGCGCGAGCGCCCACCGAGGAGATCATCATGGGTTCAATGAGCATTTGGCACTGGGTAATCGTGCTGGTCGTCGTGGTGCTGCTGTTCGGCACCAAAAAGCTGGGTAATGTCGGTTCCGACATCGGCAAGGCCGTCAAGGGCTTCAAGGATGGCGTGAAGGGCGAGGAAGAGAAATCGGCTGCCAATCCAGGCACGACGACCCACCCGACCCAGCAGGTAGCGGACAAGTCGACGATCGACGTCGAAACCCGCGAAAAGCACCGTTCGTAATCCCGCAGTCGCTCCATGATCGACCTGGGACTGTCGAAGATCGCCATCATCGGTGTGGTGGCGCTGATCGTGATCGGCCCTGAAAAGCTGCCGAAAGTGGCCCGCATGGCCGGCACGCTCTATGGCCGCGCCCAGCGCTACCTGCACGACGTCAAGTCCGAGGTCAGCCGGGAGATCGAGCTCGACGAATTGCGCAACCTCTCCAAGGAGGTGCACGATACCGCGACCGAGTTCCAGTCCGACATCGAGCACCACCTGTCGAGCAGCATCAAGGACGTGGAGTCGGCCTGGCACGGCGACATCCAGCCTTCCGCGCCGGCCCCCGCCGCCAGCCTGGGCGACCTCGAGCGCAAGGCAAAAGACTTCCGCCGCAAGAAACTGGTGCGTTCGTCGGCCATTCCTGCGTGGTACAAGAACCGCCACGGCGGCAAGACCCGGGTATTGTCGGGCGCCGCGCGCGTGCGCAAGTTCCGACCGGGCGTCAAATCTAACTCTTCATTCTTCTAATGACCGACGAAGCGCCAGTCGAAGAAACCTTCATCTCCCACCTCATCGAACTGCGCGACCGCCTGGTCAAGGCCATCATCGGGGTGGCCATCGTCTGCATCGGGTTGATGATCTGGCCGGGACCGAAGGAGGTGTACGACTTCCTCGCCACCCCGATGCTGCAGTCGCTGCCGCCCGGGGCGACGATGATTGCGACCGGCATCGTTTCGCCCTTCCTGGTGCCGATGAAGGTCACGCTCATGTTCGCACTGATCGTGGCGCTGCCCTGGGTGTTCTACCAGCTGTGGGCGTTCGTGGCCCCCGGCCTGTACCAGCACGAAAAGCGCCTGGTGCTGCCGCTGGTGATCTCGTCCTCGTTCCTGTTCATCGCCGGCGTCGCGTTCTGCTACTTCCTCGTGTTCGGGCGCGTGTTCCACTTCATCGCCGAATTCGCCCCATCTTCCATCGCGGTGATGCCCGACATCGAGAACTACCTCGATTTCGTCATGTCGATGTGCCTGGCCTTCGGCGCCACCTTCGAAGTGCCGGTGGTGGTCATCATCTTGGTCCGCATGGGCATCGTCAGCATCGAGAAGCTCAAGGAAATCCGTCCCTACCTGATCGTCGGCGCCTTCGTCATCGCCGCCATCGTCACGCCGCCGGACGTGGTCAGCCAGCTGGCGCTCGCCATTCCGATGTGCCTGCTATTCGAGCTGGGCCTGCTGGTCGCGCCGCTGTTCGTGAGAATGACGCAGGCGCCTGAAGAGCCGGCCTGATCGGGATCACATTTTCAGGCTCGTCGGCTTAGGGTCCTCGTCTGGATCCGAACTGTCTACATCAGGGTCGATTACAGCAAGAATATTCGGCATGAATGGATCGGATTTAAGACGGGCAAGGGCGCGAACAAGTGCGTCATTGTTAGGGCGAAGCGCCATGGTCTTCAGGTGGCGATAGAAATTCACCAGGTCTTCGCCAGTCAGGAAAAACAATTTATCGCCTTTGTACACCAGAAGCAAAAACCAGTTGGTCAGGATTTCTGGGATGACTGTCTCGTCGAGAAGAATGCCGAACTGCTGGAAACGATCTGGCCGCGCCGGATCCTGCGAAGTTTCCCCGCCTTTGCGCAGTGATTCAACCAGGTGATACAAGGTCGTATGCACTGATGAATCAGGGGTGCTGTCAGGCAGCGCCGACGGTGTAGACACCAGGATCGCTCTCAGGGTCTGGACCGCCCAGCCTGGCTTCTGGGTCAGATTTGGTAGCTTCAATCTGTCTACGCTGTTGTAGGCGTAGTAGACCGGCAGCCACTCTTCAAGGCGTTCCAACTTGTCATGTTGCGGTTGTTTGAATCGTAGTGCCTGTGACGAAATGATCAATCCTTCACTTCACAACAATAAATTCTGCCTTTCTCGATTTCTTGCCGCAAACCACTGCCTCCTACGTTGTCCGGATACCGTGCGTCACCGCTGAGCGGCTTGTATTAAGGTTCCAGCATGTGGCGCATCGCCGCATGCCAAACCTAAGCGCAGGGGAGCCGGCATGGAAAGATTTCTGATCGTTTTTCGCGGTGGGACCATCGAAGAAGCGGAAGGCCCGCCCCATCATCCCGAGAGCTGGACTGCGTGGTTCGACACGCTGGGCCCGGCGCTGGTCGACCGCGGCGCCCTCAGCCACGGCAGTGTCGAGGTGCCGACCCGCCTGATCGGCCCCAAGCTGAGCAGCAGCGCCTTGTCCGGCTATGCGATCATCACGGCCACCGATTTCAACGACGCCGTCCGCCTGGCGGAAGCCTGCCCGATTTTCGACGAGAAGGGTTCTGTCGAAATTGCGCACTTGCGCTAGGGTTAGGCAAGGGCAGCATGGCTGCGCCCTTACCTGACCTCACCTCGCCGTCCCCGGCTGCAGGGTCCGGATGTGCCCCAGCACTTCTTCGGCACGCCCGTTGCCCACCAGTTCGGCCGGCGTCCTGCCCTCGAATGCCGGCAGCGGCGCGCTCATCCAGGCATTGGCCGCGTCGTCATTCCCGACCACGCCCTTGATCGCGTGCATGACCGTGTAATAGGTTTGCGCCTTGCGCGACTGTTCCTCGAAACGGCTGCGCAGCGCGTCGAGGGAGCCTGGTGTGGGTTGTCCGTCCTGGGTCATGTGAATCCGATGGCTGAATAATAAGAATAGGTCATCATACTCCCCACCGCCGCGTTGGATCGGCCACACTGGCCGGGCGTTTACGCTCGCTTCCAGGCACCGGCCCGCCAGTTCGGGATAAAATCGCTGTTTCGGCCGCTTAAAAACCGGCACCGCGGGCGTTTCCTCCAGGGCGAGCTTTGCTTTTTCCCTCTTGCCCGCTCTCAGGAAACCCATGCATCCATCCCAGACCCTAGCAAAACGCTACTCGAAACGCACCATCGCTGCCTGTGCCCTGGTCGTGCTCGCGGCCTTCGGCGCCGAGGCACTGCGCTGGACACGCGCCGTGCCTGCGCCCTCGGCACTGACGATGGCAGCCAGCGCTGCGCCCGGCGAGGCCAGCCTGACTGAAATCTCGAATTCGCTGATCCCGATGCCGAGGAATACGCCGTCCGCACACGCGAGCGCCCTCGCAACGGTGCCTGGCGGCATGCTGGCCTTCTGGTGGGCCGGCAGCCGCGAGAGCGGGCCCGACGTCAAGGTCTACGCCGCGCGCTCGGTCAATGGTCAATGGGGTGCGCCCTGGGAAGTGGCCAGCCGTGAATCGCTCGGACGGGCGCTGGGGTTCGGCGTGCGCCGGATCGGCAATCCGGTGGCCTGGACGGCACCCGACGGCAAGGTCCACCTGTATGTCGTGGCGACCGGCCTGGGCGGCTGGGCGGCCTCGCGCGTCGTGCACATGGTGTCGCCCGACGCCGGCGTGAATTTCGCGGTGCGCCGGGTGCTTCCGCTGTCGCCCCTGTTCAATACCAGCGTGCTGGTGCGTACGTCGCCGGTTGCCCTGGCCGATGGCGGCTGGTGGCTGCCCGTGTACTTTGAACTCGGCATCAAGTATCCGATGCTGATGGCTTTTGACGCCAATGGCGAACCGGCCCGCCTGGGACGCATCGGCGCGCGCATGTCGACGCTGCAGCCAGCCATCGTGCCGATCTCGAATACCGAAGTGCGGGCCTGGATGCGCGACGCGAGCGAGGAACAGCGCGTGCAGCACGCCTACAGCCGCGATGGCGGCGCCAGCTGGGAAGACCTGCCGGCGCTCGACCTGCCCAACCACAGCACCTCGCTGGCCGCCATCCGCCTCTCCAGCGGAGAAATCCTCATGCTGCACAACCACGTCATCGAGGGCGGTTCTTCGCGCAGCATGCTGCGCCTGTCGATTTCGAAGGACGGCCGCGCTTGGCGCACGATCGACGACATCGCCAGCGGCAAGGCCGGCGACGAATTCTCGTACCCGACCATGCACCAGGTCGGCGACGAACTGCATGTCACCTACACCCACCAGCGCCAGGCCATCGCCTACCGCGCTTACCGGATTCGCACAGGAGAGAGTATCTGATGAGTTTGCCCGATCTCGCATGGCAAATCGCTTATGGCCGGCTGGCCTGGGCCATCGTCGTCGCGGCCATGCTGGTCGCCCTCTGGCCCGCTGCCCGGCGGCTGCCGCGCGGCGTCCTGGCCGCGGTGCTGGCCGCCAGCGCCCTGTCGATGGCGCTGCCGGGCGAGGCCTCGCCCGCCTACTGGCTGGGCCTGGGCTTCCAGTACCCGAGCGGCATGCTGGTCGGTTTGTGCCTGCTCGGGCTGCGCGCGCGCTGGCAGGGCGAAGCGGCAGGCGCGCAGGCAGGCGCGCAGTCAGTTGATTTCATGCCGCTCTCGGTGGCTGCCGCCATCGCAATCGCGGGCACGGCGCTCTACCTCGATGCCATCGGCTGGTTGTCGCAAGGCTATTATTACGCGGGCTTCGGCCCGGTCGGGGCGCCGACCGTGGCGCTGATCGGCACGGCCGGGTGCGCGCTGGCGTTGCTGCGCGGGCGCGGCAGCCGGCAAAACGGCGCGCTGCTCGGTGCGCTGCTGCTGTTCACCCTGCTGCGCCTGCCAAGCGGCAACCTGTGGGATGCCGTGCTCGACCCGCTGCTGTGGGGCTGGGCCCTGGTGACGCTGGCCCGTGCTGCCCTGCGCCGGCTCGCCGGCGCGCCGGCACTGGGCAAGGCCGCCCCGATAGAACAATTTTCAATCAGTAAGGAGTAACAGGTGGCAAACAGGAAATGGCACTCGCATCCGGTAATCCTCATGGCGATTGCCATCAATGTCTTCCTCCTCGGCCTGACCCTGGCCTGGTCGGATGACCAGCACGCGCTGGGACGCGTGCTGGTCGAGGACGGCATCGTCGAATGGATGCAGTTCCTCGCCTTCACGGCGACCGCGGCCATGCTCGGTTTTGTCTTCGTCGAACGCCGCGGGCAGCCGGGAACCTCGAAGTTCGAGCTGCTGGTGCTGGCGGGCCTGACGGCTCTGGTGGCGCTGGCCGCCCTCGAAGAGATCAGCTGGTTCCAGCGCGTGCTGAACGTTACCTCGTCGGAGTTCTTCCTCCAGAATAACCGCCAGGCCGAAACCAACCTGCACAACCTGGCCGTGGGCAGCGGCAGCCTGCACAAGAACGTGCTGCTCAAGCTGATCGTGATCGCCGGCCTGACCCACAACCTGATCCTGCCCTTCCTGGCGCGCAAGCGTCCCGGCCTGCAGCGCTGGGTCGAGCAGATGGGCCTGTACCTGCCGCCGCTGGGCGCGTCCATCGTGTACGTGACGCTGGTCGCCCTGTCGCACCTGCTGGTCGAGCACCCGCGCAAGGGAGAACTGGGCGAAACCTTCGGCGCCATGCACTACATGGCCACCGTGTTCTACGCTTATTTCGTCGGACACAACTACGGCAAGCCGGCCATGTTCGAGGAGGGCGTCGCCAACCGCCGTATTGCGGTGCTGTTTGCGATGGCGATGCTGTTCCTGCTGCTGGCGGGCTGGATGCTGAGCGCGGGCGTGGGCGCGGTCGGCTACTCGTAACGCAGGGCGTCGATCGGATGCAGGTTGGCCGCCTTGGCCGCCGGCATGATGCCGAACACGATCCCGACCACGCTGGAAAAACCGATCGCCATCACGATCGCCCACCAGGGCACGAAGGCATCGGGGAAATTCGGAATCATCTTGGCCGCCCCGAAGCCGAGTCCATAGCCCAGCGCCAGCCCGACCAGGCCGCCGAGCAGCGACAGGGTGGTCGCTTCGATCAGGAACTGCAGCAGGATGTGGTGGCGCTGCGCTCCCAGCGCCTTGCAGATGCCGATTTCGCGCGTGCGTTCGGTCACCGACACCAGCATGATGTTCATGATGCCGATGCCGCCCACCAGCAGCGACACGCTGACGATCCCGCCCAGCACCATCGTCATCATGCTGATGATGCTCTCGAAGCTCTCGCCCAGCTGCGCCGCCGTCTGCACCTTGAAGTCATTGCGCTGTCCGGGTTTCAGCTTGTGCGCCGTGCGCAGCAGGCCGGTCAGGCGGCCTTGCACGGCCTCGAGCTGCTCGATGTCGTCGACGGTGAACGTGATGTTGATATCGAGCTTGCTGTCGTTGCCGGCAATCGCGCTGCCCACCATGAACGGGATCAGCACATAGTCGTCCTTGGAAAAGCCAAAGCTTTCGCCCTGCGCTTCGTTCATGCCGATGATCTTGAACCACTCGCCGCCGACTTCGATGAATTTTCCTACCGGGTTCTCCGGCAGCTGCAGCTTGTCGCGCACCTTCGGCCCGATCACGCAGACCTTGCGGCGCGAGCGGTCGTCGCTGGCGCTGATGAAGCGCCCGTACTGGGGGAACGACTGGCTCGCCTCCTGGTAGGCGGCGGTGACGGCGGTGACCCGGGTAAACGTGGATTGGCCGGCGTGGCGCACGGTGGTGCCGAAGTCCCCGAAAGGGCCGAAGGCCGGCGACACATTGCTGATGTCGTCGATGTGGGACACGATCTTGTCGAAGTCGTTCATCGTGAGCACGTTGCGCTTGCCCTGCATCGACTCTTCGAAGGGCGTGTCGGCAAAGACGGTCAGGCTGTTGGCGCCCAGGCCCTTGAATTCGGCGCTGATTGAGGCCGACAGGCCCTGGATGATCGACACCACGGCAATCACCGAGGCCACGCCGATAATGATGCCCAGCGAGGTCAGGAAACTGCGCAGGCTGTGCGCCCGAATGCTCTGCAGGGCCGAGCGAAAGCTCTCGATGACGCTAAACATGTACGTCCTCCCGCGAGCGGAACGCGGCGCGCTCGGTGTTGACGACGTCGCTCAAGACCTTGCCGTCGGCCAGGCGCACCGCACGCCGGCAATGCGCCGCGATGTCGGGCTCGTGGGTGACGATGATGACGGTTTGCCCTTCCGCGTGCAGGGTGTCGAAGAGAAGCATGATGTCGGCCGCGGTCGAGGAATCGAGGTTGCCGGTGGGCTCGTCCGCCAGCAGGATCGACGGTTCGCTGCACAGGGCGCGGGCAATCGCCACGCGCTGGCGCTGGCCGCCCGACAATTGATTCGGCAGATGGTCCATGCGCTTTTCCAGGCCGACGCGCGCCATCGCCTCTTTCGCCCGGCGTGCCCGCTCGGCGGGACGGATGCCACGGTAGATCAGGGGCTGCATGACGTTCTGCAGCGCCGTGACGCGGGTCAGCAAATTAAAACTCTGGAAAATGAAGCCGATTTCCACGTTGCGGGTAATCGCCAGGTCGGTCTCGCTCATCCCGGCCACGTCGCGCCCGTTCAGGAAATACTTGCCCACGGTCGGGGTGTCCAGGCAGCCGAGGATATTCATCATGGTCGACTTGCCCGAGCCGGACGAGCCGATGAAGGCGACGTAATCGTTGCGGGCGATGTCCAGGTCGATACCGTTCAGGGCGGCAATCGTCTCGCCGCCCATCTGGTAATGCTTGGCGATGCCTTGCAGGCGGATCAATGCGGCGTCACCGCTCATGTCGTACTGGTCGCTGCGGTAGTCGTGGCGGCCGGGGCCTCTGCGGGCGAGCCGGTGACGGCGTCGCCCGGTTTCAGGTGGCGCAGGATTTTATAGGGGCCGGTGATGACGCCTTCGCCCGCTTTCACGCCGGAGAGGATCTGCTGCTGGCTGTCGTCCGAAACGCCGACCGTCACCACGCGCTTTTCCGCCTTGCCGCCGTTATTCACGAACACCCAGTGCTCGGTTTTCACTTGCGCCTTGTCACGCGAGCCCTTTTTCTTGGCCACGTCCGTGTTTTCGTCGTTGTTCGACAATACCGCTTGCAAGGGCAGCGACAGCGACTTGCCGGAACTGGCGGTAAAAATCTCGGCGCGGCAGGTCATGCCTGGGCGCAGCGTCAGCGCCTTCGTGTCGGACAGCTTGACCTTGACGTTATAGCTGCGTGCCAGCGACGCGCCCGCTTGAGGGGTGCCCGGCGTTTGCTTGGGCGACAGGGGAATGATCGCGACTTCGCCCTTGAGCGGCGTATCCGGATAGGCGGCGGTGTGGATCGCCACTTCCTGGCCCAGGACGATCCTGGCGATATCGGCTTCGTCGACGTTCACCTCGGTCATCATGGTGGAGGTATTCGCGATCGTCATCAGGCTCGAGCCCGCAATCGCCACCTGGCTGGCCACGGCTGTCTCGCCGACCTTGATGTCGAGCGCAGTGATGGTGCCGCCGATCGGGGCGCGAATCGTGGTCTTGGCCAGCCGTTCCTTCGACTGCCGCAGGATCGCTTCGGCCTGCTCCAGGCGCGAGCGGCTGTTGCGCAGCTCGATGCGCGCGGCATCGACGGCGAAGCGGCCATCGTCGATGACGGCGTCGGAGATCATCTTGACGCGGTGCAGTTCGACTTTTCTGCGCAGCTGGTTTTCCTGGTTCGCCAGGTTCAGCTGTTGCTGCTCGATATTGATGCGCTGCTGTTTTACTGCAGCTTCCTGCTGCGCCACTTCGGCACGATAACTCTGGTCGTCCAGGTGCAGCAGCAAATCACCCTTGGCAACCTGCTGGCCTTCCTTCACGAAGATCGTGCTGACCTTGCCGATGACTTCCGGCGACAGCAACACCTGCTCCTCGTAGAGCAGGTGGCCGGAGGCGAGCACCGACGATTTGATATCGCGGTAGGCAATCTTTTCCACATCCACCGCACGCGCCGGTTCGGACCGGGTGAATTTCATGGCGACAGGAACACAGAAGATCGCGGCCAGTGCGATCCCGAGGATATGCTGCTTTTTCATGCAACTTTGCTCATTCCATAGGCAAACCACCCGCCGTAGATCAGGGCAAACGGTACCAGCACGACCAGGATCGCGGTCGAGCGCTTCACTTTGGCCCACACCTGGAAGCCGATCACGAGCAGGAAGATGTTCCAGAAGGTCGTCAGGTTCAGGGTGTCCATCAGCGTGGACAGCGGGTGCGTCATGTCGTAATGGAACAGCAGCTGGTTCAGCGACACCGGGTTGAGCTCGGAAAAGCTGAGCTGCCCGCCTGATGCCATCAGGATCTGCATGGCGCCCAGCGGGAACAGCAGGATGGCGGGGACACTCGACCATGCCGCGAGGGCGAAGCCTTTACCGAAGGAGATCCCGTGCGACAGGGCCTTGGACACGATCATCAGGTAGACACCGAGGAGCGCGAAAAAGAGGGGAAGCATCAGCAAGGAACTGACGAGGGAGGAGATCTGCATCATGTTTCTCGACATGAATTTCGCCGCCTGCTCGCGTTCCTCCGGCTTCATGATGGCCAGCATCTGGTCGAGCAGCCAGGCAAAATCGACCATCGAGAAGTACCAGAGCGTGAGCGCAGCCGTCGACACCATCAGGAGGATCGTCGGGAACCAGCCCCTTGGCTTGGCTTCCAGTCGCTGGAACGTCGCGGTCGGCTCGTAGAGCATGGTGGTGAAAGCGCTGGCAGGCGAAGCGCCGACGGTCGGTGCGTTATTGGTCAGTTCCATTTGTATTCTCCCTGGTAACCGCAAGTCAGGCGCGGCGATGGCGAGAATAGCAGTAAATATTGAACGGAAAACTCACCAATTGTTGCCAATACGAAAATATCCAGTGGGGGTGAGGGCGCTGCGTAACTTCTTCAAAAGGACAAAAAAAACCGGGGCCGAGGCCCCGGCAAAGGTCACACCTGTCACCTTATGGGCAATTGCCGATGATGTAGTAGCCGGCCGAGGTCTGCGCCAGCGTGGCCGTGTAGAAGGTGTTGTTCAGTCCCATGTTCTGGTTCGAGCCCTTGGCCAGCGCATAGCCGCCGCTGTCGTGGGCGCGTCCCGCCGTCACGTGGGCGTAGTTGCTGGACGTGGTCGTGGTGCACACGAAACCCGAGCTCGTGCTGCCCGTGACCGTCGCCGAGCGCGCACTTTCTACTCCACCATTGCCGAGTGCCGACACCTGGTAGTTGTAGCTCGTTGCCGCCGTCAAACCGGTATCGGTATAGCCCGTCGATGCCACGGCCGACGCGTTGACCTTGTTGCCGTTGCGGTAGACGTTGTAGCCGATGGCGCCATTCGACGCATTCCAGCTCAGCGCGATGCTGCTGGCGGACCGCGCGCCGACCGCGAGATTGGCCGGGGCCTGGAGTGCCGGCGCCGCGCCCACCAGGAACTGCGCGATGGGGCAGGCGCTTGACGTCAGCCCGGTGCTGCTGTCGGTCGCAGTGACGCTGCCGCTGTAGTAGCCATCGGCGCGCGCCGTGTAGGCCTTGCTGAAACTGGCGCCGCTGCCGGCCGCCGCGTCGTTCACCGGCGTTGGCCCGTTCAGCACCACCTGGTAGCTGCCGATCGTGCCGGTGGCGGCTCCGTTGACCGTGATTGTGGAACCAGAGGCGCTGGCGCTGCACGACGTCATGCTGGGCGCCGCCGCCCGCGCCACGCGCAGGTTGTTCTTGAACCAGAAGTCCATCACGAAGGCAGGGTAGTTCACTTTGCTGGCATCGACATAATTGCCGCTTTGCCCGCCGGCGCCGGCTGGCCAGGCATGGCCCATGCCGGTCACCGCGATTTCCGAGGTGCGCACCTTGCCGTTCGCATCCGTATGGGGAATGTTGCTGCCCCCGGTCGGCACGCTCACCGCCGCGCCCTTGGTATAGGTGCCGCCGTAGGCGATGCGCATGGCCGCCGCGTCGAGCGGGCCGTAGCCCTGCGCCACCGTGTAGTCGTTCGTGCCCCAGATGACGCCTGCGACCTGGGTGGCGAACTGAGGCGCATTGGCGCCGGCCAGGTTCTTGCAGTTGTTGGCGGCGGTGGTGGCCGTGTACCCGGACGGCACCATGCCGATCTGGCTGGTCGAGACGCCGGGCGGCGGGCCGGCGTTGATGCCGAGGCCGGCGAAAATGTCCGGCGCCAGGCAACCCAGGACCATCGTCTCGGCGCCGCCCGAGGACAGGCCGGCGACATACACCTGCTTCGGGTCGATCGCATACTGCGGGTTACTGACAAAACGGTTGACCAGGTCGAGCAGCACGCCCGAGTGCCCGGTGCTGCGGCTGTGCGTGCTCTTCGCCCAGTCCCAGCAGTGCGCGCCGTACAGGTTGCCGGTGGCGTTCGGCGCCAGGATCACGGCGCCGTACGCGTCGGCGGCGCCTTTCCAGTTATAGCCCTTGTCGCCGGTGCCGTCGATGATGTCGCCGGCGGCGGTCTGGGCGCAGCCGTGCAGCACCAGCACCAGGGCGCGCTTGCCGGCCAGGCTGGGCGCGGTCGCGGGCCAGTAGTAATTGCCGGTCAGCGCGCCGCCGTTGACGCTGTCGGTCGCCCAGGTCTGGTTGCCGCTCCAGGTGCCGGGACCGGCCTGGACCTGGGCCTGGGCGCCGGCCCAGGGTAGAAACGCGGCGAGGAGCAAGGCCTGGCGGGCCGCCTGCGGGAAGGAAAATGCCATTGGAGCCTCCGTTGCGTGGTGGGCGAGCGAGGACGCGGCGGCGCAGGAAAGCCGCACCCGGATCGTGACACAAAGGGAAAGACAGAGGAAAGCAGGCAGCCGCGCGAACGCTAGGAGGCGGGCGAAGGAAGGGAATGCATGGCTTGTCTCCGGTTGTCTATTTTATTGTGCGAAGGGAAATCGCCAACTTATTCTAGACCTGGAGAAACTGCGCACAAGCGGCGCGCAGGCACGCCGCTTGTGCGGTTTTGCACAGCAGGGTCCTCTGGCGGCTATATCATGAATCGCGCTGGCTGATCAGCACGATGTCCCCTCGATGCCGGCCAGCCTACGTCCGCATCGACACCGCTATTACGCTGCCTCCCGCAAAAGCTTGGCAGCGGCCACCATGTTCGTCAGCGCGGGCAGGACTTCGGCCCACTGACGCGTTTTCAGACCGCAGTCGGGATTCACCCACAGGCGCGACGCCGGGATCCGCTCGGCCGCTTTCTTCATCAGTTGCACGATGTGTTCCTGCGTGGGGATGTTTGGCGAGTGGATGTCATAGACGCCCGGCCCAATTTCATTCGGATAATCGAAATTATCGAATGCATCCAGCAGCTGCATGTCAGAGCGCGAGGTTTCGATCGTGATCACGTCGGCGTCCATATCGGCAACCGACGCGATGATATCGTTGAACTCCGAATAGCACATGTGGGTGTGGATCTGAGTCTGGTCTGCCACGCCGTTGGCGGCGATGCGGAAGCATTCGATCGCCCAACTCAAGTATTCCTTCCACTGAGCCCTGCGCAACGGCAGGCCTTCACGTAGCGCCGCCTCGTCGATCTGAATCACGCGCACTCCGGCTTTTTCCAGATCCAGCACTTCTTCCCGAATAGCCAGGGCAAGCTGCCTGCATGATGTCGAGCGAGGCTGATCGTCGCGGACAAAGGACCAGTTCAGGATAGTGACCGGACCGGTCAGCATGCCTTTCATCGGCTTCTCGGTCAGCGACTGCGCATAGGTGGTCCATTCCACCGTCATCGCTTTGGGGCGGCGGATGTCGCCGAACAGGATCGGCGGCTTCACGCATCGCGAGCCGTACGACTGCACCCAGCCGAACTGGCTGAAAACGTAGCCTTCGAGCTGTTCGCCGAAGTATTCGACCATATCGTTGCGTTCGGCCTCACCATGGACCAGGACATCCAGGCCGAGCGCTTCCTGTTCGCGTACGCCGCGTTCGATCTCTGCCTGCATTGCCTTCTTATAGCCGGTTTCGTCGAGCGTCCCGGCCTTGAAGGCGCTGCGGGCCCGGCGGATTTCCACCGTTTGCGGGAAGGAGCCAATGGTCGTGGTCGGATACACGGGCAGCTTTAGTCGCTTGGCCTGTTCAGCGGCGCGGCGGGCATAGTTGCTGTTGCGTGTACTCAGCTTGGCGTCGATCTCGGCAACAGCCCTTTGCACGACCGGATTCATCACGCGCGGCGATGCACTACGGCTGGCTAACGCCGCCTGGTTGGCCGCCAATGCCTCCCTCACCGAAGCACGACCGGCCCGCAGCCCTTGCGCCAGCACCCGCAGTTCCTCGAGTTTTTGCACTGCAAAAGCCAGCCAGGGTTTGATCTCGGCATCGAGATTCTGCTCGCTGCTCAGGTCTACCGGAACGTGCAGGAGCGAGCACGAAGGCGCGATCCATAGTTTGTCGCCGAGGCGCTTGGCTAGCGGTTCGAGCCAATCCAGCACCGCAGTCAGGTCGGTTCTCCAGATATTGCGGCCGTTTATGACGCCCAAGGACAGCACCTTGTGGTCCGGCCACAAATTGAGGAGCGGTTGTAGATCATCACGACCGGTGACCGCATCGACGTGCAAGCCTGCCACTGGCAAGTTGACCGCCAAGTAGCGGTTTTCCTCCAGCTGGCCGAAATAGGTGGCGAGCAGCAGCTTGACGCGGCAAGCCTTCAACTGGTGATAGGCAAAATTCAAAGCATGTTGCCAATCCTGAGTCAGCTCGGTAACCAGGATGGGCTCATCGACCTGTACCCATTCCACGCCTTGTTCAGCAAGTGTTTCCAACAACTGTGCGTATACATCGAGCAGGGATGGCAGCAGCGTTAATTTATTGGAATCGTCTTTTGCTTTGCCCAACGCCAGGTAGGTAACGGGGCCGATAATCACCGGCTTGGCTTTGACGCCTTGCCGCTTCGCTTCCCCTAGCTGCTCGACCAGACGTGTGGCGTCGAGCTTGAACTCGGTAGCTGCCGAGAACTCTGGCACGATATAGTGGTAATTGGTGTCGAACCACTTGGTCATTTCACCAGCTGCTACATTGCTGCAACAGGCATGCGGCTCTGTAGCCGACTGCGCCGAACGGCCTCGGGCCACGCGAAAGTAATTGTCCAGCTGATCGCCTTTCAAATTGCTCACGCGCTCGGGCAGGTTGCCCAATGTAAAACTCATGTCCAGCACCTGGTCATAAAAAGCGAAGTCACCCACCGGTACCAGATCCAGTCCGGCCTGGTCCTCCCAGTGGCGCTTGCGCAGTCTGGCCCCAAGGTCTTGCAGGGCATCGCGCGCGAATTCGCCCTTCCAATATGCCTCCAGGGCGAACTTCAGTTCCCGCGTGGCGCCGATGCGGGGAAAGCCGAGATTGTGGACGGTAATCATGGAAAAGATCCTAAATAGTTTTCAGACGGTCATAATAGAGACCGCCATACGATGAAGTAAAATGGTCTTTTTTCACATATCCATGAATATCGCTCATATATCATGCTCGAACGCATCCATCTCGCGACTTTGCTGGAAGTTGAAAAGCAAGGGTCATTGACTGCCGCGGCAGAAGTCCTTCACGTAACGCAGTCGGCGCTCAGCCATAGTATGAAAAAACTGGAGCAACAACTGGGAACGGATATCTGGTTGCGAGAGGGACGAAGCCTGCGTCTGACACAAGCGGGTCAATATCTCCATGTAGTTGCGCAGCGTCTGCTACCGCAGTTCTCGCTAGCCGAGGAACGATTAAGGCAATATGCTCAAGGCGAGCGCGGCACACTACGTATTGGCATGGAGTGCCATCCTTGCTACCAATGGCTGCTGAAAATCGTTTCGCGCTACCTCTCGGCTTGGCCGTTGGTCGATGTCGACGTGAAGCAGAAGTTCCAGTTTGGCGGAATCGGTGCACTGTTTGGGTTTGATATAGATTTGCTGGTAACACCTGATCCATTGTTCAAACCAGGTCTGCATTTCGAACCCGTATTTGCTTACGAACAGGTGCTGGTCGTGCACAAAGAGCACCCTTGGGCAAACCAGGAAGAGGTGGCGCCAGAGCAGCTCAACGAGGAAACCCTGATTACCTATCCTGTTCCGATCGAACGGCTGGACATATACAATATGTTTCTGCTGCCAGCGAACTGTGCGCCACGCAGGCACAAAACAATCGAAACAACCGATATCATGCTGCAGATGGTAGCCAGTGGCCGTGGCGTGACGGCATTGCCCAAATGGCTCGTGACGGACTATGCGCCGCATCTCCAACTTCGTACCTTGCGGCTTGGACCAGCAGGCATCAAAAAGCATATTTACCTTGGCGTCCGCGAATCCGACTACGCCATCGACTACTTGCAATCATTTATCGAGTTTGCGCGCCAGGCAGACCGCTATCCGTTATGAGGCCATCAGTTATCGGATGCGACAAGACTGCGTGGGCCATGTCGCGTCGACGCCCGGATGCCTGACAATTCCCGAATTGCCGGCTTGGCACGAACCGTTTAAAATCTGCTCTGCCGAACAAGGGCAAACGCTAGGGGTCCTGCATGTCGCGAACGCGACCTGCGGGTGAGAAACACCCTCTGAACCTGATCTGGGTAATGCCAGCGAAGGGAAGCATATTGATACTGGCCGTGTGCCGTCTCTCTACACTCCTTCGCTGGCTCCTGCTCAATCCATCGGGAAGCCAACAAGGAGCCACATGAATACCCCTACCCCCAAATTCCTCTCAGCCACCGCCATGGTGGACGAGGCGGCAACCCGCCCAATGCCGAAGTCACGCGGGATCGATGTACAGTATTCGGTGACGACGTCCGCCGGGATCGTCGACCGGGCCAGGGCCGAGCTCTTGCTGTCATGTGTCGTCATCGGCGGCATAACGACGCATAACGTCGCGCAGGAAATCGGCGTTGCAGTGCACGAATTGGCAGGCCTGTTTACATGACGGAACGGCGCGGACCGATGAAAGTCATCGTACTGGGTGCGGGCGTGGTGGGAACGGCGTCCGCATGGTACTTGCGGCAGGCAGGGCATGAAGTCACGGTGCTCGAACGCCAGCCTGGCCCCGCGCTGGAGACGAGCTTCGCGAATGGTTGCCAGATTTCGGTTTCGCACGCCGAGCCCTGGGCCAATCCCGCCACCTTGCTCAAGGTATTGCGCTCGCTCGGGCGCCAGGACGCGCCGTTGCTGTTCCGCCCGCGCGGCGATCCGCTGCAATGGCGTTGGTGCCTGCAATTCGTGCGCGAATGCCAGCCGGCGCGCGTTGCCGCCAACCTGAGCCGGATCGTCGCCATCGCCGATTACAGTCGCCGTAGCCTGCGGGCCCTGCGTGCGGAAACGGGGATCGAATACGACAGCTTGGCGCGCGGGATACTGCATTTCTATACCGACCAGCAGGAGTTCGACAGGGCCTGCCGCGCTGCGGCGGCAATACGTGAACTGGGCTGCCCGCGCGTGACGATCGACGCCGACGAGGTGGTGCGCATCGAGCCTGCCCTGGCCGCGGCGCGCGCCAGGCTGGTGGGCGGCGACTTCACCGCCAGCGACGAATCGGGTGACGTCTACAAATTCACGTCGCAGCTGGCAGCAAAGGGTCAGGCGGCCGGCATTCGCTTCCGCTACAACATGACCGCGACACGCATGCTTGCCGAGGCCGGTAAAGTCACCGGCGTGGAAGTGATCGATGGCGAAGGCAGACATCAGGCGCTGCATACAGACACCTTCGTCGTGGCCCTCGGGAGTTTTTCGGCCACGTTGCTCGCCCCGCTGGGAGTCAAGCTGTTGGTCTATCCCGGCAAAGGCTATTCGGCAACCTACCCGATCATCAGCGCGGCTGCAGCACCGACCGTGTCGCTGACCGACGACGGCCACAAGCTCGTGCTGTCTCGGCTGGGATCGCGCCTGCGCGTGGCCGGCACCTGCGAATTGAACGGGTATTCGCGCGCATTGGACACCATCCGCTGCGAGGCGGTCACGCGCCGCGTGCGCGAACTGTTCCCCGAGGCCTGCGACTACGATCGCGCAAGCTACTGGGCGGGCCTGCGGCCGCTGACGCCATCGAACGTACCGTACATCGGCACGACACGCTATGCCAACCTGTACCTTAATACCGGGCACGGCACGCTGGGATGGACGATGGCTTGCGGCTCCGGGCGGGCGCTGGCCGATATTGTTTCGGGCCGCAGGCCTGAAATCGAGCTCACATCCTGCGGTGAATAGCGTGGTTTTGTACCGGCAGTCAGGCAAGCGCCCGGGCGCCCATGCATGGCGCATGAGCGCTCGGGTCTACGGACAGCGAGCCCAGGCGAGATGACGGTCACTGTCACTCATTCCATCGGGTTGTCCCGCCGCTTTCTGCCCGCCCGGAAGTCACACTTTTTCTTCATCGGAGGTCCGTGCTTGCTACGCGTTTAGAACGAGTGGCGCACGCCGACGTTGAACACCGATGGATCGGCACCGAAGGCGGTGGCTGGCGGGGCGAAGGTGCCGCCGGCCGAGGTCAGGCCGAAGTTGCCGGTGCCGTTGTTGTTTACGCGGGCGTAGGTGCTGTACAGGTTGGTGCGCTTTGACAGGGTGTAGCTGTAGGCCAGCGTGAAGCCCTTGCCGCGGCCGTTGCCTGCCTCCTGGCGCTGCTGGTGGGCGGCGACGAAGAACTTGTTGGCGCCGAGGGTGTAGTTGCCGCCCAGGATCAGGTACTTGAACTCGTTGTTCGGGCCGGTCAGGTCGGCCTCCGAATAGCTGCCGCGCACTTCGAAGGCGCCGAAGGTGAGGCCGGCGCCGAATGCGAACTCCTTGTCGTCGCCGGTGGCCAGGCGCTCGACGCGCTGGTAGCCGGCGCCCACGTACACCGGGCCGTTGCGGTATTCCAGCGCGGCGCCGGCCAGGTCGCCCGACGGTTCGCTCTCGTTGCGCTCGCCTGCGCTGTACGCGGCCAGGCCGGTGAAGCCGGCGATGGATTCGCTCTTGTAGTTGACCGAGTTCGACAGGCGGCGGGTCAGGCGGTTGGCGCCGAAGCTACCCAGGTTCGAACCATAGAAGCCATGGCCGAGCGGGTCGCTGGCCTGCACCACGGCCGCGATCGGGCCGTATTCGCGGCCGACGGTCACGGTGCCGAACGCGCCTTGCAGGCCGACGACGGCGCGGCGCTGGAACAGGCCGGCGGCATCCTGCGCGCCAGTGTCCAGGGCGAGACCGGCTTCAAAGTTGAAGAGCGCCTTCAGGCCGTTGCCCAGGTCCTCGGTGCCGCGAAAACCGATGCGGCTGGTGGACTGGGTGCCCGAGCTGATCACGGTGCGCGCGCCCACGCCTGGGGCATCGGTGTCTTCGCGGCCGACCGAGGCATCGGCAATGCCGTAGATCGTCACGTTGGTCTGCGCGTGGGCCGCCAGCGGCAGGATGGATAACAGGGCGATGGCAAGGCTCGTCTTCTTCATTGATGCTCTCCGGTTGTTGATATGGGGTTTTCCGAAACGCCGTTCTCGTTGTCTTTCAGGACAAAAACGAGCAGTTGCAAAACGCTAACGCTACCAGTGCATCTGTGATAATGCCACGAATCATTAGCTCTTTACTTATTCGGTTTCCGTGAAGCATGTGCGCTGGGGCAAAATTGCGCATGATTCACCACAAAGCTTTGCCCCAAACCTGTGATCCTGTTGTTTGTAGGCGACGGATCGGCCGAGTTCCTGCCCCTGCCGCAACTCAAAAGTACGGTAGGGCTGATGCGAAATTGCCCCCAGAAGGGGGGCGGATGCATAAAAAACCGGGGCACGCGGCCCCGGTTCGATAATCATGGCGGGATGGCCTCAAAACTTGAAGTTGGCCCGCGCGTAGTAATAACCGCCATTGATCCCGATCGGCGAAAACGATGGATAGATCGTGACCGCCGAATTGTCGAGGTTCTCGCGCTGGATGCGCAGCACCTCCGGGTTGATCCCGTCCGGGTACTTGTTGAAGAGGTTGTTCGCGCCGACCGCCAGCGTCCAGGCCTGGCTGATCTTGTACGCCGCCTCCAGGTCGGTCACCGCCAGGTTGCCGATTTCGGTCTTGTAATAGGTGGCGCCGCCGTCCGGCGACTGCATCTCGGACGATTTGCCGTAGATCGCTTCGCGCAGATTGACCGTCCATGCGCCTGACTTCCATAAGGCGCCCAGGTTCAGGCGCAGCCTGGGGGACGCGGTTTCGATGTCCGAGATCGCCGTGGTGTCGAGCAGCAGCTGGGGCTGCAGCTGGATTGGCGCCTGGTTGACCTGGATGACCTTGACCACGTTGTAGTTGGCCGCCGCCGACCAGTCGACCCGGCCGTAGCCGCCGTAGTTGCTGCTTTTGGTGGCAACGAATTCAAGGCCGCGGCTGCGGGTGTTGACCGCGTTCGAGAAGATGTTGATGCCGGTTTCGACGACCGTGGGGTCGAGCACGTTGCCGTTGGCGAGGATCGCCGCCGTCACCGCCGGCGAATTCACCGCGCCACCCGAGCCGTACAGGGCGCCGCTGCCGACGATGCGGTCGCGGATCTTGATCTGGTAGGCGTCGAGCGTGACCGTGAGGCCGGGGGCGGGGTTCAGGACCATGCCGGCCGACAGGTTGGTCGAGGCTTCCGGTTTCAGGCCGTCGATGCCGACCAGGCGCGCGCCCGGGGAGTTAGGCGCCAGCTGCACGAAGGCGCTGCGTGGCGAGACGTTGGTGGCCGAATAAAAGGATTCGGCCAGGGTCGGGGCGCGAAAGCCGTTGCTGAAGGTGCCGCGCAGGGCAAAGGCCGGCGAGAAATCGTAGCGCGAGGTCAGTTTGCCGACCCTGGCGCTGCCGAAATCGCTGAAATGCTCGTAGCGGCCGGCCAGGTCGACCGTCAGGTTCGCGACCGGCTGCGACGAGACGTTCACGTAGAAGGCTTCGTTGTCGCGCTCATGGCGGCCGGCGTCGGTCAGCAGGAAGCCCGGATAGGATTGCGAGCCTTCCTTGTAGCGCGAGGCCGGGTCGCCGGCGACGATCTCGTAGGTGTCGCGACGCTGCTCGAGGCCGACCGCGAAGTTCAGCGGCGCGGCCCAGCCAATGTCGAACTCGCGGCTGAGGTCGAGGTTGTTGGTCCACTGGCTGGCCCGGAATTCGCCGGCCTTGAACACCGTCGGCGAAAAGCCCGTGTCGGCGAACAGCGAGACGTTGACCGAGGTGTCCACGCCGACCTTCGTGACGTCCTTGCCGTAGGTGCTGGACAGGTCCCATTTCCAGCCGCCCAGCGTGCCCTTGATCCCGGCGGTCAGGGCGGCATCGGTTTCGTCGAAGGTTTCGAGCGGGCTGAAGCCGAGCGGATAGACGGCGGGAATGCGGCTCGGCATGCGGTAGTTTTCAAAGGCGCGCGCCCGCTTTTCGCCATAGGTCGCGAAGCTGTAGAAGCTGGTGTCGGCGCCGATGTCGAAGCCGAAGTTCATCGCCCCCACGTGCTGGCGGTACTGGGCGTCGCCCTGGATCCGGTTCAGGTAGGGGTAGCCGGGCGCCTGCAGCAGCTGCGGCTGGGCCGCGAGCGTGGCCGGGTCGTTCACGCGCGGGTCGATGCCGCCGCGGTTGGAAAAGCCGTGGTATTTCGTTTCGGCCGTCAGGCTCAGCCAGGCCGATTCGAAGGGCGCCAGGCCGATGTTGGCGCTGGCATGGCCGGTATGCCCGCCGCCGTCGTGGTAGCCGCCGCCGTTGATGTTGCCCGACAGGCCGCTGTTGTTGGACTTCAGGATGATGTTGATGACACCGGCGATCGCATCGGTCCCGTACTGGGCGGCGGCGCCATCCTGCAGTACCTCGACATGGTCGATCGCGGCCAGCGGAATGTAGTTCAGGTCAGCCGCGGCGCCGCCCTGGAAGGCGCCGCCCAGCACGGCCAGGTTGGCGGTGCCGTGGCGCCGCTTGCCGTTGACCAGCACCAGCGTATTGTTCGGGCTCAGGCCGCGCAGGCGCGCCGACAGCGTCATCGCCGCCATGTCGGACCCGAAGGCCTGGATCGTGAACGAGGGCAGGTTCTGGCCGAGCGCCTGGCGCAGGTCGGCCTGGCCGGTGCGGTTCAGGGAGGCGGAATCGAGCACCTGGATCGGCGAAGCGCTGTTCTCGACTTTCAGGCCGGCGGCACGGGTGCCAGTGACGATCACGACGCCGGTGGTGGTGGGGCCGGAGAGCGCGTCCGGCGCCGGCATGTCGGCCATGGCGACCTGTACTTCCTGGGCGAACGACAGGCCCGAGTGCAGCAGGATGATGGCGGCGGCGCCTTGTTTGAGTGTGGCCTTGAGCATGGATACCCCTGTTTGGTGAGCGATAGTTGAAACCCGGTGGTCGGCGCGGTGGCCGGCGATCTGCGGCGCTGCGGGCAGGCTTATTTTTTGGCGGCGACCACCTCGATCTCGATCAGCCATCCGGGGTTGCTGAGCGCCGCCACCTGGAACACGGCGCGCGCCGGCAGGTTGGGCTGGGCGCCGCCGAAGAACTGGGTATAGCCTTCCATGAAGCCGGCCACGTCGCCCTTGTTGCCCTTGGCCGGGTCGCCCACGATGAAGACCTGCATCTTGACCACGTCGCCCATGGTGAGACCCATGCCGGTGAGGATGTCCTTGATCTTGTTGAGGACACCGACCGTCTGCTGCCGGGTGTTGCCGAAGGCGGCCAGCGAGTCGCCCGGGGCGCCCTTGTCGACCACCGGCGGCACTTGGCCGCTGATGAAGTGGATGGTCGCGTTGGGCGGCAGCGTCACCGCCTGCGCGATCGGAAAGTCGGAGCCGGGGATCTTGTGGCGCACGATGTCCTGGGCAGTGGCGGGCCCGATGGCGGCGCACAGGAGTGCGGGAGCGAGCAGCGTGCGCAGGGAGGGGATCAAAAGGTTTTTCATGGTGGTTCCTGTCGTAGTGGGAAATCAGTGCTTGTTGCTCAGGCGCGCAGTGCCGGCACGCGCCGCCTGCAGCGAGGCGCGCAGCGCCGCGACCTCGCTGTCGGGAACGGCCCCGGCCCCGTTGCCCCAGCTCGCGCGGGCATAGCTCAACACCTGGGCGATGTCGGCGTCGGACAGGCTGGCGCTGAAGTCCGGCATGCCGCCGCGTCCCTTGAGCAGGACCGTGGCCACCTCGGCCGGCGGTCCCTGCACCAGCGGGTTGCCGGCCAGTGCCGGAAAGGCGCCGGGAATGCCCTTGCCGTTGGCCTGGTGGCAGGCCGCGCAGTTTTTCTGGAACAGCGCCTTGCCGTCCTGGCCCTGGGCGCTGGCGGCGCCGGGCTGCAGCAGGGCGGCGCAGGCGAAGGTGGCAACGAAGAATCGGTAGAGGTTCATGCCTGGGCCCTCGCATGGATGCGTTCGATCTGCTGCCAGGCCGACTCGATGGCGCCGGCCTGCCAGCCCGTCAGGTAACTGAGGTGCTCGCCCGCGAGCAGTACCCGGCCTTCGCCTTCGTGCAGGAGCGGGTAGGCTGCCTTGCGGCTCTCTTCGGTCCACTCGGCCCAGCCGCCGAGGTTGTACTGAACGCGGTGCCAGGCCACCGAGAAGGCGTTCTCGTAAGCGTCGCGGTAGGCGGGGAAGATCTGCTGGCCGGCCGCGAGGGCGAACTCGGCGCGCTCGGCCGGGGACAGGGCGCTGACTTCGATGGCGTCCAGCATGTAGTTGTAGTAGCCGAGCAGGACACCCTTTTTCTGCTGCCAGTTCGAGGACGGCACCGAGATCGTGTTGATGCCCTTCAGGTCGGTCAGGATGTGGCCGCCGTAGATCTGGTCGTCCTCTTCCCAGAAGCGGCGCTTCATCTGCAGCCCGATTTTCCCGACCGGCATGTAAGTGACGGCTTGCACCGCCGTCTTGAAGCGGCTCGAAAAATCGGTGTCGATCATGCGCAGCACCGACAGCGGAAGCGTGCACAGGCAGTAGTCGGCGCTGACCGCGGACAGCTTGCCGCTGGCCGTGTCCTTCACCGTGACGGTGACCTTGCCGGCGTCCTGGCGCAGGGTCTGCACCTCGGCGCCATAGCGGATCCGGCGGCCCACGCGCTGTTCGAAAGCGCGCGCGATGCGGTCCATGCCGCCCACTGGCTGGAACATGGTGTTTTGCATGGGGAAGTCCTGTACCGCGCTGTAGACCTTGCCGACTTTCGATGCGAGCAGGTCGCCGAAACCGAGCGGATCGGAGGCCTGGCCAGCGCCGGGCTGCATGCCGGCGCCCGGGTTGACCCGGAAGCCGCGGCCGCTGCGGCCCTTGTAGCGCAAGTCGCCGGCGTCGAGGTGGCCCTCGTTGGCAAGGTAGTCGAGCAGCAGCTCCTTGTCGGCCGCGTTCACCTGCTGGTCGAGCTGCCTGTTCTTGACCGACTTGGCCAGCAGCTCGGCGACGTGGCCGCGCATGTCGGACTTGACCTGGGCCGGGCGCAGCCGCTGCTTCGCCAGCGGCCCGCCGTTTTCAAGGTAGATCCAGGCCTGGTCGTTATCGTTGACCATCACCTCGAGCGGCACATTGAACAGCCGGGTGTAATGCAGGGTCGAGCCGTGGTGCATCGGGATACGCCACGGGCCATGGTTGATGTAATGGCCCGCGTCGAACTGGCATTCCTGGACCTCGCCGCCGAGTTCCTGCAATTTGAAACCCTTGCGCGCCGTCTGGCAGCGCCCGCCGGCAAAGCTGCGCGCCTCGAGCACCTGGCAGTCGTAGCCCAGCTTGCCCAGTTCGAAGGCCGCCGTCATGCCGGCCAGGCCGGCGCCGAGGATCAGCACTTTCTTGCCTTTGCCGCTGCCGCTCAGGACCGGGGGCGCGCTGACGCGCGAGGCAATCCCCATGCCCCAGGCGTTCATCGTGTTGAGCAGCAGGGCCGAACCGCCGAGGGCTGCCGTCCGGTACAGGAAATCGCGCCGTGTTAATGACTTGTTCGGACCACCCATATGTCACCCCTTTTCATGTTGTATATAAGCAACATATAGCAAGGGGCGTGCCATGGACGCCCGGTGCAGGGGGAAGAAGGCCTCTGAAAATAATGTCTTTTTTGCGATGCAGCATCCACTGCAATGGCGCGTACAACAATGTCCTTGTTTGCTGAACGCAGCAGGATGGCCGGCGACGGCGTCTAACCCGTCCGGAGAACACACTTTATTTTGCGGATCACACTATGTTTTTCAGCAGACGGCAGCAGTCGGACGATGCCTTGAAACGTAGCTGGGCAGCGCAATTTGGTGCGCTGCACCAAATTGCGTCATTACGCACTGCAATAGTATTTTTCGATGGAAATGCATCGCTACAGCACACAGCGCCTCCCGGCTCTGGCGAAAGGCTCAGCCTGGTGGGAACGGCGTATCTTCCCTGTCGATCCAGTAGCTGAATTGCCCGTAGGTCGGGGCGGTGCTGCGGCTGGCGCCGAAGTAATCGACGAGCATCTGGCGGTAGGCATCGCGCCGCGAGAATGCCTCGTGGGTGGCGGCGTAACGCAGGACAGCGGCGCGCATCGTGGCGCGCACGGCGGCATCGGCATTCAGCCCGGGCGAGCCCGATTTACTGGGCCTGCCGCGCTTGACGTCGGCATTGGCGGCACGCGTCCTGCCGGGCGCGCCCGAGTTGGCGTAGTCGGGCAGCAGGGCGTCGGGATGCTGCCCGCGCTCCCAGTAGCGGCGCAGGTAGCGGTAGATGGTCGGGTGCGAGACGCCATGCGCCGCACTGCAGGCGGCCACCAGGCGGGCCCGCAGGCGCGGGTCGAACAGTGCCGGCTCCTCGCGTATGAGCGTGCTGACGATGGCCCATGCATTCGCGCGCAAGGCCAGGTAGCTGGGGGGCAGCGTGGATAGATCGATCGCCTGGCGCAGCGGATCGTGCGGCACCAGGCGCGCGTGCCGCTCGCGCACGTCGGCCATCAGCTCCGCGGTCGAGGCGGCGCGCGGTAACGCATTGGCCACGCCCACTTCATAGGTGTAGGCCAGGGCGGCGGCACTGTCGATCCACAGGATCCGCAGCGTACGCGGCCGCTCCCCGGCGTAGTGCAGTACATCGTTTCGAAGCAGCATCCGACGATCCTTCTCGCGTTGAGCTCATCCGTCAGGCATGCAATTTTCAAGCCAGCCGATGCGGGAAAAAGCGGGTGCAAAAAAAACCGGGGCACGCGGCCCCGGTTCGATCTGCTGCATGCTGCGACGGTTACTCGCGCATCAGCTCCGCGATCATCTTCACCGGCGCGTTGCCGTAGCTGAGGAACTGGTCGTGGAACTGCTTCTGGTTGAAGCGCTCGCCGAGAAGCTGGCGGCGCTGCTCGCGCAGCTCCATGATCTGCTCGTAGCCGCTGAAGTAGCTGGTCAGCTGCACCGACGACAGCTGCACGCGGCGCCACTTTTCGGTCGCTTCCTGGCGCGTCTGGAAGGCCTGGCGCGTCAACAGGTCGAGCGCTTCTTCGCGGCCCATGCCGTTCACGTGCACCGAGTAGTCGAGGATGGTGTTGGTGACGCTTCTCAGGTTCCACTTCGAGTACATCAACCACATCTCGGGCGCATTGCCGCCGTAGCCTGACTCGAGCATCATGCGTTCGCCATACACGGCCCAGCCCTCGACCATCGCGCCGTTCCCGAACAGCGACTTCACCAGCGACGGCGAACGGTTCGCATGCACCAGCTGGGCGTAGTGGCCGGGAATGGCTTCGTGGATGTTCAGGATCTGCAGGATCCATTCGTTGTACTCGCGCAGGCTGCTCTCGGCCTGTTCCGCGGATAGTCCGTCGAGCGGCGTCACGTTGTACCAGGTCTTGTCCTTCGGGCGGTAGGGGCCGGGCGCGTCGATGCTGGCGCCGGCCACGCCGCGCTGGTACATCGGCGTTTCGCGCACTTCCAGCGGCTTGCCCGGGTCGAGCGTGAGCAGGTCGTTCTTGATTACCCAGTCGTGCAGCAGCGGGATCTGGCGGCGGATCTCGGGGAAGAAGTTTTCGCGCGCGACGTGGCGGGCCGACAGCTTATCGATCAGCATGCCGATCTTCTGGAAGCGGTCCTGCGGCATTTTCGTGCCGGCCATGTAGCGCGGCCAGAGTTCGTCCGCAATCGTATTCATGCGCGTGAGGAGTTCTTCGCGCGCGGCCAGGGCCTTGCGGAAGGTCTGCTCGGCGCTGCTGGCCGACTGGATCTCGAGCGCGAACTTCTGTTCATACAAGGCCTTGCCGATCCTGAACGGGCGCGCCTTGCCGCTTTGCGACTGCGTCTTTTCCAGGTTCGTCAGGAAGTCGACATACGCGACCACGGCGGCGCCGGCGTTGGCGATGCGCTGCGCGAAGATCGCCTTTTCCTGGGCATTCAGGATCGAGCTTTGCGCCGCCTGGCCGAGGTCGGCCAGCACGACCAGCGTGCCCGGCGCCTGCGCGATCGCCAGCTGGGTGTGCTCGCGGGTCGGGTTGGCGATGGAGCTTTGGGCCGCCTGGTAATAGGCCGGCACGTTCGCCAGGCGCTTGAGGATGGTGCGCAGGCGCTGCGGCTTGGCGGCGTACTCGGTGTTGAGGATCAGGTCGAGCGGCTGGGCGATGTTATACAGCGCCGGGTTCCACTCGAACTCGCGGAAGGTCGTCAGGCGCCAGCGGTCCGTTTCCAGCTTGTTGACCAGGAGCGCGAGGTCGGTGCGCTGGCGCGGCGACAGCTGGCGCGTGTCGATCTTGCGGAATTTTTCCAGCCATTCGTTCGCGAACGCGAGCTTTTTGGCGCGCGTGGCCTCGTCGGGAATGGTCAGGTTGGCGGCGGCCTCGAACTTGCCGACCGCGATGCCGCCTTCCGGATCGACGCGCCACAAGGCGGTGAGGTACTGCATGGCGAGCGAATCGGCACGGCGGTCGAGGCGCTTTTCGTTCGATGCCGGCGCCGGCGCTGGCGCTGGCGCTGCCGATGGCGACTCCGCTTGCGCGGTTGCTGCCACGGCGCTTGCGGCGGCAGCGGTTGCGGCTACAGCGGCGGCGGCCTTGCCCTTGCCTTTGCCCTTCGCTTTCACTGGCCCTTTCGCCTTCGCGACGGCCTTGGCCTTGGGGGCGGCCACGCGCTTGGCGGAGGCCTTCGATTTGACCACCTTAACCGCTTTCGGCTTGGAGGACTTGGTCTGCTTGGCACTGGCGGGCGCCAGTGCGAGGCTGGCGATGATGGCTGCCAGCGCGAGTTTCGTTTTGATCATGTGTTCGGCCCGTAAATATGGAGACATCGGGTGGGCGGCGCGCCCTTGTAGAGCGCGACAGCGCGCCAGATTAGCATTTTTCGCGCCCCTTGCGCGCCCTCCGGTTTGTAACAAATGTTGGGCCTGGTGCGGCCGACAGCCAGCGCCTCCGGCACCCCCATCAGTCGACGATCCCCGAGCGGATCAGCTCCTGGTGGCGCGCGTTGAGAGTCGCCACGGCCTGCTTGCCGCGCGCGATATTGGTCAGCACGATTTCGCTGCCCCGGGTAAAACGGTGGCCGATGCGGATCGTGTACGAGCCGGTGGCCCAGCTCTTGAAACCGTTGATAAACGTCGCTTCGTCCATGTCGCGCCACTTCACGCCAGTGATCCCCTTTTTCCAGGGCAGCACGCCCGAGTGCACCCAGACGCCGAGGTCGTCGTAATACAGCTGCACGCTGCGCACCTGCAGGAATTCGTAGGCCACCAGCAGTGCCGAGAGTACCAGCACCGCGAGCGCGGCCAGCTCGTGCCACAGGAAGGCTGCCGGCAGCGCCACGCCGAACAGGAGCACGGCCAGCGCCGCCACGCCGGCATAGGCCAGCCACGACTTGACGCCGATGACGTGGGCCTGTGGAGAGGCAGGCGCGTTCTGTTCTTCCATGATGGTGGTGTTCCGTCAAAAAAGCGGAATCATCACATGGATCGGTTGCCCACGCTAGAGCCCAGCCCCAGGTGGAGCATCGCCAGCATGTCCGTGGGCGACATCCGGGCCGACACATCGCCGCCCTCGAGCAGGCTGTCGGCCAGGTCGCGCTTGTGGCGGTGCAGGTCGACGATGCCTTCCTCGATCGTGTGCCGCGCAACCAGCCGGTAGATCGTCACCGGCCGCAGCTGCCCCATGCGGTGCGCGCGGTCCGAAGCCTGGTCTTCCACCGCCGGGTTCCACCACGGGTCCATGTGGATCACGTAGTCCGCGGCGGTGAGGTTGATGCCGACACCGCCTGCTTTCAGGCTGATGAGGAACAGGTCGCCCTCGCCGGCCTGGAAGGCATCCACCCGTTTCTTACGCTCCTGCATCGGCGTCGATCCATCGAGGTACTGGTAGCGGATGGCGCGCGCGTCGAGGTGCTTGCGAATTAATGACAAGTGATCCACGAACTGGCTGAACACCAGCACCTTGTGGCGGTTCTCGAGCAGCCCTTCCACCAGGTGCGCGAAGGTGGCCAGCTTGCTGCTGGCGATCCCGAGGCCCGGCGCCACCAGTTCCGGATTGCAGACGGCGCGGCGCAGCCGCATCATCTCGGCCAGGATGGCGATCGATTTCTGGTTCTGTGGCGCTTCGAGGGACGCGAGTTTATCCAGCGCTTCGCGGCGCAGCGATTCGTACAGGGCCATTTCCTCGGCCGTCAGTTCGACCGGCAGCACGATCTCGGTGCGCGGCGGCAGCTCGGTCAGCACCTGGCTCTTGGTGCGGCGCAGGATGAAGGGGTGGGTTAAACGACGCAGGCGCGCCCGCGCGCCTGCTTCTGCACGTTTATCGTAATTCTTGTCCTGCTGGGCCTTTTCGATGGGGCCGGCAAAGCGCAGCTGGAACTGGTCGGGCGTGCCGAGCAGGCCCGGATTAATGAAGCGGAACAGGTTCCACAGTTCGCCGAGGTGGTTTTCCAGCGGGGTGCCGGTGGCCACCATGCGAAAATCCCCCTGCAGGGCCATTACCGCCTGCGAGCGCCGCGTGAGCGCGTTCTTGAACGCCTGTGCCTCGTCCATCACGATCGTGTGCCAGCGCTTTTTGGCGAACAGCGGCGCTTCCAGCTGCAGCAGGCCGTAGCTGGCGACGATCACGTCGAAGGGTCCGGCATCGTCCAGCATGGCGGCGCGCTCGCCGGGGCCGAACAATTTGACGTTCAGGGTCGGCGCGAAGCGCGCGGCCTCCGCGATCCAGTTGGTGCAGACCGAGGTCGGCGCGACCACGAGCGTTGGGCCGTTCGGCGCGCGCAGCAGGATCAGGGCCAGCGCCTGCAGCGTCTTGCCGAGGCCCATGTCGTCCGCCAGGCAGGCGCCCACGCCCCAGTGCGCAAGTCTCGCCAGCCACTCGAAACCTTCGCGCTGGTAGTCGCGCAGCTCGGCCTGCAGCGTCGAGGGCAGCTGCGGCTCGTACTTCGCGTTGTCCGCCATTTTTTTCAGGTGCGCGCGCCAGGCCCGGTCGGCGTCGACGGCGCCGGCGTCGAGTGCCAGGTCTTCCAGCGCGAAGCTGGCCAGCGGGTGTACGCGCAATACCTCGCCGTCGGCGTCGGTGAAGGCGGCGACGTCGAGCAGGCGCCGGTGCAGCTCATTGGTCAGCGCCAGGAACTGGTTGTCGCCGAGCGCCACGAAACGGCCGTCGCTGCCGCGCACCTTCTCCAGCAGCTCGCGCAAGTCGATCACGCGCCCCTCGTCGATGACCACGTCGCCGTTGGCGGCAAACCAGTCCTTGTCGCGCTTGATATTCATGCGCACCGATTTCGAGCTTACCTTCCTGCTGACACGGAAGGGCTCGCCCTCGGGCCAGGCGATCAGGACCCGGGAGGCGTCGATTTCCTGCAGTTCGCTCACCAGCTCCAGGCAGGAAATGGGCGAGCCGAGCAGCCACTCGTCGTGTTCCGGCTCGGCTCCTTCCAGGGCACGGCAGGACGCGACCAGCTGGCGCTCGGCTTCGCGCTCGGCGTTCAGGTCGCGTTTCGCTTCTGTGCGGATGCCGTTGAAATCGGCGATCACGCGCTCGGCGCCGCTGCCGGGTGCGTAATAGGCGCCGGTATTCGGGAGCGGGCGCACCAGGATCCGCATGCGCAGGCCCTGCTGGTAGGGCAGCAGGTGCACGTGCAGGCGGGCGTCGGCGGCGATCCGTTCGATGTCGGCGGCGCTGGCGCCGATGTCCGACTGCACAGTGACGATCGAGGAAATCGCGCCGATCGCCTGCAGCACCCGCACTTCGGCTTCGAGGGGCACGACCAGTGCCTCGCCGACGATGGCGCCGATGCGGCGGTGCTCGTCGCGGATGCGCACCACGCGCAGGCGCGTCGGTGTCTCGCGCGTGACGACGACGTCGCCCGCGCTTTCGCGGATGGGCGGCTGCAGCGAAATCGTCACGTGCTCGCGCGCCGCTTTCACCAGCAGTTCCGGCTCGCCCGGCAGCAGCTCGACCCGGGTGCCGGGCGCGTCGAACCAGAACAGCAGGGGATGTCCGATCAGCGCGGCGAGGGCCTTGTCGAGGTCGAACTCGTAGCGCAGGCCGCTGCCGTAGTACTGGCGCGCGGCGCCGATGGTCGAGACGACCAGTAAATCCTGCGCGGTGAGGAAGTCGAGCGCGGCGGCGTCTTCCGTCAGGCGCTTCAGGCCGATCGGCCGGCCGCGGCTCCAGGCGCCCTGCGCGTCGCGCTTCTGCTCGCGCGGCTCGATTTCCTGCACCCCCAGGTGCGGGTCATGGCGGATCAGCCAGACCAGGCGCGACTCTTTGACTACCTCCACGTTCACGGCCGGCTGCAGGTTGATCAGCGCGTTGAGCTGGCGCTCCCACGGCTGCTCGCGCTCGAACCAGTGGGTCAGGTCGGTGAAGCGATGCTGCTGGCGCAGGGCGATGGCGCGCTGCTCGTGGCTGACTCCCCCGAGCTGGCCGAGCAGGCCGGCCAATTGGGCGCTGAGCAGGTCGAAGCCGGCCGCCTCCGACGAGGCCAGCGCTTCTTCGAGCCGGGCGCGCTGATTTGATAATTGCGGCATCCCGAGCCACCAGTGCAGCAGGGCGCGGAACATCACGGCTTGCAAGGCCGTTTCCCAATTGCGCGAGGGCAGCACGTCGGCGTCGACCGTGCCGCCGCGGATCTGGCGCAGCATAGAGAGTTGCTGGTAGACGGCCGTGTCATGGCTCTGCACCGCGCGCGTCGCGCTGTCGAGATAGCTGTCGACGGCCTTTTGATGTTTCGCATCACCCCGCCGTAATAACGCGGCGACGTACAGGTGGCCGCCGATGCCGGCAAACACCGCTTTGCGCTTGCCGGTTTCGCGCCGCAGGAGTTTCAGGGCGGCGTCGAAGCCGGCCAGCGCCTCGTCGATGTGGTCGCGCAGGAGCAGCAGCACGCTGCGGAAGAACAGGGCGGTCGAGTCGTCCAGGTCGGCCAGCAGGGCGTCGGCGTCGTCCAGGCGGCCGCACAGGATCAGGTGCTCGGCCAGGGCGACGCGCAGCGCCATCGCCGCGCCGCCGGGGTTCGCATAGCCTTCGACATGGCTTTCCACATGGGCGCGGATCGCCGGCGCGGCAAGCGGTTCGCGCTGGGCGTGGTCGATCAGGACCGCCAGCACCTCGTCGCGCAGCGCCGGATTGATGCGCTCGATCAGGCCGGGCTCGAACGGGCGCGCGCAGATGTCGACCAGCGGGTGCAGGTAGGCCGCCTCGTGGCAGCGCAGGCAGGCGGATAATAATGGGGTGACGGTCCTGGGACCGTCACCCCCTACCAAGGCCATGCGCAAGAGGGACAGGCCCTGGCGGTAACTGCGCAGCACGGGGTTGCCCTGCCAGTCGCGGCGCAGCGGGCCGACGCTCTCGAAGACCTCGCGCAGCTCCGTGAAGCGGCCGTTGCGCAGCAGGTAATCGATCGCCGGCCAGGCAGCCTCGGGCACCACCACCGTGCCGCGCGACGCCAGTTCGCTCGCCAGGCCGCGCTCGCGCAGCTGCGCAAGGTCCTCGGAAAGCGCGTCGTCCGACGTGAACTCGCCGAGCGGATCGAGATGCTCGCGCAGGCGCGTGCGCCCGAACGGCTCGCCGGCGAGTGCCAGCAGGCCGAGGATCAGCTTCTGGTGCGCCGTGCTGGCGGCAAACGCGTCGATCAGGGGCGCTCCGCTGATGCAGTCGCTCATTGAACCAAATTCTCGATCTCGACCGAAGGCAATCCTTGCGGCGCCGGAATGCCGAACACGCGCAAATAAAACGCCAGTTCCGCTTCCAGCGTGCGCACCACGCTGTCGGCCTTGCGGAAGCCATGGCCCTCGCCCTCGAGGGTCATGTAGGCGACCGGCACGCCGCGCCGGCGCAGGGCATCGACCATCGTTTCCGACTGCTGCGGCGGCACCACCTTGTCGTCCAGCCCCTGGAAGAAGATCATCGGGCGTTTCAAGGCATCGGTATGGTGGATCGGCGAGCGTTCGCGGTAGATCTGCTCGGCCGCAGGCTTGGGCGCGATCAGGTAGTCGTTGTAGTGCGACTCGAACTTGTGCGAGTCGGCATCGAGCCCGGCCAGGTCGGACACGCCGTAATAGCTGGCGCCGGCCTTGAACACGTCGTGGAAGGTGAGGGCGCACAGGGTGGTCAGGCCGCCGGCGCTGCTGCCGCGGATCAGCAGGCGCTCGGGGTCGGCCAGCCCCTGTTCGGCCAGGTAGCGCGCGCCGGCCACGCAATCCTCGACGTCGATGACGCCCCACTGGCCCTTGAGCAGGTCGCGGTAGGCGCGTCCGAAGCCGGTGCTGCCGCCATAGTTCACGTCGAGCACGGCGTAGCCGCGGCTGGTCCAGAATTGCGTGGCGAGCTTGAGCGTGCTGGTCGCCATGCTGGTCGGGCCGCCGTGGCCGATGACGATCAGCGGCGGCAGTTCGCCCGGCTGCGGTTCGAAGTCCTTATTGGCAGGCGCGTAGTGGAATGCGTAGGCGGTGCGCCCGTTTGCGCTGCGGTAGCGGATGCTGCGCGGGACCGACAGGTAGTCCACGTGCGGCAGGTTCGCGCTCGACTGCACCAGGATGGTACGCTTTCCCGACTCCGGGTCGATCAGCGCCAGCTCCACCGCAATCGTCGGCGAGCCGGCCAGCACGGCCACCGCTTGCGGCGAGACGCGCAGCTCGCGGATTTCTTCATACGGCGTGGCGATCGGGGTGAGCGTGCAGCCGTGGGTGGACAGGCGCCCCAGGCGGCTGACGCCATCCTCGATATAGGTGCAGATGATTTCCTCGCTCGATCTGAAACCGTACATCGAGCCGCCAAAGCTCCAGTGGGGGCCGCCGAATTCCGCTTCGCGCGGGCACAGCGGGTGCACCAAGCCATCCTCGAAGCGGTACAGGTTCCACCAGCCGCTGCGGTCCGACACGAAGTGCAGCAGGCCACCGGGCGACCACTCCGGCTGGCAGATCGATTCGTCCATGCCGCCGGCGATCAGGCGGCCATCGACCAGCGTGCCGTCTTCCAGGATGTCCGCCACCCACAGCTCGGTGCCCTGCCACGGCATGCGCGGATGGTCCCAGCACAGCCAGGCCAGCTGGCGGCCGTCCGGGGACAGGCGCGGCGCCGCATAAAAATCGTTGCCGTCGACCAGGATCGTCTCGCTGCCGTCGAAGCCGACCGCGCAGATCGTGTTGACGGGGTAGGCTTCGCCTGCCAAGTGGTCTTCGCGCACCGCGACCAGGCGGTTGCGCGCGCGGTCGGGCACGAAGTCGGCATAGCGCACGGCTTCTTCTTTCGTGATCATGACGGGTTCGCCGCCCGCTTCGGCCTGGTACAGATGGTTGTCGGCGAAATGCGAGAACCAGACCGTGCCCTTGTCCACCGCATACGCGCCGCCACCATACTCGTGCACGCGGGTGCGCACGTTGAACGGGGCCGGAGTCAGTTCAGCGGCCGTGTCGGTGGTCTCGCCGGCACGCCAGCGCTGCAGCGTGGTGCGCCCGGCTTCGCTGGCGCGCCCGGCCAGCCACAGCACGTCGGCGCCGTCGAGCGCGACCTGCGACAGCGGCGTGGCGCCGGCCGCCACCACGGCGGCGCTGATCGGGGAAGTCCAGGTGCCGCAGGGAGCGGCCTGTTTGCGGTTCGGCTGGGTCATGGCGTCGGCATTCTCAAAGGGTGGAACCGCATTATAAGAGCCCTGCCGCGCAGGCAGAGTCACGTTGGTGCGAGCCGAATCGCCGGCACCCGGCGCGGCTGCCACAGCTTGCTTGCCGCAAGAGAAACATTGCTCGTGCACTGGCATGGCTGCAATCGGCCCGGCCCTGTCAGTTCAGTCCCCACTCCGGTATCATTCGGGAATGAATGAGATTTCCTTCCCTCCGTTTGTCATTGGTGTCGCTGGCGGAAGCGGCAGTGGCAAGTCGACGGTGTCCCAGCAAGTCCTCGCGTCGTTCGGCGCCGATGTGGTCTCGGTCGTGATGCAGGACGATTACTACCGCGACCAGTCCGATCTCACCCCTGACGTACGCCGCAAGCAGAATTACGACCATCCGAACGCGTTCGACTGGCCACTGCTGGTGCAGCACGTCCAGGCCTTGCGCAATGGCGAGGCGATCGAGATGCCGGAATACGATTTCACGATCGACAACCGTTCCAACAAGACCATTCCAGTCAAACCGGCCCCGGTCATCGTGGTCGAAGGCCTGTTTGCCCTGTATGACGCGGACTTGCGCGACATGATGTCTCTGAAGATCTTTGTCGACACCGCCTCCGACGTTCGCTTCATCCGCCGCATGCAAAGGGATATCAACGAACGCGGGCGCTCGGTAGAGAGCATCGTCGGCCAGTACCTGGAAACGGTACGCCCGATGCACAAGCAATTCATCGAGCCCACCAAGCGCCACGCCGATGTCATTTTGCCCCACGGCGCGAATGGCCCGGCAGTCGATGTCATTACCACCAAGGTGGCGAGCGTCATCGACCAGTTGAAGCGGTCCTGATCGAGCAAAACATGAAAAGCAGTTCAAACGGCGGTCTGGTCTATTCCACCGATGGCGGGCGCATGTGCCCTGAATGCCGTCAGCCCCTCGAGGGGTGCGTGTGCAAGGCCAGGGCCGTGGCCGCAGGCGATGGTGTGGTGCGCGTGTCGCGCCAGACCAAGGGCCGGGGCGGCAAGAGTGTGACACTCGTTAAGGGGCTCGCGCTCGATGCCGCTGCACTGGCGCTGCTGGGCAAGCAATTGCGCACTGCATGCGGCTCAGGCGGCACGGTAAAGGATGGCGTCATCGAGGTGCAGGGCGACCACTGCGAGCTGGTGATGGAAGCGCTCAGGAAGCATGGCCATCATCCGAAGCGTGCCGGTGGCTGAAGCTTTGCAGGGCCGGGGCCGGCAGCGGACCTGAACAGGGAAGGCCGGCACCCGAAGCCATCGGGCGCGCCACTGCCCGGCGCGTCCCGAGAATGCGATAATAGCCGTCCTCCGACGCCAACGATTGTCAGCCATGCCACAATTTGCCCCGCTCAAGAACGATACCTTCCTGCGCGCTCTGCTGCGCCAGCCAACCGAGTACACGCCGGTGTGGCTGATGCGGCAGGCGGGACGCTACCTGCCAGAGTACCGCGCCACGCGCGCGCGCGCCGGCTCGTTCCTGGGGCTGGCAAAGAATCCCGACTACGCGACCGAGGTCACGCTGCAGCCGCTTGACCGCTATCCGCTGGACGCGTCGATCCTGTTCTCCGACATCCTGACGGTGCCGGATGCCATGGGCCTGGGCCTGTATTTCGCCGACGGCGAAGGCCCGAAGTTCGAGCGCCCGCTGCGCACGGAAAGTGACGTGATGGCGCTGCAGGTGCCGGACATGGCCTCGCTCGACTACGTTTTTAAAGCCGTTACGCAGATCCGCACCGAAATCAATGGCCGCGTGCCGCTGATCGGCTTTTCGGGCAGCCCGTGGACGCTGGCCTGCTACATGGTCGAGGGCCAGGGTTCGCGCGAATTCCACACCATCAAAAAGATGCTGTACGCGCGCCCGGACCTGATGCACCGCATCCTGGACATCAATGCCACCGCCGTCGCCCAGTACCTGAACGCGCAGATCGACGCCGGCGCCCAGGCCGTCATGATCTTCGATTCCTGGGGCGGGGCGCTGGCCGATGGCGCCTACCAGGAGTTCTCGCTGCGCTACATGGAGCGGGTCCTGAGCCGGCTCCAGCGCGAAAAGGACGGCGTGCGCATCCCGGCCATCGTGTTCACCAAGGGCGGCGGCATCTGGCTCGACGAAATGGCGGATATCGGCGCCGATGCCCTCGGCCTGGACTGGACCGTGAACCTGGGCCGCGCCCGCGCCTTGGTCGGCGACCGCGTTGCCCTGCAGGGCAACCTCGATCCGGCCATCCTGTTCGCCTCGCCCGAGCAGATCCGCGCGGAAGTCGAGCGCTCGCTCACCGCCTACGGCGTGCCAGCAGCTGGCTCGGGCCACGTGTTCAACCTCGGCCACGGCATTTCGCAATTCACCCCGCCGGAATCGGTGACGGCGATGGTGGAAGCAGTGCACAACTTCAGCCGCCGCCAGCGCGCGGTGTAAAGCCGCGGTCGAGGCCAGGAGCAGGCTTCGCCGTGCCCGTTTGACGCGCTGCGCGGCATTACGCAGCGCAGCAAAATCACACTTGTTCACATGTTGTAAAACCATGAGTATGGAGGCTGTGGACATGTACAGTATCCTGCCGGGCGAGCTAAGCCGTTGAAATCGCTGGGGTTTATCTCGACAATGGAGGAGAAATAACTGTCGGGCAGCGGATTTTACGTTACAGAAATGACCGCTTGTGCACCCTTGTTCACAAAGTTATCAACAGGCTGCACGGCTCATCAGCAAAATCCCCAGCGTTGACAAGCACTTATCGTATGCATCGAAGATACTTGTTTAAATCGTCACGGCGCGCAGCTATTTACCGTAAGCAAAAACACAGTTATACACAATCGTTGCGATAGAGGAAGGTAGTTGCTGTGGACTACTTTGCTGGCGCTAAGTCATTGAATTTTCATGATTTATTTCCTCATGGTTTTAATTGAACAAGGTTCGGTTTGACTTAACGTAAACTTCTCCACGGGTCAAGCGCTTCATTCTCCACAAAGTTGTCCACAGCCTCAGGTATAAGGTAAAGATTGTCGTACTGCATTCTTCAAATCGCGCTCGACACGCCGCTTAACAGCGTATTCGACTACCGCTGGCCGCATGAAGTCGATGCTGCACCGCAGGTTGGCCCGCAGGTGGGTCAGTTAGCGCTGGTCCCTTTCGGGCGGCGTGAAGTCGTCGGCCTGATCGTCGCCATCGTGGCCGAGAGCGATGTCCCGGCCGACAAGCTGAAAAACGCGATTGCCGTGCGCAGCCAGCTCGCGCCCCTCTCGCCGCAGTGGCTGGCGCTGGCGGGTTTCGCGGCCGACTATTACCAGCGCCCGCTGGGCGAAGTGGCGCTGCCCGGGCTGCCGAAAAACCTGCGGGTGCCGACCACCGTCGCCCTCGACCGCGCGCTGAAAAAAATGGCGAAGCTGCCGCCGCCGGGCGACCCGTCCCCGAGCGGCATGCCGCCGCTGAACACGGAGCAGCGGGAGGCGGCCGACGCCATCGGCGGCGCAGTCGGCTTCACGCCGGCGCTGCTGTACGGCGTCACCGGCAGCGGCAAGACCGAGGTCTACCTGCAGGCCTGCGCCCAGGTGCTGGCGCGCGACCCGCAGGCGCAAATCCTGATCCTGGTCCCCGAGATCAACCTGACCCCGCAGCTGGAAGGGAACATCCGTGCGCGCTTCCCGGGCCTGATGCTCGCCACGCTGCACAGCAGCCTGTCCGAGGGCGAGCGCATGCTGCACTGGCTCGCGGCCCACCAGGGCCAGGCGCGCATCGTGCTGGGCACGCGCCTGGCGATCCTGGCGTCGCTGCCGCACCTGCAGCTGATCGTCATCGACGAGGAGCACGACCCCTCGTATAAACAGCAGGAAGGGCTGCGCTATTCGGCGCGCGACCTGGCCGTGTGGCGCGCGCGCCAGCTGGCGATCCCGATCGTTCTCGGCTCGGCCACGCCTTCGCTGGAAAGCTGGCACCACGCCCAGACCGGGCGCTACGACTTGCTGCCACTGCGCGAGCGCGCCGTGCGCGACGCCGTGCTGCCGACCGTGCGCCTGCTCGACATGGAGCGCGATAAACCAAAAGAAGGTCTCACTGCCGGCCTGCTGGCCGCGCTGCGCCAGCGCCTGGAGCGGGGCGAGCAGTCGCTGCTGTTCCTGAACCGGCGCGGCTACGCGCCCGTGATCACCTGCGAAGCCTGCGGCTGGATCAGTAACTGCACGCGCTGCACCTCGTTCATGGTGCTGCACAAGCCCGAGCACCGGCTGCGCTGCCACCACTGCAGCCTGGAACTTCGCATCCCGCGCCATTGCCCCACCTGCGGCAACGTCGACCTGCAGCCGCTCGGGCGCGGCACCCAGCGCTTCGAGGAGGGGCTATCGGCGATGTTCCCCGCAGCGCGCATCCTGCGCATCGACGCCGACTCGACCCGCAAGAAGGGCAGCGCCCAGGAAGCGTTCGACACCGTGCACCGCGGCGAAGTCGACATCCTGATCGGCACGCAAATGGTCGCCAAGGGCCACGATTTCAAAAAGCTGACCCTGGTCGGCATCCTGAACCCGGATACCGCGCTGTTCTCGCAGGATTACCGGGCCAGCGAGCGCCTGTTCGCGCAGCTGATGCAGGTGGCGGGGCGCGCGGGTCGCGCCGGCCTGGCCTCCGAAGTGCTGATCCAGACGCGCTACGCCCAGCATCCGCTGTATTCGGCCGTGGTGCGCCACGACTACGACCGCTTCGCCATGAACCTGCTGGAAGAGCGCCACCAGGCCGCGCTGCCGCCCTACATGTACCAGGCGCTGCTGCGCGCCGAGGCGCCGGAGCTGGCGGTCGCCGTCGCCTTTTTGGAGGAAGCACGCGACATCCTGCCGAGCGAGGCCGTCACGCTCAACGACCCGATCCCGATGACGATGACGCGCGTATATAACGTCGACCGCGCCCAGCTGCTGGTCGAATCGAACTCGCGTCCGGCGCTGCAGGCCTTCCTCAAGGAGTGGCTGGCCCTGCTGCGGTCGATGAAGTCGCGCGTGCGCTGGTCGCTGGAAGTGGACCCGCTCGACATTTGATTAGAAAACGGCGTATCGTGAAGCCGGAAGATACACGGGAAAGAACATGAAAAAACTGCAAGTTGATGTCGCCGTCATCGGCACCGGCACCGCCGGAATGTCGGCCTACCGCGCGGCCCATGCGCAAGGCGCGCGCACGGTCGTGATCGAAGGCGGGGCCTACGGCACCACCTGCGCCCGCGTCGGCTGCATGCCGAGCAAACTGCTGATTGCCGCCGCCGATGCTGCCCACATGCTCGACGTGGCGCCGGGCTTCGGCGTGCATCCGGGCGAAAAACGCATCGACGGACGGGCCGTGATGGAGCGCGTGCGGCGCGAGCGCGACCGTTTCGTCGGCTTTGTCCTCGAGAGCGTCGAGGGCTTCCCGGAAGAGGACAGGATTCGCGGCCACGCCCGCTTTACCAGCCCGCACACGCTGCGGATCGACGACGATACCGAAGTCGAAGCCGCCCGCATCGTGATTGCGACCGGCTCCACACCCGTGGTGCTGCCGCAGCTGCAAAACGTCGGCCCCGGCATCGTCACCAGCGACGACGTGTTTTATTGGGACGATTTACCGAGCTCGGTGGCCGTGATCGGCTCCGGCGTGATCGGGCTCGAGCTGGGCCAGGCCTTGAGCCGCCTTGGCGTACGCGTGAGCATTTTCGCGCGCGGCGGCAGCGTCGCCCACCTGAGCGACCCCGAGGTGCTGCACGTGGCCATGCGCACGCTGCGCGAGGAACTCGACCTGCGTTTCCAGACCGAAGTGGTGCGTGCCGAGCAGCAGGGCGACGAGGTCCTGCTCACCACGCGCGACGCGCTGGGCAAGGAAACGAGCGAGCGCTTCCAGTACGTGCTGGTAGCGACGGGCCGTACGCCGAACGTGGGCGGCCTGGGGCTGGAGGAAACCGGGCTGGAGCTGAAGGACAACGGCGTGCCCGTGTTCGACAGCCGCACCATGCAGTGTGGGAACAGCCACATTTTCATTGCAGGCGACGCCAACAACGAGCTGCCGCTGCTGGCCGAAGCGGCCGACCACGGCAAGATCGCCGGCGAAAACGCGGGACGCTACCCTGACGTACGGCCTGGCCTGCGGCGCACGCCACTCGGGATCGCGTTCACCGAGCCGAACATCGCGACGCTCGGCAAGAACTACCGGACCCTGTGCGAGGGCGGACGCCCGAAGTTCGCGATCGGCAAGGTGTCGTTCGAGAACCAGGGGCGCAGCCGGGTGATGTTGCAGAACAAGGGCATGCTGCGGGTGTATGCCGAGTACGGCACCTGCCGCTTCCTCGGCGCCGAGATGATCGCGCCGCGCGGCGAGAATATCTCGCACCTGCTGGCCTGGGCGGTGCAGGCGCATTTGACGGTGCCGCAGATGCTGGACATGCCGTTTTACCATCCCGTGATCGAGGAAGGCGTGCGCACGGCGCTGCGCGACCTGGCAGCGGACCTGGCGAAAGGGGCAAGCCACACGGATGCGGCGGATTCGGAGCCGGGAACGTAAGCCTTGAACCCGCGGCGCAACCGCCCGCCGTCAGTTCAAATAGCTCGCATCCAGTTTGCCCTGCTCGGCCATCTGGCGCACGATGCGCACCGTGTCGATATCGGCCTCCTGGTAGGCCGACTTCTTGAACTCGGCATACATTTCGGTCGCAGCGTCCAGCGCCTCGCCCATCCCGTCGTCGTAACAAAAGCGCACGAACAGCTGGAATTCGTCCGGCGCCTCGATCGTCATGGTCAGGCTCGAGGCGCTGATGTCGCCTTGCGCCGGCACGTCGAAACGCACCTCCTGCAGCGGGGTCAGCACGACCGTGTCTTCGACGATCAGGTCGCCGTAACGCAGGCGGCGCTTGAAGACGCCGCTGTCGCGGTCGCCGATGGTGCACTCGTCGAGGTGCGGGATGAACAGCTTCGGTGACTCGGCGCGGACCACCAGCCCGCGCCATAGCTGCTCGCGCGTGATCGTGTGGAGCAGCGGGTTGAGCGGGTCGTTAATTTCAATCAGGTGTTCAAATATCATTGTTTCTCGTACTCGTAGTGGGTGGTACCACCTTGGCGGCGCGCCAGGGGGTGAACTTAATTCGACAGCAGGATCGCGTTCTGCCTGCGCTGTAAAAATGCAATGCCAATCAGGATGGCGAACGAAATCGCCAGCAATACCAGTGCATATGCGTGCGCTGCGCCGTAATTCAACTTCTGCGCTTCATCATAGAGCGCAATCGAGGCAACCCGCGTCTGTCCGGGGATATTCCCGCCCAGCATTAGCACGACGCCGAACTCGCCCATCGTGTGCGCAAAGCTGAGCGAGACGCCGGTGAGCAATCCGTGTTTCGACAGCGGCATCACGATCGCCCAGAAGGTCTGGCGGCGCGTTAATCCCAGTGCCAGCGCCGACTGCACCAGCTCGCGCCCGACGCCGCGAAACGCCGCCTGGAAGGGTTGCACCGCGAACGGCAGGCTGTACAGCACGGAACCGGCCACCAGCCCGGCGAAGGAAAACGGCAGCGGATGGCCGAACACATTCATCCAGGCCGCCCCGACCGGCTGCTGCGGCGCCATCAGCATCAGCAAATAAAAACCGATCACGGTGGGGGGCAGCACGATCGGCAGGCTGACCAGGGTTTCGATAAAAATGATGCCGCGCATCTTGCTGTTATTCAGCCAATTGGCCAGCGGAATGCCCAGCACCAGCAGCACGATGGACGTGACTGCCGCCAGCCGCAGGGTCAGGCCGATGGCGTCCCATAGCTCGGCCGGGAACTGCCAATCCGTCATCGGGCCGCGCCTTCTGGAAGGCTGAAACCGTTACGTGCGAGGATGGCGCGGGCTTCGGGTGTGGACAGGTACTGCAGGAAGCCGGCCGCATGCGGATTGCCCGCGCCGGCTTTCGTCACGATGGCGCCCTGTTCGATCGGCGCCAGGCCTTCATGCGGTACCAGCGCATACCGGCCGACGCCCTTCAGCTTGGTCGCATGCAGGGTGGCGAACGACACAATCCCCACCTGGGCATTCCCGGTCTGGACGAATTGCGCGGTCTGGGCAATGTTTTCGCCAACGACAAGTTTCGGCTGGACCGCCGTCCACAGGCCGTCGCGTTCCAGGGCGGCCCTGGCGGCGCGGCCATACGGTGCGGTGACCGGGTTGGCGATGGCCACGCGCAGCACGCGCGGGTCACGCACGAGCGCTGCCAGCCCGCGCGCCGGGTCGATCCGCGGATCGGTCGACCACAGCGCGATGCGCCCAAACGCATACGGGGTCAGGGTGGCGCCATCGGCCGCGCCGAGCTTCGCCAGCTGGCGCGGGTAGTCCATGTCGGCGGATAAAAACACGCCGAAGGGCGCGCCGTTGCGAATTTGTGCAAAAAAGTTGCCAGACGCACCAAGCGACACCTTGAGCTCGGCATCGGGCGCCGTTTTCCGGTACGCGCCGACGAGTTCGTCGATACAATAGCCGAGATCACTGGCGGCAGCGACCAGCAGCGGGCGCGCCTGCGCAGGCAGCGCCAGGGTCCAAGCCAGCAGCAAAATAAGCAATTTTTTCATGCTGAACATTGTAGCGCGCAGCCCGGGTGGCTTCGCTACAATGCTCGGCTGTCTTCAAGAATATTTCCCATGTCCAACGCACCAAAGTTCGGCCTGAACGGGCCGCAAAGCGAAGCCGTGCTTTACCTCGACGGCCCCTGCCTGGTGCTGGCTGGCGCCGGCTCGGGCAAGACGCGGGTGATCACGCAAAAGATCGCCTACATGATCGAGGACCGCGGCTACGATCCGCGCACGATCGCCGCACTGACCTTCACGAATAAAGCCGCGCTCGAGATGCAGGAGCGCATCGCCAAGCTGTTAAAGCAGCCGAAGCAGGCCAAGCAACTCACGGTCTCCACCTTCCACTCGCTCGGCGTGAAAATCCTGCGCCAGGAGGCGGCCGGCGTCGGTTTGAAAGACCGCTTTTCCATCATGGACAGCGACGACTGCTACACGATCGTGTCCGACCTTGGCCTGACCACCGACAAGCAGGAAATCCGGCGCATCCAGAATGCCATTTCGCTGTGGAAGAACGGCCTGGTCGACCCGGAAGACGCGATCAATGCCGCGAAAGACGAGGATGAAGCCCAGGCCGGCCGCATCTACCGCAGCTATGTCGCCACGCTGGCCGCCTACCAGGCGGTCGACTTCGACGACCTGATCCGCCTGCCGGTGGAACTGTTCCGCAACAACGAGTCGATCCGCGACCGCTGGCAGCGCAAGCTGCGCTACCTCTTGATGGACGAGTACCAGGACACGAATACCTGCCAGTACGAGCTCGTCAAATTGCTGGTGACGGGCATCGGCAAGAAACCGATGTTCACCGCCGTGGGCGACGACGACCAGGCCATCTACGCCTGGCGCGGCGCCTCGGTGGAAAATTTGAAGACGCTCCAGACCGACTTCCCGGACCTGCGCGTCATCAAACTCGAGCAGAACTACCGCTCGACCACGCGCATCCTGCAGGCGGCGAATGCCGTCATCGGCAACAACCCGAAGATTTTCGAAAAATCGCTGTGGTCGGAGCACGGCCTGGGCGAGCCGATCAAGGTGCTCGGCATGCAGAGCGACGAGCAGGAAGCCGACCAGGTGGCGATGATGATTTCATCGGACCATTTTCAGCGCAAAAATAAATGGGCGGATTTCGCGATCCTCTACCGCGGCAACCACCAGGCGCGCATCATCGAGCAGGCGCTGCGCAAGGAACGCATCCCGTACACGATTTCGGGCGGCCAGAGCTTTTTTGACAAGGCCGAGATCAAGGACATCATCGCCTACCTGCGCCTGATCGCCAACGAGGGCGACGACCCGGCCTTCATCCGCGCCGTTACGACGCCCAAGCGCGGGGTCGGCATGGCGACGCTCGAAGTGCTGGGGGAATTCTCGAAACAGTGGAATTGCTCGCTGTTCGAAGCGGCTCTCAAGGGCGGCATCGAGGCCAAGCTGGCGGACCGCCAGTTGCATCCGCTGCGCGATTTCTGTCATTTCATCAATGACCTCGAGTCGCGCGCCAGCCGCCCTGGCCCATCCGGCAGCGGCGAAAACGCAGCCGAGGTGCTCGACGACATGATGAAGGAGATGAACTACGAGCACTACCTGTACGAGAACTTCGACGACCGCGCGGCGCAAGGCAAGTGGCAGAACGTGATGGAGTTCACCAACTGGCTGAAGGAACGCGGCAACGGTGGGCGCGACGGAACCGGCGAAGAGAAGAACCTGCTGGAACTGACGCAAATGGTGGCCTTGATGTCGATGCTGGAAGGCCAGGACGAGGAGCAGGACGCCGTGCGCATGTCGACCCTGCACGCCTCGAAAGGCCTGGAGTATCCGCACGTGTATCTGGTTGGTGTGGAAGAGGGCATCCTGCCGCACAAGGGCGACCCGGACGACCCGATCGAAAAGATCGCCGCCCGTATCCAGGAAGAACGGCGCCTGATGTACGTCGGTATCACGCGTGCCCAGCGCACGCTGCAGGTCACCTGGTGCAAGAAGAGAAAGCGCGCCGGCGAACTCGTGCATTGCGACCCGTCGCGCTTCATCAAGGAGATGGCGCTCGACGAGGGCACTGCGGCGCCGATGGAATCGGAAGTCATCACCCCGAAGGATCGCCTGGCCAGCCTGAAGGCCTTGTTGGCGACACCGAAGCCGGATGCCGGCAAGCTGATGTCATAATGCCGCCACTTTGAACCTGCCTGGAACCGCCGTGGAACACGAAGACCGTTTTGTCGATATCGAAATCAAGCTGGGGCACATGGAAGACCTGGTCGATTCTTTGAACACGACCGTCTATCAGCAGGCGCGCCGCATCGACCAGCTGGAAGCCATGGTGAACAAGCTGGGCGAGCACCTGCGCACGCTGCGCGAGGCGGGACAGCAGAATCCGCCCAACGAGCGGCCGCCGCATTATTGATAACGGTGCCTGGGGTGCCGGTCCATTCACCTTTGACGCATCGTCAACCCGGCCTCGACCTGCTGCGCGCGCTCGCGATCGGCTGGGTCATGCTGTACCACGTGGCCAGCTACGGCGTCGCGCTGCCAGGCATCGTCCATCACGGCTGGATGGGCGTCGACCTGTTCTTCGTGTTGAGCGGTTACCTCATCGGCGCCCAAGTGCTGCGGCCCTACGCGGAAGGCAATCGACCGTCCTGGCGCTTTTTCCTGCTGCGCCGCGCCTTCCGCGTGTTGCCCGCCTACCTGGCGGTGCTCGCCCTCTACGCGATGCTGCCGACAGTGCGCGAAAGCGCCGGCCTGCGCCCGCTCTGGCAGTTCCTGACCTTTACCGTGAACCTGGTGCCCGACGCCGGCCGGCTCGCGTTCTCGCATGCGTGGTCGCTGTGCGTGGAAGAGCATTTCTACCTGCTGCTGCCGCCCGTCGTCTGGCTGCTGGGGCGCTATCCGGGCACGCGCCGCACCGCCGCCCTTGCGCTGGCGCTGCTGGTTGGCGGCATGCTGTTGCGTGGCTGGCTGTGGCAAGCCGAGGTTGAACCCTACCTTGGCGTGGCCGGCGAAAACGGCTTTTTTGTGCGCTACGTCTCCCTCATCTACAACCCGACCTGGGCCCGGCTCGATGGCTTGCTGGCCGGTGTGATGCTGGCGGCCGTGCAGGTGTTCCGGGGTAGCTGGTGGGAGAGGGCGACACGCTGGAGTCCGCTCTTCCTGGCCGCCGGCTTGGCCGGCCTGGCGCTGGCGATGCGCATCAAACTGGACAGCCATTTCGGGGCCATCGTCGTGTTTCCGCTGGTGGCGGCCAGCTTCGGCTGCCTCGTGCTTGCCGCTGCCACCGGGCGTAGCCGGTTCGGGCGCTTGCGGGTGCCTGGTGCGGCGTATCTCGCGGCCATCTCGTTCAGCCTGTACCTGACGCACAAGGCGACCTTTCACGTGGTGCGCGCGCAGTTCGGCGACGCCCTTGCGGGTGCAGGCCCGATGGCGCTGGCGGTGTACCTCGCCGCTTCGCTGGCGGTCGCCACGCTGCTTTACCTGGTGGTCGAACGGCCCTTCCTGCGCTTGCGCGACCGGCTGCTGCTGTCAGATGGGGTTGGTAGGGTGCGGTCGGGCCGCGCAGGCTCCGCCCACGCGGTCGTGCCGTAATGGGCCGCACAGGTGATCGGAAACGGTAAGCGTGCATCTCGGGCTTTGCCACCTGTTTCGACCTGCATGCGCCGAACCGCGTTGGCTCAAGAGCCCACCCTACGAATCCGACCAACGAGCGGCCGCCGCATTATTGATCAAGCTTACAATGGATGCATGAGCACTGAGCATGCATCGTTTCGCCAGATGGGCGGCGGCGCGCTGGACGCCGCCTTGCAGGACGCGCGCCGGCACACGCTGGCCCTGTTCGAGGCCCTGGCCGCTGCCGGCCACGACCGGGAGGCACGGGTGCCGCGCCTGGCCATCCTGAATCCGCCGCTATGGGAGCTGGGGCACGTCGCCTGGTTTGCCGAATGGTTTGTCCTGCGCGACGCCACCAGCAGCACGCCCTCGCTATTGAAGGATGGCGACCGCTGGTTCGACTCGAACACGGTGGCCCACGGCAGTCGCTGGGAGCTCGGCCTGCCGCCCCCGCACATCCTGACCCGCTATTGCCGCGAGGTGCTGGACGCGATCCGCGAGCGGCTCGCGAACGCGCCGCAGGACGACGCGGCCCTCTATCCTTTCCGCCTGGCGCTGGCGCACGAGGACATGCATGGCGAAGCCCTGCTGTATACCCTGCAGACGCTGGGCGCGGCGGCGCCCGCTTCGTTTCCTGTTTTGGGAAAACCGGCGCCTGTGGCCACCGGCGAGCTTGTCTTTACCGGCGGCGCTTTCCTGTGCGGCGGAGAAGCGAATGCCGGCTTCATGTTCGACAACGAAAGGCCACCGGCGCCGTGCCGGATCGACCCGTTCGCGATCGATGCAGCGCTGGTGTCGAACGCAGCCTACCTCGCCTTCATGGGCGACGGCGGTTACCGGCGCCCCGCATATTGGAGCGCGGCCGGGCAAGCATGGCTGAGGGAAAACGAACGCTTGGCGCCACGCTACTGGCAGCGCTACCTGGAGCACGACAGGGCAGGCGATGACTGGCATACCGTGCGCTTCGGCAGCCAGGCCGCACTCGATCCGGACGAGCCGGTACGCCACGTGAGCCTGTACGAGGCCGAAGCCTACTGCCGCTGGGCCGGAAGGCGCCTGCCGCGCGAAGACGAATGGGAAGTCGCGGCGGCATCAGGCCGCCCCGGCTTCGATTGGGGCCGGCTGTGGGAATGGACGGCCTCGCCCTTTTTGCCCCATGCCGGCTTCATCGCAGACCGCTACCGGGAATACTCGGCGCCGTCGTTCGGCACATGCCAGAGCCTGCGCGGAGCCTCGTTCGCGACGCCGATGCGCCTGCGCTCACCGCAGTTCCGTAATTTTTATGCCCCTGGGCGCGATGATATTTTCGTGGGCTTTCGTACCTGCTCCCTGTAAGCCCGTTTGTTCCTGGCCGAGCCGGCTCCCCAAGCGTTTGCCCAGACACAGCAAGGTCAGCGTCGGCGGCAAGCCCCACGGCTCCGGAATCACCGACGCATCGCACACGTACAGCCCCGGCGTTGTCGTCTGCAAATCCGCATCGACCCCGTTCCCGATCCGCACGCTCCCGCCCGGATGCGCCGCAAAATGCCAGGATTTAAAAATGTGATGCGCACCCGCCTCGCGCAGGATCGCCTTCGCCATCCCGACGCCGCGCGCCAGCTTCTGCCGGTCACTCGCCTGCAGCGATTTATCCGCCCAGCGCGGACCCACCTTGCCGCCGATCTCGTCGCGAATCTTGACCATCATGGATAAGGTGCGGCGGTGCGCGAACAGGCGGTCGACGCGGCCGACCTGCGCCGCAAAGGCCGCGTACATCGGCTGCGGCAAAGTCAAATCGGCCAGCGCGACGCCCTCGTCATGCAGGCTCAAACCCGCCGCCATCGGCACCTCGGCCCCGCCATCGATATCGTCCACGCTGCCCATCACCGCCACCACCGGATCGCTGAAGAAGGGAGCGTGGTGCGGCCCCAGGCCCGAGCTGTGCAGCAAGCGCGGGCTGCCCAGGCCACCGCCGGCCAGCACGACCAGCGGCGACGACACCGTATGCAGCTGACCGCCGACTTCCACCTCGACACCCGCTGCGCGCCCATCCTGCACCACGACCCGCAGCACCCGGGCGCGGTCGACCAGCTGCGCGCCAAGCCGGCAGGCCTCATCCAGAAAATCGCGCGCCGTCCACTTGGCGCCGAACGGACAACCGTAGACGCAGCGCCAGCAGCCGCTGCGGCAAGCCGCGGGCCGGATCATCTTGTCAAGTTTCTGCCAGTCGAGCGACAGGGCGCGCGCCGCTGCCATCATGCGCGCCGCCATCGGGCCGACCAGCGCATCGGGCAGGGGCGCCATCGGCAGTTCGGCGCGCAGTTGCGCCAGCGCCGGCGCCAAGTCGATGCCGTAGCGGTCGAACAGCGCCTGCGGCGGCGGGGCGGCGGTAGCGAAATTGATGGCCGAGCTGCCCCCGGCCGTGATGCCGGCCACCAGCAGCGAAGCGTCGCGATGGAGGAAGGCGCCCTTGCCCGGAACGGCGGCCATCGCCGCCATCTGCGTGACGGTGCCTGTTAACGGTTCGGCGCCGCCCTGTTCCAGCACGAGCACGCGCATGCCGCACTTGGCCAGCTCGCGCGCAGTGCTCGCGCCGCCCGGGCCGCTGCCGACGACGATGGCGTCATATGAAGGGCGGAAGGTGGGAAGCATGGAAGAAGGACGATTGGGAAATCGCGATGCTAACACGTACGCAATGCGCTGCCGGCTCGTTCCCAGGCGTTCGATAACATGAAAGCAGCGTCAACAAACAGTGATCAGACCGTTTTTAAAATTATTATAAAAACAAGTGTTCCGTTCGGAAACGCACCGATGGATGGGGAGTTCATCGGCAAGATAGATCTCATGGACGGGCGAGAGACACCAGGCCTTTCCCTAAACCGGCTCACCCTCACCAGAAAGTTAAATATGCTCTATACCATCGCTATCATCCTCGTCATCCTGTGGCTTCTCGGCATGGTCACCTCCTTCTCCGCAGGTGGACTGATCCACATCCTGTTGGTCGTCGCCGTCGTGGTCATTCTGATCCGCGTCATCAGTGGGCGCAAAGTTCTTTAGTCGTCACATCACTCCAGATGCCGAGTCTGGAGACCGGGCAGTCCTGGCAAATCTGACGCTTCCACAGGCTGCGTCCGGGTTCCGAAGCCAGGCTGCCCCGCGCTAGGCACGTGTGTCTTGCAATCCCGGACAGCGAGCCTTTAAAGGCGCCATTGAAGTCGCGCACGTCGGCTCCATGTGGGCATATTCTTCCGCGCAAACGTTTTTTCCCTGGCGCCAGCCTCTCATTGCCGCTCATCCCGAAGAACACCGTCGCCCGTGCATCTCGTTGAGGCGCCGCATATCCCTGCTCACGGCCCCACAAAATTTCCCTTGCGCCGTGCACGGTCGGGCCGCTGCCAACGAGAAGGAAAGGGGAGTATATTTCCCGACATCCACGTGTTTACGACAGAAAAATATGGCTTCCCAAACCAAGTCGGGTACAAGCGCAAAACATATTCCGGTGAACGATGAAAAATCCAGCACAAGCACGTGAAGCGCATCAGGCGTGTCTCGTTGTGCTGGACCCCTCATGGCTGGGAAGCGTGCACGGCGACACCGGTAATGTGGATGCACTACAGGGCAGTCCATGATCAAAAAAATAGGCTTGATGTGTAGCGTGTTGTCGTGCGCTGCGCATGTCAGCGCGAGCGAAGGCATAGGGCAAACGGAATGTGTATGGGTCGACGATGCACGAATTGTCTCTCGCAACACCCCGGCAATGCGGCAGTTCGGGAGCGCTAACCGCGGCCATCAAATCGGCCCGGGTAGACATGCGGTCATCGCAATTCGCCGCTTTGATGGCGCGCAACTACCACCGGATGCGCAAATTTTCGTGAAGACGACGATCGAGCTGACCGAACTGCCACCGGATATGAAGCTTGGCAGGGAATACAAGCTGCCCGTCATCGATAGTTTCCACTCGGAGGGAAACTCCGGATTTGTGACGAAGGGGGAGTATCACTGGACTGTACGTCCAGTGCAGAGCGTTCGCATCCGAAGAGACAAAGATGGACTCAGGCTCCATTATTCTCAAGATGCCATAGGAGAACATGGAGCCACGAAGCAGAAAAGAGATTTGGTTTTGAAAGCCGACTGCACCCTTCGAAAAACCCGGATAGAGGACTTAAGCCTTTGGCATGGCCATCCAGGAACGAATGTCCAGTCTTTCTACCCGCCTTCGCCTGATTTGATGTAATCACATCATCTGAAGACTGTGCTGAAACGACATGAAAACGACATGCCCATGAAACGCTTCCTGACTCCGCAGGAGAAAAAAGTTTTGCGCTACGAAAAGGACCGGCGAAATACTGTCGCAGAGTCCCGTTCCCTGAGCCGAAAGGCCATCGCAACCAGGAAGACATTGGCAAGCAGATCGCTGCGGCATGCGCAAAACGTCGCCACCGCCAGATCGGCTGTCGTTCTTGACGAGGCAGACCCGGTAGTCCGGAAAACGGGAAAGAATTCCTGGCAAAAGATTCCCGACGCTCCGTTAGCCGATTATGTCGGCAGGACATTGAAGTTCCGTTCTTTGAAAGGGATGAACGCACCCCAGCAGATGTCTGTTCTGCTGCGAAAAGCGCGTCGCAATCTCGTTCCGAGACCAAAGCGTTTCAAAGGACCACTACAAAACGACATGGAATGACCCGACGACGAGAGTCGTGTCATTCCGCCCGCTTCGGGTCGGACGCAGGCGGTTGACACTGCAACACCTCATTTCTTCGACGGCAGCACCGATCGCAAGCCATGCGTGACGACGAACGGAAACACGCTCGCATGGTCTTCGTCCGCGAACACTTTGACTTGCGTGCGCAGGCCGGGGTAGCGGTGCGCCTTCAAGGCGCCGTCGAAGTCGAGCAGGTCGGCCACCATGTCGGCATCGTTTTCCGCGCGCGAGCGTTTCTTGCCGGGCGCCAGCGTCTCCAGGCTGCCGATCCCGAAGAACACCGTCGCCTGCAAGTCGCGGTGACGCTCGGCATAGGCCTGCTCGCGCGCGAACATCACGCCCGCGTCGTACCACAGCGAGGGACTGCCGAGGATGTAGTGCTCGAACATGCGCGGTTCGGTGAGCAGGATTTGCAGGCCGAGCAGGCTGCCGTAGGAGTGCCCTACAAAAAACTTGCGCTTCATGTCGGCGCGGTAGTGCTTTGCGATCAGGGGCAGCACGTCTTCGGCAAGGAAGCGTGCGTAAGCAGGTGCCTCGCCGAGGGCGATGGCACGGCCCGGCATGTCCGAGCGCCAGTCGTGCTTGCGCGGCACCGTCGGGGTGTAGTCGCGGCGGCGGCTGAACACGCCGGTATCTCCTTTCGCATACGACAGGCCGACCACGATCGTCTCTTCCATGCCGGCATGCCTGGTCAGGCGACTGGCAATGCTGCGCACGATCGGGAAGGCGTAGTTGGCGTCGGTGACGAACACCACCGGATAGCGGCGCGTGGTGTCACGGTAGGAGTCGGGCAGGGCGACGTAGACCTGGTAGTCGCGCTTCAGGGCTGGCGCGCGGACCTCGCGCACTTCGGTATTGTCGAGAACGAAGGGTTGGGCGGCGGGCGCCGGGGCAGAGGCCGTCTGGGCGGAAGCTGCGCCGACAGCGCACAGCAGGGCAATGGCGAAGCAGAGCTTGTTCAAATGGTGACTCCGTTGGCGTGGCGGTGGATGTGCAAGCAGCCCGATTATAGCTTTCCAATCTGCAATCTGTTAATTTCGCGTTACTACCATTCCGCTACCAAAGATAAGGATTCCTGCCGTGCTCCGCTCCCTGCTCCTGCTTGTCCTGCCATGGTTGGCGCCCTGCGCCCTTGCTGCCGAACTGAGCGGCAAGATCCACAGCCCGACTGGCGCCCTGCCAGCCGAGATCGAGGTGCTGGCAGACCGGGCCGACAAGCTGCCGACGATCGCCGGCACGGTCGACAACGGCCGCTACCGCATTACCTTGCCGGACACCGGTCTCTACCGCCTGCGCCTGGTGGCGAAAGAATGGGAGGCCGCGCCGAAATACATCCCCGATCCAACAAAGCCCGGCGCACTCGACTTCCTGCTCTATCCGGCCCGCGTGCCAGAGCCGGCCCTGGCGCAGGAACTGATCCGCATGGGCGAGCTCGACCAGGAAAAGCGAACCAACATGCCGGCCGCCCCGGACAAGGCATTCTGGAAACAGCTCGAGGTGGAAGACCGCGTGCGCGAAGCGCGCCTGGGGCGCATCATCGAAGAGAAGGGCTGGCCCCTGATCTCGCAGGTCGGTCCCAAGGCGGCCAATAGCGCGTGGCTGGTCGCGCAGCATGGCACGCCCGCCTTTTTGAAGCGTTGCCTGGTCCTGATGCGGGCAGCGGCCGACAAAAACGAGATGGACCTGGGCAATCTCGCCCTGTCGATCGACCGGGTCCTCACCAATGACGGGAAAAAGCAACTCTACGGTAGTCAGTTCCGAAGGGCCGAAGACGGCCGCATGGTTGCGTTCCCGATCGAGGACATGGCGCAGCTCGACGAGCGCCGCGCCACCATGGGGCTGGGGCCGTTTGAGGAATATCGCAAAGCCATGGAAAACTAGCGGCGAGGCGAGCAACAGCGCGGGCGGGAGAGAGGCAGGTGCGCCTGTCTATACAAGTTTGTATGCGATTGTTTCCGGCGTGCCGACGCGGCAATAAGCCTGATATCATCTGGCGCGCACCTGTCGGCGGCGATCCCGCGGGCAGCCCTTTCGAGTTCATGAGAGAGACCATGAAACGTCCACAAATGCTCATCATCGCAGCCAGCCTGGCATTCGCCGGGACCGCTTTGGCAGCACCCGCCGCGGCACCTACCGGCGCCGGCACGGTGCTCGACGCATCGAATCCCTTCGCCAAACCGAGCACCTTGCCGCTCAACTACCCGGCCTTCGACAAGATCAAGGACGAGCACTTCCTGCCCGCCTACGCGGCCGGCATGCGCGAAGAACTGCGCGAAGCGGCGACCATTGCCAACAATCCGAAGGCGCCGACCTTCGAGAACACCATCGTGGCGATGGAGCGTTCGGGCCAGATGCTAGCGCGCGTGGCTGCCGTGTTCTCGAACCTGCAGACGGCGAACACGAATGACCGCCTGGATGCGATCGACCGCGAAATGTCGCCCAAGCTGGCGGCGCACAACGACGCGATCTTCCTGAACCCGAAACTGTTCAAGCGCGTCGAAACGCTGCACGCCAAGCGCGATACGCTCGGCCTGGACGCGGAATCGAAGTATCTGCTCGAGCGCTACTACAAGGATTTCGTGCGCGCCGGCGCCAAGTTATCGAACGCCGACAAGGAAAAGCTGAAACGCTACAACGGCCAGATCGCCTCGCTGCAGTCGGACTTCTCGCAGCGCGTGCTGAAGGAAGCGAACGCCTCGGCGCTGGTCGTGAACACCCGCGCCGAGCTGGCCGGCCTGTCGGATGCGGAGCTCACCGCCGCCGCCGCGGAAGCCAAGAAGCGCGGCATGGACGGCAAGTACGTCCTGACGCTCGCCAACACCACTATCCAGCCGCCCTTGGCGAGCCTGACGAATCGCGCCGTGCGCGAGCGCCTGCAGGCGGCATCCATGAACCGCGGCAGCCGCGGCGGCGAATTCGACACGCGCGAGCTGGTGTTAAAACTGGCGAAGCTGCGCGCCGAACGCGCCGTCCTGCTCGGCTACCCGAACTACGCGGCCTATTCGCAGGAACTGGAAACGGCGAAGAACCCGGCCGCCGTGAATAAACTGCTGGCGGAACTGGCCAAGCCGGCGATCGGCAACGCGAAGAAGGAAGCGGCCGCGATGCAGCGCATCGTCGACGCCCAGAAGGGGGGCTTCCAGATCGCCGCCCACGACTGGGCCTTTTATAGCGACAAGGTGCGCGCCGCCCAGTACAACTTCGACGAAAACCAGCTGCGCCCCTATTTCGAGTTGAACAACGTGCTGGTGAACGGCGTGTTCTTCGCGGCGACGAAGGAATACGGCATCACCTTCAAGGAACGCAAGGATTTGCCGGTGTACGATCCGGACGTGCGCGTGTTCGACGTGATCGACGCCGGCGGCAAGCCGCTGGCGATCTTCCTGTTCGACCCCTACGCACGCGGCAACAAGCAGGGCGGCGCATGGATGAACGAATACGTGTCGCAGTCGCACCTGCTGGGCCGCCTCCCGGTCGTGGGCAACCACCAGAACATCCCGAAGCCCGCCGCGGGCGAGCCGGCCCTGCTGACCTATGACGAAGTGCGCACCATGTTCCACGAATTCGGCCACGCGCTGCATGGCATGTTCTCGAACGTGAAATACCCGTACTTCTCGGGGACGAACGTGCCGCGCGATTTCGTCGAGTATCCGTCGCAGGTCAACGAGATGTGGGCGATCTGGCCGGAAGTGCTGGCCAATTACGCCAAGCACCACAAGACCGGTGCGCCGATGCCGAAGGAGCTGCTCGACAAGGTCGTCGCTTCCAAAAAATTCAACCAGGGCTTCATGACGAGCGAATACCTGGCCGCCTCGCTGATCGACCAGCGCTGGCACCAGCTGACGCCGGCGCAGGTCCCGACCGACGTGCTGGCCTTCGAGGCCAAGGCGCTGAAGGAAGCCGGCGTCGACTTCGCGCCGGTGCCGCCGCGCTACCGCACGACGTATTTTTCGCACTCGATGAACGGCGGTTACTCGGCCGGCTACTATGCCTACCTGTGGAGCGAAAAGCTCGACGCCGACACGGTCCAGTGGTTCGAGCAGAACGGCGGCCTGTCGCGCAAGAACGGCGACCATTTCCGCAAGACCCTGCTGTCGCGCGGCGGTACCGCCGAGGCGATGGACCTGTTCCGCAATTTCCGCGGACGCGATCCGGTCATCGAGCCGCTGCTCGAGCGCCGGGGGCTTACTGGCAACTGATCGGGGAACTGATCCGTCAGCCGCATTCACATTTTCACCGCAAAGACCTGCGCCGCCGCTACCCGCGGTGGCGCATGAATTTTTGCATTTTAATAGCAACAACATCGATAGAGACTCCATGAATCGTCCTCAAATGCTGCTGATCGCAGCCAGTGTCGCCGTCGCCAACCTGGCCTACGCCCAACCGGCGTCGCTCCTCGAAGCGTCGAACCCGTTCGCCAAGCCAAGCACCCTGCAATACGGCTACCCGGCCTTCGACAAGATCAAGAACGAACACTTCGCGCCGGCGTTCGCCGAAGGCATGCGCCAGGAAGCCGCCGAAGTCGAGGCGATCGCCAACAACAAGGCCGCGCCGACGTTTGAAAACACGATCGTTGCGATGGAGCGTTCGGGCCAGCTGCTCAACCGCGTGCAGGCCGTGTTCGGTACCCTGATCGGTTCCTACACCAACGACACCCTGCAGGCCCTGGACAAGGAACTGTCGCCGAAGCTGGCTGCGCACAACGACGCGATCCGCCTGAACCCGAAACTGTACGCGCGCATCAAGGCCCTGTACGACAAGCGCAACAAGCTGAACCTGGACGCCGAATCGACATTCCTGATCGAGCGCTACAACAAGGACTTCGTGCGCGCCGGCGCCAAGCTGTCCGCCGCCGACAAGGAAAAGCTGAGGGCCTATAACACCCAGCTCGCTACCCTGCAGACCGCGTTCAGCCAGAACGTGCTGAAAGAAGTCAACGCGTCGGCCTTCGTCGTCGACACCCGCGCCGAGCTGGCCGGCCTGCCGGAAAAAGCGATCGAAGCGGCTGCCGTCGAAGCGAAGAAGCGCGGCCTGGAAGGCAAGTTCGTGATCCCGGTCGTGAACACCACCCAGCAGGCGCCATTGTCGGTGCTGTCCAACCGCGCCACCCGCGAAAAGCTGCTGAACATCTCGATGATCCGCGGTTCGCGCGGCGGCGAGTTCGACAACCGCGACACCGTGCTGAAGCTGGCGAAGCTGCGCGCCGAGCGCGCCGAGCTGCTGGGCTACGAAAGCCACGCCGCCTACTCGCTGGAAGACCAGACCGCAAAGAACACGCAAGCCGTCAACAAGCTCCTGTCCGACCTGACCGTGCCGGCCGTGCGCAACGTGAACAAGGAAGCGGCCGAGATCCAGGCCGTGATCGATGCCGAAAAAGGTGGCTTCAAGGTCGCCGCCCAGGACTGGAACTACTACAGCGACAAGGTGCGCGCCGCCAAGTATTCGTTCGACGCCAACCAGTTGAAACCTTACTTTGAACTCAACAACGTCCTGAACGGCACCTTCTTCGCCGCCAAGGAGCTGTGGGGCATCACCTTCAAGGAGCGCAAGGACCTGCCGGTGTACGACCCGGACGTGCGCGTCTTCGACGTGTTCGAAGCGGACGGCAAGCACCTGGCCATCTTCACTTTCGACCCGTACGCCCGCCCGAACAAGCGCGGCGGCGCCTGGATGGGGGCCCTGGTCAGCCAGAGCAAACTGCTGGGCCACAAGCCGGTCATCACCAACAACCTGAACCTGGCCAAGCCGGCCGCGGGCGAGCCGACCCTGCTGACCTGGGACGAAGTGCGCACCACCTTCCACGAATTCGGCCACGCCACCCACGGCTGGTTCTCGGACGTGAAATACCCGCGCTTCTCGGGTACCAGCGTGCCGCGCGACTACGTGGAACTGCCGTCGCAGGTGTACGAGATGTGGATGGCCTGGCCTGAAGTGCTGGCCAACTACGCCCGCCACTACCAGACCGGCGCGCCGATGCCGAAGGAACTGCTGGACAAGCTGCGCGCCTCGCAGCGCTTCAACGAAGGCTACCGCACGACCGAATACCTGGCCGCTGCCGCCCTCGACCAGAAGTGGCACCAGCTCGGCTCGAAGGCGATTCCAACCGACGTGAAAGCCTTCGAAGCGCAGGCCTTAAAAGATGCCGGCCTGAACGTCGGCCCGGTGCCGCCGCGCTACAGCTCGACCTACTTCTCGCACGCGTTCTCGGGCGGTTACTCGGCCGGCTACTACAGCTACCTGTGGGCCGAGCGCCTCGACGCCGACGCCGGCGAGTGGTTCAAGGAAAACGGTGGCCTGAACCGCAAGGCCGGCGACCGCTTCCGCAAGATGGTGCTGTCGAAAGGCGGCACCATGGACGCGACCGAGATGTACCGCTCGTTCCGCGGCCGCGATCCGGTGATCGAGCCGCTGCTGGAACGCCGCGGCCTGACCGCTAACTGATTGACGTTTTAATGCGCGGGCCTGGAACACCAGGTCCGCGTTTTTACTTGCATACACACTAAAGAGACATCATGAACCGTTCTCACATCCTGCTGGCCGCTGTCAGCCTGGCCGTCGCCAGCCTGGCCTCTGCCCAGACCGCCGCGCCTGCCGCCCCAGCCACGCAGTCCCAGCCGGCCACGCCGTTCGACGCGTCGAACCCGTTCGCCAAACAGAGCACGCTGCCGTTCAACTACCCGGCCTTCGACAAGGTCAAGAATGAACACTTCGCGCCGGCGTTCATGGAAGGCATGCGCCAGGAGGCTGCGGAGATCGAAGCGATCGCGAACAACAAGGCGGCGCCCACCTTTGAAAACACCATCGTCGCCATGGAGCGTTCGGGCCAGATGCTCAACCGCGTGGGCGCCGTCTTCGGCACCCTGCAGGGTTCGTACACCAACGACACCCTGCAGGCCCTCGCCAAGGACCTGGCGCCGAAGCAGGCCGCCCACAACGATGCGATCCGCCTGAACCCGAAACTGTACGCGCGCATCAAGGCGCTGTACGACAAGCGCGACAAGCTGAAACTCGACGCCGAATCAAAATACCTGATCGAGCGCTACCACACCGACTTCGTGCGCGCCGGCGCCAAGCTGTCGAACGCCGACAAGGAAAAGCTGAAGGCCTACAACAGCCGGCTGGCCGCGCTGCAAACGCAGTTCGCGCAGAACGTGCTGAAGGAATCGAACGCGTCGGCGCTGGTCGTGGACACCCGGCTTGAGCTGGCCGGCATGTCGGAAAAACAGATCGATGCCGCCGCCGCAGAAGCAAAGAAGCGCGGCCTGGACGGCAAATTCGTGATCCCGGTTGTGAACACCACCCAGCAGGCTGGCCTGTCGGTACTGACCAACCGTGCCACCCGCGAAAAGCTGCTGGCGGCCTCGATGGCGCGCGGATCGCGCGGCGGCGAATTCGACAACCGCGATGAAGTGCTGCAGATCGCCAGACTGCGCGCCGAGCGCGCCGTGCTGCTGGGTTATCCGAACTACGCCGCCTACAACCTGGAAGAACAGACCGCAAAGACCACCGGCGCCGTCAACAGCCTGTTGGCCGAATTCGCCAAGCCGGCCGTGAACAACGCCCGACGCGAAGCAGCCGAGATCCAGAAAGCGATCGATGCCGAGAAGGGCGGCTTCCAGGCCGCCGCCCACGACTGGGCCTTCTACAGCGACAAGGTGCGCGCCCAGCGCTACGCCTTCGACGGCGCGCAACTGCGTCCTTACTTCGAGCTGAACCGCGTGCTGGTGGACGGCGTTTTCTTCGCCGCCACCAAGGAATTCGGCATCACCTTCAAGGAACGGAAGGACTTACCTACTTACAACGAAGACGTGCGCGTGTTCGACGTGTTCGAGGCCGACGGCAAGCAGCTGGCGATCTTCACCTTCGACCCGTATGCGCGCTCGAACAAGCGCGGCGGCGCCTGGGCCAATGCCTGGGTCCCGCAGAGCAAGCTGATGGGCACGAAGCCGGTCATCGCGAACAACCTGAATGTGCCCAAGCCAGCTGCTGGCGAGCCCACCCTGCTGACCTACGACGAAGTGCGCACCACCTTCCACGAGTTCGGCCACGCGCTGCATAGCATGTTCTCGGAGGTGAAATACCCGCGCTTGTCGCGCGTACCGCGCGACTACGTCGAGTTCCCGTCGCAGGTCAACGAGATGTGGATGACCTGGCCGGAGGTGCTGGCCAATTATGCGAAGCATTACCAGACCGGCGCCCCGATGCCGAAGGAATTGCTCGACAAGGTGCAGGCTTCGCAACAGTTCAACGAAGGTTTCCGCACCACCGAGTACCTGGCGGCCTCGCTGCTGGACCAGGCATGGCACCAGTTGTCCCCGAACCAGATCCCGACCGACGTGCTGGCCTTCGAGGCTGATGCGCTGAAAAAGGCGGGCGTGGATCTGGCGCTGGTGCCGCCGCGCTACCGCACGACGTATTTCTCGCACACGTTCTCGGGCGGCTACTCGGCCGGTTACTACGGCTACCTGTGGGCCGAAAAACTGGATGCCGACACTGTCAACTGGTTCAAGGAAAACGGCGGCCTGACCCGCAAGAACGGCGACCACTTCCGCAAGACCCTGCTCTCGCGCGGCGGCACGCTCGATGCGATGCAGATGTACCGCAATTTCAGCGGGCGCAATGCGCAGGTGCAGCCGCTGCTGGAGCGTCGTGGGTTGACGGGGCAGTAATTTTTCGCGAATGAACAGGTGCTGTACCGCGTGGGCTCTTGAGCCCACGCGGTTTTCCGTGTCCACGCACACCCCACGATCCAGTGTATAAACTGCACCTGATCCAACTCCAAAACAAAACCAAGCGATGAGTGCTCAATCCCTCGAAGGTATTACTTTAGAATCCCTGTTAACCCGCCTCGTCGAGCACTACGGCTGGGAAGGACTCGGCCGGCGGATCGACATTAATTGTTTCCAGAAAGACCCGAGCATCAAGTCGAGCCTGAAGTTTTTGCGCCGCACCCCGTGGGCGCGCGAGCAGGTCGAGAAGCTGTACCTCGACACCCGCTTCACGAACCAGAGCGATTAATTAAGTGAGAGACGACATGCTGAACGAGAACGATTCGAATCTGAAGGCGCACCTCAAGACCCTGCACCGCAGCCTGGCCGAAACGGAGGAGGTCGACGAGGAACTGCAGATGCTGCTGCGCCAGCTCGACGGCGACATCAAGCACGTGCTAGATCGCCGTGCGGAGGCCGACCTCGATGCCAACACCTATGGCCTTGCCTCGCGTACCCAGGAACTGAGCGCCCGTTTCGATTCGCGTCACCCGAACGTGTCGGCCGCTTTGCGCCAGCTAGGCAACATCCTCGCGAGCATGGGCATCTAAGCATGGCAGCTCATCCACAAGTCATTGAAATGTAAGCAATTTTTCAGGCGGGGAGCAGCGGTCAATACCGATTTCCGGTAGAATATCGGCCAATGACCCCAGCCAATCTCTTCGCGAGCGTTCCAAAACGCTCCAGCCGCGCACCTGCCGCGCCCTTCCTCCCGATGACCCGTGCCGAAATGGATGCGCTGGGCTGGGACTCGTGCGACGTCATCCTCGTGACGGGCGACGCCTACATCGACCATCCGAGCTTCGGCATGGCGCTGGTCGGGCGCCTGCTGGAGGCCCAGGGGTATCGGGTGGGCATCATCAGCCAGCCTGACTGGCATTCGGCCGAGCCGTTCCGCGCGCTCGGCAAGCCGAACTTGTACTGGGGCATCACCGCCGGCAACATGGACTCGATGGTCAATCGCTACACGGCCGACCGTAAAATCCGTTCCGACGATGCCTATACGCCGAACGCCGAGCCGAACAAGCGGCCGGACCGTGCGGTGACCGTCTACGCCCAGCGCGTGCGCGAAGCCTATCCGGGCGTGCCGGTCGTGATCGGTTCCATTGAAGCGTCGCTGCGCCGCATCGCCCACTACGATTACTGGTCCGACAAGGTGCGCCGTTCGGTGCTGTTCGAATCGAAGGCCGACCTGCTGATCTTCGGTAACGCCGAACGCGCGCTGGTCGACGTGACGCGCCGTATCGCCGCTGGCGAATCGATCCGCGACATCCGCGACATCCGCGGCACCGCCTTCCTGGTGCAGCCGGGCTGGCTGCCGGACGCTGAATGGTCTGAACACAATTCCACGCGCGTGGACGTGCCGGGCCGCATCGACAAGCAGCCGAACCCATATGCGATGGCGCTGGAAGACCCGACCGCCTGCGCGCTGGACAATGCCGCACCGGAACCGGCGACCAAACCCGTATTCATCATGACGCGCGAAGAGCGGCAAGCCGCCGCCCGCGAAAAGGCGATGAAAACCGTGGTGCGCCTGCCGAGTTTCGAAACCGTCAGCGAAGACCCGGTGATGTATGCGCACGCCTCGCGCGTGTTCCACCTCGAGTCCAATCCCGGCAATGCGCGCGCACTGGTGCAGTCGCACGGCGACCGCGACGTGTGGCTGAACGCGCCGCCGCTGCCGCTCGCCATGGACGAGATGGACAACGTGTATGACCTGCCGTATGCGCGCAATCCGCACCCGAGTTATGGCAAGGCCCACATCCCGGCCTGGGAAATGATCCGCTATTCGGTGAATATCATGCGCGGCTGCTTCGGCGGCTGCACCTTCTGCTCGATCACCGAGCACGAAGGGCGCATCATCCAGAGCCGCTCGGAGCCGTCGATCCTGCGCGAGATCGAGCTGATCCGCGACACGACGAAGAATTTTTCCGGCACCATTACCGACCTCGGTGGCCCAACCGCGAACATGTACCGCCTCGCCTGCAAAGAGAAGAGCATCGAGGAATCGTGCCGCCGCCTGTCCTGCGTGTACCCGACCATTTGCAGCAACCTCGGCACCGACCACAGCAAGCTGATCCAGTTGTACCGCAAGGCACGCGCGATTCCCGGCATTAAAAAAATCCTGATTGGCTCGGGCCTGCGCTACGACCTGGCCGTGCGTTCGCCCGAGTACGTGAAGGAACTGGTGACCCACCACGTGGGCGGCCTGCTGAAGATCGCGCCGGAGCACACCGAGCAGGGCACGCTCTCGAAGATGATGAAGCCGGGCATCGGCGCTTACGACGAGTTCAAGCGCCTGTTCGACAAATATTCGATCGAGGCCGGCAAGAAGCAGTACCTGATCCCGTATTTCATTGCCGCCCACCCGGGCTCGACCGACGAGGACATGCTGAACCTGGCGCTGTGGCTGAAGAAGAACAACTTCAAGCTGGACCAGGTGCAGACCTTCACGCCGACGCCGATGGCGATGGCGACGACCATGTACCACACGCGCAAGAACCCGTTGAAGAAAGTCACGGAAGACTCGGAAGTCGTGGAAACGGCGCGCAGCGGCAAGATGCGCAAGGCCCATAAAGCCTTCCTGCGTTACCACCATCCGGAGAACTGGCCGATCCTGCGCGAGACCCTGGTCAAAATGGGCCGGGGCGACCTGATCGGCAACGGCGAGCGCCACCTGGTGCCGGCCTGGCATCCGTCCGAGGGCACGGCCCAGGAAGCGGGCCCTCGCGAGACCGGGGCGCGCAGTGCACCGGGCAAGCGCCCGGGCGGCCTGCCGGCGCCCCAGCCGCACCAGATCGCGGCGAATGCGAAGCGCAAGCCGGAACGCCCGGCAGCAGCGGGCGGGCGGGGCGCGGTCGCGGCACCCGAGCGCGCGCGGCCATCGATCCTGGCGACCATCAAGACCAAGCCGAAGGCGCCGCGCAAGTAACTGTCGTGGCGGCCATCGGGCCGTTAGCTGGTAAACAAGAAAAAGCCGGGCCATGCATGCATGGCCCGGCTTTTTTTTTGCCTCTTTCCTGTTCCGTTTGCTAGTTGTTGCGCATGGACGACGCAACATTGCCTGCAAAGCAAGCCGCAGTTGTATTCGATACCGAGAGTCAGTACTAAAACGAACAATCTCGCAGTCTGGCTGGACCAAAGCGTGTAATATAAGTTCTTTAAAGAAATATTTATTGTATTTTACGCAGTATTTATCGACGAGCTGTCGATCATCATGAGGTCCGCGCGCAGCTTATTACGGCCGCCCGCCCACGAGGAACACGCAGTGATTGAACTTCACACTTACATGCTGGCGGTCGGCATCGGCAACCTGTCGTTTGCCCTGCTGATGGCCGCCTACATGGGCAGCACCACGCCGACGCCGGGACTGCGCACCTGGATGTGGGCGCGCCTGGCCTTTGGCGCCACCCAGTTGCTGGCCTACGCGCGCCCGGACACCGGCATGACGGTCCTGGCCGTGATCGAGTCGGCCGGCTGGACTGCCGGCCTCACGCTCGAGGTGGCGGCCTACGCCAGCTTTTTCGGCTACCCGCAACTGCGCCGCCATCTTCTCCCGGTCTCCAGCCTGGCCTTGCTGCTGGCCTGCGCGGCGCCGACGGCCGGCTTCGGCCAGCCCCAGCTGATGGCCGTGGTGTCGACCGTCATGGGTGTCGGTTCCCTGTTGGTGGGCGCCGTGCTGCTGCACCCGCGGCTGCCGGAAGCGACCTCGCTGCAACGCCTGATTGGTGCCAACGATGCCGTTTTCGGCGGCGCGCTGGCGCTATGGGGGGTGATTGCGATGCTTGACGCCGCGCCGGCGCCCTGGCTGCAGGTGCTGGCTTATGTTGCCGGCTACATGCTCCTGATCGTCAACGGTTTCGGTTTCCTGTTGATGAGCAAGGAGCGCGACGACGCGCGCATGGAACGCCTGGCCACCACCGACGACCTGACGGGATTGCTGAACCGCCGCGCCTTCTTCGCGCGCGCCGATGCGGCGCGCATGCTGGCGCAGCGCCAGGGCCAGCCGATCGCGCTGCTGATGCTCGATATCGACCATTTCAAGCAGATCAACGACCGCTTCGGCCACGCGACTGGCGACGAGGCATTGCTGAAGTTTTCCACCGCCTGCTGCGCCACCCTGCGCGAATACGACATCCTGGGGCGCCTGGGCGGCGAGGAATTCGCGCTGGTGCTGCCCGATACCGGCCTGGCCGGCGCGCACGGGGCGGCCGAGCGCCTGCGCCAGGAGGTGATGAAAACCTGCGTGCTCACCTGCGGCAACCACTACACGATGACGGTCAGCATCGGCCTGGTCGTGATCGACCCGGAGGAAGACCTGCCATCGGCACTGGCGCGCGCCGATCATGCGCTGTACCAGGCCAAGCATGCGGGACGTAACCGGGTGGAGGCCGATATCGGGCTGCGCCGCCACGCCTGAGGCGCTCCCAAAATTACTATCCGGCAGGGACCAGGCTCGCAATCAGCTCCTGCACGGCCTGCAACGGGGCCGGTTTGGTGAGGTGGTGGTCGAAGCCCGCTTCGCTCGAGCGCAGACGGTCGCTTTCGGTTCCCCATCCGGTCAGGGCCACCAGCAGCATGCCTTCCAGTCCCGGTGTCCGGCGCAGAGCGCTGGCGGTTTCATAGCCGTTCAGGCCCGGCATGCCGATATCGAGGAAGGCGACCTGGGGCAGGAATGCTTTGGCCGCCGCCAGTGCGGCAATGCCGTCGTGGGCGACCTGCGTCGTGTGGCCGCTGACCTCGAGGATCATCGACAGGGTCAGGGCCGCGTCCACGTTGTCGTCCACCACCAGCACGCGCACGCCCCCTGGCTGGGCCGGCACCGCGCCGCCATCCGGCTTGCCGGCCCCAGGGCCCTCCAGCTCCCTGCTGGCCAGCGGCAGCCTGACCTCGAAGGTGCTGCCGCGGCCCGCGCCGGCACTCGCCGCCGTGACCGCGCCGCCGTGCATTTCGACCAGGCGGCGCACCAGCGACAGCCCGATACCGAGGCCACCCTGCGCCCGTTCCATATGGCGCTCGACCTGCTTGAACATATCGAAAATGCTGGTCAGGGAGTCCGCCGGGATGCCGACCCCGGTGTCCGACACCGTGATGACGGCGCTGGCGCCGTCCTGGCGCAGCGCCAGGGCGATCCGGCCGCCGCTTGGGGTGTACTTGGCTGCATTGTTCAGCAGGTTGGCCACGACCTGGGCGATACGGGTGACGTCGGCGTCGACCATCAAGGGGCTGTCCGGCACATCGATCTCCAGGCGGTGCTGGCCGGCTTCGACCAGCGGCAGGCTGGTTTCCACCGCGCTAGCGAGCAGCGCCTTGAGGTCGGCCCGTTCGCGCTTGAGTTCGAGCTTGCCGCCGCTGATGCGGGCAATGTCGAGCAGATCGTCGATCAGGCGCACCATATGGCCGACCTGGCGCTCCATCATTTCCCGGACCCGCGACACGGTGGCCGCGTTGTGGCCGGTCAGGCGCATCACGCCGAGCCCGCTGCGGATCGGCGCCAGTGGGTTGCGCAGTTCGTGCGCCAGCGTGGCCAGGAACTCGGTCTTGCGGCGGTCCGCCTCCGACAGGTCCGCCGCCAGCCGGCGCAGCTGCTCCTCTGAGCGCCTGCGTCCCGTGATATCGGTGAACAGCAGCGCCACCTTGTGGCTGCCGGGCTCCCCGATGGGCGTGGCGTAGACGTCGAACCAGCGCCCGATTGCCGCGGCTTCGCTCTCGAAGCGCACCGCTTTGCCGCTCAGGGCCACCTGGCCATAGGTGTCAAACCAGAAGCGGTCCAGGGTTGGGGCCACTTCGCGCGCCGTCTTGCCGTTCGCGTCCACCAGGCCCGTGTGGCGCTCGAACATGGCGTTCATTTCGAGGAAGCGGTAGTCGAGCGCCCGGTTGTCGTCGTCGAAGATCATTTCGAGGATGGCGAAGCCCTGGTCCATCGACTCGAACAGGGTGCGGTAGCGTTCCTCGCTGGTGCGCAGCTTTTCGGCGGCCTGCCGGCTTTCCGAGGTGTCGAGCACGATCGCCACCAGGCCCTGGTACTCGCCGGCGGGGCCGCGCAGGGCGTTGACGCTGGACGTGGCCGGGATCGAGCGCCCGTCCTTGTGGCGGTAATGCTTGTCGATGACGAAGCCCGGCCCGCCCCGGATCAGGCCAGCCACCGCGTCGACGCTCGCCGCCAGCTCTTCGGAGGCGGTCACCTCGGCCACGGTCTTGCCGGTCAGCTCGGCTTCGGTGTAGCCGAGCATGTCGCAATACTTCTGGTTGACGAGGGTGATGCGGCCCTGCGGATCCATCTCGACTACGCCGGTGGCGGCCTGGCCGACGATCTTGGCAAAGCGTTCCCGGCTCTCGAAGAGCTTGAGCTCGGCCCGCTTGCGGTCGGTCTGGTCGACGCCATGGACGAGCAGGCCGGTAATCGTGCCGTCCGCATCGCGCAGGGCGGTGAACACCAGCTCGATGAAGCGTTCTTCCAGCGGCGCACCGGGATGGCGCTGCAGCATGATGGGCATGTCGGTGCCGGTGAACGGCTCGCCGGTCCGGTAGACCTCGTCGAGCAGCTCGATGAAACCCTGGCCCTCGACTTCCGGCAGCGCATCGCGCACGGCCTGGCCGACCAGGTCGCGGTTACCGACCAGTTGCAGGTAACGCTCGTTGATCAGCTCGAAGACATGATCCGGCCCATCGAGCACGCACATGAAGGCGGGCGCTTGGCGGAAGATGTCGGCCATGCGCGCGTTGGCGACCTGCAGCTCCTTGAGCAGGCGTTCGCGCTGCATCTCGGCCTCGTGCGCCACCGTCACGTCGCGCGAGACGGCCAGCAGGTTGTGGACCTCGCCGTCGTCGCCATGCACCGCGGTGACCACGACTTCCCACCAGCGCGGCGAACCCTTGGCGGTCGGGCAGAAGGCTTTTACCTGCCCGGTGCCGCCCGCCTGCGCGAGCGCGACCGCCGCGTCGATCCCGGCCTGGCTTTCCTGCGGCCAGAACGAGCGCCACACGGCGCCGGAAAAGGGCCTGAAGTCGTCGATCTCCATGGCGCACATGCCGTTCCTGTTCATTGCCAGGACGGCGCCCTCATTGCTGAGCAATTTTACGCAGTCGGGGCTGCTCTCGAAGAGTTGCAGGCCGAGGGCGTTGGTGTCGATGACAGGAGGGGGAGTGCGGTTTTGCTGCATGGGACACGTTTTTCAGGTTGCGCCTGCGAAAAGGCCAGGTGGCAAACAAGATGGATGAGCGGCCTGCGAGCTTACGCGATTTCCGGATAGGGTGCTCCGGCACACGTCTGTGCAGTAGCGAGGGGGCGGAGCTAGCGGAAGGAACTTGAATTGAGAAAAGAAAAAGGGCCCGACGAATCGGACCCTTTTTCTTTGATGCTGGCGGAGCGGACGGGGCTCGAACCCGCGACCCCCGGCGTGACAGGCCGGTATTCTAACCAACTGAACTACCGCTCCGTTTTTACTGATCGGTTCTTCGATAAAACTGAATCTGGTGGGCGCTGAGAGGCTCGAACTCCCGACCTAATCCTTGTAAGGGATCCGCTCTACCAACTGAGCTAAGCGCCCCGCTCACTGTATTCAGTTTCATCCGACGCTTGTCAGTGCGTCTGAAGAGGCCCGAATCATAGCGTATGGCTCCGCGAATGTGCAAGGGTTTTTCCGAAAAAATATGCGAAACAGGTTGAGAGCGCTGGCCCGCGACCCATTGACGTACATCAAACGCTTGACCGGTCTCAACAACAGGCTGCGTCGGCACCGCATACAATTCTGAAATGACTTCCTGATGACGGATGCTGACCAAACTTAAGCAATCCTTAGGCCGCGCATTGAAGCGGCCTTTTTTACGCCTGCACGGCGTCGCAATGTCCTGCCTTATACACAAAGTAAGCATTGTTGTGACGATGATAATGAAAGGCAGCCGCAGGATATTTGGCGTCAATACATAGTTTTCAAACAAACGATGTTTTTGTTAATTCGGCCGTATAAAACGTTGCTAAATTGCCTCACTCGATTAGAAATTCCCAGCGTGCATTTTTTTTCCGCAGTACATTTTCTGAGCCGCCTGTCGAGGGCACACTGGATCAAAAAACCGGTGACCATAAAACAAGGCATACCGCCTTGACGGAAAACTACACAACGAAGGGCATAACATGAAGTCGATGGATTCGATTCACCCGAGTTTGTTGAAAGTCGCAGTCGCAGTCTCCATTGCCACCGGCACCCTGGGTTTCGCACAGGCCGCCGGCATCGCTCCCGAAGTCCAGGCAGCGGGCACCTCGCAATACATCCTCAGCACCGACCGCCTGATCGTGAAGTACAAGGATTCGGGCTCGGCCGTCTTCAAGGGCCAGGGCACGCCAGCCATGACCGCCGCGCGCCAGTCGGTCGCCGACCGCGCCGGCCAGGAATTCGGCATGACGCTCAAGGCGCTGCGCACGACCGCCACCGGCGCGCACGTGTTGAAGATCAGCCGCAAGGTATCCGTCAAGGAAGCCGAAGCGCTGGCGAAGGAACTGATGGCACGCGACGCTTCCGTCGAATATGCCGAGCCTGACCGCATCCTGCGCAAGATGGCCACCCCGACCGATCCGATGTACACGCAGCAGTGGCACTACTTCGAAGCGACCGGCGGCCTGCGCCTGCCGGCAGCCTGGGACACGACGACCGGCACGGGCGTGCGCGTTGCCGTCATCGATACCGGTATCCGTCCGCACGCCGACCTTTCCGGCCAGATCCTGGCCGGCTACGACTTCATCTCGGACACCACCATCGCCAATGACGGGGGCGGGCGCGACAGCGATGCCTCCGACCCGGGCGACTGGACCGCCGCGGGCGAGTGCGCCGCCGGCGAGCCGGCATCGGGCTCGAGCTGGCACGGCACCCACGTGGCCGGCACCATTGCCGCCGCGACCAACAACGGCACCGGCGTGGCCGGCGTTGCCTACGGCGCCAAGATCGTGCCGGTGCGCGTGCTCGGCAAGTGCGGCGGCTACACCTCCGACATCGCCGACTCGATCATCTGGTCCTCGGGTGGCGCGGTCACCGGCGTGCCGAACATCGCAGCCCGTGCGCAAGTAATCAACATGTCGCTCGGCGGCGGCGGGGCCTGCGGCACCACCACCCAGAACGCGATCAACAGCGCCCGTTCGCGCGGCACCGTCGTCATCGTCGCAGCGGGTAACGAGAACATGAACGCCAGCAACTCGAACCCGGCCAACTGCGCCGGCGTCGTGACCGTGGCGGCGACCAACCGCAACGGCGCCCGCGCTCCGTACTCGAACTACGGCACCGTGGTCGACGTCGCCGCACCTGGCGGCGACGCCAACGGCTACATCATCTCGACGCTCAACGCCGGCACCAGCACGCCGGCCGCGGACAACTACGCCGGTTACCAGGGCACCTCGATGGCGACCCCGCACGTTGCCGGCGTCGCTGCCCTGATGCTGGCCCGTAACGCGGCGCTGACACCGGACGAGATCGAATCGAAGCTCAAGAGCACGGCACGTCCGTTCCCGGGCACCTGCACGAGCTGCGGTACCGGTATCGTCGACGCGACGGCTGCCGCGGCCTCCGCGACCACGAGCACGCCGACCGCGCCGACCGCCAACGAGGTCGAGTCGAACAACACGATCTCGACCGCGAACGCCGTCAGCACCACCGGTACGGTCGTCAACGGCAACCTCGGCACCACCACCGACACCGACTACTTCGTGGTCCAGCTGCCGGCCGGCAAAACCCTGACTGCGACGCTGACCCAGGGTTCGACCACCAACGACTACGACCTGTACATCTACAACAGTGCAGGCACGCAGTTGGCCACCAGCCAGAACGGCGCCGGCGCGACCGACACCGCTTCGGTGTCGAACACGACCACCGCTACTTCGGCCCGCTACGTGCGCGTGCGCTACTACAGCGGCGGCACGGGTGCCACCAGCGGCAAGTACAGCCTGAAACTGAGCTGGTAATTGCTGCTGCGGCAGTGAAGTAAAACGGACGCGCGGCTTGCCGCGCGTCTTTTTTTGTCGAGGCCGAACCCTTGCACCAAACTTCAATTGACGAGATACTGTACGGAATTACAGTAGTCGGCCCCGGCCGCCGCCCGAGTGAACGTCCCCGCACGTAAAATCATCCATTGCGATTGCGACTGCTTCTATGCGTCGGTCGAGATGCGCGACGATCCGTCCCTGCGCGGGCGTCCGCTCGCGGTCGGCGGCCGCCCCGACCAGCGCGGCGTGGTGGCCACCTGCAATTACGAGGCGCGGGTCTTCGGCATCCACTCGGCGATGGCCACCGCCCAGGCCATGAAGCTGTGCCCGGGGCTGCTGGTGATCCCGCCAGCGATGGAAAAATACCGGATCGCCTCGCGCCAGATCATGGAGATCTACAGCGACTACACGGACCTGGTCGAGCCGCTGTCGCTGGACGAAGCCTACCTCGACGTGTCGAATTCGCCGCACTGCAAGGGCAGCGCGACCCTGATCGCCCAGGAAATCCGGCGCCGCATCTTCGAGACCGTCGGCATCACGGCTTCGGCCGGCGTGGCGCCGAACAAGTTCGTCGCTAAAATCGCCAGCGACTGGAACAAGCCCGACGGGCTGTTTCTCGTGCGGCCGGAAGAAGTCGACGCCTTCGTGTCGGCGCTGCCGGTGAAAAAACTGCACGGCGTCGGCAAGGTCACGGCGGCCAAGCTGAACAAGCTGGGCGCCCAGACCTGCCTCGACCTGCGCGGCTGGACGATGCAGGAGCTGCAGCACCACTTCGGCAGTTTTGGTGCGCGCCTGCACGACTTGTGCCGGGGCATCGACAACCGTGAGGTCAGTCCCGAACGCGAGCGCAAGTCGATCAGCACCGAGGAAACCTATACCCCGGACGTGCCGGACCTGGCCGCCTGCCTGGCGCTGCTGCCCGACTTATATGAACACCTGCTCGGGCGCATCAAGCGCAACGCTGCCGAAAAATTCATCAACAAGCTGTTCGTGAAGATCAAGTTTTCCGACTTCCAGCAGACCACGGTCGAGTGCGTGGGCTTTTCGCCACACCTGCCGACCTTTGCCCGGCTGATGGAAACCGGCTGGCAACGCGCCAGCCGCCCGGTACGCCTGCTTGGCGTCGGGGTGCGCCTGGGCGACACCGAACATGTCGAGCAGCTCAGCCTGTTTGACGAACGGACAACACATTAAATTGTTGTCCGTTGCCACGCGAAAATACTGCGACATCAGCGTGTAGAATGTCGTTCCCCTGAAATACTGAGACAACAGAAAGCAACTATGTGGTTCAAGAATCTTCAGATTTACCGCCTGCCCGCGCCATGGGCCTTTACCCCTGAACAGATGGAAGAGGCGCTCGCGCCCCTGGCCTTCACGCCGGCCAACAGCAACGAACTGCTGCGCCAGGGCTGGGATACGCCGCGTCCGAATGGCGGCCTGGTCCACGTCGTGAACAAGCAGATGCTGCTCATGCTGGGCACGGAAAAGAAGCTGCTGCCGGGCTCGGTGATCACCCAGGTAGCCAAGGCGCGTGCTGCCGAGATGGAAGAGCAGCAGGGCTTCCCGCCAGGCAAAAAGGCGATGAAAGAACTGAAGGAGCGCGTGGCCGACGAACTGCTGCCGCGCGCATTCACGATCCGCAGCAACACCTGGACCTGGATCGACCCGGTCAACGGCTGGCTGGTGGTCGATGCCGCCAGCCCGGCCAAGGCCGATGACGTGGTGAAACTGCTGCTCAAAGCCGTCGACCGCATGCCGCTCGAATCGCTGCGCGTGCAGCGCTCCCCGGTGGCCGTGATGACCGGCTGGCTGGAATCGGATGAGGCGCCGTACAACTTCACGATCGACCAGGACACCGAACTGCGCGCCACCGGCGAAAGCCGCGCCGCCGTGCGTTACGTGAAGCATTCGCTCGACCCGGAAGATATCCGCCGCCATATCGCCGCCGGCAAGCAGTGCACGCGCCTGGCCATGACCTGGAACAGCCGCGTGAGTTTTGTGCTGACCGAATCGCTGGCGATCAAGGGCGTCAAGCCGCTGGACGTCATCAACGAAGGCGGCGCCGTTACCAACAGCGACGACGAGCGTTTTGATAACGACATGATGTTGATGACGGGCGAGCTGTCGAAGATGCTGGCCGACGTGGTGGATTCGCTGGGTGGGGAAGCGAAGGCGTAACAAGCCTTCACGCTCACACGAAACGGGTCCCAAACGGGACCCGTTTTCGTTTCTACGTCACTTCGCCCCCGCCACCTCATCGCTGGTTGCCGGCTCCTCGCTCTTCCCATCCGTATACGTCGCGCCCTGGCGGTTCTGGTGCGGCGCCGGCTTGCCCTGCATCGGCGGCAAGGCCTTTGCACGCTCGAGGTCGATGCCGGCAATCTCGGCCACGCGGCGGCCGTAGTCCTCGTCGCAATGCCACAGGTGCCATACCATGCGCAACTGGATCGGTTCCGGGCATCCCTTCAAATCGCCGCCGACGTTGTTGACCAGCTCGTCGCGCTCCCAATCCTCGAAGGTGCGGTAGCGGTCGCCTGCCTGCTTGTAGTCGCTGCGCGTGTTGGTCGTCTGGTATCGGCCAAGGTGGCCTTCCACATGCTGGTGGTAGTCGCGCCGGGGTTGCGGTGCTTCCTGCGTGCCCCCCATCAGGCTCGGCTCGTAGTTGATGTGCTTGTTCTCGCCGCTGTCGTCCACGTAATAAGTCATCTGGCCGTCGCGCTGGTTGGTGCGCGGGCGTGCCTTTTCCTGCGGCGCATTGATCGGCAACTGCAGGTAGTTCGGCCCGACGCGATAGCGCTGGGTGTCGGAGTAGGACAGCGTGCGGCCCTGCAGCATCTTGTCGTCAGAAAAATCGATGCCGTCGACCAGCACGCCGGTACCGAAGGCCGACTGCTCGGTTTCCGCGAACACGTTGTCCGGGTTTTTATCCAATACCATGCGCCCCGCCGGCAGCAGCGGGAACTGGTCTTCCGGCCAGCGCTTGGTGTCGTCCAGCGGGTCGAAGTCGAGCTCGGGATGTTCGCCGTCGGCCATGATCTGGATGCAAAATTCCCACTCCGGATAGTCGCCCCGTTCGATCGCCTGGTACAGGTCGCGCGTGGCGTGGCTGGTATCGTGCGCCTGGATTTCAGCGGCCTGCGCGGCGGTGAGGTTGCGCACGCCCTGGCGCGGCTGCCAGTGGAAGCGCACCAGGTGGGCCACGCCTTCGTCATTGATGAGCTTGTAGGTGTTGACGCCCGAGCCTTCCATCTCGCGGTAGTTGGCCGGGATGCCCCATGGGCTCTTCACCCAGGTCACCATGTGCAGCGCTTCCGGGGAATTCGCGACGAAATCGTAGAAACGCCACGGCTCCTGCTGGTTCGTCACCGGGTCGGGTTTGAAGGCATGGATCATGTCCGGGAATTTAATGGCGTCCCGAATGAAAAACACTTTCAGGTTGTTGCCGACCAGGTCCCAGTTGCCCTCGACGGTTTTCAGCTTGACGGCAAAGCCGCGCGGGTCGCGCGCCGTTTCCGGCGACTCCTTGCCGCCGATGACGGTCGAAAAACGCACGAAGGTGGGTGTTTGCACCCCCACTTCGGTGAGTACTTTTGCGCGCGTGTATTTGGATGCTGGTTCGTCGCCGATCTTGCCGTAGGCTTCGAAATAGCCGTGGGCGCCGGTGCCGCGTGCGTGGACGACGCGCTCGGGAATGCGCTCGCGGTCGAAATGGGTGATCTTTTCGATGAACTGGTAGTTTTCCAGCGTGGCCGGACCACGCTCGCCGACGGAACGCAGCGACTGGTTGTCGCGCACAGGATGGCCCTGGCGTGTAGTCAGGATGGGACGGTCGGACATGGGGGACTCTCCTCTCTGTTCACGGGAGAGAAAAGTATAGAAAGTTTAGCGCCAGGGCAGCGCTCTGCTGCCCTGTGGAATTTTTATTTGATTCTTTTGAGCTTATTTGCTCACAGCGCCTTTTACAGCGGTTGGAACACGCCGGCGGCGCGGTTCTTCGTCACGTTGTCCCACGCAAAGACCTGACCATTCATGCCCACGTACACGCCGGGGGGGAGGGTCTGCGCCACGCCGCAGGCAAAGCCGAGGTTGAAGAGGGCGTCCGAATTGGCGATCTCGTAGGGGATCATGGCGCCGGTGAGCACGATCGTTTTGCCGAGCGCGGCCGCGCCGAGGACGGCGGCGGTGTCGGGCATGGTGTCGGTGCCGTGGACGATGACGATCGCGGTCTCGGTCGCCGCCTGGCAGGCTTCCAGTATGCGCTGGCGGTCGGCGTCCTGCATGTCGAGCGAGTCGAGCAGGGGCAGCAGCTGAAGCTCGACCGGAATGGTCATGCGGGCGCGGCCAATCACTGCCGGCAAATGGCTTTCGGCAAAGCCAAGCACGCCTGTCAGCTCGTTATAGTGTTTGTCGAAGGTGCCGCCGGTGGCGATGAGTCGCAGAGTCATGTCGGTTTATACACGCAGTTAAAAAAAGGTGGGTAATGATAGCCGCATTCGGTAGTGTATCCATATGTGACTGCGCTAGAATCATCCGGATCGGATGAGTAGACTGATCTTTTCTCAGGGCATTGCCCCATCGAATTCCCATGAAAGCCGTAGCTCCAGGAACCGTTATTTTCCACCGTCATCGCGGGTATGGCGTGATCACCCACGTCAACCTGCTGACCGGCTGGATCTCCGCCCGCTTCGGCAACGAAGCGCGCACGCTCGACCTCAACCTCTCGACCGACGAAGTCCAGCACGCCGATGGCGAACCGATCCTTTTTCGGCGCGCCCCGCCGGACCGCATGCCGCACGCGCGCCTGATGGCCGCGGTGCGCGAGCTGCACAAGGCGGGCTACCAGAAGCTGTATCTGTATTCGTGGCCGAAGCCGTCCGGGCTGCACTGGCGCTGGCACCTGTTCACCGGGCAGCGCAACTGGATGCAGCGTTCGTGGCGCGAGGGCTGGTACGGTTCGGGCGCCGAGTACAACAACAATCCGGTGATGGGCTGGGGTGACTTGCCCGGCGCCACCACCGAAGAGCTGATCCACGCACTGGCGAAGTTCGATCCGCAAGGGCTGGCCCAGGCGCTCGGCCGCGACGAAGACCACACCATCTGGTTCGCCGACGTCTGTGATGCCCTGCTGCCGGGCTACATGTACAGCCTGAATACCGAGCGGCCTGCCGGCGGCGGACTGATCGAGGCGCCACCGGTGCCCGTGGTCCCTGTGCGCGCCGGCTTGCCCGCGTATGCCGGGCCGGCGATCGGCTGGCCGCCGGGCTGGGCGGGATTGTGGACGCGGTCGCACGTGATGCCGGCGCGGAGGATCAATCTGACGGGTGAGCCGGAGTTGCGTTGATTCGTGCTTCGGCCTGCAAAACCCTATACCGTAGGGTGGACGGCTCCGCCGTCCACGCGTTCAACCATCGTACGAGAGGTCGCGACATATGACCGGGCCGATCGAATGTGCGTTGAACGCGTGGACGGGAGACCCGTCCCCTACGTCCCTAACGCTTCAGGATTGAGAATATTCGTCGGCGTCCCCGCCGCGAAATTCGCCACGTTCTCGAACGCCGCCCGGAAATACATCTCGTAGCTGTCCTGCTCGACATACCCCAGGTGCGGGGTTGCCAGCACCGTCGGGATGCGCAGCAGCGGCGCATCCGCCGGCAACGGCTCGTCCATGAACACGTCCAGCGCCGCCGCCCCCGGCCGCCCGGCGCGCAGCGCCGCCTCCAGTGCCCCGGCTGCCACCAGTTCCGCGCGGCTGGTGTTCACAAACAAGGCATCCGGTTTCATGCGCGCCAGGTCCTCAGCGGTGACGATGCCGCGCGTGGCGTCGGCCAGGCGCAGGTGCAGGCTCAGCACGTCGGCTTCGGCAAAGAACGCTTCGCGCGACGGCGCCGCCTCGAACCCGTCGGCCACGGCCGCTTGGCGCGTGGCGTCGCTGCCCCAGACCAGCACCCGCATCCCGAAGGCCTTGCCATACCCGGCCACGATCCTGCCGATTTTCCCGTAACTCCAGAGCGCCAGCGTGCGCCCGTGCAGGGACCGCCCCAGGCCGTTGAGCTGGGGGTTGGTCGAGGCCATCTGCCACACTCCCTCCTTCAGGTTGTTCGCATAGGGCACGATCTTGCGGCTGGCCGCCATGATCAGCGCCCAGGCCAGCTCGGCGGGCGCCACGGGCGAACCCGTTCCTTCGGCAATCGCGATGCCGCGCGCCGTGGCCGCCGCCACGTCGATGTGCCCGCTCACCTTGCCGGTCTGCGAGATCAGCTTCAGGTTGGGCAGCTTCGTTAAAAGGGCCGCCGGCAAGCTGGTCCGCTCGCGGATCAGGACCAGGGCATCGTAGGGCGCCAGCCGGATTGCCAGCTGGCCAAGTCCACGCGCGAAATTGTTGAACACTTTGACCTCGTGACCGTCCAATATTTTGTAACAGTCGAGGGCCGGTATGGCGTTCTGGTAATCGTCGAGAATGGCTATTTTCATCGAAGTTGAGCGAAGTTATTGATGAGCACGTAAAAGAATAACGGGTTTCCCAAGGATCGGAGTAGCCCACTACAAAAGTCAACTATATTTCCTACATTTTTAGACCTGAAGCGCTTGTATCGGAGTTTGGCAGGTGTACAATCGCCCGAATATTAAGGGTTTGACACCATCAAAGTGTATATCAGACCCGTTACATTTCGTTCCATGGCGCCTCGCCAGCGAGGCCGTCGACACGACCGCCGTAACGCCGCTCCCCATGCAGCCTGGAGCCGCGACGATCCTGCCGTGCCGGGACAAGACAGAATTCTTAATTGGCATTGGAGGTACCATGAATCAGCCCGTGATGGGCGGCGTCGCCGCACTGAACGTTCCCGCTTACATCAAGCACCAGAAGCTCATCAATTGGGTCGCGGACATCGCCGCCCTGACGAAGCCCGACGCCATCTACTGGTGCGACGGCTCGGAAGAAGAGTACGACCGCCTGTGCGCACTGATGGTCGAGGCGGGCACGATGAAGCGCCTCAACCCTGAAAAGCGCCCGAATTCCTACCTGGCCCAGTCCGACCCGTCGGACGTGGCCCGTGTCGAAGACCGTACGTATATTTGCTCGGCCACGAAGGAGCAGGCCGGCCCGACGAATAACTGGACGGACCCGGCCGAGATGCGTACGACGCTCAATGGCTTGTTCGACGGCTGCATGGCCGGCCGCACGATGTACGTGGTGCCGTTCTCGATGGGCCCGCTGGGTTCGCCGATCGCCCACATCGGCGTCGAGCTGTCCGATTCGCCGTATGTTGCCGTCAACATGCGCATCATGACGCGCATGGGCAAGGCCGTCTATGACGTGCTGGGCGCCGACGGCGAGTACGTGCCGTGCGTGCACAGCGTCGGTATGCCGCTGACCAACGGACAGAAGGATGTCGCCTGGCCGTGCAACAACACCAAATACATCGTCCACTACCCGGAAACCCGCGAAATCTGGTCCTTTGGCTCGGGCTACGGCGGCAACGCACTGCTGGGTAAAAAATGCTTCGCACTGCGCATCGCCTCGAACATGGGCTACCAGGAAGCGCAACAGGGCGGCACCGGCTGGCTGGCCGAACACATGCTGATCCTCGGCGTCGAATCGCCTGAAGGCAAAAAGCAATACGTCGCGGCAGCCTTCCCGTCGGCCTGCGGCAAGACCAACTTCGCCATGCTGATCCCGCCAGGCTCGTTCAACGGCTGGAAAGTCACTACCATCGGCGACGATATCGCCTGGATCAAGCCGGGCGCCGATGGCCGCCTGGTCGCGATCAACCCGGAAGCGGGCTACTTCGGCGTGGCCCCGGGCACGAACGACAAGACCAATTCGAACTGCATGTCCTCGCTGCGCGAAAACGTCATCTTCACCAACGTCGCGCTGACCGACGACGGCGACGTCTGGTGGGAAGGCATGACGAAAGAAGCGCCCGCACACCTGATCGACTGGCAAGGTAAAGACTGGACCCCGGCCTCGGGCACCAAGGCCGCCCACCCGAACGCGCGCTTCACCGTCGCCGCCACCCAGAACCCGGTGATCGACCCGGCCTGGGACGACCCGGCCGGCGTGCCGATCTCGGCCTTCATCTTCGGCGGCCGCCGCTCGACCACCGTGCCGCTGGTTACCGAAGCGGCCGACTGGACGCAAGGCGTGTACATGGCCGCGACGATGGGTTCGGAAACGACCGCCGCCGCCGCCGGCCAGATGGGCGTCGTGCGCCGCGACCCGTTCGCGATGCTGCCGTTCATCGGCTACAACATGAGCGACTACTTCCAGCACTGGCTGGATCTTGGCAAGAAAGTCGAAGCGCAGAATCCGGCCGCGCTGCCAAAGATCTTCTGCGTCAACTGGTTCCGTACGGACGAGTCCGGCAACTTTGTGTGGCCGGGCTATGGCGACAACATGCGCGTGCTGAAGTGGATCCTGGACCGTTCGCAGGGCCAGGCCGAGGGCGGCACCCAGCACCTGTTCGGCACCTCGCCGAACTACAGCGACCTGAACTGGGAAGGCATCGACTTCACCGAAGAGCAATTCAAGCAGATCACCTCGATCGACAAGGACGCCTGGGTTGAAGAGCTCAAGCTGCACACCGAGCTGTTCGAGAAGCTGTCCTATCACCTGCCGCAAGAGCTGGTGGCGACCAAGCAGAAGCTCGAGCAGCAGCTGGGTTAATCCGTTTCTGAGGAGGGGCCGGCGCTTGATGGCGCCGTGCCATGAAAAGGGCGAAGCCGTGTGGCTTTGCCCTTTTTCTTTGGATGGGGTTTTCGTAGGGTGGGCCGGTCCGCTGTAAGATTGAACAGCAAAAATGTGCTTGACCCTCACGCAAGGTCAGCCTTCAGGCTGTGATCACGTTGAAGAAAAAAGGAAGTCCGATGCTGCTGAAAATTGGCGAACTGGCGAAACGTACCGGCCTCACCGTACGCACGCTGCACCACTACGATGCGCTCGAGCTGCTTTCTCCTTCGGCGCGCTCCGATGCCGGCTACCGGCTCTACAACCAGACAGACATCGCCAGGCTGCACCGCATCCTCGCCCTGCGCCGTTTCGGGTTGTCGCTGGCCGACATCGGGGCCTATCTCACCAGACCCGACCTTCCCCTCGCCGCGGTTGTTGCGCGGCAAATCGAAATGCTGAACCAGCAGATCGAACAGGCGAGCGTCCTGCGTGGCCGGCTGTCCCGGCTGCACGGGCAGCTGGCCGGAGGGCAGGAGCCGGATCTGGCCGACTGGCTGACTACCCTGGAGCACATGAGCATGTACGACAAATATTTTACGCAAGACGAACTGAAGCAATTACCGCTGTACACCGATTCCGCAGCACGATCGCAGGAGTGGAAGAGTCTCGTGGCGCAAGTGGACGCGCTGATGGCGTCCGGCGTCAGCCCGCTCGACGAGCGCGCACAGGCCCTGGCGACGCAGTGGATGACGAAAGTCGTGCGCGACACCGCCGGCAATCCGGTCCTGTTCAACAAGTTGAACGCGATGCACGAACGCGAGCCGTCCGTGCAGGACGAGACTGGCATCACGCCCGCGATGATGGGTTTCGTGATCGCCGCCGCGTACGAGGCACGGTGCGCCATCTACCGCGCCTACCTCGATGACGACGAGTATGCGTTCCTGCGGGCGAACATCGGCAAGCGCAGCGCCGAATGGCCCGCGCTGGTCGCGCAGGTGCGAACCGCAATGGACGAAGGGAAGGCACCCGGTTCGCCGGAAGTGCAGGCGCTGGCGCGCCACTGGTTCGACCTGTTCCGCTCGTATGCCGGCGACAACCCGGCGACCCAACTGAAGATTCGCCAGGCGCTCGAGAACGAGCCGGCGCTGACCGCCACCGGCTGGGTGGATGCGCCGATGCGCGCGTTCATGCGGGCAGCGATGGAGACGTCGCAGGCGAGCCAGGCGGCTTAGCACGCCTCCCCATGGCGTCAATTTGACCGTTCAGCCCGCCGTATGGCCGACACCGCGGGCCATGGCCGCCGCAAAGATCGGGATCAGCGCGAAGACGTGGATCTCGATCAGCAACAGGCGGCGCAGCCTGCCGATTTCGGCCAGCGGCGGCACGAAGGCGGCATCGGCCTTGGTGCCTTTTTGCCAGGCGGCGATGCGCCGGGTCGGCTCGATCGATAGCAGGCCGACGATGCCGAAGGCGATGATCTTGGCCCAGAACGCATGGTTGGCCAGGTAAAAATCCGCTCCCTTGGCGCCGTACCAGACGCGGATGAAACCGGCGGCCAGGATGGCCAGCGCCAGCAGGCCGTAGGCGGCATCGAAACGCCCGAGCAGGCGCACCGTCTGCGGCGAGATGGCGGCCGGACGCATCAGCGCAAGTTCGGCGGCCAGTACGGCGGCGAGGCCGAAGACGAGCAGGTGGTGGACGATGGCAAGCGCAAGGTCGGTCATGCTGGGCTGCTCCCCGATGGAGTGGAACGAATGTACCATGCCACTGCTGCCCGCTGTCAAACTGGCGCCCCCCTGTCGGCCCGTGGATTAGGCTTTTCCTTGCCCATTACTCGATGGAGGAACGCGTCATGAATGCGACCATGAAACAACTCGTTGCGACTTCGTTTGCCGCGCTGTTGGCAGGAACGGCCGGCGCGGCCCTGGCCCAGGTCGGCTCGGCGAAACAGGCCGCTACACCCGGTACCGCGCGCAATCAGGAAGAGATGAAAGACGCGGTCACGCACGTCAACAAGGCAGTCCAGGTCGTGCAACAGATGCAGGCGACGCCCGAGATGCGCGCCTTGCTGCAGCGCTCGAAAGGCGTGTTCGTGGTGCCCGATTACGGCAATGCCGCGCTCGGCATCGGCGCCCGCGGCGGCGCCGGCGTGCTGTTGGTACGCCAGGGCGATACCTGGAGCCATCCGACTTTCTACAATTATGGCGGCGTCAGCATCGGGCCGCAGGTCGGCGCCGAAGCCGGGGCCATTGCCTTCGTGCTCAACGATCAGAAAGCGCTCAACAGCTTCGCGCAAAACAACAAGTTTTCCCTGAACGCCGACGCCGGCCTGACGCTGGTGGACTGGTCGAAGAAAGGGGCGGGCGCCGCCGGCTGGGGCAATATCACCGCCTGGGCCGACACCGAGGGCCTGTTCGGCGGTGCGGCCCTGAGCGTGGCCGACGTCGATTACGACGAAGACGAAACCTCGGCCTATTACGGACGCCAGGTCGCCGCACGCGATGTCCTGTCGGGAAAAATCAGCAATCCCCAGGCAGCCAGCTTGCGCCAGGCCCTGGCCGATGCCTCGTCCGGCAAGGGGGCATCAAGCATGGGCAGCAGCGGCACGCGCGGCACGACCTCGGGCAGCGGGGATAGACGGAAGGATGCGGAGACGGAGCGTAGCCGTTAAGCATTGCGGCCTGCGTCACCCCGGAACAAAAAAAGCAGAGCCTCGGCTCTGCTTTTTTTACGTTGAAGCCGGCTTACTGCACCAGCAGCGGTCCCAGGTACTTGCCCGTCACGCTCTCCGGGTTCTGCGCCACTTCTTCCGGCGTGCCGGTCGCGACGATCCTGCCGCCGCCGGCGCCGCCTTCAGGACCCAGGTCGACGATCCAGTCCGCCGTCTTGATCACATCGAGGTTGTGCTCAATGATCGCCAGCGTGTTGCCCTGGTCGCGCAGGCGGTGGATGACTTTCAGCAGCAAGTCGATGTCGGCGAAGTGCAGGCCGGTGGTCGGCTCGTCCAGGATGTACAAGGTACGCCCCGTGTCGCGCTTGGACAGTTCCAGCGACAATTTCACGCGCTGCGCCTCGCCGCCAGACAGGGTGGTGGCGCTCTGGCCCAGCTTGATGTAGCCGAGGCCGACATCCAGCAAGGTCTGCAGTTTGCGCGCAATCACCGGCACCGGCTTGAAGAACTCGTGCGCGTCTTCCACCGTCATCTCCAGCACTTCGGTGATGCTCTTGCCCTTGTAGTGCACTTCCAGCGTTTCGCGGTTATAACGCTTGCCGTGGCAGACATCGCAGGGCACGTACACGTCCGGCAGGAAGTGCATTTCGACCTTGATCACGCCGTCGCCCTGGCAGGCTTCGCAGCGGCCGCCCTTGACGTTGAACGAGAAGCGGCCGGCCGAATAGCCGCGTTCCTTGGCGGTCGGCACGGTCGAGAACAGGTCGCGGATCGGCGTGAACAGGCCGGTGTAAGTCGCCGGGTTCGAGCGCGGGGTGCGGCCGATCGGCGCCTGGTCGACGGAAATGACCTTGTCGAAGTGTTCCAGGCCGTAGATCGCGTCGTGCGGCGCCGGTTCCGTCTGCGAGCCGTACAGGTGGCGCGACAGCGCCGGATACAGCGTGTCGTTGATCAGCGTCGACTTGCCGGAACCCGAGACGCCCGTGATGCACGTCATCAGCCCCACCGGCAGCTTCAGGGTCTCGCCTTTTAAATTGTTGCCGGTGGCATTCGTGATCAGCAGCTGGCGCTCCGGGTTGGCCGGCGTGCGTTTCTTCGGCACCACGATCTTGCGGCGGCCATCCAGGTACTGCGCGGTGATCGAGTGCTCGTTCGCCATGATCTGCTCGAGCGTGCCTTCGGCGATGATCTGGCCGCCGTGCACGCCGGCGCCCGGACCCATGTCGACGATGTAGTCGGCGGTGCGGATCGCGTCTTCGTCGTGCTCGACCACCAGCACGCTGTTGCCGATGTCGCGCAGGTGCTTCAGGGTGCCGATCAGGCGGTCGTTGTCGCGCTGGTGCAGGCCGATCGACGGCTCGTCGAGCACGTACATCACGCCGGTCAGGCCGGAACCAATTTGCGAGGCCAGGCGGATGCGCTGGGCTTCGCCGCCAGACAGGGTGTCGGCGCTGCGGTCGAGCGACAGGTAATCGAGGCCGACGTTGTTCAGGAATTTCAGGCGCGCGATGATTTCCTTGATCACGCGCTCGGCGATGTCCTTCTTGGCGCCGGTCAGGACCAGGGTCTCGAAGAATTCCAGCGTGTCGCGCAGGGGTTTATCGGACACCTCATAAATGGCGCGCTGCTGCGCTCCCTGGCCAATCTTCACGAAACGCGCTTCGGTGCGCAAGCGCGCGCCGTCGCAGGACGGGCATTTCTTTTCGTTGATGAATTTTGCGAGTTCTTCCTTCACCGCCATCGAATCCGATTCGCGGTAACGGCGCTGCAGGTTGTTCACCACGCCCTCGAAGGTGTGCTCGCGAATCACCGTGCGGCCGCGCTCGTTCACATAGGTGAACGGGATCGACGACTTGCCGGAACCGAACAGGACGGCGTCCTGCGCGTCTTTCGGCAATTGCTCGAAAGGCTTGTCGAGGTCGAATTCGTAATGGGCCGCCAGGTTCGTCAGCATCGTGAAGTAAAACTGATTGCGGCGGTCCCAGCCCTTTACCGCGCCCGAGGCCAGCGACAGGTTCGGGAAGGCGACGATGCGCTTCGGGTCGAAGAACTCGATGTGGCCGAGGCCGTCGCACTCCGAGCAGGCGCCCATCGGGTTATTGAACGAGAACAGGCGCGGCTCGAGTTCCTGTAGCGAATAGCCGCAGACGTTGCACGCGAACTTGTTGGAGAACACGGTCGCCTGCTCGGTGTCCATCTCGAAGGCGACGGCGCGGCCATCGGCCAGGCGCAATGCCGTCTCGAAGCTCTCGGCCACGCGCTGCTTGATCTCGGGATTGACCTTGATGCGGTCGATCACCACGTCGATCGAGTGCTTTTCCGTCTTTTTCAGTTTCGGCAGGTCGTCGATCTCGACGATCCGGGCCGGGGCGACGCCGCTCTGGACGCGGAAACGGACAAAGCCCTGCGCCTGCATTGCCGCGAACAGGTCGGAATGTTCCCCTTTGCGGCCGGCGACGACCGGCGCCAGGATCATCAGTTTCGTGCCTTCCGGCATGGCCAGCACGGCATCGACCATCTGCGAGACAGTTTGCGCAGCCAGGGGCTCGTGCGGGTGCTGCGGGCAATACGGCGTACCCACGCGTGCGTACAGCAGGCGCAGGTAATCGTGGATTTCGGTGACGGTGCCCACCGTCGAGCGCGGATTGTGCGAGGTCGCTTTCTGCTCGATGGAAATGGCCGGCGACAGACCTTCGATCAGGTCGACGTCCGGCTTTTCCATCAGCTGCAGGAACTGGCGCGCGTAGGCCGACAGCGATTCGACGTAACGGCGCTGGCCTTCGGCATACAGGGTGTCGAAGGCGAGCGAGGACTTGCCGGAGCCCGACAGGCCGGTGATGACGATCAGCTTGTTGCGCGGCAGGTCAAGATTGATGTTCTTGAGGTTGTGCGTGCGGGCACCACGAATTCGAATTTCTTCCATTAAGGTTGGCAGGCTTTCAATAAGTTTGTGCGGATCCGCGCACGATACTGTCGCGGTGAGCAAGAAAAACAGGGGGAATCTGCTAGTTTAGCGCGTTTTTGTTTCGGCTGTACATTTGTCCAGTGGTTTCTGTACCAGCGATGCCAGCCTGTCATGCCCCGAAAATGCAGCGTTCCCACCTATGTGGGCTGCATCGGGCGCCGTTCAATGACAAACTGTTCAGGACCTGCAAATAAATTTGAGAAATGATGGGCCGGGGGCGTAGCTGGCTGGAATTTCCGGGAAGTGCCACATTTATGGCAGCGAAAACGTGCTTTTTTGTCCCCTCAAAAGTGCTTTTCTCGCGCGCCGCTCAGCCTCATAATAGCGTGCTGAATCACCACAGTTCCCTGGCGCTTAGTCACGTGCAGAGCCAGGGCTCACACCACCTGAAGGAGTCACACCATGGCATCAGTCAACAAGGTCATCATCGTCGGCAACCTCGGCCGCGATCCGGAAATCCGCTACATGCCGAGCGGCGACGCCATCGCGAACATCGCGGTCGCCACCTCGTTCAAGTCGAAGGACAAGAACACGGGCGAACAGAAAGAGCTGACCGAATGGCACCGCATTTCGTTCTTCGGCCGCCTCGCCGAGATCGTCGGCCAGTACCTGAAGAAGGGTTCGTCGGTCTACGTCGAAGGCCGCCTGCAGACCCGCAAGTACACGGATAAGGACGGCATCGAGCGCTACGCAACCGACATCATCGCCGAGAACATGCAGATGCTGGGCGGCCGTTCGGGCATGGGCGGCGACAGCGGCGGCATGGATGACGGCGGCGGCTACGAGCCACAGCAGCAGCAACAGCGCCCGGCCCCGCGCCAGGCACCACCGGCCCCGGCAGCCCGTCCGCAGCCACAGCGCCCGGCGCCGAACTTCTCGGATATGGATGACGATATCCCGTTCTAAGCAACGGAACCGGAATCGACAGCAACGCCTTGCAAGTCTGCCTTGCAAGGCGTTTTTCTTTGCCGCCCGGATGCGTGCATGCTTCTCCGCCCCGGCTTTGCCATGCGAGGTAGCTTGTTACAAAGCGCGATATTTGATGGCCAAAAAACACGTATATTAGGCGCTCTAAATTTCCTGTAGGAACATCCGAGATGAGCCGACGTACGTGCGCTACTGCCTTGTCATTCGCCATTGCCCTGTTGTCAGGCTGCGGGGGCGGTGGGGGAGGTGGAGCGCCCGTGCCGCCCCCGGTCGCGCCCCTTCCTCCTCCGCCGCCGGTCGCCCCGACGCCACCGCCACCGCCGCCCGCGGCATTCGCCGTCGTGTCCACCCAGCCGGCGGACGGGGAGACCGCCGTGTCGCGCAGCGGCAAGGTTGCCGCCACCTTCAACACGGCCCTCGATCCCGCCACGGTGACTGCGTCCAGTGCCCAGCTTTTGGGTCCGCTAGGCAACGCCTTGCCGGGTATGGCGTGGACCGCCGGTAGCGAGGTCAGCCTGGCGCCCGCCCTTCCCGCGCTTCCCGGCGGAACCAGGTTCACGATGAGTTTCGCCTCCAGCATCCGCGACAAGGACGGCCGCCTGTTGAACGCGCCGACCACCCGCTCGTTCACCACCGCGCAGCAAACCTGGGGCGCGGTCAGCCAGGTGGCAACGATGCCGTATTTCACTGGGGGCAACGCGCCGGCGGTGGCGATCGACAGGGCGGGCAATGTGACCGCCGCCTGGCGCCACCAGGTCAACGGTCTCGCCACCGGTTTCGTCAGCCGGATGAATGCCCAGACCGGCGCCTGGAGCGCCCCGGTGGTTTTCGATACCGCCGAGGACGTGTTCAGCGACGTCGGCGGCATGCAAATGTACTCGGACGCCAACGTGCACACCTATCTCGTGTGGTCCACCTACAGGAGCGGGACGTTGACCCGGAAGATGGCGCGTTTCATGCCTGAAACGGCCGTGTGGGAACGCCTCACGCCGTTCGCCGGCGCGCCGGCGGGAACGGCCGCAGGGGCACGGGTGTTCGCGGTCGACGGCATGGGCCGCCTCACCGTGGTGGTGGAATCGGCCACCCGCAGCCTGTTCGGCACCCGCTTCGATCCGGCGTCCGCCACCTGGAGTGCGCCCCAGGAAATCACCAAGCCAGGCGAAGCGAGCGCCATGATGAACCTGCAGCTGGTGGTCGACGCAGCCGGCAACAGCACGCTCGCCTGGGCCGATCGCGGCAGTGTCGATCCCGGCATGAAGGTGGCGCGTTTCAACGTCCAGACCGGTACGTGGAGCGCCCCCGTCAAGCTTGACGACAACGTGACCCACCGCCCGTTCGCGCTGGCCGCCGACACCCTGGGCGGCGCGACGCTGGCCTGGATCCACGGCGGCATGATCATGGACGTTCCCTACATTGCGGCCGCGCGCTTCGACACGGTCGCCGGCAAGTGGAGCGAGGCCGTCCGCGTCAGCGCCGACATCGACGCGCTTGGCGCCGCCAGCCCCAGCGTGGTGGCGGATGCTGCCGGCATCGCGACGGTCGTCTGGACCCAGTCCAGGGGTATTTATAGCGCGCGATCAAGCCGCCAGACGTCTATGTGGGCGCCAGCCGCACGGATCGGCAGGGCGCCGCCGGGCAGTGTCAGCTATGCCCTGAGCGCCGACATCGCCGGCAACCTCATGTTGCTGTATCCCGACGAGGGGCAGCCGATGGCCATCCGGTTCGGCGCCACCGAGGCGCAATGGGGCGCGCCGGCCGCCATCGGCAAGCTGGAGGGCGCCGAAAACGTGTTCGCCAACGACGTGATCAGCGTGATCGATGCCACCGGCAACCTGACCGCCGTTTGGCAGGCCTGGGTGTCCGTGGGGGGCACGCCCCGCTATGTCGTGGCGGCCAACCGCTATCGCTAGGCCCTGCGTAAACGCGGTCAGCTTGCCGGGTTAGACGCGTTATACATGTTGTTTGTTTCAAAATGGAATGGCACACTTTGAGCTTTCTTGACTGAACGATATCCATGCGTCTCAGAACTGCCGCCCGCGTCGTCCCCTTCCTCCTGTGTGCCGGCTGGGCCACAGCGACTGTCCCGACGCCGCGCGTCTCGCCGCTGCAGGTCATTGCTGACCTGTCCCGGCAGGAAACGCAGCGCCTGTATGCGCAAGCAATTGCGTACAGAGAAGGTGATGGTGTGCGGCAGGACCATTTCCGTGCTGCTGAACTGTTCCGCGTCATTGCCGAACGCGGGCACGCTGGTGCCCAGCTCGACCTGGGTTATGCATACGAGCAGGGTGAGGGCGTACCGCGCAGCGTTGGCGAGGCAATGCGCTGGTACCTCAAGTCTGCCGAGCAGGGCAATGCGATTGCGCAGCACAACCTTGGCCTGATGTACCGCAACGGTACCGGTGTTGCGCAGGACCCCGTCCAAGCATTCGGCTGGTTTCGGAAAGCAGCCCAGCAGGGGTATGCGCGCGCGCAGCGCGACCTGGGCACGGCCTACGAGGACGGCAACGGCGTTGACAAGGACCTGGCGGAAGCCGTGCGTTGGTACCGGAAAGCGGTCGACCAGGGCGATCCCACTGCGCAAGCGGATCTCGGCTGGCTGTATATGCAAGGCGAAGGTGTGGCGCAGGACAAGAAAAAAGGCATCAATCTTCTTCGAAAAGCTGCACTCCATGGCAATTCGTTCGCGCAGTTCCAGCTCGGACGTGTCCACGAGACGGGCAACGGCATTCCGAAGGACGAGGCCGCCGCAATCGACTTGTATGAAAAGGCGCTGGCCGGCGGCCAGGACGAAGCCCAGGTGCGCCTGGCCCGGCTGTATCTCGACAAACTGGGCGGACCGGCTGGCGAGCACCGGGCCCAGGCCTGGCTGGACGAGGCCGAGGCCAAGGCGAAGGCCGGGGAACCCGGCACGTCCGACATTTTTTATCGGTTGGCGATCCTCTACAACGAACTCGGCAAGCCGGTGCAGACGGAAAGCATGGCCCGGCGCGGCCTGGCGATTGCCGAGCGGGCGCCGGAAGACGGCAAAGCGCTGCTGGAACTGCTGCCGCAGCTGGCCGCGGCGCTTTCCCAACAGATGAAGTTCAGCGCCGCCCATCCGTACCTGAAGCGCCTGGTGACGCTCATCGAGGGCATGCCCGACAAGGATCCGGAGCGGCTGCAGCGCGCGTTGCGGGCATTTGCACTCAACCACCACAACCTGGGGGAGCTTGCGCAGGCCGAAGCCTTGTACCTGCGTACGCTCGGGATGCGCGAGCAACTGTATGGGCGCGACAGTCCAGCCGTACTCGAGGTACTCGACAAGATGTCCGCCCTGTATAACGTGACCGAAGAATTCGGGAAGGCAGAGGCCGTATTGCAGCGGCTGTTGGCGGCGCACAAGGCAGGCGCCGGCGGCGACGACACGAAACTGGCCTCAATCCTGGGCAATCTCGCTCTCATCCACTGGGCGCGGGGAGATTTTACCCAGGCCGAGCTGCTGAACAAGCGTGCGCTTGCCATCAGGGAGAAGCTGGAGGGAGCACAGGGAAAGGGAGTTTCCTCGACGCTGAACAACCTGGGGTCGCTGTACCAGAGTCTCGGCCGGTATGAGGAAGCGGAAAAAGCCTTCGAGCGCGCCCTGGCGATCAAGTCAGTGGCATATGGCCCGGAACATTACAGCATTGCTGCCTCGCTCAACAACCTCGGCGGCCTGTACGACGCAATGGGACGCTATGCGCAGGCCGAAACGATGTGTACCCGGGCGCTCGCCATGGGGGAAAAGCTGCTGGGACGCGATCATCCGGAGCTGGCCTATGCCCACCATGCGCTCGGTAGCGTGTATGCGCATCAGGGCAAGTTCAGCCAGGCCAAAGATTACCTCGAGCGTGCGCTGGCCGTGCGTGAACGCACGCTTGGCCCGGAACATTCGGAGATTGCCGCCACGCTGCACGCGCTCGGCGCCATGTACCTCGCCCAGGGCCAGGCGGCGAACGCCGAGCCGCACTTGGTGCGCGCGCTGTCGATCAGGGAGCGGGTGCTGCTGCCGAGTCATCCATATGTCCACGCGACGCGAAAGCAGCTGGCCGATTTATACCGGCAGACTGGACGGGAAGCGCTGGCCAACGCGCTGGCGCCACGCGCAACCGCGGGCAAGGGCTGACGCGCCGTTGCCCTGCGGGCCGCGCTGGTCCTATTTGTCGACCACCATCTCGAACCCGCCCCAGATCATGCGCTTGCCGTCGAAGGGCATGTTTTCCGGTTTCATGAATTCGGCCATGCGCGGGTCGTGCATGACCTTGTCGTTGACCTCGTCGCGTTTGGCGCGCGATTCGTAGACGATCCAGGCAAACACGACGACTTCGCCCTCTTCGAGGTTGACGCTCTGCGGAAACGAGGTCAGCTTGCCGGGTTTGACGTCGTCGCCGATGCATTCGCGATACTCCAGCGCACCGAGCTCGCGCCAGATGTCTGCACATTTGTTGGACATGTCCCAGTAGGCGTCCAGCTTGGCCGTGGGGACCGGAATAACGAAACCATCGACATAGGCCATGATCGTTCTCCTCTGTTTGGGTATCGTTGAGACCTCGCCGGCCTCGGAAAAATCCCGCTAGCGCTTGCCCGGCGGCGTGCTGCCTGCCGTCTCTTCCTCCACGATCGTGTAGACGCCACCCGCGGTGGCGCCGGCCTTGTGCTTCCGCGCGCGCAGGTCGCGATACACTGCCGCGCGCATGATCAGCATCGACACCACGGGCGCCGTCATCAGCAGGAAAACGGCAATGATCACTTCATGGATCACCAGGCGCGCCTGCGTTGCCGTGAAATACAGCATCGAGGCAAGCAGGATGCAGCCGGCGCCGAAGGTGATGGTGATCGCCGGGCCGTGGATGCGCTTGTAGAACGTGGGCAGGCGCAAGAGGCCGAGCGCGCCGATCAGGGCGATGGTCGCGCCCAGGATCAGCAGCAGCGAGACGGGCAGCGCGGCCCAGGCCGGCAAATCGGGAATGCCGCTCATTCGATGATCTCCCCGCGCATCAGGAATTTCGCCAGTGCGACCGTCGAGACGAAGCCGATCAGCGCAATCAGCACCGCCACTTCGAAATACACTTGCGTGCCAAAGCGGATGCCCAGCACCAGCGCCAGCAGCATGCCGGCAATCCACAAGGTGTCGAGCGCGAGCACGCGGTCGTGCGCGGACGGGCCGATCAACAGGCGCAACGCGCACAGCATCATCGCCACCAGCACGCACACGAGTGCATAGGCGATGGATAGTTCAAGCAAGGTCGCCACAGGCGCTCTCCGTTTCAAGGATGTGTTTCAAAGATGTCGATCAGGGGCTGTTCATAGCGCATTTTGATGGTGTTGATCCACCATCCTTCGTCGTGCAGGTCGAACACGTGCAGCGACAGCTCGTAGCGTTCCGGCAGGATTTCGACCCAGACCGTGCCCGGCGTCATGTTGAGCAGGCAGGACAGCATGGCCAGGCCGTAGGGATCGCGGATCGACAGGGGCACGCGGATGAACTGGGAATTGACCGTCCTGTGATCCGAGAACAGGATGATGCGGCTGACGTTGAAGCAGGAGCGCGCAATCTCGACCGTCGCCATGCGCAGCAGGCGCAGCAGGGTAAGAGGTGCGCGCATGCGCGGATAGCCGAGCGGCTGCAGGCGTTCCACCAGCAGCGGTACGGCAATGCCGAGCACGGCGCCGAGCAGGATGCTGGCGGCGTCGAAGGCCTGGTTCAGCAGCAGCCACAGCGCGCACAGCACCGTCGAGACGACCAGATGCGGCAGCCAGCGCCTGATGAGGCCCTTCATGGCGCCTCCGGCCGGCTGGTGGGGCCGGGCAGGGCCGGTTCGCCCAGCACCCGGCGTGCATACTTGCCCGGGTCGTGCAGGTCGGCGCTGGCGCGGCCGAGATAGTCGAACAGCGGGCGCGCCTGCACCGTCATCGCCACCGACAGCAGCAGCAATACGCTGACCGGCGCCACTTCCGACAGCTGCAGCTTCGGCGGCGTTACCATTTCCGCGGCCCAGAAGGTGCGCACGCCATAGCGCAGCATCGAAATCAGGGCGACCAGGCCGGCAACGATGATCAGCGCCATCAGCGTCCAGCCGGTCGGGCCAATGGCGCCGCTGCCGGCTTCCGGATTCAGGAGCGCATGAAACATGCCGAATTTGGCGACGAAACCCGACAGCGGCGGCAGCCCGGCGATCATCAGGGCGCAGGCGGCAAAGGCGAGCGAGAGGAAGGCCATCGCCGCCGGCACGCCCTTGCCGCGCGGTTCGTCCGGGGTGTCTTCGACGGCCCAGGCTTCCATCGTCAGCGCCAGGATCGCCGCGCCCGGGGTGCGGATGCGGTCGATCAGTTCGATCAGCAGCAGGAAGGCGGCCACCGCCAGTGTCGAGCCGATCAGGTAGTACAGGCCGGCCGTCACCAGCGACGGCTGGCCGTAGCCGATCACTGCCAGCAGAGTGCCGGAGGAGACGATCGCGCTGTAGCCCGCCATGCGCCCGGCGCTGTCGGTCGAGAGCATCCCGGCGGCGCCGAATACGATGGTGGCCATGCCGCCCCACACTAGGGCGTCGTAGCCGAACCCGGCGGCGGCGCCCTCTTCGTCTCCGAACAGCAGCAGCCACAGGCGCAGGATGACGTAGGCGCCGACCTTGGTCATCAGCACCAGCATCGCCGCCACCGGCGGAGAAGCGGCGGCATAGGTGGTCGGCAGCCAGAAGCCGAGCGGCCACATGGCGGCTTTGGTCAGGAAGGCCAGCGCCAGCACCGCGACGCCGGTCTTCAGCAACCCGATCTCGCCTGGCGCCATGGTGCTGATGCGCAGCGCCACGTCGGCCAGGTTGAGGGTGCCGGTGGTCGCATAGATCAGGGCGGTGCCGAGCAGGAACATCAGGGCGGCCACCAGGTTGACCGCAATATATTGCATGCTCGCGCGCAGGCGCTCGGCGTTGTAGCCGTGCAGCACCAGGCCATACGAGGCTGCCAGCATCACCTCGAAGAAGACGAACAGGTTGAACAGGTCGTGCGTGAGGAAGGCACCGTTGATGCCCATCAGCAGGAACTGGAACAGCGGGTGGAAATGCACGCCGATCCGGCTCCAGCGCTGCATTGCATAGTGCAGGGCTGCCAGCGCCAGCACGGCGGTCAGCAGCAGCATGAGTGCGGACAGCCGGTCGGCCACGAGCGCAATGCCGAAGGGCGCCGCCCAGTTGGCCGCGAGATACACGCCAATGTCGCCCGGCCAGGCGCCGTTGTCGGCCTGCGCCATCAGCAGGCAGGCAGTGATCAGTTGGCCCAGTACCGAGGCGTAGCTCAGTGCAAACTTGAACCGGTGCCGGGCCTGGGTCAGCGGCACCAGCGCGGCGCCGCACAGCAGCGGCAGCAGGACCGGCAGGATGATAAGGTGGTGTGGCGTCATGTTTCCGGTTCCTCGCCGTCGACGTGGTCGGTGCCGGTGATGCCACGCGCGCCGATCATCACCACCAGGTACAGCGCCGTGGTGGCGAAGCCGATCACGATGGCGGTGAGCACCAGCGCCTGCGGCAGCGGATCGGCCAGTACCGACGGGTCGGGCACGGTGCCGGCCGGAGTGAACGGCGGCCGGTCGAGCCAGACACGACCCATGACGAAAATGAACAGGTTGACTGCATACGACATCAGCATCAGGCCGGCGAGCACCTGGAAGCTGCGCGGACGCAGCAGCAGCCAGATGCCGGCGCCGAACACGATGCCGATGGCGAGCGAAAGAACGGCTTCCATTACGCGGCTTCCATCATGCAATCTCCTTGGCCGGGGGAATGGTGCTGCGGGTGGCCCCGGGCGCGGCACGGTGGCTGCGCAGCGACTGGTGCGCCAGGGCGACAAGGATCAGCATGGTCGTGCCGACCACGACCAGGAACACGCCGAGGTCGAATACGAAGGCGCTCGGGATGTGAATCTCGCCCAGCAGCGGCAGGTTCAGGTGCGCGGTGTGGCTGGTGAGGAAGGGATAGCCGAACAGCCAGGCGCCCAGGCCGGTACCGCAGGCGGTGGCCAGGCCCCAGCCGATCCAGCGGTGGGGGCGCAGGCGCAGCTTCGATTCGACCCAATCGGTGCCGGCGACCATGTACTGCACGATGAGCGCGGTGGCAAAGATCAGCCCGGCAACAAAACCCCCTCCCGGCAGATTATGGCCGCGCATGAAGAAGTAGACCGCGATGATGCCCATGAAGGGCAGCAGGAAGCGCAGGTAGATGGCCGGGACCATGAGGTAACCGCTGCCGGCCTGCTGCGCCGGCGACTCGGTCGCGGCCGGGTCGACGTCGCTGGCCTGCTGTACGGGAATGGCGACGCTCTCGGGCGCCGGCCGGAAACGCCGCAGCAGCGCGTAGACGGTCAGCGCGACGATCGAGAGCACGGTAATTTCGGCCAGTGTGTCGAAGCCGCGGAAGTCCACCAGCAACACATTGACGACGTTGGCGCCGCCGCCCTCGGTCAGGGCACGTTCGAGGTAGAAGTCGCTGATGGTGGGCGGCGGCTTGCTCGAGAGCAGGGCGTAGGTGGCGGCGGCCAGCCCGAGGCCGCCTGCCAGCGCGACGGCGCCGTCGCGCGCGCGGCGCAGCCAGGTGCTGGGAGGGATGTGCGCCGCCAGGCCAGCTGGCGCCAGGCGCGGCGGCAGCCAGCGCAGGCCGAGCAGGATCAGCACCGTGGTCACGGTCTCGACCATCAACTGGGTGAGCGCCAGGTCCGGCGCCGACATCCACAGGAAGGTCAGGCTGGTGACGACGCCGGTGCCGCCGACCAGGATCAGGGCGACCAGGCGGTGGTATTTCGCCTGCCAGGCCGCGCCCACCGCGCAGGCGGCGCCGATCACCCACAGCAGGGCGAACAGCGGGTCGAGCGCGGACAGGCGCAGCGCCGGCAGCACGGGCAGGGGCCGCACCACCAGCAGCGGCACGGCTACCATCGCGACCATCAGCACCAGCAACTGCAGCTGCAGGCGCCGGGTGCCGGTCCAGTGCAGCAGCCAGGCCGCCGCCTGCGACAGCGCCAGCAGGGTGCTCTCGTAGGCCTGGGCGCCATTCAGCCGGTACAGGACCGGTACTTCGTCGCGCTCGGCCAGGCCTGCGTAGCGTCGCAGTACGACGTAGAACAGCACACCGCCGGCCAGCGCCGCCGCGCTCATCATGAGCGGCAAGTTGAACCCGTGCCAGATCGCCAGGCTGTATTCGGGCAAGGGAGCGCCCAGCACCGACTGCGCCGCCACGGCCAGCACCGTTCCGACCGCGCGCTCGGGCATGATGCCCACCACGATGCACAGCACCACCAGGCATTCAACCGGGAAACGCATCCAGCGCGGCGGCTCGTGCGGGTCCTGTGGCAGGTTTTTCGCCAGCGGGCCGAAAAACACGCTGATGAAGCGCAGCGAGTAGGCGACGCTGAACACGCCCATGGCCACGGCCGCGTACGACATCCACCAGTTCTCGGTGCCGCCGACCTGCATCGTTTCGCTAAAAAACATTTCCTTCGAGAGGAAGCCGTTGAGCAGCGGCACGCCGGCCATGGCCGCGCTGGCGACGATGGCGAGCGCCGCGGTGTAGGGCATGGCGCGCCCCAGCCCGCGCAGCTCGAGCATGTCGCGGGTGCCGGTCTCGTGGTCGATGATGCCGACCGCCATGAACAGCGAGGCCTTGAACACCGCGTGGTTCATCGTGTGGAAGATCGCCGCCACCACCGACAGCGGCGATCCGATGGAGAGCAGGACGACGATCAGGCCCAGGTGGCTGATGGTGGAATAAGCCAGCAGCCCCTTCATGTCGTTCTGGAAGATCGCGAAGAAGGAACCGATCAGGAGGGTACATACGCCCGCGGCGCCGAGGATCCAGGTCCATTCCGGGGTGCCGGAGAGCGTGGGCCAGAGGCGGATCAGCAGGAACACCCCGGCCTTGACCATGGTCGCCGAGTGCAGGTAGGCCGATACCGGGGTTGGCGCGGCCATCGCGTGCGGCAGCCAGAAGTGAAAGGGAAATTGGGCGCTCTTGCTCAGCGCGCCGAGCGCCACCAACACCAGCACCGACCGGTACCAGTCGTGGGCTCGCACCTGGTCGCCAGCGGCGAGCACGGCGTCGAGGTCGTAGCTGCCGACGATGTGGCCGAGGATCAGGACCCCTGCCAGCAGGCACAGTCCGCCGATGGTGGTGACCGTAAAGGCCATGCGCGCGCCGCGCCGGGCGTCGTTGCGGTGTTGCCAGTAACCGATCAGGAGGAAGGACGTGACGCTGGTGAGTTCCCAGAACACGACCAGCTGGATCAGGTTGCCGGACAGGACCACGCCGAGCATCGAGCCCATGAAGGCGAGCATGTAGGAAAAAAAGCGCGGCACCGGGTCGCGCCGCGACATGTAGTAGCGCGCATACAGCAGCACCAGCAAGCCGATGCCGAGCACCATCACGGTAAACACCCAGGCCAGGCCATCCATGCGCAGCACGAGATCGAGCCCGAACCCGGGCAGCCATTCGTAGCGCTGGTACAGGACCTCGCCTTCGCCGACCCTGCCGAAGGCATGGATGGCAAGCACCAGCGCCGCCAGCGTGACGGCGCCGGCGACCGCCGCCGGCCGGTCCCGGCTGCTGTTCGGCAGGCAGGCGGCGATGAGCGCGCCGATGAAGGGGAGCAGGACGAGCAGGGTCAGCATCGGCGTGACCAGGGACAAGGTGCCGGCAGATGCGCCGGCAGATGTGCATGCGGCGGCGCACCGGCAAGATGTTGTGGCACTACCGCATTCGTGCGTTGGTTCACTGCGCCTCCGGACAGACTCGAACCAGCGCTAATTTACCGGGTTTGCGCCGCCAACGGCACGCATTAGCCGAGCCGGCCGGTGGGCTGGAGGGACGGGTTCAGCCCAGTGCCGCCTCGATTGCCGCCACCAGCGCCGGATCGTCCGGCTTGACGTCGGGAGCGAAACGGGAGATGACCGCACCGTCGCGCCCGACCAGGAATTTCTCGAAATTCCACATCACGTCCGACGGGTTCTTCGGGCTCAGGCCATGCTGGGCCAGCTTCTCGGCGAAGGTGCTGCCTTCCGCCTGGCGCGCCTGGGGCTGGGCGGCGACGAGCTCGCGATACAGCGGGTGGCGCGCTTCGCGGTTGACCTCGAGCTTCTGGAACATGGGAAAGTGCACGCCGTAGTTGCGCTGGCAAAAGTCCGCGATCTCGGCCTCGTCGCCCGGTTCCTGGGCGCCGAAGTCGTTGCAGGGAAAGCCCAGCACCGTCAGGCCGCGCTCTTCATATTTCTCGAACAGTTTTTCGAGGCCGGCATATTGCGGCGTGAGGCCGCATTGCGAGGCGACGTTGACGATCAGCATGACTTTGCCGCGGTAGTCGCCGAGCGTGGTTTCCTGGCCCTCCAGGCGGCGCAGCGGAATGTCGAACAAGTTGGCGCTCATGGGTTCTGTCCTTGATATGCGGAAGGCATATCCTACCCCGTGGCGCCGAAGCGTGCTGGCAAACGTGACAACTATGGTCCGGCTTGACGGCATGGAAGCGCAGGTGCTTTTGTCGGACAGGTGTGTGATCGCGATACACGTAGTGTGGACGGCTATACGGGGCGGCCGGCGCTCACGCGGCATGGGTGCCGTCCACGCGTTCAACTGCCGGGTGACCGGTCGCGAATGATCGTCGGATTGCTGAACGCGTGGACGGCGCATCTGCCGCGTGTCGCGCCCGCTGCCGGGTATAGTCGTCCACCCTACGACTGCTGGTCAATTCAACGGCCGGCCGCCGCGTTATCCAGCTCGGTCAGCTGCTTGATCCGGCGCGCCGTCAGCAGCGCGCGCCAGCCGGAACCCGGCACTTGCGGGTGGCGGATCGAGCCGAACAGTTCCATCGCATCGCGGTAGGCCAGCCAGGCGCGCTGGGTCTTCTCGACGCCGGTCTTGCGGATCGTGCCGAGGTAACTGACGCTGGCGGGGCGGGTCAGCATGAAGCGGCGGTAGGTCTCGTTCATCTTTTCCTCGAGGGCGGCGAACTCGCCTTCCGAGAAGCGTGGCGCCTTGCCCCCTTCGGCATCGAGGACGTCGGCGCTGAAGGTGTCGAGTTCCTGTGCCTGGGTATCGAGCTGCAGCGAACGGGTGGCGCCGCTGCCGGCGTCGGTTTCGTAATCGACGCGGTGCTGGGCGAAATACTGGGCGGCCTTCATCGCCATGTCCAGTCCCAGCTGTTCTTTCTCGCTCCAGCCGCGCGCGACGGTTGCAAGCTGGGCTGCGCGCGACTTGTCGCGCTGGCGCTCGCGCACGGCCGCGCACTGGCCGCGCATGTCGGCACTGGCGACGTCGTCGCAGACGTCGAGCGCGGCGCGGTCGCCGCCGCTGGCGCGCCGCCTCACGTGCTGGACCCGCGCCTTCATTTCGTTCACCGGGCTCTGGATACTGCAGGCGTACTTCAGGGCCAAATCGAAGTTCGGCGTCATGCCGGCGCCATTCGCGTACAGCATCATCAACACGCCATGGGCCTCCGTGCGCACCGCGCAGGCGCGCACCTTTTCCCAGTCGGCCTTGCCGGCCTCCGGCGCATTCAGGGCATCGTAATACAGGGCGCCGGCATCGCAAGGCTCGCTTTTGCCGGGGCGGGCCGCCGGCTGGTGCTCGCGCGGCAGCTTGTGTCCCGCCACGCGCAGGCATTGGCGGTACCAGTCGGTACTGCGCAGGACTTCCGGCGGGGCGCCGTACACGTTCGGGTAGGGCGCTGCCTGGACGGCGCCGGCCAGCAGGCCCGCGGCGAGAAATGGCCAATGACGAGACCAATAAGCACGGGACATCGCATTCTCCTCAAAAGTTTCCTGTTGGAAGCTTTAACGCTACCGCGAGCCGGACTCGTCGGTGGTGAGGTGGCGCAACCGGAGCATCAGGACACCGCTTAGCCCTCGTCCGGAATGCTCGCCTGCTGAGTGTTTTCTCAAGGCTTTTTACATTCCGTAACGGGGGTGTTGGTCCTTCTTAAGTGGAAATTAAGTGATTGCGTGCAATAGAACCAACAGCTCATGCAGCCCTGTTAATTACTTGATTTTTCGACTGTGATCCTCACGCAACGCGCGTAAATTTTTTCCGCATGGAAATTGGAATACCCCGATTCGGATGCGTAAAATTGCCGCCCATCAGCTTCCTGACGCCAACTGTTTCGTAGGTTGGCGTTTGTTTTTTATACCCCTGTTAGCAGTCAGTTACGAACGGTAGAGCGACAGAACTCTACCGACTGGAGACATCCGAGAGCGCGAACGCTCCGGAAAACCCTGACGCACCAGGCTCATTTCATCGATTTAGGAAAAATGCACACTTCTGTTACCGCTGTCCCCGCCCCGATCTCTTCGTCGCGTCGCTCGGTTCTCGTTCAAGTCCAGGATTACGCACTGCCGATCCTGTTTGCCCTGTTTGGCCTGGTCATGGGTTCGTGGGCCGGTCGCATTCCCGCCCTTGCCGAGCGCGTGCATGTGTCGCACTCGGCCCTGTCGATGGTGCTGCTGTGCGGCGGCGTCGGCGCCCTGCTGTCGTTCCCGATTTCGTCTTTCCTGATGGGTAAGTTCGGCGCGCGCAAGTCGCTGCTGATGTCCGGCCTGGCCCTGCTGGCCGTGCTGGTGTCGATCGGCATGGCGCCCACCGTGTCGCGCCTGATGATGGCCGTGCTGATGCTTGGCATCACCGCCAGCGTTTACGATGTCGCGATGAATTCGGCCGCGGCCAAGCGCGAAAAGCAAACCGGCAAGTCGGAAATGTCGATGCTGCATGGCCTGGCCTGCGGCGGCGGCCTGGTCGGCGCCACCCTGGGCAGCCTGATGGCCAGCCTGAAGATCGCGCCAGCCACCCACTTCATCATGCTCGCCGGTCCCCTGGCCGTAGTCCTGTGGGGCGCCTGCCAGATGCTCGACGCGAACGACAGCGTGGAGCAGGTCGAAAAGAAGAAATTCGCGCTGCCGCGCGGTCCGGTAGCACTGCTGGGCCTGCTGGGCTTCCTGGGTTCGATGTCGGAAGGCAGCATCGCCGACTGGAGCGGCGTGTTCCTCAAGGAGCATTTCGACGTGACCGCTGGCGTCGCGCCGCTGGGCCTGACCTGCTTCTCGGCGATGATGCTGATCTCGCGCCTGGTCGGCGACAAGCTGAAGGTCCGCTTCGGCGCCCAGCGCCTGGTCACCAGCGGCGCCATGCTCTCTGCCGCAGGCCTGTTCTTTGCCGTCCTGTCGCCGAACGCGTATTTTGCACTGGGCGGCTTCGCGGTCGCCGGCCTCGGCCTGTCGCTGCTGTTCCCCTTCGTGTTCAGCGCGGCCGGCGCCCAGGGCCCGGTGGCACTGGCCGGCGTGGCCAGCATGGCCTACAGCGGCACCCTGATGGGCCCGCCGGTGATCGGCGCCATCGCCCACCACGTCGGCATGCAGATGGCCATCGGCTACGTCGGCGGCCTGTCGCTGGTCATCGCCCTGGTTGCTGCCCGTACCCGCCTGCTGAAATAAGCCCTTTAGTATTGAAGTTGGGCCGGCAGCTCGTACCGGCCAAATCAAGTAGTGCCGGCCCAGGTGGCCGGCACTACGTCTTTTAACCACTGTCGTGGCGACACTCCCACCAGCCCGGTAAACGCCCGCGTGAATGCGGGCGCGCTCGTATAGCCGGCCTGGGCGCTGACCACCTTCACCGGCATGCCCTTGCGCAGCAGGTCCTGCGCCAGGCCGATGCGCCAGCGCGTCAGGTACTCCCCCGGCGGCATCCCCACCACATTCCTGAAATGCTCGGTAAAGCGGGCGCGCGACATGCAGGCCTCGCGCGCCAGGGTTTCCAGCTGCCAGGGTTCGTCCGGGCGTTCGTGGATCGCGCCCAGCGCGGGCGCCAGCTGGCGGTCCGCCAGCCCGGCCAGCAATCCGACCGACAGCGTGCCGTGCTCGAATTCGTGGCGCAGCACCTGGATCATCAGCACGTCGCACAGGCGGTCGAGGATCACCTCGCGCCCCTGGTTGGCGCACGAGGCTTCGGCAAACAGCAGTTCCAGGGTGTGTTCGAGCGCGCGCACGTTCGAGAAGGGCAGGTACAGGCATTCCGGCAGCGCGCGCGCCAGCGGATTGGCGCCGCCGTCTTCGAAACAGATGTGGGCGCACAGCAGCTTGGCGCTGGCGCCCTCGGGAATTTCCAGCGCGTGGGCGCTGCCGCGCGGATAGAACACCATCGCCGGCACCTCCACCCGCAAGGGCGGCGCGCCCTCCCGGCGGAAGATCACGGGCCCGCTGCGCACCAGGTGCAGCTGGCCCGCCGAGCTCTCCTCGGCAAACGCATTGGCATCGCAAAAGACGCCATTGAAAAACACCCGGGCGCGAAACGAGTACCGGCCGACCAGCGACGAGATCTTGTCCATAAGCTCCATTCTTGATGTGCAGCCTATTCTGGACGATCTGCAATCTTTTGAGAAGCGGGACGGGTGTTTTTTCCTTTGCGCCTAGAGGTCGGGCCAGAGCGTTCGATGCAAGGCCGCGAGCTGTTCGGGCGGCAGGCGCGGCACCCGGTCGATCGTCATGAGGCCGTTCTGCTCGTGCTCGACGTCGGTCAGCTGGGTGTAGCACAGCCCGGCGAGGAAGGGCAGCGAACCGAGGCCCTCCATCAGCGTGCGGTAGCGCTGTGCCAGCTCGTCCTCGTTGCGCACGTTGCCGTAGTGGTCGTAGAGGCGGTCGCGCCGCCGCTCGGGCCGCTCCGGCGCCAGCAGGTAGCCGCCGACTTCGGAAAACACGATCGGCTGGCCGCGGTACTGGGCGCCGGGCAGGAACAGCGCCTTGCCCTTGTGCCAGCCGGTCTCCGGCGGCAGGCCGTTCAGCCGCGTGCTGGCATAGCGTTCGAGCAGCGCTTCGACCGGATGCGAATAATCGTGGATTGTGCAGACGTCGGTCACGTCGGTATGCTGCCAGCCGTCGTTGTCGATGACGGGGCGGGTCGAGTCGACCAGGCGCGTGCGCGACACCATCCGTTCCAGGAAATCGTGCTGGTGCGGGTGGCGGATGAGTTCGGGAAAACCGAAGCTTTCCACCACCGGCACCCAGGCCACGATAGCCGGGTGGTTGGCGTCGCGCATGACGGCGCGCAGCCATTCGATTTCGAGGCGCTCTTCCGATTCCTCGGACCACGAGCGCGCGTTCGGCATTTCTTCCCACACCATCAGGCCGAGCCGGTCGCACCAGTAGAGCCAGCGCTCGTGCTCGATCTTCTGGTGCTTGCGCACGCCGTTGAAGCCGAAGCGCTTGGCCCACACCACGTCCTCGCGCAAGGCGTCGTCGGAAGGCGCGGCCAGCAGGGTGTCGGGCCAGTAGCCCTGGTCGAGGGCCATCAGCAGGAAAGTACGTTTGCCGTTCAGGTGGAACCAGCCGTCCTTCAGTTCGATCGTGCGCAGGCCGACGTACGACTCGACGCTGTCGACCAGCTGGCCGCGGTGCAGCAGGCGCACGCGCAGGCCGTACAGGTGCGGCGCGTTCGGCGACCAGGGCTTCGGGTCGGGGATGCGCGTGCGCAGCTCCAGGCTGGCGCCGCGGCTGGAGGTCCAGGTACTGGCGCACACGTGGGTCGAGTCGAGGTCGTCGAACACGTCGAGCTCGGCTTCCCACTCGCTGAAGGGGCCGTGCAGGTGCACCGTGACGGCGAGCGTCCCGCCCGGATCGGCTTCGACCACGCGCAGGTAGTCGATCCGCAGCGGCGCCACCGGCTCGAGCCAGACGTTCTGCCAGATGCCGCTGGTGCAGTAATAGTAGATGCGCACCGGGGTGCCCGACGCGGACTGCTTGCCGCGCGGCTGATAGGGGTCCTGGCGGTCCTCGACCCGCACCGTCACGCGGTTCTGGCCGGGGCGCAGGTAGGGCGCGATGTCGAACGAGAACGGCACGTGGCCGCCCCGGTTGCGGCCCGCCACGCGGCCGTTGACCCAGACGTCGGCACGATAATCGACGGCGCCGAAGTGCAGCAGCAGGGCGCCGCTGTCCCAGCCGTAGGGAACGTCGAAACTTCGGCTGTACCACATCACTTCGTGGATCTCGCGGCTGCCGATGCCGGACGTCCTGGATTGGTAGGGGAAGGGCACCAGGATCCGCTGGGGCAGTTCGCGGCCATCGAACCAGCGCTCGGACAGGCCGAGGTTGGCGTCGTCGAAGGCAAACTCCCACCAGCCGTCGAGGCTGGCCCACTGTTGGCGCACCATCTGCGGACGCGGATAGGGCGCGCTCGGGGTGTCAAAGCTGCGCATGATATGGGTAGAACAGAGGTGGGGAAAGGGACTGGTTTTGTTTTGCGCTTGAATAAAGTGTACACCCGAATCGCATCGAACTTTCAAGTCCCCCGACGCCTCCAAACATGAGTTCACAACGCGTTTTTTCAGGCGGAGGCGACCATGGCGCACGGACTCGATGCACGCTCGATCACCCTCTATCACGACGCCGTTTTGCAGGCCGCATCAGCCGCTGCCGACGCGCCCCATGCGGGCGGCGGCGCCTGGACAGCCATCGCGGCCAACCACCGATTTAATTGTTTGCTGTGGCGCGAAGAAGACAAAGCGCGCCGGCAGGATGTCCCCGCCGGCGAGATCGCTGAAGGCAAGCACCGCATCGACGCTTATAACCAGCAGCGCAACGACGCCGTCGAGGCGATCGACGAGGCCATCCTCACGGCGCTGGCCGCAGTCACCCCCCCAATCACGCCGGCGCCGGACGCCCGGCTGTCGAGCGAGACTGCCGGCGCCATGATCGACCGGCTCTCGATCCTCGCGCTCAAAATCCACCACATGCGCGAACAGACCTTGCGCCTGGACGCCGGAGCGGCGCATGTCGACGCCTGCGCGGCGCGGCTGGGGCGGCTCGTCACGCAGCGCAGCGACCTGTCCGGCTGCCTCGACCGCCTGCTGCTCGAAGCGCGGGACGGGCGCGCCTACTTCAAGGTGTACCGCCAGTTCAAGATGTACAACGACCCGGCGCTTAATCCTTACCTGTACGGGGGCGCGCGCGCGTTCCAGGCGCAGGGCAGGCCGGCATGACGGCCGCATGACTGTGACCATGACGACGACCATCGATGTCCTCATTCCCACCTGCGAGCGGCCGGCGGCGCTGGCGGTGACGCTCACGGCGCTGGGCGCCTCAAGCACGCCGCCCATGCGCATCCTCATCTCCGACCAGTCCGAAAGCGCGCCTGCAGCCGGGCGGCCCGAGGTGGCGGCCGTGCTGCGCTACCTGCGCGCGCGCGGCATCGCTGTCGACACCCACCGCCACCTGCCGCGGCGCGGCATGGCCGAGCAGCGTGCCTTCCTGCTGGCGCAAGTGAGCGCGCCGTTCTGCCTCTACCTCGACGACGACGTGATCGTCGAACCGGACCTGCTGGCGCGCCTGCACGCGGCGATCGTCGCGCAAGGCTGCGGTTTCGTCGGCAGCGCCGTGCACGGGCTGAGCTACCTCGGCCAGGTGCGTCCGGAACAGGAACAAATCGAGTTCTGGGAAGGGCCGGTGGAACCCGAAACCGTACGGCCGGGCATGCCTGCCTGGGCGCGCCACCACCTGCACAGCGCCGCCAACCTGTTCCACGTGCAGTCGCGTATGAGGCACGGCAGCCCGGGGCACGCCCGCCCGGCGCACAGTGTTGACTCGCGCCTGTACCGGGTGGCCTGGATCGGCGGCTGCGTGCTGTTCGACAGCGCCCGGCTGCGCGAATGCGGCGGCTTCGGCTTCTGGCCAGGCCTGCCGCCGGGCCACTGCGGGGAAGACGTGCTGGCGCAACTGCGCGTCATGGAACGCTACGGCGGCTGCGGCATCCTGCCCTCCGGGGCCTATCACATGGAACTGCCCACGACCGTCACCACGCGCGAGGTCGATGCGCCGTACGCCCTGCTGGGCAGGGCGGGCGGCGCCGATGCGCTGCGCGGGCCGCAGTAGCCACACGGTGAGTAGCCACATGGTCGGGAGCCACACGGCCGGTAGCCACATGAGCGCGCGCCAGATGAAGGGGAAGCCAGGCGACGGGCGCCTGGCAGGCGTGCGCAAGATAGCCGTATTGCGTCCGAATGCCGTGGGCGATTTCGTGTTTGCGCTGCCGGCGCTGCATGCGCTCAAACGTGCCTATCCGGATGCGGAACTGGTCCTGCTCGGGCTGCCATGGCACGCCGCCTTCCTGGAGGGGCGGCCAGGTCCGGTCGACCGCGTGGTCGTGGTGCCGCCGATGGCCGGCATCGGCTTGCCGCCCGATCCGCCAGATTCGCCAGGCGACGCTGCGGCGCAGCGCTTTGTGCAGGCGATGCGCGGCGAAGGCTTCGACATCGCATGCCAGATGTATGGCGGCGGCAGGTATTCGAACCCCCTAGTGGCTTCCTTCGGCGCACGCCTGGCGATCGGCGCCAGGGCCGCCGACGCGCCGCCGCTCGAGCGCTGGGTGCGCCATGTGGAGCCGAACAATCGCCGCCTGGCCCTGCTCGAAGTCGCCGCGCTGGCCGGCGCGGTTGAGGTGACGCTGGGGCAGGAGCTGGCGGTCACGCCGGCCGACCGCGACGAAGCGGCGCACGTGTTATCGGAAGCCGGCGCAGGGCCTGCGTTGGCCGCAGGGGACGCGACGGCAACGCAGGAAGCGCGGCCGGGCGCGCCGCCGCCGTCCCCTCTCCTGGTGCTGCAGCCGGGCTCGACCGATCCGCGGCGCTGCTGGCCCGCGGCATCGTTCGCGGCCGTGGGCGACGCCCTCGCGCGCACGGGCGCACAGGTGGCGGTGAACGGCACCGCAGCCGAGGCGCCGCTGGTGCGCCGCGTGATCGAGGCGATGGAAACCCCCGCCATCGACCTGTCCGGCAAGCTGGGCCTGGGCGGGCTCTGCGGGCTGATCGAACGGGCCGCGTGCGTGGTGTCGAACGATACCGGTCCCCTGCACCTGGCGCTGGCGATCGGCACGCCCGCCGTCGGCATTTTCTGGCTGACCAACCTGATCGACGGCACGCCCTTGCGCCAGGGGCTGCTGCGCGCTGCACTGTCGCTGCGGCAGGATTGCCCGGAATGCGGTGCACCCAACCTGACCACCCGCTGTGCCCACGATGCCAGCTTTGTCGCTGACGTGCCGGTTGGGCAGGTTGTCGCCATGGCGATGGACTTACTGCGCGCAGGCGGGGGCGCCCCGCCGTGACGTGTTGTCCGCAATGAGCGTTCGCAGTGAGCGCTCTCAATGCGCCTACCAGTAAGGCCACAGCCCCGCGGTGCGCTGGCGTTCCGGATCGGTGCCGGCAAGGAGCGCGCGTGCGTGCTGCAGCACGGCGGCCGAGCGCTGGGCGTCGGGGTCCCAGATGCAGCGGTGCTTGTCGCGGTCGAGCGGTGCCCAGCGTGCGATGTCGGCCTTGCTGAAGATGACCACGCTTTTCAGGCGCAGGCCTGCGGCGATATGTGACACGCCGGTGTCGTTGCAGACCAGCAGGCGCGCGTTCTTCATGAGCGCGGCCATCGCGCCGATCGAGATCGGTGCGGCGGCATTTAGGGCCGGCGCCTGCATGTGGCTTGCCACTTCGTTCGCGAGGTCGGCCTCGTCGGCCGAGCCGGTCAGCACCACATTGACGCCGAATTCGGCGGCGAGGCGGTCCGCCACTTCGGCAAAGCGCTGCGCCGGCCAGCATTTGTCGCGCTTGCGGGCCCCAGGGTGCACGCAGATGTAGCTGCCGGACTTCAGGTCGGCGGCGATGCCGCTGGCCTCGAGTTCCTTGCGGTCGTCCTGCGCCAGTGGGAATTCGAGATAGTCGCCGACGGCGCTGGCGCCGAGGCGCTCGACCAGCCGCAACAGGCGGTCCGATTCCGCGCCCACTTTTGGATAGGGAAACAGGACGGTGTGTTCCGTGTTCACGGCCTCGCCATCGCAATAGCCGGCCATCGCACGGGCGCCGAACCCGGCCACGATGTCGTTCGTGACCGCGCCGTTGCCGTGCAACTGCAGCGCCAGCGTGGCGCGCCGCCCACAGAGGCCGGCGTAGAAGGGCGTGAGTTCCTCGTGGCGCATCGGCTGCTCCGGCAACATGGGGTGGCCGGGAAAGGCGGCGAAGTCGTCGATGTAGGTGTGGAAGCGCCGGGCGAACTGGCGTGCCCACGGCAGGCCGACGAGCGTGATGCGCGCTTGCGGCAAGGACGCGCGCAGCGCGCGCAGCGCGGGCACCGCACACAACATGTCGCCCAGGTGCAGCGCGCGAAACACGAGGATGGATTCGACCTCGAGTCGATGCAAGAGTGGACGCCGGGACACCGTTTCCTCCGTTGATGAGATGACGACATGGCCAGGGCGCCCGACAAAGCTCCATGGCGGATTGCATTCGTCTCGCCGTACTCGTGTACTGTCTTCGACAATGTGCCTTGCCCTGGAGCTTTGTCAGGCGCTCTTAGTCTTGATGCTTAATGCCGCAGCAAACGGTCCAGCACGTTGCGGGTGATGCGCTCGACCCTGCGGTCGCGCCCGTCGGCCAGCACCTGTGCCCAGTCGGTGGTGCCGGCCGAAAAGACGGTGCCGTTCCGCTCGAACAGGCCGAGCGTTGCCGCGTGCACGCCTTCGCCGGCCGCGTGGCGCTCGCGCGGCGGCAGTTCCTGCCAGCGGCGGTCGAGCGGACAGGCGGCGAGCAGCTGGTAGTCATCGGGTGTTCCGGTTTCGTCGGCCCAGGCCGACAGGGTGGCCATGCCGCTGGCGCGGTCGAAGGTATCGAGGGGCGCGCCATCGCATTCATAGCCGGCAAGCGGCGGCCAGGTGTCGGCGCCGAACGCGTCGCCACGTCCCAGGCCCGTGCCTTCGAATACCCAGTGGTCCGGCTGCTGCACGATGAAGCCGGGCGTGTGGCGCGCGCCGTCCCACCAGCCGCCACCGTGGCGGTAGCTGACGCCGGCCAGGCGGTCTTCGGGCCGCCCGGCGCCGCGCGCTGGCCACCAGTGGTCGAAGGCGCCGCGCGGCCCGCCCTGGTGGCAGACCAGCGCGCCAGCACCGTCGACCAGGTGCACGCGCCACCAGCACAGGTTGGCGGCGAAGAAGGCGAGGTTGCCGCCGCTGGCGACGAAATCCTCGACCGCGTCGCGCGTGGGCTCGGTCCAGTATTCGTCGTGGCCGGCCGATACCAGCAGCCGGTAGCGCAGCGGCAGGCCCGGGTCGGCATGGATGTCGAGGTCGGTGCAGAACTCCGGGGTATAACCCTGGCGCGCCAGCCAGCGGATGAAGCGGCCGTCCCAATGGGCGAAGGTCTGGCGCGCCGAAGTTGCGTCGTAATGGTCGGGTGCGCCCCAGGTCGGGCCGCCGATGCCGCCGCCGGGGCGGCGCAGCGACACCCGGGCGCCGGGCGGTTCGCTTGAAGCCGGCGGGTTGCAGTAGTAACAGCCGCCGCCGCTGAAGTTGTAGGCATGGTAGGTGGCCAGCGGCAGCTTGTAGAGCATGCCGCCGCGCCGGCCGGCAGCGCCTTGTCCGCGCACGACGAACAGGGCGGTGGCGGAGTCGAGCGCGAGCGAGAGCGGCGCCTTGCCTTCGGCTTCCTCGAGGTGCGCGACGTACACGCTTGAGGTCCAGTGCGCCGGCACCAGGAACTCGTAGGCTGGCCAGTCCCAGTCGTCGCCCGCGCCACGCTCGCGTGCGCGCTCGCCCGGCAGCCAGGATGAGCTGTGCAGTGCCTCGAAGCCATCGCGCCAGCGGTAGAAATGCACGCGAAAGCGCCGGCTGTCGGTGGCGACGTGCAGCACGAGGCGCTCGCCGGGCAGCACGCTGGCGCGGCCGGGGTAGGCATGAATCATTCCGGCAGCTCCGGCTCGACGCGTTTCTTGACGAGGTAGGGCGGCATCGCCAGCGCATGCAGCGGCATGCGCCGGAACGAGGCGACCGCCTGCGCCGGCGTTTCGACGATCGGCTCGTCCTTGCCGTTGAACGAGGTGTTCAGCAATACCGGCACGCCGGTGCGTTCGGCAAAGCCTGCCAGGAGGGCGCGCAGCAGCGGGTCGTCGTCCGGGCCGACGGTTTGCAGCCGTGCCGTGCCGTCCACGTGGGTGATCGCGGGAACGGTGCTGGCGCGCCCGGCCCGTACGGGCGCCGCGAACTGCATGAACGGCGAAGCGCCGGGCACGTCGAAATACGCATCCGCGTGCTCGGCCAGCACGACCGGCGCAAGCGGGCGGAACCATTCGCGCTGCTTCACCCGCGCGTTGATCCAGTCGCGGATATGGCTGCGGCGCGGATCGCCCAGGATGCTGCGGTGCCCGAGCGCGCGCGGGCCGAATTCGCTGCGCCCCTGGTACAGCGCCACGACCTTGCGCGCGCACAGCAGGTCGAGCATCCGTTCGCGCAGGGCGTGCTGGCTCGACAAGCGTTCGACGACCAGGTCGGGCACGTCCGCCAGGGCCGCGTCGATGGCTTCAAGCTGGGGCTGCGGCCCGAGGTAGTCGTCCGTCCAGCGGTAGTCGCACGGCGCTTTGGCAAGTTCCACCAGGCCGTACAGCGCGCAGCCGAGCGCGGTGCCGGCGTCGCTCGGCGCCGGCGGGATGAACACGCGTTCGAATGGGGTCTCGCGCAGCAGCCGTTCGTTGGCCGAGCAGTTCAGGGCGGTGCCGCCGGCGAAACACAGGTTACTCATGCCGGTGGCGCCATGCAGCCAGCGCGCCACCGCCAGCAGCGCGTCCTCGAACGCGCGCTGGCCCGCTGCCGCCAGGTTGGCGCATTCGGTAAAAGGGATGCCCGACGTGCCGTAGCGGAAGCGCCCGCGCTCGGCCAGCAGCCTGCGCCAGGCGGGCGGGATCGTCACCTGATGGCCGTCGACCGCGAGCGGCGGCAAGCCGAGCGCACGGGCGTTGCCGTGCGGCGCGAGTCCCATGACTTTGCCTTCGTTGCCTTCGCCGGGGAACAGGGCCTGGGTCAGCAGGAAGTAGAACATGCCGAGGCCGACGAGGCGGCTGTCGTCGCGGTCCCACAGCTGCTTGACGATGCAGTCGACCCGTTCGCGCGTCGCGGTGTAGAACGAGGACACTTCGCGCCAGTCGCCGGGCACGCTGCCGGCGCCGCTCCAGCTTTCGGTGAATTCGGCTGCGGGGCTGCCCTGGCCGTCGATGACCATGACCGCGGCCTCGCGAAACGGCGACGGGTGAAAGACGCTGTACAGGTGCGCCAGGTGGTGCGAGATGCGCGCGCGCCGGCAGCCGGGAGACAGGGCCAGGGTATCCAGCAGCTCGGCCTCGTAGTCGGGCAGGAAATCGATTTCGGCGTCCGACGAAAAGCATTCGACCAGCACGTCGACCGGCCGCTCGAGCCCCGGCAGGGCGGGAAGATAATGCTGGCGCAGGTCGCCCGGTTTGCCCCAGTGGTGCTTTTGCCGGGTGAGCCGTTCTTTCTGGATCGCCCACACCAGCTGCGAGCCGTGCATCAGGCAGATGCTGGCATCCTGGGTGCGGTTTATGCCGAGCACAACGGGTGCATCGTCCATCGTCTTCTCCCGGTTTTTATTCAAGGATGCAGCGATCCAGTCAGCACTTTGAGCGCCATGCAGGGTGAATAGTTCGGACTGCTGCACGCGTCTGATACAGGTCCGAAAAGCCGCGAAATGACGAAACTCGGCGGGCCGATCAGGGTCAGAAGCGAAGCACTTGTGCGCGGAAGCGACTCGTTGTTGAGGTCGCTGGAGTGGAAATTGCCGGGGCAGGCAGCGGACGCATGGCGGCGGCTCGCGGTATGATGATCTACCGACCTTTCCTTCGCCATCCGACATGCTGCATACGCCCCCCACCTTCACGCCGCTGATGGCGCCCCAGCTCCACGCCGAGCCGTTGACCTTCCTGTTCCATGGCGGCCGCCTGCTCGTGCGCGAGCACGACGCGGCGCTGCCGGATGCGGCGACGCTGGCGGCACTGGAACTCGATCCGGCCAATGTCCAGCCGGTCGGGCTGCTGGGCGAACGCTATTGCCAGGCCGGCTGGCTCGACCAGGAGGCGCTGCCGGAGGGCTATGCCTGGCGCGGCCTGCGTTCGCTGTTTTTCGGGGAGTTCGACGAGGCAATGTCGGGGCTGGCCGGACGGGCGGCGCAGATCGCCGAATGGGCGCGCACCCACCGCTTCTGCGGCGCCTGTGCGCAGCCGATGGCGCGGGTGGCGCACGAGCGCAGTTTTAAATGCGGCAACTGCGGGCACCTGGCCTATCCACGCATCTCGCCGGCGATGATGGTCCTGATCCGCAAGGGCGACAGCGTGCTGCTGGCGATGCACGTGGCGTCGCCCACGAAGCGTTTTACGCCGCTGGCGGGTTTCCTGGAGGCGGGCGAATCGATCGAGGAAGCGATCCACCGCGAGGTGTACGAGGAAGTGGGGCTGCGGGTCACCAACCTGCAGTATTTCGCGAGCCAGTCATGGCCCTTCCCGCATTCGCTGATGATTGCCTTTACGGCCGATTATGCGGGCGGCGAGATCCGCGTCGACCCGCTTGAAATCGCCGAGGCGCGCTGGTTCGGTCCCAATGACGAGTGGCCGGAGCGCGTGCCGCACATCTCGGTCTCGAGCGTGCTGGTGGACGCGCACCGGCCAGGTTCAGCTTAGGCAGCCGGCGCCGCGCGCACCTCGACTGCCTTCACCGCTGCGGCAGGCGCCGCCGGCGGATGGTCGGCATCGTTCGGACGTGTGCCCGTGCTGCGCAGCTGCACCGCGCGCTGCAGCAGGTCGAACCAGAACGGCGCACCGAACAGCGTGGTGGCCGCAGTCACGAACCAGCCGGCCGCCTGCAGCGCAAAGGCACTGTTGAGCACTGGCGGGAAGCTGGCCCAGCCGACCGGCAGGGCCAGCAGTTGCTGCAGCGTTTGGGCGTCGAGCGCGCCGGGCACGGCCCCGATGTGTGCTGCCAGTTGCGGCTGCTGCCACAGGGCGCGGAACAGGGCGATGCTGTCGATGTTGAACAGGATCGCCAGTAGCAGCGACAGCAGGAACGAGATCAGGAGCTGACGCCGCTTGTAGTTGCCCGACACGCGCTGCATGGCGTTGTCGAACCAGCTCGCCACCGAGCGCTGGAAGCGTTCCAGGTCGCCGCCCGCACGCGCATGCAGGGCCTGCAGCGCGAGCCGCACCTGCGGATCTTCAACCGCATCGATATCGGCGCGCAGGCGCGCGAAGTCGCCCGGTATCTTCTGGATGCTGTCGATCAGGGCGATCGCGAAATGCGCCGGTTCGACATAGGATGGCTTGCTTGCCAGCGTGCGCTCGTCGACCCGGGTGCCGTCGCTGTGCGGATTGACGAGCGGGTGCGCATAGACGGCCTGCGCTAGCGCCTCGAAACGCGGGTCGTTGAGCATGCTTTTGATACCCGCCAGCAGCGTGTTGGCGCGCAGCCGGAAGGCTGCCGCCAGCGCCTCCTGCACCGTGGCGACGATCAGCGCCACCGTCCCGTAACAGAACGTCAATCCGATTGCCACTTCCAGTACCGAGCTTCCGAACATAGGCCGCCTCCCATGGGTTAGGATCCTTAGAGCGCCTGACAAAACCGCCATGGCCGCGTTGCAGCGCCTCGCCGTACCCTCGTACTGTCTTCGGCGCCGCGCCTTGCCCTGACGTTTTTGTCAGGCGCTCTTGGCCCACGCTAGCGCAAGGGTGTACCGGATGAGTCCGGTTTGCTCAAGAAAACGGCAGCCAGCAAGCGCTTCCGCGCATTTTCTATATACTGGCGGCAATCGCATTTTCAGGCGCATTGTTAAGCGCATTTTTAAGGTTTCCCCTCATGTCTGACAAAGAAGCATTCACCGAACACGACTGGCGTCGTTTGCTGACCAGCCTCGGTGAAGATCCGAACCGTCCCGGCCTGCACGAAACGCCGGCGCGCGTGACCAAAGCCTGGAAACACTGGACCTCGGGTTACAACCAGGACCCGGTCGAAGTGCTGAAGGCCTTCGAGGACGGCGCCGAGCAATACAACGAGCTGATCGTGGTGCGCGGCATTCCGGTCTACAGCCATTGCGAGCACCACCTGGCGCCGTTCTTCGGCAAGGCCACCGTCGGCTACCTGCCGAACGGGAAAATTGTCGGGCTGTCGAAACTGACCCGCCTGGTCGACATCTTCTCCAAGCGCCTGCAGGTGCAGGAGCGCATGACGATGCAGATCGCCAATGCGCTGATGGAAGTGCTGGAACCGAAAGCCGTCGGTGTCGTCGTCAAGTGCCGCCACATGTGCATGGAAAGCCGCGGCATCCGCACCCAGGGCGAGGAAACCATCACCTCGTGCATGCTGGGCGAACTGCAGCCGAACCTGGCGCTGCGCACCGAGTTCCTGGCGCTGGCCCGCGACTGACCACGACTGATTGAGCGGGTCCGCGCGGCCTGTCGGGAACCTGTTCATAAACTTCGCCTCAAAGGGATTTTGGGGCGAACAACATGACCAGGCCCGAATTCCCCAGTGACATTCCACGCGAGCAGTTCGACCTCGTGCGCGACATGCTCGAAGCGGCGCGCCGCAAGACGCGCCCGCGCAAGCACGATCTGTACGACGTGTACTGCGCGGTGCTGTATTTCCTGCACACGGGCGCGGCCTGGCGCAGTTTGCCGCGCGAGTTCCCGCCCTGGCGCACTGTGCACGAATATTTCACCCAATGGACGATGGTGCGTGACGGCGAGCGCACGCTGCTCGAGCAGACGCTCGACAAGCTTGGCCGCGACACGGAGCTCGCGCAGTTGCATCGGTTGATGCAGCCGCGGTGAAGGTGTCTGCGGCTCGGCACCTGCCTGAGGTCAGCACAGGAGTAGGGTGGACGGGTCTCCCGTCCACGCGTTTAACCCCAGCTTGCGAGATCGCACAGTCGTAATTTCCGCTGCTGGTTGAACGTGTGGACGGCAGAGCCGTCCACCCTACAACTGCCCATTCCGCCTGACTGGCTACTCAACAACCCACGCACCTGTGACCTTAAGCAGACATTGCCCCGGCGATGCCGGAATTGTCACATTTTGTTGCGATTTCAAAACGTGCGAACACATTCTCTACGATACGCTGGGATATTGCTTTTCGTATATCACTGCCATGTTCGACGCCCTGAATTACTCCCTGTTTTCGCTGATCAACGCCGCGCCCGGACTGTCGGGCTGGCACCTCCATAGCGCCATCTTTGCCGCAGAGTGGCTCATCATGATCGTGCCGCTGGGGCTGGTGCTGATGTGGACCAATGGTGCGGCAGGCCAGCGCGACGCGGCCGTGCGCGCCCTGCTCGCTGCCGTCATCGCACTCACGATGAGCAAGATCATCGGCCTGGTGTGGTCTTACCCGCGTCCCTTCGTGGTCGGCATCGGCCAGGCCTTCCTGGACCACGCGCCGGACAGTTCCTTCCCGAGCGATCACGCGACCAGCATGCTGTCGGTGGCGATCGCACTCATGCTGTGCCAGTTGCGCGAGGCGCAGCGTTTCGGCGCGGCGCTGCTGGCGCTGTCGGTGGCGGTCTGCTGGGCGCGCGTTTTCCTGGGTGTGCACTGGCCGCTGGACATGGTGTGCGCCCTGGTCGTGTCGGGCGTGGCGGCGGTGCTGGCCAATAGCCGGACAGGGCAGGCGGTGGCGCACGCGGTCGCGTCGCTGATGCAATATGTCTACCGCCGCGTGCTGGCGGCGCCGATTGCGCGCGGCTGGCTGCGCCCTTAATTAGCCCTTTGGTGTTTCCGCCTCGGCCGCCTCGAAAATCAGCTTGTTGGCGTCGTCGAGGTGGAACAGGCCGAGCGGCCGCCCGGTCACCTGCTCGGGCGCTTCCATCTCCTTGCATCCCTGCGTATCGACACGCCACGCCTGTTCGCCGGCGCGCAGGGTGTACTCGTTCTCGCCGGAGGCGAACAGTTCCACTTCAAGGCTTGACACCGGCAATTCGCCCAGCGCGATACGGCGCTGGCAGTCCGGCATGCGCGATGCGATCAGGTCGAGCCTGACTTCCTTGCTCCAGAAGTAGTCCTGCGTCGCCCGCACCGTCAGGACGTGCTGGTTGCCGTCGATGTAATAGGTGGCCGAGTCGTCGACGCAGCCGGCCAGCAGCAGGGGCGCGAGCAGCGGGGCGAGCAAATAAGGTTTTCGCATGCAGGTTTCCAAGGTATGGCGCGGCAGGTGCGGCGCCCCGGGCAGTATAGAACGCGCCGTTCTCGCGGTGCAACTGAACAGGTGGCCCGCCTTGGCGCCACCTCTCCCGGACTCCCCCATTTCCCGAATTCGGCGATGATGAAACCGTTGCCGCCTCAACTAGAAACCACAGATGAAACAGCCCGACTACGAACTGCTCGGCGCCGAAAAAGCCAAGCCCGTCAAGATGTGGACGCGCGGCGTGCCCGTCGAAGACGCCGCCAAGGACCAGCTCGCCAAGCTGGCGCAGCTGCCCTTCATCTACCACCACGTGGCCGTCATGCCCGATGTGCATCTCGGCAAAGGGTCGACCATCGGCAGCGTCATTCCGACGCTCGGCGCCGTGATTCCGGCGGCGGTCGGGGTCGATATCGGCTGCGGCATGATGGCCGCCAAGACCACGCTGCGTGCGCAGGACCTGCCCGACAACCTGGGTAAACTGCGCAGCGCCATCGAACAGGCGATCCCGCACGGCATGTCGCCGAAAACGCGCAAGGCCATGGGGCGCGACGTTGGCTCCTGGGACCGTCCGCCGCCGCCCGTGGACGCCGGCTGGGCCAAGCTGAGGGACGAGTTCGACGCCCTGTGCCGCAAGTGGCCCAAGCTGCGCGGCACCAACAACTACAAGCATCTCGGCACGCTCGGCAGCGGCAACCATTTCGTCGAGATCTGCCTCGACGAAGAAGGTTCTGTGTGGCTGATGCTGCACTCCGGCTCGCGCGGCGTGGGCAATGCCATCGGCACCCATTTCATCGAGCTGGCCAAGCAGGACATGCGGCGCCACATGGTGAACCTGCCGGACGCCGACCTGGCCTATCTCAAGGAAGGCACCCAGCACTACAAGGATTACGTGGAAGCCGTCGGCTGGGCGCAAAAGTTCGCGCGCATCAACCGCGAAGTGATGATGCATAACCTGATCCACGCGGTGCGCGGCGTGATCACAAAACCCTTCGAGACCCATCTCGAAGCGGTCAATTGTCACCACAACTATGTGCAGCAGGAACGTCACTTCGGCCGCGACGTGATGATTACCCGCAAGGGCGCGGTGTCGGCGCGCGCGGGGGAACTCGGCATTATTCCCGGTTCGATGGGGGCGAAGAGTTTTATCGTGCGCGGCAAGGGCAACCCGGAAAGTTTTAACAGCTGCAGCCACGGCGCCGGACGCACCATGAGCCGCACCGAGGCCAAGCGCCGCTTCACCCGCGCCGACATGGAACGCGCCACGCAGGGCGTCGAGTCGCGCAAGGACGACGGCGTGATCGACGAAATCCCGATGGCGTACAAGGACATCGACGCCGTCATGCGCGCCCAGAGCGAACTGGTGGAGGTGGTGCACACCCTCAAGCAGATCGTGTGCGTGAAGGGGTGAGAGTGGCGAGGCCGCCCTACGGCCGCGCCGCCCGTTTCGCCTGCAGGGTCGCAATCGCCGCCAGCGACGCCGGCAAATCGAATTCATGGTCCGGCTCGACCTTGCGCAAGGCCTCGATCGGCGAATAACCCCAATGCACCGCGGCAAAGGCGACGCCTGCCTTGCGTGCCGCCTGCGCATCCAGGGTCTGGTCGCCGATGTAGAGGGCGGACGCCGGCGCCACGGCGGCGCGCTGCAGCACCTTGCGGATGCGCGAGGTCTTGCCGAAAATTGACACGCCGCATTCGTACTGGCTGATCAGGACGGCCAGCTCCGGCCCCAGCACGCGGCGCACGTTGTCCTCGGAATTCGAGGACACGATTGTCAACTTCACCGCGCCGCGCGCCAGCTCGCGCAGGGCGTGGTCGACCTGGGGAAACAGCGGGATCCGGTGCGTATTCTGGCTCATCAGCGTCTTGAAGCTGGCCGCCGCCAGCGGCAGTTTCCAGGCCGGCATGCCGACGTGGCGCATCATGTCGCGGGTGCCGGCATGACGCAGGCGCTCCACCTCGGCCGGGTGGATGCGGCGAAAGCCGTGCCGGTCGGCGATCTCGTTGAACACGCTGAGGAAAAACGGGAACGAGTCGGCCAGGGTCCCGTCGAAGTCGAAAATGGCGAGGCGATAGGTCATGCCAGCAGGGTAGCGGAGCCCGGGCATGCAACACAAGCGTGCCGAGGTGCGCCATCCCACGATAACCACACCGCCGCCACGGCGAGCAGGCTCAACCCTGCGCGGCGCGCTCCGGCACCACGAAGGCCAGGCTTTCCTCGAACGAACGCAGCACCATGTCGACATGCTCCTGCACGGTCGTCTGGTTGGCCACCGCTTCGCCGAAGGGCAGGCGGATCGTGACCAGCAGCGCATTCGGCAGCCCGGCGCGGAGCTCGTCGGCAACGCGCTGCCATTGTTCGAGCGTCGCCTCGACCGGATAGCTGAGGAATACGGTCGAGACGAGGTCGGCCTTGTCGGGGCCGGGATTGTCCTGGTCCGGGCCCATGACGACGCTGCGCGCATCGACGCCGAGCTCGCGCAGGGAGCGCACCAGCAGTTCGCTGATCAGGTCGTCGCGCTCGGTGCCCAGGCCGGCGCACAGCACCACCGAATGCGAAGGCACGTCGAGCGAGCCCTGCCAGCGTCCCAGGCGCTCCTCGCGCATCTTGCGAAGGTGGGCGCCGACGTTGGCGTCGAGCAGCGACACGCGCCCTTTCCTGCGGCGCGCCGGCGCCCCCGAAATCGGCGTGAGCGTGGCGGCGACGTCGGCGATCGTGGTGCGGATGCGCGCTTCCTGCGCGGCGTCGATCTGGCCGCTGCGTCCTTCGGTGGCCGCCAGGGCCACGCCCGGCAGCAGGATCTGGTCGCAGTAGCGCGCAAAACTGTGGCGGCCGAGATACGACTTCGCATCGGAAATGATGGCATGCCGCTCTCCGCCCAGCACGCGCTGGTAAAAACGCTGCGCCGCGTTCACGTTCGGCACGTCGCCCAGCAAGATCGTGATCGGCTCGAGCGCGCGCACGTGGCGCCCCGCCACCACCAGGCACAGCGTCAAAGGCGTCGACAGCAGCAGCCCGACCGGGCCCCACATCGCGCCCCAGAACAGCGCCGAGACGATCACGGCCAGCGGAGAGAGGCCGGAACTGTGCCCGTACACCTTCGGCTCGACCACGTGCGCCACGACCAGTTCCAGCGCCACGAACATCGCCAGGCAGGACAGCGCCAGCGTCCAGCCAGGATCGATCGCGGCCACGAAAATAGCGATCAGCACGCCCGCCACCATGATGCCGAGGTAGGGCACGAAGCGCAGCAGGCCGGAGAGTGCGCCCCACAGCGCCGCATGCGGCACGCCGAAGGCCCACAGCAGCACGCCGGTAAGCGCCCCGAAGGTCAGGTTGATGATGAACTGCGACAGGAAAAAGCGCGACACGCCGCGCGTGGCGTCGGACAGGGCGCGCACCGTGCGGCTGATTTCGGCCTGGCCCGCCAGCCGGATCACCCGGTCGCGCAGCGATTCGTGTTCCAGCAAAATAAAGACCAGCAGCACCAGCACCAGGCCGGCCTCGCCGATCGGGCCCCAGGCCACCGAGAACAGCCGGGCCAGGGTGTCGCGCGTGGTGGCGCGCGGCGCGCGGATTTCCACCGGCAGCGGCTGGTTCGCGCTTGTGCTCAGGGTGCCGCGCTTGACCGTGACCGGGGGCAGCGGCGGCAGCGGCGACTGCAGCGCCACGGCGCTCAGCTCGGCTTCCAGGCGGGCAAACGGACGCTCGGTGATTTCGCGCACGCGCTCGATCTTCGAGCGGATCGCCGCGCGGTACTGCGGCAGGTCGGCGGTGACGGCGACCAGCTGGAAGGCCAGGATGGTGCTGGCGCCCACCACGCAGGTGCCGGCCAGCAAAACCGATACCAGGGTCGCCGGCAGGCGCCCGAAACCGACACGGCGCAGGCCGCGGATGAGCGGCGCGAGCATCAGGCTCAGGATCGATGCCAGCGCCAGGGGTTCCAGCACGTCGCGGCCGAAGTACAGCAGCCCCAGCACGCAGGTGGCGGTGACGATCGCGCTGGAAGTGAGGATGTTGAACAGGGATGAGTCTGAATCGCGCATCGGGGCTGGCTGGTAGGGGCGGCTGCGTGAGGCTGCTGGTTGATCGGCGCCGGCGGCAGAGCCTACCGGCGCGAGCAGTCTAGCATCAATGGAAACCCGGCAGTTCCCAGCGGCATCAAGCAGTCGGCCGCACCCCGCTACACGGGTTGTATCGAGCAGCCTACGCGGTGTGAAGTTGTGGGATCAGCGAGCGGTGCGCGGCGACACCGGCCATCGCCCCGTCGGCAACGGCAAAGGCGACGTTGCCGGCGGCGCGCGCCATGTCGCCGCAGCAAAACACGCCGGGCACGCTGCTCGCTTTCATCGCATCGGTCTGCACATAGCGCCCGGCCGGGCCTTCCTCCATCGCGCAGCCGAGTTCACGTGCAACCGGGCTGGCATCGCGCATGCGCGGCGCCACGAACAGCCCTGCCATCGGCAGCACCCGGCCGTCGACCAGCACGACATCGGCCTGGCCGGCGATCCGCGCCACCGGCGTGCGCTCGATCGTCACCTGGCGTGCTTCCAGCGCCGCCAGCTGCGCCGCATCCGGCTCGAAGGCATCGTTCAGGAAGAAGGTCACCTTGCCCCAGTCCGGCAGCATCAAGGCGTGGTGCATCGACAGCGCGCCGACGGCCAGCACGCCGATGTTGCCGGCATCGAGCTCGTAGCCGTGGCAGTACGGGCAGTGGAACACGCTGCTGCCCCAGCGTTCACGCAGTCCCTCGACCGCAGGCAGTTCGTCGGCGACGCCGGTGGCGAGGACCAGGCGGCTGCCGGACCGGGTCTCGCCCGTGGCGAGCGTGACCGCAAAGCCGTCCACGCGGGGCAGGGCGCTGCTCGCCAGGCCCTCGAGCCACGTGACGTTCGGGTAGTTCATCAACTGCGCGCGTCCCTGGGCGGCGATGGCCGCCGCCTCGGTGCCGTCCTGCGTCAGGAAACCGTGTGAGTGGCTGGCAAAACGGTTGCGGCGCTGTCCGGCGTCGATCACCAGCACGCGGCGGCGGGCGCGCGCCAGCTGCATGGCGGCCGACATGCCGGCATAGCTGCCGCCGATGACGATCGCGTCGAATTCAGGTTCCATTGGTTGGCTGTGCATGATGTTCTCCAAGGTGTTGGTCGTATAGCGCATTGAAACCGCTTGACAGTTCGGCCAGCGAGACGCTGCCCAGGCGGGCGATCAGCAATGCTTCGGCTTCATCGAAGGCACTCGCCAGCGACGCGTTGACGACCTTCTCGACCAGGCATTCCGGATGGTCGACCCGGTTGCCCATCGCGAAGATGGTGGGCGCGCCGACGGCTTCGTAGATGTCGCGCAGCGTCACCTGGCGCAGGTCTGCGGTAATGACCCAGCCGCCGCCATGGCCTTTGCCCGAGCCGACATAGCCGCGCTCGCGCAGGCCCGCCAGGGTGCGGCGCACCAGCACGGGGTTCGTGTGCAGGAAGCCGGCCAGCTCTTCGGACGTCAAGGGGCGCTCGCTGTGGGCCATGTGCAGGAGCAGGTGCAGGATCGAGGAAAGTCGGGAATCGCGTCTCATGTAACTTATGATAGTACAAAACTTGATGCGCTGCCGGCGTCCTGCATCCAACAGTGTGTTTACTTCCTGTGAACAGCCTTACAATCTTGCTACTCGTATTGTCATCTTGTCTTGCTAACTTACTATCTGCACTTTCCGAAACCCATGGCCCAAATTCATCCTGCCGGCTGGCGCGAGATGTCCGTCACCGGAAATGCAGCACGCGAGATCGAAACCCTCGCCTTCCTCGACCAGCGGCTAAGTGACACGCCCTATCACATCTACCACGGGGTGCACTGGACGAACGTGGAGGCGGGCTTCTCGGTGTATGGCGATGTCGACTTCATCATCGTCGCCCCGAACGGGCGCATGCTGCTGATCGAGCAGGTGGCGGGCCTCCTCAACGAAACGCGGGATGGTTTACTAAAAAACTTCCAGGGCAAGCCCCGTAAAATCCGCGCCCATATCCTGCACACGATCGAGGGCCTGACGCGCCGCTACCAGGGCGAGCTGTCGATCGACTACCTGCTGTACGCCCCCGACTACACGGTGCGCGACCCGAACCTGGCCGGCATCGACCCGCGCCACATCATCGACGCCACCAATAAAGGGCGGCTGGCCAAGGTGATCCGCGAGGCGCTGCCGATCACGGACAAAACCGACGAATTCGACAAGATCACACGCTTCCTCGGCGACACCCTGAGTTTGCGCCCCGACCCCAGCTCGATGATCGGCTCGGCCACGCAGATGGTGACGCGCCTCTCGGGCGGCCTGGCCACCTGGGCGCGCCGCCTGGAATTCGAGCCGTTCCGCCTGCGCGTGGTCGGCACCGCCGGCAGCGGCAAGACCCAGCTGGCGCTGGCCGAGTACCAGGCCGCCATCGACGCCGGCCTGCGCCCGCTGTACGTGTGCTTCAACCGGCCGCTGGCCGACCACATCGAGCGCCTGGTGCCGCCCGGCGGGCGGGTGTCGACCTTCCACATGCTGTGCGACGCCTGGATGCGCGCCCAGGACGTCACGCCCGACTATTCCTCGCCCGAGGTCTGGAACGACATCGAAAAGGCGCTGGCCGAAGTCGCGCTGCCGGAAACCTGGCAGTTCGACGTGCTGATCGTCGACGAAGGACAGGACTTTTCGATTGCCTGGCGCGACATCGTGCTGGGCATGCTGAAAGAGAATGGGCGCGCCATCTGGCTGGAAGACCCGGACCAGAACCTGTACGGCCGCCAGATGGTGCCGCTCCCTAGCTGGGTAAAACTGCATTCGGACACCAACTACCGCAGCCCGCGCCAGATCGTGCAGATGCTCAAATCGATCGGCGCCGCGCGCGAGCCGGTGGAGGCGGGCAGCCCCTTCAAAGGCGGCGACATCGAGGAACTCACCTATCCCGAAGGCGACATCGAGGCCATGCTGGCCCAGACCCGGCGCGCGGTGACGAGCTGTCTGGCCGCCGGCTTCGGCCGCACCGACATCGCCATCTGCTCGTTCCGCGGGCGCGAGCGCTCGGCCATCCTCAACCTGGACAAACTGAGCGACGCCCACACCCTGCGCTCGTTCACGGGCGACTACGATTTATTCGGCAACCCCGTGTTCCGCGAGGGCGGGCTGCTGGCCGAATCGGTCTACCGTTTCAAAGGCCAGTCGGCGCCGGCGCTGATTTTTACGGAGATCGATTTCGAGGACATGAGCGAGGTCGTGCTGCGCAAACTTTTTGTTGGCATGACACGGGCGCGCCTGAAACTGGTGCTGGTGATGAGTGACCGGGCGGCCTTGCAGTTGCTGGACCGGATGTAAGGTCAAGGGTCAGATGCCCGCCGCGTCCTCGTTCACCAGCAGGGCCGCGCCATCCATCTTCGCCACGCGCACGCAATCGCGCCCCTGGTGCTTGGCCTCGTATAGCGCCAGGTCGGCCGCGTGAACCAGTTCCTGCATGTCGGCTCCGTGCTGCGGATACGAGGCCACGCCGATCGACGCGGTTGCACCGATGCGCTGGCCGTCGTGCAGCACCTCGCTGGCCGCGATCGCCAGGCGGATGGTATCGGCGCGTTTGACGGCGTGCTCGATGCCGCATTCCGGCAGCAGCACCACCATCTCTTCGCCGCCCATGCGGCAGGCCACGTCGCAGGAACGGATGTTCTCGCGCAGCGTCTGCGCCACCCTGCGCAGGACGGCGTCGCCGGCTTCGTGGCCGAAGGTGTCGTTGATGCGCTTGAAGTGGTCCAGGTCGAGCACCAGCACGCTGACGGGCGTGCCGCTGCGGCTCGCGCGCACCAGTTCGCGTTTCAGCACTTCGTCCATGTAGCGGCGGTTGTAGAGCTGGGTGAGCGGATCGACGATCGACTGCTGGCGCAGCGACACGCGCAGCCGCACGTTGCTCAGCGCCAGCCCCAGCTGCTCGGCGAGCTGGCCGATCCAGGCGCGCTGCTCGTCGGCGCCCCTCAGCAGGCCAGGCCCCGTCACCGTCACGCAGCCGATCACCTCGCCCTGCGTTACCAGCGGCAGGCACAGGCGCGCCACGTCGGCCTTGCCCGCGTGGCGGCAGGCTAGGGCGTGGTCGCCCCCGAACTGGTGCACGCTGCCGCGCCGCAGGGCCCAGCAGTCGAGCGCCTCGATGGTTTGCGGCTCGTTTTCGAAGTCACCCCAGCCCGCCTTGCGCTCCAGGACATCGCGCGAATTGTTGTACAGGTAGAGGCTGCCGGATAGATTCGGCAGCAGGCGCGGCAGGTAGCTGGCAATCACGCCGGCCGATTCGTCGACCGTCTGGGCCAGCTCTAGCGAGTGCATCAGCTCGGCGCTGCGGAACAGCAGCTCGTTCTGCAGGGAGAAGCGTTCGCTCGTCAAGCGCGCCTGGCCGGCGGCCGCCTGCGCCTTGTGCTCGGCGGCGTCGCGCTGGCGCAGGACACGCGAGGCGGCAATCAGCACGCCGCCCAGGAACAGGATGTTGGTCAGCGTCGCCATCAGGCTAGCGTTGGCCGCCGAATTCGAGGTGGCCACCAGCCGGTCGCTGAGCTCGGTGCGGCGCTGCGAATAGGTGGCAAGCTCGCGGCCGATCAGGTTGCGCAGTGCGTCCATCTGGGCCTTGCCGGTGCCTGTGCCCATCAGCGTCGTCGCTGCATCGAAGCCCTGGTTGCGGCGCAGGGTGATCGTCCACTCCACGGTTTGCATCTTGGCCGCGGTGGCGCGTTCGAGCGCCACGGCGCGCGCGATTTCCTCCCCGCTGGTCATTGCCTTGCGCAGCGCTGCCTGCGTTGCCGGAATCCCGTTGACCGCCGCATGGTAGGGATCGAGGAAGCGCTCGTCGCCGGTGATGACGAAACCGCGCTGGGCAGTTTCCGCATTGAGCAGCCATTCCAGCAAGCTCAACTGCAGGCGCTCGACGTGCGACGCGCTGCGCAGCTCCGACATCACGCTCGTGACCTGGTGATTGACGAACATCGGCAGCGCCGCCACGGTCGACATGACGAGGATGATGGCGCCGGCGGCGAGTTTAAGCTTGGTTTCGAATTTCATCTGTCAGGCCGACGGCCACACGCTGGCAATACCGGGGTTCCCGGACACCATGGCAGCGCTGCGGTGATCGGCAAGCGTTACAAGAACGGGGAGGTTACCACAGGCAATCTCACCGATTCCCACAATTGGAGCGTGGTAGCGATTCGGCAAGCTCGGCTATGATGGCGCCCGGTCGGCCATATCAGCAGCAATCCTGCAGCGGTAGCGTCGGGAAGCGTTGTTGAAGTTAGTCAGCATGGAGTGTGGATGGGAGCAGTCGTTGAAGCATTGCCCGCGGCGGAGCGGGGGCAGCAGGCAGAGTTTGGGGTGATCAATCTGTTGAAGGCGGTGGCGGCGCAGTTGATCGTGCTGCACCACTTGGCGTTTTATGGGCCGATGGCGGATCATGCGCGGCCGTTGATGCCGGGGGTGATTGACTGGCTGGCGGATGATGCGCGGATTGCGGTGCAGGTGTTTCTGGTGATTGGCGGGTTTCTTGCTGCGAAGTCGCTGTCGCCGCAGGGGTATCCGGGCCTTGCCAATCCGCTGGGGACGATCTGGCGGCGCTATTTGAAGCTGGCGCCGCCGTTCATGGTGGCGATGCTGCTGGCGGTTGGGGCTTCTGCGCTGGGTAGCGCGTGGATGACGCACGATTCGATTTCGGCGCCGCCGAGTGTGTGGCAGTTGGCGGCGCATGCGCTGTTGCTGCAGGATGTGCTCGGCTATGAAGCGTTGTCGGCGGGGGCGTGGTATGTGGCGGTCGATTTTCAGCTGTATGCGGTGATGAGCTTGCTGCTTTGGGGATGCGGGCGAGTTGCACGAAATCGCGTGCTGCCTTGGCTGATGCCGGCCGTGGTGACAGTGGCCGTCGGCGCATCGCTGCTGTACTTTAATCTGGATTCTGATTGGGACGTCTGGGCGCCGTATTTCCTTGGGAGCTACGGGTTAGGTGTGCTGGCGTGGTGGGCAAGCGATCCGACTCGCCGCCCTCGTACTGTGGCCGTGTTGCTGCTCATGATGGCGCTGCCGGCGCTAGTGGCCCTGATGGTTGATTTCAGAAGTCGTGCCGCGGTCGCCCTGGTGGTGGCGTGTGCGCTAATCGTGCTCGGCCGTGCGAGGTCAACGCCTGGCTCGGCCAGGGCGTGGTTGGTCGTGAACAGCTTGGGAAAAATCTCCTATTCGGTGTTCCTCGTTCATTTTCCTGTTTGCTTGGTGGTGAATGCGTTATTTGCCGAATTCGTACCGCCTCGAGCGCACCTTCAGTCGGCAGGTATGGTGCTCGCTTGGGCAGCAAGCTTGACGGCTGGCGCCGCTTTTTTCTATCGTGTCGAACGTCCACTGGGACGTCTCTTTTCGCCGAGCCGGTCCCTCCGCAGGAGCGGCGTGCTGTGCGCGCGGCTGCCGAGCCAATAACGATGGGAGCAGAACTGCCACCGGCCCCCTGCCGCCATGCGGCAGGCCAGATCGCCGACGCACATCTTGCGCTCTTGCAGTAGTTATACTGGTGTGAGGCTGGCGTTCCATGAGGGAGCGCACCGGATTACTTATCGAAGTAAGGGCTGAGCGCTTGCTGCAGCTCTGGCGGAAGCGCGTCCTTGTCCACGTGTTGATTCCGTAGTTCGGCACGGAGTCTGTCGGGGCCGCCGAATGCTTTCACAAGCCTTCGGGGCACATCGGCAGCCAGACTTTTAAGAACAGCTTCGGGCAGCTCCTCGTCAAACAACCGTTCCTCGAAAACCTCACGCGCCATGTCTTAAAGAAGACCGCGCCTAGCCCACCGGTTTCATATCGTCCCGGCGCGTCAGTCCGGATCTCATATCCCCCGCTAACATAATAGGTTCTCCCTGAAGAATCGCTGGTCTGTGCATAAACGAACCACACGCCTTTGCCGTACTCGTTGTCCCGCATGGTTTCGCAATTAATAAGCGCATGCGCAGGGAGTGGATCGAACTTCACACGCGCCGTTTCGTAGCGAAGGCTCAGAATAGGCTCGGTTAAAACGCGTGGCCCCGGTTTGGTGGCGAAAGCGTGGCAGCTGGTAAGGGCGAGTAGCGCGCTAGTGACAAGGCGATTAAGGACGATAGAATGCATGAGTTGGCCTATGTTCTCGGTATCCGGGACCGGGCCAGAAGTCCCGCTGAGTGAAATCGGAGATCCAAACCCGCCCATCGAAACCGGCAATATGACCGGATTTGCTTTGTTCGGAATAGGGTTGGACCGGCGGCATACCGTCAGCCAGTGGATGGCGCTACGGGAGTGAGCAAGACCAAAACCCGGATCCAGTCACTCGATCCACCTTTGTGCCCGTCGTATCACTTGCCGAAGTAAGGGCTGAGCGCTTGCCGCAGCTCTGGCGGAAGCGCGTCCTGGTCCACGTGTTGATTCCGTAGTTCGGCGCGCAGCTTCGCCGCACCGAAAGCACGCTCCAGTCTCTTCGCATAGTCGACGGCAAGCTGCTTGAGGATATGTTCTGTTATCTCGTCATCGAACAATCTTGCGTCGAAGGTTTCACGCACTTGTTCAAGGGTTGTACATGATCCTCGATCTGTAAAGAAAATAAGCCCTGCATCGCCGGTTGTAAACTGGGGTTTGCCCGGCGAATTTCTGGAGATGTCGTAACCGCCGGCGGCATAGTAAGTCCTCCCGGACTGATCCCGAGCCTGCGCGTAGATGAACCATACGCTCTGCCATTCCTCGTTTTTTCCAAGGTTTTCGCAGCTTGCGATCGCTTGGCCCGGAAGGGGATCGAACTTGACGCGAGCGGCTTCGTAACGCAAGCCCAGCACCGGGTCAACCAGGATACGGGGCGATGGGAGTGCGGCCACTGCACTGCAACTGGCGGCGGCTAGAACCGCGGCGGCAAGAAGCCGGTTAAGGTCGATAGAATGCATGGCTTGGCTTGTGCTTTCGATATTGAGGCCCGGACCAGAAATCCTTCTGGACGAAATCGGAAATCCATTGCGTACCGTCGAATCCAGCAATATGCCCAGATTTGTTGCCGCCAGAGTAAGGCTGTATCACTACGATGTCGCCTTTCATAAACTTGTACGTGAGCGGATTTTCCACTGTGATTTCGCTAAATCCGATTCGTCTTAATGTCGGGCCGTATTCTTTGGCATGTCCGGGGTGACTGCCTAAACGGGCACCGCCGGCCTGAAGTGCGAGGCGGACGTAGAACGCGCATCTGCCTTGGCTCTTGTCTCTCGCTTTCCTGCGCAAATGCTGTGCGAATTTTTCCGTGTCGAGCCGCATGCCGTTCCTAAGAAGCGACTCTGTTCACGGCCAAATCCCACCCGCCCAGGGTGCTGCCGCCCACGCCACCCGCGATTTTCTGCTGCGTGTACTTCCACTTTACCTTCGAAAACTTGAGACACAGGTTTTCGGTCATCCCCACACCGGGCTGGATACCGGGCTTGCACATGCCGATCAGGACATTTTCGAGCTCGATTTCGAAATACTTGATGGGCTTGCCGTCGCCGTCCGCCCTCATGAATTCGAACTTCGCCTTGGGGATGGTCTTCCCCATCGCGCAGTGCTGCAACAGGAGCGGCGTCGAGAGATCGGTCATCTTGGAAAGCAGGATGTCGTCGAACTCGGCACGTTCAGCAGTATGCCCGCCGCCAGTCGATGCGGTGGCGCTGCGAGGTTGTGTCACGCCAAAGTCCACGTCCAGGCACTCGATCCAACCCTTGTGCCCGTCGTCCTGGGATTCGCCCTTGATCCCGTCTATCTGCAGGTATGCATCAATCGCCATCGTCACTCCGCTCAAGTTATTCCGGGAAGAACCGATCAGTTTGCGTAGCTCTCCCAGCGCGCTACGCGACGGCCAGGAGCGATTGTCGCGTTCGGTAGATTTGTCGGGTTGTGTGGTATCAATACGTCGCAATTCGGTCGGAGGCAATCCTGGAGCCAGCGGGCGTCGTTGGCTGACACCTCACCTCGTACAGCGGCTGCGGTCTGCAGCACGGAGCGCAATCCATCAGCGCCCAGAATATCTTTCGACCTAGCAACGTTCATTTGGTAGCATCCTGCAATGAACGCTATCCCTGCCTACGAAACTACCCCTCCGCGCATCCGCCGCCGTCAAACCCTGGCCCTTGTGCTCTTGGTCCTCACCGGCGTCATTAACTACCTCGACCGCGCCACCCTTGCCGTCGCCAACGAGTTCATCCGGGCAGACCTCGGCCTTTCGCTTGGTCAGATGGGCCTGCTGCTGTCGGCGTTCTCCTGGAGCTATGCGCTATGCCAGCTTCCGGTCGGTGCGCTGGTCGACAAGATCGGGCCGCGCTGGCTGCTCGGCATGGGTCTAGTGGTGTGGTCGCTGGCCCAAGCCGCGGGCGGGCTCGTCTCCACCTTCGGCTGGTTCGTGATCGCGCGTATCGTCCTCGGGATTGGTGAAGCGCCGCAGTTCCCGGCGGCGGCGCGGGTGGTGAGCAACTGGTTTCCGCTGCGTGCACGCGGCACGCCGACCGGCGTCTACAATTCGGCGTCGCCGCTGGGCGTGGCGCTCGCGCCTTTGCTCCTGTCGCCGCTGATCGCCGCCACGAGCTGGCATTGGGCGTTCTTCGTCACTGGCGCGATGGGCCTGGTGGCGGCAGTGATCTGGGTCGCCTTGTACCGCGATCCGGTCCGTGGGCAGATGTCCGAGGCTGAGATCGCCTACCTCGATGCGGGGCAGAGCCCAGAGCCAGCGCCGAAAACGACTTTTGCATCCTGGCGCGCGCTGTTCCGGCACCGCGCCACCTGGGGCATGCTGTTTGGTTTTTCCGGGTCGGTCTACCTGAACTGGGTGTATTTGACCTGGCTACCGGGCTATCTGCGAACCGAGCGCCAGATGGACATCGCGTACGCCGGTCTGGCGGCCTCGATTCCCTTCGCGTGCGGCTTCGCCGGCGCCCTGATTGCAGGCTGGGCTTCCGACCGGGTGGCGCGGAATTCAACTTCGCCGCTGGCCGGCCGGCGCAGGGCGGTGGTGGCGGCAATGCTGGGCATGGTGGCGTTCACGATTCCGGCAGCGCTGGTCGAGAGCAATACCGTCGCCATTGCCTGCATCTCGATCGTGATTTTCCTGGCCAATGCTGCGTCAGCCTGCTCCTGGTCGCTCGTCACCGTGGTGGCACCGCGCAGCCGGATTGCGTCGCTTGGCGCGATCCAGAACTTCGGCGGTTTTATTGGTGGCGCGCTGGCGCCGATCCTGACCGGCTTCATTGCGCAGACCTGGTCCTTCGTGCCGGCCCTGCTCACGGGCGCCGGCATTGCCTTCCTCGGTGCGATGTCGTATCAGTTCCTGGTCGTGCGCTCGATTCCTGAACAGGACAGCTGAAAAAAAAGCCAACCTCGACGGTTGGCTTTTTCATTGCGTCAGACGGATCAGACGTCGATGTTCCCCGCCTGCAGCGCATTCGACTCAATAAAGTTCCTGCGCGGCTCCACGTCGTCGCCCATCAGCGTGGTGAAGATCTGGTCCGCCGCAATCGCGTCCTCGATCTGCACCCGCAGCAGGCGGCGCACGGTCGGGTCCATCGTGGTTTCCCACAGCTGTTCCGGATTCATCTCGCCCAGGCCCTTGTAGCGCTGCTTCGACACGCCGCGCTCGGCTTCTTCGCGCAGCCAGATCATCGCTTCGTGGAATTCGCGCACGGCGAATTCCTTCATCTTTTCGCCTTCGCCGCGGCGCATGATGGCGCCTTCGCCCATCAGGCCCTGGAAGGTGGCGGCGGCGTTGGCCAGCACGGCGTAGTCGTTGCTGAGCACGAAGTCGGCGTCGATGGAGGTCACGTAGACGTTACCGTGGCGCATGCGCTCGATGCGCAGGGAGTGCTTTTCGCTGATCTCGTCCGAGCGCACGACCACGCGCACTGCGGGGTCGTTGATCGCCGCTTCCATCGCCTTGGCGGAAACGCCGGACGCGTCCAGCGTGCTCATGTCGAGCGTGATGCCGCTCATGATGGCGGTCAGCGCGGCGCGGTCGATCACGCGGGTCAGGCGCATCATGATGGCGTTGGCCAGGTTGTACTGGCGCACCAGTTCAGCCAGCGCGTCGCCGTTGATCGGCTCGGCGCCTTCGCGCGGGATCAGCGAGGCGCCATTGAGCGCCACCATCATCATGTAGCTCGCTTCCTCGATGTCATCCTTCAGGTAGCGCTCGTCGCGGCCGGCCTTTACTTTGTACAGCGGCGGCTGGGCAATGTAGATGTGGCCACGCTCGACCAGTTGCGGCATCTGGCGGTAGAACAGCGTCAGCAGCAGGGTGCGGATGTGGGCGCCGTCGACGTCCGCATCGGTCATGATGATGATGCGGTGGTAGCGCAGCTTGTCGACGTTGAATTCGTCCGGGCCGATCGAGGTGCCGAGGGTGGCGATCAGGGTCGTGATCTGCTCCGACGACAGCATCTTTTCGAAACGCGCCTTTTCCACGTTCAGCACCTTGCCACGCAGCGGCAGGATCGCCTGGAACTTGCGGTCGCGGCCCTGCTTCGCGGAACCGCCTGCCGAGTCACCCTCGACGATGTACAGTTCGGCCAGCGCCGGGTCGCGTTCCTGGCAGTCCGCCAGTTTCGAGGACAGGCCGAGGCCGTCCATCACGCCCTTGCGGCGGGTCAGGTCGCGCGCCTTGCGGGCCGCTTCACGGGCACGGGCTGCTTCCACGATCTTGCCGCAGATGATTTTGGCGTCGTTCGGCTTTTCGTTCAGGAAGTCCGTCAGCGTCTTGGCGACGATTTCCTCGACCGGGCCGCGCACTTCGGACGACACCAGCTTGTCTTTGGTCTGCGACGAGAATTTTGGCTCAGGCACTTTCACCGACAGCACGCAGGTGAGTCCCTCGCGCATGTCGTCGCCCGAGATTTCGACTTTCGCCTTTTTCGCGAAATCGTGCTCGTCGATGTATTTGTTGATCACGCGCGTCATCGCCGCACGCAGGCCGGTCAGGTGGGTGCCGCCGTCGCGCTGCGGGATGTTGTTGGTAAAGCACAGCACCTGCTCGTTGTAGGCGTCGTTCCACTGCATCGACACGTCGACCGAGATGTTGGTGCCATGCTCGGACATGCGGTCGCCCGTGGCCTGGAACACGGTCGGGTGCAGGACGCTCTTGGTCTTGTTGATGTACTCGACGAAGCCGCGGGTGCCGCCTTCGAAGGCAAAGACTTCTTCCTTGCCCGTGCGGTGGTCGCTCAGGCGGATGTTGACGCCGTTGTTCAGGAAGGACAGCTCGCGAATACGCTTCGAGAGGATCTCGTAGTGGAATTCGACGTGGGTGAAGATTTCCTCGTCGGCCCAGAAGTGCACTTCGGTACCGCGCTTGTCGGTTTCGCCGATCACCTTGATCGGGGAGACTTCGAAGCCGTCGACGATCTCGATTTCGCGGTTCTGCGGAACGCCGCGCACGAATTCCATCTGGTGGACCTTGCCTTTTTGGCGCACGGTCACGCGCAGCAGCTTCGACAGCGCATTCACGCAGGACACGCCCACGCCGTGCAGGCCGCCCGATACTTTGTACGAGTTCTGGTTGAACTTGCCGCCGGCGTGGAGTTCGGTCAGGGCGATTTCGGTCGCCGAGCGCTTCGGCTCGTGCTTGTCGTCCATTTTGACGCCGGTCGGGATGCCGCGGCCGTTGTCGGCGATCGAGATCGAATTGTCCGCGTGGATGGTCACATGGATTTCGGTGCAGTAGCCGGCGAGCGACTCGTCGATCGAGTTATCCAGCACTTCGAAGACGAGGTGGTGCAGGCCGGTGCCGTCCGAGGTATCGCCAATGTACATGCCCGGCCGCTTGCGGACCGCTTCCAGGCCTTCCAGAATTTGAATCGAGGCGGCGCCGTAGTCGTCCGACATCATCGGCGACTGGGGCATTTCATTGGTGTGATCGGACATGGACTACTTTCTCAAAAAACTATGTATTCAGACTGCGCGGTATCGACGGCTGGTGGCCGCTTAAATACGCATCGGCATGACGACATATTTAAAGTCGCCATTGTCGGGAATCGAGATCAGGGCCGACGAATTCGAGTCGCCCAGTGCGATGTTGATCTGGTCGCACTTCAGGTTGTTCAGCACGTCGAGCAGGTACGTCACGTTGAAGCCGATGTCGATCTGGTCGCCGCCGTAGTCGATTTCGAGTTCTTCGACCGCTTCTTCCTGGTCAGCATTGGTCGAGCTGATCTTCATGCTGCCCGGGGTGATGATGCAGCGCACGCCCTTGAACTTGTCGCTGGTCATGATCGCAGCGCGCTGGAGCGAGCGCAGCAGTTCGTCGCGGCTGATCGTGAAGTCGTTCTTGTAACCCTTCGGGATCACGCGGGTGTAATCAGGGAATTTACCCTCGACCAGTTTCGACACCAGTTCGATGTCGGCAAAGGTCAGTTTTACTTGCGAGGCGGCGATGTCGAGGCGCACGGTCTCGTCGCTTTCTTCCAGCAGGCGCTGCAGTTCAATAATCGTCTTGCGCGGGATGATGACTTCCTGGCGCTCGAATTCCTGCTCGGCCTGCACCTGGCAGAAGGCCAGGCGGTGGCCGTCGGTGGCAACGGCAATCACCTTGTTACCGTCCAGCACCAGTAGCAGGCCGTTCAGGTAGTAGCGGATGTCCTGCTGCGCCATCGCGAAGTGCACCATGTTGAACAGGTGCTTCAGCGTCTTTTGCGGCAGGGTGACCGAGGCGTTATAGGTGTCGGCCACGGAGACGGTCGGGAATTCCTCGGCCGCCAGCGTTTGCAGCGCAAAGCGCGACTTGCCGCTCTGTACCGTCAGGCGCTTGTTGGCCAGCGTCATCGTCACATCGCCGGACTCCGGCAGCGCGCGCAAAATGTCCAATAACTTACGCGCGGCGACCGTGGTGCCGGTGATGTCGTCGCCAGAGCCGATGTTGGCCAGCGTCGTGATCTGCACTTCGGTGTCGGTCGACAGGAAGGAGACGCTCTCGCCGTCCTTGCGGATGAGGATATTGGCCAGAATCGGCATAGTGTGCCGACGCTCGACAATACCGCTCACGATCTGCAGTGGCCGGAGAAGTGTGTCTCGGGTGGTTTTGACCAATTGCATATTTGTCCTCGAAAGGTTTATTTGATGAAAGTATTTCTATAGCACTATTTTGCCGCTTGCCGAGGGCAATTACCACCCCCGGCTGAGCTTCGAGGGGATCAGCCCTTCAGGGTCTGTTCCAGCACGTGCAGTTCGTGGTTGCACTCGGGGTTTTTCTGGCGATCTCCCGCGATCTTGCGCACCGCGTGCAGCACCGTGGTGTGGTCGCGGCCGCCGAACAGCTCGCCGATCTCCGGCAAACTCTTCTGGGTCAGCTCTTTCGCCAGGTACATGGCGATCTGGCGCGGGCGGGCGATGTTGGCCGGGCGCCGCTTCGAGTACATGTCGGCGACCTTGATGTTGAAGAAGTCGGCGACGGTCTTCTGGATGTTTTCCACCGAGATCTGGCGGTTTTGTACCGACAGCAAATCCTTGAGGGCTTCTTTCACGATATCGATCGTGATGTCCTTGCCGTGGAAGCGCGAGTAGGCCAGGATCTTGCGCAGCGCGCCTTCCAGCTCGCGCACGTTCGAGCGCAGGTGTTTCGCCACGAAGAAGGCGACGTCGTCCGACAGGATCACGCCCTCGGACTGCGCTTTTTTGAGCAGGATGGCCACGCGCATTTCCAGTTCCGGCGGCTCGATCGCGACCGTCAGGCCGGAGTCAAAGCGCGAGATCAGGCGGTCATCCATGCCGGTGATCTCTTTCGGATAGGTATCCGAGGTGATGATGATCTGCTTTTTCGCAGCGATCAGCGCCTCGAACGCATAGAAGAACTCTTCCTGCGTGCGGCTCTTGCCACCGAAGAATTGAATATCATCGATCAGCAGCATGTCAAGCGAGTGATAGTAATGCTTGAAGTCGTCGAAGCCTTTCCGCTGGTAGGCGGTGACGACGTCGCGCACATACTGCTCGGCGTGGATGTAGCGGATGCGCGCGCCCGGCTGGTCGGCCATGACCTGGTTGCCGATCGCGTGGATCAAGTGGGTTTTACCGAGGCCGACGCCGCCGTAGAAGAACAGCGGGTTGTACGACACGCCCGGGTTGTTCGCGACCTGGATCGCGGCGGCGCGCGCCAGCTGGTTGGCCTTACCGGTCACGAAGCTGTCGAAGGTCAGGTCCGGGTTGATGCGGCTCTGCTCCCGTTTCGGCGAGTTGGCGATGTTCAGGTTCGGCTGCGGCTCGATGGACTGCGGCGAGGCGCGCAGCTCGCCCGGCATCGGCGTGTTGGCCGGGGCAGGGCGCACCGCATCCGGAATTTTTTTATTCAGGCGCGGGTCGAGCACGAACTGCACCTCGACCGGGGCTTCCCAGTATTGGCAGGCGAGCGCGGTGATGCGGTTGGCGAACTGCGACTTCACCCAGTCGAGCTTGAAGCGGTTGGGCGCTGCAATGCGCAGCTTGCCATCCTCGTAATCGAGGGCGACTAGCGGTTTGATCCATGCGCTGTATTGCTGCGGCGTCAGCTCGAGCTCCAGCTGCGCTGAGGCGGTCTGCCAAAAATTTTCCATGTGTGCGGCTTCGTGATACGTAACACGCTATTTTACCCGTTTTCTCGGGAGTTATCCACAGGGAGCCCGGCCTTTTCGGCGGTTGGCTGGGGATAAAAGCGTACTTATACATAAGGAAAGCGACAGCGGGAAACAACAGCTGCCTTGACAGTGTGGCGCCAAATAGAGTCTAATTCAGGGTTCCCCGTCCGCACGCCTGTCAGCCAGTCAATTTCGGCCTCGATATGCACGGATGAGCTGTGTGGCGTGACGCTGGCTTAACATCTGCGAACTGTCATCGGCGCCGATTCCTGACGAAGACGTCAGACCCGATTTTGCATCCTATTTTGCTTTAAGCGAGACCACCATGAAACGTACTTACCAACCTTCCGTCGTTCGTCGCAAGCGCACGCACGGCTTCCGCGCACGTATGGCTACCCGTGGTGGCCGCCAGGTTCTGAACGCACGCCGCGCCAAGGGCCGCAAGCGTCTGGCTGTCTAAGCCAGTAGTGCCTGATCGACCGCGGTCAGCCATGACAGGCGAAGGTTCGCACGACTTCGCGCGCGCTCGGCGCATTCTAAAAACGGATGAGTTCTCATCCGTTTTTCGTTTGCGGCCAGCGCAAAAATCCGCGCATTTCGTGTTGTACACACGGCCCAGCCCGCTGCCCCATGCGCGGCTGGGTATCGTCGCGGCCAAGCGTTTCGCGCCGCGCGCCGTCACCCGCAATACCATCAAGCGCATCACACGCGAGCTGTTCCGCACGAACGAGATCCAGGCCGTCGATTGCATCATCCGCCTGGCTCGCCCGGTCAACACGAAGGCGGGTCCGGCGACCAACAGCGCCCTGAAACGCCTGCTGCACGCGGAACTCTCGCGCCTGCTCGCTAGCCAGCGCCCGCGGCGGCCCGCCGGGCCGGCGCCAGCGCCCTTAATCTCATGAAGACCTTGCTCATCTGGATCGTGCGTGCTTACCGGCTCGTGCTGTCGCCGATGCTCGGGCAGAATTGCCGCTTTTACCCGTCCTGTTCCAGCTATGCCATCGAGGCGCTCCAGACCCATGGTGCGCTGCGCGGCAGCTGGCTGGCCGCGCGCCGACTCGGCCGCTGCCACCCCTGGAACGCCGGCGGCGTCGACCCCGTGCCGCCCAAGGGGCACACGCATTCCCACTCAGCCGCTTGCGGTTGCAACCACTCCTGATCAATACCTCAATGGAAATCAATAAACGTACCATTCTGTGGATTGTCTTTTCCGTCTCGCTAGTCATCCTGTGGAACAACTGGATGGTGTCGAACGGTAAGCAGTCGATGTTCTCGCCTGCGCCGCCGGCCAAGGTTGCCACCGCGCTGGCCCCCGCCGCGAATGGCACCACCGGCGTTCCCGCCGCAGCGCAAACGGGCGCGGTCCCGGGCGCCGTGCCTGGTGCATTGCCGGGCCAGCCGGCCGCGCCTGCGCCGGTGCGTGCCGAGCGCATCACCATCACTACCGACGTCGTGAAAGCCGAGATCGACACCGTCGGCGGCGTGATCCGCCGCCTCGAGCTGCTGAAGTACCCGGACCAGTACGACAAGACCAGGAACCAGGTCCTGTTCGACGTCTCGGGCAACAACGTCTACCTCGGCCAGACCGGCCTGATCGGCTCGACCCCGGCCGGCGTGCTGCCGAACCACAACACGCCATTCGTGGCGCGTCCGGGCGCGCGTACGCTCGACGGCAACAATTCGGTGCAGGTCGTGCTCGAAGCCGAGCAGGGCGGCGTGAAGCTGACCAAGACGCTGACGTTCAAGCGCGGCGACTACGTCATCGACGTGCGCCACGACGTGACGAACCTGACCGCGGTGCCGGTGCAGCCTTCGCTCTACCTGCAGCTGCAGCACGACGGCAACCCGCCGCCGGGCGAGTCGTTCTTCATGCCGAGCTACACGGGCCCGACCCTGTGGACGCCGGAAGACAAGTACCAGAAGCTGACCTTCGAAGACATCGAAAAGGGCAAGGCCGAGCACGCCACCAAGGCGAACGGCGGCTGGGTTGCCATTTCGGAGCACTTCTTCGCGTCGGCCTTCATTCCGGCCGAAAATGCAGCGCGTGAAATCTTCACGAAGAAGCTGGGAACCAACCTGTACGCCATCGGCACCGTCCAGCCGCTTGGCACCGTGGCGCCGGGCGCCACCGTCTCGAACACGGCGCGCCTGTATTCGGGGCCGCAGGATGAGAAGACGCTGGAAACGATCACCCCGGGCCTCGAGCTGGTCAAGGACTACGGCATGTTCGCGATCATCGCCAAGCCGCTGTTCTGGATCATGGACCAGATCCACAAGGTGCTGGGCAACTGGGGCTGGACCATCATCGCCTTCACCATCCTGATCAAGCTGGCCTTCTTCCCGCTGTCGGCCGCGGGCTACCGCAGCATGGCGAAGATGCGTGTGGTGACGCCGAAGATGCAGGCAATCCGCGAGCGCTACAAAGCCGACCCGGTCAAGATGCAGCAGGCCACGATGGAGCTGTACAAGGCCGAGAAGATCAATCCGCTGGGCGGCTGCCTGCCGATCCTGGTGCAGATGCCGGTGTTCCTGGCGCTGTATTACGTGCTGTTGGCCTCGGTCGAGATGCGCGGCGCCCCGTGGATCGGCTGGATCCAGGATCTGACCCAGCCTGACCCGTGGTTCATCCTGCCGGTCCTGTACGCCGGCTCGATGTTCATCACGCAAAAGCTCAGCCCACAGCCGGCCGACCCGATGCAGGCGAAGATGATGCTGTTCATGCCGCTAGCGTTCTCGGTCATGTTCGTGTTCTTCCCGTCGGGCCTGGTGCTGTACTGGGTGGTCAACAACCTGGTGTCGATCGCGCAGCAGTGGGTGATCACGAAGAAGTACGAAACAAAGAAGTAAAGCCGAACAGGTAAGGCGTAAGCTGCCTTGAACGCAAAGAAGCCCGTGGACTCCACGGGCTTCTTGTTTTTCAGCCTGGCAATTCGCTCAGGCGGCTTTGCGGCGGCGTGCGGCAGCGGCGCCCAGGATGCCCAGGCCGAACAAGGCCAGGCTTGCCGGTTCCGGCACTTCCTCGATGTCGGCCTGGACAAAATTAAAGGCGAGGTTGCCGCTGCGATGTTGCAAGCTTGGTCGAGGCAGCCGTAGAAGCCGTGATAGCTCTGGAACTGCGCCGGGCTCGAGTCAAGCCACAGGCCGCTGACGAGGCCCGAGTTGAACTGGATCGGCGCCAACTCTGCCAGATATTGTACCGAGGTCACTTGCTGGCTATAAACGGTCTGCCAGGTGTGGCCCGCCGGGCTTTCCGTTCCCTTCCATAAATCACTTACAATTCGTCGATGAAGCTTGATACCTCTCCCATTGCCGCCATCGCCACCGCACCAGGACGCGGCGGCATCGGCGTCGTGCGCGCCTCGGGCAAGTCGCTCGGCGCGCTGATCGACACCCTGTTCCCCGGTACCCAACTGGCGCCGCGCCATGCCACCTACATCCCGTTCAAGTCGGGGGACGGCGCCGTCATCGACCAGGGCCTCGCGCTGTATTTCAAGGCGCCGCATTCGTACACAGGTGAAGACGTGCTCGAATTGCACGGCCACGGCGGGCCCGTGGTGCTGCAGATGCTGCTCGCGCGGGTGCTGGAAGCGGGTCGCGAGCACGGCCTGCGCCTGGCCGAACCCGGCGAATTCACGCGCCGCGCCTATCTCAACGACAAGCTCGACCTGGCGCAAGCCGAAGCCGTGGCCGACCTGATCGACGCCTCCACCGAGGCGGCGGCACGCTCGGCCTCGCAATCGCTATCGGGCGCGTTCTCGCAGGTGGTGCACCGGCTGGTGGAGCAGACCATCAACCTGCGGATGCTGGTTGAGGCGACTCTGGACTTCCCGGAAGAGGAGATCGATTTCCTCGAGAAGTCGAACGCGCGCGGGCAACTGGGTGGAATCATCGAGTCGCTCGAGCACGTGTTCCGCCAGGCGGCGCAAGGCGCCCTGCTGCGCGAGGGCCTGAACGTGGTGCTGGTCGGGCAGCCGAATGTCGGCAAGTCGTCGCTATTGAACGCGCTGGCCGGGGCGGAAGTGGCGATCGTCACACCGATCGCCGGCACCACGCGCGACAAGGTCAGCGAGACGATCCAGATCGAGGGTATTCCCCTGAATATCATCGACACGGCGGGCATCCGCGCGATCGACGAAGGGATCGACGTGGTCGAGCGCATCGGCATCGAGCGCACCTGGGGGGAAGTCGGCAAGGCGGACGTGATCCTGCACCTGCTCGATGCGAGCCTGGGCCCGAGCGCGGCCGATGAAACGATCGTCGCCGCTTTCCCGGCCGGAGTGCCGGTGGTGCGCATCTGGAACAAGATCGACCTGTCGGGCCACCGTGCAGCGGTCGAGGGCGCGGCGGACGCGACGCATATCTACCTGTCGGCCAACGAAAAGCTGGGCATCGACCTGCTGCGCGCGGAATTGCTGCGCATCGCGGGCTGGCAGCAGACCGGCGAGTCGCTGTACCTGGCGCGCGAACGCCACCTGATCGCGCTGCGCGGGGCGAGGCAGCATCTCGACATGGCGGCCCAGCATGCGGCGCAGGATGACCAGTCGCTCGACCTGTTTGCCGAAGAGCTGAGGCTGGCGCAGGATCAGCTGTCCAGCATTACGGGCCAGTTCACGCCGGATGATTTGCTTGGGGTGATTTTCAGCCGGTTTTGTATCGGCAAATAGCTTGCCGAGCGCGGCGCGTCCCCGCGCGCCGCCATGCTAGGCTCTCCTCAAGCAAACAGAGGAGTGACCATGCTTGAGAAGAACCTGCCCGCCCGGCGCAGACTGTTGACGGGCCTGGCCGCCATTTCCGGCGCCGTCCTGCTGGTCTCCTGCGCCAGCATCCTCGGCCCGCGCGAGGTCGACCTGCCGCTGCATAAACTGCAGGCCGGCCTCGACCGCCGTTTCCCCGTCGACAACCGCCTGCTCGAACTGTTCGACGTGCGCCTGTCTCGTCCGCAACTGAACGTGCTGCCGGGCGACCGCGTGTCGCTGACGGTGGATGCCAGCGTCGCGCAAACCTTCCTGCGCACTCCGCTCGCCGGCACGCTGGCGTTTTCGGGGCGCCTGTATATCGACCAGGGGCGCAACGGCGTCTACCTCACCGAGCCGCGCATCGAACGCTTTGCCGTTAACGGCATCGACGAGTCGGTCCAGCGTCAGCTCGCGCGCGCCGCCAACGGCCTGCTCGACCGGGCCCTGCCCGATATTCCGGTCTACAGCTTCCGCATGGAAGAGCTGCGCTATGCCGGCGTGCAGTACGTGCCGACCCGGATCGCGACCACGACGAACGGTCTGCGCGTGTCGCTCGAGCCAGCCCAGCCGCGCTGAAAATGCCTTGCATTCTGTTACACAAAAGAGGGCTTTCGAGCGGCGCGCACGATTGGAACGCGGCCGGAATGCGCCTTTGCTACTGCTATGATTTCCGCAGCTGATCTCGCTAATGACGCAGCTTTGACACCTACAGCGCTCCCATCAGGCGAGGTGTTGCATGGTTGCCGCAACAGTAAACAGACGGCGATAACGACATTGCGGCTGCGCCGGGTTGGGCGCACACTGAAGCATCAAAAACGGCTGTGGCAGCGCTGCCGGACATCGGGCATCTGATTGCGTTGCCTCATGTCTTGTAATGTTCCGCCAAAGTAATATTGTTTTACGGATTGATGTTCTGCGGTAGGAGGCGACCTTGGAAACGATACAAGACAGTGTGATGAACGACAGTGTGGCGCGCGAGCCGATGGCTTCCGCCGCAGCCGCGGCGCAAACACGGCCGACGCGGCTCAGCCTGCCCCCGAAGGGTTCGTGCTGGTATTGCGAGAAGCCGGTCGACAGTGTGCGCCGCTTCTGCGGCAAGGACTGCACCGACGCTTTCGACGAAGAAGCCGAATACACCCGCTAAAATCGCCAGCCGTTTATTTTCCGGCTAAATCTGGCTGGTCCAGCAGTTCCAGCGCGCGCTCGTAATCGAACACCATCACTGCCGCGCGCAAGGCTTCATATTCCCGCTCCCCGAGTTCCGCCGCCAGTTCGGTGCGCGCCGCCGCGACCAGCTCGACCGCGGCGCCATCGCCGATGTCGAGCAGAGTGCGCAGCCTGGCCCTTGTGTGGGGCCCGGCAGGCGTTGCCCGCGACGCTGGCTCTTCCAGCGCGAGCGCCATGCCCTCCAGTTCATGCAGCACATGGGAAAGCGCCTCATCAACGCGCAGGAACAGGGCGTCGACATGGTCCTCGCCGCTGCGCAGGCCCTGTTCGAATGCCAGCGTGGCCGCGGACAGGGCGCCCGCTTCAATCATTCCCGCCGCACCCTTGAGCGTATGCGCCAGGCGCTGCGCGAGCGCCATGTCGCCGCCATCGAGCGCGGCGCGAATGGCCGCGCCGGCATGGCGGTAATCGGTGCGAAAGCGCGCCAGCGCGCGCAGGTAGATGTGCCGGTTGCCCATCAGGCGCTCGACACCGGCTTCCACATCGATTGCCGGCAAAGCGCCGGACCGGGATGGGGAACAGCCGGGGCCGCGCGTCATCAGGAGGTAGCGGCGGTCAGAGGGTGGTGAACGACCAGGTGCGCGACACCGGGGTGCCGCCGACCGTGCCGGCGAAGCTGACGTCGTAGACGGTGCCCGCCGCCAGCGGCGCCAGCGGCACGATCGCGGCCGACGAGCGGCCGGTATGGGTGTCGTTCGCATTCGTCAGCAGCCGCACCGTCATGTCGGCGCCGCCGCGTGGACGCACGCTGAAGGTGGTCACCTGGATGGTGGCGTCGATATTGGCGTGCACGCTGATCGGATAGCCGACTTCGTTGCGGTCAGGTACCGGGTCGGGGGATTCGGTATTGCTGAAGAAGTTGCGCGGCACTGCGGTCTGGCCGCTGAACGGCCACACCGCGACCTCCCCGCTGGCCAGGCCCGTTCCATAGCCGTTGTTGGCGGTGAAGTTGGCGGTGAAATAGTTATAGCCAGTGCTGGTCGTCGCCGCGCCGGTGCCGATTTCCTTGAATATCGGTTCGAAGATCACGAAACGGTGATAAATGGCGGTGATCAGTTCCTCGGCCATGTACTGGCCCGAGCCGTTGCTGGTGGCGGAAATGACTTCGCCATAGGCCCGGCTCCTGCTGGTGTTGAATACGTACCCGGCCGACTGCAGGCGGTCGGCCAGGGCCGCGCCGGTGAAGCCCTGGCGGCCGGGCGTCTGGTCGTGCGTGATGGTGTTGTTGACGCGCTGGTACTCGGAGTGGCCCTGCGCTGCGATATCGATCACGGTACTGCGCGCCAGCGTCGTCATGCCGATCTGGGCGCGGCGGAAATTGATCCATTCGCGTCCGTCGAGGGCGATATTGCCGGTCAGGATAGGTGCGCCCGGAGCAACCGGCGTCGGCGTCACCGGTGGAGGCGGCGTGAGCGGATCGGGATTGGCCGGCGTCGTCGGCTGCGGGGGAGTATTGCCGGTCGGGGGCGGCTGGGCCGTGTCCGAGCCGCCATCGCTGCCGCCGCCGCCGCAAGCGGCCAGGGCCAGGGCGGTGACGCATCCCGCCAGTATCATCCTCACGCGCAGCATGTCGCTCATCCCAGCACTCCTGATTCTTGTATATAACGCCAAAGTGGCACATTCTAGGACAAAACCCATCCGCATGACGAAGAGCAGCGTGCGCGATGGCGGGCGCGTGCCCTGTAGAATAGGTTCACCCTTCTCTTGACCGGACACGAATTGAACCGACCCCCATCTGCACGCCTCGCGCGCGCCAAGTTTGCCCTGCCGAGTTTCGTGACGCTGCTGTCGATCGCCTGCGGATTCGGCAGCATCGTCATCACGGTCGACAATGCCCAGGTCGGCGCGCCCGGCGACTTCCGGCTGGCCGCCATTCTGCTGGTGCTAGCCGGGGTGTTCGACGCGCTCGACGGTTTCGTCGCCCGCGCCACCAACACCCAGTCCGACTTCGGCGTGCAGCTCGATTCGATCGCCGACGTCATGAACTTCGGCTGCGCGCCTGGCCTGCTGCTGTACTGCTACGGCTTCTCCCAGCTCGGCGCCGCGCACCCGACCATCGTGCGCATGGGCGGGCTTGCCTGCTTCATCTTCGTGGCCTGCGGCGCATTGCGCCTGGCCCGCTTCAACATCTCAGTCGGGCGTACCGATCCGCGCTACTTCGTCGGCATGCCGATCACCGCCGGCGCCGCCTGCGTTGCCGCAGTGGTGGTGGCCTGGCCCGATCCGGTCAGGAGCACCGCCGGCGCCTTCGCCGTGATGGCGCTGATGGTAGCGGTGGGCACGCTGATGGTGTCGACAGTCAGGTTTCCTAGTAGCAAGCAAAAGCTGACCAAAGGGATAGTAGTCGTGCTGGCCGTTGCCGTCCTGCTCCTGATCATGTTGCAGACGCGCTTTTTCGTGTTGTTCTTCCTGCTCTACATCAGCGCGACGCTGCTGTTGAACCTTGCCTGGCTCAACGGCTGGCGCGGCGTCGCCCCGCCGATCGTCTACACGGACGAGGGCGAGGAAAAACTTTAGGCGAATTTGTCGAGCAAGGCTGCCAGCCGTGCCGCCACGGCGCGCGCAGCGTCCAGGTCCTCGGCGCCTTCGCTGTGGGTTACGACAGTGGCCGTGAGCAGCTGAACAAACGAGCGGTCGAGCGCCTTGCGCGCGGCTGCCATCTGCTGCGCGACCGCTTCGCAGTCCGCCGGCTCGGCCGCCAGCGCGATCAGTTTCTGCACCCCGCGCAGCTGGCCCTCGATGCGGGCCAGGCGGTTCAGCAAATCCTTCTTCTGCTGCGCCGTCAGCGCGCTTCCCTCGACAATCTTGACCGGCTCGGCCATGGCGTCAGGCGACTTCGTGACCGCGCGCCGCGCGCAGGATCGCGAACCAGTCGCTGCGCTCGAGCGTGAAGCCGGTTGCGGCCACCGCGGCGGCGATCGAGGCGACCTTGCCGCTGCCCGTCAGCGGCAGCGGGCGGCTCGGCAGGGCCATGATCCACGCGAACACGACGCTCACAAACGATTGGCCGATGCGGTCTGCGATGTCCTGGATCGTGGCGCGCAGCTGCGCGGTGCCGGCGTCGTCGTTCGTCAGCAGGCGCCCGCCGCCCAGTGGCGACCAGATCATCGGCGCGATGCCCAGGTCTTGCAAGCCGTCGAAGGTGTCGTCGAACATCGGCGCAGTTGCCAACGGCGAGAACTCGACCTGGTTGGTGGCCAGCGGCACCCGGCGATTCAGGGATTCGAACTGGTGGCGCGTGAAATTCGACACGCCGACGTGGCGCACCTTGCCGGCGGCTTGCAGGCCGGTAAAGGCTTCCGCGACCTCGTCGAAATTCATCAATGGATCCGGACGGTGGATCAGCAGCAGGTCGAGATAATCAGTCCCGAGCTGGCGCAGCGAGTTGTCCACGGAGGCGAGGATGTGTTCACGGCGCGTGTCGTAGTGCTGGATCGTGTGTTCCGGGCGCGCTGTTGAGACCAGCTTGATGCCGCACTTGCTGACGATTTCCATGCGAGCGCGCAGCGAAGGCTGGGCGCGCAGGGCTGCGCCGAACAAGGCTTCGACACCGTAGCTGCCGTAGATGTCGGCATGGTCGAAGCTCGTCACGCCCATCGCCAGGCATTCCTCGATGAAGGCGATGCGCTGCTGCACCGACATGTCCCATTCGCCCAGGCGCCACATGCCGGCAATGACGCGCGACAGTTCGGGGCCATCCTTGCGGGTAAAAGTGCGTGGACAGGAGAGGGTGGCGGGCTGGGTCATGGGTGGGCTTTTTGGCGGGGATGGTAGCTGTGCATTATAGCGGCGAGGCTTGAAACAGCTCATTCCCGTCGCGTGGGTTGCACAGACCCCACGTCCCTCCGGCAGAGATCTGGGGGTAACAAACAAAAAATGCCCGCCGGGCGAACCGGGCGGGCATTTTGTTTAGCAGCGTTACCGCTTACTTGACCATCAAGCGCACCGAGTCCCAGGCGCGCCCGAAAATGCTCGCTTCCTGCACTTCTTCCAGCGCGACGACCGGCAGCACCAGCAGCGGCTTGTTGTCGACCATCATGCGCAGCGTGCCGACGCGGCCGTTGCGGGCGAGCGGGGCCATCAGCGGGTCCTTGCGCTCGAGCACAGGCTTGAGTTTGCCGGCGACGCCTTTCGGTACCGTCACCAGGATGTCGTTGGTAAAACCGATCTTCACGTTCGACTGCGCACCTTTCCACACTTCCGGCGTGGCGATCGGCTGGCCCTTCGAGTACAGCTTGACGGTGTCGAAGTTCTGGAAGCCCCAGTTCAGGAGCTTCTGGCTTTCCTGGGTACGCACGCCATCCGAGCTGGCGCCCGAGACCACCGAGATCAGGCGGCGCTGGCCGCTGGCGCCGTTCGGGCGGCGTGCCGAGGCGATCATGCTGTAGCCGGACGATTCGGTGTGGCCGGTCTTCATGCCGTCCACGGTCGGGTCGAGCCAGAGCAGGCGGTTGCGGTTCTGCTGGGTGATCTTGTTATAGGTGAACTGCTTGACCGAGTCGATCTTGTAGAACTCGGGGAAGTCGCGGATCACGTTCGAGGCCAGGCGCGCCAGGTCGTTCGCGGTCGAGAAATTGTCCGGGCTCGGCAGGCCGTGCGGATTGGCGAAGCGGGTGTTTTTCAGGCCCATGCGCTGGGCTTCGCGGTTCATCAGCACGACAAAGGTGCCTTCGTCGCCGGCGACGGCTTCGGCCAGGGCGACGGCGGCGTCGTTACCCGACTGCACCATCAGGCCATGCAGCAGGTCGTCCACGCTCACCGGGGTGGCCGGGTCGATGAACATCTTCGAGCTGCTCGAATCGACTTTCCAGGCGCGCGGCGAGACGTTGACCATGGTGTTCAGGGCCAGTTTCTTGTCGCGGATCGCCTGGAAGGTGACGTAGGCGGTCATGATCTTGGTCAGCGATGCCGGCTCGATGCGGGTGTTCGGGTCCTGGGCCGCGATGACCTGGCCACTGGTGGCGTCGAGCAGCAGCCACGATTTCGCGGCGATCTGCGGGGCAGGCACGGTTTGCGCGCTCGCCGAAATCGTCAGCAAGCTGGCGGCTACGGCCGCAATCAGTTTTTTCATGGGAGCTATGTATCAGTAGGGGTGGTGCGGATGCTGCGAACAACGCTTTAGAAACGTTGCCCAACAGCATGGAATCATTGAAGTGCTTAATTATAGGCCAGTGACGCGCTCAATTGTCACGGCGCCACATTTGCATGACAAGATTTTTGATCGGATTGAGGCGCTTGTGGAAGAAATGGTCGGCGCCCGGGATCACGATCACCGGGATTTCCTGAGGCCGCGCCCAGTCGAACACCATCTGCAGGGTGATCGTATCGTCCAGCTCGCCATGGATCAGGATCGTGTCTTCGGGCACGTGCGGCATCGGCCACTTGCCGGCGGCACAACCCACCAGCACCATGCGCTCGATCGCGTGCGGCTGGCCCTCGTTTTCCAGGCGCGCGTGCAGCTGGGCCTGGACAAAGGTGCCGAACGAAAAACCCGACAGCGCCACCGGCAGGCCTGGATACTGCTCCTGCATGTGCGCCATCATGAAGGCCATGTCGTCGACTTCGCCGTGGCCGCGGTCATGCACGCCCTCGGACTGGCCGACGCCGCGGAAATTGAAGCGCGCCGTCGCATAGCCGAGCGTGACAAAGGTGCGGGCAAGGGTCTGCGTCACCTTGTTTTCCATCGTGCCGCCGTACAGCGGGTGCGGATGGGCGACCAGGGCGATGCCGCGCGGCGCCGCTTCCGGCAGGTCGAGCATGCATTCCATTTTGCCGGCAGGGCCGTCGAGGGTGAAGCGTTTCGAAAACTTGTTCATGTGTAAATAATCAGATTCAGACGTCAGATTTTCAGTCGCTCGACGACCTGGCCGCCGAGGATGTGCGTGTCGATGATGTCGTCGATGTCGGCGGTGTCGACATAGGTGTACCAGGTGCCTTGCGGGTAGATGACCACGACCGGGCCTTCTTCGCAGCGTTCCAGGCAGCCGGCCTGGTTGATGCGCACCTTGCCCGGCTCGTTCAGCCCGAGCGCCTTGATGCGCTTCTTCGCATGCTTTTGCGCGATCTCGGCGCCGGCCTTGCCGCAGCTCTGGCGGCAATTCTCGCCCTCGCGCACGTTCATGCAGAAGAACACGTGATGTTCGTAAAAAGGTTTTTTATCGTCGTTCATGTCAGTCCCGTCGGTAGGGCATATCAACCAGCCGCAATCTTACCCGCGATTGAGTTTATGCGAGGGCAGCAGCAGGAACCAGAGGGCGAAGAACGGCCACATCAGCGACAGGAACTGGGCGGCCCCGTTGAAGTTCAGGAACTTGCCCTGCACCCAGCCCTGCAGCGTGAGCGTGAAATACGGGTTGGCGGGAATCGTGTTCACCACGATCAGGGAGAGGATCAGCGTCACCACCGCCAGGCGCCGCTGCGCCAGTTGCGGCGCGAACGCCAGGCCCGCCAGCATGATGAGGCCGATCAGGAAGCCGCCTTCGGCGCCGGGCGTGATCCAGACGAAAGCATTATCGGGCCGGAACAGGAGCGAGCTGGCCAGGGCCTTCATGAACAGCGCGGCGCCTATCATCACCAGCACCAGCGTGTAGCGCGGCGCAGTCCGGCGCAGCAGGCAGAGCAGGGTGAGCGCCGCGCCGGTCATGCCGCAGGCAGTGATGATGGTTTCCGACAGCCAGTACTGTTCGACGCTCATCGCCGGCCCCGGGCGCAGCATGGCGACCAGGTCGATGTCTTCGTCGAACAATGCCGACAGCCAGCCGGAGATAATCGGCAGCACCTGGCCATGCCCGAACAGGAAGCTTTGCGGGTAGATCTGGGCCAGCGGCCATAGCGCCAACAGCACCAGCCCCTGGCTGGCGTGCGGCGCGAACCAGCGCTGGCGCAGCCGGTTCAGGCGGCCCTCGAGGAGCAGGCCGCGCGCCAGCAGCGGGCCGATGCAGGCGCCGATGAATGCGCCGGCCGAATTGGTCAGCAGGTCGAGGTTCGAGGGCACGCGGCTCGGCAGGAAGTTCTGCACCGCTTCCATCGTGCCCGAGACCAGGAAGCCGATGATCGCGGCCAGCAGCGCCGCCCACACGCCGCGCACCAGCGGATACAGCGCCAGCACCAGCAGCACGCCGAGCGGCACGTAGCCGACGATATTGACCATCACGTCGAAGCCGGTCCAGTAGCGCTGCTTGACCAGGTTCATGAACGACAGCAGCGGCAGCCCGTTGCTGCGCCAGCCGGTGAACGGGAACCAGCTGGCGTAGACGATCAGGAGCAGGTAGGCCAGCAGCGCCGCGCGCGAGATGGGCGAGCCGCGGCGGCGCCGTTCTTCGCTTGGCACCCCCCTGTCGTCCACCGGCGCGTCGGTTGCGGTCATCGCTTGCGGGTATCGATGCCAGCCAGCCAGGCGGTGATGTCGGCAGCGGCGCCGTCGGTGCTGGCGGCCAGCGCACGCGCGCCGCCGGGAGCATCCGCGCTGGGCGCGGGAGTGGCGCGGCTGAAGGTTTTCTGGTCGAGCAGCGTGTGGCTGTTGAACACCGAGGCGCGCAGCACGACAACGCCTTCGCTCTGGGCCGCGCTGGCGAAGGCATGCGAGAAGTCGTCAATCTCGAGGCGCAGGACCGGCACGTTCGTGTTCGAGTCGGTTGCCGACAGCACCTTGATGCCGGCCTGGGCCAGCCGCGATTTGAGGCGCTGCGTTACCAGCAGCAGCGGATTGGCGGCCCAGCGCGCATAGGCATAGGTGCGCGCCTGCAGCGGATCGTCGTAGTTCAGGCGGTAGACCATGCGCTCGTTCTCGAACGCGGGCGAACCGGTCGCGTCCATCACGACGATGGCGGCCATGGGCGCCTGCGCAGCCTGCGTCGAGGGAGCACCGAGGGGAGCACTGACAGGTGCACCGAGCGGCCCGAAATCGAACGCGGTATTCGCGGGGGCCTTGTTGCCGGACGCGCAGCCGGCGACAGTGATGACAAAAGCGGCGGCGCCGAGGATGCGGGGCAGGGTGGTGTTCAAGGTAAGCCTCATTTGGTCGGGGCGACGAAGCCCGGTTCGCCGGGGCCGGGTTGCTGGTTGGGACCGCCGAACAGGATGCTTTGCGGGCGGTCGCCAATCGCGTCGGAGGTGCGCCGCACCGAACGCAGCGCGGTGCGCGCTTCGTCGGTCATGCGCACCAGGTGCGGCAGGGTTTCCGCTTCCAGGTCGCTGGTGACGCCCTGGAGCGAGCCGATGGCGTCGTTCAGGCGGTTGATCGGGCCGTCTGGCGCCTGCAGGCCGGTAGCCAGGCGGTCGTAGTTCTGAACGGTCGTGGTGGCGCTGGCGGCAAAACTGTCGAACGAGGTGAGGCTCTTGTCGATCTTGTTTGCCAGGGCCGGCAGCTTGTCGATCGTCGGGCCGAGGCGTTCGGGGATCTCCCCGTAGGCAACGGCGGCCTTGCTGATGTTGTCGAAGGCACCGATGATGGTCTTCTGGTTCTCGTCGCTCATCAGGTTATTCAGGCGCTCCGTGATCTGTTCGGTGCGGTCGAGGATGGCGACGCCGCGCTTTTCCAGCTGGTCCAGCAGGCCCGGGCGCAGCGGGATGCGGCCGACGTGTTCCGGATCGGTTTTCAGCAGCGGGGAGCCGGTGCGGTCGTCGTCGAGCTGGATGAAGGCGATGCCGGTCACGCCCTGGTAGCCGAGCGAAGCGAAGGTGGTGGTCGTGATGGGCGAGCCTTCTTCGATCGACAGTCGGATCATGATCTGGCCCGTCACCTTCGGGTCGAACACGATTTCTTCCACCCGGCCCACTTCCAGGCCGCGGTAGCGCACGGTGGCCTGCGGGTTCAGGCCCGGGATCGACTGGGTGGTGACGATTTCATAGGGCGATCGTTCGGTCTTGTCGCGGTTCAGCCAGAGGCCGGCCAGCACGGTGGCAATCAGCAGGGCAATCGTGAAGACGCCTGTCATCAGGGCATAAGATCGGTTTTCCATATCACTCCTTTGGTTCCTCCTCGGCGGCTTCGTCGCGATCCTCATCGCGTTCCTCATCTCGTTCGTCCAGCACTTCGAGTGCCCGCTGGCCGCGGCCGCCGAGGAAGAATTGTTTGATGAACGGATGGTTCACCCGCAGCACGTCGCGTGACGGTCCGACCGCCAGCACGTGCTTCTCGGCCAGGACCGCGATGCGCGAGGACAGCGCGAACAGCGTATCGAGGTCGTGGGTGACCATCACCACGGTCAGTTTCAGTTCCCGGTGCAGGGCCTGGATCAGCGTGACGAACGCGTCCGACGCATCGGGGTCGAGGCCCGCGGTCGGCTCGTCCAGGAACAGCAGGCGCGGCTCCAGGGCCAGCGCGCGTGCCAGGGCCGCGCGCTTGGTCATCCCGCCCGACAGGTCGGACGGCATCTTGTTCGCGTGTTCCGCGCCCAGGCCCACCATGTCCATTTTCAGCAGCACCGCATCGCGGATCACGTCTTCGGGCAGTGCGCGCAGTTCGCGCATCGGCTGGGCGATGTTGTCGAACACGGTCAGCGCCGAATACAGCGCGCCCTGCTGGAACAGCATGCCCCAGTGGTTGCGCATGCGCTGCAACTGTTCGGGGCCGGCCTCGCTGATGTCTTCGCCGAACACGCGCACGCAGCCGCGCGAGGGCCGCTCCAGCCCCAGCATCTGCCGCAGCAGCACGGTTTTGCCGGTGCCCGAGCCGCCGACGATCGACAGGATCTCGCCCGCATAGATCTCGAGGTTCAGGTCCTGGTGAATGACGGTCTTGCCGAACTTGGTCCACAGGCTGCAGATCTCGACCACCGGCGGGCCGACGTCTTCTTCCGGTTTGCGGTTAAGTTGTTGAGGACTGCGCTGTTGAGGACTGCGCTGCTGGGGTGCACGTTCTTTATCGATCATCGGAAACCAACCCCACTGAACACGATCGCAAACACAGCGTCGGCCAGGATCACGACCGTGATCGAGGTGACCACCGAGGTCGTGGTGCCGCGCCCCAGGCTTTCGGTATTCGGCTTGATGCGCAGGCCGAAGTGGCAGGACACGAGCGCGATCAGCATGCCGAAGGTCATGCCTTTCAGCAGGCCGATCGTGTAGTTCGCCATCGGCACCGCGTCCGGCAGCTTCTGCAGGAAGTAGCGGAACGACAGGCCGAGCTCGAGCTTGGCCGAGGCGGCGCCGCCGAGCAGGGCCATGGCGTCGGTCCAGACCACCAGCAGCGGCATCGCGATCGCCAGCGCCACCACTTTCGGCATGATCAGGCGGTAGCCGTGCGAGATGCCCATCACCAGCATGGCGTCGAGTTCCTCGTTGACCCGCATCACGCCCAGCTGCGCGGTGATGGAGGAGCCCGAGCGGCCCGCGACCAGGATCGCCGCCAGCAGGGGGCCGAGCTCGCGCACCACGCTCATGCCGAGGATGTCGACCAGGTAGATGTCGCCGCCGAACTGGCGCAGCTGCTGCGCGGACAGGAAGGAGAGCACCACGCCGATCAGGAAGCCGACCAGGGCCGTGATGCCCAGCGCCTGGAAGCCGGAATGGTAGATGTTGGCCGAAATCTCGCGCCAGGGCCCGGTGTTCGGGCGGCGGATGAAGCGGCCCAGGTCCTGGATCAGGCGGCCGATGAGTTCCACAAAACCGTGCAGGTGCTCGAAGAAGCTCAATAAGCCCTGGCCGAGGACGATGATCCAGTTCAGCGGGCTGACTTTATGGCGCGGCAAATTGACCCGGCTGGCCTGCTCGATACGGGCAAACAGCTCTTCCTGGCGCGGGTCGAGCTGCAGCCTGGACGGGCGCTTCTTGCCCCAGGCATTCCAGAGCAGCTGGGCGCCGATGTGGTCGAGGCTGGCCACGCCCGTCAGGTCCCACTCCAGTTCGCCCTTGTTCTTGAGGCCGGCCAGCATCCGATTGATGCCCTTGAGCTGGCCTTTCTGGCTCAGCGCATGCACCTGCCAGACACCGGTCGCCATGACAGATTGCGCCGCGCCGCCGGCGGAAGGTTGAATCGTCAATATTGGCGTATTTTCAATCTGCATTGTTGCAGTGTAAAAGGAATTGGCCGACTCTGCCATGGACCATGCCCCTAGCGTGCTCAGGCCGCAAGGTGGCGGACCTGCCTTGCAGGGGCGGCGACGACGGAAGTTTTATCCTTTTCTTTCGACTTGCCGGCGCCGTCGACGCTGCCGGCGTAGTCGCTCGCCACCAGCGCGGCGGCCCGGTCGCGCTCCATGCCGGTGACCTGCAGCCACTCGACGACGAGCTTCGCCAGCTTCTCGAGGGCGATGCGGTGCGTCGCGTCCGTCTTCGTGTAGATCCAGTCCGAGAAGGCCATGAAGTTCTCGAACGGGCGCACGCCCAGCAGCTCGCGCACGGTGTTGGCGAAGCGCCCCGAGTTGGCCACCAGGTCCCAGTAGCGGGCAAAGCGCACCAGGCGCTGCATGGCCGGGAAGTCGATCAGGCCCGTCGCCAGCACGGTGTAGGGCGGCGCCGGGTCGTAGACCATCGCGTAGGGCTCGGTGTGGCGGATGATCGGCGTGCCGCGCAGGCGTTTCAGGATGCCGAACTGGATCTCGTGCGCGCCCAGACTGACCAGGCGGTCGAAGCCGCGCGCAAAACTGGCGATGTCCTCGCCGGGCAGGCCGGCGATCAGGTCCACGTGCAGGTGCGCTTGCGAGTGCTCGCACAGCCAGCGGATGTTCTCCATCGCCTTCTCGTTGTTCTGCTTGCGGCTGACCAGTGCCTGCACTTCCGGATTGAAACTCTGGATGCCGATCTCGAACTGCAGGGCGCCCGGCGGGAACTGGGCGATCGTCTGCTTCAGCGGCTCCGGCAGGTGGTCGGGCACGAGCTCGAAGTGGGCGTAGACCGGGTCTTCCGGGTTCGCTGCCAGCTTGTCGAGGAAGAACTGCATGATCCGCTGGCTCGTCTTGACGTTCAGGTTGAAGGTGCGGTCGACGAACTTGAACAGGCGCGCGCCTCTGGCGTGCAGGCTTTCCAGCTGGGCCAGGAAGGCGTCGAGCGGGAAAGGCCACGCGGTCTTGTCCAGCGACGACAGGCAGAACTCGCATTTGAAGGGGCAGCCGCGCGAGGCTTCCACATATAAGGTGCGGTGCGCGATGTCTTCGTCGCTGTACAAAGCGTAGGGCAGGGCGATCTCGGCCATGGGCGGCTGGACCCCGGCGTGGATTTTCATCAAGGGCTTCGGGCCATCCAGGATCTCCGCGCACAGCTTCGGGAAGGTGACGTCGCCCCAGCCGGTGACGACGTAGTCGGCCAGCCTGGCGATCGCCTGTTCATTCGTCTCGAACGACACTTCCGGGCCGCCCAGCACGACAATCACCTCGGGCGCGACGCGCTTGAGCATGGCCACGACTTTCGTCGTTTCCTCGACATTCCATATATAGACACCGAAGCCGACGATCTGCGGGCTGTGCAGCAGCAGGCGCTCGACTACGTCGGCGGTCTTGGCGCCGATGACGAATTCCTGAATGCGGGTTTCGGGTGCCAGCGGCCCCATGTTCGCCAGCAGGTAGCGCAGTCCCAGCGAGGCGTGGGTGTAGCGGGCGTTAAGGGTGGACAGCAGGATGGTCATGGACGGGCACTGGATCGGCAAAGGGGCCATTTTACGCGCTGGCGTCGCAATCGGTGCTGGCGCTGGCAGATATTGCCTGTTAGAATGCGGCCTTGGAATTCAGGGATCTGTTGCCCAGTTGTGGAACAGCCTCCCAGCAAGTTATGCCTGATGACCATAGCAAGTCGGTCCCACCCCTTCCCATCCCGAACAGGACCGTGAAACGACTTTGCGCCGATGATAGTGCTGCAACCAGTGTGAAAGTAGGTTATCGTCAGGCTAGTTATAGAAGAAAACCCACTGAGTGATCTCAGTGGGTTTTTTTTCGCCTTCACCTCCTGCCTGCACCCTGCCTTCACCTCCTGCCTGCACCTCCCGCCTGTAGCGCCTGTCCATCGCGATTGCTTTCCTAATTGCAATTGGCAAAGAAACATGCATAGAATGCATGCTCAGCAATTAAGGAAGCCATCATGTTCATGACCAACATCGAAACCATCCCCGGCATGACGATCACGACCAGCCACGGCGTCGTCTCCGGCAGCACGGTGCGCGCCAAGCACGTCGGACGCGACATCATGGCAAGCCTGAAGAACATCGTCGGCGGCGAGCTGCGCGGCTATACCGAACTGCTGGAAGAGTCGCGCGAGCAGGCGATCGAGCGCATGAAGGCGCAGGCCCAGCAGATGGGCGCGAACGCCATCGTGAATGTACGTTTCTCGACCTCGTCGGTCGCGGCCGGCGCCGCCGAGATTTACGTCTACGGCACCGCGGTGACCGTGCGCAGCTGAGATGGAACCACTTCTTCTTCTGCTGCTGTTCTGGGGCGTGCCTATCGTCCTTGGCTATGTCTTTGGGCAGATTGCCGAGAAGCGCCACTACCGCTCGATCCACGCGCGCGAACAGGCCTGGCTGCACCTGCCGACGACGGCGGGGCGGCATCCTGTTACGGACGGACGGGTCACGCGCAGTGAGCTCGTCACCGCAGGCACGGTCGTCTCGGCGGACTATTTCAAGCGCGCCGCGGCGGCACTGCGCACGGTCATCGGTGGCCGGGTGAAGTCGCACGAAAGCCTGCTCGACCGCGCCAGGCGCGAAGCGGTGCTGCGCCTGAAGGAGCGTTGCCGGGGCGCGCACGAAATCGTCAACCTGCGCCTGGAAACGGCGCCGCTGTCGACCACCAATGCCGGCGGCGTGAGCGCGGTCGAGGTCTTCGCCTACGGCACCGCACTGTACTTCGCCCACCCGCCACAGCATGAAATACACGCCGTCGCTGCCAGAGCGGAATGACAATGTCACGCAGGAGCATCCGCTCAAGGATTTCCTGCTGATTTTGGGCGGGCTGGCTGCGCTGGCGCTGCTCGTCTTCTTCCTGCTGGGCTTGCTTGTCGATGCGGTGGTCGACCGCATGGAGCCCGGCACCGAAGCGTCGCTGACACGCATCATTGCTGCGAACATGCCGGCCGCGCCGGTGAAGGCCGATCCACGCCAGGCCCAGCTGCAGGCGCTGGCCGACAGCCTGCGTCCCTGTATCGCTCTGGCGAGACCGGCGCAAGTGCGCCTCGCCGATTCAAGCACGCCGAACGCCATGGTCGTGCCGGGCGGGACCATTTATGTGTTTTCCGGGCTGCTGGACCGCGTGAAGTCGGAAAATGGCCTGGCCTTTGTGCTGGCGCACGAGTTGGGCCACCTCGCCCATCGCGACCACCTGCGGGCGCTGGGCCGGGGCATCGTGCTGTATGGCCTGGCTGCGCTCGTCACGGGCGACAATTCGGCGCTGGCCGGCGTGCTGGCGCCGGCGCAGCATCTGGGCGAGAGCAGCTATTCGCGTGCGCGCGAATCGGCGGCCGACGCCCTGGCGCTGCGTGTGCTCCACTGCCGCTACGGCCATGCCGGCGGGGCAACCGAATTCTTCAGCGCGCTGCGGGAGGAGCAGGGCAGCGGCCTGCCCGGTTCCCACTATGTCGCCTCGCATCCCGCGATGGACGCGCGCATCGGCGCGCTGCAGGCCGCCATGGTGAAAAACGGCATGAAAAGCGGGCCCGTGCGGCCCTTTACTCAGGCACAATAAATAGCCGGGTCCGCAAGATCGGCATCAAGATGGCACAACCCATCAACTTCGCTAGGTTAAAAAAGGCTGGCTGGCGATCAAACTGTATCTCCGCGTCAATATGGGGCGGCTTTACGCGCTCCAAGGGTTCATTCGTTTTTCATCTCGCACGCGGCAAGGCCGCAGAAAGCGTTAACATGAAACGTCAGCCTGGCGCCCCACAGCGCCGCCTTTCCCCTTGTTTTTCTCGTTCGCTGCAAGCCGGCATCGCCGCAAGCTGCCTGCTCGTCCTGGCCGGCTGCAGTGATTCCGACAAGCCGGCCCCCGGGACCACGCCGCCCCCGCCGGTCGTGACGGCTTCCCGCATCAATGTCGACGTCGCCCGCACCACCTATGGCGTGCCGCACGTGCGTGCCAACGATTTCCGCAGCCTCGGCTATGGGCTGGCGTATGCCTACGCCCAGGACAACCTGTGCATGTTCGCCGATACCGTGCTGACCGTGCGCGGTGAGCGCTCGCAATTCTTTGGCGGCGAGGCCAAGGCGCCCCAGCGCACGGGCGACGAATACGGCGCGGCCAGCGGCTTCATGGACCTCAAGAACGAGGACAGCGACTTCTTCTTCAAGGGCTATCTCGACATCAACCAGTTGCGCGCCAACTATGCCGCGGGCAGCGCCGAGCCGCGTGAGCTGGTCGAAGGTTATGTCGAAGGCTATAACCGCTATGTGACGAATTTCGCCGGCCAGTATCCGGCCGCCTGCAAGGATGCCAAGTGGGTGCGCCCGATCACGGTGGACGACATGTACCTGATCATGGCCGAGAAAGCCTTGCATGCCTCGGGCCAGGTGTTCTCCAAAGACTTCGTGGCCGCCGGCCGCGCGGTCGGCGGCACGGTCAGCCTCGCAGCCCGCGCAGGCAAGGCGAAGCTCGACCCGGCATCCCTGGTCGCCCAGCTGGATAAATTCAACCGGCAGGGCATCGGCAGCAATGGGCTGGCGGTCGGCAAGGATCTGTCCGCCAACGGCCGTGGCCTGCTGCTCGGCAATCCGCACTATCCATGGACCTCGTCCGACCGTTTCTACCAGGCCCACCTGACCGTCCCCGGCCGCTATGATGCGATGGGCGTCATCATTGGCGGCGTGCCGGCGATCGTCATCGGCTTCAACCGCGACGTCGCCTGGAGCCATACGGTCACCACCGCGATCCACTTCACGACCTTCCGGCTGGCCCTCGATCCGGGCGACGCCACTGGCACGACTTACCTGTATGACGGCAAGCCGGTCAAGATGACGTCGAAAACGGTGGCGGTCGACGTCCTGCAGGCGGACGGCACGCTGGCAAAGCGCAGCAAGACCTTCTGGTTCAGCCAGCAGGGCGCCGTGATCGTCCGGCCGGAAGCGGGCATGACCTGGACTGCCAGCAACGCTTACGTACTGGCTGACCCGAACCGCAACAACACCCGCATGCTCGAGCAATGGCTCGGCATCGGCAAGGCCACCAGCGTGCAATCGCTCAAGGCCTCGCTCGACCAGGTCGTCGGTTTGCCCTGGGTGAACACGGTGGCCGCCGACCGTGCCGGCAATGCCCTGTATGCCGATGCCAGCGTGGTGCCGCATATGGACGCCACCAAGTTCGGCAACGGCTGCCTGCTCCTGCCGGCGGCCCTGATGTTCGACGGTTCGCGCAGCAGTTGCGCCTGGGGCCAGGACGCGAACGCCCCCGCCGGCATTTTCTCCCCGGTGAACGGTCCGTCGATGCTGCGTACCGATTATGTCGGCAACTCCAACGACAGTTACTGGCTGACAAACCCGAAAGCCTTGCTGACGGGGCCGGCGCCGCTCGGCTTCTCGCCACTGTACGGCCGCGTCGGTGTCGAGCAGAGCCTGCGCACGCGGATCGGCTTCAGGCAGGTCGAGGAGTTGATCGCCCAAGGCAAGAAACTGGGACTGCACGAGTTGCAGACCCTGGCGTTCGCGAACCGCCTGCATGCCGCCGAACTCGTGCTGCCGGAACTGCTGCCGGCCTGCTCGGCCGGCAGCGACCAGGTCCTGCTGCAGGCCTGCGCGGCACTCGGCGCCTGGGACCGCAAGGTGAACATCGACAGCCGCGGCGCGGTGCTGTTCCGCGAGTTCTGGAATACGGCGGCGAGCATTCCCAACAAGTGGGCGGTGCCGTTCAATCCGGCCGACCCGGTGAACACGCCCCATGGCGTCGCCCCGGGGGCCGTGCCGGCGATGCTGACCGCACTGAAGAATGCGGCGCTCAAGCTGCAGGCGCTCGGTATCCCGCTGGACGGCGCCCTCGGCGACTACCAGACCGAGACCCGCAACGGGAAGCGCTACCCGCTGCACGGCGGCATCGGCAACATCGACGGTTCGTACAACTCGCTGACCATGCGCAGCGGCTTGACCGCAACCGGCTACAACGGCGTGCACTGGGGACAGAGCTATATCCAGACCGTGACCTTCGACGACGCAGGGCCGCTTGCGCAGGCAGTGCTCACTTATGGGCAGTCGACCAATCCGCGTTCGCCGTATTACACCGACCAGCTGGGGGCCTTCTCGCGCAAGGAGTGGCCAATACTGCCGTTCGCCCAGGACAAGATCAAGGCCGACCCCAACTATATGCTGCTGACGCTGACGGAGTAAGCTGAAGCGGAACTTAACGAGAATCCCGGCGCGAAAAAAGAGGCTTGCAGACCAGCGCCGGGGTTCGCTATAATTCGCCTCCTGCTGCAGTCGCACCGCGAAACACTCAACGAAATCAAGTAGTTGAGAATGTCGAAAGTGCGCTACGAACAGCAGGGTGAAGTAAAAAGAGTTTGACGAGCAATGCGAAACACTGCATAATCTCATCTCTCTGCTGCTGACGAACAAAACGATTCGCAGAACAC
>NZ_JBHSMU010000008.1:0-261526 GCF_042655085.1 Massilia niabensis | reverse complement strand
CCACCCTTATTGCTAAGGGGTCGCTCACTCAAGATACTGACCGTCACCTCATTGCTGAGACAACGCTTAATACTTTTGTGAACATTTGATAATTTAAGTAATCAAGAACCGAAGTTACTGGCACCTTCATCAAACGCCCACACTTATCGACTGTTAATTGTTAAAGAACTGTATTCGGTACTGCCTTGCTGTGTTCTGCGAATCGTTTTGTTCGTCAGCAGCAGAGGAAAAAGAGTATGAAGCAATTTCTGATTCTCGTCAACCTCTTTTTTGCTTCATCTCAGTTTCCTGATGTGCTGTTGTCAACTCAACTACTTGATTTCGTTGTGCTTTTCAGTCAGCGCTGAAGCGGAGGCGAATCATAACAAAGTTCGGGATGGGTGTGCAAGACCCACCCTGAACTTTTCAGAGCAGCCAGTCTATTGGCAAAAAGGACAGTATCCGGACGCCTGCGCGCTGCCATGCGCTCGTGCCTGGCTCCTCTTCGTGGCGTAACACTTTGCCCTCGGTGCGCTCCAGCCAGTAGAGCTTGCCGCTGTCGTCGAGACGCACTTCATAGGCGCGGCCGGGCATTCGTTCGTCCAGCGTGCGGCCCAGTTGCCCTGCCAGCAACGGGCTGTCGATCACTAGCCCCATTTCCGTATTCAGGTCGATCGACCGTGGGTCGAGATTGAAGGACCCGATGAACACCCTGCGGCCGTCGACGCCAAAGGTCTTCGCATGCAAACTGGACGCGGAGCTGCCGAAGCGGCCGCGCCCGGCCGCCGGAAGCGCGCCCCCCCAGCTGCGGCGCAGTTCGAACATCGATACGCCCGCCGCGAGCAGCTGGCGCCGCCACTTCGCATAGCCGGCATGCACCGCCGCCACGTCGGTGGCTTCGAGCGAGTTGGTCAGGATGCGCACGGTCGCTCCACCACGTGCGATGTCCTCGATCGCCCGCGCAGCCCTGTGGGTCGGGACAAAATAGGGAGAGACGATGTCGAGTTGCCGCTCAGGCTTGCCCAGCAGTTCGCGCATGCCCTCGACCATGCGCTCCTCTAGAGGGATTTGCCCCAGCACTTTCTCCGGCGGATCGCTGACCAGGCCGGCGGCGACCCACTCCAGGGGCAGGCGGCGCTCGACCAGTTGCTCGGCAAACGAAGAATGCCGGATGGCGTCCAGGTAGCGCCGCGCTCCGGCCTGGCCGAGCAGCACCGCGGCACGTTCCGCCAGTGCGGTGCCGGCTTCCGCATCTTCCCGTGCGACCAGTGCGGCGATCGGGTAGGCCGACGCGCTGTTCCAGTAGCGGTCGAAGTCGCGCGACACCTCGCGCACCACCGGGCCGATGGCGAGCACGTCGAGGTCGACGAACAGCAGGTCGCCCGCGGCGTCGAAGTATTCGTCGCCGACGTTGCGCCCGCCGACAATCGTCACCTGATTGTCGATCGTGAAGGACTTGTTGTGCATGCGCCGGTTCAGCCGACGGAAATCAAGGAGGTAGCCCAGGGGGCGCCAGCCGCGCATGGCGAACGGGTTGAACAGGCGCACCTCGACGTTCGGGTGCAGGTCGAGGGCGGCCAGTACCGGATCAAGTCCGGCCGTGTTGTTGTCGTCGAGAAGAAAACGGACGCGCACGCCGCGTGCCGCCGCGCTGCGCAGGGTATCGAGCAGCAGCGTGCCGGTAAGATCGTTGCGCCATATATAGTACTGAACGTCGAGGCTGCGCTCGGCGCTGCGTGCAAACAGCACGCGGGTGGCAAAGGCGTTGCTGCCGTCGGGCAGCGCCACCACGCCCGAGCGGCCGGGATGGGCGGCGGCCAGCGGTACGATGGCCTGTCCCAGGCGCGTCGATTGACTGCCTTCCAGCGCCGTGCTCACGGCCCTTGGCCCCAGCGGGGGCAGCACTGTGCACCCATAGACCGCGACCGCCGCGGCGGCGATGACGAGCGCGCCCGCCCTCGCACGCACCCTTCCGCGCAGCGCCGCGGCCCGCATCGCTTACATGCCTTCGAAGTTCGCCTTGCGCTTTTCCAGGAAGGCAGACATGCCCTCTTTCTGGGCCGGCGTGCCGAAGGCGGCGTGGAAGAAGCGGCGCTCGTAGCGCACGCCTTCGGTCAGCGTCGTCTCGAACGCGCGATTGACCGAATCCTTGATCGCCATCGCTACCGTCACCGGCATCTCGGCAATCGTATTGGCCACTGCCAGCGCTTCCTCCATCAGCGTCTCCGCGGGGAAGATGCGCGAGACCAGGCCGGTGCGCTCCGCCTCGAGCGCGTCGATCATGCGCGAGGTCAGCAGCATGTCCATCGCCTTCGATTTGCCGATGGTGCGCGGCAGGCGCTGGGTACCGCCCGCGCCGGGGGTCACGCCGACCTTGATTTCCGGCTGGCCGAACTTGGCTTTATCGGAGGCGATCAGGAAGTCGCACATCATCGCCAGTTCGCAGCCACCGCCCAGGGCGTAGCCGGCAACCACGCCGATCACCGGTTTACGGACGTTGAGGATGTGTTCCCAGTTGCGGCCGATGTAATTGCCCGGATAGGTGTCCGCATAGGTGTAATTGGCCATCGCCGCGATGTCGGCGCCCGCCGCGAAGACTTTTTCGCTGCCGGTCAGGATGATGACGTTGACGGCCGGGTCGGCGTCGTACTGGTATAGCGCGTGGCCGAGCTCGTTCATCATGTTGTCGTTCAGCGCATTCATCGCTTTTGGACGGTTCAGGCGAATGACCACCACCTTGCCGTGGTTTTCGATCAGCAGGTCAGCATATTCCATGGGACACCCCTCAATAGTAAGTTAGACGACACTGCCGCGATTGTAGCGCCTCCGGCGGCGCGGATGACAAGGTATGATTGCCGGATAGACAATCCGGAGACCCCGTCATCGCCCCGCAACCAGGAACAGGTTTTATCGCCAAACTCCGCAGCGACCCGATGCTGCGCCATCCCGACTTCCGCCGCTTCTGGCTGAGCAGCATCCTGACCAACTTCGGCGCGCAGGTGACCATGCTTGCGCTGCCGCTGTGCGCGGTACTGCTGCTGCACGCGACGCCGGCCGAAATGGGCATGCTCGCCGCCATCCAGTCCCTGCCCTTCCTGCTGTTCGGCCTGCCGACCGGCGTGCTGCTCGACCGCAGCCGGCGCCTGCCGGTCATGCTGGGCAGCGATACGATGGTAGCCGTTGCCCTGGCCAGCGTGCCGCTCGCCTGGTGGCTTGGTGTGCTGTCGGTGCCGTGGATCTATGGCGTGGCGTTTGCCATCGGAACCGGCTACGTGGTGGGCGGCGGCGCCGAGCAGGTCTACCTCACCTTCCTCGTCGGGCGCGACAACCTGATCGCCGCCCACGCCAAGTTCGCCGCGACCGAGTCCGCCTCGCGCCTGCTGGGGCCGGGCATTGCCGGCGGCCTGGTGCAATTGCTGGGCGCGCCGCTGGCGGTGCTGTGCAATGTGATGGCCTTTGCCGTGTCGATCGCCAACCTGAAACGCATCGAGGTGCGCGAGCCGGAACCGATCGCGCCGCAAACCCATCCGCTGCACGAAATCCGCGAAGGCCTGGCATTCGTGTGGAACATGCCCCTGCTGCGCACCCTCGCCTGGATCGCGGCCGCATGGCATCTGTTGTTCTATTCGTTCATGGCGCTGAACGTGCTGTTCGCCGTGCGCGTGCTGGACCTGTCGCCGGGCATGATGGGAGCGGCGCACATGGTCGGGGGCCTGGGCGTGCTGGCCAGTTCGCTGATGGTCAAGCCGATGTCCGAGCGCTTCGGCGTCGGCGCCACGATCGTGATCGGCCTGTGCGGCTCGGCGCTCGGGTTCGCGCTGCTGCCCTTGATCCCCGCCGGGGCCGATGCCGGCACGAGCGTCACGATGGCCGCCTATGCGGTCGTCATGTTCTGGCTCGACTGCGGCGCGATGCTGTTCTTCATGCCCTACATCGCCCTGCGCCAGCGCATCACGCCGGATGCGATGCTGGGGCGGATGGTGGCGACGATGCGCTGCCTGACCGTGGCAACCGCGCCGATCGGCGCCCTGGCAGCCGGGGCGCTGGCCGAACAGTTCAGCGTGCGCACGGGCCTGGCCGCAGTGGCGGCCGGCGCCATCCTGCTGGCGCTTGTTACCGTGTTTGGCACCCGCCTGCGCAGCGCCGAAGGCTAATATTTACTTGGGCAGCAGCACCCATACCGACCCACGCTGCTTCATGCGCCCCGCATACTCGGCCGCATTGCCGCCGAAACCGAAGAAGAAATCCGCACGCACCTGGCCGCGGATCGCGCCGCCGGTGTCCTGGGCCATCATCAGGCGCTGCAGCGGCGCGCCGGTCGCCGGGTGCGAGGTCGCCAGGAACAGCGGCGCGCCCAGCGGCACGTGCTGCGGGTCGACCGCCACCGAGCGCTCGGGCGTGAGCGGCACGCCGAGCGCGCCTTTCGGGCCGACGTTCGGATCAGGCAGGCGTTCCTCGCGGAAGAAAATATAGCTCGGGTTCACGTTCAGCAGTTCCTGGCGCCGTGCCGGATTGGCCGCGATCCAGGCCTTGATGCTCTGCGCTGACACCCCGTCGGCCGGCAGCTCGCCCTGCTCCACCAGCCAGCGCCCGATCACCTTATACGGATGGCCGTTCTGGTCAGCAAAAGCGATGCGCACGGTCTCGCCCGTTTCTTCGATCAGCACCCGGCCCGAGCCCTGCACCTCCAGGAAAAAGGCTTCGACCGGATCGTCGACCCAGACCAGCTCCTTGCCGCTCAGGGGCGCGCGCTCGATCTCGGCACGGGTGCTGTACGGCACCACCTTCTTGCCGACCAGCCGGCCGCGCAGGCGCATGTTCTTCAGACTCGGGTAGGCCGACGCCAGGTCGACCGTGAGTAAATCTTCCGGCACCCGGTAGAGCGGCGTCTGGAAGGCGCCGCCGCGCTTGCGCGAGCCGCGCAGCATCGGCTCGTAGTAGCCGGTGATCAGGCCGGTATCGAGGCCGTCGGGCATGCGCATCTGGTTCGGCACGAAATACGCTTCGAAATAGCTGCGGATGGCGTTGCTGTCGCCGGCATCGACCGTGGCGGCCGCGGTGCATGGCGCCTTCCACTCGGCTTTTCTCACCAGCACGCGGCACGAGGTCGTAAACGCCGGCCAGGCCTGGCGCAGGTCGTCCTGCTGCCAGCCCGGCAGCGCTGCGAACGAGACCGGGGTCATCGGTGGCACGGGGGCCGGAGCTGGGGCGGGGATGGCGACCGGGCCGACCGGCGGCGGCATGATGACGGGCGGCGGCGTCGCCGGCTGCGCAGGCACGGGCGGGGCAGGCACCGGCTGAGGCGCCGGCGCCTGCTGCGGCGTGCCGCAGGCGGCCAAAAGAAGGGCCACGAGGGCGAACGAGCTTGGTACACTGCGGCGTATCGTTTGCATAAGGACTGGTTATGTGGATCTTGATGTTGGAAGCGGGCGTGGCGCTGTTCCTGCTCGTGTTTATCGTCTGGTGGACGATGTTCTCGGGCCGCCCTGAAGAGCGCAAGCGGCCGCTGCGCGAAGAGAAAGCGCCGCCGCCGGAGCTGCCGCGCGACCAGTAACGATCAGTGCAGCATGCTCGGCAGCGTCAGCACGAACTCCGGGATCTTGACTTCGAAGCGGTGGCCATCCTCGGCCACGCAGAAGTATTCGCCGTGCATCGATCCTTGCGGCGTGTCGAGCGAGGTGCCGCTCGTGTATTCGAATTGCTCGCCCGGTTTCAGCAGCGGCTGGTGCCCGACCACGCCCAGGCCGGCTACTTCCTGCACGCGGTTGCTGGCGTCGGTGATGACCCAATGGCGCGAGATCAGCTGGGCCGGCACGTCGCCGGTATTGCTGATCGTAATCGTATAAGAAAACACATACTCGTCGCGGTCCGGCTTGGACTGCTCGGGCTGGTACTTGGTCCGGACGGACACGCTGAAATCGTAGGCAGCCATCGGCTTCTCTTCTCTTATTAGTGGGAACGCATGTGCGCAAAAGAACATGATACCCCGTGATGAAAAACGGGGCTGCGCGCCACTAACCTGGCTCGGCGTAAAATAGCGGCTGTTCACAACTGTATTGCCCTCCCATGACCACCTATCGCATCGCTCCCAGCATCCTGTCCGCCGATTTCGCCCGCCTGGGCGAAGAAGTCCGCAACGTCGTCGAAGCAGGCGCCGACATCATCCACTTCGACGTGATGGACAACCATTACGTGCCGAACCTGACCATCGGCCCGCTGGTGTGCCAGGCGATCCGCCCGCACGTGCAGGTGCCGATCGACGTGCACCTAATGGTGAAACCTGTCGACCGCATCATCCCCGACTTCGCGAAAGCCGGCGCCAACATCATCACCTTCCACCCGGAAGCGTCCGAGCACATCGACCGCACGCTGCAACTGATCCGCGACCACGGCTGCAAGGCCGGCCTGGTGTTCAACCCGGGCACGCCGATGCATTACCTCGAGCACGTGATGGACAAGATCGACATCATCCTGATCATGTCGGTCAACCCCGGCTTCGGCGGCCAGTCCTTCATCCCTGAAGCGCTGAAAAAGATCGCGATCGCGCGCCGCCTGATCGACGAATCGGGCCGCGACATCCTGCTCGAGGTCGATGGCGGCATCAAGGCCGACAACATCGCCGCCGCAGCTGCTGCGGGCGCCGACACTTTTGTGGCCGGTTCCGCCATCTTCGGCAAGCCCGACTACAAGGCCGTGATCGACGCCATGCGCGCCGAACTGGCCACGGTCGGCAAATAATGCGCGCCGCGTTTGGAAATACTACGGCGGTCATTCGGGCCGCCATCATCGACCTGGACGGCACGATGCTCGACACCGTGCCCGATTTCGAACTGGCCCTGAACGGCATGCGCGCCGAGTTCGAGCTCGCGCCGATCACGCAGGATGTCATCCATCCGATGGTCGGCAAGGGCTCGGAAAAGCTGATCCGCGACGTGCTCGCACTCGACTATGACGCCGCGCGCATCGACGCCCTGTTCGACGATGCCATGGCGGCCTACCAGCGCCACTACCTGGCCATCAATGGCGAGCGCAGCAGCTTGTTCGACGGCGTGATCGAGGGCCTGCAGGCGATGCGCTCGCTTGGCCTGCGCCTGGCCTGCGTGACCAACAAGCCGATTGCCTTCACCACGCCGCTGCTGGCGCAAAAGGGGCTGGCGCCGTTTTTCGAGCTGGTCTACGGCGGCGACTCGCTGCCCAGGAAAAAGCCGGACCCGCTGCCGCTGCTGCAGGTCTGCAAGGATTTCGACCTGGCGCCGTCCCAGGTGCTGGCCATCGGCGACTCCTCGAACGACGCCGAAGCGGCGCGCGCCGCGGGCTGCTTCGTGCTCACCGTGCCATATGGTTATAACCACGGAAGGCCTGTGCAAACCATCGATTCCGATGGTATAGTTAATTCGCTACTGGATGCCGCCGAGCTCGTTCGTGCGCACAACAGCACTCAAAACTAACTCATCTATACATGTTCTTCACTAAAAAACACACCGTCAATCACACCCGCGCCCTCGAGGCCTGGCTGTGGCGACGCTGGCAATCCTGGGCCAACTGAACCCGTATTGATTGCTGCCGGTCGCACATGCACCGGCAGGTTTTTTGAACCATCGCCGCCCATCCTCCAACTCGACTGCTGGCGGCCCGGAGAAGAACATGACCGAACTCGAATTCAAATCGCTGGCCAACCAGGGCTATAACCGCATTCCGCTGATCGCCGAAGCTTTTGCCGATCTCGAAACGCCGCTCACCCTGTACCTGAAGCTGGCCCAGTCGCAGGACACCGGCAAGAACACCTTCCTGCTGGAATCGGTTGTCGGAGGCGAGCGCTTCGGCCGCTACTCCTTCATCGGCCTGCCTGCCAAGACCTTGCTGCGCAGCAGCGGCAATCTCACCGAGATCGTCACCAGGGGCGTCGTCGTCGAAACGCACGAGGGCAATCCGCTCGACTTCATCGAGCAATTCCAGTCGCGCTTCAAGGTGGCATTGCGTCCCGGCATGCCGCGCTTCTGTGGCGGCCTCGCCGGTTACTTCGGCTACGACACGGTGCGCCACATCGAGCGCAAGCTGGCCGGCCAGGCCCCGGCGGACCCGCTCGGCCTGCCCGACATCCAGCTGATGGTCACCGAAGAGCTGGCCGTGATCGACAACCTGTCCGGCAAGCTCTACCTGATCGTATATGCCGACACGGCGCAGCCGGAAGCGTTTTCGAAAGCACGCCAGCGCCTGAAAGAGCTGCGCGTCATGCTGCGCCGTAGCGTCGAGCCGCCGGTGACGACCGCATCGGTCCGCACCGAAGCCGTGCGCGAATTCAATAAGGAAGACTACCTGGCGGCCGTCGCCCGCGCCCACGAATACGTGATGGGCGGCGACCTGATGCAGGTGCAGATCGGCCAGCGCATCCGCAAGCCCTACGTCGATTCCCCGCTCTCGCTGTACCGCTCGCTGCGCTCGCTGAATCCGTCGCCCTACATGTATTACTACAACTTCGGCGACATGCAGATCGTCGGCGCTTCGCCCGAGATCCTGGTGCGTAACGAAACCTCTGCAGCGGGCGAACGCAAGGTCACGCTGCGCCCGATCGCCGGCACCCGCCCGCGCGGCGCGACGCCGGAGCGCGACATCGAACTGGCCGCCGAACTGCTGGCCGACCCGAAGGAAATCGCCGAGCACGTGATGCTGATCGACCTGGCGCGCAACGACATCGGCCGCATTGCCGATACCGGCAGCGTGAAGGTGACCGACCGCATGGTCATCGAAAAATACTCGCACGTGCAGCACATCGTCTCGAACGTCGAAGGCGCCCTGAAAGAAGGCATGTCGAACCTGGACGTGCTGCGCGCGACCTTCCCCGCCGGCACCCTGACCGGCGCGCCGAAAGTCCGGGCGATGGAAGTGATCGATGAGCTGGAACCAACGAAGCGCGGCATTTATGGCGGCGCCTGCGGCTATCTCTCCTTTGGCGGCGAGATGGACGTGGCGATCGCCATCCGCACCGGCGTGATCAAGGACGGCAACCTCTACGTGCAGGCCGCGGCCGGCATCGTGGCCGACTCGATTCCGGAAATGGAATGGCAGGAAACCGAAGCCAAGGCGCGCGCCGTGCTGCGCGCGGCCGAACAGGTGCAAGACGGACTGGATGGGGAGATCTGACATGCTGCTAATGATCGACAACTACGATTCCTTCACTTACAACATCGTCCAGTACTTCGGCGAGCTGGGTGAAGAGGTCTGCACGAGACGCAACGACGAGATCACGCTCGAGGACATCGCGGAGATGAAGCCGGACCGCATCTGCATTTCGCCGGGCCCGAAAGCCCCGCTTGATGCCGGCATCTCGGTCGACGTGATCAAGGAGTTCAAGGGCAAGCTGCCGATCCTCGGCGTCTGCCTCGGCCACCAGGCCATCGGCGAAGCGTTCGGCGGCAAGATCGTGCGCGCCAAAGAGGTCATGCACGGCAAGACCTCGCTCATCGCGCATACCGGTGTCGGCGTGTTCAAGGGACTGCCGAGCCCCTTCACCGTGATCCGCTACCACTCGCTGGCGATCGAGCGCGCTTCCCTGCCTGCCTGCCTGGAGGTGACTGCCTGGACCGACGACGGCGAGATCATGGGCGTGCGCCACAAGGAGTACGACATCCAGGGCGTGCAGTTCCACCCCGAGTCGATCCTGTCCGAGCACGGCCACGCGCTGCTGAAGAACTTCCTCGATCGCGCTTAAATCTACCCATACTGGAACGCCATGCCGATCACCCCACAAGAGGCGCTGCTGCGCTGTATCGACCACCGCGAGATCTTCCACGACGAGATGCTGCACCTGTTCCGCCAGATCATGGCGGGCGAGATGTCGCCGACCATGGTCGCGGCGCTGACCATGGGCCTGCGCGTGAAGAAGGAAACCATCGGCGAGATCACCGCCGCCGCCCAGGTCATGCGCGAATTTTCGACCAAGGTGCCGATGGCCGACACCACCCACCTGCTCGACATCGTCGGCACCGGCGGCGACGGCGCGCACACCTTCAATATCTCCAGCGCCGCGATGTTCGTGGCCGCCGCCGCCGGCGCCCGCGTGGCCAAGCATGGCGGACGCAGCGTTTCGTCGTCCTCGGGCAGCGCCGACCTGATCGAAGCGCTCGGCGCCGACATCGACCTGACACCGGAACAGATCGCGCAATCGATCGCGCAGACCGGCATCGGCTTCATGTTCGCCCCGAACCACCACGCGGCGATGAAGCATGTGGCGCCGGTGCGCCGCGAGCTGGGCGTGCGCAGCATCTTCAACATCCTCGGGCCGCTCACCAACCCGGCCGGCGCGCCGAACATCCTGATGGGCGTGTTCCACCCGGACCTGGTCGGCATCCAGGTGCGCGTGCTGCAGCGCCTTGGCGCCCAGCATGCGATGGTGGTCTGGGGCCGCGACAACATGGACGAAGTCTCGCTCGGCGCCGGGACCCTGGTCGGCGAACTGGTGAACGGCGAAATCCGCGAATACGAAATCCACCCGGAAGACTTCGGCCTGTCGATGATCGCCAGCCGCAACCTGAAGGTGGCCAATACCGAAGAATCGAAAACCCGCGTCCTGGAAGCGCTGCGCGGCGACCCGGGACCGGCCTGCGACATCGTGGCGCTCAACGCCGGCACCGCCCTGTATGCGGCCGGCATCTCCGCCTCGATCGAGGAAGGCCTGGCGAAAGCACGCGCCACCATCGAGTCCGGCGCGGCGCTGGCCAAGCTCGAGCATTTTGTTGCCGTCACGCGGCAGCTGGGCGCGAAGGCTTAACAAGGAAAAGCATGTTCGGAATCCACGACCTCCCTCTTTTTGTGATTTCCGGACTGCTCCTCAACATCATGCCGGGCCCCGATTCGCTGCTGATCGTGACGCGCAGCGCGACGCAGGGTTGGCGCGCCGGCTGCGCGGCGGCGCTCGGCATCGGGACCGGAACGCTGGTCCATGTCCTTGCGGCGGCGCTGGGGCTGTCGGCCGTGCTGGCCACCTCCGCCACCGCGTTTACCGTCGTGAAGCTGGTCGGCGCGGCCTACATCCTGTACATGGCCATCGGCCTGCTGCGCACCCGCAAGCGGGTTGGCGACGCCGAGGCGCCCGCTTTGCCTGCCCTGCCCTACCGGAAGATTTTCGCGCAGGGTTTCATGACCAATGTGCTGAACCCGAAGGTCGCGGTGTTCTTCCTGGCCTTCGTGCCACAGTTCATCTCTGCCGATGCCCCCAACAAGGCGCTCGCTTTCATCGTCCTCGGCTGCATTTTCAATTTTAACGGCATGCTGTGGTGCGGCGCGCTCGCGCTGACGACCGCCAAGGCGAGCGAACGCCTCAAACCCAGCCCGGCCGTATCGCTCTGGCTCAACCGGGTGACGGGCGGCCTGTTCGTCTGGCTCGGCGTCAAGCTCGCGCTGGCCAAGCATCACTAAAGGTTTATACGAATGTCCGACATCCTGAACAAGATCCTCGCCGTCAAAGCCGACGAAGTCGCCGCTGCAAAAAAATACCGCGACCTGGCCAGCCTGCGCCGCGAAGTCGAAGGCGATGCTGGGTTGCGCGCCGACCTCCGCGGCTTCGAAGCGAACCTGCGCAAGACCATCGCCGCGGGGCGCGCCGGCGTGATCGCCGAAGTGAAGAAGGCCTCGCCCTCGAAAGGCGTATTGCGGGCGGACTTCCGCCCGGCCGACATCGCGGAGAGCTACGCGAACGGCGGCGCCGCCTGCCTGTCGGTGCTGACCGACCTGAACTTCTTCCAGGGGTCGGTCGACTACCTGCGCCAGGCGCGCGCCGCCTGTGACCTGCCGGTGATCCGCAAGGATTTTATTGTCGACATGTACCAGGTGTACGAAGCGCGCGCGATGGGGGCCGATGCGATCCTCCTGATCGTGGCGGCGCTCGATCATGGCCTGATGGCGGAACTGGAAGCCTGTGCTCAGGAACTCGGCATGGACGTGCTGGTCGAAGTACATGACGGTGATGAGTTGACCGCGGCGCTGCGCCTCAAAACGCAACTGCTCGGCATCAATAACCGCAACCTGCGCACCTTCGAGGTCACACTCGACACGACGCTTGGCCTGCTGCCGAACATACCGGCGGAACGCCTCGTCGTCACCGAGTCGGGCATCCTGGTGCCGGGCGACGTACAGCGCATGCGCGAGGCGAACGTGCACGCGTTCCTGGTGGGCGAAGCGTTCATGCGCGCTTCCGACCCTGGCGCCGAACTTCGACGATTATTCGACTAACATGACAACCATCATCCGCACCCGGGCCGCTTTCCTTCTTCTACTGGCAGCTCTGGGCGGATGCAGCACGGTCCAGCCCGTCGCTTCCACGGCAAAAAGTTTTGTCACCGCCATCGTCTCCGGCGGCAGGACCGCCGCACCCGTCGCACCGCCATCCATTACGCTCGACGCCTACAAGACCGAGGTCGCGCAGCACGTCATGCGGCACAACAGCGAACAAGCGTTCAGCGGGCGCCTGCCGCCCATGCTGCCGGCGATCGTGGTGGTCAATATTACGGTGGACGAAGATGGGCAATTGCAGGACGTCGCCGTGCAGCGCTCGCGCGATCCCGATGCCTCGGCCGTGGCGCTGGCGTCGATGCGGCGCAGCGGGCCCTTGCCGAAGCCGGCCAGCCTGCTCGCCACTAACATGCGGTCCTTCACGTTTTCGGAGACCTTCCTGTTCGGCGAGCGCTACCGGTTTCAGTTGCGCAGCCTGGCCGGGCCGCAATAGGAGCGGCCCCGGTGCGGCATCCGTCCGAATTCGTCGCGTCTCAGCGCCCCAGCACGTTCAGCACCGCCAGACTCATGGCCTGCGCCGCCGTCTTGATCGACGGTTCCGGCACCGGTGCATAGAACGGCGAATGATTAAAGGCGATCGGTTTGCCGCCCTCACGCGCGGCTTCCTCGACGGTCTTCGGATCGTACACACCAGTGAAGAAGAACATCGACGGCACGCCTGCGTTGACGAACTGGGAGAAGTCTTCGCTGGCCGTCATCGCCGGCATGCGCTGCGCGTTGGCGTCCCCGAAAGCGTCCTTGAACACGGCTTCGGTCTTTAATACGAGCGCATCGCTGTTGACGATCGCCGCGCCTCCGCTGATCAACTGCACGTCCGGTGCCGGCGCTCCTGCCATGGCCGCCGAGGCATTGGCCACGCGCCGCACGCCTTCGAGCAATTTGGCACGCACCGGCGGGCTGTACGAGCGGATGGTGCCGCGCACCTGCACGCTGTCCGGGATGATGTTGCCGACGGTGCCGCCCTGGATCGCGCCGATCGTCACCACGCCGAACTCCTTCGGGTCTTTTTCGCGGCTCACCACGGTCTGGACGTCGACCACGAAGCGCGCGGCGATCGTGATCGGGTCGAGCGACTTGTCCGGCGCGGAGCCGTGCCCACCCCGCCCCTTGAACACAATCTCGATTGCATCCGAATTGGACGACACCGCGCCCGTGTTGTAGCCCACGGTGCCATGCGCCAGCGGCCAGGAATGCAGCGCGAACGCGTAGTCCGGTTTAGGGAAGCGCGTAAACAAGCCATCGTCCAGCATCGCTTTGGCGCCCGATACCGTTTCTTCCGCCGGCTGGCCGACGAAGACCAGGGTGCCCTTCCACTGGTTCTTGAGTTCCACCAGCGTGCGCGCAGTGCCGAGCCAGCCCGCCATGTGGATGTCGTGGCCGCAGCTGTGGGTGACAAAACTCTCGCGCCCGTCGCTCGTCGCCTTGGCGCGGCTGGCGTAGGGCAGGCCGGTCTTTTCTTCCATCGGCAGGCCATCGAGCTCGGTGCGCACCATCACCGTCGGCCCGGCGCCGTTCCTGAAGACGGCGACGACGCCGGTCTTGCCGACCTTTTCAGTGACCGTGAAGCCGAGTTTGCGCATCTCGGCGGCGAGCTTGCCGGCGGTGCGCACTTCCTGGAAGGCGATTTCCGGATGCGCGTGGAGGTCCTTGTAGACCGTGTCGAGCCACGGGTACATGCCGTTGACGCGGGTCGTCACGTCCTGCTTGAGCGGTGCAGGAAGCTGGGCCAGGGCCGGGAGCGTGGACAGAGCAAGGACGGCTGCAACAAGCTTTTTCAAGTGGACCTCTTCTAAAGGGAAAAACTCAGGCCGCGCTCGGGCGGCGCAAGGACGACGACGACTTCTTGCCGGCGACGGCCTGCGACAGCGTGATGCCCGGGACCTTGTCGCCCTGCAGGGTCAGGTCGAAGGCGATCAGCTCATCGCGGCGGAAGGCATGGATCACGACCTGGTCGCCGACGCGGTAGCGCGACAGCAGCGCATCGATATTGGACGGGTTGCCGATCACGCGCAGCCCGTCGATCGCAATCACGATGTCCAGCGCCGACAGGCCGGCCTGGTGCGCGGCGCCGCCCTCATGGACCTGGGTCAGTTTGGCGCCCAGCGGATCGCGGCCGATGCCGGCGTCGAACGAGGGCTTGCCGCTCTTCCTCTCGTCGAGCAGCTTCACGCCGAAGGGGGCGAGCAACTTCGCCAGCGGGATATCCTCGGTGCCGCGCACGTACTTCTCGAACAGGGGGCGCAGTTTCAGGCCGCTCACTTCGTCGAACAGTGCTTCCACCTCCTGCTCGGTCACGCCGCGCCCGGCGCCCGCGTAGAAATCGCGCCCATAGCGCTTCCACAGTGCGCGCATGATGTCGTCGAGCGACCGGGCGCCGTCGGTCTTGGCGCGGATCGTCAGGTCAAAGGCCAGCGCGATCAGCGAGCCCTTGCTGTAATAGCTGATGATCGCGTTCGGCGAATTCTCGTCCTGGCGGTAGTACTTGCTCCAGGCATCGAAGCTGGAATCGGCCACGCTCTGCTTGGTGCGGCCACTGCCGCGCAGCACGCTGCTGACAGTCTTGGCCAGCAGCTTGAAATAGGTGGGCTCGCCGATGATCCCGGCGCGCACCAGCATCAGGTCATCGTAATAGCTGGTAAAACCTTCGAACAGCCATAGCAGCGGCGTGTAGTTTTCGACCTGCAGGTCATAGGGCGCGAACACCGCTGGCTTGATGCGCTTGACGTTCCAGGTATGGAAGTATTCATGGCTGCACAGGCCCAGGAATTTCAGGTAGCCCTCGTTCGGCTCGGCGGATTTCGGCGTGGCGCTGCTCGGCAGGTCGGCACGGGCGCAGATCAGCGCGGTGGAGGCGCGGTGCTCCAGGCCACCGTAACCGTCGCCCACCGCCATCGTCATGAAGACGTAGCGGTCCATCGGCGCGCGCTTCGTTTGCGGTTCAAAAAACGCCAGCTGCGCTTCGCAGATCGCTTTCAGGTCGACCTGCAGGCGCGCCATGTCCAGGTTCGGCACCAGGCCCGTGATGACGATGTCGTGCGGGATGCCATGCGCCTTGAAGGTGGCCAGCGCGAAGTCGCCCATCTCCACCGGATGGTCGATCAACTCGTCGTAGTTGGCGGCGACATAGGTGCCGAAGCCGTAGCGCTTGGCGCCCAGTTCCTTCATGGCGGTGGCCACGCGCCAGGTTTTCGCTACCGGATTGCCTGGCCGCTGGATGTCGACCTCGTGCGCGCCCTCTTCCTGGCCGACCACGCGCAGGAACACGCTGGTACCGTTGAAGAAGCCGTGCGTCTGGTCGAGGTGGGCGGCGCGCACCGACAGGTCCCAGGCATAGACTTCGTAATGGAGGGTCAAGGGGCCGGTGACCGGCGCCGCACGCCACGCATGCTTGTCGAGCTTGGTGAGGGCTACGGCGGCGCCGTTCGATTCGGCGCGGATGCGCACGATGTTGCGCGCGAACTCGCGGATCATGTAGCTGCCCGGGATCCAGGCCGGCAGTGCGAACTCCTGTCCATCGGCATCCGGGGCCGGAACGGTCACCGTGACGTTGAACAGGTGCCCCGCCAGGTCTTTCGGGACGATGGTGTAATGGATCGCAGGCTGCTTGCTCGAGGCTGTTTTTTTCATGATGGCGAAGGGAGTCGGCTTGATTCCCGTAGTGTAACGGATTCGATCACCGCGGCAACACGGCAATTAGAGATCGGCCGGGGTATCGATGTCCCGGAAGATGCCGGGGTCAGTCACTTCGACCTCCGTCACATGGGAAGACTTGAGCAGCCCGCGGGCCCCTGCATCCCCCTGCAGCGCCAGCAGCGCCGGCAGGTGGACAAGGCCAAACGCGACGGGATTGCCGCGCCGCCCTTCCATGACGGGCGCTGCGATCCCGGCTCCGCCGGCCAGGGCCTCGAGCAGCGCGCGCATCGTGCCTGGCTCGACGTAGGGCATGTCGCCCAGCGCCACCAGCCAGGCATCGGCGCCGTTGGGCGACCAGTGCAGCGAATGGCGAACCGCATGCACCAGCGAGGCCGCCATGCCGCTGTCGGCCGCATCGCAGACCGTGACCTCGCAGCCGAGCGCGCGCAGCGCATCGGCCACGCCGCCGTCGGCAGGAGGCACGACGGCGATGACCTGTGGGAGTACTGCAAGGAGATGGCGCGCGCTGGCCACCACGACCGGGTCGCCATTGGCGAGCGGTTGCAGCAGCTTGTTGCGGGCGCCTTGCGGATCGAAGCGGCGCCCGCGGCCGGCGGCGAGCAGGATGCCGGCGGCATTCATGGGGCGCCCGTTTTATAGCCTATTTCAGGCGAGGGTAGCCGCGGCATCCTTGATCGCCACGCGGATGCGCTGGTAGGTGCCGCAGCGGCAGATATTGCCGCTCATGGCGCTGTCGATGTCGGCGTCGTTCGGGGCGCGGTTGGCGCGCAGCAGCGCCGTTGCACTCATCACCTGGCCGCTCTGGCAATAGCCGCATTGCGGCACGTCGTGGCGGATCCAGGCGGCCTGCACGGCTTTTCCGACCGGGTCCTGGCCGATGGCCTCGATCGTCGTGATCTTCCGGCCAACGGCGCTCCCAACCGGCGTGACGCAGGCGCGCACCGGCGCGCCGTCGAGGTGGACCGTGCAGGCGCCGCACAGGGCCGCGCCGCAGCCGAACTTGGTGCCGGTCATGTTCAGGTTATCGCGCAACGCCCACAGGATGGGCGTCGAGGGATCGACCTCGACGCCAAACTCGCGGCCGTTGATGTTCAGCTGGACCATCTGCTTATTTGAGCGACTGCAGCTTCGCTTCCAGCGTCGGCAGGTCGACCGCGCCCGGGATGCGGGTGCCGTCGGTGAAGAAGATCGCCGGCGTGCCCGTGATGTTCAGTTTCTGGCCGAGCGCGACGATCTTCGCGTTCGGCGTCTCGCAGCTGGCTGGCGTCGCAGGCGGCACCTTGCCGTTGATCATCCAGTCATCCCAGGCCTTGATTCGGTTCGGCGCGCACCAGATGTTCTTCGACTTCGTGAACGAATCCTCGGACAGGATGTTGTACATGAAGGTGTAAATCGTGACGTTGTTCAGCTCCTTGAGCGTGGTCTGGCGCAGGCGCTTGCAGTAGCCGCAGTTCGGGTCTTCGAACACGGCGATCACGCGCTTGCCGTCGCCCTTGACCTGCTTGAGCGCCAGGTTCAACGGGAGGTCGGCGAACTTGATCTTGTTCAGGTCGTCGATGCGCGCGCGCGTCAGGTTCTTCGAGGTCTTGGCTTCGAACACGTGGCCGATGAACAGGAACTCGGCCTTCTTGTCGGTGTACAGGATGTCGCCGCCGACGCGCAGCTCGTACAGGCCGCTGTATGGCGTTTCGCTGATCGACTCGATCTTGGCGCCGCCCAGGCGTGGCTCGATGTTCTTGCGGATGTTCGCTTCCACATTGTTTTCGGCGCCGACACACGAGGCCACCATCCCCAGCGCCAGCAGCGCGGCGATCTTGGTTTTCATCACAATCTGATCCTTGTTGAAATGACTTGCTGAGTTACTTGCCGAGGGCGTGCGCCATCAGCTGACGCTTTACGAAGGGCAATTTATCGAGCAAGTTTAGCCCCAAATTCCGCGCGATGCGCACGGGTTCGAGGTTGGCGCTGAACAGGCGCTCGAGGCCATCGGTGGCCAGTTGCATTAACAGCACATCTTCCTTGCGTGCCCGTGCGTAGCGCGCCAACACGCGGTCGTCGCCGATCGCGCGGTGTTCTTCGCGTTCGGCCACCACGCGCAGCAGGTCGACGATGTCGCCAAAGCCCAGGTTCATGCCGTGTCCGGCCAGCGGATGCACGGCGTGGGCGGCATCACCGATCAGGGCCACGTGCGGGGCGGTCAGGGCGTGCGGGCGCACCAGGGCGAGCGGCACCGCCTTGCTGGACTCGGGCTGCAATGGCTTGAGCGTGCCGAGCGGCTCGTCGGCGTACTCGCACAGGCGGATCGCCAGTTCCCCCATCGACTCGTCCATCAGCTGGGCGGCCAGGGTTTCCGGCGCCGACCACACCAGCGACACGCGATTGCCCGGCAGCGGCAGCAGCGCAATGACGCCGTCGGCGCAGGTGAACCACTGGTGGGCCACGCCATGGTGCGGCTTTTCGCAGGAAAAATTGGTGACGATGGCGCGCTGGTGGTAGGAGCGGTAATCGATGCCGATGTCGCACTGGCCGCGCACCCAGGAATCGCGCCCGTCGGCGCCGACGACCAGCCTGGCGTCGACCCGGCGCCCGTCGTCGAGTTCGATCGCCGCGCCCTCGGGGCCGCAGCTCAGGCGCACGGCGCAGCCCTGGACGACTTGCACGTTGTGGGCGAATTTCAGTGCGGCGTCCAGTGCATTGTTGAGGTTGCTGTCCTCGACGATCCAGGCCAGCGCACCGGTGTGGGCGCCAAAGGCGTCGAAGCCCAGGCTGCCGCCGTTCTTGCCGTCGCCATTGACCGCCATCGCATCGACCGGCGCCACCCGGGCCAGGTCGAGCGCGCCCCACACCTTCAGCGAGGCGAGCACATCGTGGGCGGTATGGTTCAGCGCGTAGACACGCACGTCCCACGGGCGCTCGCCCGAGCTGGCGGCGGCGCCCTCCCCGTGCGACGGGCTCGACGCCGGCACCAGCAGCGTCACGCTGTGCCCGGCCTGGGCGAAGCCGAGCGCGGCCGTCTTGGCGATGGCGCCATTGCCGACGATGCAGACGTCGCTGTGAACCCCGCTGCGGATGCTCCCGCCGGTGCTGCCGGCGCTGCGGTATTGTGCGGTGGAAGAAGTGGGTGTCGTCATGTCAAGCATTATAGCGGGATGTCCCCCGGCGCTCGGGCCAGGCGAGCAGGCGGTGCGCAGGGGTTTCCGAAGAAAGTTGCAGCCGGGACTTGCAGAGCCGACGACGGGTGGCTATAATCATGCCTCTCTTGGCCTGGTAGCTCAGTTGGTAGAGCAGAGGATTGAAAATCCTTGTGTCGGTGGTTCGATTCCGCCCCGGGCCACCAAGAATTAGCATCGGCAACAATGCAAACAACAACGCCACCTTTGGGTGGCGTTGTTGTTTCCGGGGTCTGCAGGCCCCGGGCATGACCCGGGCTCGCTCACAGGCGGCCCGCGGAAGTCACATCGGCGACCCTGATGTGGTTTTTCATGACGGACATCGTGCTCCAAGCGTCCATTGGTACTATCCCACTGCAAGGCCATCGTCCGGACAAGCAGCGCCAGCGGCGCGGCACTTGGTGCATCAACCAATCATCGCGTCACGCCACGCGACGCGTTCCGACCTGAGGACCCACATGAAATACGCTTCCGTACATCAGTATCTGCAGCACATAGCCGACAGAAACCCTGGTCAGCCCGAATTCCTGCAAGCCGTCACCGAGGTCATGGAAAGCCTGTGGCCGTTCATCGAACAGCATCCCAAGTACACTGAACAGGGTCTGCTGGACCGCCTAGTCGAACCCGAGCGCGTGGTCATGTTCCGGGTTTCCTGGGTCGACGATCACGGCCAGGTCCAGGTCAACCGCGGCTACCGCATCCAGCACAGCATGGCGATCGGCCCTTATAAAGGCGGGTTGCGCTTCCATCCTTCCGTTACCTTGTCGGTACTGAAGTTCCTCGCCTTCGAGCAGACATTCAAGAATGCCCTCACGACCCTGCCCATGGGCGGCGGCAAAGGCGGAGCCGACTTCGATCCGAAGGGAAAAAGCCCGGGCGAGGTCATGCGCTTCTGCCAGGCTTTTGTCAGCGAACTGTTCCGCCATGTCGGCTCGGACACGGACGTCCCTGCCGGCGACATTGGCGTCGGCGGCCGCGAGGTCGGCTACATGGCGGGCATGATGAAGAAGCTCAGCAATCGCGCCGACTGCGTATTCACCGGCAAGGGCCTGAGCTTCGGCGGTTCGCTGATGCGCCCCGAAGCGACCGGCTACGGCACCGTGTACTTCGCACAGGAGATGCTCGCGACGCGCGGCCGCTCGTTCGACGGCCTGCGGGTCAGCGTCTCCGGCTCGGGCAATGTTGCCCAGTATGCGGTGGAAAAGGCGATGGCGCTTGGCGCCCGCGTCATCACCGTGTCGGACTCGAGCGGGACCGTGATCGATACGGATGGCTTCACCCCCGAGAAGCTGGCCATCCTGATGGAAGTGAAGAACCACCTGTATGGCCGCGTCAGCGACTATGCGGCGCGCACCGGCAGCCGTTTCGAAGCAGGCGTGCGTCCTTGGCATGTCCCGGTGGACGTCGCCCTCCCCTGCGCAACCCAGAACGAACTCGATGCGGACGATGCCGCAACCCTGATCAGGAACGGTGTGCTGTGCGTGGCCGAAGGCGCCAACATGCCGTCGACCATCGAGGCCGCAAAGGCGTTCGAGGCTGCCGGCGTCCTGTATGCGCCAGGCAAGGCCAGCAATGCCGGCGGGGTCGCGGTGTCCGGCCTGGAGATGAGCCAGAACGCCGAGCGCCTGAGCTGGCCCGGCGCAGAAGTGGATGCGCGCCTGCTGCAAATCATGCAGGGCATCCATGCGGCCTGCCTGAAGTACGGCACCCGCGCCGACGGCCGCGTCAGCTACGTGGACGGGGCCAACATTGCCGGCTTCGTCAAGGTGGCCGATGCCATGCTGGCGCAGGGCGTGATCTAGTCCCGCCCGGCCTCACCCTTCCGCGCATTCGCCATGTTGCTCGACCGCTGCCACTATCACCGGCATCACCGGCGCCACCGGCGCGGCACGCCGGAACGGCGCTACGCTACGGCCCGTCTTGAGAAAATACAGCGGTCGCTTCTTGCTTTCGTCGAACATGCGCGCCAGGTATTCGCCGATGATGCCGATGCTGAGCAGCTGGATACCGCCGAGGAACAGGACAATCACCACCAGGGAGGGATAGCCCGGAACGGGATTGCCGTACAAGAGCGTGCGCACGGCAAAATAGGCGCCGTAGGTGAGCGCGGCCAGGGCGCTGGCCAGGCCGGCGTAGGTGGCAACTTTAAGCGGACCGCCGGTAAACGAGGTGATGCCTTCGAGCGCGAAATTCCACAGCTTCCAGTAGTTCCATTTGGTGGTGCCGGCAAAGCGCCCTGCCCGTCGGTACGGGACGGCCTTTTGCGGGTAGCCGATCCAGGCGAATAGCCCCTTCATGAAGCGGTGCTGCTCCCGCAACTGCTTGATGGCGTCGACCGCCCGCCTGCTCAGCAGGCGGAAGTCGCCGGTGTCTTCCGGAATCGCGACCCGGCTCATCTTCTGGATCAGGCGGTAAAACAGGAACGCCGTGGCGCGCTTGACCACGCCTTCGCCATCGCGCTGCGTGCGCTTGGCGTACACCACGTCGTAGCCGTCCAGCCAGTGGCTGACCAGTTCGGGGATCAGTTCCGGCGGGTCCTGCAGGTCGGCGTCGATGACGACGACGGCATCGCTGTCGGCATGGTCGAGGCCGGCGGTGAGGGCGATCTCCTTGCCGAAATTGCGGCTCAGGTCGACCAGTTGCAGGCGCACGCTCCGCGCATCGAGCCCGTGGATGACATCGAGCGATCCATCGGTACTACCGTCGTTGACGTAGATGATCTGGCTGTTCATGTCGAGCGTGGCCAGTACCGTGCACAGGCGCCGGTGGAATTCAGGCAGGACTTCCTGTTCGTTATAGACCGGCACGACGACCGACAGCGATCGCCTGGTGTCATGGCTCCTCAGTGTTTCCCGAATCGCGTCCCGAATCATGCCGTGTCCTTCCCATAAGAAAAAGTCCGCCGCGCTTGGAAAATCCGCTGTGCGCCGACGAAATTGCACGTCACCACCGCACCGATCGCCGCCAACTGGACTGCGAAATAGACCAGGCTGCCGGCCAGGCGCACCAGCGCAAAACGGGCGAATCGGGCGAGCGCGGCATCCATCGCTAGCCCGCGCTTGCAACGTAGTACTGCGTCCATAACAGGCCGACGCCGGCCGTTCCGCGCAGCTTGCGCTCCAGCCATTGCTCCAATCGCAATGCAGCCGCGCCGCCAAACTCGGCAAGCAGCGGCAGGTACATGCCCGACTGGTGCTGCTCGCGCAGCGCGAATCCGGCGTCGCGCAACTGGCGCTGCACCGTGCGCGCCGTCATCAAATTGATGTGGCCGGTTTCCAGTACCGGCTCCTTGTAGATGCGCCGCACCAGCGCGATGACGCCGGGAAGAAATGCGATCCGCGCGGCCTGTTCGAGCGGACTGTAGCGCTGCGGGGTCGACAGCACCAGCAGGCCACCCGGCTTGAGCAGGCGGCGCATGCCGCGCAGCGCCGCGCTCGAGTCCGCGATGTGTTCGACGACCTCGGTGCAAAGGATGAGGTCGAAGCTCGCCGGCGGCAGCGCCGAGTCGCAGATGTTATCGCGTGCCAGCTGCAGGTTGGGCAGGCTGTGCCGCAAGGGTTCGGCGTGCTTCAGGAAGGCCGCTTCGATGTCGGTGGCGACCACTTCGGCAAACAGGCGCGCCAGCACCGGCAGGTAGATGCATGACCCGGGGCCGACCTCGAGGGCGCGCGCAGGCCTGGCGGGCGCATGGCGGCGCAAGGCGTCGATGATCCAGTCGCGCCTGGTGCAGTGCAGCCAGCGGCGGGTTGGATTGCTTGAGCGGTACAGGGTTTCCTGCAGGGCGACCAGTTCGCTCTCGGATGCCATGGCCGCTATTCCTGGTGACCCGGCCTGCCCGACAGGGCCGCCTGGCGCGGCACGGACCGCAGCAACACCGAATGCCGCTTGTCGCGGAAGGCTTCCCTGAAACTGCCCTCGGCCAGGAGCAGTTGCCGGATCGGCGCGTCGTTGTCGAGGATGGCGAAGTCGATCGCGAGCCGGTCGAATTTTTCTTTCCAGTCGGCGGCGCCGGAGTACATAGCCTGATGGTCTTTGAAAAATTCGTCGCCATACACATCGACCCGGCCGTCGATGCACACTTTGTGCTCCGGCCCGAGCCGATAGATCAGGTATCCGCCATCGTCGTAAGCGTTGAACATATTCCCCCCGATCCGATTGGCGATCACATAATCCGCGGCCGCCGCCGGCAGCCGTTCGGCCTGCCTTGCCTGCTTCGCGTGCAGCCGCGGCTGGTAGAGCGACAGCAGGATGACGATGGCAGCCAGCACGATCCAGTTCAGCAAGCCTTCCGCCGCCCGGCCCAGTTGCCTGCCGCTCCCGGCAGTACTGGCGTACCTGCGCCCGAGCCAGGAGCCCTGCCATCTGGCGGCACAGGCCGCCGTACTGCCGCGCGCGAGCGCGAGTGCGATGAAGGGCATGACGGTCAGTACCGCGAGCGGAACGTGCCTGACCGAGACAAACCCGTTGAACAGGAAGAAGCCCGGAACCAGCAGTTCGGTGATGTCGGCCCTGGGCGTTGCGTAGATGTACGACAGCAGGAACAAGCCGCACAGCAGCAGGTAGACTTTGGCGACGGTGCCATGGAAATCCGGGCTCTGCCATTCCTGGATCGACCGGTTCGCCTCCATGCCCAGGACCTGGAACGGATACCACCAATGGCCGATGAATTCGGGATTGACCAGGCTGGCAAGCAGGGTGGCCGTGGCGATCCGGGTCAGTTGCACCAGGCGCTGCTTCTGGACGGGATCGCGCGCGTGCGTGGCAGCAAACCAGTAATTGAGCCATTCGGCGCCGGTGAACAGGAAAGTGAGCGCGATCCCGATCACGTAGCCGCCGTGGACGTTCACCCACACCACCATCAGTAGCGGCAGCACGAACAGGGCGCGCCGGGCGCCGTAGTATTTGTCATGCAGGAGGACCGACAGGAACACGGAAAAAAACAGGTAAGTCACTATTTGCGGGCGCGGATTCCACCCGCTGGCAAACACGAAGCCGCCGCACAGGGCAAGCGCGCAGGCAACGAAGGCCGATCGTCCCATCCGCCGCGTCAGGGCAAATGTCACGCCGAGCGTGGCGACGGCAAGGAACGCCGCCAGCAGTTTGACGCCGGCCGGCCCCCACGTTGCAAACGCGCCGAACAGCATCACCTCGAACAGCCATTCGTGCAGTACCCAGGGCTGGCCGGCGCGCGTAAACGAAAAGATGTCGCCCGCGGGCAGCGCGCGATGGGTCACGATGTATTCGCCCGCCTTGAGGTGCCAGAAGTAGTCGGGATCGGTCAGCGGCAGGACCACGGCCAGCACCACGAACAGCGCCACGAACGCCAGCCTCGTCTTCGTGAGCAGCGTGGCGGCAGTCAGCAACATGGGGGTAGCTCCGAGAAAAAAGTATCAAGGAGCAATGTACGTGGGTGAAGCCTTACGTAGTTGACGCTACGCAACTTTTTAAAAATCCCCTCCCCGTCGCGGCGGCCTTGACTTCCCGGCGCCCCGCACTAGGCTGATTATATCGACCGTCCTGGCATGACCGTCCGCGATTGCCAGTGGGCGGCCGGCATCCGAGGGGAACTATCATGGACGCACAAGAAAACAAGCGGATAGTGATGGAAGGCTACCGGATGTTCCAGGCCGGTGACATTCCACACCTGCTGGAGCGCTATCACGACGACGCGCTCTGGATCGAGCCGGACGCGGAGAACATACCGTTTGCCGGCAAGCACCAGGGCAAGGCTGAAATTGCCCGCTTCTTCCAGCAGCTCGACGAGTGCGCAGAAGCGCTGCGCTTCGAGCCGAAGGAATTCATCGCCGAAGGCGACAAGGTCGTCGTGACCGGCGAAGCAACCTGGCTGGCCAGGAACACCGGGCGCAGCTACGACAGCCCCTGGGTGCACGTGTTCACGCTGCGCGACGGGAAAGTGGCACATTTCCAGAGCTTTCACGACACCGCCGCCGGCGAGCGCGCATTCCGGCCCGAACAAGCCGGGCAGACGGCTGCGGGGGCGCCGCTACATCACTAAGAGAACTTACTGAGGGAAAGAGAAACGCCACCGCAAGGTGGCGTTTTTCCATGTTAAGTCTGTTACCACATCAAATCGTCGGGAATCTGGAAAGCCGCGTACGGATCCTCCTCGTCGACCACGGCCGCGGTCTTCTTCACCCGCACCACGAGCGAGGCATCGCGTTCGGCAATCTTGTCGGCGATGATGCGCGGCACCAGCTCGGTGCTGTCGCCCAGGCGCACGATGACCAGGCGCCCGGCCATCAGGTGCTCCTGCACCGCGTTCGACACATAGATGCGCTCGATCTTCGCGCCATGCGTGAAGTTGTAGGCGACGTCGCCATTGCCCTTGTTCTGGCGGTTCTTCTGCACCATCTGCACGATCTGCGCCATGATCGCCTTTTGCTGCGCGGCCGCATCGCGCTGGGCGTTCAGTTCGCGGGCGCGCTCGGCATTCTTGCGCTGCAGTTCAGCGGCGGCCAGCTTGGCCTCGTCGACCGTTTGCGTGCCGGTGCGGCGCTCGATCTTTTGCTGCTTGGTCTTGTCCTGCTGAAGTTGTTTTGCCTTGTTCTTGTTGACCAGGCCGGCCTTCAAAAACTGATCTTGCAACGATGCCATGTCGGCGCTCCAATAATAAGGTGGCCGGAACTGGCCGGCGATGATCACCCGCTAGCATAGCAAGGACGGGGCCGCACGGCCAGCGCCGGGCGCTTTTACGATGCTGCAGCGCGGCTGGCAACACGATCAGGGCGCTGCCACGGCAGCGGCAAGCCTTCGGCGATGGCCAGCGCCTCCATGGCCTCCTCCAGTACCATCCGCGCCTGCCCTGCCGCCAGTTCGAGCTGGGCATGCAGGCGCGCATCTTCCGGATTGCGGTTCGCGCACTGGGCGCTGTAGCGCTCGAAGCTGAAGAGCATCATCAACAGGTCCGAGAGATGGCGCGGGCATTCGCAGCTCAACCGGTTGCTCGCCGCTGTCATGGCGGCCAGCGCATCGTCGTCGAAGCGGGGTGGCGCGACGGCCGTGGCCGGCGCCGTGCGGCCCTGGGGCGACGCCACGCCTTGCCCGGCCAGTGCCGCGCGGCACAGCAGCGCCAGCTCGCCGAGGTCGGCGGGCACGCGGGTGACGAGGCAACCCTGGGCGCGCAGCGCGCGAATGGTGGCGCTGGGACAGAAACGGTACAGCACCACCGTCGCAGCGACGCCCGATGCCGCGCGCGCCGCGGCGATGGGCGCCAACGCGGTATCGTCGAGCTCGGACAGTTCGACCACCAGCACCTGCGCACCGCTGCCCGCCCCCTGTTCGGCCACCTGTTCCAGCCGGGCACAGCTGGCGCGTACATCGAGTCCGGGCAGGCTACGCTCGGCCGCCACGCGCCGCGACAGGGCCGCTCCGGCCAGCACGACGGGTACCGGGCCCGCGGTTGCCCGGGCGCCGGCCGCACCGGCGGCGAGCATGGCTTGCAACTGTTCGGGCGCCAGGCTCGCCAGTATGCCGATCGCATAGCCCTGGTCGACCAGTTGTTTCAGCAATCCCAGCCGCGCCACCTGCTCGGCCGAATACAGGCGCTGCCCACGCTCGGAACGCTCGGCGTCGGACAGGCTGTAGCGCCGCTCCCACATGCGCAGCGTTTCCACCGGCAGGCCGGCCAGCCGGGCGGCGGCTCCACTGCGGTACATAATGCGTTCTGGTTCATTGGCAAGCTGCGTTGTCATGAGTGTCGTCCCGAGATTGTCCCAATAATGTTTTATTATATAGTGACAAAGCTCGGACAAGCGCAGGTTTTCCACGTTCGCGCGCTCTGGCCTCGCGCCCGAAGACATATACTCGGATCATCACCTTACGGGACTCCCTCATGCCCAACCTCGGCCTGGTCTGCATCACCGCTTCGAAAGACGTCCGCTACCGCACCGTCACACGCACGCGCCTGCATGCGCAATCGCCGGATAGCCAGCGCACCATCCTGGAAGACATCTTCCGCGACAACCTGCAAACCTTCGACGCAGCCATGCGCTATTGCACGGGCGCCGGCATCTGGCTGTACCGCATCCCCTCCTCGATCTTCCCGTTCGCGGACACTCCCGAAGGCCTGGCGGTCCTGCAGACGCTGGCGCCGGCGCTGGCGCGCTCGGGGCGGCGCGCCCTGGAGGCCGGCATCCGGCTGGTGATGCATCCGGACCAGTTCGTCGTGCTCAGTTCCGACTCCCCCAGCGTGGTCACCAACAGCATCAAGATCCTGCAGATGCACGCCGACATCATGGATTTGCTGGAGCAACCCCGCTCGCCCTGGGCGCTGCTGGAAATCCACGGCGGCAAGTCAAACCGGGCCGATGCGCTGGTGGCTTGCATTGCAACTCTGCCGGATGCGATCCGTTGCCGCCTCGGGCTGGAAAACGACGAGTACGCCTATAGTGCCGAGGAAATTCATGCCATCTGCATGCGTAGCGGCGTGCCGATGGTGTTCGACGCCCACCATCACATCGTCCACGAGAAACTGGACAGTTACGATGACCCGAGCGTCGCCGCGATGCTGGAGCAGGCGCGCGCAACCTGGGCCGTGCCCGAGCACCAGCTCGTGCACATCTCGAACGGGCGGGCCGGCTTCAATGACCGCCAGCATGCCGACCTGATCGACACCATGCCGGCCTCGTATGCGCGCGCGCCCTGGATCGAGATCGAAGCGAAGTCGAAGGAAGAGGCAATCCAGGGCTTGCGCCCATGGCTCGACTCACTGGATATAGCGGCAGGATAACAGCAAAAAAAGTCACAATATCCGCACAACAATGGTGCGAATTCAAGCATTTCCTCATCACTTGTAGGAAGTACTTACAGACCGCTGTAAGAATCTTCGCAGGCCCAAGCACGTCTGTTCGAACTCAACGATACAAAAAAAGCGTCATGCGTAATGCATGCAGCCCCAGCGTTGGCGCGAATAGTTCGCCGCGACATGTCGTAGGTTCACGCGACTTTCCTGAATCACAAAACGCTGGCTCTATTGTCTAAAACTTTGGAGGCGTATCAGATGATGAAGAAGCTTCGCAGGCCTAACTACAAGGAGATCGCCATGTCCCAGAAACATCAGTCCGGCCGCCTGCTGTACGCCGCCGGCATCACCCTGGCCCTGCTCGGCCTCGCCATCCAGAGCGCGGCCGCCCAGGAAGTGCCGGTGCAGTCAACCGATTCGATGACGGTGGTGCGCGATGCCGAAACCGGCCAACTGCGCGCCCCCACGGCCGCAGAACAGGCCGCGCTGCAATCGCAGACGCAAGCCAGGGCGTCGGGCAATGCGAGCGCGATGCGCGCCGCGCCCAAGGCCACCCAGCAGAAATTCCACGCCAGCGGCGCCCGCGGCGCCCGCCTGACCGACGAGTTCGTCAGCTCGGCCGTGGCAGTCAGGAAGCCAGACGGGAGCATCGAGATGCAGTGCTCCGATTCGCACGACGCGGCCAAGTCCGCTGTCGCGACCGGCCACGTCCACACCAACAAGGTTGAAACGGAATAAACATGCGCACACCTACCATTTCGCGGACCGCCGCGCGCCCGCTGGTCGCTGTCGCCTGCGCCCTCGCCTGCCTGGCTGCCGACGCGGCCACCATCAAGATCCAGAACCGCGACCCCGCCGGCTTCGGCTTCAACGACCCGACGCCGGCCGCGCCGGTGGGCGGCAACATGGGCACCACGCTCGGTCAGCAGCGCATGAACGTCTACCGCCACGTCGCCGACATCTGGCAAAGGAAACTGCAGAGCAATGTCGAGATCGTCGTCTCGGCGGCCTGGGAGCCACTGAACTGCACCGCGACCTCGGCCGTCCTGGGCAGCGCCTCGGCCTGGAACATCTGGTATGACTTCCCGAACGGCAAACCAGGCACCTGGTATCCGCAAGCCCTCGCCAACAAGCTGGCCGGGACCAACCTGAGCGCCGGCCAGCCGGACGACGGTACCGGCTACGGCAACGTCGACATCAAGACCCAGTTCAACGCCAACCTTGGCCAGCCGGGCTGCCTCGCCGGCACCGGCTTCTACCTGGGCCTGGACGGCAATGCCGGCGACCAGATCAACTTTGCAAGCACCCTGCTGCACGAACTGGGCCATGGCCTGGGCTTCTCGGTCCTTTCCGTGAACACCTCGACCGGCCAGCGCATCAATGCCGAGGGAACGGCATATTCGGACACGGGCCTGCCGAGCATCTGGGAAGGCTTCATGTACGACAACACGGCCAGGAAGAGCTGGCTGGTCATGACACCGCTCGAGCGCCGCGCCTCGGCGCTCAACACGCAGCAACTGGCCTGGAAGGGCAGGAACGCCGTTGCCGGCGCCAGGTCGACGCTCGCCCCGCTGCCGGTCGTAAAATCGACCAGCCCGGCAGGCGCCGTGCCAGACGTGGCATACACCCCTTCGACCTTTGGCCCGGCCGTGCCGCGCAGCGGCAAGCTGGGCGTGCTGGCCATGATCGCCACCCGGGCCTTCGAACTCGGCCTAGGCTGCTCGCCGTTCAATGCAGCGAACGCGGCAGCGGTGAAAGGCAAAGTGGCGATCATCAGCCGCGGCGGCTGCGCCTTCGCTGACAAAGTGAAGAACGCACAGAACGCCGGTGCGGTGGCAGTGCTGCTGGCGAATAACGCAGCCGGCACCTTCGTCCCGGGCGGCACCGATCCGACCGTGACGATCCCCTCCTTCGGTATCAGCCAGGCAGATGGCGAAATCCTGAAGGCGGCGGTGGCCAGGGCGAAGCTTCGCCACACGCGCGGCGTCGCCGGTGCCGTCATCGCGTCGCTCGGGATCGATCCGAAGCGCAGGGCAGGGGCTGACCTGGCCGGCCGTCCGCTGCTGTACACGCCGAATCCACTGGTGCCGGGCTCGTCGGTCTCGCACTGGGACGTGTCGGCTTCGCCGAACCTGCTGATGGAACCGTCCATCAACGGCGACCTGACGCTCAGCGTGGTGCCGCCGAAAGACCTGACGCTGCCGCTGCTGAAGGACCTGGGCTGGTAGCTTGCCAATCCGGGCGCTGGCGCAAGCCGGCGCCCGGTTTTGTTTCGACGTCCCTCAGGCGCTGCGTTTGATGATCACCGCCTCCAGGTACTCCGAGGGCACGACGAGCGAGGCCTTGCCGGCCGTGTTGAAGCGCTCGAGCAGCGTGATGATGTCGTGTTCGAGCGCAGCCTGCCCGTGGGCGTCGAGCGCGCCGAACGCCTTGTACACAGGGCCGTAATAGTCCCGGAAGATCTGCACCCAGTGCGCGGGCGACGCGTAGCGCATCAGGAAATTGCGGCGCGTGGTGCGGATGTCGGCGGCGGCGTCGCCGAACAGTTCGCCGAGATAGGCTTCCGTCCCCCACAGCAAGGGCGACATCACGCCCGCCGGCGGCGGCACGTACTTGCCGATCGTCTTGAACAGCTGGCCGATGAAACTGTCGGGTGTCCAGCTTGCCAGGCCGATGCGCCCGCCCTCGCGCACCACGCGCATCAGTTCACCTGCACTGCGCACATGGTCGGGCGCGAACATCACGCCATAGGTCGACAGGGCGACGTCAAAGGCGCCGGCCGGAAACGGTAAATCCTCGGCATCGGCCACGCGAAATTCCACCTGCAGCCCTTCGGCGTCGGCGCGCGCGCGGCCCTTGTCGAGCAGGGCCAGCACATAATCGGTCGAGGTGACGCGGGCGAAGCGGCGCGCCGCGGCCAGCGTCGCATTGCCGTTGCCGGCGGCAACGTCAAGCACGGTTTCGCCGGCGCGGATGTCGGCCGCCTCGGCGAGGGTTTCGCCGACGATCTGCAAGGTCACGCCGATGACGGCGAAGTCGCCGCTGGCCCAGGCCGCCTGCTGGCGCCCCTTGATGGCAGCGAAGTCCGGCGCGGCCGAGGGACGCGTTGTCACGGAAGGGGTCGATTGCGTTGATTTGTCCATGGTGGCATCCTCCATGTTCGCACTTCAAAAATACCAGTATCGTGCGTGGAGGTGCCCGCGACTTGACCGAGCGTCGGCCCCTTTTGCCCGTGCGTCCTGACCATGCAGACCGACACCCTGTCCGATGTGCTGCGCTCGGTACGACTGCGTGGCGCCGTCTTCTACCAGATCGGCTTCCCGGCCATCTGGTCGGTGGAGGCGCCGCCGATGAGCGAGCTCGGCCGCCTGCTGTTTCCCGACGCCGAGCACGTCATGGAATACCACGTACTGTCCAAGGGGGCCGGCTGGGCCGCGGCCGCCGGGCTGGCGCCGGTGGCGCTGCGCGCCGGCGACGTCGTCATCCTGCCGCACGGCGACGGCCACGTGCTCTCGAGCGACCCGGAACAGCAGCCGGCGCGGATCGATCCCGATTGGGTAAAAGCGACGCGCGACGCACCCAAGCCGATCCCGGTCGTGTTCCACTCGCAATACGAGTTCACCTGGGGCGAACATGCGGCGCCTGCGGACAACGAACTGGTGTGCGGCTTCCTCAGCTGCGACCGCCATCCATTCAATCCCCTGCTCGACGCCCTGCCGCGCCTGCTGCATCTGCCGGCCTGCAACGGCACCAGCGCACACGCGGAAATCGGCGCGCTGGCGTTGCGCGCCGACCGCGGCCTGCCGGGCGCCGCCGCACTGCTCGAGCGTGCCAGCGAAACCATGTTCATCGACGCCCTGCGGCGCTACCTCGAACACCTGCCCGCCAACAGCACCGGCTGGCTGGCCGGGCTGCGCGACCCGCAGGTCGGGCGCGCCCTGGCCCTGATCCACCGTTCCCCTGCGCGCCCCTGGACGATCGACGACCTGGCGCGCGCCGCCGGCCTGTCGCGCTCGGTGTTCTGTGCGCGCTTCCTGCGCCTGCTGGGCCAGCCACCGATGCAATACCTGGCGCGCTGGCGCATGGAGGCCGCCGCCGGCCTGCTGCGCGGCAGCCGTGCGCCGGTGGCTTCGGTGGCGCTGGAAGTGGGCTACGAATCGGAAGCGGCGTTCGCGCGCGCCTTCAAGCGCGAGGTCGGCACCTCGCCGGCACGCTGGCGGCGCATGCAGCACGCGACTGAAAATGAGTCCTGAAACATAAGAAATTATGGACGAGACACTACTTCATGCTAAAATTCGCCGCCTTGGCCTGGTAGCTCAGTTGGTAGAGCAGAGGATTGAAAATCCTTGTGTCGGTGGTTCGATTCCGCCCCGGGCCACCAAGAACATACTTCACGCAACGCCAACCATCACTGGTTGGCGTTTTGTTTTTGGATTTCGCAGTCCTTGTGTCCGATCCATTTCCGGACCTTCATCCCTCGCAAAAATTCCTAACGAACGCAGTCGTTGTGACCGCTGCGGTAGGCTTGCAGCCTACGCACGCCCGTGCGATGGGGAGGATCGATCATGCATCATATTCGTTGCGGCACCGGCAAGCCTTTGCTGCTGATTCATGGCCTGGGCGGTCGTTGGCAGAGCTGGAATCCCGTTCTGGCGGATCTCGCGACGAGGCGCGAAGTCATCGCGGTGGACCTGCCCGGCTTTGGCCAGACGCCGAGGCTGGCCGGCGAAACCTCGATCCGCACCCTGGCCAATGAGACCGCCGCCTTCCTCCATGCCCATGGCCTGAGCGGCATCGATGCAGTCGGCAGCTCGATGGGTGCGCGGCTGGTGCTGGAGCTGGCGCGACGCGGCGGGATCGTCGGCGGCGTGGTAGCGCTCAATCCAGGCGGTTTCTGGCAGGGATGGGAGCGTCACGCGTTCTTCAGCTCGATCTACCTGTCGATCCGGCTGCTGCGGCTGCTGCGCCCGGTATTGCCGGCGGTTTGCGCCAACCCACTTGGTCGCGCTTTGTTGCTGGCACAATTTTCTGCCCGGCCGACAAAGCTGGCGCCGGACACCGTGAGCGACGAATTGTGCAGCTATGTGGCCTCGCCAGCTTTTGATGAACTGCTGGCCCAGCTCGCCTACGGTGAGGAGCAACAAGGGGCTCCGCGCAACAGCATCGTGCATCCGCTCGTCATTGGCTGGGGACGGCGTGACCGGGTCTGCTTTCCGCGTCAGGCCAGGCGTGCGCTGGCCTTGTTCCCGGACGCTCAACTGCACTGGTTCGATCGCTGTGGCCATTTTCCGCACTGGGATGCTCCGGCGGAGACCGCACAGCTGATTCTGAGCGCACTTGCCGGTGCGCGCGCCAATGCTGCGGTCGGGCTTTCACACGCGCGCCATGAAGACCGTCCTGAACAATCCTTAGTCCTGCAGCTGCCATAATCGACTGGTCCACCACTCATTCAAGCAAAGGAAATCAATGACAGCTCACACTGAAACCGCCATCCTGGCCGGCGGCTGCTTCTGGGGCATGGAGGAATTGCTGCGGCGCATACCCGGCGTGCTTTCAACACGCGTCGGCTACACCGGCGGCGACGTGCCCCACGCCACCTACCGCAACCATGGCACGCACGCGGAAGCGCTCGAACTGGTGTTCGATCCGGGCCAGATCAGCTATCGCCAGATCCTCGAATTTTTCTTCCAGATCCACGATCCGACCACGGCGAACCGTCAAGGCAATGATCGGGGGATGAGCTATCGCTCCGGCATTTATTATCTCGACGACGCACAAAAGCGCATGGCCGAGCAGACCATCGCCGACGTCGACGCGTCCGGGCTCTGGCCCGGCAAGGCCGTCACCGAGATCGTCGCGGCGGGGCCTTTCTGGGAGGCCGAGCCGGAACACCAGGATTATCTGGAACGCAATCCGAACGGGTACACCTGCCATTTCATCCGGCCGGGCTGGAAGCTGCCCGTCCGCCAGGAACCAGCGTAAGCCGAGGAGTGGAAATCCTTGTGCCGGTGCTTGGATTCCGCCCCGAGCCACCAGGAATTCAGCAGTAAAGCAAAACGCCAACCCATGCAGGTTGGCGTTTTCGTTTCCGAACTCGAGGCGATCAACCCTCAATCTTTCTTTTCCCTGAATTCACCATCAATCACCCTGTCGTCGGTGCTTTTGCGGGGTTGTTGACCAGTGAATTTGAAGACGGAGGATAACATTCGATCGAATATCGCCCGCCTCAACCAGGGGAATGTAAGAAGGAACGCCGTCGCGAAACCTGTAAACGCTACGGGCACGTAGTCGCCTCGCGACAGAAAGTGCAACAAGCAGAGGCCGAGTATGCCCACGATGAGTGGTCGACGGACAGGTTTGGGTAGCAGGCCAACAACGCGCAGCTTTCCTTTGCGTATCCACGGAAATCTTGCAAAGAGAGCGCCAAGCAGCAGTCCTACCACGACCCGGCCCGTGCCGAGATAATCGGCCAACACGCCGATGACAAGGAAACCGGTGTAGGTCATCGTGCTGGCCAACGCTGCCAGCACCAATAACGCGACAGCGGCCGTTAGCTTTGGCGTACGTATCGCCGCTCTGACTAAAAAACCTAGGATTTGTGTACTCCTGCAAATGGGCTATCGCAAATTCTAACAGCACTCTCCGGTGCCAGTGCTTTTCAACCGGTACCGGGTACGGCGCGGCGCGGATGAGATGCATCGGCAACGATGCAACGACAACGCCACCCGAAGGTGGCGTTGTCGTTTCACGAGCAGGAAAGCTTATCAGGATTGCGCGACTCCGCGCCGGCGCCGTAGCGTGGCCAGGCCTGCCGCACCGAGCCCGAACAAGGCGATGCTGCCCGGCTCCGGTACCTCGGTGAGGAAGCCACGAATTTCCCCGGGCAGGAAAGCGGTCGTATGGATGTTCAGGTAGGCCTGGCCGGACGCGAGTCCCGCCAGGAATGCCCGCCGGGCGCTTTCCGCGCTGCCGCCATTATTATTAATAAAGTTGGTGTTGTAGGTGCTGGGATTGAGCAGATCGAAAGTTTCGGTGTAGCTGCCTGAGGTAACGCCGAGTGGGAAGGCGGGAAAGGTCGGCAGCGAAGTGGCCACGCCTGCCGTGCCCGTGAACGGAAGCAGCGTGCAGCAATGGATGTGGGACGCAGTGGTGGGCGCCGTCAAGTTCGAAAAGCTCGCGTTCACCGTCATCATGTTGGTCTCATCGTCGATGAGTACCCTTGTCCGGCCGGTAGCGGGCGAGTTGTTTGGCATGTCCTCGTTCGCGCCGTTCAGAATTGAAGAGTACGTAATGATGGCGGCGTGCGCAGCTCCGCTCAACGAACAGAGCAGGGACATGGACAAGCCGAGGGCAAGGCGTTTCATGACGACTCCTTCAATAAAGTGGATGTGCCATGCAATCAGCATAAAGCGTGCCGATGCGCCAGTACGGGGCAATAATGGTCCCGGATATACGAAGCTCGTGTGAATGTGTAAAGCCGGTCGACAATCAAAAAATACCAACCGTCATCACCAGGTTCCTGACGGTATCGTGAAAAGGAGCAGTCGAGCTCTGCCTCGAACATCCGTTATGTCGGTAGTTCGACTCCGCCCCGGGCTACCTGAATAAGATATCCAGGCAACCCGTGGCGCCGCAGTAACCGTCAGCGGCCTGCCGCCGCGGTCACCACCTTGATCTGCTTGACGTCAAGGGTTGGCTCGCCAACCAGGTCCTTGTCAAATTCGCCGACCAGTTCGACCATCGTGTTCTGGTCGATGCGCACGCCTTGCGGGAACAGGTCGTCGTCGATCTCTACCGTCATCTTGCCGCTGGCGTCGGCGAACTCATACTCTTCGTCGTCCTTGTGGCTGACCAGCTTGCCCTGCAGGCGCGCGTACTGGTCGTCCTTGCCCTTAGCAAGCAAGTCCTTCGCCGTCATCAGAGGAGCGTTCGTCATGCCGGCCTTGCCTTTTGTTGCCGCCTTGCTCGCGGTAGGCCCCGCATAACCGCTCGGCTGTGCCAGGGCCAGGGGTGCCGCGGCAAGCGCGGCGGCGATGACGGACAGTTCAACAATGCGTTTCATACGTGCTCCTTTTCGTAGTTCATTGCAACAGGGAGGATGTGCTCAGACTTTTTCCAGTGCTTCCGGCTTGTGCGCGGCCTCAGCCCCGGTCTTGTCGCTGACGACCAGGTATTCAGGATGGTCCTGCGAGGCGGCGACGTGATGGCCCTTGATGTGCGTCGATGCGGTCAGCTTCTTCTTGATCGTCCCGCTGACCGTGCCTTGCGGCGAGTGCCACCGTACTTTGTCGCCAACCTTGAATGCGTCTTTCATGGGGGGCTCCTTGTCATGGATAGCGGCGCACGCACCGCTGCTGTTGAAACAAGGCTAGCAGATGCTCCTGATCGGTGACGTTCGCCAGCGGGCGGAGCGGGCAGCAGGAAGGCACGGCAGCACCAGTCCGCCCAGGTCGGCTGGCACGCGCGCAACCAGGCGACGATGGGACAGAAACGGTACAACGCCAGGGTAGCGGCGATACCGGATCTGGCGCACCTCCAGCGATACCGGCCCTGTGCAGATGTGCTCGCCACTCACATGTCCCAATGTTGTCACGATAATCTTCAAGAATGAAGAGACAATACTTGGACAATTTGAATTGGGCGGCTTACATTAAGGACATGCCAGTTCACCATGAACTGCTGCCAACCCAGAGGAGCCTCACATGAAGAAGATCCTGTTTGCCCTGCCGCTCGCGATGGCGATCGGTTCCGCCCAAGCCGCCGACATCGTCGATACCGCCAAGTCCGCCGGCAGCTTCAATACCCTGGTCGCCGCCGTCCAGGCCGCCGGACTGGTCGATACCTTGAAGGGCCCGGGGCCGTTTACCGTCTTCGCGCCGACTGACGCCGCCTTCGCGAAAATCCCGAAAGCCAAGCTCGATGCACTGCTCAAGGACAAGGCGGCCCTGACCAAGGTGCTGACTTACCACGTGGTGCCCGGCAATGTGATGGCCGCCGATGTCAAACCAGGCAGTGTCAAAACGGTCGAGGGCAGCTCGCTGATGGTCGGCATGAAAGGCGGCAAGGTCATGGTCGACAAGGCGAATGTCACCAAGACTGACATCGCGGCCGACAACGGCGTGATCCACGTCATCGATTCGGTGATCATGCCTAACTAAGTTTTCACGGGCACAGCCTTGCCCTGTTCAAACAGAACGCCAACCGTCACCGGTTGGCGTTGTCGTTTGTGGATGACCCGGCAGGACGTCGTTAATGACCGCCCTGCGCCTGCGCCATCTCAAGCGCAGGCAAGGTGACCGTCAGGAACGAGGATATTTGACCGATCAGCTCAGCGGCTTGCTGGCGCACCTGCCCCATCTGCATGATCGACAGCTCTGCCTGGCGCACTGCCTGCTGGATCAGGGTGCGGCGCTGGATCAAAGCATCCGACAAGGTCGCATCGAGCGCACCGCCCGCGAGTGTCGCCACAACGGCGAGCGCAGCCGAGTGCAGGCTCAGGTTTTCGGCCGACTCCTCCAGGTTGCGCATCGCGACTTCGCTGTCGGCCATGAGCTGCAGGAGCTGCACACGGGCGGAGGTCAGCGCCGGCTTGTACTCGGCAGGCGATGGCGGGCGGCGGAACAGCTTGCCGAACATGCCCGTCGGCGCTTTGGTGCTCTCGAGCGCGGCGTCGAGTAGCGTGGGCACGGCCATTTGTGCGAATTTTAGCACCAGCTCGGTGACGGGCTGGAGCAGCGCGGCCTGCTCCATCAACGGTTGCTCCGCCCACTCCGTGACCAGCGCCAGCCGGACCGGCAGGAGGCGGCGGAACAGCGCGGCCAGGCGCCCCTCCGCGTGTTCGAACAATGCCGGATAATCGGCCCTGGCGGTTGCCAGGGCATCGCGCACCGCCGGATGGTCTTCGCTGTCGAACAGCGCCCGGGCTACAGGTTTCTGGGTCACACCTGAAGGCGCCGCGGGCAGCTCATCGAATGACAGCACCCGGGGCGGGCTGTCGGAGGCGAGCGGCGCAGCCTCGTCGCCGAAGTCGAACGCTTTCGGCACAGCGGAAGGGCTGACCGGCTCCGGGGCAGGCTCCGGCTCCTCGCCGAAGTCGAATGCCTTGGGCGTCTGGTGTGTCATCGGCTGCTTGGCGGCGGGAGCCGGCGCTTCGATGAAAGGCAGGCGCGCGTGGCCGTCCTCAGACGGTGCCGCCGAGCTTGCGGATGAAGGTCGCCAGGTTCAGCTTGAAGCCGGCGCCGACGGCCTGGAAGCGCCATTCGCCATCCTTGCGGTACAGCGAGCCGAACTGCAGCGCGGTCTTATCCGAGTAGTCTGCGTCCAGGTCGTATTCCGCGAGCACTGCGCCGGTCTCGTCGTTGTACACCTTGACGTAGGCATCCGTGACACGGCCGAAGGTCTGCTTGCGTGCATCGGCCTCGTGGATGGTGACCACGATCGGCATTTCCACGACTGCCGGGTCGACCTTGCCCAGGTCGACGGTAATGACTTCATCGTCGCCATCCTTGTCGCCCGTGCGGTTGTCGCCGGAGTGCACGACGGCCCCATCCGGGGAGGTGGTGTGGTTGTAATAGACGAAGTGGGCGTTGCTGATCATGACCGGGTCGTCGTCCGCGTTTTTCCTGCACAGGAATACCGACGAGTCGAGGTCAAAGGGCTGGCCTTCGGTCGCGTTGACCTTCCATCCGAGGCCGATACGAACACGCTTCAAGCCCGGGGCGGTTTTTTCGAGATTGATACGATGGCCAGTCTGGAGCGTCGTCGACATACACTTTCCTTATATGGTGAGAATGGTATTTTCGCTGGAATGCGCACCCGGGGCAACGGGTGACGTCACTTATCAGGCCCCGGTTGGCGAAAACCGCGTAATCAACTCACGCTCGAGTTCCTGCAGTTTCGGCAGCTCTTCCTTGCGTCGCTGCTGGCCTTCGTTCGAGATCTGCTCGAGCTTGTCGAAAGCGGTCATCAGTTGGGTCTGGACGTGCTGGGCGGTTTCCAGGCTGACCAGGGAACGCTGCTTGGCGCGGGCCACCGTCTCGGTATTTTCCAGCAACATGTCAGCCTGGGCGCGGAATGCCGCGTCGGTGGCGTCGTACGCCGCGTTGGCGACCGCCGCGCTCTGCTTGGCCTCGAGTTGCAGCAGGTAGAGCGAGAACACGTTGCGCCAGGCCGGAATCGACACGTTGACGATATCCGTGAAGGTGTCCGTCAGCGCCCTGGCATTATCTTGCGACAGGCGGATTTGCGGCACCATTTGGGTGGCCATCAGCATGGCGCGGCGCAAATCGTCGATGCGTTTTTCGAGACGCTCGAGCCGGCGCTTGAGCTCAGTGGCCTGCTGCGCCTCGAAGGCGTTGGCTGGCGCAGCCTGCTGCGCGACCGCCTGCCTGAGTTGCTCCGCCCAGGCTTCGCCCTTCCTCACGTCGGCATCCAGGCCCTGGTAGTACATTTCCAGGCCCTTGTACATTTCATCGAAATCGTGGATGCGTCCCCTGTGCACATTGGCATGGCGTGTCATCTCCGCAACCAGGGTGTCCATGCGCGATTCGACTACCTGGTACTGCGACAGCATCTTTTCCTTGACCGAGCCGAACATGTTCGTCACGCGCGACATCAGGCCGCCCGAGCGGAGCTTGGCCGGGTCCAGCCCCTTGGAGGTGGCAATCAGTTCGTTCAGCTGCGTGCCGAACACATCCGCGTCCGACGCACGCACGGTGCCAAGCAACTTGGCCGATATCTTCGCCACGCCCGTGCCCGTGTTGCCGCCCAGGGCCTCGATGGCCTTGTCGTCGATACCGGAGACATCGACACGGACCAGCGGGGCCGCGCTCGCCTCCGGACGCAATGCCGGCAGCGCGTCCGGCGTGCTGGCAAGACTCGGGAACGGCGCCATTGCTGGCGCCGGTGCGGGCGATGGCGCCAGCGGCACCGCAGATGCTGCGTTCGCTTCTTCGTCAGAGGAGAACAGCGGTTTCATAGGGTTCCTTCAGGTTTTGAAATGACAACATTCATAGGGTACCACCGGCGGCAGCGTAGAGGATTGAAAATCCTTGCGTCGGTGGTTCGATGCAGCCCCGGGCCACCAAGAACATCGTTCACGCAACGCCAACCATCACAGGTTGGCGTTTTTGTTTCCGGAACTGGAAGTCCTCGTGTCCGGTCTATTTCCGGGCTTCCGTCGAGCACCCTGGTGTCCTGTTGTTGGGATTCAGACGCTGAGCGGATTGGTACGGAAGGCGCGGAATTTACTTCAATCAATTCAGGCATTGGTATAATCTCGACTGGAACACCTTGGCCCTGCCCGGCCGGCTCAATCGCCTGCCGGCTCTGGAGGATGCATGCAGAACCCCACTTTGATCGTCAAACGCACCGCACTGGTGTGCACCATGCTGGCGTGCCAGGCCGCGCACGCCCAGTTCGACTTGCACCGCGTGAGCGTGCGGGCAGGCCCGACCACGATCGTCCCCAATGTTACGAGCGGCTACCTGAGCGGCCCCAGCGCGCCCGGGACCCAGATCGACGTCGACTCCGCAAGCGGGATCACGGGCGGCCTGAACTATGCGCTGACCGACAACATTTCGATCGACTTCCCGCTGGACCTGCCGTTCCGGTTCGACGTCAACGGCGCGGGCTCGCTCAACGGGGCCGGCAAACTGGCCGACATCAAGGCGCTGCCGATTTCGCTGCTGGCGCAGTACCGCTTCGGCAACGCCGCCAGCGTCGCCAGGCCTTACGTCGGCGCCGGTGCGGCGTACACGCGCTTCTATGGCGCCCGCAGTTCCGCACTGCTCACCCCCGTCACCCTGTCGATGAAAAACCGCTGGAGCAGAACCGCCCAGGTCGGTGTTGACGTGCCATTCAACGCCAGGTGGTCGCTCGATATTGCCGCAACCTATGTGCATTTGAAGACCACCGGCTCGCTGTCGACTGGCCAGACCATCGACGTCGCGCTCAACCCGATGTCCTGGAGCCTGGCGCTGGCGTACCGGTTTTAAGCTGCCAGGCCGGCCGCTGTTGTTCAATTGCTGGGAGCGGAAAATCCAAGGTCGAGTGCGACCAATGTCAACGATGCGTCCTGACTGATCAGCCGGCGCATCGCCTCTTCCCCCGAACGGCGCTCCAGAAAACCTGCGGACTCGTGTTGAGCTGGTCACTAAACAGCGCGATTGCGCTGTGGTTCGCAGGTCCAGTTATCACGCCAACATCGGTTTCCGTGCAATAAGCTTGAGGCCTGAATTCGCGTACAAGGTTTGATCTCGCGCAAGCCAAAAGTTCGCCTACGAAACTTGGAACTCTGGCCTGGATTCCAATAGCGATATCCGCATTATCCACACGGCAGCGATGCCGGGGGGGGAGGAGTCATGAGACCGCGATTCGTACTGCTTTTCGCTGCCACTGCCGCAGCGTCCGTCCTCCTTGCCGTGCCCTCCACGCAGGCCGGGCGCGAGGCCAAGGCCCAACCAAAGCCCCGTCGCCTTCGATCCGCTGTTCGCCCCCGGAGCCGCATGCTCGCCGGCACAACCAGGACGCCCGCCCCTGCTCGACAGCCTGGTGCTGGCGCAGGCGGAAACCCGACCATTCCAGCCGGGCCAGCAGCCGCCCGCCAAGGCGCCGCCGGCCCCGGCCGGGCCGCCCCCGCTGTATGACAACCTCGGCACCCTGCACGTGCCGATCACGACCAAAAACCCAAAGGCACAGGCCTACTTCGACCAGGGCATGCGGCTGACCTTTGCGTTCAACCACGCCGAAGCGGCGCGCGCATTCCGCGCCGCGCAGGCACTCGATCCCGGCTGCGCCATGTGCTACTGGGGCGAGGCCCTGGTACTGGGTCCCAACATCAATGCGCCGATGTTCCCCGAGGCGGTCGCACCGGCCGTCCAGGCCGCTGCCACGGCCATGCGCCTCGCGAAAAGCGCCACGCCCGCCGAGCAGGCCCTGATCCGGGCCGTTTCCCAGCGCTACAGCGCTGCTCCGAATGCCGACCGGGCCACGCTCGACAAGGCCTATGCCGACGCCATGGCCGCGGCGGCACGTGCCCATCCCAACAACGACACCATCCAGGTGCTGTTCGCCGAATCGCTGATGGACCTGTCGCCCTGGGATTACTGGGCCGCCGCCGGCACCCAGCCGAAGAACCGCACGGCCGAGACGGTCGATGCGCTCGAACGCGTCCTCGAGCGCAACCCCAGCCATCCCGGCGCCGCGCACTATTACATCCATACGATGGAAGCCTCGGTCAAGCCCGAAAAAGCCCTGCCTGCCGCGCGCGTGCTGGCGCGCCAGATCCCAGGGGCGGGGCACGTCGTGCACATGCCTTCCCACATCTATTACCGGCTCGGCATGTACCGGGAAGCGCTGCAGTCGAACGTGGAAGCCGTCGCCGTCGACGAGAAGTATTTCGCCTCCTCGCCCAGCGATCCCGTCTACCGCAGCGCCTACTATCCGCACAACATCCACTTCGTGATGGTGTCCGCGCTGATGGGAGGCGACGGCAAGACGACCCTGGATGCCGCTGGCAAGCTCGACAAGGCGGTCGGCGCCGATGCGGTCAAGGCCATCGGCGCGCTGCAACCGGTCAAGTCGGCGCCCTACTTCGCCCACGTCCAGTTCAGCAGCCCGGACGTGCTGCTGTCCCTGCCCGATCCGGGGCCCGACTTCGTGCTGGTCAAGGCGATGTGGCACTACGCGCGCGCCATCGGCCACGTGCGCAAGGGGGACGCCAGCGGCGCGAACCGCGAGGTAGCCGCCCTCGAGCGCATCGAGCGCAGCAGCGACTTCAAGCCGCTCACCGACTGGGCTATACCGGGGCGCGAAATCGTCCAGACGGCCAGAGCCGTGGCGCGCGGTCGCGTCGCCGACCTGCAGGGCAGGCTGCCGGACGCGATCGCCGCCTACCGCGAAGCCGTGACGATCCAGGATGGCCTGCCCTACATGGAACCGCCCTACTGGTATTACCCGGTGCGCCAGTCGCTCGGCGTGGCGCTGCTGCGCACCGGCCAGCTCGACCAGGCCGAGCAGGTCTTCCGCACCTCGCTGGCGCGCACCCCGAGCAACGGCTGGGCGCTGCGCGGGCTGATGGAGGTGTACCGCGTCCGTGGCGATAGCGCGGCGCTGGCAGCTGCCCAGCAGCGCTTTGCGAAAACCTGGCTGGGCAAGCCAGAGGGGCCGGCCTTGTCTGCGCTCTGAGTATCAGCTTCCGACTATTTTCGCTTTAATGGCATCAAGCGTGAAAAACGTGTCACCAACATGGTCCCGATATACATCGACGGCGTAAGCCTCAATCAGTTTTTCTTCTTCTTCCTTCTTGCTATTTCCGGCCGGCTTACGGGAGATGGCCGCAAGACGCTCGAGATAAAACCTGCTTCGCGCAAAGGCTCGGGTATATCCAAATGTCCGATCGGCTATCAATCCGCACGCCAGCAAGAACACAGCGTGGATGAAGCGCATGACGATCACCGCTTCCATTTCCCCTGTGAACCACATGGCAGGGAGTACGAATACTGCGACCAGCAGTGTTCCGCCGACCCGTTCCAAAAGCCCGTCCCAGCGCCATCCCACGAGCGAAAGAAGCAAGACGAGGGCAATGACAATCTGAACATCGAAATCCATGAGTGGTGCAAACGTCCCCATATCCAGCGTAGAGGATGCATCAACTGCCTTGCCGGTTTTCTCTTCGGCACCACCCCAACTCGCTTTCAGCAACAATAAAGCACCGAAAACGGACGCATAGATAGCGCCAAGCGCAGCGAGGCGCCGGGTACAGAAACTGGCCAGGCTGTAGCGGGCCTCCGCACACAATAATTTGTCATGGAATTCGCTGGCTGGATCATTCAAAATGGGTTTTCTTCTCAAAAATAGGCAAATGATTGCGATTGAATTCGTCTAGCCCGAATTCGCGCAGACGCTCGAGCCAGCTTTCAACGCAGGTACGTGAATAGCCCAGGTCGATTGCGGCTTCACCCAGCAGGGCATACTCGGTGCGCAGCGTGGTCGGCATGATGCCGGGGTCGTCGGTATTGATCAGCACCTTGATCGGTCCCCGCCTCAGGCCAAAACGGTTCCACTGCATGCCTTGTACGAGACAAGTCTCGTTCGGCGGATACCAGCGGAAGATCGGATGCTGGCTGTGGTTCTCGAGGCGGGCGATATACACGTTGGACGTTGGATTGGCCTCGATGATGAGCCCCATGGCGTCATATCGGTTAAGGAGAAAATCTTGCAGGGCACACATGAACTCGAGATCCTCCGCCGTTTCGAAGTCGTGCAGCAGAACGTCGCCCGTTTTTTTTGGTAGCCCATCCATGGCGTCCACATCGCCGCTCGGTTGCCGGACAAGCACATTCTTGATGGACTTTTCTTGATGGGCTTTTTCCTGGCAGTGCAGGTAAATGCGTTCAGCACTTCCCTTCGTGCCATCCCGTCCTGCCATCAGCCGGTCATAATCCGGGACGGCCGCTTCCAGCTGAGGGTCGTACATCCTGACTGGGTTACTTGAAAACTGATAATGGCAATTCCTGCGCAAATCCCAGGCTTCGTACAATTGTTGTGGGGTCGAACGGGAAAATTGCCCGTCGTACCAGCTGGATTCGCGCAGGAACCGTGAAATTCTCCGTTCCAGGCGAGGAACGATCTGTGCGGCGAGGGGCAAGCGGGCGCTCAGGGTGCAAGCTTGGTGCCAAGCCCATACCAGATTGTCGAGATGCTCATCCACGGACAGGATCATGTCGCCGTGGTGTTCGACCCATGTGATTGGTTCGATGCCGAGCGCCAGGCCATGGCCGATCCTGTCCCCGCTGCGCAGCTCGCAAAAGCGTACCGTTTCATCGACGTGACGCAGCCCGGAAAGCGGGTGAGCATAGTCTTCTCCCGCGTGGATGCTCAAATGGAAGCCGGCCGAGCCATGCTCATCGGGAGGCCGCGGCAGCAGCCCGTGCCGCAACCAGCGCAACACCGGCGCGAACACCTCGCTGCGTACCAGGTTCTCGTCGCCGGCAATGTCGAGGCCACGCAACCAGCGACCCGGATTAAAACGGTAATCCGGATTGATGTGACCACCGGCGAATTCGTCCAGATTCCACCCTGATTCGCGGGCGAGCGCCTCCGCAAATTTGTTTGCATCCTCCCAGAGCGCTGCACGAGATCTCACGTATTTCTCGCGCCGCAGAAAGTGAACACAGAAATGCCAGCGTTCGAGTTGCTCGATATACGACTTTACTGTCACCGGAGATGGCGCCATGCCGAACTCCGGGGACGCTACACCGCTATGGCGGGCAACCGCCTTTGCTAGTGTCGCCGTTAGGCCCGCAGAGAATAAGTCGGGCGAAATCTTGATCTCAGCCAGATCCTGTTTGCCAGCGAACATGCGGGCAACCACATCCATCGTGCTGGCATCCACATCGACCGTCTTCCGCAACTGATTGTTATAGTAGAGTTGCGTAAAGCGCGTCAATCCTTGGCCGTCCATAATCAGCTGGTGACGAAGCTGCATCAGCTTGCCAAACAGGTAAAACACCGCAACGCGCACATACTCGTTGCAATCGGCATGGCGATAGCTGTACCAGAGGAATACGACTAGCCAGCGCCAGGCCCTGCTTTGATCGCCGGCCAGCATGGCACGGGCGATCTGTGCCTTCAACCATGGGCCACCTACCTCCGCCTCTAGCCGATGCCGATCCAGCAGGAGGCTCCAGTCGATGTCATCCATCTTTGCTTGCAGCTCGTTGTCGGATAATGCACGAATACAGCGGGAGCGGAAGCTTTCCGGATCCAGAGTGCCGGCCGGGGGCGCCTGCAAATCTGCAGTCAGCAGGGTTGTCGTGAGTTCGCGCAGAGGCCTGAACTCGCTTTGGAATTGATGCGATAGTTCGTCCGCTAAATTGCCCAGTAAGGCTAGCGCATCGAAGTGAATTCCCCCAAGATGCACATGGCCTTCCGCGTAGTGTTTGTTCGGGCGGGGAGGCGGCGCATAGAACGGAAGCTGGCTGTCTACGACGCGCGCAACATCATGCGGCGACGCTTGGCTATCGAGTATCCAGCCGGCGAAATGCCAGCCCACGAGGAGGGTCGGCTCTACCTCTGCGGCCAGCCTTGCGTAGGCTTGCACTTTATCGTCCCGGTACTGCAGAAAGTCGCCGTTTCGCACCATGAGCTGGTGAATAAGTTCGTCAAACAGTGGCCATTTGCCGTCGACGAACAGATCATCGGGCCACCATATGCGAACGGCCCTGTCCAGGTCGTTCAAGCGGAACCGGCGCGGATGGCTGCGATCAAGGTCGCTTACCAATGCTATTCGGCATTTGATCGAAAGCTCTTTATCGTCAGATGGTGACACGGCGGTGCGCAGATAGGCATGCAGGCTTCTGTTCAGATGTTCGCTCGCAAATACCGCACCGGTCGTCAGTTCAGTCAATGACCGTTTAAGCATGCCTTACGTTCCCTTTTTTACCTGCCCTACGCGGTTGATCGCGTCCCGCAGCTTGGGATTCTGATATTTTTCTTCGTAGGCCTTCAAGAGTTCCCTGGCTTTTCCAATAGGCAAATTCAATATCCTGCGTGCAGCTGCGTCGTACTGCTTCTTACCGGTGTACTCGAACAGCCAATCGCTCGGATTCTGCCTCTCTATCCTCCCCTCTACCGCAGTGTTCGTTTCCTTTTTTTCATCAGAGAGCGCTTGCGCCGACGGCACTGGTAATCTATCGGTAAGTAGCTTCAAAGGATGGGATTCGAGCAAGGCCGTGATCGCACCTACCCGGCGGCCGAACTCCGTGACTCCCGATTTCTCGCCCACAAACGGGGTAATGTTCTGGCGATAGAGGTCACTCCTCTGGAAGTCGGCGCCGTCGCCGACGTTGACGGTAGCAATAATTGGCGGAAATCCGTAGCGTTCGCCTTTTTCGAAGCTGCCGAACGCGGCCCAGATACTGTTGAATGCCTTACGGCCCACCCACGCGATGGCGGCAAACGAATCAGGCGCTGACACGGTCCTGCTCGGAGCGTTGAATATCCACGCCTGATTGAAGAACTTGTTCATGACGTTGTACACCAGCCAAGGGGACAGGTGCAGGTCCCGCAACTTCAGTTGCGCCCGCCATTGATTGATGTCGCCCGCCAGTTTGGCCATTTCATCGGTCAGGTCCATGGGGTCGGCTTCGATGTCGGGTACATCGACCTGTTCAATCGCATCCCCTCCCAGCGTCTTCGTCTGCGCCAGCGCGCCAACCGAAAAGAAGGGAGGCCGCGAGAGAACCATAGCAATGTCGGATGCCGTCATATCCCTCATCAGGCTGGTAATGACGAGTTCGAACATGCGCCCAACGCACAGTAACATCCCTGTCTTGTTGCGCTGATAGAAGTTCCGGTGCAAGAGCAATTCGGTCAGCAGTCGCAAGTCGGACTCGACGTTTGCCGCTAAATATGTCCGTGTTGCATTTACTGACACTAGGGGCCCTATTTCGGGCACGGGGTAAGGCAGGATCGTGGCGCTCGACAGCTTCTTGAGCCAACCTTCCGGAACCCGGGCCGATAGTCTCTCCGCCCAGTCGGCTAAGTCGTGAACGGCTTCAAAATGGGGGTGCTGACTTGTCTGCAGCGCAGGTTGGAACAGTGAAGTATCAAATACGCTGATCCATTTATTGCCCTGTCGATTCTTCAGGCTCGCCCAATCGCCGTAAGCTTTCAGCACCAGATACGCTGCGCCGGCTTTGGCGTCGGACCTAAAATGTTCCCCCAACGTGGAAATCCATTGAGCGATCGAGATGCCGTCTAGGGGAGAGCTGTAGTTACGTGGAACTGCGCTGGTACGATCAAGAAATTCCGAATACGCCGTGTCGCGGGAGCTCCGCCGTTCGCTGGTGTCGCCGGTAACTTCCGTACTCTCATAGGTGTGCTTAAATGCCCGAATTGCTGCGAAAGAAATCTGCGGCATCAACATGTGGTGACGCAGCATCTCCTTGCTTAACCTATGATCCGAAATTGCCTTGTCCAACGCCGGAATCAAGCCGCGTACCCGATAAGCTAACTGTGCAAAAGCGCGCAACGTATGGACGGGTACCGGCAGATGGCTGTTTTCAACGCCGTTGACGCGGTCGTTGAGCAGCCCTTCCAGCCACGCATGAAAGTGGGGGAAAGTGAGACTGCCGCTTCCCATTTCACCCAGCACGATCGAATCGTCGCCAAAGTACTGGTCCATATTCGGCATGCTCAGGCGATATTGCAGTGGGAGCACTTTGCGGTGATATTCAGTCGCCAGTTCTTTGGCACGTTCTTTCGCCTGCAGCGCCTCGGATCGACTGTCCTTTAACAGGCGGCGGTGAATGTCGCGCCACGTAACGTCATGGTACAGCCCCGCATCCCCGCTGATCACAGGAAGGACAAGTGGCGAGGTCAGGTAGCGGCGTACCACTTCGAGGTTCTCGAAGGCGCGGTGCAGGGACGTGTCGACATCGTCGACAGGAAGAACAAGCAGCTGCTTACCGAGCAGCTTGAGCACAGCGTCGAAGAACTGATGGACCTCGTTGACGAGTTCCTGGTTGCCGATAAAGGCACGGATCTTGTCCAGCCCCTTCTTGTCGCGCTGTGTTTGCATGTTTTCAAGTGCATGCCCCAGCAGGTGCAGGCGCTTGTACACATTGGTGCGGCCAACCGACTCGTGCGCCAATGCGCCCTTAACATCCTGGTCCGAAAGGACTGCCGCAACGACGATATTGAGGAAAAGATCATCATGGTCTTCCAATAGCGTCGGATCGATCGGCTTCAATACATGCACCCGGCCGAGCAGCTGTTTATCTTCGCTTTCAAGATATGTTTTCAGGTTCAACAGAACCGAGCTCTTACCTGAACCGCGAGCGCCATCCACCAGGACTGCGGCATGGCGCTGATTACTTGCGTGCGGAGTGGAGCGGGTTGCATCGTTCAGTCGTTCCTGCACATGTCCACGCAAGGACCCGTAGACGGCACGGGCCAGCAGGTTGCGAGCATCCGCCTGTGAAGCACTATCGGCTTGGCGAATAGGGAAAAATATCTGTTCCGCTGTGAGGTTTTCCGCCATTTGGAGACCTATATCAAGACGTTAAAATTTAAACCAGATGACAGCCCGGTAACGCTGCGATCAATACTGCAATTTACACATCACAATTCCTGAATGCAATGAATTCTTGAGCGCGTATTTAGCTTTTTAGCGCCTAAGAGGACTCCAGTAAGCGCAGAGATAGGCGACAACCGAACGCAGGAGCTTTCTACCGCCCTGCGAGTCCAGCATTCGCCCTCCATGACATCTCTGCCCAGACCCTGTGCCCTCGGTACAGCTTCGGCTCCTATTTGATCGACGAGGTGTAAAAATAATAGAAGTTGTATGATGACATCAAAAATTGTGCTATGTTTTAGGTCTAGTATATTTATCGCCAAGCTGCAAGAATCAGGCATACACGGGGCATGCGTAGCGCATGACGCCGAGCTACTCCTAAGGAATACGCACCTAGTTGTACGATGTCATACCACTAAACACGCAATCGTAAGCTGTTACATCCAACCATCGGCCCCCAGAGGCCACATCAGGAGGAAGACATGCAGGTGCCAAGCAACCATTTCAAAAGCGCGTTGCGCAACGGCGAGATGCAACTGGGCCTGTGGTCCGGCCTGTCCAGCCACGTCACGGTCGAACTGCTGGCCAATGCCGGCTTCGACTGGCTGCTGCTGGACACGGAACACTCGCCGAACGAACTGCCGATGGTGCATTCCCAGCTGCAGGCGATCGCGCGCGGCACCACCCATCCGATCGTGCGCCCGGTCTGGAACGATACCGTCAACATCAAGCGCTACCTCGACATCGGCGTGCAAACGCTGCTGATTCCGTATGTCCAGAATGCCGAGGAAGCCCGCCAGGCGGTGGCGGCCACCCGCTATCCCCCGCTGGGCGTGCGCGGCTATGCGGCAGCGGCACGCGCCTCGGACTTCGGCAGGATCAAGGACTATCCAACCGCGTGCGAAGAACAACTGTGCGTGCTGGTGCAGGTCGAAACCCCGGAGGCACTGGCGAACATCGAAGCCATCGCCGCGGTCGATGGCGTGGACGGCCTCTTCATCGGCCCGGGCGACCTGGCCGCGTCGATGGGCCATATCGGCCAGGTCGGCCATCCGGACGTGGTCGCCGCCATCGACGACGCCATCGCCCGCATCCGCGCCTGCGGCAAGCCGGCCGGCATCCTCGCCGGCGACGAACGCCTTGCGCGGCACTGGATCGCGGCCGGGGCGAATTTCGTTGCCGTCGGCAGCGATGCCGGCATCCTCGCGCGCGGCGCCGAGCAACTGGCCGCCAAATTCAGGAACCTTGGCTGAAACCTTATTTATAAGCGCATCCCGACACCATTACCAAAGGAAATAACATGAGCAAAATCGGATTCATTGGCCTGGGCATCATGGGCACCCCCATGGCGGGACACCTGCTGCAAGCCGGCCACGAGCTGTTCCTGCATGACGTGAAGCCGCTGCCGGCCGAACTCGCGGACAAGGGCGCGCAGGCCTGCGCCTCGGGCCGCGAAGTGGCCGAGCAGGCGGACATCGTCATCGTCATGGTGCCGGACACGCCGCACGTGGCCGCCGTCCTGTTCGACGCGGGCGGCGTGGCCGAGGGCCTTTCGCCAGGCAAGATCGTGGTCGACATGAGCTCGATTTCGCCGATCGAGACGAAAAAATTCGCCGCGCGCATCAATGCGCTCGATTGCGACTACCTCGACGCGCCCGTCTCGGGCGGCGAAGTCGGCGCCCGCGCGGCCAGCCTGACCATCATGGTCGGCGGCACCCAGGAGGCGTTCGACCGGGTCAAGCCGCTGTTCGACCTGATGGGCAAGAACATCACCCTGGTCGGCGGCAACGGCGACGGCCAGACCACCAAGGTCGCCAACCAGATCATCGTCGCGCTGAACATCGAAGCGGTCGGCGAAGCGCTGCTGTTCGCCTCGCGCATGGGGGCCGACGCCGGCAAGGTGCGCCAGGCACTGATGGGAGGCTTCGCCGCCTCGCGCGTGCTGGAAGTGCACGGCGAGCGGATGGTCAAGCGCACCTTCGATCCGGGCTTCCGCATCGAGCTGCACCAGAAGGACCTGAACCTGGCGCTGTCGAGCGCGCGCGAGATGGGCCTGTCCTTGCCCAACACGGCCACCACGCAGCAGCTCTTTTCGACCTGCGCGGCAAACGGCGGCAAGGCCTGGGACCACTCGGCCCTGGTGCGCGCGCTCGAGATCATGGCCAATTTCGATATCGGCGGCACGGTGCCACAATGACGCCCCCGGCCCCCTCCTCTTCCACTGCGCCACGCGCGCTGCTGCGCGCCATGTTCGACGCTGCCGTCGCCGCCGCCCAGCCGTCGATCTGCCTGCCGCCGCACCTGCCCGCGCCGCCGCGCGGGCGCACGCTGGTCATCGGCGCCGGCAAGGCGTCGGCCGAGATGGCGCGCGTGCTCGAGCAGCATTGGTCGGGCGAATTGAGCGGACTGGTCGTCACGCGCTACGGCTATGCGGTGCCGTGCGAACGCATCGAGATCGTCGAAGCGGCGCACCCGGTGCCCGATGCCACGGGCATGGAGGCCGCCCGCCGCATGCTGGAGATGGTGGGCGGCCTGAGTGCCGATGACCTGGTGATCTGCCTGATCTCGGGCGGCGGCTCGTCCTTGCTGCCGCTTCCGGCACCAGGGCTGGACCTGGCCGACAAGCAGCGCCTGAACACCGCGCTGCTGGCCAGCGGCGCCACCATCGGCGAGATGAACTGCGTGCGGCGCCACTTATCAAGCATCAAGGGCGGCCGGCTGGCAGCGGCCTGCCACCCGGCGCGCGTGGTCACCCTCCTGATCTCGGACGTGCCGGGCGACGACCCGGTCGATATCGCCAGCGGCCCGACCTGCGCCGACGCCACTACCTGCGCCGACGCGCTGGCGGTGCTGCAGCGCCACCGCATCGAGGTGCCGCCGCATGTGCGCGAGGTGCTGGAAAGCGGCCGTGGCGAGTCGGTCAAGCCGGGCGACCCCCGCCTGGCAGGCCATGAAATCCACCTCATCACCGCACCGCAGATGGCGCTCGAAGCGGCAGCGGCCGTGGCGCGCGCGGCCGGGGTGCCGGCGCATATCCTGGGCGACAGCATCGAAGGCGAAGCGCGCGACGTCGGCATCGTCATGGCCGGAATTGCACGGCAGGCGGCCACGCGCGGCCAGCCGTTCACGCCGCCCTGCATCCTGCTCTCCGGCGGCGAGACCACGGTAACGGTGCGCGGCTGCGGGCGCGGCGGACGCAATGTCGAGTTCCTGCTGTCCCTCGGCGTGGCGCTCGATGGCCTGGCAGGCGTGCATGCGATCGCCTGCGACACCGATGGTGTCGACGGGCAGGAAGAGATCGCCGGCGCGCTGCTGGCCCCGGACAGCCTGGAGCGCGCCTATGCCCAGGGCCTGCGCGCCCGCGCGAGCCTGGCCGACAACGACGGCCATGGCTTTTTCGGGGCGCTGGGCGATTCGGTGGTGTGCGGGCCGACGCTGACCAATGTGAACGACTTCAGGGCGATCTATATCGGCCAGGATGCCCTGGTCCGATAGACAATCGAGCAAACGCCACCTTCGGGTGGCGTTTTGTTTTATCGGGGCTTCTTCAGGCGGCCAAGCGTATTTCAATCCGCTCGATCACCTGCATCACGTCTTCGGACGGCACCGGCGGGCTGAAGTAATACCCCTGGCCGATGTGGCACCCGTGGGCGAGCAGCCAATGCATCTGCTCCCGGGTTTCGACGCCTTCGGCCACGATGGTCATCTTCAGGGCATTGCCCATGGCGACGATGGCCTGGGTCAGCTTCTCCGCGTTTGCATCCTCGAGCATACTTGCGGTAAACGATTGATCGATCTTGAGACACTGCAGCGGCAACTGGCGCAGGTAGCTGAGCGAGGAAAAGCCGGTGCCAAAATCATCGAGGGTGGTGGAAATACCCTTTTCGTTCAACGCGCGCAACACACCCTGGGTCTGGCTCAGCTGGCGCATGAAGCACGATTCCGTTACCTCGATTTCCAGGGCAGCGGCGGGAACCTTGTACTCCTTTAATAACTCGGTGAAATACGTCACCAGGTTCGGCGACAGGATATCCGCGATCGAGAGATTGATGGCGATCGGCAGCATCGTCAGGCCGCTGGCGTGCCGCCGGGCCTGTTCTGCGATGGTATTGCGGATCACCCATCGATCGATGTGGATGATCTGGTCGCTGTTCTCGGCGATCGGGATGAATGCGCCAGGCGTGTTCTGGCCGCGGGTCGGGTGATTCCACCGTACCAGCGCTTCGAGGCCGACCACCTTGCGGGTAATCAGATCGACCTTCGGTTGAAAAACCAGGGACAGCTGGTTCCGGTCCACCGCCTCGTTCAGGTCACGTTCGAGCAGGTAGTAGTCCAGCTGGTTTTCCGCCATCGCCATCTCGAACACCACGCTGCGGCTGCGGCCCAGGGATTTCGCCTGGTACAGCGCCAGGTCCGCGTGGCGCAGCAATTCACTCACGGTACGGCCATGGCCCGGCGGGATCGCAATGCCGACGGAAATCCCCAGGCGAAGCTGCTGCCCGTTAATGGCGAACGGGGTGGCAACGGCTTGATGCAGGCGCTCGGCAAACGTCAGCGCGATGGCGGGACTCGGATGCGGGATCTGCAACAGCAGCATGAACTCGTCTCCGCCTAGCCGTGCCAGGAGGTCGAATTCGCGCATTACCGCTTTCAGCCTCAGGCTCAGTTGCTGCAGCACCTGGTCACCGGTTTCGTGGCCATAGGTGTCGTTGATTTTCTTGAAATGATCCAGGTCGAGCAGCATCAGGGCGGTATTGTACTGGCCGTCCTCCAGGCGCCTCGATACCTCGTCCTCCATGGCCCGGCGGTTATACAGCCCGGTGAGATGGTCATGGTGGGCGCGCCAATGCAGGGTTTCCTGCATTTTCCGGTTGCTTTGCAGCTTGTCGACCTCGCTCAGGATCCGCAGCAGGTTTTGCAGCGCATCAGCGTCCATCTGATGCCAGCGATCCGAATGGCCGCGCACCGACTGCTGCCAGACAGCAAAGGATCGTCGTGGCTCGAGGCGCACCTGGCCATCGGGAAGCGCAACAAGCTCCTTTGCAGGTTGCCCGCCCCAGCGCACTTCGCGCACCACTTCCTGCCGGGTCAGGAAACAAAAAATGATGTCGTCGGCATAGCGTTGCGCCAGCAACAGGCCGGCCGCTTCCGGCAGGAACCGGAGCGAGCGCTGTTCGGACGTCAGCAGATCGTCGACCATGTGCACGCTCGGGCTGCGGCTCTGGATGTCCAGCCGCGAGCCGACCTCGTCGAGTATCTGATGCGTGGAGCCATGCCGTGCCCCCGTTCCCCCGACATAGGCGAGGGTGCCGATCTGCACACCCAGGTTGCTCGCGTTAAATGCCGACAACAGCCTGGGCAGCCACACGTCCAGTACCGACGGAATATCGCCGTCCTGGATCAGGGCCTGATGAAACTGGTTCAGCAAGCGGTCGAGCGTGATGCGCTGGTGGACGGTTTCCAGATGGGACAGCGCCTCGATGCGCATGTTGGCGATTTCCGCCAGCAGTTCGCATACCTGGCGCATGCCTTCGCGGATCTGGTACGGGGGCGTCCTGGGTTGATGGTGATGGCAGGCGATCAGCCCCCACAGCTTTCCTTCGCACACGATCGACAAGGTCATCGTGGCACGCACGCCCATATTCCGGAGATAGGACAGGTGCACCGGCGACAGGCCGCGCAATATGCAATGGCTTTGGTCGAGCGGTTCCCCACCCGGCAGTGTGGGAGGCACCAGCGCATCCATCGACGCCTCCACATCGGCCAGCACGCGCAGCTTGTTGGTGAGGTAGAGCGTGCGCGCCTGGGCGGGAACGTCGGAAGCGGGAAAGCGCAATCCCACGTATTTTGGGTCGTACCCTGGGCCGGTGTGCTCGGCCACGACCTCGCCGCACCCATCGGGCAGGAAACGGTAGATCATCGTACGGTCGAACGCGCAGACTTCCTGGATCACCTTGACACACTCGTCGAAAAAGGAATCGAGTCCCGCGGCGCGCCGCAAACGCGCGATTACCTCCCCGAAATCGGCAAATACCTGGTTTTGCCGCTGCACTTCATCGTCGCAGCCGTTCACGGGCAGCCATTCCAGCAGCGCTAGCTCCCCGCGCCGGTGGCCGAGACATTCCCACTGCGAGGCCATGGACTCCACCTGCCCGGGCCCGGCGGCATGCGCGGTCTGCTCGAACCGGGGCCGCCAGCGCAAGGCGACGAGGTGCGATTCCGGCAGCGATGCAATATCGAGTGGTTCAGCAACTGAGTCAGCCCCCTCGACGGGAGCGACCCAATCGGACAGCGGCCGGGAGAGCAGCGCCTCGGCGCCTTCCAGGCCGGGCCAATGCGGCATGATCCCGGCGGAGACCTGGATAATGCACCGGCTCGCCAGGTCGACGACCATCAGGAAACCATAGGACTGCACAGTGCCCAGCAGGTGAATCGGCTCCCGGGCACAGGATTGCTCCAGCTCTGCCGGAATGGTGTCGCTGCGGACATCCGGGTTCATGCTCTCCAGCTCCTTTGTACGGCCTGCTTACAAAAAGCCAATCAAAATTGAGACCTCCAGCACGAGCATTGGTTCCGCTTAGCCCGGCGCTCGCTTCAGGACGAATTCCGCGCGTGGCCTTGCATGCCTGTCCAGGCGATAGCGCAACACATTTCCATCCTCACTGAGGCTGACGGTCCAGACGTTGGTCTCCGCGCCGGGGACGAGGCGGGCAGTATGGGCGTCGGCAAGGAAGGACTGGGAGCGTGCCGTCCCGCCCTCCTTTGCCATGCCGCCATACATGGTCACCGCATCGGGCGTGCCGTCCGGGTGGCGGTGATCGTGCCGCAGTTCCAGCCCGGCCGGGCCACGGGTAAAGATCCAGGTGCGCGACCGATCCTCGCCGACCAGCACCGGCATGCGCACGCCCGCCGCGGTACAGACCACCTGGGTCGATATTTTCTTGCCGGCGAAATCGTTTTTCGGATCGACCGCATACGCCTGCGCGCCTTCGAAGCGCTGGGCGCACATGCCCTGCAGCGTGCTCATGAACTGGTCGCGCGTGTCGACCGGGGCCGTGGTTGCGGCGCAGCCGGCAAGCAGGCAGGCGGCGAGGACGGGAAGGAAGGATCTCATTGCGTTCCGGAATGTGGTGGAGGAACGCCGAGGGTAACACGCTGGCTCGGCAGCAATCACGGCTGGCGGCTAGTGCTCAAGGGAACGGGTCAATGCGATAATGTGCATGAGAATCGCGATTCGCTCATTGACTGCGCCAACCACTGCGGAGAATTTTTCATGCCCCATATCGCCGGTATCGACCATGTTCAGGTCGCCGTCCCCCCTGGCGCCGACGACGCGGCGCGTGCCTTCTACGGCGGCGTACTCGGCCTGCCGGAAATCCCCAAGCCGGCCCCGCTGAACGCCTCGGGCGGCGTGTGGTTCGTCACCGGCGCCACGCAATTGCACATCGGCGGCCAGGCTAACTTCGTGCCGGCAAAAAAGGCGCATCCCGCCTTCATCGTCGAGGATTTCGACGCCTATTGCGCGCTGCTGCGTGAGCGCCAGGTGGTCGTGCGCGAGGAAGCGCAGGTGGCCGGCCGCCGCCGCGCCGGTATCGAGGACCCGTTCGGCAACCGCATCGAACTGATCGAGGCGTCCATATAGAACGAGAACGCATTTAACGAGAATTTAACGTCACCTTAACAGTCCCGAGACACGTGATTCGCTAATCTGCGCCGATTCGGCACGCGCCACCTGGCCGCGCCACGAATCCACGCACATCGAGCACATGAATCACGCAACTGCCTGCCCAGTAACAGACGAGTCCTTTCCCGTTCAGCAGCCGGCGCGCCGGTGGCGCCGATGGCACTGGTCGCGCCAGCTCGGCCCCTATCTCAACCTGTTCTGCCTGCTGGCGGCGGGGCTGGCGATGTTGTCCGTGTCGCGCCTTGCGCTCGTGTGCTGGCAGCGCCAGCGGGTGGACGCTGCCGGCATCATCGGTGAACTGTTTATCCAGGGTATCCGCGCTGACCTGATTCTGCTCGGCTATTTTCTCGTGATCCCGCTGGCGCTCGCGCCCTGCCTTGCCTACAGGCGCAGCGCGCGCCTGTGGACCGGGATGACCGCATGGTGGTCCACGTGTGCGCTGGTGTTCATCGGCTTCATGGAACTGGCCTCGCCCCAGTTCATCCAGCAATACGACGTGCGCCCGAACCGCCTCTTCGTCGAATACCTGGCCTATCCGGCCGAGGTATTCGGCACCTTGTGGCAGGGCTACCGGGTGGCCCTGCTCCTGACGTTGGCTGGCACCCTGCTGCTGGCCCTGGCATTGCACGCCGTGCTCAGGCGCGCGTCGAGCCAGACGACGATGTGGCCGGCCAAAAAGCTGCTGCTCACCTGGCCGCTCCTGATGCTGGTGGTGGCGATGCAGATCCGCTCCACCACCGCGCACCGCCCGGCCAACCCGGCCATGTTCGCGCTGAGCGGCGATGCGCTGGTCAATTCGCTGGTCATCAATTCCGCCTGGTCGGTGCTCGATGCCATCCATTCGCTGCGCAAGGAGGCCAGCTCGTCGGAAATCTACGGCCGCATGCCCCGAGCAAGCATCCTCGCCGCCGTCACTTCCGCGCCATGGCTGCGGGATTACCGCTATCCGTCGAGTGAGATTCCTACCCTGCACTACCAGCAGGCGGCAGTCGCCCGCGACAAGCCCCTGAACCTGGTCATCGTGCTCGAGGAAAGCCTGGGCGCGACCTTCGTGCAATCGCTGGGAGGATTGCCGGTCACGCCGGAACTGGAAAAGCTCAAGCACGAGGGCTGGTGGTTCGAGCAGCTGTACGCGACCGGCACCCGTTCCGTGCGCGGCATCGAGGCCGTGGTCGCCGGCTACGCGCCGACGCCGGCCCGCAGCGTGGTCAAGCTGTCGCTCGCGCAGCAGAATTTCTATACGCTGGCCCTCGGCCTCGGCAAACAGGGCTACCAGACCGAGTTCGTGTACGGCGGGGAAGCGCACTTCGACAACATGCGCTCCTTCTTCACCGGCAACGGCTTCCAGAATGTCGTCGATCGGCGCAGCATGCACCCGCGCTTCGAGGGCAGCTGGGGCGCCTCCGACGAAGACCTGTTCGATACCTCCCTGGAACGCCTGAAGCACCTGCACGCGCAGGGCAAGCCCTTCTTCAGCCTGATCTTCACCTCCTCGAACCACGAACCCTTCGAATTCCCGGACGGTAAAATCGCGCTGCACGACCCGGTCAAGGGGCGCGTCAACAACGCCGTCAAGTATGCGGACTACGCGCTGGGCAAATTCATCCGCGCAGCGAAACAGCAGGACTACTGGCGCGATACCGTCTTCCTCATCGTGGCCGACCACGACAATCGGGTCTACGGCGACAGCTTGGTGCCCATCAAGAAATTCCATATCCCCGGCCTGATCCTCGGCGCCGATATCCAGCCGCGCCGCATCCGGACGCTGACCAGCCAGATCGACCTCGGTCCGACGCTACTGTCGCTGCTGGGCGTCTCCAGCGCGCACCCGATGATCGGCCGCGACCTGGCCCGCGACAGCACCACGCCTGGCCGGGCCATGCTGCAGTTCGATAACTATTTCGCCTGGCTGGAGGGCAGTTCCGCCACCATCCTGCGTCCCGGGCAACGGCCCCTGCCCGGCCGCTACGATGCTGCCAGCGGGCAGCTGGTCCTCGGTAGCGCGCCGCCCGAGAAGGCCAGCGTCGACCGTGCACTGGCCCATGTGATGCTGCCCTCGCTGCTCTACCGCGAGCAGCGCTACCGGCTGCCGAAGTAAACACCGCACTTTATAATGACCCGATGCGCATCCTCATCATCGAAGACAACGCCGACATCGTCGCCAATCTGTATGGCTTCCTCGAACCGAAGGGCTATGTGCTCGATTCGGCGCCGAATGGCTATGGCGGCCTGGCGCTGGCCAGCGAACACGACTACGACGCGATCGTCCTGGACGTGATGCTGCCGGGCCTGAACGGCCTCGAGATGTGCCAGAAGCTGCGCGGCGAACTGCGCAAGAACACGCCGGTCCTGATGCTGACCGCGCGCGATACGCTCGAGGACAAGGTCGCCGGCTTCGACAGCGGCGCCGACGATTACCTCGTCAAGCCGTTCTCGCTGGTCGAGCTCGAAGTGCGCCTGAAGGCACTGGTGCGCCGGGCGCGCGGCGCCGGCGCCGCCAGCGCGGTGCTGGCGGTGGGCGACCTGGTCTTCAATACCGAAACCTTCCAGGCGACGCGGGCCGGCATGCCGCTGGCGCTGACCAAAACCGGCTACACGATCCTCAAGCTGCTGATGCGGGAAACCCCGAAAGTGGTGCCGCGCGACCGCATCGAGCACGAACTGTGGGGAGACAACCCGCCCGATACCGACGCCTTGCGGGTGCATATCCACGCCCTGCGCCAGGCGCTCGACAAGCCGTTCCCGCAGCCGATGCTGCAGACGATCGCCAAGATCGGCTACAAGCTGGTCCCGGCAAATGATTAAAACCGATTCGCTGCGGCGGCGCATCACCCGCGCCTACCTGACCTTTGCCGCCGTGTCCTCGGTGTTCTTCGCCATCATCGCGGCCGTCGCCGTCGAGGGGATCGAGATTCAACTGGTCGACGAACGCCTGGAAGAAGTGGCTGCCTGGGCCGGCCCGCGCAGCGCCGGCGGCCTGCCGGTCGAGATGCCGGCGGGACTGAGCTACCACCACGGGGCCGGCATTCCGCAGCCGCTGCACGCACTCGCCGAGGGCGTGCACGAGGTGACGGTCGACGGCGTCGACCTGCACGTGCTGCGCGGGCGCGACGGCAGGGGCGACTGGGCGGTCGTCGACCACGCCAGCGCCTACGAGCAGATCGAACTGGTCGTGTATTCGATGTTCGCCGTCGCCTTCATGGGATTCATGGGCTTTGCCGTGGTCCTGGGGCGCTTCCTCGGCAACCGCATCGTCGACCCTATCGTGGAACTGGCCGACGCCGTGGAAAAACGCGCCCCGCAGTTGCCGCTGCAGGACCGCCAGGACGAGCTCGGCCTGCTGGCGCGCACCATCACCGGCCACACGGCCGAGCTGCGCCAATTCCTCGACCGCGAACGCTTTTTCACCGGCGACGTCAGCCACGAATTGCGCACCCCGTTGACGGTGATCACCGGTGCGGCCGAGCTGCTGCTGGAGCAGACGAAGCACGATCCAGCGCTGCACGCGCCGGCCGAACGGATCCACCGCGCCGCACGCGACGCCGGCGATGTCACCTCGATGCTGCTGCGCCTGGCGCGCTCGCCGGAGCGGCTGGAGTGGAGCGCGATGCCGGCGGCGGCGCTGGCCAGCGCCGAGGTGGCCCGCTACCAGGCGCTGGTGGCGCACCGGCCCGTGGAGTTGCGCTATGCCGGCGGTGACGACTTCGTTGTGCATGGGGTGCGCGAGCTGGTGCTGGCGGCGATCGGCAACCTGGTGCGCAACGCCTGCCAGTACACGCAGCAGGGCCATGTCGAGGTCCGGCTGGAAGCCAATGGCGTCATCGTCGAGGATACCGGCCCGGGACTGCCGCCGGCCGCCCGCGCGCGCCTGTGCAACGAGCCGATGCCGACTGGGGCGCGCGGCTCGTCCGGAACCGGGCTCGGACTTGGGCTGGTCCAGCGCATCTGCGCCCACCTCGGCGCCAGCCTCGTCCTGCGGGAGCAGGCAGCGGGCAGCTGCATCGAAATCCGTTTCCCCCAGGAGCTAACGCGGCCTTGATTACTCCGAAATAATCCTGATGACCTTGACAGCGGCCCCGCCACCGGGAACCAGCGCGCCCGCCAGTTCCGATCCCATTTCAAACAGCATGTCACGCGTGGTAATCGCCTGAAGCTTTTCCTTGAACCACTGGCCATTCTCGATCACTTCGCCCGTCAAGCCGTCGACTTCGATGACGCCCACCTTGTCTTCGGTGGTCCAGGCGTATTCGAATGCGAATACAGGGCGGTAATACAGGTGCACTTTCTCAACCGTGATGAGGTCGTCCTGGAACTCGTGCGCATTGATCACCTCCGCCGCCAGCGTCTGGCGTATTTTCTGCAGCAGCATCGGCAAACGCAATTGCGGAACGATCGCTTCGGGCAACTCGAGCACCGTCTGCTCCTGCACCTTGTATTTGCTGATGTAGTTCGCCAGCGCCCCTTTTTTCAGGTCCCGCGACAGGCCATCGAGATGATCTTCATATTTGATTTTTCGATGCGAGTACTCGACTGCCGGCAGGCTGATCGTCCGCTTGCTTCCCTGCTCCGCGATCGAATATTCCTCGCCGTTAATGATGATCTTCTTTGCATAGGCATTGCCGATCTCCACCGGGTACACCAGCTCGCGCGAATAATCGACGGAACGGGTTGTCAGGACCTGCCAGAACGGCTCGTAACGCAACACGTGTTTCGACAGGAGTACGGTCTCATCCTTGGGCCGCTTGAATGGATTGAGCTTGGCAATCAATCCAAAAGCGTTCAGTTTTTTCTGGTTCGCCTGCTCGGCGGCGGCGCTTAAAGGATAAACCTGATCGAAAACGAACACCTTTTCGGCATTCTCCATGTATTGAATACGCTCCGCCATAACATCTCCCAGGAAATATTTAATATATTAAGCGATTTCTTTCGGGTTTAGAGCCTGGACCGCCCTCGCTTCGCGCACCATGCGGCGAATCGTCACGATGTTCACTGCAGCGATCACCAGTTCCAGTGCCGTCCCGCCGATCGAACCGGTGATCACATTATTCGCAATCCACAGCCCGGTCCCGCAGAGCATCGCCACGCGCATCCGCACCCCCTCCATCAGGAACAGGGCGAGCGTGCCGATGCAGGACGCGCCCAGCGGCAGCCAGTCGCTCGGTCGTGTCGCCAGCGCGATGCCGAGCCCGAGGTTGACCGCGATGACGGCGAACGCGACCCACTTCGAGCGGGTGTAGAGCGACAGCACCGAGCGCAGCAGCGACATGGTCGAGCTGGCGACCGCCGTGGGCTTGCCGAGCAAATAGAAATGGATGATGTAGGCGAGGCATTCGGCCGCCATGAAGAGCTTGAAGCGGCGGTCGTTCTTCTGTGAAAAAGAGCTGACACCGAGCACGAAGGCCGCATAACCGACGCACTGCGCGGGGGAAAACCAGTCGATCGTCATTAAATGGACATCAGGAGGAGAAGGACTTGAGCGGGCCGCGCCTGTCGGCACCGCCGGGAAGGCCATGGATGGGGCTGGCGAAAAAAGATTATACCTGCCTCATCAAGAGCCCGTTCTCTCGACAACAGAGGCATTCCCGGCCTAAAACCACAACATGATCGTTGTGAAAATCGACGCCGCGGACCTTGCATAGTCCGAAAAAGCAGTCAAGCGTCGCACGCCTGCCTTGCCTGCAAAGTGCAGGTGAAACACGGGCCGCCTGCGCTGGCCTCGTGTTTCAGCTCTTGCTTACACTACAAGAAGCGTAACGGATCACACAGCCAATCGATTCCATCCCGGACCTGACCCAGGCAATGCCAGTCGAAATCCTGCTGCCTTGGGATTCTTCGTTCCTGTTGTATTTCGTATCCATACTACACAACTAATTAGTCCAAAATAAAAAGCAGGTAAGGACAAACGATATCCGGCTTTTATCCTGTTTACTACGCCGGCGCCAGGGCTACCAATACCCTCCGCCCGCCATTCTGGAATCGCTGATTCAAAAGCCGCACTGACGTTATTGCTTCCAGTTGGGGCCAGCACCGTATCGTCTTTGCTCGCCTCTCCATGAAGATAAACGAGAAGCAGATTTAACTTCTTTCCTGGGCAGGACCAGGCAAAGGAACTGTCGTCCATGCATCTCGTCTCGAACCTGCCAATAGGTAAATAGCTTTCCCATTTCGGCAAGCTTGCCTCATGCATCCCTGTTGCCCGACTGCGCCGTTGGCGCGCATAAGACTCCAGGACAGACAGATACGATGCGTTTCCTCGGGTTGGTCATCGCTTATCTCAATATTCAGCCCCCCGTCTGGTCCGCCACGAATTGCCTGGATCTTGACCCGGCCACTGAGGGGAGCCATGTCTCCCAGCTCGTAGTCAGTGCTTAGCGCAGCACTTGCAGCTTGGTCTTCTTGCCCTTGCGGTAGGTGTAGAGGGTCAGTGCGGCGTTGCGCAGGTCGCCCTTCGGGTCGAACGCGATGGTGCCGGTGATGCCCTCGTGCTTGATTTGCGCCAGCGTGGGCAGGAACTTGGCCGGCTCGACGGAACCGGCTTTCTGCATGGCGGCGGCGAACACCATGGTCGCATCGTAGGCATATGGCGCGTAGGTCTGCACTTCCATCTTGTAGCGCTGGCGGTAGCGCTCGTTAAACGCATTGAAACCGGCTTCCTGCGCCCCGCTCACGCCGCCCGCCACGACGCAGAACACCTTGTCGTCGCCAAGCGCGTCGCCCGCCAGCAGCGGCAGCTTTTCCGAGCAGATGCCGTCACCGGCGACCATTTTCGCGCGCAGCCCGAGCGCCTTCATCTGCTTGAGCATGGGGCCGGCCACGGCGTCCATGCCGCCGTAGAAAATCACGTCCGGATCGCGCGCGCGGATTTGCGTGAGGATGGCGTTGAAATCGGTCGCCTTGTCGTGCGTGAACTGGCGGCTGACGATGGACGCGCCGCTGGCCGCGCCGGCACGCTTGACGCCCTTGATGAATTCGTCGGCCAGGCCCTGGCCGAAGGCGGTGCGGTCATCGATGACGGCGATCTTGCGCGCTTTCAGCGTCGTGATCGCATAGTTCGCCATCGTGCTGCCGACCAGGTTGTCGTTGGCCACGACCCGGAACGCGGTCTTGAAACCCTGGTTCGTGTAGAGCGGCGTGGTGGCCGCCGGCGAGATCTGGGGAATGCCCGCGTTCGCATAGATTTTCGAGGCCGGCACCGTCGGCCCCGAATTCAGGTGGCCGACGACTGCCGCCACCTTCGCATCGACGAGCTTTTGCGCAACCGCGGTACCCGTCTTCGGATCGCTGGCGTCGTCCTCGGGCTGCAGCACCCATTTTACTTTTTGCCCGCCGATGACAATGCCCCTGGCGTTGAGGTCGTCGATCGCCATGCGGGCGCCGTTTTCGATGTCCTTGCCCTGGTGGGCGCCGGGGCCGGAGAGCGGCGAGGCGGTGCCGATCCTGACGACCGTCTGTGAATGGGCCGGTGGTGCAAGGCTTGCAGCGAGCAGGCAGGCTGAGAGGATGGCGCGAAGTCGCATGGCAGTTTCCCTGGATAGTTGCACCAATTGTAATGCTGAGCGGGTCAATGGCGCTCGGGTAATCGTGCAGGCGATAGCAAGCAGGTGGCAAGCGTGCACGCAACAGGGTGCTTGCCTGCGCGCTTTTGCTGATATATTTCGTGCAATAATTTTCTATAAAGAATGGGCCGGCAACGGTCCTGCACCACTACAAGGAAAGACCATGCGCACCACGACCCTCATCCGCACCGGCCTCACACTGGGCGGCCTGCTCGCACTGGCCGGCATGACCGGCTGTGCGTCCGTCACGACTGGCGACGAGCAGGTCGTCTCCGTGGAAACCTACTCCCCGGCCGGCCCTGTCAGCGGCGCAACGTGCAAACTGCAGAACAAGAAGGGCTTCTACTACATCACCACGCCCGGCAGCCTGCGCGTGTTCCGTGACTATGGCGACATGACCGTCACCTGCGACAAACCGGGCCTGCCAACGAGCATCGTGCGGGTCAAATCGAAGACCGGGTATACAGTGGCCGGCAACATCCTGTTCCCCATCGGCGCCATGGTCGACGCCTTCTCCGGCGCAGCCTACGCCTATCCTGCCCTGATCCGCATCAGCATGAATGATGGCGTCACCGGCGCGACGGCGACTGCCGTACCGGGTCCGGCGGCGGCTCCCGTAAAGGGCGGTTCGAACTGAGGCAAGCCCGGCAGCCAGGACGGGACATTTAAAATAGAAAAAGCCAACCCTCGGGTTGGCTTTTTCTTCAGGGATCGACCTGCTTACGCCGCCTGGTCCAGCGTCGGGTAATCGATATACCCCACTTCGCCATGCGTGTAGAAGGTCAGCGGGTTCGGCACGTTCAGCGGTGCGTCCTGCTGCAGGCGCTGCACCAGGTCCGGGTTGGCGATGTAGAGGCGGCCAAAGGCCACCGCATCGGCCCGGCCCGATTTGACCGCGTCGATCGCCATCTCACGGGTGTAGCCGTTGTTGGCGATATAGGTGCCCTTGAACGCCTGGCGTGCCCATGCGAAATCGAAACCCGGCACGTCGCGCGGGCCGCCGGTGGCGCCTTCGATGAAGTGGATGAAGGCGATACCGCGCTTGTTCAGTTCCTCGATCAGGTAAGCGAACACGGCTTGCGGGTTGCTGTCGGCCAGGTCGTTGGCCGGCGTCACCGGCGACAGGCGGATGCCCACGCGGCCGGCGCCGATTTCGGCGACCACGGCGTCGACCACTTCGAGGGCGAAGCGGCAGCGGTTTTCGATCGAGCCGCCGTATTCGTCGGTGCGCTTGTTGGCGCCGTCGCGCAGGAACTGGTCGATCAGGTAGCCATTGGCCCCGTGCAGTTCGATGCCGTCGAAACCGGCGCGGATGGCGTTGGCGGCGCCGCGGCGGTATTCGCCGACGATGTCCCTGATTTCTTCCAGCGCCAGCGCACGCGGCTCTACCACATCGACCTTGCCGGCACGGGTGTAGGCCACCACTTTCGGCGCCACGGCCGAGGGGGCGATCGGCTGCACGCCGCCGGTCAGGTTCGGGTGCGTCACGCGGCCGACGTGCCAGATCTGGGCGACGATCTTCGAGCCGGCGTCGTGCACGGCCTGGGTGATCGGCTTCCAGCCTTCGACCTGCGCGTCGGAATAGATGCCCGGCGTGGCCATGTAGCCCTTGCCGACCGGCGACACTTGCGTGCCCTCGCTGATGATCAGGCCGGCGTTGCTGCGCTGGCGATAGTATTCGATGTTCATGGCGCTGCCCGGCACGTCGCCGGCCGGCTCGTCGGCACGGCTGCGGGTCAATGGCGCCATCACGACACGGTTGGCAACCTCGATGTCGCCGATGCGGGTGGGTTGAAACAGTTGCTGGGTCATGTCCGGGTCCGTTTCTTCAAGTTGGTCGATATCCGGGCCGCCGGTCGCGGCACCCCCATGGGGGTAATCGCCGGCAGCCACTACAATTCACAGTATGAGTATTCCTGGCGCAGCTGGGTAGACCACACGAATGATATGATCTATTCCTGACGGGAATAGGTGGGAGCCGAGTTGGAGATGAGATGGATCGCCTGCAATTGATGGAAACCTTTGTCCGGGTGGTCGAGACCGGCAACTTCTCGGCCGTCGCGCGCGAGGAGCGCAGCACCCAGTCCAGCATCAGCAAGCAGGTGCAGGCGCTGGAAACCCTGCTCGGCGCGAAACTGCTGGTGCGCTCGACGCGCAGCCATGCGCTGACCGAAGCGGGCAAGCGCTACTACGAGCGCTGCCGCCAGGTGCTCGACACGCTCGAGGAAGCACGGGTCGAGATCCAGCGCACCGAAAACGAAATCTCGGGCGTGCTGCGCGTGGCCGCGCCGGTCTCGTTCGGGCGCCTGCACATCGTGCCGCGATTAGGAAGCTTTTTCGCGCGCTACCCGAAGCTGAAAATCGACCTGCAGCTCGACGACAGCTTTGTCGACCTGGTCGTCGGCGGCATCGACGTGGCTTTTCGCGTGGGAGAGCTGAAGGACAGCCGGCTGATCGCGCGCCGCATCGGCACCGCGCACCGCGCCGCCCTCGCCTCGCCCGGCTACCTTGCGCAGCACGGCGAGCCGCAACATCCGAACGAGCTGCGCGCGCACCAGTGCATCGTCTACACGGGCCTGGCCAACCTCAACGAGTGGAGTTTCCAGGGCGAGGACGGCGCCCAGCACACGGTGCATGTCAACGGCCACCTGCAGTCGAACAGTTCCGAAGCGATCCGCCAGGCCGTGGTCGAGGGGCTCGGCATCTGCTACACGCCGCAGTGGGTGTACGGCGACGACATCCGCGCCGGACGGGTGAAACCGATCCTGACGCGTTATCGCTTACCGCCGCTGCCGCTGAACGTCGTATTCCAGCCGGCGCGCCGGCCCTCGATCAAGATCGGCCACTTCGTCTCCTTCTTCGCGGACGAGTTCTCGCGCGATCCGGACATTTCACCGATGCTGGCCAGCCAGGACGGCGAGGGCAACGCGCTCGGCGGCCTGGGTGCAAGCGCAGGCCTGACCGGCGCGCGCTAGCCGGTATGACGACCTGCCTGCCCTGCAAGCGGCAGTCAGGCCTTGCGGCGACGCGCAGCGCCGAAAGCGAGGGCACCCATGCCCAACAGCAGCAGGGAGGCAGGCGCCGGCACTTCGACCGGTTCGGCCGGCTTCTCGAGCACCTCGCCAACCAGGTTGAGGGTCAGCTTGTAGCCCGAACCCAGCGTATTGGCGGCGTAAGCGACATCCGGTGCGACGTCGGCAAACACCATCTCATAAGTGCTGCCGAACTTGCCAACCGTACCATTGAGGAAAGAAACACTGTAGTCCTTGCTGTCACCCTCGTTCAACTTGCCGAAGGTCGACAGGTTGGTCGCGAACATGCCAGCGTCGCCGCTGCCGGAAAAGCTGGTCATGCTCAGGCCGACACGGTTACCCAGTGTGGCGCTGGCCAGGTTAAAGACCGAGAACGCGCGCTCCGCCACGCTATCGCCGAGGTAGACGGAGCCGAAGTCCAGGCTCAGGACGTTCGAGCCCGATGCATCGAACGACTGGGCCGCATGCTGCAGGTAGCTGTAGGTGGCATTGAGCGTGCCGGTCCAGTCGGCGGTGGTTGTGGTCGTGGCGACGTTGTTCGTATTGAAGGTATTCGTCAGGGTCCTGGCCGTCAGCGAGGTGGCAACATGGTCCACATTGACCGTGGCGCCAGGGCCGGCGGCCGCATAGGCATCCAGGTTCGCCGCATCCACCGACAGGTTCGACGCGACAGTGGAGGACGACCCGGGCAGGATGCAAGCGCTCTTCTGCTTGCCGACACAGTCGTCAGTAAGGGTGCGCGAAGCGCTGGCACCCGTGACCTTGCCTGGCATGACCAGTTGAATGGCGCTCGTGCCGGTGCCTGTCGCGCTGGAGTTGCTGCTGTTGCTACCGTCTGACGTGCCGCTGGTGGTGACATGTGTCGTATGGGTATAGGACGATTTGAGCGCGACATTCACACCGGTCAGCACGCCTTTTTTGCTGTCGAATGCCGCGAGCTGGGTCGTATGCATGAGGACATTGGTTTTGCGTGCCGCATCGTGCGCAGCCATACCGGGGTTCAGGCTATCGGTGACCGTATCCTTTGCAGTGAATCCCACGTCGCCAGTCGAAGTGATCAGTGCGGCATGGGCAAAGCCTGGCGTGGCCAGTGCGGTCACAGCGCTCAGTACCGCAAGTTGCATCGTATTCTTGAACATGTTATTCCCTAGGTTTTGTGACATCGTCACTATTTATATTAACAATCAGAAACTATAATTGTATATATGCAATTGATGTGCCAGCTTGCCTAAGTGCCTGAATATTTACATGTTTATTTAAGGAAACTATAATTATCCAACTCGCATGTAAAATTTCTCGACAGAAAATTCAATGCTAGAGACGTGTTCGCCTCGCGCCAAGCGCGGCGCACGCACGAAGCGTCAGGCTGAGATATGCTGCTCTCCAGACTAACCTCCGCTTTGCAGAGTCGTCATGCCAATGTTTCGTATTTTCCCGGTCCGCACCGGCGCGCTTGTCGCCTTGGCTGTCTCAGTTGCAGCCCTGCTAGCCACCCTGCCGGGCGTCGCGCATGCGCAAACCAATACCGGACTCATCGCCCTGATCAACGACTACCGCGCCGCGCCCGCGAGTTGCGAAGGACGCCGCCTGACGCCGGCGCCGGCCCTGCGTCCGAACGCCGCGTTGGCGCGGGTACGCGTCGGCGCCGGCACCTTCCCCGAGTCCGCCCTGGCAAACGTCGGCTATTACGCGGTCCATTCCGAGGTCATCCATGTCGGCGGGCCTCAGGACGCCGCGGCCGCGATGGAGGTGATCCGCCAGCCTTACTGCCGCGTGCTGCTCAATCCCGGGGCTGTCGACATCGGCGTTACCCGCCGCGGCGACGAATGGACGATCGTGCTGGCACGGCCGATGACGCCGCTGGCGCTGCCCGCACAGGAAGCGGTGGGCCGCCAGATCCTCGATGCCGTGAACCAGGCGCGCGCCAGGCCGCGCAACTGCGGCACGCGTGCCTTCGGGGCGGCAGCTCCCGTCGCCTGGAACGGCGCGCTCGCTGCCGCCGCAGTGGCGCACAGCCGCGACATGGCGACCAACCGCCATTTCGAGCACAAGGGAACGGACGGCAGCGAAGTCGGAGCGCGCGCCGAGCGCGCCGGCTACCGCTGGCGCCTGATCGGGGAAAACATCGCGGCCGGCCAGACCTCAGCCCAGGAAACGGTGGCCGGCTGGATCGAGAGCCCCGGCCACTGCGCCAACCTGATGAACCCGGCGTTCACCGAAATGGGTGCGGGCTACGACATCCGCCGGGCAAAGATGCCGGGCTTTGCCTACTGGACGCAGGTGTTTGGCGTGCCGAGGTAAAGAAAACGCCTCTCACCAGAAAATGACGCGCTGATCCGGCGCCAGGTACATCTTGTCGCCCGGCTTCACACCGTAGACTTCGTAGAAGCCCGGGTGGTTGCGCATGCTGCCGTTGACGCGGAATTCCGACGGCGAGTGCGGGTCGGATTTCACTTGCGAGATCAGGGCGGCGTCGCGCGCCTTGCCGCGCCGGGCCTGGGCCAGGCCCATGAACAGGCGCTGCTCGGCGGTGAAGCCGTCGATGGTCGGCGCCGGTTTGCCGGCCAGGTAGATCTTGTAGGCGCGGGTGGCCATGATGGCGCCTGCGTTGTCGGCGATGTTTTCGCCCAGCGTCAGTTCGCCATTCACGTTGTAGCCGGCCAGCGGGCTGTAGGCGCCGTACTGGGCCACCAGCACCTTGCCGCGCGCGGCGAATTTTTCGGCATCCTCTTTCGTCCACCAGTTGCGCAGGTTGCCATCGCCGTCGAACTGCGAGCCCTTGTCGTCGAACGCATGGCTGATCTCGTGGCCGATCGAAATGCCGACCGAGCCGTAGTTGACGGCCGGTTCGGCGTCGGCGTCGTACAGCGGATACTGCAGGCGGGCGGCCGGGAACACGACTTCGTTCAGGGTCGGGCTGTAATAGGCATTGACGGTCTGCGGCGACATGCTCCAGGCGGCGCGGTCGACTGGTTTACCCAGCTTGGCGATGCTGTACTGGTGGCCGAATTCGCGCGAGCGCATCACGTTGCCGACCAGGTCGCCCCGTTCGATTTTCAGGGATGAGTAATCGCGCCACTTCTCCGGGTAGCCGATCTTCGCCTTCATTTTCGACAGTTTTAATTGCGCCTGCTTCTTGGTGTCCTCGCTCATCCAGTCGAGCGTCTGGATGCCTTCGCGAAAGGCGATCACGAAATTCTTCACCATCGCTTCGACCTGCTGTTTGCGCTCGGCCGGGAAGTGCTTCTCGACATACACCTTGCCGACGATTTCGGAGAGGTCGCGGTTGACCTGGGCAATGGCCAGCTTCTCGATCGCCCGGTTTTCCTTCGCGCCCGACAGCACGGCGCCGCGGAAGGCGAAGCTCTCGTCGACGAACGGCTGCGACAGATAAGGCGCATAGCTGCTGAGCAGGCGGAATTCGAAATACGATTTCCACACCTCGACCGGCGTGGCGGCGATGAGCTTGTCCAGGCCGGCCAGGTAGCTCGGCTGGTTGACGATGAGCGAGTCGACCTTGCCGGCAATGCCCGTGCCCTTCGTATAGGCCTTCCAGTCGAAGCCGGGCATCAGGTCCTTCAGTTGCGCCAGCGAGAGCTTGTTGTAGCGCTTGACCGGGTCGCGGTTTTCGACGGCGCTCCACTGCACGCGCGCGATTTCCTTTTCCAGGGCCACGACCTGCGCGGCCTTGGCGGCGGCGTCGGCGTGGCCGGCCAGCGCCAGCATCTTTTCGATGTGGGCCTGGTACTTCGCGGCGATGTCTTTCAGGCGCGCGTCGTCCTGCAGGTAATAGTCGCGGTTCGGCAGCCCCAGGCCCGACTGGCTGATGCCGACGATGAGGCGGGTCGAATCGCGGTTGTCCTGGCCGACATACATATCGAGCGGCGCGCCGGCGCCGATGCGCGAGAAGTACGCCGACAGGGGCGCGACGCCCTCTTTGTCCTTCAGTGCCGCCACGCGCGCCAGTTCCTTCTTGAGCGGCGCCAGGCCCAGCGCGTCGCGGCGCGCCTGGTCAATATAGCTGGTGTAGTAGTCGCCCATCTTCTGCGCCTGCGATCCCGCCTTGGCGACGGCCCTGGCGCCCTTCACAGCGGCAGCGCCTTCGACAATGTCGCGCACCTGGCCCTCGACCTTGTCCTGGGCGACGTTGAAGGCGCCCCAGCTCGAACGGTCCGACGGGATCTCGACGTCTTTCAGCCACTTGCCCTGGCTGTAACGGAAGAAGTCGTCCTGTGCGCGCACGCCGGTATCGACCGCCGCGACGTCGACGCCCGAGGCGGCGGAAGAAGGGGCGGCGCCGGCGTGGGAGGCGACGGCAAACAGCCCCGCGATCAGACTGCTGCACAAGGTACGCTTCATGGTGTCTCCGGACTGGAATAGTTGTGAACCGGAGGATGCTAATGCAAATGGCAGAGCCTGCCAAGGGAGGATGCTAGCGCCGGAACAGCCAGAGGAGGATGCTGACCACCACCGAAATGACGATGCAGGTGACGATCGGGAAATTGAAGCTGAAGCCCTCGCGCACGATGTGGATGTCGCCGGGCAGGCGCCCGAAAGGCAAGCGGCGCAGCCAGGGCCAGGCGACGCCGATCGCGGCAATGGCAAGGCCCAGGACGATCAGCGTGCGCTGCATGGTGCCGTCCCTTTTACGAAATTGGATGGGGTGCCGTATTGCGTGTCCTGTTTCTCGTTTGCCATACTCGATATCCCATTTCGACCAATTAGGAAATGCGTTCAATCATTTTTTCATTGTGCCGAACCCGCGCGAGAACCGGCGCCCGGCATGCCCCTCACCTGCGTGCGTCGGGGTTCCGGACCCCGATGCTATACTGAATTTACGCGACGATCAGCATGCAGATCGAACATCATTCACGATTCATTATTGACAGGGGGTAGCATGCCAACAACCTGGATTATCACGGCCAACGCCGGCCGGGCAAGGTTCTTTTCTGAAAACGATCCAGCAGAACCACTGCAGGAATTGCAGGACATGGTGAACAACGGCGCGCGCCTGCGCACGCAAGAGTCCGAGACCGACAGGCTGGGACCGCGGGCGGCAGGCAAGAGCAGCCACAGCATCGGCAGCGCCCAGAGCGGCGCGGCGGTTCACAACAATGCCCCAAGCGGCGGTGCTTCCGGCGCCCCCACCTCGATGTACGAGCCGAACCAGACGCCCGCCGAGCACGAGACCGAACTGTTCGCCAAGGACATCTCCAAATTCCTGATGAAATCCCACCAGGAAGGCCTGTTCGACCACATCGTGCTGTCGGCCTCGCCCCAGTTCCTGGGCTCGCTGCGTGCCAATTTCGATCCGCACCTCAAGCCCCTCATCAAGACGGAGTTCAACAAGGATTACACCCACGTTGCCCCGCACCAGCTGCGCGACCAGCTGCAGGCGCAACAGGCCAAGTCGGAGTAAGCCGGCCGGGTAGGTGACCCGTGACGCCAACCGCTGCCGGTTGGCGTTTTTTTTTGCCGGCGATGGCCGAACGAACGAGATGCTATGACGACCCGCCCCTCCCTCTTGCGCGGCGCCCTGCTCGCATCACTCGTGCTGCTGGGAGTGAAAGCCTGGGCAGCCAGCAATGCCCAGGCCGCGCCCGCCGAGCTGCAGACGATCCCGGCGCTCGACCTGCCGCGCTACCTGGGCACCTGGTATGAAATCGCGAAGTTCCCGAACCGTTTCCAGCGCAAGTGCACCGGCTTCACGACGGCCACCTATCTGGCCCTGCCCGACGGCCGCGTCCAGGTCGAGAACCGTTGCCGCCTGGCCGACGGCAGCACCGATGTCGCGACGGGTGTGGCGCGCCAGATCGGCGACGCGGCGTCGCCTCGGCTGAAGGTGCGCTTCGCGCCTGCAATCCTCTCCTTCATTCCTATCGTGTGGGGCAACTACTGGGTCATCGACCTCGACCCCGACTATGCACTGGCGGCGGTCAGCGAACCGGGGCGCGAATACCTGTGGATCCTGGCGCGCACCCCCACGGTCGAGAAGGCGGCCTACGATGCGCTGGTCGCGCGCCTCGCCCGCCAGGGCCTCGATGTGCGCAAGCTCGAACGCACGCCCCAGCAATAGCCGGCAGTTAGGCTGCTCAGCCGTTCCGTTGCCTTACCGCCACATTTCGTCGAAATGCGCGGTCCCCACGTAATTGTTCACGACGAAATTTCAGGAAAGTGCAAGAATCGGTGAGATTTCCATACGGAAATAACGTTAATTCATCACTTCCTCACCGGGTTGCAAGGTCGTCCATGAAGCTGAACAACTACAAAATCCGTACCCTCCTCGTCGCCGGTTTCGGCACGGTCCTGTTACTGATGCTGGTCCTCGTTGGTGTCGGCCTGGCACAGAACCAGAAGGTCAACGCGCTCAATGCCCGCCTCCTTGGGGAAAGCATGCACCATACCGACCGGCTGGATGAGTGGTTGTCGATTATCGAAGTCAATGCAGCGCGCACGCTCGCGGTGGCAAAGCTGGCCGATCCTGCCGCAGAAAAGTTTTTCATGGACGCCATGGCGCTTTCCTCGAAGCGGGCGGATGTGCTCCAGGCCGCCACCAAGGCAAGCGTGGCCGGGGACGCCGCGGCCAGTGCCCTGTTCGCGGATATCCTGGCGGCGCGCGAGGCCTACCGCGACGCACGCAAGAACGCATTCAAGCAGAAGGCCGACGGCGAAGTGGAGGCGGCGGCCAGGTTCTTCGAAACCGACATGGTGCCGAAGGTCGGCACGTATGTGGAAAGCGTGCGCCGCCTGGTCGCCTACCAGAAGGCCGCCATGGACACCGACAGTGCGGCGATCGCCGATGCATTCGAGGCGAGCCGCCACCTGCAGCTGGCCTTGTCAGGCGTTGCCCTGGCCGCCGGCATCGCTTTCGCCATCCTGATCGGCCGCGCGATCACGACGCCCGTGCGCGAGGCGCTGGCGGTGGCGCAGACGGTCGCAAAAGGCGACCTGAGCAGCCGCATCGAAGCCGGCGGCAGCAGCGAGACCGGCGCGCTGATGGGTGCGCTCAAGGACATGAACGAGAACCTGGTGGGCATCGTCAGCCAGGTGCGAAACAGTACTGAAACGATCGCCAGCGCCGCCGACCAGATCTCGGTCGGCAACCTCGAACTGTCGGCGCGCACCGAGCAGCAGGCCAGTTCGCTGGAGGAAACCGCCTCCTCGATGGAAGAGCTGACGTCGACCGTGCGCCAGAATGCCGACAATGCCCGTGCGGCCAACGCACTGGCGCAATCGGCGTCCGACGTGGCCAGCCGCGGCGGCGGCACCGTCGAGCGCGTGGTGCAGACCATGGACGCCATCACCGCGTCGTCGAAGAAAATCGTCGACATCATTGCCGTCATCGACGGCATCGCTTTCCAGACCAATATCCTCGCCCTGAATGCGGCGGTCGAGGCGGCGCGCGCCGGCGAGCAGGGCCGCGGCTTCGCCGTCGTCGCCTCCGAAGTGCGCACCCTGGCCGGACGTGCGGCCGGCGCCGCGAAGGAAATCAAGGGCCTGATCGGCGACTCGGTCGACAAGGTCGAGGAAGGCAGCCGCCTGGTATCCGAAGCCGGCGCGACGATGCAGGAAGTTGTCGAGAGCATCGGGCGCGTCACCACGATCATGTCGGACATCGCCCTGGCCAGCCAGGAACAATCGGTCGGCATCGAACAGGTGAACGGGGCGATTGCGCAGATGGACCAGGTCACCCAGCAAAATGCGGCGCTGGTCGAGGAAGCGGCCGCCGCATCGGAAGCGATGCGCGAGCAGGCCTACGCGCTGACGCAACTGGTGTCGACCTTCCGCTTCGACCAGCACGCCGCGAACACGGTGGGCGCGGCCACCACGGCACCTGCGCCGGCCAGGGACATGCTGGCCTTGCGCCACGCGGCCTGACGAGCGTACGCGGGTTGGCGCGCCATGCCTGATGGCCGCGCCACCCTGGGGCCGCGCCAGCCGGGGCGTTATACTCGCCGTTTTCGAATCGAATCCTTCCCATGACCGCCCTGCCTCCCTGCCCCGCCTGCCACTCCACCTATACCTATGAGGATGGCGGCACGTTGACCTGCCCTGAATGCGGCCACGAGTGGTTGGCGCAACCCGGGTCGGCGCAATCCGGCGGCCCCGGTGCCGAGACGGCGCGCGTGTACCGCGACGCGGCCGGCAACCTGCTGCAGGACGGCGATACCGTGACCGTCATCAAGGACCTGAAGCCGAAGGGCTCCGGCGGCGTCATCAAGCAGGGTACGAAGGTCAAGAACATCCGCCTGGTCGACAGCGATCACGATATCGACTGCAAGATCGACGGCTTCGGGGCGATGAGCCTGAAATCGGAATTCGTGCGCAAGGTGTAAGCGGCGCGCCAGGCCGGCGCGGCCACCGTCGGCCCGGCACGACGCCGGCACCCGCGCAGGACATGCAAACACCAGCCTTTGGCTGGTGTTTTTTTTTGCCCGCGCCTCACGCGGGCCTGGAACGACCGCAGGATCAGTAGCCGCGTCCGCTCGTGCCGCCGCCGGTACCGGTGCTGGTGCCCGAAGCACCGGTAGTACCCGAGGTGCCGGACGTGCCGCTGGTGCCGCTTGTGCCGGACGTACCGCTGGTGCCAGAAGTCCCGGTGGTGCCGGTAGTGCCCGAAGTGCCGCTCGTGCCGGAAGTACCGCTGGTGCCCGAAGTGCCAGTCGTGCCGCTGGTGCCGCTGGTGCCGCTGGTGCCGCTGGTGCCGCTGGTGCCGGTAGTGCCGGTAGCGTCGGTCGTGCCAGCCCCGCCGCTGCTGCCCACACCCTTCGCACCACCAGCCGTCCCCATCGCACCGCTCGTGCCGGTGTCGACCGAACCGCTGGTGCCGCTCGTGCCGCTGGTACCGGTGCCCATCGTGCCGCTCGTGCCTGAGGTCCCGCTGGTGCCGGTGCCCATCGAGCCCGTGGTGCCCGACGTCCCGCTGGCGCCCGTGGTGCCCGTGGTGCCGCTATCGGTAGTGCCCGTCGCCCCGGTGCCCGCTGCGCCGCTCGCGCTGCTGGAGGTACCGCTGGAGCCGGTCGTGCCGCTGCTGCTCGAGCCGCTCTGGCTGGACTTGCTCTTCTTCTGCTTTTTCTTGCTCTTGCTGGTGTCGGTACTTGAGGTCTGGTCGCTTGCCTGCGAACCCGAGCTGCCCGAGCCGCTCGTCTGGGCGCTGGCGTTAAACGACATCGCCATCGCTGCCGCGACTGACGCACCGAGCATTGCTTTCAACAATTTATGAATTTTCATATCTATCTCCTAATATCCCGGGGGCTAAAAAACTCAACAATATCAACAACATGTGAGTTGCCGAGTGTAGGGAGGTCGACATGGAAGCAGCGCACGCTAGCCTTTCGGCAAGTAAAAACCAGTCATCAGCGGCTTGCCACCGGCTGCTTCGAGGGGTCCGCCGCTACCCGCGCGGCCTGCGCCGCCAGGGTGCCGAGCTCGGTGTACAGCGGCAGCACGTTGCCCTTGTCGTCCGGGTAGACGCGGTTCGACAGGAACACATAAAAGCTGCGTGAAGCGGGGTCGATCCACAGCACGCAGCCGGTGAAACCCGTATGGCCGTAGCTGCCGACCGGGAACAGCGCGCCGCGCGGGCGCAGCGCAAACGGCGAATCGATGTCCATGCCCAGCCCACGCAGGGCGGCCATGCCGGGCGGCGTCTGCACCGTGCCCAGCAGGCGCACGCTGGCGCGCGACAACACCCTGGTGCCATCGAGCTCGCCCTCGCCCAGCAGCATGCGGGCGAAGCGGGCGATGTCGTGCACCGTGCTGAACACGCCGGCGGAACCGGCCACGCCGCCCATCCGGCGCACCGTCGGATCGTGCACCACGCCTTGCAGGGTGGCGCCCCCGGCGAGGTCGCCGTGCGGTGCGATCGGGCCGGCGGCCGGCGCCCGCTGCGTCGGCGCGATGCGTTGTGCAGGCAGGCGGCGCAGCGGCAGGTAGCCGGTGTGCTTCATGCCGAGCGGCAGGAAGATGCGCTGCCGCGCAAACTCGTCGATCGGCATGCCGGACACGCGCCGCACGAGCTGGCCGAGCAGCACGTAATTGATGTCGGAATAGGTGAAAAAACTGCCCGGCGCATGCTTGAGCGGCTGGGCACAGGCCAGCGCAAAGGCCGCGGCGTCGCCGCTCCAGGCGGCGCCGGTTCCGTTCGTTCTTGCGGGCAGCCCGGCGCCCAGGCCCGAGGTATGGGTCAGCAGCTGGCGGATCGTGATCGCGTCCTTGCCGCCGCCGGCGCACTCCGGGAAATACGCGGCGAGTTTCCCCTCCAGGTCGAGCTTGCCGTCCTCGAGCAGCAGCAGGATCGACGGAGCGGTGGCCAGCACCTTGGAGAGCGAGGCCGCATCGAATACGGTGTCGAGCGTCACGCCCGGGGCGCCGGGCTCATGGGTGAAGCGCCCGTAGGCCCGTTCGTACCGGGCGCCGCCCCGTTCCAGGTGGAACACCGCACCGGGCATCTGCTGCTGCGCGATCGCGGCGCCGATGGCGGCATCGATGCGCGCGAACTGGCTGCTGTCGAGCTCGGTATATGCACCCGCGTCACCGCTGCGAGGTTGCGGCACGCCGGCGCAGCCGGCGGCCAGGAGTGCGAGGCCTGCACCGGCGATGGCGGCCGTGTTTGCGTCCTTCAGCAGACGCAGCGCACGAAGGGAAAAACGATGCATGGGAAACCCTGGAACGAGCAGATGGCGGATGCGGCCTGGGCGGAGGCGCGGGCGCGGAAGAGGCCCATCATAGGCAAGCCATTTTCCCTGGTCAATATTTACACGCCGGGCAGGCCGCAGCCGGCGCACCGGCCGCTTTTTGCGACCCGGACAGCGAAAAAAAAACCTTCGGCGTATCATGCGGCTCATGATTCCCTTATCCATACTCGACCTCTCGCCGATCGCCGAAGGCAGCGATGCGCGCGCTTCTTTCCACCATTCCCTCGACCTCGCCCAGCATGGCGAACGCTGGGGCTACAACCGATTCTGGCTGGCCGAACACCATGGCATGCCGGGCATCGCCAGCGCCGCCACCTCGGTGCTGATCGGCTATGTGGCGGCCGGCACCTCGCGCATCCGCGTCGGCGCCGGCGGCATCATGCTGCCGAACCACTCGCCGCTGGTGATCGCCGAGCAGTTCGGCACGCTCGAGTCGCTGTTCCCGGGACGCATCGACCTCGGCCTGGGCCGCGCCCCGGGTTCCGACCATATCACTGCGCGCGCCCTGCGCCGCAACCTGGCCTCCGACGCCGACGAATTCCCGCAGGACGTCCTTGAGCTGCAGGATTATTTCGCCGATTCGCCGCGCCGCCAGGTCAAGGCCATCCCGGGCGCAGGCCTGGAGGTGCCGCTGTGGATCCTGGGCTCGAGCCTGTTCGGCGCCCAGCTCGCCGCCCACCTCGGGCTGCCCTACGCCTTTGCCTCGCACTTCGCGCCGCAGATGATGATGCAGGCGATCGACATGTACCGCGCCAACTTCAAGCCCTCGAGCCAGCTCGACAAGCCGTACGTCATGCTCGGTTTTAACGTATTCGCGGCAGACACCGATGAGGAAGCGCAGTTCCAGGCGACTTCGATGCAGCAGGCGTTTGTGAACCTGCGCAGCGGCCGCCCGTCGCGGCTGCAGCCCCCGGTGCGCGGCTACCTCGATATCCTCGCCCCGCAGGAACGCGCGATGCTCGACAGCGTGCTGTCGTGCTCGGCAATCGGCGCGCCGGCCACCGTGGCAGCCCAGATGAAGGCCTTCATCGCCCACACCCGCCCCGACGAGCTGATGATCACGTCACAGATCTTCGACCACGCCGCGCGCCTGCGCTCGTACGAGATCACGGCGCAGATTCGCGAAGCGGCGTAAGCCCTCTACGCGTCCCCGGTCCCCGCCTGCAAGGCATCGATCAATTCCCGCGTGCTGCGTACCCGTCCCATCACCCGGAAGGTATTGCGGCAAGCGAACTCGTGCGCCTCCGCCGTGATGCCGCTCATCGCATCCTCGGCAAACACCAGCGCATAGCCGCGGTCATGCGCCGCGCGCGCCGTCGATTCCACACCAAAATTCGTGACGATGCCGCCCAGCACCAGGGTCTTGATATGGCGCCGCCGCAGCAACTGGTCGAGCTCGGTGCCATAGAAGGCGCCCCACTGGCGCTTGGTGATGACGATGTCCGTTGCCTCCACCCCGCAGTCCGGCGCCAGGTGCGAGGCGTCGGGCGCCGGCGCGGGCGCGCCCGGTGGGCGCAGCGGCGCGTCCGCCAAGGGCGACTGCAGCTCGTTCATCAAGACCCGCACATAGATCACCATGGCCCCGCGGTCGCGCATTTCGCCGGCCAGCAGCACGCAGTTGCCGAGCACCTGCTCGGCGGAATACGGCGCCAGTGCGCGCCCGACGTTGCCGTTTTGCAGGTCGATGAGCACCAGTGCAGTGCTCGCGAGATCGATCGAAAAGTCAGTCATTGCATTCTCCTCAGGACTTGTCCGGCACGATGCGCAGGATGCGCGAGTTTGATTCGTCGGTCAGCACGTACAGGTGGCCGTCCGGCCCCTGGCGCACGTCGCGCACGCGCTTGCCGATCGACAGCCTTTCCTGCTTCGCGACCTTGCCGGCCGCATCGAACTCGATGCGGCGCACATCCATCGCCGCCAGGTTGCCGGCAAACAGGCTGCCGCGCCATTGCGGGAAGGCGGTGCCGGTGTACACCGCCAGGCCGGACGGCGCCGGCGACGGCGACCATGCCAGCAGCGGATCGACCATGCCCGGCACGCTGGGTTTCCCGACGGCCACGCGGGTGGTGTAGTCTAGGCCGTGCGTCTGGATCGGCCAGCCGTAATTCCTGCCGCCCTCGATGCGGTTGATCTCGTCGCCGCCGCGCGGACCATGCTCGCTCGCAAACACCCGCCCCGCCGCATCGACCGCCATACCCTGGATATTGCGGTGCCCGTAAGACCAGATTTCCGGCAGCGCGCCCTGCCTGCCCGCCAGCGGATTGCCCGGCGCCGCCTTGCCGTCGGCGCTCAGGCGCAGGACCGAGCCGTTGTGGCTGCCGAGGTTCTGGGCCTGGTCGCGCGCCAGCATATTGCCGATGCGCTGGGGCGGATTGCCGCCGTCGCCAATGCTCATCAGCAGGTTGCCGTCCGCCATGAACACGATGCGCGAGCCGAAGTGCTGGCCGCCCGTCTTCGACGGCGAGGCACGGAACAGGGTCTTGATGCCGTGCACCCGCTTGCCGTCGAAGACACCCTGTACCAGGGCGGTGCGGTTGTCGTCCGTCGTACCGTTTGCCATCGTCATGTAGACGCGCACATTCGGGCCCTTGTCGGCGGGATGCACGGCGATGTCGAGCAGGCCGCCCTGGCCGCTGTCCATCACGATCGGCAGGCCTTCCATCGGCACCGCCTGGACGTTGCCGGCGGCGACCAGGTGCAGCGTGCCGTCCTTGCCGGTGACGAGCATGCGCCCGTCCGGCAGCCAGGCCATGCTCCACGCTTGCGGCAGGGCGCTGGTGACGGTCTCGGCACGCCACCCCTTCGCGTCCGGGGGCGCGCCGGTCGCCTCCACTTGGGCAGCAGCGGGAAGCGCTGCGCAAGAGATAACGAAACTGACCGCGGCGCGTTGGGCAAGTTGGTTGAATTGCATGCAAATCTCCTTTAAAAGTTATTAACCTTCCGTCATCGTGTTGCATTTCTCACGTATCGACTGCAAAGATAACGGAATCGGGTTATCATCGTTGTTTCTGAACCTGCGTAAGGATGCTCTCAATGACCCAGCGACGCTCTTTCCTCAAAAGCTCTGTTGCACTCGCTTCCGTGATTGCCGTGCCCGGCCTGGCAAAAGCTGCCCAGCCTGCACAAGGCGAACGTGTCCTGCGCCTGTACAACACGCACACCGGCGAAAGCCTGAAGAGCGTTTTTTGGGCCGAGGGCCAGTTCATTCCGGACGCACTGCAAGACATCAACAAGCTGTTGCGCGACCACCGCAACAACAAGATCGCGCCGATCGATCCGAAACTGCTGGTGCTGCTCAATGAAGTCGGCAGCAAGTTCGGCGACACGCAACTGCACATCATTTCGGGCTACCGCTCGCCGGAATCGAACGCCAAGCTCGCTGCCAACGGCAATGGCGTGGCCAAGCACAGCATGCACATGGACGGCAAGGCCATCGACATCCGGGTGCCGGGCAAGAACCTCGTCCACGTGCACAAGGCAGCCATGGCGGCACGCGGCGGCGGCGTCGGCTATTACGCCGATTCGCAGTTCGTGCACATGGACACCGGCCGGGTCCGCTACTGGTAACCGGCATGCGGCCGCTCGCACGCTGCCTTGTTCTAAGTGTTAGCGTAACATGCGCCATGCTGGCCGCCGTCCCGGCCGCCAGCATGGCGCAGCAATCTCCGCAGTCTCCCGTCGCCACCGTGAACGTGACCAGCACACGTGATCCGGTCGACAAATCCTACCGCAAGATGATCCAGGGCATGGAACGCTTCGAACGCGAGCGTGCCCTCGCCCCCGCCGCCAGCCTGCGTTTCCGCCTGCTGCCCCGCACCCCGGACGTCAAGATGGAAGGCATCACCCTGCGCGTGGCCGGGGACACGGTGACAGTGCCGGTGCCCGTTGCACCCGACAACAGCTTCGTGTTGCCCCGCAATGAACAAGCGCTGCGCGAAAACGCGGCCGTGCTCGCGAACCGCAAGACCACCAGCATGACCTGGCGCGCCGCCATCAACACGCCCGGCTTGCCACCCGGCACAAGGCGCCTGGGCGACCTGCGCCTCGAATGCCGGGTCGGCGTGGAAGCCGGGCTGGTGTCGAACAGCTCGCCCCTGTTCGGCTGGATCTCGGATGTGCTCACCGGCCCCGACCAGGTCTGCAACAGCCCCAACGGCAATTACCTGTTTTTTGCCGAGCGCCCGATCTTTTCGGTGCGCCTGCGCGTGGGCAGCCGGGTCGAGGAATTGCCGTTCAAGATGCTCTATCACGGCGGCGAAAAAACGCCCGCCGACCTGCCCTTCTGCGATTGCCAGGTGCTGCTCGATCGCACGTATTTCGCGCCGATCTGGGATGCGAGCTGGCCCGACGATACGATCATCGAGTTCGAGTACATGACCGACGCCCCCGCGCCGGCGCCGGAGGTGGCCCCATGAAGACGTGCGCCCTCCTCCTTGCAGCCCTGCTCCTGGCGGGCTGCGCCACCGGTCCCGCCCCGCCCGGCACCCAGGTAGCGGCCGACCGGCTCGCTACGACGGTCGTACCCGGCCGTACCACCAAGGCCGAGCTGCTGGCCGCCTTCGGCAACACCAAGTCCGTCGTCTTCGACAGTGGCTTCGAGGTCTGGGTCTACCAGTCGCCCGCGGGCGGCGAGCGGTTTGCCGAGTACGTGATCCTGATCGATCCGCGAGGCGTGGTCGCCAAGGCCCGCCAGCGCCCGCCGGCCGCCCCATAACTATTCCCGGGGCAATTGCTGCGGCGAAGCGTGCGCGGCCCGTTCAACATCACTGGCAGTATCGGCGTGCGGAGTCCCGAATCCTGTAGAGGCCCATCATGCTGGTCGATCGCGCACGGATGTTTTTGCTGTCGCTGCCGCTCGTGCCGCTTGTGTTTTTCCTCCTGCTGCTGGCCGGTTGCGGCGGCGGAGGCGGCGATCCCGGCGCCGTTTCACCCCCGCCAGCGCCCCCAGGCGCGACCACCGGCTCCCTGCAGGTCGTCGTCAATTCCCTTCCCGCTGGTACGAATGCCACGGTACGCGTCACGGGGCCGAACAACTTCGCCCAGGATGTGATCAGTACCCAAACCCTGAACAACCTGGCACCCGGCTCCTACAGTGTCGCCGCTGCCAGCGTCAGCGTCGGCAACGCGACCTATACGCCGGCCCCAGCTACGCAGAGCGTCGTCGTCACGGCCGGCGCCACGGCAATGGCCACCGTGGCCTATGCAAGTACGGCGCTGACACTGGCGCTGCAGGATATCGGCCCCACCTTCACCAGCCCGACTTTCGTCACCGCGCCGCCAGGCGACGACCGCCTGTTCGTGCTCGAGCGGCGCGGCGTGATCCGCATCGTGCGCAATGGCGCCACGCTCACCCAGCCCTGGCTCGACATCAGCGCCAACGTCTTTGCCGGCGGCGAAGGCGGTTTGCTGTCGATGGCCTTCGACCCGAATTTCGCCAGCAACGGCTATTTCTATATCTATTACACCGACCCGTTCCTGAACATTGTCGTCGAGCGCTACGGCTCCTCCCCAACGCCGAACGTCGCCGACCCGACCTCGGCGCTGACCATCCTGCGCATCCCCCACCCGCAGTTCCAGAACCATTTCGGCGGCCTCGTCGCCTTCGGGCCCGATGGCTTCCTGTACGCCGCGACGGGCGATGGCGGCGGCGCCGGCGATCCGTTCGGCAACGCCCAGAACCTGACTTCGTTGCTCGGCAAGATGCTGCGGGTGGACGTGCGCAGCGCCACTGTGGCCCAGCCGTACACGATCCCGGCCACCAATCCCTACGTGAACGGGGCTGGACGGCGCGCCGAAATCTGGGCCTACGGCCTGCGCAACCCGTGGCGCTTCGCCTTCGACGGCGAACAGCTGTATACGGCCGACGTCGGCCAGGACGCACGCGAGGAGGTGAACATCGCCGCGGCCTCCCAGGGCGGCCTGAACTATGGTTGGGACATCATGGAAGGCACGGCCTGCTTCGGCGCCACCACCTGCGACCGCACCGGCCTGACCCTCCCTGCGTTCGAGTACGAGCATGGCGCGAACGAGGTCAACGGCTGTTCGATTACCGGCGGCTATGTGTATCGGGGAACGGCGATCCCTGAACTGGCCGGGCGCTATTTTTATTCGGATTATTGCAGGGGCTATATCAAGAGCTTCTTCGCCACCGGCGCCGGCATCGTCGAACAGCGCGACTGGGGCCTGGGCGCGGCCGGCCAGGTCGTCTCGTTCGGTCGCGACGGCGCGGGCGAACTGTATGTGGTGAGCGCCGGCGGACGGGTCTTCCGCATCGTTCGGGGCACCGTTCCTTAAGAAGCGTCCAACAAGATCCTCAGGGCAAGGCGCATCGTCGAAGACAGTACGACGGTACGGCGAGACGAATGCAACGCCGCCCTGGGGGTCTTGTTGGGCGCTTCGATGTAAAATTGGATCCATGGCCCGCCTACAACTCGACTTCCCCGAAGACCAGTACTACTACTCCACGCCGCTGACGGTGCGCGTGACCGACATCAACGCCGCGAACCACCTCGGCAACGACTCGATGATCTCGATGATCTCCGAGGCGCGCGCGCTGTTCCTGTTTGAATTCGGCGTCGCCGAAACCGAGCGCGACGGCACCGGCATCATCGTCACCGACCTGGCCACCACCTACCGCGCCGAAGCGCACGCGCGCGACGAATTGCTGTTCGAAGTCGGCGTGATGGACTTCAACAAGTACGGCGGCGACATCACCTTCCGCATCACCCGCCCGCGCGACAAGGCCCTGGTCGCCATGGCCAAGTCCGGCTTCGTGTTTTATAACTACAAAACCAGCCAGGTCGTCGCCATGTCCGAGGACTTCCGCAACAAGTTCGAGCGCGTCAACTGGATCGACTAGGATCCGGGGCTAACTCGGGCACAACGCGATCGTCGCCAGGATCGAGCTTCGGCACACGCAGATGGTTCGCCATCCAGGGCCTTGCCCCCACCCGTCCTACCTAGGTCTGGCTACGAATTCCGGTATGTGTCGATATCAATCGGGGCGCGTACTGCGGCGAGAAAATCCAAGACGGGCCGTTCAAAACCGATTGCAGGCATAGAAACGGTTTCGTCCTGATCTATCCAAAGCAGCCCCGGCAGGCAAGACCTGCCGCATCCCGCAAAAATAGTTGGAACTTTATCGTCATCTCAACGGAATATGCTTGAGATGACGACCATGACCATCACGCCGACCACCACCGACGACGAGCTGCTGCGCCTGATGCGCGCCGGCGACGCGCGGGCCTTTGCCGCGCTCTACCGGCGCCACCAGGGTCCGCTCTACCGCTTCGCCCTGCTGCGCTGCGGTTCCAGCGCCACGGCTGCCGATACGGTGCAGGAAGCGTTCATGGGACTGCTGAACGGCCGCCTCGCCTTCGACCCGCTGCGCGGCTCGCTGCCGAACTTCCTGTTCGGCGTGGCGCGCCTCCTGATCCTCAAGCACGAAGCGCCGCGCCGGCGCGAAGCCGCCCTGCCCGAGCCGGACGAAGACGGCGAGCTGGACGAGCCCTGCCCGGACGCCTGTCCGCTGGCGCGCGTGCTGGCCGATGAAACGGCGGAAGAAGTGCGGCGCGCGCTGGCGCGGCTGGCGCCGCATTACCGCGACGCCGTCATCCTCTATGAAATGCATGGCCTGTCCTACCTCGAGATCGCGGCGATCTGCGCGGTCGACATCGGCACCGTGCGCTCGCGCCTGGCGCGAGGCCGCGCGCTACTCGCAAAAATCCTGCATGCCCACGCCTCGGCCGCCTGACATGGAAACGATCATGGACACCAACGACAACCCCGACCTCGACGCCCGCTTGGGGCTTCTGCGCAGCGCGCTGGCGGACATGGACACCCCGCGCTGCGTCGAAAAGGAACTGATGCAGGCCTTCAACGCCGCGTTCGCGCCGCCCAGGCCCTGGTATCGGCGCCTGAGCCTGCCGGAATGGTGTGCCGCCGGGGCCGGCTCTTTTGTTGCCGCCGCGATGCTGGGCCTGCTGCTGGTGCCGCCGCGCCTGGCCGGCGACATGCACGAAGCCCAGCCGCTGGTGCGTTTCGACGACGGAGCCGCCTTCATTGCGCTCGACTCGCTCGAGCGCATCGACCAGGAAGCCGAGCCGCGCCTGGTGCAGGCGGAGGTGCCGCGCACGATGCTGGCCGCGCTCGGGTTGCCGGTAACGCCGGAAAACGCTGGCGAGGCAGTGCACGCCGAAATGCTGGTCGGCGCCGGCGGCGAGCCGCTGGCGCTGCGCCTGACGTCGATTGATTGATTGAATAACCACAACGAGGACAAGCATGAAAACGAACCAATTGCTGCTGACTGCCCTGCTCGCCTGTTTATTGTCGCCTGCGCTGGCCGAGGAAGAACTGGCCGTGCCTGCGGGTCTGGAAGCCGATGCGCCGCATCCTCGCGAAGAAGTGCCCATCCTTCACCGCCGCCATGGCACCGGCCAGCCGGTCAAGAATGCGCCGTACAGCGCCAGGGCGGTATCGGAACGCCTGCAGCAACTGTCCGACGGTAACCAGATCGAGCGGCGCACGAGTGCCGCCAGCTACCGCGACAGCGCCGGCCGCACCCGTCAAGAAGTACGGGGCAGGAATGGCGAAGTGCAGGTCGTGACGATCCACGATCCGGTGGCGAATGCGGTCTGGATCCTCAGCCCGCGCACGCGCACGGCGCAAAAACTGCCTTCGCACGCCGACATCGCCCGCACCGCCGGCGCCGCTGCGCGGGCGCGCATCGAACAGCTGCGCAAGGAAGGCCGCCTCCCACGACTCGAGCGTGAGGCGGGTGTCGCGGACAAGGCGGGCGAACGGACCGCCGTCCATGTCGAACGTGAAAACGACGGACGCCGCGAAATCGTGCGCGTGATCCGCATCCCCCGTGGCCCGGGCCAGGACACAGCCGGCGCCGGGGTACAGCCTGGCCCTCATTTCGGTCCGCATTTCGGTCCGGCCATCGGCCCGCAGCTCGGCACCATCGTCGCGAATGCCGCGGGAGACATGAAATGGGCGTCGAAGGCCACCAGCCGCGACCTGGGCACGCGCGACTTCGACGGCGTGCGCGCCGAAGGCAAGCTGCGCAGCTATGAAATTCCGGCTGGAGAAGTCGGCAACCGCAATCCGATCGTGGTCGCCGACGAAACCTGGTACTCGCCGGATTTGCAGATCACCGTGTATTCCAAGCACAGCGATCCGCGCAGCGGCGACTACGTGTACCGCCTCGAGGGCTTGAAACGCGGCGAACCCGACGCCGCCCTGTTCACGGTGCCGTCGGACTACAAGGTGCGCGAGGCCGGGGAACTGCGCCGCGAGCTGCGGCGCGAACTGCATGTGCCGGGCAAGAAAGCAGAGTAAAAAAAACGTGCCGGTGAATACCGGCACGCCTGTCCAACAAAGACCGGGCTACCCTCAGGCAGCCCGTCTGTTTATTCACGCATCTCAGCGCCGCGCGGCGCGTTCGCGCGGCACGATCGCCGAATAGAACCAGTCGTCGATCATGCGCTTCTCATGGCGCAGCGAGTCGTTGTCGGTGTGGCGGCTGATGCGGTCCATGAAGGACATGTCGCGCAACTGCACCTCGCCGCTGCGCAGCACCTGGCCGTTCTGCTCGATTGCGAAGCGCAGGTCGATGCGCGGCCAGTCCACGCCGTTGCTCTTGACGATACGCAGGTCACGCGCCCCGCGGCCCGGATACTCGCGTCCGGCCAGGTCGACGTCCAGCACATCCACGCGCAGGTTCTGCCCCGGCGGCAACTGCGCCCCCAGCTTGGCGAAGTGCCCGGTCAGGTCCTTCAGCACCGCTTCCCGCTCCCAGGTCGCGAACGGCAAGTCCGAGAAACGCTCGGGCTCGACATAGTTCACGGTCACATCGGCCGACGCTGCGCCTGCCGCCAGCGCCAGCAGGCCGCTCACGGCCAGTTGTTGAATCACGTTCTTCATGGCGATTCCTTTCGTTCGCTATCTGTCTCTACGTCCATATGCGTTCACCTTATTGGCGTTCAATATACGCGCGTTTACGACGTCCCGCTGTCTCCGCCCAGTAAATCCTGTATCGGTTTGTTAGTCCTCGCACAGCCGATCCCAGCCACACGTCTCAGAATGCTGTCAAGGAGGTGTCCCGTGCCAGAAGGTCCATCGCTTTTCATCTTGAAAGAAGAAACAGCCCGCTTCGTCGGCCAGCAGATCGTGGAAGCCGGCGGCAACACAAGCGCTATCGACCCGACGCGCCTGCTCGGCCAGAGCATCGTGTCGCTGCGTACCTGGGGAAAGCATTTCCTCATCGAATTGCCGAACATGGCGATCCGCATTCATTTCCTGCTGTTCGGCACCTACCGTGTGAACGAGCAGCGTGAGGGCAAGCCCCCACGCCTGTACCTGCGTACCGCGGAGGGCGAGGAGCTCAATTTCTATGCGTGCTCGGTGCGTGAGATCGACTGCGATCTCGACAGCCTGTACGACTGGAGCGCGGACGTCATGGGCGAGGACTGGAACCCGGCGCGCGCGCGCAAGAAACTGCGCGCCCAGCCCGACATGCTGGCCTGCGACGCCCTGCTCAACCAGGATATCTTTTCGGGTGTCGGCAACATCATCAAGAACGAGGTCCTGTTCCGTATCCGCGTGCATCCCGCTTCGACAGTTGGGGCACTCCCGGCGCCCAAGTTGCGTGCACTGGTGGAAGAGGCGCGCCAGTACAGCTTCGATTTCCTGGAGTGGAAAAGGCAGTATGTACTCAAGCAACACTGGCTGGCCCACGCCAAGAAAACCTGCCCGCGTTGCGATATCCCCTTCACCAAGGCCCACCTCGGCCGCACCAACCGCCGCAGTTTCTTCTGCGAGCGCTGCCAAAAACGCTACGACTGAGTCATTACTCCAACACTTCATTAACAGTTGCAATACAAGTAGGCGTGTTGCTTGTTGTTAATGTGTTGGAGCGGGACTACAATGATTTCCTACTGGAATTGTAGGAAAATTCCTCTTTTGATTTTTCCACTTCGTAACACCCTTACGGTAACGGAAACGCCATGTCCTTCCTGTCCCCCGCCACGCCCAAGCTCGCTCCCTGGAAAGTTCTCCTTGTCGACGACGAGCCGGACATCCACAACATCACGAAGCTGACGCTGAACCGCTTCCGCCTCGATGGCCGGGCGCTGTCCTTCCTGCACGCGTACAGCGGCGCGGAGGCCAAGGAGATCCTGGCGCGCGAGAGCGACATCGCGCTGGTGTTCCTCGACGTGGTGATGGAACGCGAAGACAGCGGCCTGGAAGTGGCGCGCTGGATGCGCCAGGAGCTGGGCAACGGCCTGACCCGCATCGTGCTGCGCACCGGCCAGCCCGGCCAGGCGCCGGAAGAGCGTGTGATCGTCGACTACGACATCAACGATTACAAGGAAAAGACCGAACTCGACCGCACGAAGCTGTTCACCACGACCTTCGCTGCGCTGCGCGCCTACCGCGACATCATGAAGGTCGAGGAAGCGCGCCGCGTGCAGCAGAACTACCGCGAGGGACTCGAGCGGGTGCTGGCCGCATCGTCCCACCTGTTCAAGCAGCGCAACCTGAAGGATTTCGCCAGCGGCCTGCTGCAACAGGTGGTGGCCCTGCTGCGCCTGGAGCAAAGCATGCTGCTGCGCCTGAAAGGCGCGAGCATGATCACCGGCGAGAGCCAGTACGAGGTGCTGGCCAAAATCGGCGACTTCGGCAACCAGGGAATCGATGCCGGCCTGCTCGCGCAGCTGGACGAGGCGCGCCATAACCGGATTTCGCAACTGTACGGCGACACCTATGTCGGCTATTTCCCCAACAACCACAGCGGCAAGGCTTCGCTGCTGGTGCTGCAGGGCGTTGAGGAAATCTCCGACATCGACGCGCAACTGCTCGAGGTGTTCTGCTCGGGCGTGGCAATCGCTTTCGATAACATCCTGCTGAACCAGGAAATCACCGACACCCAGGCCGAACTGATCCTGCGCCTGGGCGACGTGGTCGAATCGCGCTCGAACGAAGCGGGCAACCACGTGCGGCGCATGGCCCAGGTCTGCCACCTGCTGGCCGAGGCCTCGGGCATGCCGGAATGCGAAACGGCGACCCTGGTGCACGCCGCGCCCATGCACGATATCGGCAAGATCGCCACCCCCGACGCCGTGCTGCTGAAACCCGGCCGCCTGACCCCGGAAGAATGGGAAGTGATGAAGCAGCACCCGACCGTGGGCCTGCAGATCCTGGACGGCTCGAGCCGGCCTATCCTGAAGGCCGCTGCAGTGATCGCGCACCAGCACCACGAAAAATACGACGGCACCGGCTACCCGCAGGGCTTGAAGGGCGAAGCGATCCACCCGTACGCGCGCATCGTCGCCGTCGCCGACGTGTTCGACGCCCTGAGCCACGAGCGCTGCTACAAGAAGGCCTGGCCGGTGGAGCAGGTCACCGAATACATGCGCGAGATCGCCGGGCACCACCTCGACCCGCACTACGTCAGCCTGCTGATCAAGAACATGGACAAGGCGCTGGAGATCAACCGGCAGTGGCCGGATTGAACAGGTAGCGGCGGATCTGCCGACATGCATGCCCGTGGGACGTAGGGTGTGCGGCTCCACCCGATAGTGCGCATGGACGCGGCGTGGATGCCGCCTACGCGTTCAACTCCCGTAAGCACTGACGCGAGGTTTCCCGAGCTGGTTGAAAGCGTGGGCGGCATTGACGCCGCAGGCATTCACATGCCCGGGTGTAGCCGCACACCCTACGTCCTGTTGCTCAGGCTGCCAGCTTTTCACCGCGACGGCTGCGCGGGAAGCTCAGGTCATACCGCAAGCCCTGCCCCGGTGCACTTTGCACTTTCACCGTTCCGCCCAGCGCCCCCGTCACCAGGTTGTACAGGATGTGCGCCCCCAGTCCACTGCCGCCATTCCCGCGCTTGGTCGTGAAGAAGGGGTCGAACAGTTTGTTGAGCGTGTCCTGGTCCATGCCGGCGCCGTCGTCGGCGTATGACAACGACACCACGTCGTCCGCCACCTGCACATGCAGCGTGATCTTCCCCGCCTGCTCATGCTCGAAGCCGTGCACCAGGGAATTGACCACCATGTTGGTGACGATCTGCGACAGCGCACCCGGATAGCTTTCCATCTGCACGTTCGCCGCACAATCGACCTCGACCTTCACCGGGCGGCCTTTGAGTTTCGGCTGCAGCGACAGCAGAACTTCATTCAGGTAATTGCACAGATTAAAACTGCGGATGTCGTCCGAGGACTGGTCGACCGCCACCTGCTTGAAGCTGCGCACCAGGGCCGCCGCGCGCTGGGTGTTGGTGGTCATGATGCGCAGCGACTGGTCGACGATGTCGAGGAAACTGTCCAGGCTGTCCTGGGTCATCTCCCCCGCGGCCAGCTCGGTGCGGGTCAGGCGCAGCTCTTCGACCAGGTGGCTGGTTGCCGTCACGCAGATACCCAGCGGGGTGTTGATCTCATGCGCGACGCCGGCCACCAGGCGGCCGAGCGAGGCCAGCTTTTCCTGGCGCACCAGTTCGCCCTGCGCCTGCTGCAACTGGGTCAGCGCGCTGTTCAGGGCGGTGTTCTGCTCTTCCAGGCGCACGGTACGCTCCTGCACGGCGCGCTCGAGCCGGTCCATGCTCTGCAGGCTTTGCAGCGCCACCGAGACGTGGTTCGCGATCACTGCGAACAGGGCCTGGTCTTCATCGCTGTAGGTGTGTTCCGGGGTATAGCTCTGGATCACCATCGCGCCCAGCGGCAGATGCTGCTGGTCGAGCAGCGGGCAGCCGATCCAGTGCTCGGCCGCGCTGCCGGCGCCGAAGTTCGACCCTTGCGCCGTGCGCGCCTGGAAATCGGCAGCCGTCACGACCAGCGCCTGGCGGTTGAGGATCACCCAGGCCGTCGGCGATTCGTCGGGTGAAGCGAGCTGCACCGGCTGGTTCAGCGCCGGTCCTTCATCCGATTCATCCACAAAATAGACGAAGCGCACGGTGCCTTCGTCGCGGTCCGACAGCGCGACATAAAAGTTAGCTGCGTACATGACGCGGCCGAGCGCGCGGTGCACGGCACGGATGAATTCGGTGATGTCGCTGCAGCTGGTCGAGGTCTGCCCGATTTCGAGCAACAGCGACTGCACCGCTTCCAGCCGGTCGAGACGTTTCATGGTTTCCCTTAATATTAATTCCCAAGGGAAATATTAGCAGCAGATCGTAGCGGCAGACAGCCCTTTGAGCTCGGGGTCACTATTGCGACGCGGAAAGACAACGACTGGAGTCACACCACCCCATGCGCAGCCCAGGGCATCGGCCCGATTTCCTGTTTCAGCAGAGCGAGAAAACGTTCGGTGCGCGCCGAGCGCCTGCTGTGACGCGCGCCCATCAGCGCCACGATATCCGCTTCCGGGCCGCAATGATCGGGCAACACCTGCACCAGCGTGCCACGGCGCAGTTCATGCGCAATATCCCACGCCGAGCGCTGCATGATCCCGTAGCCATCGAGCGCCCATTGCTTGATGACCCGGCCGTCGTTGCTCGACAGCGCAGGGTTGATGCGGACGGCGTCGTAATGCCTATTGCCGGGCGCGCGCAGGCGCCACAGGCTGAGGTCCTCCGCGTTCTCGCGCAACATCAGGCAGCGGTGATGACGCAGGTCCGCCACCACGAGCGGCGTCCCATGCCGTTCCAGGTAAGCAGGCGTTGCGCACAGCATGCGCCGGTTCTTCGCCAGCACATGCCGTTGCAGGCTCGAATCCGGCAGTTCGCCGATGTGCACCACGATGTCCCAGCCGTCGCCGGTTCCCAGGTTAGGTTGATCGGACAGTTCGAGCTCGACCGACAGCAGGGAATGCTCGGCCTGGAAACGGGCGGCGAGCGGCGCGACATAGGCATTGCCGAAACCCAGCGGCGCGAGGATGCGCAGGCAGCCCACCATATCATTCTTGCGATCACCCAGCGTTTCCGCCAGGGCGTCCATTTCGGCCAGGATCAGCGCGGCCCGCGTTGCCAGCAACTGGCCCTCGCCGGTCAGGGTGACGCGCCGGCCGGACCGGTCAAGCAGCCGAAGCCCCACCTTCTCCTCGATCGCCTGCAGCCGCTGCGTGACCGACGGCGGCGTGACATGTAGGACGCGCGCGGTGGCCGCCAGCGTCGGCTGGCTCGCCACCGTGCAAAAGAAACGCAAATCGTCGCTGTTGAGCATTAAGTCCAGCCTAAATCAAAGAGTCAATCGGCATGAAGCCCGAGCCATACACTCAACTATACAATAGCCGTTTTCATAACACGAGATTCCAATGCGCCAAAGAATTTGGTTGATGATCGCTGGCGTGCTGGCCAGCGCGGTCGTCCATGCCGGCCCCGCACGCTTCACCCCGGAGCAATTGCAGCAGGACCTGCAGGCGGCCCGTGACTTCATCGCGGTGACTCATCCCAAGCCCGACGAATGGGTGTCCGCGCAAGCCCTGCAACAGGCCATGCACAACGCCGAAACGCAATTGCGGGACCCAAAGACCCGGGACGAGGCCTGGCGCATCCTGGCGCGCATGAATCCCGTGTTCGCCGACGCCCACCTGGCCATCCTGCAACCGGAGTGGCACGGGCAGGCACGGGAATTCCTGCAGTCCGGCGGCGCCTTCTTTCCCTTCGAAGTCCAGGTCGATGCCAGTGGCCAGCTCTTCGTGCGCGCGGAACTGGGCGGAGCGGCGAGTTCGTACGCGCGCAAGCGTATCGAGCGCATCAACGGCGTGGCGGCAAAACAGGTAGTCGATGAGCTGCTGAGCCTGATGCATGGCGACACGCCAGAATTTCGCGCCCAGTTGCTGTCGCGCCGGTTCTGGTTCTTCTACTGGAAAGTGTATGGAGCGCCCGCGCGTTTCGATTTGTCGGTGGAAGGACAAGTCCTGCAGCGCGAAGCGAGCACCGCGCAGGGGCAGGCACTGCAGCTCGGCAGCGACGCGCCCTTCGAACGCATGTTCCATCTCAAGCACCTCGGGAACGACACTGCGCTACTGACGATCAACACCTTCCTCTGGCCGGATACCGAGGCGTTCTACGCCTTCACGACAGCGGCGTTCACGCGCCTGCGCGACGAGAAGGTAAAGACCCTCTTGATCGACGTGCGCGAGAACGGAGGGGGCGATGAAATCTGGAGGCAGGGAATCTTGCGGCACATTGCCGACAAGCCTTTCCGGAACGCCTCCACCTACATCAAAAAGGTGATTGCCGGACGCGCCGGCGCAGGTGAGAAGGTCGGCGACGTCGTGCATGGTAGCGCCACCAGTTGGGAGCAGCCGCAACCTGACAATCCGATCCGGTTCAAGGGCCAGGTGTACGTGCTGGTGGGAGGCACGACCTACTCGGCGGCGACGCTGTTCGCCAACGCGGTGCAGGATTTCGGTTTCGGGAAGCTGGTGGGGGCGGCCGGTTATGCGCGCGCGCGCCAGAGCGGCGGCGTGCAGAGCCGCACCTTGCCGAACACGGGCCTGGAAGTGGTGTCGCCGCGGTTCATCCTGGACCGTCCGTCGGGCCTGCGCGAGCCGGTGCTGCTGCAGCCCGACATCGTCTTGCCGGACGATCCGTTCAATCCGCAAGGCCTGGTCGACGCCCTGCTGGCGCGGCTGCGCACGCTGCCGGCGCGGACAGCGTCGCGGTAATAGATAGGGCTTAGCGCGGCGCCTTGAAGCCGTTCTCGATCCAGCCCTGGGCCGAGCTCGGGGTCAGCTTGAAGGTCGGCGCCACGCGCACCTGGGCCACCTGCTCGCCCATCTGGTCGATGGCGGTCAGCAGCGCATAGGGGTCGTCGTCATCGGGCACGATGTCGAGCGTCACCTTCAGTTCGCCCTCTTCGGTCGACACCACGGTGCTCTTGTGCAGCATCGCGTGCAGGTGCTGCTCGTGGCGGCGGATGACTTCCGACGCCGTCTTGATCAGCGTATTGAACGCGTTGACATCGAGCGGCTTCGGGTTTTTCTTGTCGCGGCCCATGGTCCACGGGCCGACCAGCGCCGGTTCCGGGTGGCCATCCTTGTACATGGCGACTGCCCAGCCTTCGTCGTCGTCGTTCTTGATCACGCGTGCGGTCCAGCCATTGCCTTGCCACAGGCGTGGTTCCTGGACCAGGGCGTCCGAGGTGTCCGCAGTGTCGTCGCCCGCTTCCAGGTCACCTGTTTCTTCGTTCATCGCTCACTTCTTTATCTGCCGGGCCTGTCGCCCAAAGACGAGATGATAGTGGAAATGCCGCGTGCAGCGCGATAGCAAACGGATAACAAAATGCAAATCACATCCGCATGCTGGGCGCGCCGGGTGGACGTACCGGCGGCGGCAAGGGCGTGCGCAGCGGATCGATGTTCGGCTGCCTTGGCGCTTCGCGATTGAAGGGATTGATGATAATCGGTGGAATGGTTGGCGGCGCCGATGGCGGACCCTTCGGGCCACCGCCAGCCAGGGACGCCGGTGTCCTGGCTTGGTGCATCTTCATCGTTGAGCTGACGATATGCATAAGAAGCCTCCTGGTAACCTACAACAGAGCAGGCTGTCAGTATAGGCGGCGAAACGCGTATTGCAAGGTCGGATGCACATCGGCATTCGTCGGCATTCGTCCGCGATTGGCGCGCTCCGGCCCGCCAAAAACGCCACCCGTCGCATGCGGCTGGCGAGAGGCCGCGGCCCGGCCTAGAGTTGCACCATCAACCCGACCCTCAAGGACCTGCCATGAAAAAGATCGCGCCCTACATTATCCTGATCCTCTGCGCCCTGCTGCTGTGGGACCTGCTGTTCACCTTCAGCGACGCCAGTTTCCACATCGACGGCGAAGAGTTCGACGGCCCGATCGGCGCCATGCTCGGGATCCTGCTCGGCGGCGGCGGCATGCTGATCGGCCTGCTGGTGGCGATCGTGGTGGGAGCGGTGCTGGCGGTAGTGTTTGCGGGCGTCGGCATCGTCGTGATCGTCGCGCTGGCGATTGCCTGTTTCGCCGTGGCGGCAGCAATCGTGCCCTTCCTGCTGCCCCTGCTGCTGCCGCTGGCGCTCGTCTGGTACCTGGTCAGCCGCTCGCGCAGGAATCGCGTCGTGAACCAGCAGGCGATTTAGAGCGCCTAACAAAACCTTCAGAGCAAGGCGCGGCGACGAAGACAGTACGCATGTACGGCGAGGAGCTGCAACGCAGCTATGGAGGTTTTGTTAGGCGCTCTTAAACGGTACCGCTCCGCGCCGCTGCAAACTGGGCATAGCCGCGCGCCCGCAGTTCGCAGGCCGGGCAAGTGCCGCAGCCATAACCCCAGTCGTGGCGCGCGCCGCGCTCGCCCAGGTAGCAGGTATGGGTCTCAAAGCGCACGAGGTCGACCAGCGCCGCTCCGCCGGCCTGCTCGGCCAGTTCCCAGGTCTGCTTCTTGTCGATCCACATGAGCGGTGTCTCGACCTTCAGGCGCGTTGCCATACCCAGGTTGAGCGCGACCTGCAAGGCCTTCATCGTGTCGTCGCGGCAATCGGGATAGCCCGAGAAATCGGTCTCGCACATCCCGCCCACCAGCACCGTGAGGCCGCGGCGGTAGGCCACGGTGGCGGCCACCGTCATGAACAACAGGTTGCGGCCAGGCACGAAGGTATTCGGCAAGCCGTTCGCCTGCATTTCGATGGCGACATTGCTGGTCAGCGCCGTATCGGAAATGCGGGCAATCAGCGACAGGTCGACCATGTGGTCTTCGCCCAGGCGCGCGTCCCAGCTTGGGGACAGCGCGCGCATCTTTTCCAGGACCGTCGGGCGCACTGCCAGCTCGATCGCATGGCGCTGTCCGTAGTCGAAACCGATCGTTTCCACCCGGGCGTAGCGCTCCAGCGCCCAGGCCAGGCAGGTGGTCGAATCTTGTCCGCCACTGAAGAGGACGAGGGCGGTATCGGAAGCGTGCATGTGTCGTTTTTTTGAAAGTTAATCGTTCGCCATCATTTTTGCAATTCCGCTAAGATGCGCTCAGCATTTATATACTGAATACTGAGACGGAGAGACATGGTTCTCGCGACATCCCAACGGACCGCAACGGCGGCAAGGCAATCACGGATTTTGGCACAAATCATGCTGTCCGTGTATGCGGTGCTGGGCACGCAAGCGGCCTCGGCCCAACAGGCAGGCGAACAGCCGCTGAGCGGGCAGACGCCGACCGAGCAGCCATCAAGCGAGCAACCGCTGACCGCCCAGCCCCTGAGCGGGCAGACACCGAACGGGCCCGTCAAGTACACCGTGCGCATTGACGCGCCGGGACGCCTCGACAACCTGCTTGAAGACAACCTCGAACTGCTGCGCTGGCGCGGCAATCCACGCGTCGACCTCGACCAGTTGCAACGCCTCGTGAAGGAGGCGCCCGAAGAAGCGAAAACCCTGATCGCCACCGAAGGCTATTACTCGCCGAAAATCACCGCAACGCTCGATACGAGCGGCGCCACGCCTGTGGTGCGCATTGGCGTCGATCCGGGCCAACCGACCCTGGTGAGCGACCTTGACCTGGTGCTGCAGGGCTTCGTGATCTTCGAGGGCGGCGGCGCCCCGTATGACGCGGGCGCGCTGCGCAACCGCTGGTCGCTGCCGGTGGGCGCGCGTTTCCGCACGGCCGACTGGGAAGGCGCCAAGCGCGATTTGCTGCGCGAAGTAACGCGCTCGCGCTTTCCACGCGCGCAGCTGGTCGAAACCAGCGCCACCGTCGATCCTGATGCTTATAAGGCTTCCTTGCGCGTCGTGATCGACAGCGGTCCCGAAATGCGTTTCGGCGCGCTGCGCATCCGCGGCCTGAAGCGCTACCCGGAATCGATCATCACCAACCTCAACAAGATCAAGCCGGGCGACATGTACAGCGAAGTCGCCCTGCAGGCCTTGCAGGCACGCCTGCAGGAAACCGGATACTTCGCCACGGTCGAGGTCAGCGCCGACATGCGCGCCGTGCTCAACGCCGAGATCAAGGACTTGAAAGAAGACGGCGACCTGGACGGCACAGCGACCGGGCCGGCGGCCGATTCCGCTGCTGCACAGGCTGCACAGGATGCGCCTGCCGTGCCCGGCCAGGCCGCGACTGGCGTCAAGCCGCCGGCCGCCACCGGCCCGACCGTGCTGCCGGTGCTGGTGCGCGTGACCGAAAACAAGCAGAAGAACATCGAAGTCGGCGTTGGCGTATCGAGCAATACCGGTGCGCGCGCCCAGGTCAGCTACGACGACCTGAACGTGTTCGGCAAGCGCATGAAGAGCGACCTGATCTACGAACAGAAGCGCCAGACGGCGCGCGTCGACTTTTACTGGCCGACCACGGCCGATGGCTACAACGACAGCGTCGGCGGCGGCATCGAACGCACCGACGTGCGCGGCGAACTGCTGACTGTCGGCACCGTGGCCGGACGCCGCGCCTGGGGCACGCCCGAGCTCGAGCGCAGCATCACCCTCGAGGCGCTGCTCGAACAGCGCGAGGTCGCAGGCCTGGAAACGACGCGCAGCAGGAGCGTCCCGCTCACCTACGCCGTCACCCGCCGCAAGCTCGACAATCTGGTGCAGCCGACCCGCGGCTACGCCCTCAACTGGCAGCTCAGCGTAGCGCCGCTGCCGCTGTTCACCGATGAAAAATTCGTTCGCGGCTACACCCGCGGCGTGTACTATCGCCCCATGGGCGAGAGCGGTACGATGATCCTGCGCGGCGAAGCCGGCGCCGTCTACTCGAAGGAGAAGCTGGGCGTGCCGAGCACCCTGCTGTTCCGTGCCGGCGGCGACCAGTCGGTGCGCGGCTACGGCTACCAGGAACTCGGCGTGCGCGAAGGCGACGCCATCGTCGGCGGACGCTACCTGCTCACCGCCGGCGCCGAATACCAGTACTGGTTCCGTCCACCATGGGGCGTGGCCTTCTTCGTCGATGCGGGTAACGCCGCCGACAAGCTCAGCGACCTCAAGCCGGAAGTCGGTGTCGGCATCGGTGCGCGCTGGCGCAGCCCGGTCGGTCCGATCAACGTCGATCTCGCCTACGGCGCGGCCGTGAAAAAACCGCGCCTGCACTTCTCACTTGGATTCACGTTCTGATGAACGACCATACCCCTACCCCACCTTCCACCGAGCCGAAGGCACAGGCGCCGGCCAAACCGCGGCGCTGGCCGCGCCGTGTCGGCATTGGCCTGGTTGTCACCGGCGTCATCGTCGGCGGCACGATCTGGTATCTCGGGCGCGAAACGACGCTGCAGATGATCGCCGAGCGCGTCTCCCGTTCCACCGGTGGCAAGCTGACCATGACCGGCGTGCGCGGTTCGCTCTACGGCGCCATGCACATCGACCGCATCGTCTGGCGCACCGACGAGCAGCTGGCGATCGCCACCAACATCGACCTGCAATGGTCGCCGCGCCAGCTGCTTTCGCGCGGCATTGAGATCAACAAGCTGCACGCGGCCGACCTGCGCATGGAAACCCTGAAGGAGACCGACGAGCCCGCGAAAATGCCGACCTCGCTCGCCGCGCCCTTCAAGATTACCCTCGACGACGCGCGCCTGGCGAAACTCACTTTTGTGAACAAGGGCGCCAGCACCGAAATCACCAACGTCCGCATGCGCCTGTACGGCGACAAGGCGCAGTGGCAGCTGCGCGATGCGGCGGCCAGCACGCCCTGGGGCCAGGTGGCAGCCAACGGCAGCATCGCCGCGACGAAGCCGTTCAAGCTCGATGCGACCGCCAGCCTGTCGGGGTCGCAGGTAGCCGCGGGCAAGGGTGCCACATCCGTGCCGGCGCAACTGAAACTGCGCGCCGGCGGCGACCTGAACCTCACTACCCTCGACATCAACGGCCAGGCCGGCCGCGCGGGCGGCGAAGCGCGCATGGGGATTTCGCCGTTTGCCGAGATCCCGCTGCGCACGATGACCCTAAACGCGCGCAACATCGACCCCGGCTTCTTCAACCCGGCCCTGCCGACCGCCGACCTGACCCTGTCGCTCGCCGCCAAGCTGGACGACAAGCGGGCGATTTCCGGCAGCGTGAACATGATCAACGACGGCCCGGCCGGCACCATCGACCAGCAGCGCCTGCCGCTGCGCGCGTTTCGCGGCCAGCTGGGCGGCGACCTGACGGCGATGCGCCTGTCGGACGTGCTGATCGACTTCGGCACTGCCGGGCGCTTCACCGGCAGCGGCAGCGTACAGCGCGGCGAAGACGAAGAGGGAATGGGCACGGCGAAGTTCGCGCTGCACACCGACCGCTTCGACTTGAAGCAAATTCACGGCAGCATGAAGCCGACGAAAATCGCCGGCGACATCGCCGTGGCCAACGTCGGCAAGGTGCAGACGCTCGACATCAACCTGTCCGAGCGTGGCCTGCGCCTGGCAGCGCGCGCCAGGCTCGAGAACAATGTGGTCGATGTGCCGGAAGCCCGCCTGTCGGCCGGCAGCGGCACCATTGCCCTCAGCGGCCGTGCGAATCTGTTAGAGGATAAAGCGTTCAAGGTCACGGCGAACGCCAGCCGCTTCAACCCGGCAGACCTCGGCGACTACCCCGAGGCGAACATCAACGCCGTGGTGAATGCCGCCGGCGTGATGGCCCCGGCGTGGAAAGTGACCACCGACTTCGCGCTGCGCCCGAGCCGCCTGTTCGACCAGCCGCTGTCGGGCAAGGGCAAGCTGACCGCCGACGCGAAACACGTCACCGGCGTGGACGCCGCCGTCTCCCTGGGCCAGAACACAGTCAACCTGAACGGCAGTTTTGGCGCGCCGGGCGAACGCATGAACTGGCGCGTCGATGGCCGCCAGCTCGCCACCCTGCGCAGCGACCTGTACGGCGCGGTGGTGGCGACCGGTGTCGTCACCGGCGCCATGGCCAATCCACGCACGACCTTTGTTGCCGACGCAAATGGCCTCGGCTGGGTCGCCGCGCAGCGCAAGGCGAATAACAGCAACCTCCATGTCAGCGGCGAAGCCTGGCTGGCCGGCAAGGAAGGCGCGCGTTTCGTCGAGGCGAAAGGGAGCGGCAACATGGCGCGCTTCAACCCGGCCGCGTTCGGCAGCCCCCTGCCCGGCAGCATCAACGGCAGTTTCGATGCCAGCGGCCGTTCCGGCGACAACTGGCGCGGCGCGCTGAACCTCAAGCTGCAGGACTCCACCTTGTCCAAGTCGCCGTTCTGGGGCCATGCGCGCCTGGCGGCGGATGCCCGCCACGTGTCGGGCGCCGACGTCGACCTGCATGTCGGCGCGAACGTGGTAGCCGCCAAGGGCAGCTTCGGCGCCGCCGGCGACCGCCTCGACTGGCGCATCGACGCTCCCCAACTGGCGGCGATCGGCCCCGACTTCAGCGGCGTCCTGCGCGGCGCCGGCACGGTAAGCGGCACGATGGACACGCCATCGCTCACCGCCAGCCTCGAAGGCCAGAACCTGCGGATGCTCACCCACAACCTGCGCACGCTGCGCGCCACCGCCAACCTCGGTTCCGGCCGCGGCGGCGCCGACCCGCTGGTGAGCGACATCCAGGTGGTCGACTATGTCAGCGGCGACACCCGGATCGCCGCCGCCAGCCTGCAGACGAACGGCACCCGCGCCGCGCACACGCTGCGCGCCGCCGCCCGTGGCGCAGATTTCGACGCCCTCACCGAGGTGCGCGGCGGCTGGAGCGGCAATGCCTGGGCCGGCACCCTGGCCACCCTGCAGAACAAGGGCCGCTTTGCGATGACCCTGGCGCAACCGGTGCCATTGCGCATCGGCGTGGCGCCGGGCGCCGGCGTGGCCGGTCTCGCCAAGCCGCAGTCGCTCGCGTTCAACGGCGCCGTGATCCGCCTGCCCGCCGGCACGGTACGGGTCGACACACTGACCAAAACCGGCTCGCGCTGGAACAGCAGCGGCGCGGCCGCCGGCGTACCGCTGAATTACCTCGCGCAGTTCTCGGAGGCGCTGCGTGAAAACGTGCGCGGCAACCTGCTGCTTGGCGCCAACTGGGCGCTCGACCTGCGTACCGCGACCGCCACCGGCGGCGCGCCGGCCCTGGCGGGCAATGTGCGCGTGTTCCGCGAAGGCGGCGACGCCATCGTCGGCGGCGGCGTCGCACCGGTGCCGCTCGGGCTGCGCACCTTCGAGGCGCGCGCCGATGTGCAGGGCAGCTCGCTGCGCACGCAACTGACGATCGACGGCACGCGTACTGGCACCGTCCGCGCCGACGGTACCGTGCAGATGATCCGCGGCCGCGTCGACCGCGACAGCCCGCTGCGCATGACGGCGAATGCCGACATGCCCTCGATCGCCTGGATCGCGCCCTTCGCCGGCCAGCGCGACCTGGAGCTCGACGGCAGCGTGAAGCTGGCGGTCACCGCCGGCGGCACCATCGGCACCCCAGTCCTGAACGGCAGCGTGAATGGCGATGCCATGGCGGTGCGCTGGCCCGAGCAGGGCGTACGCCTGCGCAACGGCCAGCTGCGCTCGCAACTGGCGGGCGACCGCCTGGTGCTGCAGCGCCTCTACCTGGAAGGCATGAGCGGCAACGCGACCGCCGACGGCTCGATCCGCTTCGGCGCCGGCGCCCCGGCCATGCAGCTGAACCTGGTGGCGAACAAGTTAGAAGCGCTGTCGCGGCCGGATCGCACCGTGATCGTGTCCGGCAATGCCGCGCTGGTGCGCGATACCAACCGCTTCACGCTCGACGGCAGCTTCAAGGCCGACCGCGCGCTGATCGAGTTCGCACCGGCGGGCCGGCCGACGATCTCCGAGGACGTCATCGTGCTCGGCCGCGGCAAGCCGGTGCCGCCGGAACCGAAGGAAGCCGAAGTGCCGTTGACGGTGAACCTGGCCGCCGACCTGGGCGACAATTTCCACCTGCGCGGCCTGGGCCTGGACGCCATGCTCGAAGGCAGCGTCAGGGTGCGCAAGATCGGCCCCCGCCCTCCGCGCGTGAACGGCACCATCCGCGTGGCCAGCGGCAAGTACGCCGCCTACGGCCAGAACCTGGCGATCCAGCGGGGCGTGATCACCTTCAGCGGGGCGATGGACAACCCTGCGCTCGACGTGCTCGCCGTGCGCAAGCAGCCCGAAGGCGAGCAGCTCAGCGAAACCAATGTCGAAGCCGGCGTGCAGGTGCGCGGTACGGCCCAGTCGCCGCAGGCGCGGCTGGTCTCCACGCCAAACGTGCCCGACAGCGAGAAGCTGGCCTGGCTGGTGCTCGGTCACGGCATGGAAGGCACGAGCGGCAACGAGAAGGATGTGCTGAGCGCGGCAGCTGGCGCCCTGCTGGGCGGCAAGGGCGGCACCGGCGGCATTACCAGCAAGATGGCAAACGCGCTGGGCGTCGACGAACTCGGTATCGGCCAGGGCCGCAACGGCGACGCCGAGGGCCTGGCGAACACGGTGGTGACGGTCGGCAAGCGGATTTCCTCGCGCGCCTACATTAGCTTCGAGCAGGGTGCGACGACGGCGTCGAGCCTGGTACGCCTGCGCTACAAGATGACCCCGAAAATCACGCTGCAGTTCCAGACCGGCACGAATACTGCGCTTGATGTGCTGTATGCGTGGGCGTTTGATTGAGGAGAGGACTCCGATTCAGGAGTATTTACACTCCTGAATTGGACCCTTTCAGTGCAGAATGCTGGGCTTCGGATCGGGGACCGGGTCGTCGTTCTGGGGCGTGTGCACCGGCATATGGTGCGGATGCGGCGCATCGAACGGTTCGGGCATCGGTTCTTCATTCGGGACGGGGTCCGGCGCGCGGTGAAAGCGCACCGGCACGGGAATGGCTGGGATCATGTTCGGGCTCTCCTGATTCTAGGGAGTTAACACCTTATCATGCCCGTCCAGGGGCCGACGCTCGGATGCCGACGCCCGTATGGCCGACGCTCGGATGCGGTCGATTACAATGCCGGCTTCGGCTCAACCTTTGCACCAGAATCGCATGAACATCACCACCCTCGCCCTGCTCGCCCTGACGCCCATCCTCGTCTGGCGCATCTATACGCGCCTGAAGACGCAGATGGCGCGCCAGCGCTCGATCGTCTCGCGCCACTACACGGGCGCGCTGGTGTTCGGCGGGATGATCCTGGTGTCGCTGTCGGAAACCCTCATGCGGCCCATGGAACTCGGCGCGCTGGCGGCGGGCACCGCGCTGGGCGTGTTCTGGGGCGTGTTCGGGCTGCGCCGCACCGTGTACGAAGATCTTGACGTCGGCTACTTCTTCACGCCGCCGATGCGGCTCGGGATCATCATGGCGATGATCCTGGTGGCGCGCATCCTGTACATCGGCATCGAGATCTACGCCAACCAGGGCAGCGGACTGCCGGCGCCGCGGCTCACGGAAAGCCCGCTGACCATGCTGTGCGTGGGGCTGACGGCCGGGTACTTCCTGGCGTATTCCGTCGGGCTGCTGCTGTGGCGGCGCAAGCTGCGGCAGGCGATCGGGAAGGTTTGAATTGTGCAGGGTGTGATGTACTATTGTTTAGCAAATTGAGCACATTGGAGGGAAACATGAGCAAAAGTCAGGATGCGAAGAAAGCCACCAAGAAAGAACCGGCCAAGACCGACAAGGAAAAAAAGGAAGCAAAAAAGGTAAAGAAAGAAGAGAAAAAGCGGCAGCAGTAAGGGCCGGGTTGCGTTGAAAAAAGGGGCCCATCGGGCCCCTTCTGCTTTACGCGGCTTTTGCCTCTTCCTTCCTTCGCTGCAGCACGAAAATCGGCTGCGCCCACTGCGTGTCCTTCTTCTTCTTGCTCGTGATGAGCGTCAGTTCCGAAGGATCGTAGACGTCGGTGTTGTGCGTCAGCGGCGTCGTCATCAGGTACTGGGCGTCGGTGTTCTTCAGGAATTCGCCCACCAGCTGGATGTTGCGGATGTCCAGGTGCGCGAACGGTTCGTCGATGAACACGAAGCCGCCCGAGCCCTCTTCCGACTTGAGCAGGCCGATCAGGAGCACCAGCGACTTCATCACCTGCTGGCCGCCCGAGGCTTCGCCGTCGTTCATCCCGATCTGGTCCTTGCCGTCGAACTTGAAGCGCACGTGCAGGCCGGCCTGGGCCAGTTGCACGTCGTCGTTCTCGAGGCGCACCGGGTCGGCCTGGACGTCGATGCCCGCCAGCGAACCGAGCTCCTTGATGTTCTTCGAGTAGGCCTTGATCGTGTAGCGCAGGCGCTCGATGTAGGCGCCGCGCGCGTTCCCCGTCGCTTCGATCGCGCGGTTGTTCTGGTAGCGGCGTTCCTCGGTCTCGACCTGGCGTCCCTGCAACTGGTCGTTCAGGCGCGCGTACTGGTCGATGACGGTGGCGTCCAGTTCCCAGTCGTCGCGCGCCAGGGCGTGTTCGAGCGAAGACACGCGCAGGTTCACCTGGTGCGCGTTCTGGTGCTGGGCGACCAGGGCCGCGCCGCGCGCCGGGCGGCGCCAGGCAGCCGGGATATTGCGCCAGCCGCGGCGCAGGGCCAGCAGCGCCTTGGCGTGCTCGCTGCGCTGCTCGATCTGGCGGCGGCTGTTCAGGCGCAGGCCCGCTTCCGCTTCCGACAGCGCCATGCGCGCGTTCTGCCACACGGTGTCGGCACGGGTGCGCGCCACCGTCGCGTTTTTCGTCAGGGTTTGCAGCTCGCCCAGGCGCGCGCCCACTTCCAGGCGCTCGGCCTTGATCGGGGCAATGCTGCGCGCCGCTTCCTCGAACTCGGCCTGGCGCGCCGCCAGTTCCTTGGCGGCGTCCACGCCCGCGATGCGGGCTTTCAAGCCGCCCACTTCGGCGGCGAGTTTGCTGATCGCCAGTGTCAGCGCGTCTTCTTTCGCTTCCAGTGCAGGCAGCGACTTCTGGATCGCTTCCAGGCGCTGGGTCTTGCCGGCGGCGCCGAAGCGGTAGCGCGAGGGCTCGACGAACAGCGAGCGGCCGCCGCGGCGTTCGCGGTGGTAGGCGTCCGGCGTGATCCACTCTTCGGTACCCGATTTGAAACCGGCGTCGACCGAATCGACGCGGTCGATGCGCGCCAGCTGGTCGATCAGCCAGCCAGGGGCCGGCGCCGAGAAGTTCACCACCGACAGCAAGCTGTCGTCCTTCATTTTTGGCGCTTCGATGCAATCCGGGACGATGAAGTGGCGATAGCGCTCTTTTTCGGCCAGGCGGTAGGCCGCCGGCGCATCCTTGGCGCGCTCGAGCAGCACGACCGAGGCGTAACCGCCGAGCACGCCCTCCACTGCCCCCTGCCACTTCGGGTCCGTCACTTCGACGATATCCGACAGCATCGCATGCGGAATACCCTCGTCGCGCAGCGCGCGGCGCATCTGGCGCTGGGCTTCCGGTTCCGGCATCGCGCTCTTGCCCTGCAGCGCGGAGATGGTGGCCATCTCGCCGGCGATTTTTGCCGCGATCGACTCGCGCGCGGCGCGCTGGCGCGCCAGCTCGGCTTCCTTCTCTTCGAGCTGCGAGGCCACTTCCGCCATGTCGGCGCCGGCCTCCGCCGCCAGCTTTTGCAGGCGTTCCTTCTGCTCGAGCAGGTTCTCGATCGGCTTGATGCGGCTGTTGATTTGCGTGAGGCGGCTCGCCAGCGCCGTGCCTTCCTGCTCGAGCAGGGTTTCCTGCTGCTGGGCTTCGGTCAGCGCGCGCTGCTGGGCGGCGAGGGCCTGGCGCTTTTCAAGCAGGATGGCGTCGACCTGCGCCATCGGTTTGCGCTGCTCGTGCAGCGCGCGGCTGATGTTGGCGGCCTTTTCGCGCGCTTCGTGGTATTCGAGGCTCGGCAGCACTTCCTCTTTCAGGTCGCGCCGCTCCTTGTGCAGGTCCTCCCATTGGTGGAAGTTGGCCACGCGCAGGCGCAGGCCTTCCAGGTTGATGCGCGAGGTTTCCAGTTCGGCCTCGAAACGCTTCAGTTCCGTTTCGGTGTCGCGCTGGTGGCGCTTCGCTTCGTCGTAGGCGTCCAGCACTTCCTTGTCGCCGAAGACCTGGAACACCAGGTCCAGCAACTGGCGCGGCGCGTATTCGCACAGCTTGTCGGTTTCGCCCTGCTCCAGGGCCAGCACCTTCGACATGGCCGGCGACAGGCCGGCCGAGGCCAGGCGTTTCCGGTAATTCTCGACGCCCATCCAGTCGGTCGCCTCGGTCACTTCCTCGATGTCGACATTCCCCGGGCGCATCAGGTACTGGCGCTTCCAGTCGCCGCCGTTCTTCTGCACCTGGCAAAAGAGCGTGACTTCGTCGTCGCTGAAAAAGCCCGAGTGGCGGAACGGGCGGTTCGAGAGCTGGCGCCCGACCGGCTTGTTGTCGACCACGGCGCGGATCCAGGCGCTTTGCTGGCCCGAGTGGCGCGCGTAGTGCTTATAGGTGCGGCCCATCGAGCAATCCAGGCCGAACAGCGTGCGCAATGCGTCGAGCAGGGTCGTCTTGCCGGAGCCGTTCTGGCCGGCGATCGTGATGATCTTGGCGTCGAGCGGGATGTTCTTGATCCGCTGCCAGTAATCCCAGTGGACCAGTTCGAGTGATTTAATGTGGAACATGGTGTCTCAATTCGGTGTTTCGAGGATGTCGACTGAGTCGGCGTCGTTCGCCGCGTCGACCTTGCGCGGCACGGCCGCCAGCGGCGCGCGCTTGAACACGTCGGACAGCGCGCCATTGATGATGCGTTCCTTCAGCAGGTCGGTGTCCATCATCAGGTCGAGCAGCGGACCCTCCAGGATCACGTCGCCGCGCCGTTCGATGAAGCCGAGTTTCGACAGCACGCCCAGGTTCATGTCCATGCGCGTCTTCTTGCCCAGCTTGTCACCGAAGTCCGACAGCAGCGCCGTGTAGGAAATGCCGATCGAGGTGTCTTCGGCGCGCGGGATCGGGCTGTCCTTGTCGAACAGGTCGTTCTGGTCGTCCGCCACGGTGATGTGGGTCTCCTGGCGCTCGCGCTTGGGCAGGATGATCTGCGCCCACAGCACCACCAGCAGCGCCACGCCATCGCGCGTCAGGCCGAAGTTATTGTTCTGCCAGATGTCTTTCGCGCCGAATATCTTCGGTTCGACATTGCGGTGCAGGGCGATCGTCACATGGTCGGCATACACGTTATCTAACAACTTCATGCCGGCGTCCAGCAGGCGCTTGTCGACTTCGATGCGGAACTGCTCGTCCGACAGCGCGCGCTTGACCATCTTGTCGTCGCGGCGCAGCGTCTGGTGCGTCAGCAGGCGGGCGATCAGGATTTGTGCGTCGTCATTCATTATCCGGGGTGCTTTCTGGATTCAGTGAGAGGGTGGCAAACGACATGGCGGCCACTTCAGGGTCATCGAGCTGGACCATGTCGTCGGTCGGCTCGAAGCGGATCGGCAGGCGCGCCAGTTCGGCCGTCGCGCCCTGCAGGCTCGCCTCGGCGGCGTCGCCCAGGAGCGGCAGCAGCGAGGCGCGGTAGGAGGCCAGCGCAAAACTCGCCGGCAGCAGCGACTCGTGCAGCTGCACCTTCTTGGGGCCGGATTCCGAGAATTCCGGGAAGTTGCCGAGGTTGGCGAAGTCGGCCAGTTTGTTGATCCAGTCGTTCAGTTCCCCCTGCATCGCCGGGTTGTCGTTGATGGTGAGCGGCGCGTTCTCGCCGGAAGGCAGCCCTTTCGGGCCGGCGACGACCGTGCGCTCGGTCAGCAGCTCGGTTTCGGCGACGTCGATCATCTCGGCCGGCGTGCCGAACAGCGGCACCACCGGGCGGTCGATCGCGTTTTCGGCCAGGCTGGCCAGGTCCTCATGCGCCAGCAGCCAGCGTTTCACGTCGGTGGTGGACAGGCCCGACTGGCCCAGGTGCACGCGCTGGCGCTCGATCTGGTTCAGGGCGCGCGAGAACATGCCCTGCATGTTGAGCAAGGCGCTTTGCGCCCGGCCGATCGCCTGCGCCGCCTTGTGGGTGGCGGCGTCGGCGCGTTCGTCCGAGGTGATCGCGCGCAGGATCACGGAGCCCTTCTCGACCCAGTCGCAGGCCATGTGCCACTTCGCCTGCGAGGTGCGCAGCTTGAATTCGGAACCGGAGGCGATCGCGTCGCGGAACTCCTCGGTCAGTTCGACCAGGCGCCCCAGCAGGTGCCTGAGCTGCTCCACCGTGACGCCGCCCACCGCCTGGGCGCCGGCCACCTGCGACAGCAGGTAGCCCATCTCGGCATCGTCTTCCTCGGGCTTGCCGAGCGCCAGCAAGGCGTCAAGCGCGGAGAGCACGTTGCGCGCCAGCGGCGTGATGCGGTAGACGGCGCCCGGCGCGTCCCAGGCCAGGAGGCCATGGGTGCGCAGGCGGTTCAGTACCGTCTCCAGGCTCTCGGGAATCAGGTAGGCGAGTTTCGTATTGATGTCGGCGCGCGAGAAGGCCGGGCTGGCGGTGTCGGCAGCCAGTTCGCGCAGCACCAGCAGGCGCACCAGGACGCCGTCCTGGCCGCCGTGGAACAGCGCCGTGAACGCGGACAGCATCGGCTGCGCGCGCTTGAGGTGGAAGACCTGCTCGATTTCGTCCGGTGCGACGCCGTGCTGGAAATGCGCGGCGAGCGGATCGTCCTCGAGCGCCGTGCCATGGGATTCCGCGGCGAGGGCCGCGCCTGCCTGTATGTCGATCATGTGGGATACCAGTTTATACCAGTGTTGCTGGCGCGAAGGGGGGCTGCTGCTGCCAAGCAAAGTCAACGCAGAGTCAATGGGGCAGCCCGGCTGTTTCGCGGGGGCGCCAGTATAACAGTTAAGATCGGGCAACTAGGAGGGGAAGACGCCGGCAGGATACCGGCTTGGCCGGAATGACACACTCCGGCTGGCGGTCCGATGCAAACTTGATAACGCCTTCCTTGGCTTTATTTACGCGTGATGCGCGACACCGTCTGCTCGATCGTCTCGCGCTCGTCGTCGCGGAAACGCAGCTTGACCGGATACCATTCCTGGTCGGGCGCCAGCCAGATGTCGACGCCCTCGCTCCTGCCCCCGGCACGCGGCTCGCGGGTCACCAGCAAGGTGTCGAGTTCGCCCATGCCGGTCTGGATCTTTTCACGCTTGACCACCTTGAAGGTCCAGGGCTCGACGTCGCGCCGGCCTGCGACCACGAAGGTCCACTCGCTGCCCGGCTTGAAGCGGGCCTCCCCCGCCGCCCGCGCGACGGACGCCAGCTGCCAGGTCACCGAGGCGCGGTCCTGCTCGCCGCCCTTGAGCGCGACCGGTTCTTTCCCTTCGGGCAGGGTAATCGTTTTCGCCTTGCGGTCGAAGACGGTCGTCGTCGGGTCCTTGCGGTAGCGCTTTTCGTAGTAGTCGGCCGGCGCCAGCCCGAAGCTGTCGACCGTGCCCTGGCTGCGGTATTCGGTGAGCTTGCCGATCAGGGGCACACGCGCTTCGACGTCGACATCGTATTTGCCGTCGCCGGCGCGCCAGGTGATGGTTGCCTCGCCCTTCAGGCCGAAGCCGCGATGCTGGGCGGCCAGGTCGTAGGCCAGGTCGGCCGACGGCGGCAACTCGACCGAGCGCCTGGTTGGATTTGGTGCGGCAGCCTGCGCCGCCACGCCCAGGGTCAGCAAGGCGGCAATGACGCTGGTCTTGAGGAGAGTGCTTCGCATATCATTTTCCTGTAGCGGTAAGGGCTATATTATTCACGGTTTGCGTGGTGACCGCACCGTTGGCTTCCGTACTGCGACTCTGCACCGGATACCAGCCACGCGAGGGCGCCAGCCAGATGTCCAGGCGCGAGCGGTACGAGCCCTCTTTCGGCGGGCGCGACAGGTGCACGGTCTGCAGCTTGCCGAGTTTCGTGTCGATTTCTTCCTGCCCCACCACGACGAAGCGGTACACGACCGCGTCGCGCTCTTCGCCGACCTGGATGTCGATCTCGCCCGTGAGCTGCGCCGGGTCGCCGCGGGCAATGGCCGTCAGTTGCAGCGGCACGCTGGCCTTGTCCTGCGCCCCCGCCGCCAGGTCGACGTTCTTTTGCGAGGCGGAGAAACTGATCTTCTTGTTCTCCCAATCGAAATGGGTGGCGGTCAAGGCACGGCCACGGCGCTTTTCCGTCATTTTCACGGGCGCGAAACCGGTGCTCGCGACAGTGCCTTCGCTGGTCAGCACCGCCAGGTTGACTCGGGTGAACACGACGCGGATGCCGGCCTCGAACGCGATCCGGTAGCGCTCGCCCTCCTGCTGCCAGGTCAACTGCGCCTCGCCGCTCCAGCGCGTGCCGTCGCGATCGACGCGGGCGACGTCCATCGTCATCGCGCTCGAAGGCGGCAGGCTGACCTTGTAGCTGCGCGGTTCCGGCACCGGAGGCGCAGGCTGGGGCTCGGGCGCGGGCTCGGGCTTCGGCGGCGCAGGCTCGCCCGCGGCCAGGATGGCCTTGGCCTCGCGCACCACGCCCATGTCGGCAAGCATGTCATCACCGAGGCCACCGGCGCCCGGCTCGACCGGCGGGGCAACTGCATCTTCGGCCAGGAGCGGCGCCGGCTCGGGCAGCTCGGTCGCCAGCTCCGGCAGCGGCGGTGGCGGCAGGGACTGCGGCGCCGGGATCGGCACGGGCGGCGCCACCTCCGGCGCAGCATCGGGCAACAGCTCGGCCTGCACGAAACGCGTGTCGGACAGGCCGCCGGGCAGGCGCGGCAGCGCGATGCTGCTTCCGATCAGGGAGAACAGCATGGCATGCAGCAAGACGATCAGCGTGCCCAGCATCACGGCGCGGCGATGTCGGCGAATGATGGAAAAGATACCCATGCCCCTAGTGTACCTGCCCAACTGAGCGCTTGCTGCCCGTCAGCGGCGCCGCCTTTGTACGCTTGTTATTTATCTGCTACGCTAGAACTCCAATTTACGGAGAGACCAACATGCTTAAACCACCCTCGCAGAATGTGCCCGGCATGACGGATACGCTTGAGTTCGTGAAGAACCTGTGGGGCGGCATGGGCGTGCCTGTCGGCATGCCCGGGCTCGGCGCACCCCAGGTGTCCATCGAGGATCTCGACAAGCGCATCACCGACCTGAAAGCCGTTGAAACCTGGCTCAACCTGAACCTGACGATGCTGCGCACCTCGATCCAGGGGCTCGAAGTGCAGCGCGGCACCATCGCCGCCCTGAAATCGATGTCCGACAGCATGGCCCAGGTAATGGGCAAGGCCGGCGACCAGACCGCCTCGCTGCCGCCCTTCGCCTCCTTCTTCACGGCAGGCGGCACCCCGCAGCCGGGTACCGGGACCGCGGCATCGGCCAGCTCCCCAGGCGCAGCCCAGCCTGGCGCCGACGGCGCGCTCGATGCGACGATGGCCCCCGCCGTGGCGTGGTGGAACCTGTTGCAGGACCAGTTTCGCCAGGCGGTAGCCAGCACCATGCCGGCGGATGGCGCCGCCCCGGCCCCTGCCGCGTCCAACGCGCCGCGCAACGAGTCGCGTGCCGCAGCGGGAAATGAAGCGCGCGCCGCAGCGCCCGGCAACGAATCGCGTGCCGCGCCGGCCAGCGCGGCAGGCAGCACGCCGCGTGCACCTGCCGGCGGCGACGTCGGCGGTACGTCAGGCACCAGTTCCCCGAAGCCTGCGCGTCCGAAATCCGACAAAGCGTAATCATTTGACAGGACAAGCGTCCTGTTCCGCCCGTCATTTGATTTGACGGGCATCACATCTGCCCTAGTCGTGCTGAACTCGTTCTGAACGTGACAGCACGGCCCGGGCATCCCGGCTGCCGTGTTCCTGTTGGAGAACGGCATGTCCACCATCAATGCTTCTAGCACCGATTTTTCCGGCGTTAATTTCTCTGCTTTCACTGCCGAGCAGGTCGGCGACGTGCGCCGCAAGCTCGAGAGCGCGGGCTGCCGCGTGCCGCCGCATGCCCACCGGCTCGAGGAACTCGGTGCGGCCATTGCCGCGTTTCGCAAGGCGCAAGGCCTGCCCGCGACCGGCCCGCTCGACGCCACCACCTGGCGCCGCCTGAACGACCACAGCGGCAGCGTCTTCGGCGAGGTGTTCCAGAACGAACTCGACCTGCTGCGCCAGCGCGAAGGCGCCGCATCGCCGCCGACCGCGGTGCCGGCACCGGCAGAGGTCCAGCCGGCCGCGATGTCCGCCCTGCTGTCGCGCGCCCACCAGGAGCAGCTGGCCGGACTGGCCCTGTCCGGCGGCGGCGTGCGCAGCGCCACCTTCAACCTCGGCGCGCTGCAGGCCCTGGCGGAGCAGCGCCTGCTGCGCGATTTCGATTACCTGTCCACCGTCTCTGGCGGCGGCTTCATCGGCGGCTGGCTGTCGAAATGCATCCGCGAACGCCGCGGCGACGTGCGCGAGGTCGAGGCACTGCTCACGCCCGGAGTGACCGGCCAGGCAGTCAGCGCCGAGCCGGTCGAAATCCAGTTCCTGCGCCAGTACAGCAACTACCTGTCGCCGAGAAGCGGCACCTTCAGCGCTGATACCTGGACCCTGATCGGCACCTATGTGCGCAACACCTGCCTGAACCTGGCGATGCTGGTGGCCTGGCTGTGCGCGCTCCTGCTCCTGCCGCGCTTCGCGGTCTGGGCCGTCAACCGGGTGATTGGCCCGGGCGGGCCCTGGGCGCGCTGGTCGGATGCGATCTGGCTGCTTGGGACCGGCCTGTTCCTGGTCGCTGTGTTCTGCATCGCCCTGTCGATTTCCAGCAAACCGGAACACTCGCGCGGGGTGCGCCGTTTCCCGCAGCAGCAGGGCGCGGTCCTGTGCTGCGTCAACCTGCCGCTGCTGGCGGCGGGTTTCCTGGTCAGCATCGGGCTGTGGCGCCACGGCGGCGTGGTGCCGGTGATCTGGGAAGTCGGGCTGCCGGCACGCTTCGCCGGCTGGGGCGCGGCCTGGCTGCTGGTGCCGGGCCTGGTGTATTTCATCGTCTGGGCCAGCGGCTGGTATCTCGCGCACGACCGCATCAGTCCCTACCGCGGCGCCGGCTACGTGATCTGCGGCGCCGGTGCGGCCGCCGTGGCCGGCATGTCGCTGGCGGCGGCGCTGGAATTCGCGCCGGGGGCGCTGGCGCACTTCATCGCGGTCCCGGTCGCGCAGCTGGCGGCCTGGTGGATTTGCCCGTCAGCGGTGGCCGTGCTGCTCGTCTACGCCCTCGGCCTGGCCATGGAGCAGCGGCTGCGCCTGCACCGGCCGGCTCCCGACATCTCGCGCGCCGAGCTGCTCGAAGGCGCCGGCCACTTCCTGTGCGCGGTCGGGGCGCTGGCCGTCGGTACGCTGCTGTTATTGGCTGGTCTTGCGCTGCTGCCGGATCCCGAAAAACACCCGATCCTGAACAACGCCATCGCGCTGGGCACCTTCGGCATGCCGCTGATGATGACCCTGTTTTCGGTGACGATGACGCTGATGATCGGCCTGATCGGCTCGCTGTACAGCGACGCCAGCCGCGAATGGTGGAGCCGCCAGGGCGCCTGGTCGTCGATTTTTTCGCTGGCCTGGCTGATCATGTTCGGGGTCGCCTTTTTCTGCGCACCGCTCTTGCACTGGGCCTGGTTGACCTATGACCCGATCGCCAATGCCGGCACCGCGCTGGGCTGGCTGGTGATGACCTGGATCGGCCTGAAGGCCGGCAGCGGCAGCGCCACCGGCTCGCGCGAAGGCAACTGCGCCAAGCGCGAAATCGCCGCGCGCCTGGCGCCCTATTTTTTCACGGTCGGCATCTTTGCGCTGTTATCGAGCCTGGTGCAGGCCGTCGTCGCCAGCCCGGAGATACGCTGCCCCTCGCCGGTGTCGCTGCCCTGCGTGTACGCCGCGCACGCCAACGCCACGCTGGCGACGGGCGGTCAGACGCTCTTCAATGCGTTCTGCTGCTTCCTGGGCGCGGCGCTGCTGCTCGGCTGGCGCGTCGACATTAACAAGTTTTCGCTGTATATGCTGTACCGCAACCGCCTGGTGCGGGCCTATTTCGGGGCCAGCAGCGCCACCCGCAAACCGCATCCGTTCACCGGCTTCGACCCGAACGACGACCCGCAACTGGCCGACTTCGCCAACCAGCGCCCCTACCACATCGTCAACACCTCGCTCAACCTGGTCAGCGGCGAGGAACTGGCCTGGCAGACGAGAAAAGCCGCCTCGTTCGCCTTCACGCCGCGCTTTTGCGGCTTCGAGATGCCGCTGATGCCGGCGCACGGCGCCAACGGCGGCCTGCGCGACGCCCAGCGCGGCATCTATCGCCCGACCCGCGAATATGCGTCGCGCTCGGGCACGGGCGACGACGACACCAAGGTCGGGCTCGGGATGGCGGTGGCCCTGTCGGGGGCGGCGGCCAGCCCGAACATGGGCACGCACTCCTCCCCGCCGCTGAACTTCCTGATGACGATGTTCAACGTGCGCCTGGGACGCTGGTGCCCCAACCCGCGCAAGTCCGCGTGGACCCATTCCTCGCCCGGCATTGGCCTGTTCAGCCTGATTGCCGAACTGTTCGGCATGACCAATGCCGACGCCAACTACGTGTACCTGTCCGACGGCGGCCATTTCGAGAACCTCGGCATCTATGAACTGGTGCGGCGGCGCTGCCGCCTGATCGTCGCGGTCGATGTCGCCAGCGACAAGGAGACGGCCTTCGAAGACCTCGGCAACGCGATCCGCAAGTGCGCGACCGACCTGCACGTGAGCATCGACGTCGACGTCTCGAAGATGGACCTGGTGAAAGGGACCAGCCTGTGCGGCGGCAGCTGCGCGGTCGGGACGATCCGCTACAGCCACGTCGACCCGGACGGCCTGGACGGCACGCTGCTGTACATCAAGCCGGCGATCGTCGGCTCGGAAAACGCCGACGTCCTCAATTACCGCAAGGCAAACCCGGACTATCCGCACCAGAGCACGGCCGACCAGTGGTTCGACGAGGCGCAGTTCGAGAGCTACCGCGCGCTCGGCTACCACATCACCAAGGCGGCGCTGGCAAAGGCCGCCGCGGCATCGGCACGGCCCGGTGGCGGGCATGATATTGCGAAGCTGTGCGAGCAGTTGATGAAGCAGCATGGGTTGGCGCCGGCGGTGGCGGCGGCATCGCCGGCAAGGGCGTGCGGATGCCAGGCCGTGTGCGGCTGCGGGCGCGAGGTGCGGGACCGGTTCCGGTGAATCACGCCGTCGTATCCACGGCTTCCGGCTTCGGCACCAGCGCCGCCAGCTGCTCCATCAACTGCGCAAACCGCTGCTGTCCCGGCTGCAGGCGGTCGACGTGGGCCAGCACATGATAGGCCTCAAGCGACAGAGCCTCGTCGTAGCCTTTTTCGCGCATGGTTGACACCAGCACCTGGGCCGCGTTGAACAGGATGCGCTGGTTGTTCGGCAGCTTGGCACGCGCGCTGCGCATCCATTCGACGGCCTCGCGCAGCTTGCCGGTCTTCCACAGCAGGACGCCCTGGTTCATCAGGTCCGACGCTTCCTTTTTCGACGCGCGGATCAGGTCGACGCCCTCCTCAAGCATGCGCGCCTTCTCGAAAATCGCCTGCACCTCGTCGAGCAGCACCGGGTTGTCGTGGTTGTTGCGGGCCACGTAGCACAGCAGCTCCACGGGCGCATCCTTGACGCCGACCGCGAACAGCAGGGTCGCCATCTCGAGGCAGGTCGGCACGTCGGGCCGCTCGGCACGCGTTTCCAGCAGGGCTTCCAGTTCGTCGCCGGCCTTGCGCGCGCGGCGGTAGTCGCCGCTCTCGTGGTACACCAGCCCTTCGGTGATCTTGGCGCGCAAGTCGATGTCCGGGTGCAGTTCGCCAAATTCGCGTTGCGCGGCCGCCAGCAGCGCCTGCGCCTCCTTCGGATCGTTCTTCAGCCCGCAGACGCGTGCCAGTCCCAGGTAGGCATCAGGCGTGCGCCGCACCGAATATTCTCCGATGGCGATGCATTTGCGGAAGGCCCGCTCGGCCATGCCGACATGGCCCAGCTTCAGGCAGACCTGCCCCAGGCTGCTCTGGCGCGGTACCGAATTCGGGGACAGCTTGGCGGCGCGCTCGAGGATCGAGCAGGCTTCCTCCAGCTTGCCCAGGCCCAGCCAGGCCTGCGCCAGGCCGTCGTAGGCGTCGATGTAATAGCGGTTCTCGGCGATCACGCCCTGGAACATCTGGCGCGCCTGCTCGAACTCGCCATTCGCGAGGCGGATCTTCGCCAGCCCGGCGCGCGCCCACTGGTATTCGCGCTGGGCCAGCACGCGCTCGTAGGCTTCGCGCGACCGTTCCGGTTCGCCGCTCTTTTCCATCAGGCGCGCCTTCATGCGCAGCAGTTCCACCTCGTGCACGGGGCTGGCGGCGATCTGCTCGTCGCACAGGCGGGCGGCGCGCAAATAATCCTTTTCGGCATACGCCTGGTCGATCGGGCGAAATACCTGCTTGCGGTGCCAGACGCGGTTCAGGCGCGTGAGCAGCACGCCTTCGGTGATCGGCTTGACGAGGTAGGCATCGGGCTGGTGCTCGGCCGCGCCCATCACCGATTCGACGCTCTTTTCGGCCGACACCATCATCCAGATGCTCGATGGCAGCAACAGGTTGCGCATGCGCGCTTCCTCCAGCACCTGCTGGCCGTTCTTGCCCTCGCCCAGGTTGAAGTCGCACAGCACCACGTCGTAGCGGATCTTGGCCAAGAGGCCGATCGCCTCGCCGCCGCTCGCGGCCTGGTCGATGTTGCGCGCACCCAGGCTGCGCAGGCTCTCGCGCAGCAGCTGGCGCACGCCGATGAAGTCGTCCACGATCAGGTAGTTCTTGCCGGCCCAGTCGATCGGTTCGGCCCGGGCGCCGGAGAGCTCAGGGGGGCTCATGGCAGGCTCAGGATGAAGCAGCCGCCGCCGAGCACGCCGCCATTTTCCAGGCGCACGGAACCGGTGCGGCCGCGGTGGCGGTGCATGCGGGCGACTTCGCGCGAGAAGTACAGGCCGAGGCCGGCGCTGTTGCCGTGGAAGTCGACCCCACTGTCCATGCCGGTCAGCGCGGCGGCGCCGGCTTCCAGCAGCGGCTGCGGGTAGCCGGCGCCATTGTCCTCGACACGGATGTCCAGCAGCTCGCCATTGCGGCGCAGGGACAGGCGGATGCGGTCGCGCGTGTAGTGGACGGCGTTGTTGACGGCGTGCGATACCACGCCGACGATCAGGTCTTCGTCCAGGTGCCAGACCAGGTTCGCTTCGACGTCGAGATCGAGCGAGATATCGCGTGCTGCCAGCAATACCCGACCCAGGGCCACGACCTGCGCGGCCAGCTCGCCCGCCTCGATCGGCTGCACGTCGAACGGATAGGCCGGCGTGCCGACCTGCTTGTACAGGGCGAGCAGCTGCATCAGGCTGTCGTTCAGGCGGCGCGTCTGGTACAGCATCTGCGCCATCTGGCCGTAAGTCTCACTGCGAGCCTCGCCGTGCGCCCCGTTCTGCCCCGCGCCATCGCCGAGCAGCCCCTCCAGGGTGCCGGAGAGGACGCTGATCGAATTCTTCATGTCGTGGGCGGTCGAGGCCAGGAACATCAGCAGGTCCGGCGAGTGTCGGGTGTCGTCCATGCGACGGCGCCCTCCAGTGGCGCAAAAAAGTTGCTTCGCGTTAATTATACGCGCGTGACAGGGGATGCGCGCTTTGCGCCAGCGCAGACGCGCCTAATCCGTCTGATTCAATGCGGGCCCACGCCCGGTGCGGCGTGCACGCAACACAAAGCGTGCCGGATCGAGCGCGTCGACCAGGGCCGACTCCAGCGGCAGCGGTTCGTTTTCGAGGCGGGCAGCGAGCAGCTCGGCGCATAGCGGCGCCCAGATCAGGCCGCGCGAGGCGTAGCCGAGCAGGCCGTGCAGGCCGGCATGGCGCGGCACGTCGCGCAGGCGCTCGGTGCTGCCGGCGGCGTCGAAGTCGGGCAGCGTACCCACCAGCGGCAGGCGGTCGGGCGCGACGCTGCGAAATCCGACGCGCCCGTCGAGCGGGGCGTCCGCGCCTGCAGCCGGGCTTGAGATCAGGCCGCGCAGCCGCTCGATGTTTTCGGCCTGGCTGGCGATACTCAACTGCGGATCGGCATCGAGGTCGTAGGTGGCGCCGGCGCAGGCGATGCCGCCGGCCGCCGGGGTCAGGTAGGCCTCGCGGCACAGCACGAAGGGCAGCTCCGGCAGCGTGGCCGCATCGAGGTGGGTGACCTGCCCGCGCAGCGCCGCCAGCGGCAGGCGCGCGGCCTGGGCCAATTGAACCGAACCGGCGCCGCCGGCCAGCACCACGGTCGCGGCGCGAGCAAGCGTTGCGCCATCTTCTGCGCGCACTTGCCAGGCGTCGCCATCGCGCGCCAGGCTGACGCTGCCCACGCCGAAATGCGTCGTCAGCTGCGTGCCGCAGGCAGTCAGCATGGCCTCGCAGACGCTGCCGGGGCGCGCCCAGCCGCCCTGCCGGAACAGCCAGGCGCCGTCTGGTGCGGGCAGGCCAAGCTGCTGCTGCGCCTGCGGTGCTTCCAGCCACTCGGCGAACTCCTGCGGATACTGTCCGCTGGCGGCAATCGCACGCGAAGCTGCCGCATGTTCGGCGTCGCGCGCCAGCTGCATCACGCCGCAGGCGGCGCCTTCGATTTCGCGGCCAATACCGCCCAGCGTGTCCCAGTAGCGCAGCGCATACAGGTAGGCGGCGCGCGTGAGCCGGGTCGGGATGTTGTCGTCTTTCGACAGCAGCGGCATGAAGATGCCGGCCAGGTTGCCCGACGCCTCGCGCGCGACGCCTGCATGGCGCTCCACCAGCGTCACCTGCCAGCCGCGGGCGCACAAGCGTTCGGCCGCAGCGCATCCGGCCAGCCCGGCGCCGATCACGATAGCCTGGCGCGCGGGAAGCGGCGGCAGCGGCAGGCGCGGTTTGCGGCTGGCGAAGTGCGCAGCGGCGTTTGCGTCATCGAACACGAAGCCCTGCGCCGCCAGGGCGTCACGCTGCGCGCCGTCCAGGCCGTCGCAGGCCAGGCGCGCGTCAGTTGCAGCCAATCGCGCCAGTCCGCGGGCAAAGCCCGTCCTCTGCCCTTGTATCCCTTCCAGGTGCGCGAAATCGATCCGGCACGCGAGCTGGGACAATGCACTGTCGAGCGGCGCGGCCAGCAGGTCGAGCGTGACGCCTGCCTGCTGTTGCGGGATGCGGTGAAAACCAGGCAGCAGGCCGTCGGCCAGGGCGACGATGTGCAGGCGCGCCGGACGTGCCGGATCGGCGCGCCACGCCTCGATCAGCGCGGCGGCCCTGGCGCCGCTGCCGTAATGCGTGTCGAAGACCGTATAGCGCTCGCGGCCCTGCCAGAAGCTTGCCGCATTGTTTACCACACTCACGCCGCTCCCGCGTGGCGAAAGCACTGTGGATCGTGGTCGTCGACCATGCCGATGCCCTGCATGTAGGCATACACGATGGTCGAGCCGACGAACTTGAAGCCGCGTTTCGACAGGTCTTTCGAGATGCGGTCGGACAGGGCCGTTTTCGTCGGCCGCTGGCCGTCCGGCCAGTCCATGACGATCGGCTTGCCGTCGACGTAGTCCCACAGGAAGCTGTCGAGCGTAAGCCCTTCGGCACGCAGCAGCAGATAGGCGCGCGCATTGCCGATGGCCGCCGCCACTTTCAGGCGATTGCGCACAATGCCGGGGTCGGCCAGCAGTTCGGCCACCTTGGCCTCGTCATAGCGGGCGATGCGTTCCGGGTCCCAGCCGTCGAAGGCGGCGCGGTAGGTATCACGCTTGTTGAGGATGGTTTCCCAGGACAGGCCGGCCTGCGCGCCCTCCAGGTTGAGCATTTCGAACAGGCGGTTCTCGTCATGGCAGGGTACGCCCCACTCGTGGTCGTGGTAGTCGAGGTAGCGGGGATTGACCGGGTTGGCCCAGCTGCAGCGGTTCGTCGTCATGGGCGCAAGTATAAAACAGGGCGAGACAGCGCGGCCCGCAACATGGTTATTTCAACCACGCCCGTTTTGCCTTAGGATAAGACTTTTTTATCGCGGAGAAGCGCTGATGTATATCCCTGCCTCGACGGCCGAAACCCGCCCCGCCATGCTGCATGCCTTAATCAGCGCGCATCCGCTCGGCATGCTGGTGTCGCACGGCGCATCCGGAATCGATGCCGACCACATTCCGTTCGAGATCGCACCGGGCGACGCGCCGCTGGGCGTGCTGCGTGCCCATGTCGCCCGCGCCAATCCGCTGTGGCGCAACGACGGTGAGGCCGTGATGGTGGTGTTCCGGGGCGAATCGGGCTATGTGCCGCCAAGGACGAGCATGCGCCATCCCGGCGACACCCGCGTGGTGCCGACCTGGAACTACAGCGTCGTGCATGCCCACGGACGCCTTCGCACCGTCGAGGATCCGGCGTGGATCATGGCCCTGCTGCGTCGCCAGAGCGCCGTGCACGAGGCGGCCGAGGCCCAGCCGTGGTCGCCGGACGATGCGCCGCGCGACTACATCGACAGGCTGCTCAAGGCGATCGTCGGCATCGAAATCGTTATCGAACGGTTGGATGGCAAGACCAAGGCGGGCTGAGCGCACAAACAAAAGCGCGCAGGACAGTTTTACCGTCTTGCGCGCCCATCAGGCACCTGGGTGCCTGAGCAATCAAACGATGCTTGTTTGCCCGCTTATTTGCCCGACGTCGTACCGGCCTTGGCGGTCGGCATCTGCTGGGCGGATTTCAGGTGCTGCTCCACCACCGGCATCATCTTGGTCACCAGGGCCTGAACGTCAGGATCCTTGGCGGCCTTCTGGTTCTTTTTCAGCAGGGCGTGCGCTTCCTTGTGCGCTGCCAGGCCGCCGACCTTCATGTATTCGCGGTCGAACTTCTCGCCGCTCAGCTTCGCCAGCCTGTTCGACATGGCCTTGTGCTTGGTATCGAGTTCGGTCGGCAGGGTCACGCCCTTGGACTGGGCCACGCCTTGCACTTCCGCCAGGCCCTTGGTGTGGTCGTCGATCATTTGCTGGGCGTAGGTTTTTACCTCCGGATTCTGGCTCTTGCTTTGGGCCAGCTTGCCCATTTCGATCTCGGCCATGTTCACCATCGCCATGTCCATGATGCCCTTGCTGTCGGCCTTGTTCATTTTCGCGGTGCCGGCGGCGGTCGCGCCCGCCGTGCCGGACTGGCCCGAGGTTTGGCTCGACATGCCGGTGGCGCCGGTGCCGGTGCTGCCGCTCATGCCGGCGCTGCCGGCCGTGCTGCCGCTCTGGTCGCTATGGCCGGCGTGACCGCTGTGGCCGGCAGTACCCGACGTGGCGCCCGTGGCCGTGCTGCCCGATCCGGTCGTGGTCTGACCGGCGGTGCTGGAGCCGACCTGGCCGCTGCGGTCCTCCATGCCCTGGCTGTTGGTGTTGCCGGCGGTGCCGTCACGGGCGGTCTTGCCGGTCATGTTGGCCGTGCCCTGGTCGGTCTGCTTTTGCAGCTCGGCCGCGCTCTGGTTCGAGGTGGCGGTTTGTGCCTGGACGCTGAAGGCGCTGAACATGGCGGCTGCTACCGATACGGCGAGCAGTCCCTTCAAAGCTTTGTTTTTTTGCATGATGCTCTCCTGGGGTTGGGGAAGGAGCCGGCATCACGTCTCCGATGCACCGCTCCCTTTCAAATTGACATCGGCATGTCTGCGCAGCGACCCGGCTGCGCAATCTAGAGCCAACCCGGAGTCTATCGCCGCGTTCAGGAACCTAGCGCGCGGTAGCCATTTGGAAATATTGATCAGAATCGGCAGGACGTCCTTCGAGGTGAATTGGCCTGGCGCCCTTGCGTGGAACGCTGCACTGGCGTGCGCCTGCGCGGGTCGAATCGGCGTAGCTTGGATGTGCGGGTGGGGCAACCGCTTCGGCAGGAGAGCCATCATGATCGAATCGCAACCGGGCACCGCGTTTCGCGGCCTGCCCCTGAGCGTTCAGCAGGAACGCGAAATCACCCATTTCATCGAGGCGCACCAGCGCGCCGGCCAAGAGTGGGACACCCCGGAGCTGGCCGCGCTCATCCGCGACATGCTCGAACCGCCCGAGCTTGGCGACGAATCGCGACTCGACCTCGACGACAGCACGGCAACGGAACGGTTCACCGCAGTCCATGAGGAGTCGACCGACGACGGCCACGAACGCGACTTGGGCGGCGCGCCCTGAGCCGGACCGGCCCGCGCATTCAGGCCAGCTTCAGCACTCTTCGGAGGAAATGGTAGCCAGCCCGGCGTGCCCGCCTGCGCCGCAGGCCTCGTTTGCCAGCAGCGAGCGCAGCTCGCCCAGCGGCATCGGCCGGGCAAAATAATAGCCCTGGGCTTCATCGCAGGCGGCCGAGCGCAGGAACTCGACGACATCGAGCGTCTCGACGCCTTCGGCCACCACCGACATTTTCAGCGCATGCGCCATGTCGACAAACGCTTTCACGAAGTCGAAGGCGCTGATGCGCTCGTCGTGCTGCAGCACGAACGAACGGTCGAGCTTGAGCACGTCGATCGGGAAGCTGCGCAGGTAGGCCAGCCCTGAATAGCCGGTGCCGAAATCGTCGACCGCCAGTTTTACCCCAAGCTCGTGCAGTTCGCGCAGCATGTGCGCGGTGCGCTCGATGTCGTCGATCAGGGCGCTCTCGGTCAGCTCGAGCTCGAGGCAAGCCGGCGGCAGGCCGGTGTCGAGCAGCACTTGCCTTACCTCGTCAACAAAGGTCTGATGCGCCAGCTGGCGCGCCGAGACATTCACCGACACGCAGATCGTGCGCCCCAGTTCATCGATCAGGCGGCGCGTCTGGACGCAGGCTTCCTCCAGCACCCAGCGCCCGATCTGGACGATCAGGCCGGTTTCTTCGGCAATCGGGATGAACTGTTGCGGCGACACGCGGCCGCGCTCCGGGTGGTTCCAGCGGATCAGCGCCTCCATGCCGAGCACCGACATGTCGCGCAAGTCGATGCGCGGCTGGTAGTGCAGCTCGAATTCGCCGCGCGCCAGCGCCGGACGCAGAGAGGTTTCGAGCGTCATCCGTTCGCGCGTGGCGACCGCCATTTCCGGCTCAAAAAAGCGCGCCCGGTTGCGCCCCGCCGCCTTGGCCCGGTACATGGCGGTGTCGGCCGCCTGGAACAACTGCTCCTTGGTGGGAGCGTCGAACGGGAACTGGCTGATGCCGATCGAGGCGCCGATGATCACGTCCTGGCCGGCGATGGTGATCGGCGCGGTCAGGACGTCGAGCAGCTTTTCGGCGATGCGTGCGGCGGCGGTGCGCCCCGCCGGGCAATGGGCGGCGATCACGAATTCGTCGCCGCCGAGACGGGCGATGACGTCGGTCGGGCGGATCACCCGGCGCAGGCGCGCCGCGACCTCGCACAGCAGGACGTCGCCGAACTCGTGGCCAAACGAATCGTTGACTTCCTTGAAGCGGTCGAGGTCGAGGAACATGGCCACCACCGAGACGGTGGGCGGGCAGGTGTCGAGCAGGTGCTGCACGCGCTCGCCCAGCAGCGCACGGTTCGGCAGGCCGGTGAGCGTATCGTGCGTGGCCAGTTCCTGCAGCCGGTTCTGCGCCTCCTCGCGCTCGGTCACGTCGCGGATGATGGCCTGGAAAAATTCGTTGCCGCCGTCCTCGAAACGCGAGATGTGGACGTCGGCCGGAAAGGTCGTACCGTCGCGGCGCCGCTTTTCGATACGCACTAGCTGGGTCTGTCCGCCGCTCAGCGCCGCCGCGAGGTCTTCCCCATAGGTGTAGCCGCAGTCGATGTCGCGCACGCTCAAGCCCAGGAATTCTTCCTCGGTATAGCCGAAGTTGCTGCAGGCGCGGCCGTTGGCGGCGATGATGCGCAGCTCGTGGTCGGCAATGACGATGCTGTCCGCCGCCTGCTGGAACAGGTTGCGAAAGCGCTGCTCGCTCTTCTTCAGCGCCTGCTCAGCCTGGTACTTGAAGGTGATGTCGTGGAAATACACGGACAAGCCATCCTCGCTCGGATAAGCGCGCACTTCGACCCAGACGCCGGACGGCTCCCAGAACGATTCAAAGGAACAGGGGACGCCGCTTTCCATGGCTTTGACGTAATAGCCGAGCGAGTCGGAATGGCGCAGGTCGGGCGCCACCTCGAGCAGGTTGCGGCCGATGTTGGCGCCCACGTCCACGTTCACGAAGGCACCCGCCTTGCGGTTGGCGTAGGTGATGCGCCACTCGCGGTCGACCGCGAAAAAGGCGTCGCCGATGCTCTCGAGCATGACTTGCAGCTGTTGCTGCGACTTGTGCAGTTGCTCGCGCGCCAGGTGCTGCGCGGTGATGTCGCGTGCCGTTGCGTAGGTCACCTGGCTGAGGGCGCACCAGCGCACCGAGACCGACATGATGATCTCGCTGCCATCCTTGCGTATCCAGCGGTGCTCGAGGCCGCGCCGGGTCGATACGCCGGAGCGCAGCTCGGTGCGCAAGGCCTGGAATTTTTCACGATCCTCGACGCTCAGCAGCTCGCTGTAGTTGCGCCCGACCAGCTCCTCGGGAAGATAGCCCAGGATCTCGGTCACCGCGCTGTTGAGGCGAAGGAAATAACCTTCGGCGTCGGTCAGGGCGATCAGGTCGAGCGAGTTTTCGATCAGGGCGGTATTTTCTTCAGCAAGCCTTGCGAGGCGTGCTGCGTTGGTCAAGTCGTTCAATGGATGCTCGTTTCTGCGTCGCCGGCGGATGGGGGAGCTTTGTCAGGATGGGGGCAGCAAGCCGGGCAAACTGCCCGCAAGCGGCGTGACAAAGTGATCATCTAATGAAATATATTTTCCGAAAGGAAATTTTAGACTCTTTTGACCGGCGATGACACACTCGCCGCAGCGTTCCGGAACAATTCGCTGCCAAGTGTGTTGGCAACGATACAGGTGGCGACGTAGACTTGCCATCTATATAGCGTTACCGAGAGAGACAGCACGTGCAAACCGATAGACGAAGCGTCGAGCGACCCAGAATCGTTCTTCCCGTCATTACGCGGGAGAGCGTACGCGAACTGGTCGAAAACGAAGCGGCACACCTGCGCAGCGCCGTGGCGGCCGGGCGCAACCATTACCAGGTGCGGCTCGACCAGCATGACCAGATCGTGGCCTTCATGGCGACCCTCAACCCGGTCGACCTGGAACGCTTCTCCGCCTTTTACGAGACCGAAGCGGCGTCCGTCCGCGCCGCCGCCGCGCAGCGCGACAGCTGGCGCCCGGCATCCGGCCCATTGGCGGTGCCGGGCGGGCAAGCAGGCGAGATGCGCATCGGCCCCTGGGCCGTCGCGGCAGCTGGTGCGGTCGCGGCAATGGCGGCGGTCATCCTGAAGCGCTGACCTGGCGCCCGGGCGGCAATGCAAACGTGCCCGGGACCGCTAACGCACCTCCCGCGCCCTGCTTTTGACCAAGCTCAAGAACCAGTCTTGATCTGTTGCAGCGATACGCCACTCACAAGTTGCGCCAAGGAAATTTACTGCAGACGCGGCTGCGCCCGTGTAGACTCGACTTTTCAGCTTTCTTCCCGCTACACCGTGCTTCCGGTGAGCCAATAAACTTGCCATGCCTCTTGGACATTACGAACCAACGCTAGTCGTGGTGTCGATCCTGGTTGCGATCTACGCTTCCTACACTGCGCTGAGCCTGGCCGAACGCGTGCGCCATTCAACCGGGAGCGCGACTTACTGGTGGATGGGCGGCGGCGCCTTTGCCATGGGCTCCGGCATCTGGGCCATGCACTTCATCGGCATGCAGGCCTTCCGCCTGCCCTTCCCGGTCGGCTACGACGTCGCCATGACCTTCGTGTCCTGGCTGCTGCCGGTGCTGGCCTCGCTGCTTGCCATGTCGCTGATCAGCCGCCCGGCGCCCACCGCTTCCCATTTCGCCATCAGCTCGGTGCTGATGGGCATGGGCATCAACGCGATGCATTACACCGGCATGGCGGCGATGCGGATGCGCCCCGGCATCGAATACGATCCGCTGCTGTTCGCCGCCTCGGTGGCGATCGCGATCAGCGCCTCGGCCGGCGCCCTGTGGATTGCCTTCCACCTGCGCGACCGTCACCTGCGCGGCCGGCTCGCGCAGCTTGCCGCCGCTGTGGTCATGGGCGGCGCCATCGTCGGCATGCACTACACCGGCATGGAAGCGGCGCATTTCCAGCCCGGCAGTGTCTGCCTCGTCGCCGATGCCGGCATCAGCCAGGACTTGCTGGCCGCGATGGTCACCGTGACCGCCCTGTTGCTGCTGACCATCGCCACCCTCGTCGCGGTCTACGATTCGCGCCTGGAAGACCGCTCTCGCATCCTGGCCGCTTCGCTGGCCACCTCGGCCGAACACGAGACCCTCTACCTGCACGAGCAAAAAGCGCGCGTCGAAGCCGAGCGCCTGTCCGAAATGAAGGACGAATTCCTGTCGACGCTGTCGCACGAGCTGCGCACGCCGCTCAACGCCATGCTCGGCTGGGCGCAGCTGCTGATGGATGGCGGCAAGGACGAGAAAATGCTCAAGCGCGGCCTGCAGACGATCGAGCGCAACGCGCGCGCGCAGTCGCAACTGATCGAAGACATGCTCGACATGAGCCGCCTGATCGCCGGCAAGATCCGCATCGAGGTCGACCGCACCTGGCCCTCGGACTTCATCTCCGCCGCAGTGGAGACGGTGCGCCCGGCCGCGATCGCCAAGGGCGTGCGCCTGGAAACCCGGATCGAAAGCCATGCCGGCCCGCTCGCCGCCGACGCCGGCCGCCTGCAGCAGGTGATGACCAACCTGTTGTCGAACGCCATCAAGTTCACGCCGAGCGGGGGCCTAGTGCGGATCAGCTCGAAGCGCCTGGGTGACGCCATCGTGATCGAGGTGGCCGACACCGGCATCGGCATCCGGCCCGAATTCCTGCCCTTCGTATTCGACCGCTTCCGCCAGGCCGACGCCTCGTCCACCCGCCACCACGGCGGCCTCGGGCTGGGCCTGTCGATCGCCCAGCAACTGGTCGAACTGCAGGGCGGCCAGTTGACGGCCGCCAGCGCCGGCGAGAACAGGGGCGCCACCTTCACCCTCAGCATGCCGCTCATCGGTACGGAAACCGAGGCGACGCCGGCGCCGGATTGCCTGGTCAAGGCGCATGACCTCGACGCCGTGCGCGCCAGCAGCGGCGCCTTGGCCGGGCTGACGATCCTGGTGGTGGATGACGAGCGCGATTCGCTCGACATCGTCCATTACGTGCTGGCCGACATGGCCGCGACCATCGTCACCGCATCGACCGCCTACGAAGCCCTGCAGAAAATCGACCAGCTCAAGCCGGACTTGATGATCAGCGACATCGGCATGCCGGAAATGGACGGCCTGGAACTGATGCGCCGCGTGCGCGCCTCAGGCAATGCCCAGGTAGCGGGCGTGCGTGCCCTCGCCCTGACCGCCTTCTCGCGCCGCGAAGACCGGCTGCGCTCGCTGGAGGCGGGTTTCGACGAATACCTCGCCAAACCCGTCGCGCCGGCCGAGCTGGTGCGCGCGGTGCTGACGATGTGCGACAGCCTGCTCGACAAATCGGCCGGGGCGGCAAGGCGCGTGTAAAGGCCTGTATCGTCGCCAGATTGTCACGCGCCGGTCAAACGCCCGTCACATTTGGGAGCGAAGATACGCCTGTTCGCAAGAACCAGGCAGCCCCCGCTGCCCTACCGGCGTCGGCGGTCGGGAAACATACCGGCACCATATTCTTCGCGGCCGCATTGGCCGCCTCATTGGCCATCCCATTGGCCATCCCATTGGCCACCTCATTGCCCCTCATTAGCGCAGACCTTCCCGCCTTTTCGGCGCCTTCCCGGCGCTGCCAGCCGAACTCTTGAGCTGGCCCAGTACTCATTCGGCCATGGTACTTATGCTGGCGGGAGTGCCCTCGTTTACCACCTATTTCTGTGTGGCATTTTGATGGAGCACACGAACTAGCCCAGGAGGAACACATGCAAATGAGAACTGCAGGAGGCGTGCAGCACAGGAACAGTTGGGTGCGCTGGTGGCCAGGCGCGCTCGTGGCACTCGCCGCATCCGCTACAGCCGCGCTGGCCTCGCCCGCTCCGGCGCCCGCCAGCACCACTTATCGCGTCGTCCAGCTGTCCACGCTCTGGGCCTACGAGCCGCGCATCAATGCGAAAGGCCAGGTCGCGTTCAACGAATACGACCCGACGCGGTCGCCGACCGTGAGCTGGGGCTCGGAGCGCGCCAAATTTTACGACGGCAATGTGGTGCACGATCTCGGGACGCTCGGCGGCCCCGTCGCCACGATCGCGGCGCTGAACGACGCCGGGCAAGTCGCCGGCACTTCGTCGATCAGTTCGATAGGCAACGAGGCGCATGCTTTCCTCTGGAGCAGGGAAACGGGGATGATCAGGCTGGCCCCGCCAGGAGCGGCAAGTTCCGGCGCCTCCGACATCAACCGCCGCGGATGGGTGACCGGCAGCGTCCGTTTCCCGAACGGGTGGGGACAAGCGTTTCGCTGGACGCCGCGAGGCGGCATGGTCGTGCGGGGTGCGCTCGACAACGGCGCCTACGGCGCCGCGCTGAACGACGCCGGCACCGTTGTCGGGGAATCGGCAGGCCGCAATAGCGAGCCGCGCCTTGCCGTCGCCTGGCCAGGGACGACCCCGCTGGCGCTGGAGACCTTTGGCACCTCGTACTCGGCTGCGTCGGACATCAATAACGCCGGCCAGGTCGTCGGCCACGGCGTGTCTCCCCATTCGGGTGAAATTGCCCTCCTGTGGGCGCCGCACAAGGGCGTGCTCGACCTTGGCCTGCCGCGCGCGAACTCGTCGCTCGCCCGGAAAATCAACGAGAAGGGGCTCGTGATCGGATCGACCCGCGCCTACGGCGGCGCCAACAAGGGTTTTATCTGGAGCCGCGAGAACGGGCCGCTCATCCTCGGGCCGGCCGACGCCAGCGTGGAAACGAGCACGCGTGACCTGAACAACCTGGACCAGGTGGTCGGCAGCTTCAGCGGCCGGGCCTTTGTCTGGACGCGCGCGGACGGCGTCGTCGACCTGAATACCCGCATTTCCGGCGCCCCGCCGGAGCTGGTGCTGGAGGAAGCGAGCGCGATCTCGGACAACGGCACGATCGTCGCGAAGGGCAACACGGGCCTGGTGCTGCTGGTGCCGGGTAGCGCCTCCCAGCAGCCTCCGGTTGCCGGCCCCGTCCAGATGACGGGCACGCCGCGCGCCAACACCCTGCTGTCGTTCTCCGCCAGCTTCCGCGATGTGGACCCGGGCGACCGCCACAAGGCCGTCTGGTCATGGGGTGACGGCAGCCAGACCGTCGGCACCGTCAGCGGATCACGCAACGTTGGCAGCGTCAGCGGGCAGCATGCCTACGCCAGGGCCGGCAGCTACCTGGTCAGGCTCACCGTGACCGACAGCAGCGGCAAGTGCACGACGGTGGCGTATCTGGTGGATGTGCCGGGCATGTAGGCAGCCGGCGCCGGCCAGGGCTTCAGGCCGTGTTTGCAGGCAAGGCCCAGCCTTGCCTGCTACGTTCAATCGAACTTCGAAAAGTCCGGCTTGCGCTTCTGGAAGAAGGCGGTAAACGCTTCCTTCGCCTCGGCGCCGGTCAGCATCGCGCTGAACTGCTTGTTTTCGACGGCGATCGTCTCGGCGACCAATGCCGCGCGCGGGCGCCTCATCAGCGCCTTGGTGGCGCGGATCGAGGCGGCCGGCAGCGCCACCAGCTTGGCGGCCTGCGCCTGGGCGAACGGCAGCAGTTCGGCGCTTGGGACCACGCGGGCGACGATGCCCATCTCGAACGCTTCCTGGGCCAGGAAGGCTTCGCCCAGCATCAGCTTTTCGGCGGCGCGGGTGTAGCCGGCGGTTTGCGCGACCAGCAGGGACGACGCGAATTCCGGGCACAGGCCGAGCTGGGTGAAGGGCATCGAGAATTTCGCATTGTCTGCGGCATATACCAGGTCGCAGTGCATCAGCATCGTGGTGCCGATGCCGACCGCCGCGCCGGCAACGGCCGCCACGACCGGCTTGGTGCAGCCCTCAAGTGCGCGCATGAACTGGAACACTGGGCGGTCCTCAAGCATGGCGCCTTCGCCCGTGTTGTTCAGGAAGTCGTCGAGGTCGTTACCGGCGGTGAAGATTTCCGGCTTGCCGGTGATCAGGACGGCGCGCACTTGCGGGTCCTGCTCGGCGTCGAGCAATGCGTCGGCCATGGTGGTGTACATGGCGCCGGTGATGGCGTTCTTGCGCTCGAGGCGGTTGAATTCGATGGTGAGGATGCCGTCGGTTTTATTCGTCAGGATGGTCATTGTTTCTGTCTCCGGGTGTTTTAGCCGCACGAAAGACCGCGTGGGCACAAGTGCCCACCCTACGATTCGGTAGGGTGGGCATTCATGCCCACGCGGACTCATGGGCCGCATCAACGCGCACGTCGACACGGCCTGATTCGAAAAATCAAACGCGCTCGATGATACCGGCCGCGCCCATGCCGGCGCCGACGCACATCGTCACCATGCCGTACTTCAGGTTGTTGCGGCGCAGTGCGTGCACGACGGTCGCGGCGCGGATGGCGCCGGTGGCGCCCAGCGGGTGGCCGAGGGCAATCGCGCCGCCCATCGGGTTCACCTTGGCCGTGTCCAGGCCCAGGTCGCGGATCACGGCCAGGGCCTGCGCGGCGAAGGCTTCGTTCAGCTCGATCCAGTCCAGCTGGTCCTGGGTGATGCCGGCGGCGGCCAGCGCCGCAGGAATCGCGACCTTCGGGCCGATGCCCATGATTTCCGGCGGCACGCCGCGCACGGCGAACGAGGAGAATTTCGCCAGCGGGGTCAGGTTGTGCTCGCGCAGGATCTTTTCGCTCACCACGATCAGCGCACCGGCGCCGTCCGACATCTGCGACGAGGTTGCAGCGGTCACGGTGCCCTTGGCGGCAAAGACCGGCTTCAGTTTCGCCATGCCTTCCATGCTGGCGTCGGAGCGCGGGCCTTCGTCGGCGTCCACGGTGCGGCGCTTGACGTCGATTTCACCAGTGGCCAGGTTCGGCGTGCGGGTGATGATTTCGACCGGGGTGATCTCGTCCTTGAAGTAGCCTGCCTGCTGGGCGGCGATGGCCCGGCGGTGCGATTCCAGGCCGAATGCGTCCTGGTCTTCGCGCGACACTTTCCACTGCTGCGCGACCTTCTCGGCCGTCAGGCCCATGCCGTAGGCCAGGCCCACGTTCTCGTCCCTGAACGTCTCCATATTAATGGAGGGGTGGTGGCCCATCATCGGCACCATCGACATCGACTCGATGCCGCCGGCGAGCATCACGTCGGCTTCGCCGACGCGGATGCGGTCGGCCGCCATGGCCAGGGCCGTGATGCCCGAGGCGCAGTAGCGGTTGACGGTCACGCCGCCGACCGTGTTCGGCAGGCCGGCCAGGATGACCGAGTTGCGGGCAATATTGAAACCCTGCTCGGCTTCCGGGAACGAGCAGCCGACGATGGCGTCGACGATCAGCGCCGGGTCGAGGTTCGGCACGGCGGCCATGGCGCCGCGGATGGCGGCCACCAGCAGGTCGTCCGGGCGGGTCGTCTTGAACATGCCGCGCGGCGCCTTGCCGATAGGGGTGCGGGTCGCTGCGACGATGTATGCGTCTTGAAGTTGTTTGCTCATGTCAGTCGTCCTGTAATTAGTTCCGCACCGGCTTGCCGGTCTGCATCATGCCCATGATCCGCTCTTGCGTCTTCGGGTTGTTCAGCAGTTCGAGGAAGGCTTTCCGTTCCATGTCGAGCAGCCACTGCTCGGACACCACGCTGCCCTGGTCGACGTCGCCGCCGGTCACGATCTCGGCGATCATGTCGCCCAGCTTGTAGTCGTGGGCCGAGATGAAGCCGCCGTCACGCATGTTGACCAGCTGGCCGCGGATCGTCGCCCAGCCGTAGCGACCGGTCACGGTGACCGGGCGCTTCGCTGGAGCGCGGTAGCCGGCGTCGAACATGGCGCGCGCGGTGACCTTCGCCACGTGCAGCAGCTCGTAGGTGTTGAAGACGATGATGTCGTCTTCCTTCAGGTAGCCCATCGCTTTCGCTTCCAGCGCCGACTTCGACACCTGGGCCGTGGCCGCGTTGGTGAAACCGGTCTTCAGGAATTGCAGGATGTCGTTGCCCTTGGCTTCCGTGAAAGCGCGCACTGCCGCTTCCTTCAGGCCGCCGCCGGCCGGCACCAGGCCGACGCCCACTTCGACCAGGCCGATATAGGACTCGATCGAGGCCACGCGCTTGGACGCGTGCAGCGCCATCTCGCAGCCGCCGCCCAGCGCCAGGCCGGCAACGGCAGCCACCACTGGCACATTCGAGTACTTCATCTGCATGAAGACGTCCTGCAGCTGGCGGACCATCGGGTCCATTGCTTTCGCGCCGCCGGCCATGAAGGCAGGCAGGGCCGATTGCAGGTCGGCACCGGCCGAGAACGCGCCGCCTTCGGTGGCGTCGGTGTTCCAGATGACCAGGCCCTTGAAGTTGGCTTCCGCTTCCGCCATGGCGCGCTGCAGGCCCTTGACGACGCCTTCGCCGATCACGTGCATCTTGGTCTTCAGCGAGATGATCAGGACCTCGTCGCCGGTATGCCACAGGCGCACCGAGTCGTCCTCGAACACGGTGGTGCCGGCGGTTTTTGCGTCGGTGACGCCTGCGCCCAGCACCGGTGCGCGGAAGGCCTGGCGCTCGTAGACGGCCAGGTTCGAACGCGGCACGTAGCTGTTCGAGGCGGCCGAATACGAACCCTCGGCGGTGTGCACGCCCTTCTCGGCGACCTGGCCTTCGAACACCCAGGCTGGCAGCGGTGCATCCGTCAGCGCCTTGCCGGCGTCGATGTCTTCCTTCACCCATTCGGCGATCTGCTTCCAGCCTGCGGCCTGCCAGGTCTCGAACGGGCCAACGCTCCAGCCGAAGCCCCAGCGCATGGCGAAGTCGATATCGCGCGCGTTGTCGGCGATGGTGTCGAGGTGGATCGCGATGTAGTGGAAGGCGTCGCGGAAGATCGCCCACAGGAACTGCGCCTGCGGGTTGGTCGAGTCGCGCATGGCCTTGAACTTCTTGACCGGGTCCTTTTCCTTCAGGATGCGCGCGATGATGTCGGCCGCTTTCCCGCCGCCGGCGACGTATTCGCCGGTCGCAAAGTCGAGGCGCTGGATGTCCTTGCCGACCTTCTTGTAGAAACCGCCGCCGGTCTTCTGGCCCAGGGCGCCCTTCTCGATCAGCCTGGCCAGCACTTCAGGCGTCTTGTACAGGCTGAAGAACGGGTCGTCCTGAAGGGTGTCCTGCATGGTCTTGATGACGTGGCCCATGGTGTCCAGGCCCACGACGTCGGCGGTGCGGAAGGTACCCGACTTGGCGCGGCCCAGTTTGGCGCCGGTCAGGTCGTCGACCACGTCCACCGACAGGCCGAATTTTTCGGCTTCGTGGATCGTGGCCAGCATGCCGAAGATGCCGACGCGGTTGGCGATGAAGTTCGGCGTGTCTTTCGCGCGCACGACGCCCTTGCCCAGGACCGAGGTCAGGAAGGTCTCGAGCTGGTCCAGGATTTCAGGACGGGTATCAACCGTCGGGATCAGTTCGACCAGGTGCATGTAGCGCGGCGGGTTGAAGAAGTGCACGCCGCAGAAGCGCGCCTTCAGTTCCTCGTCAAAACCTTCGGCCAGCTTGTTGATCGACAGGCCCGAGGTGTTGGACGCGAAGATCGCATTGGCGCCAATGTGCGGTGCGACCTTTTTATACAGGTCGTGTTTCCAGTCCATGCGCTCGGCGATCGCTTCGATGATCAGGTCGCAACCCGCCAGCACGTCGAGGTTGTCTTCGTAGTTGGCCACTTCGATCAGCGAGGCGTCATCCTTGTTGCCCAGCGGGGCCGGCGACAGTTTTTTCAGGTTCTCGATGGCGCGCAGGACGATCCCGTTCTTTGGGCCTTCCTTCGCAGGCAGGTCGAACAGCACGACAGGCACCCTGGCGTTGATGCAGTGCGCAGCGATCTGCGCGCCCATCACGCCCGCGCCCAGCACGGCGACTTTCTTGACGGTGAAATTGGTCATGGTTTTATCCCTTCGTTCTTAGAACAGGTCGGCGTCGAGCGCCAGCAGGTTGTTCGCGCCCGAGCGTGCCTGGCGGATCAGCATCGCGGTTTCCGGGTACAGGCGGGCAAAGTAGAAGCGTGCGGTGGCCAGCTTCGCTTCGTAGAAACGGTCGCCCGAGTCTTTCTTTTCCAGCGCGATCTTCGCCATCTGCGCGAAGAAATAGCTGAACACCATGTGGCCCACGACGCGCAGGTAAGGCACGGCAGCCGCGCCCACTTCGTCCTGGTTGGTGAAGGCCTTCATGCCGATTTCCATGGTCAGCTTGCCGACCTTTTCGCCCAGCTCGCCCAGCGGCGTCACGAATTCGGACATCGACTCGTCCAGGCCGTTCTCTTCCACGAAGGCCTTGATCTTCTCGCCAAAGGCGCGCAGCTTGGCGCCGTTGTCCATCAGGATCTTGCGGCCCAGCAGGTCGAGCGACTGGATAGTGTTGGTGCCTTCGTAGATCATGTTGATGCGTGCGTCGCGCACGTACTGCTCCATGCCCCACTCGCTGATGTAGCCGTGGCCGCCGTAGACCTGCATCGCTTCCGAGGTCGCGATCCAGCCGTTGTCGGTGATAAAGGCTTTCACGATGGGCGTGAGCAGCGCGACTTCGCCGGCGGCTTCCTTGCGCACTTCTTCGTCAGGGTGGTTCAGTTCGCGGTCGATCTGCAGCGCGACATACGAGCAGACAGCGCGCCCGCCTTCAGCGTAGGCCTTGGCCGTCAACAGCATCCGGCGCACGTCCGGGTGCACGATGATCGGGTCGGCCGGCTTGTCCGGGGCCTTCGGGCCCGACAGGCTGCGCATCTGGATCCGGTCTTTCGCGTACACCAGGGCGTTCTGGTACGCCACTTCGGTCAGGCCCAGCGACTGCATGCCCACGCCCAGGCGGGCCGCGTTCATGAACACGAACATCGCGTTCAGGCCTTTATGGGGCTGGCCGATCAGGGTGCCGACGGCGCCGTCCAGGTTCATCTGGCAGGTGGCGTTGCCGTGGATGCCCATCTTTTCTTCGATGGCGCCGCAGAAGATCGGGTTGCGCTCACCGAGCGAGCCATCGGCGTTCGGCAGGAATTTTGGCACCAGGAACAGCGAGATGCCTTTCGAGCCTTCCGGTGCGTCCGGCAGGCGCGCCAGCACCAGGTGGATGATGTTTTCGGCGACATCGTGCTCGCCGGCCGAGATGAAGATCTTCGAGCCGGTGATTTTATAGGTGCCGTCGCCCCGCGGCTCGGCCTTCGAGCGCAGTAGACCCAGGTCGGTGCCGCAGTGCGCTTCGGTCAGGCACATGGTGCCGGTCCATTCGCCCGAGACCAGCTTCGGCAGGTAGAACTGCTTCTGCTCGTCGGTGCCGTGTTCTTTCAGGCACTCGTAGGCGCCGTGCGACAGGCCCGGGTACATCGTCCAGGCCTGGTTGGCCGAGTTGAGCATTTCGTAGAACGAATTGTTCAGCGAGACAGGCAGACCCTGGCCGCCGTATTCAGGATCGCAGGCCAGGGCTCCCCAGCCGGCTTCGACGTACTGTTTATAGGCTTCCTTGAAGCCCTTCGGGGTCGTCACCGTCTTGGTGGCGGCATCGTAATGGCAGCCTTCGCGGTCACCGGAGTGATTCAGCGGGAACAGCACTTCCTGCGTGAATTTCGCGCCCTCTTCCAGCACCTGGTTGATGATGTCGGCGTCGATCTCCTGGTACGCCGGCAAGTTCTTGAACTCTTCGGTGACGTTGAGGAATTCGTGCAGCACAAACTGCATATCCCGAATTGGCGCGACGTACTGACCCATGGTTTTCTCCTGACGAAGGTAAGATATTTAGAACTTGGTTTTGATACTGATGGAGCGGGCGAATCCGGCTGCGGATGTGCCCACTACCTGCTTTGAACGGGATTACGGTAATTCTCGATCAGCCGCGCGAAGCCGCGGTTGGCGCGTTCGACCGCGCCGGGAATCCGCAGGAAACGTGCGTCGTGGTGCAAGGCCAGGATCAGCCCGTAGCATTCGTACACCAGCTGCTCGGGATCGGTGCCGGCCTTCAGGTCATTGCAATCGATTGCCTGCTGCACGCAACGCAGCAAGGCGCCCTGCCAGGCTAGCACCATCGCGACCAGCGATTCGCGGATAGGGCCCGGCCGGTCATCGTACTCCACCGCGCCGCTGATATAAATACAGCCCGACGCGATTTCGACCGATACCCGCTTGAGCCAGCGCGCAAACATCGATTCCAGGCGCGGCAAGCCGCGTGGCTCTTTCACGCTGGGGAAAAAGACTTCCTGCTCGAAACGGTGGTGGTAGAGCTTCAGCACTTCCATCTGCAGGTCTTCGCGCGAACCGAAGTGCGCGAACACGCCCGACTTGCTCATGCTCATGCGATCCGCCAGCAGGCCGATGGTCAGGCCTTCGAGGCCATTACGGCTGGCCAACTCGAGCGCGACGTCGAGAATCGCGGCCCGCGTCTGCTCGCCCTTGCGCATGAATTTGGCTGAAGTGTTGATGGCAGTCCCTCGCGTGAATCGAAAAATCCGAACGCTCGTACTATTATCTATCGGCCGTCGAATGTCAAACAGGAACTTAGAGGTGGGGTTCTAGGATTGAGGTGGGGCAGCTTCGCGACTATGCAGTGGCTGGTTGAACGCGTGGGCGGGAGACCCGCCCACCCTACGCTGGCTCGCGGAACGCTAACGTGACTCGGAGGGACGTAGGGTGTGCGGCTCTGCCGCGCACGCGTTCAACCAGCCCCAGCGTAGCCTCGACGAAAAAACATGCCTACCCCCCAGCCCGCGAAATCGCCCGCCGGTCGCGCTTGGTCGGTCGCCCCTTGATACTGCTGCCCGGCTCCGGAAACAGCCGCCGTGCCTCCGAATCGTTCTCGCGCCGCGTGATGCTGTCTTCGGTCTCGCTATACAGCGCGCGCGCAATCGGGGCCGCGCCGCGCTTGTCGGAAATGCCGAGCACCACGACTTCCCAGCGGTCCGAGCCGTTGTCGATGAAAATCTTGTCGTTCACCTTCACGGCGCGCGCCGGCTTGATCGGTTCGCCGCCGATGCGCACGCGGCCGCGGTCGACGGCGTCGGTTGCCATCGAACGGGTTTTGAAAAAGCGCGCGGCCCACAGCCACTTGTCGATGCGTACGTTGTTGTCTTCCATAACCCTGCTCTTCCTTATGCGTAACCGATGGCAAACACGCGCATCGTCAACTTATAGAGAAGGTACGCCAGCTCATACGATGCCCTGCGCACCCATCCCATGCCTTCGAATTCCTCGGGACGCACGACGACGCCGTCGGCGATGCCCCCTCTGATATGGGTACGCACGGCCTGGGCAAAAGAGGCGTTTCTCACGACAATGTTCGCTTCCTGGTTGAGGAACAGGGACAGGCCGTCGCAGTTGCTCGAGCCGACGGTGGCCCAGTCGTCGTCGACCACCGCGATCTTCGCGTGCAGCTGGGTCTTGCGGTATTCGACCACCTGGATGCCGGCGGCCAGCAGCTTCGGGTAAAACGAGCGCGCCACGGCGTCCTGCAGGCGGAATTCGCCGACGCCGATCAGGAGCGTCACCTCGACACCCCGGCTCGCGGCCTGGGCCAGGGCGTCGCGGAACTTGCGGCCCGGCGCGAAGTACGGATTGGCCAGCAGCACGCTTTTCCTTGCCTGGCCGATGGCCTGCAGATAGGCGCGCTGGATCGTGCGCCGGTTGCGCAGGTTGTCGCGCACGACAAAGCCTGCCCGCATCGGCCGCACGGCCTCGCCCGGCGGCTGGCGCACGCCCGTGCGTCTTGTTTCGCGTTGGGTTTCGAGAAACAGCTCCATGCGGTGGATCAGCTTCAGGTGGCCGGCCCGCATCCACTGGGCCTGGGCCTCGAAATGGATCTGTTCCACCAGCGGCCCGCGCACGCATACCGCGAAATCCCAGCGCGGGGCCGGCAGCGAGCGTCTGGGATCGTAGTCGCACAGCATGTCGTCGTTGATGTTGATGCCGCCGACAAAAGCCGTGGCACGGTCGACCACCGTGATCTTGCGGTGGGTGCGCGCGATGCCGCGCCTGAACCAGCGGTTGAACACGCGGTAATGCACGCCGGCGGCGGCAAAGGCTTCACCGATGCGGCGGCAGGCACGGTCGCCGGTGCCGAACCAGTCCACCAGTACCCGTACTTTGACGCCGCGGCGCGCGGCGCGCATCAATGCCTGGGCAATGCTGCCGGCGACCGCGTCTTCGGCAAAGATATAGGTTTCGAACAGGATTTCCTGCTGGGCGGCGTCGATCGCCGCGATCATCGCCGGGAACAGCTGTTGCCCGGTTTCCAGCAGGGTGACATCGTTGTTCGCTACGTAAGTAACGCTGCGCATGGCTCAGGCCAGCTGCAGTTCGGCGACGATCGGAGCGTGATCGGACAGTTTGGCCCATATAGAACCGGCCATCACCTGGGCATTGTCGACCTTGAAGCCGCGCACATAAATGCGGTCGAGCCGGAACCAGGGCAGCGCGGCCGGGAAGGTCCGCGCCGGCGCCAGGCGCGGCTGGCGGCCGGCCCAGCCGCGCACCATGTCGCCAAGCGGCGACTTCGGCCCGAGCTCATCGAATACCTCGGTCACGCCCAGTGCCTGGCGCAGGCGGTCGCTGAGGGTGTTGCGCCAGTCGTTGAAATCGCCGGCGATGATCACCGGCTCGTCGTTCGGCGCCGAATGCCTGACGGCCTCGATCAGCTGGAGCGTCTGGCGCCCGCGCCCACCCTCGAACAGGCCGAGGTGGACGACATAGCAGTGGACCTTGCCAGCTGGCGTTTCAAGGACGCAATGCAGGATGCCGCGCTGCTCGTAGGCATGGTCGGAAACGTCGTGGTTATGGCTGTTTTCGATCGGAAAACTGCTGAGCAAGGCATTGCCGTGGTGGCCGTGGTCGTAGACGGCGTTCATGCCGTAGGCGGAATGGTGCGAGTCGCCGGCAAAGTACTCGTACTGCGCTTCGTCCGGCCAATGGCGGTGCGTATGCGCATGCTCGCCGTAACGCACCTGGTGGCGGTCGTGCCGTCCCTGCACTTCTTGCAGGAACACGATATCGGCGTGGAATTCGGAGATCGCCTTTTTCAGTGCCAGTACCCTGGGGGTACTACGCAAGGACGAGACGCCTTTGTGAATATTATAGGTTGCGACACGAATCTTCATGGGAACATTCTAACCCCATCAGTCCGTGTTCTTTTTTATAACGCTTCCAATCGTGCGGACGCGGGGCGCGGTCTTCTGGGAACCGCTACCCCCGCGCGCAGGATCATTCAAACGCAGGCGCTGCTTCCCAGTTTTTACGCAGGGCCGCGTTGCGAGGCGAAGCCAGGTGCTCCGCTTCGGCCAAAGGCACGGAAATCAGGCGCGGGCCGGCAAGGCGTAACCCGCACTGCAGGTCGATGTAAAAACACTCATTGTCCACGCTGACTGCCTTGACTTTCTCGTGCGTTGGTTCGAATTGTTCCATTGCGTTCTCCCAGAATCCGTTGATTGGACTTTTGTGTTGCAGATCAAAAACTCGCTTGATGCGAGCCGTTGACGATATGCGACTCGTTTCCGATTGTCAAACGCCGGAGCTATTGTGCGCGAGATAACATAGCAAATTTTATAGCAATTTTTTTCCTACAGGAACATGTTTCTAGATGTAAGCAGGAAAGTTTCCGTACATAATTTGTTTAATTGAGTCGCATAATTGTATCAATTTGTATGCAAAATAGGCCGTTTTACGGCCCAGTCTAACGATTTTTCCCTAAGGCAATGAAAACTAATGATTGCTAAAAAGCATTTTTTTGTGTGCTAACAAGAAATACTTTGTACGTTTTTAAGCAATCATTTTGTAGGACTTTTGGAGGTCTGCCGTTGTATTTTCGCCTACGCACGAAAAACGCTTGACGCGTATCGAAAAGCGGTATCTCTTCCTTTCGGCATTCAAAAAGGCTACACGTTCCGCATCTGGGCCTGGGTAACGTTGCTGCCCGGCGCGACGCTCTGCGTCAGCCAGACATTGCCGCCAATGGTCGAGCCGGCGCCGACCGTGATCCGGCCGAGGACGGTGGCGCCGGCATAGATGACGACGTCGTCCTCGACGATCGGGTGGCGCGGCGCGCCTTTCAGCAGCGCACCATTGTCGTCCGTCGGGAAGCGCCGCGCGCCAAGTGTGACGGCCTGGTACAGGCGCACGCGCTGGCCGATGATCGCGGTTTCGCCGATCACGACACCCGTGCCGTGATCGATGAAGAAGCTGGCGCCGATCCGGGCGCCGGGGTGGATGTCGATCCCGGTCAGCGTATGGGCGATGTCGGCCGCCAGGCGCGCCAGGAAAGGCGTGCCGAGGCGATGCAGGCAGTGCGCCAGCCGGTGGTACAGCACCGCAATGGTGCCGGGATAGCACAGCATGATTTCGGCCACCGAACTGGCGGCCGGGTCGCCGGCCAGCGCCGCTTGCACGTCCGACACCAGCAAGGCGCGGATGTCGGGCAAGCTGCCTGCGAACGCGCGCGTGATGCTGCGCGCCTGCTCGGCCAGTTCGAGCTCGCCCGCATCTTCCAGCCCGGGATTGAAACGCAGCGCGCGCCGCACCTGCCCGACCAGGCGGTCGAGTGCGACATTGAGGGTGTCGCCGACAAAATAATCGATGCTTTCGTCGTTCAGGTCCGGGCGGCCATAGTGGGTCGGGAACAGCGCCGCCGACACGCCCTCGATCACCTGCTGCAGCACGGCGCGCGAGGGGAGCTCGCGTACGCGCCCCTGGTGGCGGATGTTATGGGTCGACTCGCGCGAGGTGCGCAGCGCGTCGATGATGGGGCCGAGGTGCCAATGGCTGGCGCCGGCCGGGTCATGGTCATTGTTCATTTGACCAGATTACTCCAGGACGGAGGCGAAGCGAACGATTTTAATCGCACTTCTTTATATTAAAACAAGGTCCCGGATCGTATTGAGTGTATGCAATTTACCGACAGAAAAGTTAGTCTGCGGCGGCGCGGCGGCTAACGCTGGATATGACGCGGCAGTTGCAGGACCGCTTCCGCGTTCGACGACGAAAAGCAGCGGTCCGCGGCTTCGAGCAGCGGTAGCCAGGCGTACTGCAGGTGCTCGCGCGGGCTCAGCGTGATGGCGATGTCGCGTGGCACGCAGACGGAAAACACGTGCTCGGTGTTGTGGGTGACGCCAGGCGCGTAGCGGTGGCGCCAGGTCGGGTAGATCTCGTAGATGTTCGACAGGCCCCAGTCGTGCAAACGGATGCGTTCGCCATCGGCGACGATGCCGGTTTCCTCGAACAGCTCGCGGGTGGCGGTGGCCAGCAGAGGCTCGTCCGGCGTGTCGAGCGAACCGGTGACCGATTGCCAGAAGCCGGGACGGTCGGCGCGCTCGATCAGCAGCACATCCAGGTCAAGCGTGTGGATGACGACGAGGACGGATTCTGGAATCTTGTGCACTGACTATCCTTGTTATGCAAATAAAAAAGGCCGGAGCGTCATTGACGACGCTCCGGCCCCTATTCTACCCAGCCATCAGGCCAGCCGTGCTTAGCCGACTTTCGGTTCAACCGACCTTAGGCTCATTACGCAGGCGGATATGCAACTCTTTCAGCTGCTTCTCGTCGACTTCCGACGGCGCATTGGTCAGCAGGTCCTGCGCGCGCTGGGTCTTCGGGAAGGCGATCACGTCGCGGATCGATTCCGAGCCGGTCATCAGGGTCACCAGGCGGTCCAGGCCGAAGGCCAGGCCACCGTGCGGCGGCGCGCCGTACTGCAGGGCGTCGAGCAGGAAGCCGAATTTCAATTGCGCTTCTTCGGCGTCGATCTTCAGCGCGCGGAAGACCTTGCTCTGCACTTCTTCGCGGTGGATACGGATCGAACCGCCGCCCAGTTCCCAGCCGTTCAGGACCATGTCGTAGGCCTTGGCGATGCAGGCGCCCGGATCCGTTTCCAGCATGTCTTCGTGGCCGTCTTTTGGCGCGGTGAACGGGTGGTGGGTCGCGGTCCAGCGGTTGTTTTCTTCGTCGTGCTCGAACATCGGGAAGTCGATGACCCACAGCGGCGCCCAGGTTTCCTCGAACAGGCCGGCCTTCTTCGCGAATTCCGAGTGGCCGATCTTCACGCGCAGCGCGCCGATGGCGTCGTTGACAACCTTGGCCTTGTCGGCGCCGAAGAAGATCAGGTCGCCATCCTGCGCGCCCGTCAGTTCCAGGATCTGCGCCAGGACCTCGTCCGAGATGTTCTTGACGATCGGCGACTGCAGGCCGTCACGGCCTTTTGCCTTCTCGTTGACCTTGATGTAGGCCAGGCCCTTGGCGCCGTAGATGGCGACGAACTGGGTGTAGGCGTCGATTTCCGAACGCGGCATCGAGCCGCCCTGCGGCACGCGCATGCCGACCACACGGCCGCCGGCCATGTTGGCGGCGCTGTTGAAGACCTTGAACTCGACCGACTTCATCAGTTCGGTCAGTTCGGTGAACTCGAGTTTCACGCGCATGTCCGGCTTGTCCGAACCATACATGCCCATGGCGGTGGCGAAATCCATCACCGGGAACGGGTTCGGCAGGTCGATGCCGGCAGCGTTCTTGAAGACGACGCGCATCATGTCTTCGAACAGGTCACGGATTTCCTGTTCCGTCAGGAACGAGGTTTCGCAGTCGATCTGGGTGAATTCCGGCTGGCGGTCGGCACGCAGGTCTTCGTCGCGGAAGCACTTGGTGATCTGGTAGTAACGGTCGAAGTTGGCGACCATCAGCAGCTGCTTGAACAGCTGCGGCGACTGCGGCAGCGCGAAGAAGTTGCCCGGATTAACGCGCGACGGCACCAGGTAGTCGCGGGCGCCTTCCGGGGTCGACTTGGTCAGCATCGGGGTTTCGATGTCGATGAAGCCCAGGTTGTCGAGGTACTTGCGCACTTCCATCGACACTTTATAGCGCAGGCGCAGGTTGTGCTGCATCTGGCCGCGGCGCAGGTCGAGCACGCGGTGCGTCAGGCGGGTAGTTTCCGACAGGTTGTCGTCGTCCAGCTGGAAAGGCACCGGCACCGAAGGGTTCAGCACTTCCAGTTGCGTGGTGTTGATCTCGATCTTGCCCGACTTCAGGTTGGCGTTGGCGGTGCCTTCGAGGCGGTTGACGACGGTGCCGGTGATGCGCAGGCAGTACTCGTTGCGCACATGCTCGGCAGCCTTGAACACGTCGGCATTGTCCGGGTGGCAGACCACCTGCACCAGGCCTTCGCGGTCGCGCAGGTCGATGAAGATCACGCCGCCGTGGTCGCGGCGGCGGTGTACCCAGCCGCACAGGCTGACGGTTTGGCCCAGCAGTTCTTCGGTGACGAGGCCGCAATAGTTGGTACGCATGGAGGACATATTTTTCTCTATTCCAGGTTGGTGTATCGGTTGCCGCCCGCGGCGGCCTTGATGCTTGCTTGTTCTTAGTGGGTGACCACGTCGCGGGCGACGGGGGCGCTGACAGGCGTGTCGCCCGGCGCCACCACTCCCATGGAGACGATGTATTTCAGCGCCGCATCGACCGTCATGTCCAGCTCGACGACCTTGCTGCGTTCCATCATCAGGAAAAAGCCGGAGGTGGGGTTCGGGGTCGTCGGCACGTAGACGCTGACGTACTCGCCGACCAGGTGGTTCTTCACGTCGCCGCCGGGCACGCCGGTCAGGAACGCGATGGTGTACGACTCGGCATGCGGATACGGGATCAGCACGGCCTGGCGGAAGGCGTTGCCGGACGACGAAAACAGGGTGTCGGACACCTGCTTCACGCTGCCGTAGAGCGAGCTGACCACGGGAACGCGCTTGAGCAGGCGCTCGCCCACGCGCACGACCCATTTGCCGACCAGGTTATTCGTCAGCAAGCCCGTCAGGAAGACGATGGCGATCGTCAGGATCGCACCGATGCCCGGCACATCCATGCCGATCAGGTTGCGCGGCTGCCAACGCTCGGGCACGAACATCAGCGACTGGTCGAGCGTGCCGATGACCAGGTTCAGGACCCAGCCCGTGATCGCCAGGGGAACCAGGATCAGGAGGCCGGTGAGGAAATATTTGCGCATCGCGTTCTCGTTGTTCTTATTGCTGCGGCCCAAAGGCCGCAGGGCGTGATCCCATCAGGACGCGCTCTTGTCGCCGCTTGGTGCCGCGGCAGCGGGAGCAGAACCGGCGCTCTTGCCGGCGTCGCCCGAGGAAGAGGCAGCAGCAGGAGCGGCGGCCGTATCGGACGCAGCGGCGGCAGGTGCCGCTCCGGTCGCCGGCGCTTTGCCGCCACGGAAATCGGTCACGTACCAGCCCGAACCCTTGAGCTGGAAACCGGCGGCAGTCACCTGTTTCTTGAACGCGCTCTTGCCGCAAGACAGGCAATCGGTGAGGACCGGGTCAGAAATTTTTTGCAGTACATCTTTGGAAAAACCGCATTCGTCGCAGCGGTAAGCGTAAATCGGCATGTGATACTCCGCAAAAATCTTCAAAACCCTGAATTATAAAGCTTTTAGGGCCGGTGTTAGCTTTTCGGGGGCAAGGCCGGCGAGAGGATGGGCGGCGGATGACATCCAGGGCGAAGCGCCCGGGCGCCCAAGCCCATAGTGTTGTTTTTCGCCAGCATCGCGCAAGGTTCGGTTTGCCGAGTGTCAACTGTATGTTTAAATAGCATCCCTGAACAGCATGCTGCCGGTTGGGCAAACGACCAGCCGCACGAATGATCAAGAAACAGAAGTTGGCGCGATCCCGAATCGCCGCATGGCCGTACAAGAACGCTGTATTTCCCGAGCCCGCGCATGCGGGCATTTTTTTTGCCTGTGCGTCTAGCGGCGGCGCCAGACCATCCAGCGTTCCGTGCCCTCGAACACCGGCAGCGAGTCGGCAACCGCTGCCTCGTCGACCAGCTCGAAATGGGGCGACAGCAGCGCCTCGAGCGCCGTCCTGGCGATGCCGAAGGGCGGGCCTTTGGGCGACTCTCCAAAGAAAAAGAAGCCGGCCAGCAGGCCGCCCGGCACCAGCAGCGCCGCCCAGCGCGCCGCGAGCTGCGGCCACAGGCTTGGCGGCATCGCGCACAGGAAGGCGCGCTCATAGATCAGGTCGAGCGGGCGCTGCGGCTCCCAGGCAAAGAAATCCGCTTCGAGCACGCGCGGCGCCCACTGGCCGGCAAGTTGGCGCGCCCGGCTCACCGCCGCCGGCGAAAAATCGATGGCGAGCGCATCCCAGCCGGCATCATTCAGGTAAATCAGTTCGTATGCAGTGCCGCAACCGGGAATCAGGACCGTGCGCGGCCCTTCGCTGGCCTTGACGAAATCGTGCAAGGCAGCCGGCACGCCGCCCAGGTCCCAGGGCGTGAAGCCGCGTTCGAAGCGCTCGTCCCAGAAATCGGGTGCGCGCGGATCGCGGCTTGCGAATTCAGGCATGATTATCAGGCATGGTCAGTGGAGCAAGCCTAGAACGGGTTGCCGTAGCGCGTCAACACGGCGGCGAAGATGATGCCGGACGCGACACCACCCGCCAGCCAGGCCACGAATCCGATCAGCCGGTTGGTGCGGCGCTGCTCGACCACGAGCATGCTGAGCAGCTCATGGGTGGCCAGGTGCGGATGGGACTGCTGCTCGAGCGCGCGGTGCACCAGGCGCGGCAGTTGCGGGAAGATGTGGGCGTAGCGCGGCGCCTCGTCCTTGAGTTTCTCGACAAAGCCCCGCCAGCCGAGCTGGTCGCCCATCCAGCGCTCGAGGTAGGGCCTGGCCGTCTTCCACAGGTCGAGGTCTGGGTCGAGCTGGCGTCCGAGGCCCTCGATGTTGAGCAGGGTCTTTTGCAGCAGCACGAGTTGTGGCTGGACTTCGACATTGAAACGGCGCGAGGTCTGGAACAAACGCAGCAGGACCTGGCCGAACGAGATGTCTTTCAGCGGGCGGTCGAAGATCGGTTCGCAGCAGGCGCGCACGGCGGATTCGAGTTCATCGACGCGGGTATTGCGTGGCGCCCAGCCCGACTCGATGTGGGCCTCGGCAACGCGCTTGTAGTCGCGCCGGAAGAAGGCCAGGAAGTTTTGCGACAGGTAGTCCTTGTCGAAATCGTTCAGGGTGCCGACGATGCCGAAGTCGAGCGCGATGTAGCGGCCAAAGGTTTCCGGCTCGACCGACACCAGGATATTACCGGGGTGCATATCCGCGTGGAAGAAACCGTCGCGGAAGACCTGGGTGAAGAAGATCTCGACGCCATCGGTCGACAGCTTTTTCAGGTCCACGCCTTCGGCCGCCAGGCGGTCGATCTGCGAGACCGGGATGCCGTTCATGCGCTCCATGACGATCACGCTGCTGGAGCAATAGTCCCAGTACATTTCGGGCACCATCAGCAAATCGGAATCCGCGAAATTCCGGCGCAGCTGGGCGGCATTGGCCGCCTCGCGCATCAGGTCCAGCTCGTCGTGCAGGTATTTGTCGAATTCGGCGACGACTTCGCGCGGTTTCAGCCGGCGGCTGTCCTTCCACACGCGCTCGACCAGGCTCGAGGCCATGTCCATCAGCGCCACGTCTTCGTCGATGGTTTTCTTCATGCCCGGACGTAGCACCTTGACCGCCACTTCCTTGCCGTTCTTCAGCGTGGCGAAGTGCACCTGGGCGATCGAGGCCGAGGCCACCGGCACCGGGTCAAAACTGGCGAACAGCTGGTCCGGATGGGCGCCGAGCGACTCGGTGATCTGGGCAATGGCGAGGGCCGAATCGAAGGGCGGGACCCGGTCCTGCAGCAGGGACAGCTCGTCGGCGATATCTTGCGGCATCAGGTCGCGCCGGGTCGACAGCACCTGGCCGAACTTGATGAAGATCGGGCCGAGCTCTTCCAGGGCGAGGCGCAGGCGGATCGCGCGTGGACTGGTCATCCTCCTGCGCCAGAAAAACATGCCGCTAACAAAACGCGCAGTACGCGGCGCGTCGAAACCGGACATTGCAATTTCATCGAGGCCGTACTTGGTTGCGACCGTGAAGATTTTAAGCAGGCGCAGGAATTTCAATATCATCAGCTGTCCAGGGTGGTGTCCCCGCTCGGGCGGGTTGTCGGAATGAGGGCAATCGGTTCAGCCGGCAGCTGCGCGGCCACCTTGCGAGCCTGATGCTGCGCCAGCAGGCTTTCCAGCCGTGCCACCTTCTTAGCCGCGCGTTCGACGTCATCGCGCAGGCGCACGACATCGGCGCCGAATTCCTCGACCTGGCCTGGCCGGGCCAGCACCGGGCGTTCTTCGACCAGGAATTCGGCCAGGTTCTCCGCCAGACGGCGGCCGGTGGCGCGCAGGCCGTTCACCGAGCTGCGGGCCCCGCCGGCCACCCGGGTCGCGACGATCGGACCGAACAGGCGTTCGAGGTCGTGCTCGGGTTCCCAGCGCAGGCCGCGGCTGAGCGTCGATATCGTGTTCGCAAACTCGGCATCGCCTTCGATGCGCACATAGGAAAACGCCCGGTCGCGGTGTTGCGCGATCAGCGGCAGGTCGGCCAGCTTGACGTGGATGGTGACGGCCGGCAGCGCTGCCGGTTCGCCTGCCTCAAGCAGCCCATCCGCCCCCACACGCAGGCGCAATTGCAGGTGACCGGTATCGATGCAGGCGAGTTTGCCGGCATGGCGCCGCAGCGACGCGCGCGCCCACTCCTCCCCAGCCAGCAGGTGGTTGATCGTGGCGACGGCGGAAACCGTCAGGGCACGTTGCGGCGACAAGAGAGAAGCGTTCGGGAACATGGGTAGGGGTCGCTAAAAAACAAAACCGCCCGTTGTAACGCGGGCGGCTCTGATCTTACCAGTTTGCCCGGCACAAACTCGGGCGCACGGGAAACTTTCCAAAAAATTATTGCTGCTGTTGAATACCTGCGAGGACCCAACCGGTATTGCCCGACAGCGGCTTTTCCATGTTCCACACTTCCGAGAACGGCTCGGCCGGCGCGTTCGGTGCGGTGCGGATCATGCCGTCGAACTGGACGCTTGCCAGGTAATCGCTGGCCGTCGTTTCGATCCCCAGCAGCTGGGCGTCGATGGAGACGACATCGGTAAAGTCGGCATTCGCGCCGCGTTCCGCGATCTGCATCTTCAGCTCGGCAAACACCTCGGGGGTGGTGAACTCGCGCAGGTCGGCGACGTCGCCCTTGTCCCAGGCCGCCTGCATGCGGATGAAGGAGGACTTGGCATGGCGCAGGAAGGCTTCGGTATCGAAGTCGGCCGGCACGCCCCACGGGGTGTGCGGGGTCGCGCCCGCCGGGGCGACTGGCCCAGCCTTGTTCAGCGACACGCCCGCTGCCGTGCCCTGGAAGGCGCTCGGCTGGTGGCGCAGGCCGGAACCGATTTCAGGCGTGGCGCCGGCAGGGACCGGCTGGCCGCTGTAGCCGCCCTGGAAGGCCGGGTTGGCTGGCGTGTCCTTGCGGCGGAACATGCGCACGATGAACATCACGGCCAGCGCCAGCAGCGCGATCATCAGGACGGCAGAGAGGAAGGACGCTATGGCGCCGCCGATACCGAGATGCGAGAACAGGGCGCCCAGGCCCAGGCCGAGCAGCGCGCCGCCGAGCAGCCCCTTCCACATGCTCGGTTTCGCTGCCTGTGCGGCACGCGCACCGGCCGCGCCGGCAGCAGCGCCGGCAACCGGGGCGGCTGGCGCCGGGGCTGCCTGCTGGCGATTCATGGGCGCCGCCGGAGCCGGAGCCGGCATCTGGCGGACCGCCTGCGACTGGCGGCCGATGGAACGCTTGCCGCCCATCGGGCGCGCGGTGGCTTCGGCAATCATGGCGGTGGCGGTCAGCGCCAGCATGGCCGTGGCCAGGAATTTTTTCATTTTCATCGAAGTCCCCTTAAAGTTTGATACCAGTATGCAAAGCTGCCACGCCTGCCGTCAGGTTGAAGTACTGCACGCGCTCCAGGCCCGCGGTCTGCATCATGCCTTTCAGCGTTTCCTGGTCCGGGTGCATGCGGATCGACTCGGCCAGGTAACGGTAACTCTCCGCATCGCCGGCGATGCGCTGGCCCAGCCACGGCAGCACCGAGAACGAATACACATCGTAGGGCTTTTGCAGGGGCGTCGCCACTTTCGAAAATTCCAGCACCAGCAGCTTGCCGCCGGGTTTCAGCACGCGGCGCATTTCCGCCAGCGCCTGGTCCTTGTGCGTCATGTTGCGCAGGCCGAAAGCGACACTGACCCGGTCAAAATAATTGTCCGGGAACGGCAGCTTTTCGGCGTCACACAATAAAGTTGGGGTCACCAGGCCTTTATTCAATAGTCGGTCGCGGCCGACGCGCAGCATCGATTCGTTAATATCGGTCAGCCAGACTTCCCCGCTCGGCCCCGCCTGTTTCGCAAACGCCTTCGACAGGTCACCCGTGCCGCCGGCGATGTCGAGCACCTTGAAACCGGGACGCACGCCGGCCTGGGCGATGGTGAAGGTCTTCCAGATGCGGTGCAGGCCACCGGACATCAGGTCGTTCATGACGTCGTATTTCGCCGCCACGGAATGGAAAACCTTGGCGACCTCGTGGACCTTCTCGTCCTCGGACACGGTCTTGTAGCCGAAATGGGTGGTATTGGTCATAAGTAGGTGACTGTTTAATCTTTTCGCATTATACAAGCGCCCTGCATTACGGGCGCCCGGGGCACGATGGCGGCGCCGCCGGCTCATCAGTGCGTGGCTTAAATATTGACTCTTGTATAATCACTCTCCCTCATTCCGCTTTCCTTACTGGCAACTTCCTTCGATGCGAACCAGGACCCGTTTCCTGCTTTTAGTCCTATCCGTACTGGTTCCCTCGTTCATCGCGGCGGCGCTGGCCGTTGCCTACGTTTACCGCGACGCGCAGGCTGCGCAAAACCGCAGCATGGCCGAGACGGCGCGCGCCATGGCCTTATTGGTCGACAACGAGCTGGAAAAGAAGGAGGAAGTGCTGCGCGTTCTGGCGGCGTCACCCGCGCTGGCGGACAACCGCTTGCCCGTCTTTTACGATTACGCCCGGGACGTGGTGATTGCACCGGACGCGCATATCGTCCTGTTCGACCTCGAATCGCGCCAGTTGCTCAACACGCTCCGCCCCTACGGCAGTGTCCTGCCGATTCGCAACGTCTCGAACCTTTCCCAGTTGATGACAAAACATGGAAACGGCGGCATGCTGGTGTCGGACTTGTTCACTGGGCAAGTGGTCAAGCGCCATGTGTTCGCGATCCAGGTGCCCGTCAAAGCGGGCGGTTCCGTACGCCACCTGCTGGCCATGGCCGTCAGCGCCGGTTCGCTGCAGGGCCTGCTGATGCGCCAGCACCTGCCCGCTGCCTGGCTGGCGACCGTGGTCGACCGCAAGGGCGTCATCGTGGCCCGCACTCGCGATCCGGAACGCTATGTCGGCAAAATGGTGCGCGAGAGCTCGCGCATCCGCATGGCCCAGGCCCCGGACACGATGTACGAATCGCGCACCCTGGACGGCATCGATTCGCGCGTATTCGCCAGCACGGTGCCGGGCGCGGAATGGAAAGTGCTGCTCAGCGTTCCGCACAGCGAGCTGCGCCAGGCGCCGCTGCGCGCGGCCGCCCTGCTCGGCGGCCTGATGACCCTGCTGCTCCTGATCGGCCTGGCCGCCGCACACCGTTTTGCCAACCGCGCAATGGCCCCGCTCGAAGCGCTTGGCGAAAGCGCGAAGGCGCTCGGTGACGGCGTCGAGCTGCCTTACCGGCCGCTCGGCTGGGCCGAGCTCGACACCGTGGCGCAGCGCCTGGCCGAGGCCAGCACCCGCATCCGCCATGCGCAAAGCGAGATGGAGGCGCGCGTCGCCACTGCGATCGCCGCCACCGAACGGGCGCAAACGGCGCTGCTGAAGAACCAGAAGCTCGAAGCCCTCGGGCGCCTGACCGGCGGCATCGCCCACGAATACAACAACCTGCTGCAAACCCTGACCACCGCACTGCAGCTGGCGTCCTTCAGCACCCGCGAAGACAAGGTCAAGACCCTGATCCAGACCTGCCAGCGCACGGTGACCCGGGCCACGGTCCTGACCGGCCAGCTGGGCTCCTTCGGGCGCCAGCAGGAAGCGCGCGTGGCGACGGTCGACATCTGCGACCAGCTGCACAGCGCGGTCCAATTGATAAAAGGTTCGCTGCGCAACGATGTCACCGTCGAGGTGCATTGCGAGAAAGACGTGTGGCCGGTGACGCTCGAGCCGCTGCAGTTCGACATCGCCCTGCTCAACCTGGCCCTGAACGGGCGCGACGCCATGCCTGGCGGCGGCACGCTGCGCCTGCAGGCCAGCAATGTGTCGCACGATGGTGTCGACGGCACCTTGCTACGCGGCGACTACGTCCTGGTGAGCATGACCGATACCGGCTGCGGCATGACGCCGGACGTCATGGCGCGCGCGCTCGATCCCTTCTTCACCACCAAGCCGCCCGGCCAGGGAACGGGCCTGGGCCTGCCGCAAGCCTATGCGTTCGCGGTCCAGGCCGGCGGCACGCTGGTGCTCGACAGCATTCCCGGTATCGGCACCCGGGTCGACATGTACCTGTTGCGCGCACAGGAGGTGGTCCCGGTGGTGGCCGCCCCCCCGCAGGCCGCGTCCTCATCGCGGGCCAGCGGCACTGTGCTGTTCGTGGAAGACGATCCGCTGGTGCGCGAGGCCGTGGTGCGCGCCCTCGGCGACAGCGGCTTCGAGGTGCTGGTGGCCGACAACGGCGAGGCCGCATTGCGGCTGCTGGAAAGCGAGGGCTGCCGTCCCGACGTGGTGTTCTCCGACATCGTGATGCCGGGCCAGGTCAGCGGCGTCGACCTCGCCACCATCCTCAAGCAACGCTATCCTGGCCTGCCGATTGTGCTGGCGACCGGCTACACCGAACAGCAGGTAGCGCTGCCGGGCATCAGGATCGTCGCCAAGCCGTACCGGATCGAGGAAGTGGTGGACTTGCTGTCGAGCGCCGTCCGCGGCCAGGCAGGCAACTGAGCAAGAGGGCCTGCCGCACAGCAGGCTTTCACACCGTTCACGAGCCGAAAGCGGCCGTCCAGCACCGCGATCTCCCGGCGGTATCCAGCTTGGCGATACTGGTTGTGCCCCGGCCATGCCGGCCACTTACCCTGTCGCCACTGGATTCCCGTGACCTTTCGCCCCTCCATTCTCCCTTGCCTCCTGCTGCCGCTGGCAGTCTTTGCCACCCCTGCCCTCGCCGCCGGGCAGGCCCCTGCCCTGCCCCACGCCGCGGTCCGGGTGCAGGACGACCTGTTCCTCGCCGCCAACGGCGCCTGGCTGGACCGCACCACCGTTCCCGCAGATAAGTCCGAGGTCTACGCCGCCGACTTGCCGGCAATTATCAACGCGCGGGTGCGCGCCATCGTCGACGACTTGCGCCGCCAGCCGCAGCCGGCGGGCAGCGACGCGCGCAAGCTGGTCGACTACTTCGACAGCGAGATGGATACCGCGGCGATCGACCGCACCGGCCTGGGTCCGGTGCGCGCGCAACTGGCGGCGATCGACGCCATCGCCAACCCGCTCGAGCTGGCACGCTGGCAGGGACGCGTGCAGGGCATCCTGAAAACCCCCTTGTGGCTGTGGGGAGGCTTTGCCGACTTCAAGGACCCCGGCACCAACCGCGTGCTCGTGATGCAGGGAGGACTGGGCTTGCCCGACCGCGACTACTACCTGAATAAAGGGGCGCGGATGGAAAGCGCCCGCGCCGCCTACCTGGCCTACCTGGCAACGCTGGCCAAACTGTCCGGCGAACGCCATCCCCGAGCGGCAGCGCAGCGGGTGCTGGCCCTGGAAAAGCGCCTGGCGGCGGCGCACGTGCCCGCTGCCGAGGCTACCAATCCGGCCCGGGTGCAGCCGCTCGCCGCCGCCGGGCTGGCCGGTACGGCGCCCGGTCTCGACTGGCAGGCCTTCCTGGCGGGAGCGGGGATCAAAGCGGGCGAAACGGTGAACCTGGTGCATCCGCCCGGGGCCGCGGCGATTGCCCGCCTGCAGCACGAACTGCCGCTGGACGACTGGAAGCTCTACTTCCGGCTGCGCACGCTCGACTCGGCGGCGCCGCTGCTGCCGGAACCGTTCCGCGCTGCTCATTTCGCCTTCCGCGGCAAGGCGCTCGGCGGCCAGGCGGTACCCGCTCCACGTGCCGAACGCGCGCTCGACTCATTGAGCGCAGCGCTGGGCGACGCGCTCGGACAGGCCTATATGCACCGCCATTTTTCCGCGCAGGACAAGGCGCGCGTCGAGCGCATCGTGGAGGTCGACTATCTGCTCAAGCCGATCAGCATGGAACGCCTCGGTCAGGCCTTGCGCAAGCTGGAGGCGCGTGCCCTGCCCAATGGGCCCGTTGCACCCAAAGCGCCACTGGAAGAATCGAGCAGGATTTTTATCAAGGACGGCGAGCGCTGCCACATGGTGGACCTGGCGGCGATCCGCTGTTTTGAGAGTTGCAGGAACCATGTGCAGGTGTATTTCGGGAACCAGCATGCCTATATCCGGAAAGCCCTGAATGCCGTCGAGGAGCGCTTTGACCATCCTTTCAATGCCGCTCGGAAATGCTTGATGCCGCTCGTCACATGTTGCGTCGCGAAGAGCCAACTCATCAGGAAAATTGCAAACAATTGTGCTTCGTTGTTGTTCACTTATGCCTATAATCGATTTGCTTTGTTAAGCCCGGTGCTGGCGTTACGCGTTTCATTACCGCAAGCCCAAGCAAGGCAAACACAAATAATCTATAGGGGAGCAACAACATGACGAGCGGTACTGTTAAATGGTTCAACGATGCGAAGGGTTTTGGCTTCATTACCCCGGACGGCGGTGGTGAAGACGTATTCGCGCACTTTTCGGCTATCAACTCCACCGGCTTCAAGTCGCTGGCCGAGAATCAGCGCGTGAGCTTCGAGATCACGACCGGCCCAAAGGGCAAGCAGGCTGCCAATATCCAGCCGCAGTAATGGTTTAGCTGTACGCGTTGCCACGAGCGACGCAGTGCGGTTGGAATCCATGCGAAAGCGCCCTTCCAGGGCGCTTTTCTTTTGGCGGCGCCGTTGATAGCCGCCCTCGCTTGGGCGTTGTAGCAATCAGGAAACTGCAATACTATGCAGAAACCTGTGGCCTGCCGCAACGGCTGCCCGCCCTATCCCAGGAAGCCAATGACATGAAGACTATTCCATCGACCCTCTTGCTGGCCGCGTGTTTTACCTCGGCCTTGACCTCGGCCGTCGCGCTTCCCGCACATGCCGCAAAGCCGGCACAGGCCGCGTCCAGGGCGGGGCTGAAAGTGGACTTCCAGAAGTTCACGCTGCCAAACGGACTCGATGTCATCTTCCACATTGACCGCTCCGATCCGGTCGTTGCCGTGAACCTGACGGCCCATGTGGGTTCAAGCCGCGAGAAAGCCGGCCGCACGGGCTTCGCCCACCTGTTCGAACACCTGCTGTTCCTGGAATCTGAAAACCTGGGCAAGGGCGGCCTCGACAAGATGAGCGCCCGCATCGGCGGCTCCGGCGCCAACGGGTCGACCTCGCAGGACCGCACCAACTACCTGCAGACGGTCCCCAAGGACGCGCTCGAGAAAATGATCTGGGCCGAAGCGGACAAGCTCGGCTGGTTCATCAACACCGTCACCGATCCGGTACTGGCCAAGGAGAAACAGGTCGTCAAGAACGAGAAACGCCAGGGCGTCGACAACGCGCCCTACGGCCACACCCGCTACGTCATCAACAAGGCCCTGTACCCGGCGGACCACCCGTACAACTGGCAGGTCATCGGCTCCCTCGACGACCTGCAGAATGCGACCCTCGACGACGTCAAGGAATTCTTCCGCCTGTGGTACGTGCCGAACAATGTGACCCTGGTGCTGGCCGGCGACTTCGATCCGGTCCAGGCACGCAAGTGGGTCGAGAAGTACTTTTCCGAGATCAAGCGCGGCGATCCGATGAAGCCCATGGCCAAGCGCCCGGGCGTGGTGGAGCAAACTGTAAAACTGGCCCACGAAGACAATTTCGCGAAACTGCCCGAGCTGACCATGGCCTGGCCGACGGTCGAGGACTTGCATGCCGACGCCTATGCACTCGAAGTGCTGGCCGAATACCTGTCGCAAACGAAGCGCGCGCCCTTTTATAAAGTGCTCGTGGAAGACGGCAAGCTGGCGCCGAACGTCCAGATCGGCAACCAGAGCTCGGAACTGGCGGGCCAGTTCATGCTGCGAATTCGTGCTTTCGAAGGCAAGCCCCTCGACGAGGTGGCGGGCGCGGTCGACAAGGCGTTTGCCAAGTTCGAACAGGAAGGCATTTCGCAGCGCGACCTGAACCGGATCAAGGCCGGCCTCGAGACCCGTTTCTATAACTCGGTGTCCAGCGTGCTCGGCAAATCGGCGCTGCTTGCGGAATACAACTATTTGACCGGCAATCCAGGGTATGTCGTGGAGAGCGTCAGGAAAACGCTGGCGGTCACGCCTGCCGACGTGCGGCGCGTGTATGACACCTATATCAAGGGCAAGCCTTACGTTGCGACCAGTTTCGTCCCGAAGGGCAAGCTGGCGCTTGCCCTCTCCGGCTCGGCCAAGGCCGACGTCGTCGAAGAGAAAGTCGTGCAGGGGGCGGAGAAGACGGTCGATGCGAGTGGAAATGCGGAATATACGAAGACCGCGTCCAGCTTCGACCGCAGCAAGGAACCTGCCTACGGGGCTCCTGCCGCCCTGAAGGTGCCGCAGGTGTGGGACACCAGGCTGGCCAATGGCATGCGCGTGGTCGGCATCGAGAACAACGAAGTGCCGCTGGTGCAGTTCGATATCGCGATCGATGGCGGCCTGCTGCTCGACAAGCTCGACAAGGTGGGCGTCGCCAACCTGATGGCGCGCATGATGACCCAGGGCACCGCCACGAAAACCCCGCAGGAGCTGGAAGAAGCGATCCAGCAACTGGGCGCGACGATCAATGTGTCGGCCCGGGTCGAGGATGTGCGCATCAGCGTGACGACCCTGGCGCGCAATTACCGAGCGACCCTGGACCTGGTCCGGGAAATCCTGTTGCAGCCACGCTGGGACGAGAAGGAATTCGCCCTGATCAAGCAGAGCGTACTGAGCCAGATTCGCCAGCAGGAAGCCGATCCGAACGCGCTGGCAAGCAGCAATTTCGCCAAGCTGGTCTACGGAAAAGACGACATCCGTTCGCGCAACATCCTCGGCACGGCCGAGACCGTGAATGCGATCACCATCGACGACCTGAAGGGCTACTACCGGGCCAACCTGACGCCTTCCAACGCACGCATGCACGTGATCGGCGCCCTGCCGAAAGCCGCCGTGGCGCGTTCGCTGGCCGAACTCGGCCGCGAATGGAAGGCGCGGCCGGTCGCGCTGCCGCCAGCATCGAGCGCGGCTGTCCCGGCGCCTGCCAAAGTCTACTTCGTCGATGTGCCGGATGCGAAGCAGTCGGTAATCCAGGTGGGCTACCGCGCGCTGGCGGTCACCGACCCGGACTACTACCCGGCTACCGTGATGAACTACATCCTCGGCGGTGGCGGTTTCGCGTCGCGCCTGACCCAGCAGCTGCGCGAAGGGAAAGGCTATACCTACGGGATCAATTCGAATTTCTCGGGCAGCAAGAGTGCCGGGCCATTCGTCATCGCCAGCGGCGTACGCACCAACGTCACGCTCGAGTCCACCCAGCTGGTGAAACAGATCCTGCAGGACTACGCCCCGACCTACACGGCGGCCGACCTGGAGACGACCAAGAACTTCCTCATCAAGAGCAATGCGCGTGCCTTCGAGACGTCCACCGCCAAGCTGGGCATGCTCGACAACATCAGCAAGTACGGCTGGCGCGCCGACTACATCAAGGACCGCGAACAGACGGTGAAGGCGATGACGCTGCCGCAAGTCCAGGCCTTGTCGCAGAAGTATCTTGATCCGTCGAAGATGGTGTGGCTGGTGGTGGGCGATGCGAAAACGCAGCTGCCGAGGATGAAGGAACTGGGTTTCAATACGCCTGTGCTGATCGAGAAGTAAAGTGGGCACACTGCTGCATGCGACTGCATGCGGCTGGAGCCAAAGCAAAAAGCGCCCTTTCAGGGCGCTTTTCTTTTGAACACGCCGGCGGTAGCGCCGGACCCGCTTTATCAGTGGCTATGCCCGCCGCAGCCGCCGGTACGCACCGGCGCACCCGGCAGCACGGTGCCCGGCTCGCGTCCGCTATCGCCCTCGAACCCGGCCGCATGCAGGCGCGCCATGTAGTCCGCCCACAGCGCATCGTGCTCGCTGCCCAGCTTGTACAGGAAGTCCCAGGTATAGATGCCGCTTTCGTGGCCGTCGTTGAACAGCGGTTTCACGGCGTAATTGCCGACCGGCTCGACGCCGCGGATGCCGACCTCGCGCTTGCCCACTTGCAGCACCTCCTGGCCGGGGCCGTGGCCCTTTACTTCGGCCGAGGGCGAATACACGCGCATCAGCTCGAACGGGATCGAAAACGCGCTGCCGTCATCGAAAGCGATGTCGAACAGGCGGGATTTTTGATGGACGGTGAGTTCGGTCGGCGTTGGCATGATGGTTCTTTACGATTGTTGCAGGCGGCGCGCGATGGCCTCCTGCAGGTGCGGCAGTTGCGCGCGGCGCGCTTCGAGAACGGATTCATCGCTCTTGCGCACGGCGGTGGCCCAGACCGGCGCCGGGAAATGGGCATCGTCCGCATAGCGCGGAATGATGTGCCAGTGCAGGTGCGGCACGACGTTGCCGAGGCTGGCCACGTTCATTTTCGTGGGCGCCATCGTTTCGCGCACCGCCTGCTCGACATGGAAGACCACTTCGTTGAGCAGCAGGCGGTCTTCGCGCGACAGGTCGCTCATTTCGCGCACATGGTCTCGCCAGATCACCCGGCAAAACCCGGGATAATTCGCGTCGTCGACGATGATGACCGACAGCTTGTCGTCGGCGTACACCGCCGGCGTCGCATTCGGCCCCCCCTGCGCGCACAGTTCGCACCCTTCTTCCTGCATTGACGTACCACTCACACTAACACCCTTTCGATACCGCCGTTATTGGCGCGTGCCACATAATCCGGCAGCCAGTTCTCGCCCAGCAAGTGCTTGGCGATTTCGACCACGATGTAGTCGGCCGAGGTGCCGGCGTCGCCATTGTAGCGCGACAGCCCTTGCAGGCAGGACGGGCAGCTCGTCAGGATCTTCACTTCGCCCTCGAAACCGTCTTCACGCAGCTTGGCCGCGCCCTTCTCGACTTCGCTTTCCTTGCGGTAGCGCACCTGGGTGGCGATGTCCGGGCGCGTCACGGCAAAGGTGCCGGATTCGCCGCAGCAACGGTCGTTCTTCTCAATCTTGACGTTGTCGAAGGTCTGCACCAGCGCGTTCACGGTCTTGATCGAGTCCTGCATCTTCATCGGCGTGTGGCAGGGATCGTGGTACATGTAGCGCGTGCCGCTCACGCCTTCAAGTTTGACCCCTTTTTCGAGCAGGTATTCGTGGATGTCCATGATGCGGCAGCCAGGGAAGATCTTCTCGAACTCGTAGGTCGCGAGCTGGTCGTAGCAGGTGCCGCAGGACACCAGCACCGTCTTGATGTCGAGATAATTCAGGGTGTTCGCCATGCGGTGGAACAGCACACGGTTGTCCGTCATCATCTTGTCGGCCTTGTCGTACTGGCCGGCGCCGCGCTGCGGGTAGCCGCAGCACAGGTAGCCGGGCGGCAGCACGGTTTGCACGCCGACTTCCCACAGCATCGCCTGGGTCGCCAGGCCCACCTGCGAGAACAGGCGCTCGGAGCCGCAGCCGGGGAAGTAGAACACCGCCTCGCTGTCGGCATTCGTCGCCTTCGGGTTGCGGATGATCGGGATGACCTTGTCGTCCTCGATGTCGAGCAGCGCGCGCGCCGTCTTCTTCGGCAGGTTGCCCGGCATCTTCTTGTTGATGAAGTGGATCACCTGCTCGCGGATCGGCGGCTTGCCCGTGGTCGGCGGCGGCGCCGCGGTCTGCTCTTTCGCGAAGTTCTTCAGCAGGCGGTTCCCCAGGCGCTGGGCCTTGAAGCCGATGCCGACCATCGCCGCGCGGGTGGCGTTGATCGTGGTCGGGTCGGTCGCGTTCAGGAAGAACATCGCGGCGCGGTTGACCGGCTTGAAGCTGCGCTTGTCCATCTTGCGCAGCAGATTGCGCATGTTCATCGAGACGTCGCCGAAGTCGATGTTCACCGGGCATGGCGTGACGCACTTGTGGCAGACGGTGCAGTGGTCGGACACGTCCTCGAATTCTTCCCAGTGCCGGATCGAGACGCCGCGCCGGGTCTGCTCTTCGTAGAGGAAGGCTTCGATCAGGGCCGAGGTGGCGAGGATCTTGTCACGCGGCGAATACAGCAAATTCGATTGCGGCACGTGGGTGGTGCAGACCGGCTTGCACTTGCCGCAGCGCAGGCAGTCCTTGATGGAGTTCGCGATCTCGCCGATATCGCTCTGCTGCATGATGAGCGATTCGTGGCCCATCAGCCCGAAGGACGGCGTATAAGCGTTGCGCAGGTCGGCGTGGGCGCCTTCCAGATTCAGGAGTTTGCCCTTGTTGAAGCGCCCTTCCGGATCCACCCGCAGCTTGTAGTCGCGGAATTCCTGGATTTCGTCATCGTGGAGGAATTCGAGCTTGGTGATGCCGATGCCGTGTTCGCCCGAGATCACGCCGTCGAGCGAGCGCGCCAGCTTCATGATGCGCTCGACCGCCTTGTGGGCGTCCTGCAGCATGGCGTAATCGTCCGAGTTCACCGGCAGGTTCGTGTGGACATTGCCGTCGCCGGCGTGCATGTGCAGCGCCACGAACACGCGCGAGCGCAGCACCCGCTTGTGGATGTCCGTGCATTCGTCGAGGATGCATTTGTAGGCGGCGCCGTTGAAGATCTGGCGCAGCGGCGCGCGCAAGTCGTATTTCCAGGACACGCGCACGGTGTGGTCCTGAACCACGTCGAACACGGTCGCATCCGGCTGGTTGCCGATGCGGTTGTCCAGCACGCCCGACAGATGGCTCAAGCCGAGCTCATTGAGCTGGTGGTGCGCGTCGACCAGGCGCTGGTCGAGGTTCGCCAGCAGGTAGGTCCAGCGGGCGCGCACGCTTTCCACCAGCGCCAGCGCCTGCTCGGGACGGTCGCCCATGATCTCGTCGCGGGCCACGCCGTCGCCGCTGGCGTCGTCGCTCTTTTCCAGCGGCAGGTGGCCGTTCGAGAGGTAAGCGTGCAGTTCGCCGGCCAGTTGCAGCTTGTTGCGGATCGACAGCTCGACGTTGATGCGCTCGATGCCGTCCGTGTACTCGCCCATCCGATTCAGGGGAATGACGACGTCTTCGTTGATTTTAAAAGCGTTGGTATGGCGCGCGATGGCCGCGGTGCGGGCGCGGTCCAGCCAGAATTTCTTGCGCGCCTCGGGGCTGACGGCGACAAAGCCTTCGCCCACGCGCGTGTTGGCGATGCGCACCACTTCCGAGGCGGCCAGGGCCACCGCGTTTTCGTCGTCGCCGACGATGTCGCCAAACAGCGCCATTTTCGGCATCGTGCCACGCTTGGATTTGGTGGCGTAGCCGACCGCGCGCAGGTACCGCTCGTCCAGGTGCTCGAGGCCCGCCAGGCGCAGGGTTTCGAACTCGGGCTTGCCGTTCTTCGGTAGCCCGTCAAGGTAGTCCTTGATTTCGACGATCGACGGAATCGCGTCGCGCGCCTGGCCGAAGAATTCCAGCGCCACGGTGCGGGTGAACTTCGGCATCTTGTGCAGGATCCAGCGCGCGGACGTGATCAGCCCGTCGGTGCCCTCTTTCTGGATGCCCGGCAGGCCGGAGAGGAATTTGTCGGTGACGTCCTTGCCTAACCCCTCCTTCCGGAATTTTCGTCCGGCAATCGTCAGCGTCTCGGTACGGAAAGGCTGGCCTTTTGGCGCCCCCTTTACCGACGGGTGCGTCCATTCGAGCCTGAACACCGCGGTCGGGGCGTCGTGGATCTTCGACAGGTTGTGCTCGAGGCGCGTGACTTCCAGCCAGTCGCCGTTCGGGTCGACCATGCGCCAGGAGGCCAGGTTGTCCAGCGCCGTGCCCCACAGCACTGCCTTCTTGCCGCCGGCGTTCATCGCGATATTGCCGCCGATGCAGGAGGCGTGCGCCGAGGTCGGGTCCACCGCGAACACGAAGCCGGCCTTTTCGGCCGCCTGCGAGACGCTCTGGGTCACCACGCCGGCGCCGGTGTGGATGGTCGCGTAGTCGCGGTCCACGCCCGGCAGGCGCGTCATCTCGACTTCGCCCAGGCCGATCAGTTTTTCCGTGTTGATCACGGCCGACATGCTGGTCAGCGGAATCGCGCCGCCCGTGTAGCCGGTGCCGCCGCCGCGCGGGATGATGGTCAGCCCCAGCTCGATGCAGCCTTTGACCAGGCCCGCCATTTCCTCTTCGCTGTCGGGCACCAGCACCAGGAACGGGTATTCGACGCGCCAGTCGGTCGCGTCGGTCACGTGCGAAACGCGGTGCATGCCGTCGAAGCGGATGTTGCGTTTATCCGTGTAGGCGCCGAGCACGGCGCGGGCGCGCTTGCGCAGGTCGTACATCTCGCGGAACTCGCGGCCGAAGTCGTCCACGGCGCGGCGAGCCGCAGCCAGCAGTTGTTCGACAGCGCTGCTACGCGATGCCGCCACCACCGCATCACCTTCGCCCGTATCGACGCTCAAGCGGCGCTTGTCGACTTCGGCCAGCCGGTGGTGCAAGGCGTCGATCAGCTTCTGGCGCCGCTTCGGGTTGTCCAGCATGTCGTCCTGGAGGTAGGGATTGCGCCGTACCACCCAGATGTCGCCCAGCACTTCGTACAGCATGCGCGCCGAGCGGCCGGTCTGGCGCGCGCCGCGCAGCTCGTCGAGCAGCTGCCACGAGGATTCGCCCAGCAGGCGGATCACGATTTCGCGGTCCGAAAACGAGGTGTAGTTATAGGGAATTTCGCGCAGGCGCGTCTGGGCGTTGTCAGCCAGGAGGGTATGGATATGTGCTGGGGCGTTCATGATGAGATCAAACTTTGGTCTGGCCCGAAGGATATCCATTCTAGCTTATTGCGACGCACAATGCTGGGCTGGGGTGGATTTGCCAACCTGGCTCCCGCAACAAACTGCCGCCAGGCCGCCCTCCGTGCAAATTACATTTGCACGAACGACTGCTGAGGCATCGAAAAGACGCCCACAGGCCAATACCCCGCCATCCTGCGCCCCTGCCGGGTCAGCCCGTGATCCGCGTGATCATGTCGCCAAGGCGGCGCCAGAAATCGTCCGGCACGTAGAGCAGCACCAGGGTCATGGTGAGGTAGCGCCCGAATTTGCCGATCATCATGTACATCACGCTCGACCAGAACGGCAGGTGCAGCCAGCCGGCCAGGGTGCAGAGCGGGTCGCCGATGCCCGGCAGCCAGGACAGCAGCATGGTCTTCGAGCCGTATTTCGCCAGCCAGCCGAACCAGCGGCTCTGGCGCTCTTTCGCAAACGCGATTTTTGCGCGGTAGCCGAGGTAGTAGTCGACCGCCCCGCCGAGCGTGTTGCCGATGGTGGCGACGATGATCGCCGGCCAGAACATCGCTTCGTTGGCCTTCACCACCGCGAACACGGCCGGCTCGGAACCGAGCGGCACCAGCGTGGCGGAAACGAAACTGATGAGGAATACCGATGTGAGCCCGACTGTCGGCGCGGCGAGGACCTTGAGCAGCCAGAGGACAGCGGTTTCGATCATCGGTGGAATTAAAAGTGGGAGGTGTTTATTATAATGAGGAAAACACTTCGCCCCGACACGATACGACGAGCCTGCCACCCAGCGCCTCCGCATTATCGCACCGTAGCACTGCAGCTCCCGGTTACCCATCGGAGAAAACAGTCTCGCGTCACCCGCACCAGGACACTGGCCGACCATATTTCGTTTTTCCCGTTTTTGGCTTGACCATGACTATCGACTACCTCAAGAAAATCCTGACCGCCCGCGTCTACGACGTCGCCGTGGAAACGCCGCTCGAACTCGCCCCGACCCTGTCGCAGCGCTTCGGCAACCGCATCTGGTTCAAGCGCGAGGACATGCAGAGCGTGTTCAGCTTCAAGCTGCGCGGCGCCTACAACAAGATGGCGCATCTCTCGCCTGAAGCCCTCAAGCGCGGCGTGATCTGCGCCTCGGCCGGCAACCATGCGCAGGGCGTGGCCCTGTCCGCCGCGCGCCTTGGCTGCCGCGCGCTGATCGTGATGCCCACCACCACCCCGCAGCTGAAAATCGAGGCGGTCCGGGCGCGCGGCGGCGCGGCGGTCGAGGTGGTACTGCATGGCGACTCCTACACCGATGCCTACAACCACGCGCTGACGCTGGAACGCGAGCAGAAACTGACCTTCGTGCACCCCTTCGACGATCCGGACGTGATCGCCGGCCAGGGCACGATCGGCATGGAGATCCTGCGCCAGCACGCGGGGCCGATCCACGCGATTTTCGTCGCCATCGGCGGCGGCGGCCTGATTTCGGGCATCGGCGCCTATGTCAAGGCGGTGCGGCCCGACATCCGCATCATCGGCGTGCAAACCGTCGATTCGGACGCCATGGCGCGCAGCATCAAGGCGGGCGAGCGCGTAACTCTGGCCGACGTCGGCCTGTTCTCGGACGGCACCGCGGTGCGCCTGGTGGGCGAAGAGACCTTCCGCGTGGCGCGCGAGGTGGTCGACGAGATCATCCTGGTCGACACCGATGCGATCTGCGCCGCGATCCAGGACGTGTTCCAGGACACGCGCAGCATCCTCGAGCCGGCCGGCGCGCTGGCGGTGGCCGGCGCCAAGGCCTATGTCGAGCGCTCGCAGATGTCGCGCCAGCCGATTCGCAACGAGACGCTGGTGGCGGTCGCCTGCGGCGCCAACATGAATTTCGACCGCCTGCGCTTCGTGGCCGAACGCGCCGAACTGGGCGAGGCGCGCGAAGCCGTGTTCGCGGTCACCATCCCCGAGCAGCGCGGCAGCTTCCGACGCTTCTGCTCGCTGGTCGGGCCGCGCAACGTCACCGAGTTCAACTACCGCATCAGCGACGCGCGCCAGGCCCACATCTTTGTCGGCGTGCAGGTGGGCAGCCGCAGCGAGTCCAGCCTGCTCGCGCGCACCTTCGAGCAGCACGACTTCCCGACCCTCGACCTCACGCACGACGAACTGGCCAAGCTGCACGTGCGCCACCTGGTCGGCGGGAAAAGCACCCTGGCGCAGGACGAGCTGCTGTACCGCTTCGAGTTCCCCGAACGCCCCGGCGCCCTGATGCGTTTCCTCGACAGCATGGCGCCGAACTGGAATATCTCGCTGTTCCATTACCGCAACCAGGGCGGGGACGTGGGGCGCATCCTGGTCGGGCTGCAGGTGCCGGGCGGGGAAATGGACGAGTTCCGGCAGTTCCTGGCGACGCTGGGGTACCGGTATTGGGATGAGAGCAGCAATCCGGTGTACAAGCTGTTTTTGTAATGTCTGTAGCAGTACCTGCAGGGTGGGCGGTCCGCCGCCCACCCTGCATCCCCAACCAAGCTGGACGCGCAGTCTGATCCGGAAAGGTGTACGATACGCCGCTTTGCCGCCCACCCCGCGTCACCAAGGTGGAGCGCCGGTACATCGAGACGACCATGAACAATACCCCCGATCAATCGCCACTTGGCAAATCCTCCGCTTACCAGACCCAGTACGCGCCGGACTTGCTGTTCCCGATCCCGCGCCAGCAAAAGCGCGACGAACTGCAGCTGACCGGCACCCTGCCCTTCTTCGGCCTGGACATCTGGAATGCCTACGAACTGTCGTGGCTGAACATGCGCGGCAAGCCGCAGGTGGCGATCGCGACCATCAGTGTGCCGGCCGATTCGCCGAACATCGTCGAATCGAAGTCGTTCAAGCTCTACCTGAACTCGTTCAACCAGACACGCGTGGCCGGCCCCGACGCCCTGCTGGCGCTGCTGCGCGACGACCTGTCGAACGCCTTCGGCGCGCCGGTGCACATCACGCTGACGGAACCCGAACACTTCGGCAAGCTGAAGATGGGTGAACTCGAGGGCTATTCGCTCGACCGCCTCGACATCGAGATCGACGACTATTCGCCGGCCCCGCACCTGCTCACCGCGAATGTCAACGAAGCGCCGGTCGAGGAAACGCTGGTATCGAACCTGCTGAAATCGAACTGCCTGGTGACCGGCCAGCCGGACTGGGGCAGCGTGCAGATTCACTATGTGGGACCGCAGATCGAGCAGGAAGGCTTGCTGCGCTACCTGATTGGTTTCCGCGAGCACAACGAATTTCACGAACAATGTGTCGAGCGGATTTTTGTCGACATCCTGCGCCAGTGCAAACCGACCAAGCTGGCGGTGTATGCGCGGTATACGCGCCGTGGCGGGCTCGACATCAATCCCTGGCGGGCCAACTTCAGCACCGGGCGTCCGCCCAACCTGCGCGGTGCGCGTCAATAACAAGACCTCGGCAAAACGCGGACGGCATGTACCTTTCCAGCCACAGAAACTGACGAAAAAACAACGATTAGCAACTTGTTTCGAATTGCCCGTTTTTTAGGCAAAAACGGGGGAATGACGGCCAATCGGCCTTCTCTCCCCCATTTATTCATCCTGCATTCATTTTCGTAATGGAAATTGCGTGAACCCTTGCGCAAGCGCAAACAGCCGCCGACGTATCGTTCGGCGCGGGTTCCAAAGCAGCCGATGACGGGGGTAGGATACCGACGCGAAAGCGAATTACATGGCCGGAAAACAGGCATATAATTCCGCACCGCAAGTCGGCGTCCGCGCCGCAACATTAGAAGCGTGTTATGACCAACCTCAGCAAAATTCTTTCGCTTGAAAACGTCCAGCTCGACATCGAAGTGTCGAGCAAGAAGCGCGCCTTCGAACAGGCCGGACTGATTTTCGAGAACAACTGCGGCATCGCGCGTTCGACCGTGTCCGAAAACCTGTTCGCGCGCGAGCGCCTCGGTTCGACCGGCCTTGGACATGGGGTGGCCGTCCCGCACGGACGCATCAAGGGCAGCAAGAGCCTGAAGCAGCCGATCGCCGCCTTTGTGCGCCTGGCCGACCCGATTCCGTTCGAGTCGCCTGACGGCCAGCCGGTCAACCTGCTATTCTTCCTCCTGATCCCGGACCACGTGACCCAGCAGCACCTTGAAATCCTGTCGGAAATCGCGGAGCTGTTTTCGGACGAGGCAATCCGCACGGCGCTGGCCACCGATCCGGACCCGCGCTCGATCCATGAACGTATTATCAACTGGCAACCCAGCTTGCAAGCCATGGGGTAATATTGCAGCATGCTGCAAACTCCGCTCACCATCCAACGGCTGTACGACGATAACCGCGACAGCCTGCAACTCGGCTGGTTCGCCGGCTTTCCCGGCGGCGAGCGCCTGATCTCGGGCGACGTCGCCTCGGCCGCCGACCAGGTCGGCCACCTGAACCTGATCCACCCGGGCCGCATCCAGGTCTTCGGGCACCAGGAACTGAATTACTACCACCGCCTGAAATCGAGTTCGCGCAGCCACGTCATCGGCGAACTGATCGGCGGCGGCCCGCCGGCGCTGATCATCGCCCAGGGCCTGGAAACCCCGCCCGACATCCTCGCCATCTGCGACGAGCAGAACATCCCGCTGTTCTCGACCCCGCTGCCGGCGGCGCAGGTGATCGACTTCCTGCGCGTGTATCTCTCCAAAAAGCTGGCGCAGCGCGTCATCATGCACGGCGTCTTCATGGACGTGCTGGGCGTGGGCGTCCTGATCACCGGCGACTCGGGCCTGGGCAAGAGCGAGCTGGGCCTGGAACTGATTTCGCGCTCGCACGGCCTGGTGGCCGACGACGCCGTGGAATTCTCGCGCATCGCACCGAACATGATCGAAGGGCGCTGCCCGCCGCTGCTGCAAAACCTGCTCGAGGTGCGCGGCCTCGGCCTGCTCGACATCAAGGCGATCTTCGGCGAGACGGCGGTGCGCCGCAAGATGCGCCTGAAACTCATCGTCCACCTGGTCAAGCGCGGCGTGCTCGACGAAGAAGTCGAGCGCCTGCCCTTCCACTTCCCGACCGAGGAAGTGCTGGGCCTGCCGATCCGCAAGGTCGTGATCCCGGTCGCAGCCGGCCGCAACATCGCCGTGCTGCTCGAAGCCGCGGTGCGCAACACGATCCTGCAACTGCGCGGGATCGATACGCTGCAGGAGTTCATGGAGCGGCAACGGCAGGCCATGAGCGCGGATTGAGGGCGTGTAGGGTGGTCGGCTCCACCCGGGGCTTTGATCTGCCCGCAACGCTGGCGCCGCCCACGCGTTCAACGTACATGTGAGGCGACGCGATTGTTCTGCAGCTGGTTGAACGCGTGGGCGGCGCGAAACGTTGCGGCTGACCAAGCGTCCGGGTAGAGCCGACCACCCTACGTCCTTTGGCGCCGTACCCGGTCGATGCAGACGCCGTGAACAGCACACCGGCCAAGTCCACGCGTTCCACAAGCCCCGCCAATAGCAGCCCCGACATTCCCCGCTATCTCGCGCCATCGGAACGTATTTACGCCGATCGTGCCCCGTGCCAGCACGCTGACCGCGACAAGCCCCATGCTGTTGCGGTATCATCGGGCCATGCACATCGTTCTTATTACCGGTATCTCCGGCTCGGGTAAATCCGTGGCCTTGAACGTCCTGGAAGACGCAGGCTACTACTGCGTCGACAACCTGCCGCCGGGCTTGCTACCGCATGTTGTCAAGGCCGTCTCCAGCCAGGGCACGGACAAACTGGCCATTGCCGTCGATGCCCGCTCGTCCGAGTCGCTGACCGAACTGCCGCTGACCATACGCAAGCTGAAAGACGAAGGGCATGAGCTGAAGGTCATGTTCCTGACCTCGAGCACCCATTCGCTCGTGGCGCGCTTCTCGGAAACGCGCCGCAGCCACCCGCTGTCGCACGAGCTGCGTCCCGGCGAAAATCCGGCATCGCGCCGCACCCTGATCGAATGCATTGCCGAAGAGCGCGAGCGCCTGGCGCCGTTCGAACAGCTGGGCCACGTGATCGACACCTCGGAGGCGTCGGCCAACAAGCTGCGCGGCTGGATCAAGGAGCTGGCCGAGGTCCAGCATGCGCCGCTGACGCTGTTCTTCGAGTCCTTCGCCTTCAAGGTCGGCGTGCCGCTCGACGCCGACTTCGTGTTCGACGTGCGCGCCATCCCGAATCCGTATTACGACCACACACTGCGCCCGCTCACCGGCCGCGATGCACCGGTGATCGCCTTCCTCGACGCCCAGCCGAGTGCCGGCGAAATGCTGAACGATATCCGCCAGTTCGTCGAGAAATGGCTGCCCTCGTTCAAGACCGACAACCGCAGCTACCTCACCGTGGCCGTCGGCTGCACCGGCGGACAGCATCGCTCGGTGTACATGGCCGAGCGGCTGGCGGCGTATTTTGGCGAGTCAGAGCGCGTGGTGCTGCGGCATCGGGAACAGTCCTTTTGAATTTCACAGGGTGGGCCGGGCGGCGAACCGCTCTTGAGCCCACCCGTTCAGTCCAGATGCTTCAGCGGATGCGCGTGGGCCGGCCACACCGGCTCGAAGAAGCGTTCCACCATCCCGGGCGTCACCTCGCCCAGCGTCGGCGGGTTCCACTGCGGCGCGTTGTCCTTGTCGATCACCAGCGCGCGCACGCCTTCCAACACTTCGCCATGTTCGAAATTGCGGCGCACCAGCGAGCGTTCCATGCGCAGGCAGTCGGCCACGCCGAGCGCGGCCCCGCGCAGCAGCATTTCATGCGTCACGCTCATCAATAGCGGCGAGCGCTGGCGCATCGCCGCCAGGGCCTTTTGCGCGAACGGGGTGCCGTCGTTTTCAAGGGAAGCCATGATCGCCGCGACCGACCCGGCGCTGAAATGCGCATCGATCGCACTGCGCGCGCCTTCCAGTGCACTCGGGCCTGCCTTACCCGCACACTGCGCGCCGAATGCGCGGATCGCCGCCACCAGTTGCGCGCCCGGCGTGGTATCGATCAGCGCGTTCAGTTCGCCCAGCTGCGCGCCCGGCACGAACAGGTCCGCCAGCCCGACATACAGCGCATCGGCCGCGCCGATCGTCAGGCCCGTCAAGCCCAGGTAGTTGCCCAGCTGCCCAGGGGCATGCGACAGGAAATGGCTGCCGCCGACGTCGGGGAACAGGCCGATGTTCACTTCCGGCATCGCCATCCTGGTGCGATCCGTGGCGATGCGCAGGCCCGTCTCCGGTCCACCCTGGGCGATGCCCATGCCGCCGCCCATCACGACCCCATCCATCAGCGAGATATACGGTTTCGGGTAGAAGTGGATCAGGTGGTTCAGCGCATATTCTTCGGTGAAGAAATCTTCTAGCAGCGCGCTGCCGCCCGTCGGGCTTGCGTGGCCGGCCTCGTGGAAGAAGCGGATGTCGCCGCCCGCGCACAGGGCTTTTTCGCTGCTGCTGGTGATCACGACGGCGTCGACGGATGCGTCGTCGCGCCAGGCCAGCAGGGTCTCGGTCAGGCGCCGCACCATGGCGAGCGACAGCGAATTGAGGGCCTTGGGCCGGTCGAGGGTAATCACGCCGGTGCCGTTGGCAACGCGGGTCAGGACATGGTCGGTCATGGCGGGCAAGATGGTTGAAGAGGCATGCATTTTACCCAAGCCGCTGCGCCGGTTCCACAATTGAAAAGGGCGCCCTTCGGCGCCCTCGTTCAGACGGTGCTTCGTTGCCGATCAGACAGCAACAGCCTCTCCGCCTTCAGGACGGCGCTTGAGCGCCTCGTGACTATGGTTTTGCAGGATGGTCTTGTACTTCATCACCTGGCGATCCAGCCTGTCCATGAGCAGGTCGATCGCGGCATACAGGTCTTGCGCCACACTTTCCACGTGCACCATCTTGCCGGAAAGGCGCAGGTTGATCTCGGCTTTCTGCCTTTTGTCTTTTTCAGTGAGGTTATCGATGGCGAGGATGACGTGGGAGTCGATCACTTGATCGAAATGGCGCGTGATGCGTTCCAGCTTGTTCTGTACGTATTCACGGATGGCAGGGGTAACGTCGAGGTGGTGACCGCTGATAGTGAGATTCATACACACTCCTTTGAAAAAGAAACGGCTGACGCAGCACGCTTGGGTCGCGCATGGCTGCCGTTGTTACAAGGATTTGCGGAGACTGACCGGAGGGATCTTGAGGGCCTCACGATATTTTGCAACCGTGCGGCGCGCGATGACCATGCCTTGTTCACCGAGCATTTCCGCGATCTTGCTGTCGGATAATGGGTTCCTGGGGTCCTCTGCTCCTGTCAGTTGCGCAATGAGCGCCCGGATCGCCGTCGAAGAGGCTTCGCCCCCCGCTTCGGTGGCGACGTGGCTTCCGAAGAAATACTTCAGCTCAAACATGCCGTGCGGGGTCAGCATGAATTTCTGAGTTGTCACGCGAGAAATCGTGCTCTCGTGTAGGCCTAGTGTATCAGCAATCTCGCGGAGCACAAGGGGACGCATGGCAACCGCGCCATGGCTGAAAAAGTTGCGCTGACGCTCGACGATGGCCTGCGAAACGCGCAGGATCGTGTCGAAACGCTGGCGCATATTTTTAATTAACCACTTCGCTTCCTGCAGTTGCGCGCTCATCTGGCCTTCGCCCTTGCCCTGCTTGAGCAGGGCCGCGTAGACGTTGTTCACGCGCAGGCGCGGCATGACTTCGTGGTTCAGCATTACGCTCCAGCCGGACCCGGTCTTGCGGACAATAACGTCCGGAACCACGTAGTCCGAGGTGCTCGACGCAAAGGCCGCGCCCGGGTGCGGATTGCACTGGCGGATCACGGCTTGCGCTTCGCGCAGGTCTTCGTCGTCGCAGTCGAGCGCCTTTTTCAGCTTGTTGAATTCGCGCTGGGCGAACCAGGTCAGATAGCCCTCGACGATTTTCAGGGCCATGCGCCGGGTCACCAGCGGCACGCCCGGCATCTGCCGGATCTGCAGCGCCAGGCACTCGCTGGCGCTGCGTGCGCCGACGCCGACCGGATCGAGGCTTTGCACCAGCGCCAGCGCGCAGCGCAGCTCGTCCATATCGACTTCCAGCTCTTCGGGCAGGCGCGCGTGGATCTCGTCGAGCTGCTCTTCCAGGTAGCCGTTGTCGTCGATGGCGTCGATCACCAGTTCGGCCAGCGCGCGGTCGCGCGTACTCGCACCCGTTACCCGGATCTGTTCCGACAGGTGCTCGCGCAGCGTCACGCCAATGGCGCCCAGCTGCGGCCGGCCATCGTCGTCGCCGTCGCTGCCGGATGCACGCGGCGCGTCGCCCCAGTCGGCATCGGCCTCGCCGCGCTCGACATCGCCGCCGTTGGCATCGAGCGCCTCGCCAGCCTCCCCTGGAGCGGCTGGCTCGTCCCCGTTCGGCGCCGGCGCATCGGGCTGCTGGACGGGCGAATCGTTGATGGCGCCGTCAGCCAGCAGGCGCACGGAATTGTCGAGCGGGTCGTCGATCCGCTCGAGCAGCGGGTTATCGGAGAGGATCTGCTCGATCTCCTGGTGCAGTTCGAGCGTGGACAGCTGCAGCAGGCGGATCGACTGCTGTAGCTGTGGCGTCAGCGCCAGGTGCTGCGAAGTCCGGAGTTGCAGGGATTGTTTCATGATGCCGCTTGGTTCTTCGTTTTAACTACATGCGGAAGTGTTCGCCGAGGTAGACGCGTCGTACCGACTCGTCGGCGATGATGTCGTCAGGGCGGCCCGAGGCCAGCACGGCGCCCTGGTTGATGATATAGGCGCGGTCACAGATGCCAAGCGTCTCGCGCACATTGTGGTCGGTGATCAGGACGCCGATGCCGCGCTCCTTCAGGAAGCGCACGATGCGCTGGATCTCGATCACGGCAATCGGGTCGACCCCGGCAAACGGTTCGTCGAGCAGCACGAAACGCGGGTTGGTGGCGAGCGCGCGCGCGATCTCGACCCGGCGCCGCTCGCCGCCCGACAGCGACAGCGCCTGGTTCTCGCGCAGCTTCTCGATCTGCAGTTCGGCCAGCAGGGAGTCGAGCCGCTCGTTGATCGCGGCTTTGGTGAGCGCCTTGCCGTTGTCGTCACGCTGCAGTTCCAGCACGGCGCGGATGTTGTCTTCCACCGTCAGTTTGCGAAACACCGAGGCTTCCTGCGGCAGGTAGGACAGTCCCAATACCGCGCGCCGGTGGATCGGCAGGCTGGAAATGTCGGTGCCGTTGATTTCGATGGTGCCGGCGTCCGACGGCACCAGGCCGACGATCATGTAGAACGAGGTCGTCTTGCCGGCGCCGTTTGGCCCGAGCAGGCCGACGACTTCGCCGCAACCCACCTCGAGCGACACGTCGCGCACGACCAGGCGCTTGCCGTAGCTTTTCTGCAGCCCCCGCACAACCAGGGTGCTGCTGTCGCGTACATCCTTCATTATTTCTTTCCTGCCTGCACTGGTGTGGGAGCCTGCGCCTGTGCCGGCGCCGCTGCCGGAGCTGTACGACGGGGCGCGATGATCAGGGTGCCGCGCCCGCCGCCGACTTTCGTCTGGCCGCTCGGGTCGTTGCGCACGGCGGCCACTTCGCGCCGGTTGTCGTAGGAGATGTAAGGACCGATGAGTTCGTTCGTGACGCGTCCGTTTTCGAGTTCCTTCACGACCGCTTTCGAGAACAGCTTCACCACTTCTTCGCGCTCTTCGTACTCGATGCGCTCGGCCTGGCCTTCCATCCACAGGTCCGGCCCGCCGTCGCGCTTCTGGCGGAAGGTCGCCACGCGTCCCGGATTCGAGGTCAGCGTCACGCTCATGTAGCCTTCCGGCGTTTCCTTGACCAGCGCGCGGTCGGATTTCAGCGTCAGCGTGCCGCGGGTGACGATGACGTTGCCCGTCAGGATGCGCGTCTGCGTGACCTCGTCCAGGTCGGCCGTATCGAATTCGATGACGGCCTGCTTGAGCGAATCGGCCTTCTCGGCCGAGGCCGACAGCGACAGCAGCGCCAGGCAAGCGGCGGCGAGCACGTGGTGGAAGGTTTTTTTCATGTGTTCTTGTTCCTGTTATGGAGTGGGGGCGGCCTGCCGGCGCGGCGGATAGACGATCCGCCCGCGTCCGCCGAGCTGTATCTTCTGGGTCGGGTTCTCGGCCACCAGGCCGACCCCATCTACCGAAGACGCGCCGAGCGTCATCTGCACCGGGAGCTTCGTTTTGATGATTTCGTCGTCGGCCAGCACAGTCAGCGCCTCGGTCCGGGCGTGCAGCGCTTCAGTGGTCGGCGTGGCCGGGCGCACGATGTTGACCTTGCCCATCAGTTCGACCCGGTTCTCGCCATGGAAGACCTGGCCGCGCTCGGCCTGCATCGTCATGCGAGGGCGGCCCGGGGCCATGCTCTCGACCACGGGCCGGGTCACCTCCGACATGTCGGGCTTGGGATGGTGCACCAGGCGCGCGCCGGACATGACATAGCGCGGCGAGCCGGTCTCGGTCATGCGCACGAAACTGAAATTCTCGACAATATAATCGGGCTCGCTTCCCCCGTTGCCACCGACCACCTCGTCTTCCGACTGGATCGCCTGCAGCAGCCAGAAGCTGCCGAACGCAAAAAACACCGCGGTGAGCATCAGCCCCAGCGTGCGCCAGCGGTGAGCGGTGCGTTTATTCACGTAGGTCGCCATGCTTGTGTTTGTCCCTTAAGCAAAATAAGGGGCCAGTGCCTGTTCGTAGCTGCCCTGGGCGCGCATTACGAGGTCACAGACCTCGCGCACGGCGCCGCGGCCGCCGCCGGCTTTGGTGACGTAATGGGCGCGGTGCTGCACCTCGGGATGGCCCGTGGGCACCGTCACCGCGAAGCCGACCTTGGTCAGCAGCGGCAGGTCGATCACATCGTCGCCGATGTAGCCGCACTGCTCGGCCGTGATGCCGGTCTGCGCCAGCAATTCCGCGAACGCGACGCGCTTGTCGTGGAAACCCTGCCAGACGTGGGTGATGCCCAGGTCCCTGGCGCGTGCGTTGACGATCGGCGAATTGCGCGCGCTGATGATCGCGGTGGCCACGCCCGTCTTTTGCAGCAGCTGGATGCCCAGGCCGTCGAGCACGTTGAAGGTTTTCGTGACCTCGCCGTCCGGGCCGTAGGTCAGGCTGCCATCGGTCAGGATGCCGTCGACGTCGAAAATCATGACCTTTACACGCGCCGCGCGTTCCATGTGTGCAAGTGGCGTCATCAGATCACCTTCGCCCGGGTCAGGTCGTGGATGTGCAGCGCGCCGACCAGCACGCCGTCGCTGTCGACTACCAGCATCTGGTTGATGCGGAATTCTTCCATGATCGCGACCGCGTCCACCGCCAGCTGGTCGGGGTGGACGGTGCGGGCGCCGACGTGCATGACGTCGCTGATGAGCAGCTTGCTGAAGTCCTGCTCGCGCTCGATCAGGCGGCGCAGGTCGCCGTCGGTGAAGACGCCCAGCGGGTGCATTGCCGCGTCGACGACGGCGGTCATGCCCATGCCCTTCTGGCTCACTTCCAGCAGCGCCCGGGCCAGCGGCAGGTCCGGGGCGACGGCGGGAATCGCCTCGCCGCTGCGCATCACGTCGCGCACATGGGTCAGCAAACGCCGTCCCAGGGCGCCGCCCGGATGCGAGCGCGCAAAATCTTCTTCCCGGAAACCCCGCACATCGAGCAGCGCCACGGCCAGCGCATCGCCCAGGGCGAGGGTGACAGTGGTGCTGGCGGTCGGCGCCAGGTTCATCGGGCAGGCTTCCTTCGCCACCGAAATGTCGAGGTGGACGTCGCTCAGCAGCGCCAGGCGCGACTGGGGCTTCCCGGTCATCGCGATCAGGGGCGCACCCATGCGCTTGACCACCGGCAGGATGTCCATCAGTTCCGACGATTCGCCGGAGTTGGAAATGGCGATGAACACGTCTTGCGAGGTCACCATGCCGAGGTCGCCATGGGCGGCTTCGCCAGGGTGCACGAACATGGCCGGGGTGCCGGTCGAGGCCAGCGTCGCGGCGATCTTGCGCGCGATGTGGCCGGATTTGCCCATGCCCGAGACCACTACGCGGCCCGTGCAGGCGTACAGCACGGCCACGGCGCGCACCAGGCTGTCGTCGGCGTCGAGCCGCGCGTGCACGGCAGAAATGGCTTCGGCTTCGATCGCCAGCGTCTCGCGCGCCAGTGCCATCACGCGCCGGGACTGGTTCTCGTCAAAACTGTTCAGCATTGTTTTTTCATCGGTTACACTCATGACCGAAGTATAAACGAATTGAGAAAGCAAAAAACTTGCCAGACGTAACAAACTACGACATCGTGGGTCCACAACCCAGCACTGCATGGCATCCGGCCTCGAACTGACCCTCCTCCTGCTCGGCAGCGCCGTGCTCGGCGTGGTCGTGTTCCGGTCGCTGCACCTGCCGCCGATGCTGGGCTATCTGGCCGTCGGCGTGCTGATCGGGCCGCATGCGCTCGGCCTGGCGGCGGAGACCGGGTCCACCCACGCGCTGGCCGAATTCGGCGTCGTGTTCCTGATGTTTTCGATCGGGCTGGAGTTTTCGCTAGCCCAGCTGCGCGCGATGCGGCGCATCGTGTTCGGCCTCGGGCTGGCGCAGGTCGTGCTGACGATTGTCGCGGCCATGCTCGGGGCCCTCGCGTTTTCGATATGGATGCCGCAGCTGGCCGTCAGCTGGCAGGCTGCCTTTGCCCTGGGCGGAGCGCTGGCCATGTCCTCGACCGCGATCGTCGTCAAGCTGCTCACCGAACGGCTGGAACTGGAAAGCGAACACGGCCGGCGCATTATCGGCATCCTGCTGTTCCAGGACCTGGCCGTGGTGCCGCTCCTGATCCTGATTCCCGCACTGGCGAAAAATCCCGAAGACCTGGCGCCGACGCTGGCCTGGGCCGCCGTGAAAGCGGCCGCGGTGCTCGCCCTGCTGCTGTTCTTCGGCCAGAAGCTCATGCGCAGCTGGTTCACCATGGTTGCCAAGCGCCGCTCGCAGGAGCTGTTCATGCTGAACCTGCTGCTCGTGACGCTGGGCGCGGCCTGGATCACCGAGCGCGCCGGGCTGTCGCTGGCGCTGGGCGCCTTTGTCGCCGGCATGCTCATTTCCGAGACCCAGTTCAAGCACCAGGTGGAAGAAGACATCAAGCCCTTCCGCGACGTGCTGCTCGGGCTGTTCTTCATCACCATCGGCATGCTGCTCAACCTGCGCCTGGTACTGGAACATTGGTGGCTGGTGCTACTGTTGCTTGTTATTCCAGTCTTGCTGAAATTCGCGCTGATCGCAGGGCTGGCGAAAGCCTTCGGCTCCTCGGATGGCGTGGCAATGCGCACCGGCCTGGCCCTGGCGCAGGCCGGGGAATTCGGCTTCGTGCTGCTGAACATGGCCTCGGGCTCGAAACTCATCGACCCGTTCCTGATGCAGCTGGTGCTGGCGTCGATGGTGCTGTCGATGCTGGTCGCGCCGTTTATCATCGAAAAATCCGACCGCATCGTGATGAAGGTGTCGGCCAACGAATGGATGATGCAGTCGCTCCAGCTCACACAACTGGCGAGCCGCACGATGGCCGCACAAAAGCACGTGATCCTGGCCGGCTTCGGGCGCAGCGGCCAGAGCGTGGCCACCCTGCTGACCGACGAGAAGCTGCCCTGGTACGCGCTCGACCTCGACCCGGAGCGGGTGCAGGAAGCGCAGGCGGCCGGCTCGAGCGTGTCGTATGGCGACGCCGGGCGCCGCGAGTCGCTGATTGCCGCCGGCATTAATCGGGCAAGTGCATTGGTCATTACCTTTGCCGACACCCGCGCGGCCCTGAAAGTGCTGCACCTGGTGCACGAGCTGGCGCCGACGCTGCCGGTGATCGTGCGCAGCCACGACGACAGCGACCTCGACATCCTGCGTGCGGCCGGGGCCACCGAAGTGGTGCCGGAAGCGCTCGAGAGCAGCCTGATGCTCGCATCGCACGCACTGGTGGTGGTCGGCGTGCCGCTGCGGCGCGTGGTGCACCGCGTGCAAAGCGCGCGCGACGAACGCTACGCCGCGCTGCGCGGCTACTTCCACGGCTCGAGCGACATCACCGACGACCCCGAGCACATGTACGTGCGCCTGCATTCGGTGGTGCTGAACGAGGACGCGCAAGCGGTCGGGCGCCGCATCGACGAGCTGGGGCTGGAAGAGCTGGGCGCGGAAGTGAGCGGCATCCGGCGCGACCGCAGGCGCGTCGAGCCGGAGCCGGACACGGTGCTGCGGGCGGGGGATGTGGTGGTATTGCGAGGGTCGGCGGATGCGGTGACGCAGGCCGAGGGGCGGTTGTTGTAGGGTGAAAGAATATTTCACCCCAACGCATCAGTCGAAATCTTCTTTCATTCGGCTCGCACCACCCGATTGCGCCCCGCTTCTTTCGCCTGATACAAAGCCCCGTCCGCCAGCGCCACCAGCTGCTGCGCCACCACCTCGATCGGCAGCTCGCAGGCCGCATCGTCCAGCGCCGACACGCCGATCGACACCGACACGTTCATCCCCTGCCCGCCCGCCAGGTCGAAGGGCTTGCCAACCACGCCGGCGCGGATGCGCTCGGCCACCATGGCCGCTGCCGCCAGGTCGGCATCAATCAGCAGGACCACGAATTCCTCGCCGCCGAAACGCGCCAGCGCGTCCGACACGCGCAGTTCCATCTTGATGCGCGCGGCCACTTCGCGCAGCACGTCGTCGCCGGCCTGGTGCCCCACGCGGTCGTTCACGGACTTGAAATGGTCGACGTCGATGAACATCACCGAAATGCAGTAGTCCTGGCGCCGCGCCCGCGCAACCTCCTCTACCAGTCGCCGGTCGATGTAGCGGCGGTTGTAGACGCCGGTGAGCGCATCGGTCAGCCCCATGTACTTGAGCATCTCGTTGCTGATCACGTTTTCCAGGCAGATCGCGATGATCGACGCCATGTGCTCGACGAAATCGGTCCCAAGCGCCCTGGTAAAGCGCTGGATATCGGTGCTGCCCAGGTTCAGGCTGCCGATCAGGCGCTTGTTGCGTAGCAGCGGCACCAGCGCCACGCTTTGCAGCCCGGTGGGCGGATGGGGAAAGGATGCGTGATGCTCGGCGCGCGTGTAGGGCCCGAGGCGCGGACGCAGGCGCTCGCCCTCGTAGCTCTCGAAGCCGAGGCACACCGCATGCTCGCAGAACAGCAGGTCGGGCAGCGCCTCGAAATCGACGCCCAGCTTGTACATCACCGTATAGATGTCAGCATCCGGGTCGACCAGCGACAGGGTGACGGTGTCAAGCTCGGAAATGATGGGCAGCATCCGGAAGATGGTGCCGACCAATTCCGTAAAAGTCGAGGCGCCGACGATTTCCAGGTCGAAGGCCTGGTGGCGCGACATGATCTCGTGGTTGCGCCTGGCCTGCTCCATGACGTAGCTCATCCTGGCGCGCAGGGCTTCGTTTTCGGCAACCAGGTCGCGCGACTGGGCGGCCGTCTGAGCGTCCGGCTGGGTGTCCGGCTGGTACATGAGGCATTCCTTTCAGCAATGCCCATTACATTACGCGATCCGCCCCGGCTTGGATACGATATTGCTGCGTTTCCGGCCCACCGACCCGGGAAGCGCGGCCTTAAAACGACAGGCTGGCGTCGAAGGCCTGCCCGACCCGCAGCAGACCGCCGCTACCCTCGGCAACGATGCAGTTCATGCCGACGCACACGGCCCCCTCCAGCACGGCCTTGGTACGCCAGGTGTGCAGGATGTCGAGCGGGTCCGGGCCTGGAATGCCGGTGGCCTGGTCGATTGCCGGGATCGGGCAGCGCGCGCAGGGTTTGACGGGCTTGATGACGATGGCGCCCGATTGCAGCGACCCGGTGTAGTCTTCCTCGAACGCTTCCAGGCCGGTGACCACCAGGTTCGGGCGGAAGCGGTCCATCGGCAGCGCCTCGCGGCCGGCGGCAAGCATGCGCCCGTTGATGTCATCGAGGGAGGCCTGGCCGATCAGCAGCAGCGGATAGGCGTCGGCGAAGCGCGCGCTTGATGGCGCGCCGCCGGTCCATTTTGTGCTGGTCGGGCGGGCCAGCGCCGGCCTGAAGCGGACCAGGCGGCAGGCCGTGCCGAGCGCCTGCCCGAACCATTGTGCAGCCGTGTCGCCGCAATCGTCCGCCTCGATGGCATCGTCCCAGATCTGCACGCGCAGCGTTGCGCATTCCCGGTGCGCCAGCGGCAGGCGCAGGGGTGGCATGCCGGGCGCGGTCACAAGCAGCGCGTCTCCGTCTACCCGCGGCACGATCGTCGCCATGTGCGGGAATTCGCGCTGGGTCAGGAACAGGCCTTCGTTCGTGACCAGCATCCATTCGCGGTCGTGGATCCCGTGCGCCGCCAGCCCCGACACGGTGGCGACGGCCTCCTCGACCGCCAGGCCGGCGCAGGACTTGATCGGATAGACGATGAGTTGCGAAATGATGGCCATGCGTGCCCCGCTGTTGGAAGGGCAGCAGTATCGCATCAATCGCAGCGGCAGCGATCAGTCTTGCATCACCCTTTCGCCAACCGCGTCTGGCTCAACTCCGCCGTCAAATACCCAACGGCCGCCCCAAACTTGTCCTTGTAATTCGCCCGCACCAGCGGATCGAGCGTCCCCTTCACCACATTGTGGATGCCGCCCCAGTCGCCCGCGTGCTGGAAGTTGCTCATGATGTAGGTCCAGCCGTTGAGCTCATCCACCGCATGCAGGCCGGTCGATTCGCCGCCCGCCGGGATCGACATCACGCGCGACAGCTGCCGGGTGTCGATGTTGTACGCCCACAGGAAGTTATTCACGTGCTGGCCGCTGTCCTCGCCGATGAACAGGGTGCGCATCTTTTCCGAGAACTTCAGGTTGTCCGGGTTGGCGATGCGGTTCGGATTGGCCGTGTTGCCGAGCGCGTCGGCGGCGATGTCCTCTCCGGTCAGCAAGGCCTTCAGGTCGACCGGCATCCATTCGCTGGCAATCGCGCCCCCCGCGGTGTCCGTCTGCCCGCCCTTCAGGTTCAGCGCCATTACCGCGCCGGCCAGGAGCGCCTTCGGGATCGACACGCCATCGCCAGGCACGTTCACCGCATTCCCGGCGACCATCGAATCCCGGCAGTTCTGCAGCGCCGAATACGCCACCTTGTCGCGTGCGTTGACGGTGGTGCCTTCCATTTTGCTGAAGCCCATCGATGCGCCCACCAGGCTGGCGTAGCGGTGCGTCTCGAGGAAGGCGGCGGCCTTTTCCATGCCCGGCATGAGCTTGATCCACTCGATGGCGCCATTCGCCGCGACCTTTTTGAAGGACGGGTCCTGCGGGTCGGTCGTGCGCACGTCCATGATCTGGGTCGGTTTCACGGAGGCGGCCAGCGTGCGGATTTCCGCGCTGGTAGCCGAACCCAGCTTGATCCAGGTGAGCGGCGCGCCAGCCGCCTGCGGGTCGAGCGAGAAGCCGGCGCCGACCTTCGCCACGTACAGGGTGCCGGACGACAGGTCCTTGGCCTTGTCGGCGATGAACACGAAGTAGCCGCTGTTGGTGGCATCGTCGCCCATCAGCACGGTGCGCTCGTCCGGCATCACCTGCACCAGCTCGTGCGAGATGCGGCCCATGCAGTAGTGCTTCTTGATCGAGGCGGTGCCGTCCGGGTTGACGGTCACTTCCGGCATGTGGCCGTAGTTATACGGGTTGGCCGCGGTTTCGCTGCCGTACAAATTCTGGCTGAACGCCTTGAACTGCGCGTCGGTTGCAGCAGTAAAGGCGTTCGGCTCGTATTCCTCGCTTGACAGGTGCGTGCCCCACGGCGACAGGCTGGCGCCGCAGGTGATCCACAGGCCTTCGACGCTGGAGGTGTCGACGTTGTGGTACTTCACCAGGGTCAGCTTGCCAGTGGTCTGGTCCTGGTCGAGCGTGAGCACGCCGATCGGCGACGGCAGGCGGCCGTACATGCCGGTCTTGCCGTCCTGGGCGAAGGTCGCGTATTCGAACTGCACCACGGCGAACACCGGTTTGCCCTTCACGCCCGGCACGCTGGCGTTCGGCACGGAGAGCAGCGAGGTGCCGTCCGGCGCGTCCGAGAAGAACTGGCGCTCCTTGCCGGCGACGGTGGTGTCGATGATCGGCTGGTTGCGGATGTTGTAGTAGCCGCCGGCCAGCGTGCTGCCGCCGCTGCCGTTCGGGACCATGTCGCCGGTGACGAAGAACGGTTGATAAGCCAGCTTGAAGTCGAGTTTGCTGGTATCGCTGAAATTGACCGTCATGGTCGAGCCGACGGTGGTGGTTGCCATCGCGGCGGCGTTGGCCAGGGTCGGCGCGGCCATCGAGCTGAAGCTGACGGTGCCCATGGTGGCGACTGGCGCCGTTGGGGCGGTCGCGAGCGAGTCGTCGTTGTCGTCGCTACCGCCACAAGCGGTCAGGAGCGAGGCGCCGGCGACACTGGCCAGCGGCAGCATCGGGATGCCTCCCAACAGGCGCAGCAGGCGGCGGCGGGACAGTTCAGGGGTCGTGGTCATGCGGTTTCTCTCCAGGGTTGCGTGATTGCTTGCGGCGGTGGCCGCGTCCATGGAGAGGCAGAATAGTTGGCGGATATGTCATGCTGATGACAGTCTCCAAAGCAGGTGGACTAAGAAAAGCCTCACGTGAAAGGCTTTTCATTGCCGGGTTCCACCGGCAATGAGTCTGAATGAACTTCCCTAACTGGGGATATATCTAATCTGAACCGTATTGTCCTGGTCAGGAAGCTCCGATCGGTGCTGATGGCCTTTATCGTCCGCATCAGCATTGGCTGAGGGAAACATGGCATGTTCTACTTGCGGTTCACATGGGCATAACAGGCGAACTTATGGCGCTGCAGTTTTCGCCAGGGATCGCAGGAGAGTAATCGATGAGCGTGATCGGCGCGATCGGCGGGAGCGGCGTTCTGGTCCTGTTAATTGGCATGAGCGGCGTTCGAGCCGCATATCGCTGCCGTTTGTTCAGGAATCGCCTGACAAATCAATGATTCTCAACAACTGCTCCATGCAGCAATTTTTGGAAATTTTTACCGAAGAATTTAATTGCTTAGTGCATTTATATTGGCCCAAGAACGCGCATTATTTCGAAGAAAACCTGAAGCTGTTCCGCAAGAATGAACCTTGGCTGCTGACAGCCACCCCGGGACACGGCATCCGTCAACCTGAGTGTCCGTCACTCAACTTCTTCGTCCCAGATAAAGAGTTTGTTAGAGGATATCCAAACACGGTGTCAGCACGCAATTTGCATCGGGGGTTACTGATCCAGCGCGCAGCGATTGAAGCCTGGACCGACATACCTGGATACGAAACCGCCAATGTCAGGGTAATCCCGCACCCGAACGTCTTGCAAAACGAGCACAGTAGCGACGACTGGAAATACGATATCGGCCGGTATCGACGTGGCGCAGTGCACGACATTAGCCATGCCCAGTTCGTCCGTTTAGCAACCCTACGCAAGGATGAGGCGCGACGCATTCCGATCCAACGGCAGGATATACTGGCATGGTGGCATCTCTCCTCCAGCAGCGAACTTGTTTTTACAGTGGGTATTGAATCACCCCTGCTGCAAGCGTTGATACGGCGATGAGTGGCGATTAACAAGACGGCTGTGTCAGCGATAATGCGGATAAAAAAAGTCCCGGCACCACAGGGCGTCGGGGCTTTTGTTGTGCGCCGGAACCCACCGGATTCCGACCTCATGCTTAGACGTTGAACAGGAAGTTCAACACATCCCCATCCTTGACCACATACTCCTTGCCCTCGGCGCGCATCTTGCCCGCTTCCTTGGCGCCGCCTTCACCCTTGTAGGTGATGTAGTCGTCGTACGAAATCGTCTGCGCGCGGATGAAGCCGCGCTCGAAGTCGGTGTGGATCACGCCGGCTGCCTGCGGGGCGGTGGCGCCGACCTTCACGGTCCAGGCGCGCACTTCCTTCACGCCGGCGGTGAAATAGGTCTGCAGGCCGAGCAGTTTATACGCGGCGCGGATCAGGCGGTCCAGGCCCGGCTCGTCCATGCCCATGTCGCCCAGGAAGGCGGCCTTGTCGGCATCGTCGAGGTCGGCGATCTCCGATTCGATGGCGGCAGAAATCGCCACGATCGGGGCGTTCTGCTTGTTGGCGAACTCGGTCAGCTGGTCCAGCAGCGGGTTGTTGGTGAAGCCGGTGTCGGACACGTTGGCGACATACATCGCAGGCTTGGCGGTGATCAGGTGCAGCTCGCGGATCAGGGCCAGCTCGTCGGCGTCCAGGCCCATCGTGCGCACTGGCTGGCCTTCGTTCAGGTGCGGCAGCATGCGCTCGCAGATCGCCACCAGCTTGGCAGCGTCCTTGTCGCCCGAGCGCGCCTTCTTGTTTTCGCGGTGGATCGCCTTCTCGACGGCGGTCAGGTCGGCCAGCGCCAGCTCGGTCTGGATGACTTCGATGTCGTCGATCGGGTTGACCCTGCCGGACACGTGGATCACGTTGTCGTCTTCGAAGCAGCGCACCACGTTGACGATGGCGTCGGTCTCGCGGATGTGCGACAGGAACTGGTTGCCCAGGCCTTCGCCTTTCGACGCGCCCGCCACCAGGCCGGCGATGTCGACAAACTCGACGATGGCCGGCACGACGCGCTCAGGCTTGACGATGTCGGCCAGCGCCTGCATGCGCGGGTCCGGCACCTCGACTACGCCGACGTTGGGCTCGATGGTGCAGAACGGATAGTTCTCGGCCGGAATGCCGGCTTTGGTCAGCGCATTGAACAGGGTGGACTTGCCGACGTTGGGCAGGCCGACGATGCCGCATTGGAGACTCATGGGAATTCTTTCTTTCGATAGTGGTGAGCCCGTTAGTGCAGCCCGTAACCCCACATTGTAACCGGGGACGGCGTTGAATGCCGCAAAAACAGGCGCATGCGCGGCACCGAAGGGCGCCGCGCCCTGTCCGCCAGCGCGGCTGCCTCAGGAGCCCTCGGGAGCTGCTTTCACAGCCGCGCGCTCCCGGATTTCCCGGTTCACCTGATTGACCAGGAAGCCCCCTGCGATGGTGGTCGCCACCAGCACCCAGCCCACCCGTTCAAATCCATGCAGCCTGCCATCGGCCCCGATGCTGACGAGGTGCCCTGCCACAACCGCGGCCACGCCGCCCGACAGTTGCTGAATCGACGCACTGATCGCGTTGAAGGAACCGCGCATCTGCGGTTCAGGCACCGACGCGGACATCGCCTGGTAGGGAATCATGCGCGCGAAAATCCCCAGGAACATCACCACATTGATCAAGACGAGCACCGGCAGGGACGCGGTCGTCAGGTTCGTGTAAATCAACACCATGACGATCGTCACTGCGCTACCGGTCAGGAAGACGGGCATCCTTCCGGTGGCGTCGACCATTTTTCCAATGAGCGGCCCGGCGACAATCGTACAAATACCGGTCAGCAGATAGATCGTCGGTAAGTCGCTGTTGGCAAGCCCCAGGTTGTTGACAACGAAAAGGCTACTGAAGGGCATGATCATGAAGCCGCCCGTCGACAGCAGGACGGTGGTGGCGAAGGCGGGAAGGTGGCGGCGCGCCGTGATCGTGGCGCTCAGGTGCCTGGCCGGATGCACGTCCTTTGCATCTTTTAAGTGGGCTGTCACGGGCTTGAGGCGCCACGCCACCAGAACGCCACCCACACCGCCCAGGGCGACCATCAGGTAAAACGGGGCATGCCAGTCCCAGTGGTTGGACGTAAACAGCGCCAGCGGCAGGCCCAGGACCTGGCTGGCGGCGAACGCAGTCTGGATAATGCCCATCACGCGCCCGCGCAGGCCCGGGCTGTATAAATCGGTTGCGATCGCAAGCACCACGGAGCCGATGACGCCGCCAAACAATCCGGTGGCGATACGGGCGCAGAGCAGCGCTTCGAAGGTCCGGGCAAGACCGCACCATAGGGTCGCGGCCAGGAAGCCGACGTAAAAGAACAGCAACAATTTCTTGCGGTCGAAGCGGTCGGCAAACCCGGCGGCAAGCAGTCCGCTCAGGCCAGCGCTGAACGCGTATGCCGAGACAATTATGCCAAAGCGCGCCGGGGTGATGTCCAATGCGGGAATGATCAGCGCGCCGAGCGGGGCCATGATCATGAAGTCGAGAATGACGGCAAACTGCAGGAAGGCGAGCAAACCAGCCACGACTTTCTGGTAACCGGTGAACTGGCTTGCCGCAGCCGGTTCTAGCGGTACTTTTTTTCCTTCGGACATACGTTTCCTTTTACGGCTTTCCGCACGGTCCTACATCATGCTAATGAAGATCGGCATCCAAATCGCGAGGATCAGTCAGCGTGATCAGGCCCTTTGCGATGTACAGCACGATGAGAATGCCAACGATATCGCCAGTGATCATTGCTACAAGCGCAGTCCAGTCCACCAGCCCGGTCTGCACCCACATGAAAGCATGGTGGGAAACGGGACTCACGACCCCACACAGCACCCCCGTCAACAAGAGCCGCTGCGCTGTCAGGTTCCTGAGACGCGGCCCTAAATCAAACCAGTGTTTCGCGAAAAGATAGGCGAGGTAGGGGCCACCCGCCGCGGCGACTGCACCACTCGCCGCACGAACGTCCTCGAAGGCGAAATGGTGGAAGTTGAGGTAGAGGCTTGCCAGGAGCAGGCCTACGAAACCGGCGAAGCCAAAAAGCAGCGTTGCCAGAAGGCGGACTCCGGCCGGGAGGAAGACCCAATTGACCCCGCTACTTTGCTCGAGCCGAATGAACAGCAATTCATTAATCCAGTTCAGCCCGATAAACGAAATGATCGTGATGCCAACGTATCCGAGATGCTTTAGGGCTTTTTCTTTCAGGTCGGCCATTGTCGTGTGAAGTGACTTAAAGTAACTGATATTGTTACATATTGGAAATGCATTGCAAGCTCAATAAGATAAACGGCGGCTCCGCTATTCGACCCAAAGTGGCTCAGCTCAGTCTCAAGCGCTCACACGGCGCGCAGGCGCGACAGGTCGGGCCGCTCGACGAAGGCAGCGAGCTCGTCGCGCAGCCGGCCACCCTCCCCCATCGCCTGCCCCCATGCGCGGATGCGCGCATCGTGGTCCAGTCCGAAGTGCTTGAAGTCGGCGCGGTCAGGCAGCTTGGCGCGCGGCAGCTTTTTCACGAATTCCGGTGACGGCGCCACGATCAGCACATTGTCGAGCCAGCCGCGGTTCGGCCCGCGCGCGCAGCGGCGCCAGGGCATGGCCTTGTCCAGCCAGCCGGGTACGATGTGTTCGTTGAAGTGCGGGTAGAGCACGATCGCGTTCGGTTCTTCCCGCTCCAGGCGCGCGTAGGGCAGCGCGAGGTGGTAATCGATGATGCCGCCGTCCCAGTAATGCCCCTGCGGTGCCCCCTCGATGCCGGTCACCGGCTGCATGATCAGCGGCAGCGTGCCCGACGCGAGCAGGCTCGATGCCAGGTTGCTGCGGGTAAGCGTGGCGAAATGGGTAGCGAAGCCATCGAAGGCCTCCCGGAGCCAGCCCGCCTGCGCGCGCGGGTCGGCAAGCACAACGCGCTCGAGCAGGCCGCCCAGGCGTGCGCGCGATGCAAAATTGGTCAACGCAGCGGCGGCAAACCCGCGCATCTCCGCGCGCCGGTGCGTCGGAGATGCCAATGCGCCCTTGCCGCGCACAGCCAGCAGGTGCAGGCGATGCTGGGGGTGGGCCAGGATATCGTCCTCGTGGCCGCTGACGAATTCGTGCAGGAAGCCCTGCACCACCTCGTTGATCTGGCGGGGACTGGGCTTGGTGGTGGTGTAGCGCTGGCTGGCATACAGGCTGCCCAGCCGCTCGAAGGCGCGCACCGGATCGCGCTGGCAGGCGGCGGCCATGCGCCAGGCGCCGATCGAGGAACCGATCAGGGTGCGCTCGCGCGGGTGGCTGGGCAGCCACTCGCCGAACATGTACTGGTCGAGCTTCTGGAAGATCAGGCCCTTGGGGCCGCCGGCGGCGGCCGGGATGACGGCAACGTCCCGGGCACGCAGGCCGTGCGCGCGGATCTGGGCCAGCGCGCGCGGCCCGGCGTGGAAGGTGAGAGCACTCATGCGTGGAATTATCGCAGGACGGGCGGGTTCGCGCCGGTGCTGAGAGCGACCGGTTCAGGCCGTGTGCAGCCGCATCGTCGCCGTATCGAACTTGCCTTCGACCGCCAGCGGGATGATGTGCAGCGCCTTGTCGATCGATTCCTCGATCAGCGATTGCTCGTCCTTGCGCGGGCGGTGCAGGACGAAGTCGGCCACGCCCTGCTGCAGGTTCAGGCTGCGCGGGTGGCCGATGCCGAGTCGCAGGCGCCAGTATTCCTGGGTGCCGAGGCTTGATGTGATGTCCTTCAGGCCGTTGTGGCCGCCCGAGGAGCCGCCCTTTTTCAGCTTGGCCACGCCCGGCAGCAGGTCGAGTTCGTCGTGCACGACGAGCACTTCGTCGGGGTTGATCTTGTAGAAGCGCGCCAGCGCGCCGACCGACTGGCCGGAGCGGTTCATGAAGGTCAGCGGCTCGAGCAGCCAGACTTCGTTGCCGCCGATCGAGGTCTTGGCCATCATCGCGTTGAAGCGCGATTCGCGCTGCAGGCGGCAGCCGGGCAGGCTGTTGGCGAGGTTGTCGACCAGCCAGAAGCCGGCATTGTGGCGGGTTTGTTCGTATTCTGGGCCAGGGTTGCCGAGGCCGACGATGAGGCGGATGGACATAGCGGTCGCGTCAGGAAAAAGAGGATTATCGCCGAAATGGGGCGCAGGAATTAAAAAACCCGCCGGCTTGCGCGCGGCGGGTTTTCGCTTTCTATCGCCGCTTGCGCGGCGAATGAAAAATTACTTCTTCTCTTCGGTCGCAGCGTCAGCCGAGACGGCGCCACGTGGGATCGACGAGGTGACGACGGTCAGGTTCTGGCCGTGGGTCAGCGCGGTCACGCCTTCTGGCAGGACCAGGTCGCCGGTGTGGATCGACTGGCCGGCTTCCAGGTTGGCCAGGTCGACTTCGATGAACTCAGGCAGCTTGCCTGGCAGGCAGGACACGTCCAGCTCGTTCAGCACGTGCGAGATGACGGCTGCGCTCAGCTTGACGGCTGGCGAGGTCTCGGCGTTGATGAAGTGCAGGGCGACCTTGGTGTGGATCGGCTGCGATGCGTCGACGCGCTGGAAGTCAGCGTGCAGGACCAGTTGCTTGTATGCGTGCATCTGGAAGTCACGCAGCAGGACTTGCTGGGTGGCGCCTTCGATTTCGAGGTCCAGCACGGAACCGTGGAAAGCTTCTTTCTTGAGCGCGTGCCACAGGGCGTTGCCGTCCAGGGAGATCAGGACCGGGGCAGCAGTGCCACCGTAGATGATGCCTGGGGTCTGGCCAGCCTTGCGCAGGCGGCGGCTCGCTCCGGTGCCCTGCAGGGTGCGGTTGAATGCAACTACTTTCATGTGAAACTCCATAAGTTTGGGATCGCATGCAGGTATTCCTGCCCGATTTCCCGGTTGTGCCCGCCCCCGCGACCAGGGGCTGGCTTGGCTGAGCGCCAACTACGCACTCAAGAAAAAACGAATTCTTTTAACGGTACAACGGCGCGCCGGGCTCGAAGCCGGGCGCGCCGCAAATCTGAGAGCGTCTCACAAAACTTTCAGGGCAAGGCGCATCGTCGAAGACAGTACGCTAGTACGGCGAGACGATGCAACGCCGCCATGGAAGTTTTTGAGGCGCTCTCTTAGTCGACGAACAGCGACATGACGGAGTCGCCCTTGACGATACGCTTGAAGGTTTCGGCCAGCAGCGGTGCACAGGTCAGCTGGCGGATCTTGCCGCATGCGCGGCCGGCTTCGCTCAGCGGGATGGTGTCGGTCACGACCAGCTCATCCAGCGGCGAATTGGCGATGCGCTCGATCGCAGGACCCGACAGGACCGGGTGCGTGCAGTAAGCAACAACTTTCTTGGCGCCGCGCTCTTTGAGCACTTCAGCCGCCTTGGTCAGCGTGCCGGCGGTGTCGACCATGTCGTCCATGATGACGCAGTTGCGGCCTTCGACTTCACCGATGATGTTCATGACTTCCGACACGTTCGCCTTCGGGCGGCGCTTGTCGATGATCGCCAGGTCGCAGCCGAGGCGCTTGGCCAGCGCACGGGCACGCACCACGCCGCCGACGTCCGGCGACACGACCAGCAGGTCGTCGTAGTTGCGCTTTTGCAGGTCGCCCAGCAGCAGCGGCGAGGCGTAGATATTGTCGACCGGGATGTCGAAGAAACCCTGGATCTGGTCGGCGTGCAGGTCCATGATCAGGACGCGCTCGACGCCGGCTTCTTCGAGCATGTTGGCCACGACCTTGGCCGAGATGGCGACGCGTGCCGAACGCGGACGGCGGTCCTGGCGGGCGTAACCAAAGTAAGGAATGGCGGCGGTGATACGGCCGGCCGATGCGCGCTTGAGCGCGTCGACCATCAGCATGATTTCCATCAGGCTGTCGTTGGTAGGTGCACAGGTCGACTGCAGGACGAAGACGTCCTTGCCACGAACGTTCTCGTTAATTTCGACCATGACTTCGCCGTCGGAGAACTTCGAGACCACGGCTTTACCGAGAGGAATACCGAGGCTTTTCGCGACCCCTTCTGCTAGCGCCGGATTAGCGTTGCCGGTAAAAACCATCAGGTTTTCGTAAGCCATGGGAGTTCCAGAAGGTGAAGTTGATTCTTGAAAAACAATCAGCCGGCTATACCGGCTGATTATGCGCTTAAAGACAGGCCGCGGGAGCGGGTACCGCCTGATTCATCCGCTGGACGCATACGCATCGACAGTCCGGACAAAACGAATGGCAGGGGAACAAGGATTCGAACCTTGGTATGCCGGAATCAAAATCCGGTGCCTTAACCAGCTTGGCGATTCCCCTACGCAACTTACAGCTTGCCGCAACATTTAACTACTTCGTCAAACCCTGCGACAGGCAAAATTTTATTCTACAACTCATTGTTTTGCAAGAGCGATTTCATCGGGTGTCGCTTCAGCGACCGGGCTTTCCACGCTCGCCAGTTGCCGGGCACCTGCCCCAACACCTGATCCGCTTCAGCCTCGCCTGGCATCGCGCAAAACACGCAGGCACCAGAACCAGTCATCCTCGCCGCACCGTACTCCCCCAGCCACTCGACCGCTTGACCTACCGGCGGGAATAAACGGGACGCTACTGCTTGCAAATCATTTTTCCCGAACTCATTTAATAAATGTGCTGCAGGAAAGTCCGCTATTCTAACGGGCTTCGTGTCGCGCGTCAAATCCTCTGCGGTAAAAATTGCAGGCGTAGGTACGGAGACGCCTGGTTCGATCACGACATACCAGCAATCCGGGCCCTCCACCGGCTGCATCGCCTCCCCTACCCCTTCGACAAATGCGGTCTGGCCGTAGATGAAGAACGGGATGTCGGCGCCCAGCGGCAAGCCAATGTCCATCAGCTCGGCATCGGTAAAACCGGCCTGCCACAGGTGGTTGGCGGCCATCAGCGCGGTGGCGGCGTCGGACGAGCCGCCGCCGAGCCCGCCGCCCATCGGCAAGATCTTCTCTACCGCTACGGCGATACCCGGTGCCGCGCGCCCGTGCCGCTCCTGGTAAGCATCGGCCAGGCGCCGCAGGGCGCGCACGATCAGGTCGCTCTCTTCCGGCACGCCGGGTACGTCAGTGGTGCGATTGACGCGCCCATCGCCGCGCAGGTCGAAATGCAGCGTATCGCCGCGGTCGATCAATTGGAACACGCTTTGCAGCAGGTGGTAGCCGTCGGCGCGGCGGCCGACGACGTGCAGGAACAGGTTCAGTTTGGCCGGGGCCGGGCAATCGTGCAGCGAAGTCATCGTCATGAGGCCGAATTGATCGCGATACGGATCGACAATTCCTCGGTCGTGGCGGTAGCGCTGCGCTCGGCATGGATGACACTCGGGGTCGGCGCGGCCGCCTTCTGGTTCCAGGAGACGAAGCGCAGGCGCCAACCGTCGGCGGTGAACACCTCGTTCTTCGCCGGCGAAGCGGCAAAACGCTTGCCGTCCGTGCCCGTCGCATACCCCTGCAGCCAGTCGCGCAGGCCCGAGACCGGCAGCGACCAGCCGAGCGCCTGCGAGGTCAGGGTATCGATGTCCTTCGCGCTGCGCGGCGCCTGGTTGGCCTGGGTCAGCGTCGCTTGCTGCGGCGTGACATTGATGGTGGCGACGGTCTGGCCGGTGGGCGAAACGAGGGTGACATCGATGCGCCCCGGTTGCTGCGACCACTCGAAGTTGCCGGTGACCGAGCCTGGCTGGCCATCCTTCTGGTAGTTCACCGACAGGCGCCCGCCCAGGTCGATGGTGTCGCGGTAGGCGCCGACGCTCGCATCAGCGCTGGTGCCCGGCTGGTTGCTGGTGGTGGCGCAGCCGGCAAGGACGGCGGCAATGGCGAACAGGGAGAGACGACGGGCAATCCGGCAAGTAAGCGGTCGAGTAAGCGGCATTGGTCAGGAAGAGAGTTGAACAGAGGGCATTATTTCACAGCGACTGGCGCAGGCGCGCCAGCGTGCTGCGCAGCGTGCCGTTCTGCGGGTCCTTGGCGCGCGCTTCGCGCCACAGGTTGCGGGCGTCGGCCTGCATGCCCTTCTGCCACAGCACTTCGCCCAGGTGCACTGCGATTTCCGGATCGCGGCGCAGGCCGTAGGCGCGGCGCAGGTGGGCTTCGGCGGCATCGAGGTTGCCGAGGCGGTACTGCACCCAGCCCATGCTGTCCATGATGAACGGGTCTTCCGGCGCCATCGACAGCGCCTTTTCGATCAGGGCGCGCGCCTCTTCCAGGCGCACGTTGCGCTCGGCCAGCGAATAGCCGAGGGCGTTGTAAGCATGGTGGTTGTCCGGCGCCAGGCGCATCACTTCGCGCAGCGTCGCTTCCATGACGTCGAGGTGGCCGGTCTTTTCGGCCAGCAGCGCGAAGTCGTACAGCAGGTCGGGGTTCTTCGGGAAACGCTTGGCGGCCGCCTGCATCAGCGTGAAGGCCTGTTCGGCCTGGCCGGCGTCGCGCAGCACCTGCGCTTCGGCAGCGGCAACCTGGGCCTGGGCGGCCGGGTCCGCCGGTTTCAATGAGGTCAACAGGCGCCGGGCGGCCGGCACGTCGCCGCCCTTGCCGAGCAGCTGGGCACGGCGCAGCTGGACGCCGAAGACGGTCTTTTCGTCGCCTTCGGGCAGCTTGTCGAGCCAGTCGACGGCCGCCTTCAGGTCGCCGCGCTCCTCGGCCAGCTGCGACAGGATCAGCAGCGCTTTCGACGGGTCACGCTCGTCGTTCGGGTTGCGCCCCAACACGTCCACGAAGCGCGTGAAATAGCGTTCCGCGCCGCTCGGGTCGTTCAGCTGGGTCGACAGCACGCCGAGGGCGTACAACGTGGTGACATTGTCCGGCTGCTGCTTGTCGAGCAGCAGGAACTCGGTCCGGGCTTCCTCGAACCGCTTGTCGTTGACCAGCATGCGCGCGTAGGCGGCGCGCACCTCGCGCGCCTCCGGATGGGCGGCGATGAAGCCCGTGAGGATGCCGCGCACCTGATCGTCGTTCTCGCTCGCCTGCGCCAGCGTCAGCACGGCGATCTCGGAGGCCGGCGCCAAGGCCAGCGCTGCGCGCGCTTCGCGCACGGCGCCGGCCTTGTCTCCTTTCCCTATCAGCCCCTGCGCCAGCACGACATGGCCTTCGAGCGTGTTGCGGTAGGGCGCGATCAGGCGCTCGAGCATCGCGCTTGCCGCCTCCTTGTCCTTGGCACGCGACAGCAGTTGCTGCACCTGGTACAGCACGATGCCGCGCGCATTCGGCGGCGTACCTTCGAGACGCTTGCGGAAGATGGCTTCGGCATCGGCGATATTGTCGGACAGGATCACCATCCCCAGATAGTATTGGGTGGCTTCGTCCGATTGCGGGTCGAGCTGGCGCCACTGGCGCACGGCGGCCAGCGTGTCTTCGGGCTGGCGGGCGGCCAGCGCCATTTCGGCAGCGCGGCGCGCCAGGCGCGGATCGCGCGTCTGCTGCGCCAGGCTCAGCATGGTGAGATAGGGGCCTTGCCAGTCGCCATTCCGGAAACCGAACTCGGCGCGCAGCAACTGGTTCAGCAAGGCACTCGTCAGTGGGACTTTCGGCAGCCGCGCGCGTTCCGCCTCGGCGCTCGCCTTCTCCGCCGCCAGCGCCGCCGCTTCGGCAGCCTCGGGCGTGACCGCAGCCGCTTCGGCGGCAGCGACCTGCGCCGCCATTTTGCTTTCGGACTGGGGTTGTGGCGCCACAGCACACGCCGACAGCACGCCGGAGAGAGTTACAATGACGAAAGCGTTTTTCAAGGCAAGTCCATGTGTCGAGTGATGTTCGATTCTACGCCGGAGTCCAAAAGCGCGTGCGACCCCGCAACACGAATTTACAAGAATTTTGTCAAATCTTCATGCCTGAACTCCCCGAAGTAGAAGTGACCCGGCGCGGGGTCGCACCGCACCTGGAAGGCCGCGTGGTCGAACAGGTCGTGTTTCGCCGCGAGGGCCTGCGCTGGCCCTTCCCTGCGCACATTGCCGAGCTGCTGGTAGGCCGGACGATCCTGCACGTCCGGCGGCGCGGCAAGTACCTGCTGGTCGGGTTCGAGTCCGGCACGCTGATCGTCCACCTCGGCATGTCGGGCCACCTGCGGGTGCTGCCGCCCGGCGTGGAGCCGAAAAAGCACGACCATTTCGACCTTGTGGTGACTGATGGAGCCGTGCGCCCGGGGTTGCGTCAAGTACTGCGCCTGCACGACCCGCGCCGCTTCGGCGCCGTGCTCTGGCACCCCCACGACGATGGCGACCTCGGACAGCACGTGCTGCTGCGCGGCCTGGGCGTCGAGCCGCTCGAGGACGGTTTCTCGGCCGAGCTGCTGTACAAGGCGACGCGCAAGCGCAGCGCGCCGATCAAGCAGGTGCTGCTGTCGGGCGACATCGTGGTCGGAGTCGGCAACATCTACGCCTGCGAGAGCCTGTTCCACGCTGGTATCAGCCCGAAGACGGCGGCTTCGCGCATCAGCCGTGCCCGCTACGAGAAGCTGGCCGCAGCCATCCGCACGGTACTGGCGGACGCCATCGTGCAGGGCGGCAGCACACTACGTGACTTTATTGCCGTAAATGGCCAATCTGGATATTTCCAGCAGACATATTTCGTCTATGATCGTGCTGGAGTGCCTTGCCGCAACTGTGGCGCGCCGGTGCGCCAGATCAAGCAGGGGCAGCGGTCGACGTTTTACTGCGCGACCTGCCAGCGGTAAGCAAGACGACTGGGCGAAGACATGCAAGACATTGAAGAATACGGCGCTTGGCGCGCCGCCATCGGAACGGGGCTGGACGACTACCGCGCGGCGCTGGCGGCATTCGACCTGTCGGACGCGGCGACGCAGCAGCGCACGGCGCAGGCAGCGGCGCGCCTGCGCGACGACCGCCTGTCGGTGGCCTTCGTCGCCGAATTTTCGCGCGGTAAATCCGAGCTGATCAACGCGATCTTCTTCGCCGATTACGGCCAGCGCATCCTGCCCTCCTCGGCCGGCCGCACCACGATGTGCCCGACCGAGCTGCTGTATGAGGCGGCATGGGAACCCTGCATCCGGCTGCTGCCGATCGAAACCCGGGCCCAGCAACTCTCCACCAGCGATTTTCGGGAAGATGCATCGGCGTGGACCGTGCTGCCGCTCGACCTGGACGCGCCCGCCAGCATGACCGAAACCTTCCGCCAGGTCAGCATGACGCGCCGCGTGAGCCCCGAGGAAGCGCAGCGCTACGGCCTGTACGACCCGGAAGACCCGGAGCTGGCGGACGCGGTCGGGCCTGACGGCCTGGTCGAGATTTCACAGTGGCGCCACGCGATCATCAACCTGCCCCATCCGCTCCTGAAACAGGGCCTGGTGATCCTCGACACGCCCGGCCTGAACGCGATCGGCACCGAGCCGGAACTGACGCTGAACCTGATCCCGAACGCGCACGCGGTGCTGTTCGTGCTGGCTGCCGATACCGGCGTCACGCGCAGCGACATCGAGGTGTGGCGCACGCATATCGGCGCGGGCCCCGGGCGCATCGTCGTACTCAACAAGATCGACGCGATGTGGGACAGCCTGCGCAGCGACGCCGAGAACGAAGCGGAGATCGCGCGCCAGCAGGCAGGCGTGGCGCAGCAGCTTGGCTTGTCGCCCGACCAGGTGTATCCGGTGTCGGCACACAAGGCGCTGGTCGGCCGCATCCAGGGCGACATGGACCTGTTCGAGCGCAGCCGCCTGGGTGCACTCGAAGCGGCGCTGATGCACGGGCTGATCCCGCAAAAGCGCGCCATCATCGGCAAGCAGCTGGCCGAGGACCTGGCGGAGATCAAAAAAGCCCAGGCAAGCGCGATCGCAGGGCGATCGCGCAGCCTGGTCGAGCAGCTGCAGGAACTGAAAAGCCTGCGCGGCAAGAACCAGACCGTGCTGGCGCACATGATGCGCCGCATCGAGGCCGAGCGGAAGGATTTCGACGCCGGCCTGCTGCGCCTGCAGGACGCGCGCACCCGCTTCGCCACCCTGTCCGCCAACCTGTACTCGACACTCGGCACCGACGCCCTGCATCGCCAGGCCGACGCGGTGCGCGTGGCGATGCAAGGGGTGCGCTTCGCGACCGGCATGCGCGTCCCGGTGCGCGGTTTTTTCGATGCCGCACGCGCCAGCCTCGACGCCGCCGGCAGCCAGGTGGCTGAAATCGGCGCGATGACGGACGCGATGATGCGCGGCTTCGCCACCGAGCACGGTTTGACCATGTCGCCGTCGATGCCGCTGTCCCTTGGCCGCTACCGCGAGGAGATCGACGCCGTCGAGGCGCTGTACGCGCGCCAGTTCGGCACCGCCACCCTCCTGATGACGAGCCGCGCGACCCTGCTCGAGCGCTTTTTCGATTCGATCGCCTCGCGCGTGCAGCGCACCTTCCGCGCGGCGAACGCCGATGTCGAAGCCTGGCTGAAGGTGATCATGGCGCCGCTGGAATCGCAGATCCGCCAGCACAAGGAACAGCTGCGCCACCGCCTCGCCTCGATCCAGCGCATCCACGACGCCACCGACAGCCTGGAGCAGAAAATCGCCGCTTTCGAGGCCAGCCAGGGAACGCTGGAAGGACAGCGCCGCGAGCTGGCGCTGCTCGCCGATGCCGTGGGCGCGCAGCTGGCCGAACCGGCGCTGCGGGAGGCCGCGTGAAGCGTTTGACCGAATTCGGCTTGACGGAATTGAATGAGCTGGCCGACCCCACCTTTTCCGAGGCGGTGGTCACCTGGCAGCGCGCGCACGGCCGCCACACCCTGCCCTGGCAAAACACGCGCGACGCCTACCGCGTGTGGCTGTCCGAGATCATGCTGCAGCAGACGCAGGTGGCCGCCGTGCTCGGCTATTACGCGCGCTTCCTCGAGCGCTTCCCGACCGTGCAGGACCTGGCCAGCGCGCCGATCGAAGAGGTGATGGGCTACTGGAGCGGCCTCGGCTACTACACCCGCGCGCGCAACCTGCATGCCTGCGCGGTCCGTGTGGTGCAGGAATACGGCGGCGTGTTCCCGGCCGACCCGGCGCTGCTGGCCGACCTGCCGGGCATCGGCCGCTCGACTGCCGCCGCGATCACGGCGTTCTCGAACGGCACCCGCGCTGCGATCCTGGACGGGAACGTCAAGCGCGTGTTCGCGCGGGTATTCGGCGTCGAAGGCTATCCGGGCGAAAAGCGCATCGAAGACGGCTTGTGGCGGCGTGCCGACGCGCTGCTGCCCGAAGAAGGCATCGAATCGTACACGCAGGGCCTGATGGACCTGGGCGCCACGCTCTGCACCCGATCAAAGCCCGATTGCGGCCGCTGCCCGGTACAAAGCCGCTGCGTGGCCTTCGCCACCGGCCGCACGGCGGAGCTGCCGGTGCGCAAACCGAAAAAGGCGTCGCCGGAAAAGCGCGCCGACATGCTGGTCGTGATCCACGACGGGCAGGTGCTGCTGGAGCAGCGGCCGGGCAGCGGGATCTGGGGCGGGCTGCTGTCGCTGCCGGAGGTCGATGGCCATGTGGGCATCGACACCCCTATTGACGCCGGGCTGGCGCTGTCAACGGCCCTGCCGCGCTTCGGCGACGTGGAGGAAGTACAGGCGCTGCTGCCGCTGGTGCATGTGTTCACGCACTACAAGCTGTTCATCCATCCGCACAAGGTGACGCTGGCCGCGCGCGGGGCGACGCCGGCGGGACACGTGTGGGTCAGTCTGTCGGAGGTGGGAGACGCAGCGCTGCCGGCGCCCGTCAAAAAGCTGCTGCTGGACCTGGCGCGGCCGAGTTTGTTCGGTTAAAGCTCATCCAGCGAAAAAATCCGCTTGTGCTCGCGGATCGCATACCGGTCCGTCATTCCCGCAATGTAATCGGCAATCTTGCGCGCCTGCCGGTGCGTGTCGCCGGCAGCGACCTGGTAATCCGGCGGCAGCAGCACCGGGTCCGTCATGAAGGCGTCGAACAGCTCGCGCACGATGCGGCTGGCTTTTACCCGCATGCGGTTGACCTTGAAGTGGCGGTACAGGTTCGCGTACAGGAAGCGTTTTAAAGCCGTGGTCTCGGCACGCATCCCGTCGGAAAAGCGGATCAGCGGGGGCGCCGTGCGCACGTCGTCGATGCCCTGCGGCGCGGCGTCCAGCAGGAGCGCGGCCGAGGTCCCGACCAGGTCGGCCGTCATCGCCGTGATCATCAGGCGGATCGTCTCGTACACCGCGCGCCGTCCCGGCAGGCCCGGGTACTGCGCTTCCACGGCGTGGCGGTGGCGCGCGAACAGCTCGACCTCCATCATCTGCTCCATCGTGAGCAGCCCCGAACGCAGGCCGTCGTCGATGTCGTGGTTGTTGTACGCGATCTCGTCGGCCAGGTTGGTCAGCTGCGCCTCGAGGCTGGGCTGGCTCCTGTCGATGAAGCGCTGGCCCAGCTCGCCCAGGGTGCGCGCATTGTTCAGCGAGCAGTGCTTGAGGATGCCCTCGCGCGTCTCGAAAGTCAGGTTCAGCCCGTCGAAGGCACCGTAATGCTCTTCCAGGTGATCCACCACGCGCAGGCTCTGCAGGTTGTGCTCGAAGCCGCCGTAGTCCTTCATGCAGTCGTTGAGCACATCCTGGCCGACGTGGCCGAAGGGCGTGTGGCCGAGGTCGTGCGCGAGCGCCGTGGCCTCGACCAGGTCTTCGTTCAGGCGCAGGCTGCGCGCCAGGGTGCGGCCGATCTGCGCCACTTCGATCGAGTGCGTCAGGCGCGTGCGGAACAAATCGCCCTCGTGGTTCAGGAAAACCTGGGTCTTGTATTCGAGCCGCCGGAAAGCGGTGGAGTGGACAATGCGGTCGCGGTCGCGCTGGAATTCGCTGCGCGAGCCGGGCGCCGGCTCGGGAAAGCGGCGCCCGCGCGACTTCGACGAATGCGCCGCATACGGGGCCAGGTTGCAGTCGAAATCGATCATCCGAAACTCCTCATTCGTCGCTGTTGGCCGCCACGCAGCTGGACAAGGTGGCGCGCAGCAGCTCATGCGGCACGCTGGTGATGCTCGGGCTGCCCAGCGGCTTAAGCAGGATGAACTTGATCGCCCCGCCCTCGTTCTTCTTGTCCACTTCCATCAGCTCGATCCAGCGCGCCTCGCCCAGGTCCGGTGCTGCCGTCGGCAGCCCCGCAGCGGCAACCAATGCGCGCACGCGCTCGACTGCGGCGGCGTCGATGAAACCGAGGCGCTGCGACAAATCGGCCGCCATCACCATGCCGCAGCCGACCGCTTCGCCGTGCAGCCATTCGCCATAGCCCAGGCCTGCTTCGATCGCGTGGCCGAAGGTGTGGCCGAAATTGAGCACGGCGCGCAGGCCGCCTTCGCGTTCGTCCTTGCGCACGACTTCGGCCTTGATCTCGCAGGAGCGCGCGATCGCATGCGACAGCGCGGCCGGGTCGCGCGCCATCAGTTTCTCGATGTTCGCCTCGATCCAGTCGAAAAATGCCGCGTCGAGGATGGCGCCATGCTTGATCACTTCGGCCAGGCCCGCCGACAGCTCCCTGCCTGGCAAGGTCGCCAGGGTGCTGGTGTCGGCCAGTACCGCGCGCGGCTGGTAGAAGGCGCCGATCATGTTCTTGCCGAGCGGGTGGTTGATGCCGGTCTTGCCGCCCACCGAGGAGTCGACCTGCGCCAGCAGGGTGGTCGGAATCTGCACGAAGGGCACGCCGCGCATGTAGCTCGCCGCGGCAAAGCCGGTGAGGTCGCCGATCACGCCGCCGCCCAGCGCCACCAGGGTGGTCTTGCGGTCGCACTTGTTGGCCAGCAGCGCATCGAAGACGGCCATCAGCGAGCCCCACTGTTTGTGCTCTTCGCCGTCGGGCAGGATGATCTCCACCACCTCGCGCCCCGCTGCACGCAGCGGTGCGGCGACTTTTTCCAGGTAGAGCGGCGCCACCGTCGTGTTGGTGACGATGGCGACCTTGTTGCCGCCGATGTGGCGCGCGAGCAGCGCGCTGTCGTCGATCACGCCGGGGCCGATGGCGATCGGGTAGCTGCGATCGCCGAGGTCGACGTTGAGGTTGAGGTGTGCTTGTTCGTTCATCGATGTCGCCCTTGCGCGCCGGGCGCGCCCTCCTTCGAGCGCTTCCAGCTGGTCCAAAATGGTCTGAACCATCGATTGTACGTTAGGTCGGCCGGTATCGATGACAAGGTCGGCGATCTCGCGGTAGAGCGGCTCGCGCTGGGCCAGGAGTTCCTCGAGTTTCCTGCGAGGATCGGCCGTCTGCAGCAGCGGGCGGTTCTTGTCGTGCGCCGTGCGCTGCAGGATGCTGCTGATGCCGGCACGCAGGTAGATCACGGTGCCGCGCTCGGCCAGGTAGGCCCGGCTGGCGGGGTCGAGCACGGCGCCGCCGCCGGTGGCCAGCACGACGCCGCGCTGGCTGGTCAGTTCGCGGATCATGTCCGCTTCGCGCCGGCGAAAGCTCGCCTCCCCCTCGATTTCGAAGATCCAGGGGATGGTGGCGCCGGTGCGCGCCTCGATCGCATGATCGGAATCGATGAAGCGCTTGCCCAGGCGGCGCGCGATTTGCCGTCCGATGGTGGTCTTGCCAGACCCCATCAGCCCGACAAGGAACACATTTTCGGATTTCACATCAGTTGGCGGTGAATTTGAACTCCGTAATCTTACCTGTTGGCGTCTTGGTCTGGAGCGAAAAATCGCCTGGGGCACAGCTTGCGTCCGGCGTCACCGTGAATTGGTGGACGGTGCCGCCGCTGCTGCGGGTCGACGTGAGCACGGCAGGCGACACCCCGGCCACCGAGAGCTTGTTGGCCGATACCACCGACACCGTGGTGCCGAATGGCAGCGGATTGTTGTTATCGTCCGTCAGGCGCACCGCCAGTTGCTGGGGCGCGCAAGAGGCGCCGGCAGCGCCGGGAACCGGGATCGTGGCGCCCGCCGTGTACACCGTATTGGCGCAAGCGCCGTTCCGGCACAGCTCGGTGATCCGCGCGTACGAGCCGCTGAACACGACTTCGATCGAGCTGCGCAGGTAGTTCAGGCCCCACTTGCCATCGCCGGCCGCGGTGTACGACGCGTGACCGTAGGGGAAGGGTCTGTCGCCCGCGAGCGCGTTGTAGACGCCGTCGCCCTGGGTATCGAGGAAGGGATCGCCCATGTCGTCCCCGGGGACCGGGAACGGCTCGCCGCCGCTGACGCAGGTATCGACCAGCGGCCGGTACACCGCCGGCACCTTGCCGCTGGCGTCGACATAGTTGGTGCAGCTGTACTGGCCGTCGCCGTTCAGGTCGACGAAGTTCTCGATGCCTTGCGCGTAAGCGAGCACCGTGACGCGGCCGTCGGCAGGACGGAAGTTCTGGGTCACCAGTTCGACCGTGCAACCGTCGCCATCGGTGACGCAGCCGCCCTGGGCCGGGGTACCGACCGCGCCGCCTTCGGTGACGAAATTGACGGCGGTGCCGTCCGAGACCGGGTTGCCATACTGGTCGGCCATGCGCACCGTGATCTTCACGCGGGTACCGTCGACGTTGCCGCCCTCGACGTTGTAGTGTTCGGCGCTCATCGACATCGCGCGCTGGATCGGCAGGCCGGTCGAGACGATCAGCGTGTCCGACAGGCCCGTGATGGTGGCGCCATTGCGGCTGGCCGAGGCCAGCACGCGCACCGGCGTCGGGATCGTGCCCGAAGACACCATGGTGCTGACGTTGCCGGACGCATCGGTCGTCGCGCGGGCCGGGCTCACCGCCAGGCCGCCGATACTGGTGGTGGTGCTGAAGTCGACGTCGACCCCGGCCAGGCCCTTGCCCTGCTGGTCGACGACGCGGAAGGTCAGCTGGGCCGACTCCGAACGCCCCTGGCCGCCCGACCCCTTGAGCACGATCGAGGTGCCCGTAAGGCTCGCTCCCGAGAACTGGACGGCGCCGATGTTCGCGGCGCTGACGTCGAGCGCGATGGTCTGGCTCGAGTTGCCGATCGACGCCGTGATCAGGTCGCGGCCGCGCGTGCAGCCATTGTTGGTGTAGGTCGCCACCTGGACGCCGTTGCTCATTCCGCTCGGGACCAGGGTCGCGGTGCCGTCGCCCACGCACAGCGAGCTCAAGGCAAGGCCGGTCGACTCGGTGGCGGGTTTGCCCGCGCTGCTGACCGGGATGTTCAGGGCCAGCGTGGAGAATGCCGGCAGGCTCGCCTTGGGGGGCTCCACGAACGCCAGCGTGCCGACCGTCAGGGGCGCGGCGCCGATGGCCATGTTCACGCTGGCGCTGCCGGTCTTGCCTTCGACCACCGAGGTAGCGCTGACCGCCGCCGCGCCCGACACCGTGTAGCTGGCCGGCTTGATCGTTACCACGGCCACGCCGTTGGCGTCGGTCAGTGCCGAGCCGGTTTCGGGCGTGAAGCTCACCAGGCCCTGCGTCGTCGTGGCGAACTGGACGATCGCACCGGCGGCCGGCTTGCCGGCCGGGGTCAGCACGGTCGCCTTCAGCGTCCCCGCCTGGCCGCCCGACAGGCTGGTGACCGTGTTGCCGGAACCATCGACCATGACCAGGCTGACCTTGGTGTCGGTCGCCACCGGCGTGGTGACGGTACCGCCGGTGCCGCCGGTGCCGCCGCTACCCGAGGCGGCCGGCACCGCGCCAGGGTCGCCTCCACCGCCGCCGCAGGCGGAGAGGACCGCCGCGGCGATCAGGGTCAGGGCTGCCGTGCGTTGGAACGCGGCAGTGGAAGTGCGTACGGTGCGAGTCGGGATGTGCTGCATGATGGTTCCAGTTATTGTTGATTGTTTGGTTTGTCAGGCGATGCAAACGGCATGGATTGCGGTCCCTGAAACGACACAGCGACACGCAGGGCGTGTCGCTGTGGGGATGGGAGGGCGATTATTCGTTGACGGTGAAGGCGCAGGCCGTGCGGTAAATCAGCGGTTGCCTGGCGCGCGGTCGGCCACGATCTTCGGCGTGATGAAGACCAGCAGTTCGGTCTTCGTGTTCTCGCGCCCCTCGGTCTTGAACAGGTAGCCGAGCACCGGGATATCGCCCAGCAGCGGCACCTTCGACTCGTTGCTGCGCTCGGACTGCTGGTAGATACCGCCCAGCACCACCGTCCCGCCGTTTTCGACCATGACCTTGGTCTTCACGTGCTGGGTGTTGATCGCAAAGCCGGCGCGCGTTTCTTCGCCCTTCGAATCCTTGCTCACGTCCACCTCCAGCACGACGTTGCCGTCGGGCGTGATCTGTGGCGTCACTTCGAGGCGCAGGTTGGCCTTCTTGAATTCGATCGAGGTCGCGCCGCTCGACGATGCCACCTGGTACGGCAGTTCGATACCCTGCTCGATCACGGCCACCATCTTGTCTTCGGTGACCACGCGCGGGCTGGAAATGATCTTGCCCTTGCCGTCGGCTTCCAGCGCCGACAGTTCCAGGTTCAGGAAGCGGTTGTCGGCCGACGAGAACAGGGAAAACGCGATGCTCGCCGGCGAGATGCCGCCGATCGCGGCCGCCGGCAGGTTGACCATCGTCGTGTCGCTGAAGGCCCCGCCGTCGGCCTGGCCGGTGGCCTGGCCGACGTTGTTCAGGTTGCCGCCGATGGCGGCGCGGTTGTTGCCGCCGCCGATGCCATAGCCGACGTCGCCGCCGCGCAGGCCGCGCATGTCGTTGAAGCCGATCTTGGCGCCCAGGTTGCGCGAGAAGCCGTCGTTCGCTTCGACCAGGCGCGCTTCGATCAGCACCTGCTTCGAGGCGACGTCGGTCTTCTGGATCAGCATGCGGATGTCTTCGATCTTCGAAGCGATGTCAGTGACAAACAACTGGTTCGTGCGCGGGTCGATGATAGCGCTGCCGCGCTTCGAGAGCACGCGGTTGCGGCTGTCGGCGGTGGCGCCGCCACCGGCGTCGAGGCCGAACACGGTGCGGAACGACTCGGCCTTCTGGTAGTTCAGCTGGAAGATTTCCGAGCGCAGCGGCTCGAGGTCCGAAATTTGCGCGCGCTGCTCGAGTTCGAGCTTTTCCTTCGTCAGCAGCTCTTCTTTCGGCGCGATCCAGATGACCGTGCCGTTCTTGCGCATGTCCAGGCCCTTCGATTGCAGGATGACGTCGAGCGCCTGGTCCCAGGGCACGTCTCTCAGCTTCAGCGTCAGGCTGCCGGCGACCGAATCGCTGGCGATGATGTTCAGGCCCGAGATGTCGGCCACCGCCTGCAGCGCGGCGCGCACTTCGATGTTCTGAAAGTCGAAGCTGATCTTCTCGCCGCGGAAGCCCTGCATGCCCTGCGCCACCCGGTTCGGGTCCTGCTTCACCGGGCGCACGGCGACCACCAGCTGGGTGTCGCTCTGGAACACCGACTGCTCCCAGGCGCCTTGCGCTTCGATGATCATGCGCGTGTGGGCGCCATGCGCGTTCGTCGTCACGCGCGTCACCGGGGTGCCGAAATCGGTCACGTCGAGGCGGCGGCGCAGCGTTTCCGGCAGGCCGGTATTGAAGAAGTCGACCTGCACCTTGTTGCCGAGCTGGCGGACGTCGACCGCGACGCCGTTGTTCGGCAAGTCGACCACGACGCGGCCTTCGCCTTCGCTACCGCGGCGGAAGTCGAGGCTGCGCAGTTGTTGGCGCGGCGCGGCGGCGGCAGGCGCCGCCGGGGTGGCAGAAGCAGAAGAAGAGGCAGAAGCAACGGCCTGGCCGCCCGCGCCCTCGACCGTCACCAGCACCGACTTGCCGCTGATCGCCGTCGCATACGCCACCGGGCGCTTCAGGTTCATCACGAGGCGGGTGCGCTCGCCGGCCTGCGCCACGTTCACGCCGCGCACTTCGCCGAGGTTGATCTCCTGGCTGCTCTTGCCGGTGGCGTTGCTGGTGGCGCCGAAGTCGAGCGCGATGCGCGCCGGGTTGGTGATCGCAAAGCCGAGCGGCAGCTTGGCCGGCGGGTTTTTCATCGCGATGTTGACCACCACGTTGGCGCCCTGCTGGTTGGCCGTGATCGATTCGATCGCATTCTCCTGCGCCCAGGCCGTGCCCGTGCTCCAGGCGAATACCAGCGCCGCGCACTTCATTGCGAATGGGGTCATTTCACGATCTCCTTACTTTCCTGCAATTCCAGCTTCGATATCCGCTCGACCCAATCGCCGCCTGCGTCCTGTACCATTTCCCGAATCTCGATCGCGCTGGGGGTCACGCGCCTGACCTGGCCGAAGTTCTGGCCCAGCCGCTGCCCTGCCCGTATCCGGTAGACGCTGCGGTCGATCTGCACCAGCGCAAAACCGACACCGTCCTTCTGCATCATGCCCACCATCCGCATGGTGTCGAGCGGATAGTTTTCCAGCGCTTCACGCGGACGCTCCAGGTCCGGCTGCTGGGCGCTCGGCGCCGCCGGCATCGCGCCCGGCCCGGCCAGCTTCTCCGGGTTGAAGGGGTCGACCGCCGTGCCCTGGTTGTAGGCGTAGGGCACGAATTCCTTCGGCGCCGGCAGCGGCTTCACGGCCGGTTTGGTCTGCGCTTTCGTCTCCTCCATCCAGGTACGCACTTCGCGCACGTCACTGTCGCCGCAGCCGGCCAGCAGCAGGGCCGCCAGCAGGGTGCAGGCATTGTTGATCTTGCAACTGAGGATTTTCATGGCGTTGCCCCCGCGGCGTTCTGGCCTTTTTTCGCCTTCAGGCGCGCCGCCTTCTGCGTCGACAGTTCGTCGGCGTCGAGGTAGCGGAAGGTCTTGGCGATGGCGTCCAGGGTCAGCTTGCCGTCCTTGTCCGCCTTCAGCTTCATGTTGTTGAGCGTGACGATGCGCGGCAGGTGGGCCATGTCGGCCGCGAACGCGCCCAGGTCGTGGTAGCTGCCGCTGATCTTGATGGCGATCGGCAGCTCGGCATAGTAGTCGCGCACGATGACCTGGTCGGGGCGGAACAGCTCGAACTGCAGGCCGCGGCCGACGCCGGCCTGGTTGATGTCCGACAGCAGCGCGGCCATCTCGGCCTTGCTCGGCAACTGCTTTTCCAGGCGCTCGACCGACTGGTCGACCTGCAGCTTCTGCGCCTGCAGCGCTTCCAGGTTCACCGTCTGGATGATCTTGCTGCGGTATTCCTCGCGCAGCGTCATTTCCTCGGCGGCCAGGGCCTCCTGGGTCTCGAACTGGCCGCTCCAGTACAGGAAGTGGCCGAGCCCGACGGTCGCCGCCAGCACGCCGGCCGCGCACAAGAGGCGCGGCGCCAGCGGCCACAGGCCGGGCGGGCGGCCCTCCAGGCCCTGGAATTGCGCCGACAGCTCGGCGCCGAATTGTTTCAGGTCGATGTTCATGGCTGGGCTCCTGCCGCGCTGCCGGCGACGGTCGTGGACGCCTTTCCTAGTACGTCGGTCTCGTCCGCTTCGCGGGCGCGCTTGATCGCCACGGCCAGCGTGAACTCGACCGCCTTGCGCGCGATCTTGTCCTGGGTCAGCACGGCCGACTTTACCTCGGTCAGCTCGGGGCGCTCGAGCCAGGGCGAATTGCCGGACAGGTTGCGCAGCAGCTCGGCCACGCGTTCCTGCGACTGGGCATAGCCGTTCAGGACCACGCGCTGGCCATCCTGCTCGAAGCCCTTCAGGTAGACGCCGTCCGGCGCCTGGCGCACCAGTTCGTCGAACAGGTAGACCGGCTGGTTGCGGTCGCCCTGCAGGTCTTCGACGGCCTGCTGGCGCGATTTGAGCGCGTTGATTTCTTCCTTCAGGGTCGCAATGTCCTTGATTTTCTTGTCGAGTTCCGCGTTCTCGGTTTTCAGGACCGTGTTGCGCTGTTCCTGGATCGCGATGCGGCTGGCGTTCCAGCCGCCGACCGCCAGCACCACGGATGCGCCCAGCAGCCCGCCGAGCACCAGCATGGCGATGAAAGCCGCCTGTTTCTGTTTGCGTTTCGCTTCCCGGTGCGGGAGCAGATTAATACGGATCATCAGCCAAACCTCCGCATGCCTAAGCCGCAGGCGACCAGGTAGGACGGGCCCTCGAGGCGCAGCTGCGATTCACGCAGGCCCGAAGCCAGCAGCATGCCGTCGAACGGCGACGCCGAGGCGGTCGGGATGCGGGTGCGCCCGCCGACCAGTTCGGCCAGCCCCGGCAGCTGGGCGCTGCCGCCGGCCAGCCAGATCTGGTCGATGCGGGTGTACGGGGTCGAGGTGAAGAAGAACTGGATCGCGCGCGTCACTTCCATCGCGGCGTTTTCGAGAAAAGGGGTGAGCAGGTCGGCGTGGAAGTTTTCCGGCAGGTCGCCCGACTTCTTGCGGGCTTCCGCGTCCTCGTACGACATGCCGTAAGCGCGCACGATTTCCTGGGTCAGGGTGTTGCCGCCGAATGGCTGCTCGCGCTCGTAGATGGTGTCGCCGTTCTGCAGCATCGACACTTGGGTCATGCCGGCGCCGATCTGGAACAGGGCGACGATTTTTTCCGGTCCGCCGGGCGACGCGCGTTCCAGAGCGGCGCGCGCGGCATACGATTCGATGTCCATCACGGTGGCGGTAATGCCTGCCGCTTCGGCGATGGCGACCCGGTCCTCGACCTTTTCGCGGCGTGCGGCGGCCAGCATCACTTCCATGTCTTCCGGCGAGTTGGCGGCCGGGCCGACCACGTCGAAGTCGAGGCTGACCTCGTCGAGCGCGAACGGGATGTACTGGCTGGCTTCGGATTCAACCTGCACTTCCAGCTGGTCTTCGGCCATGCCGGCCGGCAGGATGATTTTCTTGGTGATGACGGCCGCCGGCGGCATGCCGAGTGCAACCAGGCGGGCCTTGGTGCCGCTTTTCTTCCAGATGCGGCGCACGGCGTCGGCGACCTGGTCGAAGTTTTCGATATTGCCATCCACCACGGCGCCGCGCGGCAGGGCCTCGAACGCATGGCGCTCGAGCCGCAGCACGCCCTTGCCGGCATCGGCCAGCTCGACCAGGCGCAAGCCCGACGTGCTGATGTCGAGGCCGGCAAGCGGCGGGCTCGACTTTCCGAACAAGGAACCTAGATTGATCACGAGCGTACTCCCTCAGCTGCTGTCTGCCTGGCAGACCAATGTTTCAACGCCCGCGCGGGGAAAATGTCTTGTTGAGATACAGTAACTTGATGCACATTTATGAGGCACTGCATGAAATCGTAGCGAGAATAGTGCGTGGCGACAAGATATTTCTACATTGGAACATTACAATCCGTCAGGGACGCCACACTCTGATATTTCCTTGGTAATACCCCTTGTCAGGCAGATCACAAAGCGGGTGTCCTGCCGAGTCCGCGCCATACGCAGATACCGTGCCTTATAATGAGGCGGATCAACACAGTGAACTCAGCATGAAATCCTCCCAATCAAAGAATGCTCCGGCAACGAACAAGTACAGCCCGAAACGGCTGATCCTGCTGGCGATCGCCGGCTTGGGCGGCCTTGCACTCGTCGGCATGCTGCTGGTGGTGTTCGCACTGGCCATGGCCTACCCGAACCTGCCGGCGCTCGACACGATCACCGATTACCGGCCGAAGATGCCGCTGCGGATCTTCACGGCCGATAACGTCCTCATCGGCGAGTTCGGCGAGGAGCGCAGGACGCTGGTGCGTTTCAAGGAAATCCCGGACGTGATGAAGAAGGCGGTGCTGTCAATCGAAGACGACCGCTTCTACCAGCACGGCGGCGTCGATTACTGGGGCGTGCTGCGCGCCATGCTGCACAACGCCACCAGCGGCTCGCGCCAGGGCGCCTCGACCATCACCCAGCAGGTGGCGCGCAACTTCTTCCTGTCGAGTGAACAGACCCTGAAACGCAAGGCGTATGAAGCGCTACTGGCGTGGAAGATCGAGAAGAACCTGACCAAGGACCAGATCCTCGAGGTCTACATGAACCAGATCTACCTGGGCCAGCGCGCCTTCGGCTTCCAGTCGGCGGCCCAGATCTATTTCGGCAAGGATCTGCGCGACATCACCGTGGCGGAAGCGGCCATGCTGGCCGGCCTGCCGAAGGCGCCCTCTGCCTACAACCCGGTGGTGAACCCGACCCGCGCCCGCACCCGCCAGCAGTACATCCTGACGCGCATGCATTCGCTCGGCTACATCACGGACGCGCAATTTGAAACCGCAAAGAACGAGGAACTGACCATCAAGACCGACAGCACCGCCTTTGGCGTGCATGCCGAGTACGTGGCCGAGATGGCGCGCCAGCTCGTCTACGAACAGTTCAAGGAAGACACCTATACGCGCGGCCTGAACGTCTTCACCACCATCACCAAGGCTGACCAGGACGCGGCCTACCTCGCCGTGCGCCGCGGCGTGATGGATTACGAGCGCCGCCATCCCTACCGCGGCCCGGAGTCGTACATCGACATCCCGAAGGACAAGACCGAAGCCGATGAGGCGATCGAGGCGGAACTGGCCGAAAAGCCCGACAGCGACGACATCGTCGCAGCCGTCGTGCTGGCGGCTTCGCCCTCAAACGTCACGGCCGTGCTGGCCTCGGGCGAAGAAATCAAGATCACCGGGCGCGGCCTGGCCTTCGCCTCGAACTGGCTGCAGGCCAAGGCCGCGCCGAACCGCCGCATCCGCCGCGGCGCCCTGATCCGTGTCATGCAGGACGAGGATGCGGCCTGGAAGATCACCCAGATGCCGCTGGTCGAATCCGCCTTTGTAGCGGCCAGCACCGAGGACGGCGCGATCAAGGCGCTGGTCGGCGGCTTCGACTACAACCGCAACAAGTTCAACCACGTGACGCAGGCCTGGCGCCAGCCGGGTTCTTCGTTCAAGCCGTTCATTTATTCGGCCTCGCTCGAGCGCGGCCTGTCGCCGGCGACCCTGGTCAACGACGCGCCGATTTCCTTCGACTCGGGCCAGACCGGCGGCCAGGCCTGGGAACCGAAGAACTACGACGCCAAGTACGAGGGACCAATGACGATGCGGCGCGGCCTGACCAAGTCGAAGAACATGGTCTCGATCCGCATCCTGAACCGCATCGGCGCGCGCTACGGCCAGGAATACGCGACCCGCTTCGGCTTCGAGGCCGAACGCAACCCGCCTTACCTGACCCTGGCGCTGGGCGCGGGTGCGACCACGCCGCTGCAGATGGCCGGCGCCTATGCCGTGTTCGCCAACGGCGGCTACCGCGTCAGTCCTTACCTGATCTCGAAGGTGACGGACAGCGCGGGCAAGGTGCTGTCGGAAGCGCGGCCGGAACGCGCCGGCGTCGAAGCGAACCGCGTGATCGACGCCCGCAACGCCTGGCTGATGGACAGCATGCTCCGGGACGTGGCGCGCTACGGCACCGCGGCCAAGGCCCAGCAGATCCTCAAACGCCCGGACATCGCCGGCAAGACCGGCACCACCAACGACTCGATCGACGCCTGGTTCGCGGGCTACCAGCCGAAGCTGGTCGGCATCGCGTGGATGGGCTACGACCAGCCGAAGAACCTGGGCAACAAGGAAACCGGCGGCGGCCTGGCGCTGCCGATCTGGATCGGCTACATGCAGACGGTGCTGAAAACCGTGCCGGTCGAGGAACGCGCCGTGCCGCCGGGGCTGATCATGATGAATGGCGAGTACTACTACGCCGAGAACCCGCCGGGGACCGGAGTCACTTCGCTGGATGTGGGAACGACGCCGGCGCCCGCGCAGCAGAAGGCGCAGGACGCGGTGAGGAATGAGTTGTTTTAAGTGATTTGAAAGAATATTTCAGCAGGAGCACCTGGTTGAAATATTCTTTCGTAGGGTGGGCACTCGGTGCCCACCCTACGAAAATCATCACCCCAGCCTGACCGGCGCCCCGCCCTGTTGCGTCGCCACATCCGACAGCGCCGCGAAGAACTCCGTATCGTCACGGGTATTGCGCCACTCGTCGCCCACGCGCTTGTAGTGGAAACCGCCCGAGCGCGCCGCCATCCACATTTCCTGCAGCGGCGCCTGGCTGTTGACGATGATCTTCGAGCCGTTGGCGATGAACTCGACCTCCAGCACGTTGCCGTTGCGCTTGCACTCGACATCCACGATGTCTTTGTCGTTGAGCTCGTCGAAGCAGGCTTCGATGCGGTTCAGGGTCGAATCGGCCAGGTCCAAAAATTCGGTATCGGTCATGCTACACTCCAAGGTCTTGATCAAACCCTGATTCTAATCGTGAAGTCACCTAACACGCTTCTCATCGCTACTGTTACTGCTGCCGTGCTCGTCGCCGGCTGTGGCCAGACCGGCCCGCTCTACATGCCGCAGCCACCAGCCAGGCCCGCCGCGCAGACCCCGGCGCCAGCCACGCCCGCACCTGCAGCCACGACGCCGGCCCCCGCGCAATCGAACGACCTGCCCACCCCAGTCCCCGTCCAATAAGATTTATGTCGCATTTCTCGTACCAGAACGGCGTCCTGAACGCCGAGAGCACCCCTTTGTCGCGCATTGCGGAGGAATTCGGCACGCCGACTTACGTCTACTCGAAATCGGCCCTGCTGCAGAACTTCGCGGCCTACAGCGACGCCTGCGCCGGCCGTGACGCCCTCGTCTGCTATGCGATGAAGGCCAACTCGAACCTGGCGATCCTCGACCTGCTGGCGCGCCAGGGAGCGGGCTTCGACATCGTCTCGGGCGGCGAGCTGCTGCGCGTGATCGCGGCCGGCGGCGACCCGAACAAGGTCATCTTCTCGGGCGTCGGCAAGACCGAGGCCGAGATGCGCCTGGCGCTGGAAAAGAATATCCTGTGCTTCAACGTCGAGTCGATCCCCGAGCTGCACCGCCTGAACGAGGTTGCCGGCAGCATGGGCAAGCGCGCGCCCGTCTCCTTGCGCGTGAACCCGAACGTCGACGCCAAGACCCACCCGTATATCGCGACCGGCCTGAAGGCGAACAAGTTCGGCGTCGCTTTTGATGACGCGCTGGCGACCTACCGTACCGCCGCTTCCCTGCCCCACCTGGACGTGGTCGGCATCGACTGCCACATCGGCTCGCAGTTGCTGGACGACGCGCCGCTGCTGGAAGCGCTCGACAAGCTGATCGAACTGATCGATACGCTGGACAGCGAAGGCATCCACATCCACCACCTCGACATCGGCGGCGGGCTGGGCGTGGACTACGGCGCGGCCGGCGACAAGCCGCCGGTGCCGGTCGGCGACTACCTGGGACGCCTGTTCGCACGCATCGATGCCTGGCGTACGCAGCGCCACGATGGCCGCGCCGTGAAAGTGATCTTCGAGCCGGGCCGTTCGATCGTCGCCAGCACCGGCGTGCTGCTGACCCGCGTCGAATTCCTGAAGCCGGGCGTGGAAAAGAACTTCTGCATCATCGACGCCGCCATGAACGACATGATGCGCCCGACCCTGTACGGCGCCTGGATGGACATGAAGGCCGTCACGCCGCGCGAAGGCGACGCGAAGAGCGTCTACGACATCGTCGGCCCGGTCTGCGAATCGGGCGACTGGCTGGCGCGCGAGCGCGCGCTGGCAATCGAGCCGGGCGACCTGCTGGCGATGATGAGCGCCGGCGCCTATGGCATGACCATGGCCTCGAACTACAACACGCGCGGCCGCCCGGCCGAAGTGATCGTCGACGGCGACCAGGTGCACCTGGTGCGCCAGCGCGAGAATCCGGCGGAGCTGTTTGCGCTGGAATCGATGCTCAAATAAGCAAGGACAGATCAAGCGCAAGCGCTTGTTAGACTGATAAGATGCTCCGGTTCAACTACCGGAGCATTTTTTTATGCGAGTAGCTGCTGCCGATGCCACCCCGGCGTCCGATTCGCCTGTCACCCCACGCATCGCGCTGCTGCGCACCGGTATCGGCCTGGTCCAGGGCCTGGTGCTCTATCTGCTCTATCTGGTGGGCGACTACGACGTCTGGCCCGCCATCGAGCCGCTGCTGTTCGCACCGATGCTGCTCGTTGCGCTGTTCTGCCCGATCCTGCTGGTGAGCGCCCTCGGCCACCTGACGCGGCGCCAGGCGCTGCTGTGGGTCGGCGGCGCGGCAGTACTGGTGGCCCTGCTCGCCGTGTACGACATCTGGCGCACCGGTACCGAATTGAATGTTGATCCCGGCTCGCATGTGGCCATGCCCTCGGGCCCGCTGATCGCCGTCCTGATCGCCGGCCTGTTCATCGCACATGCGCTGGTGCTGTCGGGCGCGCGCGACCGGCGCCGCATCGCCTCGTACGACACCTATTTCGACCTCGCCTGGAAGCTGGGCGTGCAACTGGCCTTCAGCGGCCTGTTCGTCGGCATCACCTGGCTGGCGCTGACGCTCGGCGCCGAGCTGTTCGAGCTGGTGAAGATCGAATTTTTCTCGGAGCTGATCCGCAAGCCCTGGTTCGCGATTCCGGTGACGGCCTTTGCCTTTTCCAGCGCCCTGCACCTGACCGACGTGCGCCCGGGCATCGTCCAGGGCATCCGCAACCTGCTGCTGGTGCTGGCCTCGTGGATCCTGCCGGTGTTCACGCTGTTTGTCGCCGGCTTTTTGGCCAGCCTGCCGTTCACGGGACTCGCCCCCCTGTGGGCCACGCGCCAGGCCGCCGCCGTGCTGCTCGGCACCGACGCCGCGCTCGTCATCCTGATCAATGCCGCCTGGCAGAATGGCGCCGCATCGGTTGCGCGCCCGATCCGCTTCAGTGCCCGCGTGGCCGCGCTGCTGCTGGCGCCGGTGACGGCAATCGCGGTCTACGCGCTGGCCTTGCGGGTGGGCGACCATGGCTGGACCGACGAGCGTATTTTCGCCGCCGCCTGCATGCTGGTGGCGCTCTGCTATGCGATCGGCTATGCGGCTGCGGCCATGCGCCGTGGCTGGCTTGCCTTGCTGGCACCCGTCAACATCGCCGCTGCGTTCGTCGTGCTGGGCACGGCGCTGCTGCTGTTTTCGCCCTTGCTCGATCCGGCGCGGCTGTCGGTGAACGACCAGCTGGCCCGGCTGGCTGCGGGGAAAATAACGGCGGCGAAATTCGATTTCACCTACCTGCGCTTCAGTGGCCAGCGCTTCGGCCAGGAGGCGCTTGCGCAGCTCGATGCCGATGCGCGGGGTGCGAACGCGGCCCTGGTGCGCTCCCGCATTGCGGCGGTACGCAAGATGGAATCGAAATGGGACAGGCAAGGAGTGGCGCTGGCGCCGCTCGATCTGGCCAGCAACCTGCGCCCGCAACCGGATGGCACCCGCCTGCCCGACAGTTTCATGAGGACGAACTGGAAGGAAGCATTGCAGGGCATTAGCTCGCCCGCCTGCCTGGACGAAGCGGGCGAGCGCTGCGACACCTATCTGCTCGACCTGAGTGGCGACGGCAAGCCCGAAGTGCTGGTGATCGACAAGGACACCGGGACCTCGCTCGTTGCTCAGGAAAATGCCGATGGGCGTTGGCGCGCGGCCGCAACGCTCAGGCTGCCCGGTGCAAACTGCGAGGGGACGGAGGCGATGTGGAAAAGTGGCATAGCACCGCGCGTCATCGCACCACAATTCGCGGACATCGAACTGGCCGGTCGCCGTTTCCAACCGGAGCTTGTTACCCCTGGCGAATTCGGCTGCGGCCGACGGCGCTGGCGCTGACCCGCGTCGCTCAGGCGCGCGCCGCCCCGCGCGCCTTGACCCGGCTCCAGTAAACGCGCAGCGCCAGCAGCAAGGCCACGATCACGGCAAACAGCATCGGCTGCGCCAGGTTGTTCTTGGCCGCCTTCATCCACCAGAAGTGCAGCACCGCGAGCGGCGCGACCAGGTAGATCAGGCGGTGCAGCCACTGCCAGCGCTTGCCGCCCAGGCGTTTGATCATCCCATTGGTGCTCGTTACCGCCAATGGAATCAGCAGCACGAAGGCGGTAAAACCGACCAGGATGAACGGCCGCTTCGCCACATCGCGCAGCATGGCCGCGATATCGAAGAAATGGTCGAACCAGAGGAAGGCGATGAAGTGCAGCAGCGCGTAGAAGAAGGTGAACAGCCCCAGCATGCGGCGCAGTTTCACCAGCCAGTTCCAGCCAGTCAAACGCCGCAGCGGCGTCACCGCCAGCGTGATGCACAGCAGGTAGAGCGCCCAGTCGCCCGTCTCGTGGGTGATGTACTCGAGCGGATCGACCGGCACCTGGCGCAGCACGAGCCAGAGTCCCCACAAAAACGGCAGCAGCGCCGCGACGAACACGGCGCCCTTGATGAGCGAGAGCTGCTTTGGCGAGGGATTGAATGCCATCAATCAGAAGAACTTTTTCAGGTCCATGCCGGCGTACAGCGAAGCGACTTCGGGATAGCCGTTGAACATGAGCGTGTCGCGCTTCTTCTTGAAAAAGCCGTCCTCGCCGATGCGCCGTTCGGTCGCCTGCGACCAGCGCGGGTGATCCACCTTCGGGTTCACGTTCGAATAAAAGCCGTATTCCGACGGCGCCGACACGTTCCAGGCCGTCTTCGGCTGGGTGCTGGTAAAACGGATGCGCACGATCGACTTGGCCGACTTGAAGCCGTACTTCCACGGCACCACCAGGCGCACCGGCGCCCCGTTCTGGTTCGGCAGCACCTGGCCGTACATGCCGACGGTGAGCAGCGCCAGCGGGTGCATCGCTTCGTCGATGCGCAGGCCTTCCACATACGGCCAGTCGAGCACGCCCGAGCGCAGGCCCGGCATCTGCTTCGGATCGGCCAGGGTGGTGAATTCGACAAATTTCGCGTTGCCCGTCGGCTCAACGTGCTTGACCAGATTCGACAGCGAGTAGCCGACCCAGGGAATGACCATCGACCAGCCTTCGACGCAGCGCAGCCGATACACGCGCTCTTCCAGCGGCGCCAGCTTGATCAGGCTGTCGATGTCGAGCCGCATCGGCTTTTTCACTTCGCCGTCGACCAGCACCGTCCAGGGGCGCGTTTTCAGGGTGTGTGCATTCTCGGCCGGGTCGCTTTTATCCAGGCCAAACTCGTAGAAATTGTTGTAGCCGGCCGCATCCTTGAACGGGGTGCGCGGTTCGGTCGTCGACAGGGCGGGATTCGCCTTTGCCGCGAGCTTCTGGCCGCCCGGCGTCTGGGCGAAGGCCTGGCGGTTCGCCATCTCCCACAGCGCGCCGCCGACGGCCGCGCCGGCGGCCATCCTGGCGATGAATTTGCGCCGCTCTTCGTACACCTCGCGCGGCGTGATTTCGGAAGACGACGGTGGATTCACACCGTCGCGGGATGGTTTGATGAGCATCGCTTACTCCAGGCAAGTTGAATCGTAACATTACACGATTTCGTCAAATTGCCTTGCCGCGCAGCCTCGCGCCCGGCAAATCCTCGCCGGGCCGGTTTTCAACGGTTCGGGGCTACCCTCCACACGGTGTTTGCCAGGTCATCCGCGACGATGAGAGCGCCGCGCGGGTCGACCGTCACTCCCACCGGCCGGCCACGGGTTTTACCTTCGCCATCGCGAAAGCCGGTAACGAAGTCGACCGGCGCACCGGAGGGACGTCCGTTTGCGAACGGCACGAAGATCACCTTGTAGCCCACCGGGTTGGCGCGGTTCCAGCTGCCGTGCTCGCCGACGAAGGCTCCCTGGGCAAACGCCGCGCCCATGGTCGGCCGGGAAAAGTCCAGGCCCAGCGCGGCGACGTGCGAGCCCAGGCTGTAATCGGGCTTGATGGCGGCGGCGACCTTCTTCGGGTCCTGCGGCATGACGCGTGGGTCGACGTTCTGGCCCCAGTAGCTGTACGGCCAGCCGTAGAACCCGCCCTCGCGCACCGAGGTCAGGTAGTCGGGCACCAGGTCCGGTCCCAGTTCGTCACGCTCGTTGACGACCGACCACAGCTGCCCGGTCTCGGGGTGCATCGCCAGGGCCGTCGGATTGCGCAGGCCGGTCGCGTACGGCTTGTAGGCGCCGGTCTGGACGTCGATCTGCCACACCAGGGCCCGGTCTACCTCGGCTTCCATGCCGCGCTCCGTGATATTGCTGTTCGAGCCGATCCCGACGTAGACGTAGCGCCCATCGGGGCTGATGGTCATTGCCTTGGTCCAGTGGTGATTGATCTCGGAAGGCAGCTTGGCGATGCTCTTCGGCGGGCCGCCGGCCTTCGTCTGGCCGGGCTGGTAGGCGAAGCTGACCAGCTCATCCTGGTTGGCGACATACAGCGTGTTGCTGGCGAAGGCCAGGCCGTAAGGGGCGTTCAGGTTTTCGGCAAATACGGTTTTCAGCTCGTACACGCCGTCGCCGTCGGCATCGCGCAGCAGGGTCAGGCGATTGCCGCCTTTGACCTTGGTATTGCCTTGCGCCTTGATATAGCCTGCGATCACATCTTTGGGCTTGAGCTTGGCCGCGCTGCCGCCCCGCCCTTCCGCCACCAGGATGTCGCCATTCGGCAAGACCAGGGTTTGGCGCGGGATTTTCAGGTCGGTCGCGATCGCCGTAATGGTGTAACCCTTGGGCACGGTCGGCTTTTGATTGCCCCAGGCCTCTGGCTCGGCAATCTTCATGCTGGGTAACAAGCCGCGTTCCGGCTCAGGCAGTTTGGGGTCTGCCCCGTATGCTTGCGTGCTCGCGCCTTCGTTGGTACAGGCGCTGATCAGCAGCATTATGCCGATCGATGTCAAAGTGTTCAGGCGCTTCATTGTGCACCTCCCGAACGCAGTTTCAGTCCCAACCAGGCTGCGGCGCAAGCCAGCACGGCAACGATGACCGACAAGACCAGGCCGGACGGCATCGCGGCCCAGGCGTCTTTTGCATGTTCAAAAGCATTGACCAATCCAAGCACGAAGGTCGCCAGCAGCAACAGAAAATACGTCATGGGGTGCCCGGCCTTGCGCTGGGCCCGCATCAGGTTTACCAGCGCAAACACCAGAGCGAGGCCGCAGAAGAGCAAGCCGCCGGCAATCAGCCAGGATGCGAAATTGCTCCACTGAATCTGGTAGCTCTTGAAATAGGCAATGTCACTCAGCAATGCACCAAGAAACAGCGGGACGGTCCCGCCAAGCAGGATCGCGTGCAGTGGGCCTGGCGGGCTTCGATAAGCCGGGTTGGCCGTGACTGAAGAAGACATTGAAGCGTCCTTGATGGTGGTTTAGTTAGTCGAATCATATCGACTCCATCAAGGACTTGTCGCAGCGCTGGTTCCAGGAAGATATTTCTCCGCACCACGTGCAGCCGCTTACAGTTCGCCGTAGGAATGCAGGCCCGACAGGAACATGTTCACGCCGATGAAGGCGAAGGTCGTCACGAGTAAGCCCACCACCGCCCACCAGGCCGCCACGCGTCCGCGCAGGCCGCTCATCAGGCGCATGTGCAGCCAGGCGGCGTAGTTGAGCCAGACGATCAGCGCCCAGGTTTCCTTCGGGTCCCAGGACCAGTAGCCGCCCCAGGCTTCGGCCGCCCACAGCGCCCCGAGGATGGTGGCGACCGTGAAGAAGGCGAAGCCGACGGAAATGGACTTGTACATCACGTCGTCCAGCACTTCCAGGCTCGGGATGCGGTCGGCCAGGATGCCGTGCGATTTCAGCAGGTAGGCGGTGCCGACCATGGCGGCCAGCGCAAAGGTGCCGTAGCCGATGAAATTGGCCGGCACGTGGATCTTCATCCACCAGCTTTGCAGCGCCGGCACCAGCGGCTGGATGGCGGCGGCGTCGCGCGACACCGTGTACCAGAGCAGGAAAGCGACGGCCGCGCCGATGATGAGCAGGACGAAAGCGCCCAGCTGGCGCGTCGCATAGTGCCCTTCGTAGTACAGGTAGAACAGCGCCGTGATCAGCGCGAACAGGATGAACACTTCGTACAGGTTCGACACCGGGATGTGGCCGATGTCCGGCCCGATCAGGTAGGACTCGAACCAGCGCACCATCATGCCGATAAAGCCCATCACCACCGCGGCCCAGCACAGGCGCGAGCCGATCGCGCCGCCCGTGTCCGACCTGGCCAGCAAGCCGATCCAGTAGAACACGGTCGAGAACACGAACAGCGCGCTCATCCACAGGATGGCCGACTGGCTCGACAGCATGTACTTCAGGACGAATTTTTGTTCCGCGGCGCCAAGCGAGCCGCCGTACAGCGACACCGCCCACAGCGACAGCAGGGCCACCAGCGGGATCAGCCAGCGCACCGGCTTCCAGTGCCAGCCGAGGGCGGCGAAGGTCGGCGCGGTGAGCAGCAGGATGACGCGCTCGTAGCCGTCCATGTAGGCGGCGTAGCGGTTCAGGGCGAACAGCACGGCGGCCATCAGCGCCGCACCGAACAGCCAGTCGATTGCCGTGAGGCGGCGGAAATAGCCGGGCGTTTCGGTGTAAGTCACGCCAGGCTTGGTCACGCCAGGGTTCGGTCGGGATGCTTCCATGCTTGTCTCCAGTGCTTTTTGTCTCGCCTGCGTTCTCGGCAGCGACTGCCAGCTTACGCCGATTGCGGCAGCTTGGCTGCCAGCTCGGCGAACTCTTTTTCGAAGTCCAGCGTCTTGCGCTGGGTGCTCATCGCCATCAGCGCATGGGCGCCGTTGTCGTTCTGCCGCACCCACACCCACAGGCGCCGCTCGCGGATATAGAACATCGCGAAGATGCCGGCAACGAGCAGCGTGCAGCCGAGGTAGACGATTTTCTTGCCCGGCGAGCGCGTCACCTGCAGCACCGAGGCTTTCACTTCGTTGAACTCTTCCAGTTGCAGGTAGACCGGGGCGCCGTAGAAGAAACTGTCCGACAGCGCATTGGTCGCCAGTTGCAGAAAGCGCGCCTGCGCGTCGTTGCCTTCGACCGGCGCCTCGCCGTCGCGCGCCCGCGCGGCCTGCCACAGGTCCCACAATACGCCGTTGAGCATCTTGATGAATACTCCCGCCGCCTTTTCCTGCTCGGCGGCCGGAATCTTTTCCAGGAACTGGGCCACGGCCACGAAACCGCCCGGCGTGCCGTCGCCGGCGAACATGCCCAGCGTGCGCTCGGCCGAGTGGCGCAGCTGCTCCGAAAATTCCGGCTGGGCTGCCTGGCCGGGGGACACGGCGCGCGCCGCATAGCGCCGCGCGGCCTCGGCGCGCAGCAGCGGGTCAGCCAGCGCCGCGCGCAGGCGCATCCATTCGCGCACGCCGTGCTTGTCGTCGGCAGGAATGCGCAGGAAGCGGAAGGATTCGTTCGGGTTGTCGCGCACGCCGGCCAGATACACCTGGGCGCCCTCGAGCGTCACCGGCTGCATGTAGTTCATGAATTCACGCGCCTGGCCGGTCTGGTCGCGCAGCTTGTACTGCACGCTCGGGCCGACGTTTTTCAGGTCCTTGTTGTCGGCGCTTTTCCCGGCCGAGCCGGAAGCCTTGCCGAGGGTCGCGGCGAACTGTTCGTTCAGCGACTGCCCTTTCGTGACCGCGCGCGGGTCGTTGACGGCGGTGTTCTCGACGTTGAACGGGCGGAAACCCGACCACTCGACCGAGAAGGTGCTGCCCGCCGCCTTCAGCTCGGTGGCGCCATTGACTTCGCCGGCGATGTCGAAGGCGCGCGCCTCCTTGCCGGCCATCGGGAAGCCGGTCAGTTTCAGCTTGGTGCCGCCATCCTCGAAACTCGACTGGTAAACGGCCACGCCCTTGTAGATCAGCGGCTCGTTGACCTTGATCGTCGCCGGGAAGGTCTTGCCCTCCGCGCGGTCGTGCACCACGACGTCGCTGGCGAACAGCTTCGGCATGCCGGTCGAGTAGAAATCGATGTGGAATTTCTTCAGTTCGATCGCGAACGGCAGTTCCTGCAGCAGCGAGCCGCCGCCTTGCGGGATGGTGGCGGTCTGCCCGGTCTGGCCTTCGGCCAGCAGGATGTTGCCGCGGTAGGTCGGGTTCGCGACGCTCAGGCGGTGCTGGCCCGGCACGTCGGCAATCAGGCCGCCGCCCGTGTAGGGGGTTTTGCCAAGAAACCATTGCTGGACGCGGATAGGCAGTTCGGAATCGAGCATCCCGCCCAGCAGGATCACGATGATGGCCGTGTGCGCGAAGATATAGCCGAACTTGTTGCCCGCGCCCTGCTTCGCCACCACCAGCGTGCCGTGTTCCTTCTCGACGATCCTGACCTTGTAACCGGCATGGCCCAGGCGCATGGCGGTCTGCCGGGCCAGCGCGTCCGGGGCCAAAGGCGCCGTCCATTCGGTCTTGTGGCGGAAATTGCGCAGCGACTCTTCACGCACCCCTTCGCGCCAGCTGCGCATGTCGCGCACCATTTTCGGGGCATTACGGATCACGCACAGGCTGGTGGAGACGATCAGGATCAGCAGGATGGCGAGGAACCACCAGCTCGTGTAGACGGTGTAGATGCCAAACGCGCGGAACACTTCGTACCAGAACGGCCCGAACTGGTTCACGTAGTTCGGCATGATGCTGTTCTGCGTGACGACGGTGCCGATGATGGCGGCAATCGACAGCAGCACCAGCAGGCTGATGGCAAAACGCATCGACGACACCAGCTCGACTGCTTCGGCCAGCCAGCGGCGGCGCGTCTTCAATTCAATTCCGGTGGTGCTCATTTCTTCTGGCAACTTCCTCGTGCGGTGGTGGATACCGCAGGCTTGCAGCAGCAAAAGAAAAGGGCGTTGGCTTACGCCGCCGCCCTTTTCTGTTCTTCCATCTTATGTATTACGCAAATTAATCAGCGCAGGCCGGCGATGTAATCGGCCACCGCCTTCATTTCGGCATCCGACATGCGCTGGGCCAGCGCCGTCATCTGCGGGCTGTTGCTGCGGGCGCCGGTGCGGAAAGCCACCAGCTGGGCCACAGTATAGTCCTGCAGCTGGCCCGCCAGGCGCGGATACTGGATCGGAATCCCGCCGCCGTTGGCGCCATGGCAGCTGGCGCAGGCCGCGACACCCTTGTCGGCGATGCCGCCGCGGTAGATCTTGCGGCCAAGTTCAATCGTATCCTTGTTCTTCGCTGCGCCCGGCTTGACCTTCTGGGTCGCGAGGTAAGCGGCAACGTTGCGCTTTTCCTCGTCGGTGAGCATCTTGGCGTAGGTGGTCATGACCGGGTTGACGCGTTGCGGTGTCGTGAAGTCGACCAATTGCTTGTGGGTATAGGCTTCGATCTGGTTCGACAGCTTCGGATTCACCGCGATGGTCGAGTTGCCATTGGCGCCGTGGCAGGACAGGCAGGCCGGCAGGCCACGGGCGGTGTCGCCGCTCTCGTACAGGGTCGCGCCCTTGGCGGCATCGGGTTTGGCGACGCGCTGTGCTTCGGCTGCGCCAGCAATGCCGCCGAGCGCCAGGCCTGCAACCAACAACGATTTCACGAACACCGCGCTAGCGGTCGATACAGACACACGATTCATTCGAGCACCCTGAAAAAGTCGACAACAAATTATTGTAAAGTACAGCGGCCTTGCTGGCACCCTCACAGAAGGGCATCGAGAACCGTCGCGAGCGGAAGGAGATTTGGCTGAGAAGCGCAGCTGTACGGTGGTACAGCGAGCATCGCAAGGCAAATATCCGACGCGCAGTAGGTTATTCGAGGTCCTTCATGGCGCGAACAATAGATAACCCCTTATTGTACAATAGCTTTGTTTCCCTATTGCTTCATTTCATTGCCTTTTTCACCTCTCCCCCCATGTCCAAACTCTGGCAAGCCCGCTTCTTCACGACCGTCAACCAGCTGCGCGATCTCCCCAACACCGTGGTGCCCGAGATCGCCTTCGCCGGCCGTTCCAACGCGGGCAAGTCGACCGCGATTAATATCCTGACCAACCAGAAGGGCCTGGCGTTCGCGTCCAAGACCCCTGGCCGCACGCAGCACATCAATTATTTTTCGATCGGCGGCGCCCACGTCGGCCAGCACCGCAAGGACCCGACCATCGTCGATGAAATCCGCGCCATGCTGGTGGACTTGCCGGGTTACGGCTACGCGGAAGTGTCGGGTAACGCCAAGCTCCACTGGCAAAAGCTGCTGGGCGACTACGTGCAGCGGCGCGAGCAGTTGGCCGCGCTGGTGCTGATCATGGATTCGCGCCGCCCGTTCACCGACCTCGACGTGCAGATGCTCGAATGGTTCGCCCCGACCGGCAAACCGATCCACTGCATCCTGACCAAGGCCGACAAGCTCAACCGCAACGAGCAGGCCAACGTGCTGCGCGAAGCGAAAGGCGTCCTGGAAAGCTATGTCGACGAGGATGGCGAAGGCTTCCCGTTCACGGTGCAGCTGTTCTCGGCCCTGAAGCGCATCGGCATCGAGGAAGCGGACGCCAAGATCCAGGAGCTGGTCGGGCTGGATCGCGAAGTCGAGTTTGACGATGACGAGCCTGCGGCCGACGATGCCGCCGCCGGCGAAGGCAAACCAGACGATTCCATCTGAAGAAAGCGACCTCGATGACCTCGATTACTGCCGCCATGTACCCCGCCACCCGCCTGCGCCGCATGCGCCGCGACCCGTTTTCGCGCGCCCTGATGCGCGAAAATACCGTCACCGCATCCGACCTGATCTACCCGGTCTTCATCCTCGACGGCGAGAACCAGCGCCAGCAGGTGGCCTCGATGCCGGGTGTGGAGCGGGTCTCGGTCGACGTGCTGATGGGCGTGGCCGAGGAATGCGTGGCCCTGGGCATTCCGGTACTGGCGCTGTTCCCTGTCGTCGACGCCTCGCTGAAAACCTATGATGGCGTGGAAGCGACCAATCCCGACGGCCTGGTGCCGCGCGCGGTCAAGGCACTCAAGCAACGGTTCCCGCAGCTGGGCCTGCTCACCGACATCGCGCTCGACCCGTACACCACGCACGGCCAGGACGGCCTGCCCGACGAGACCGGCTATATCGTCAATGACAAGACGATCGAGATGCTGGTACGCCAAGCGCTGACCCATGCCGAGGCCGGCGTCGACGTGGTGGCGCCGTCGGACATGATGGACGGCAGAATCGGCGTCATCCGCAATGCGCTGGAAGAGCGCGGCTTCATCCACACCCGCATCATGGCCTACTCGGCCAAGTATGCCTCGGCCTTCTACGGCCCCTTCCGCGACGCCGTCGGTTCGAGCGCCAACCTCGGCAAGGCGGATAAAAACACCTACCAGATGGACCCGGCCAACAGCGACGAAGCGCTGCGCGAAGTAGCGCTCGACATCGCCGAGGGCGCCGACATGGTGATGGTCAAGCCGGGCATGCCCTACCTGGACGTGGTGCGCCGCGTGAAGGACGAATTCAAGGTGCCGACCTTTGCCTACCAGGTCAGCGGCGAGTACGCGATGATCAAGGCCGCCGCCCAGAATGGCTGGCTGGACCACGACAAGGTAATGATGGAATCGATGATGGCGTTCAAACGCGCCGGGGCGGATGGGGTGCTGACCTATTTTGCGCTGGATATCGCGCGCAAGCTGAAGGCGGGCGGCTAAGTTTCTCTTCGCTCAACAAAAAACCGTGCCGAGGCACGGTTTTTTTACGCTCCAACATCCCTACCTTGCCGGCGGCCTGTACTCCGGGAACATTTCCTTCATCAGGAAAGCCTGCAACTCGGCCGTATCCGCCGGGCGCGCGCTCATCTTCACGACGCGTCCCAGGCGGTGCGAATCCCAGTCGAAGTCGCCGGTCTTTTCGCGCCTGATCAGCTCGATCATCTTCTTGACGACGGCCGTCTCGACATCCGGCTCGCTGCCCTGCTCCACCGTGACTGCGGTCAGCCAGCGGCGCTTGAAGTTCGGGTTCCAGCCGCGGAACTTCAGGTCCATGCTGTGGAAGGTCTTGTTCGAGATCGAGAAGACGCCGCCGGACTCATTGGCGTCATCGGCCCCGCGCTTATTGATCGCGGCGATGTTCGCCAGCGCGTTGCGGGTGCCGCGCGCGGCTTCGCTTTCCTCGGTCGTGGTGCTGGGGTCGGTAGCGCCGCGCGCCTGGCGGCGCTTGGCGAGATATTCCGACATGTCCATCTGGGGCGTGATCTCTTCGCGCTTCGGCTCCGGGGTCGGCTCCTCTTTGGCAACCTCGACCGGCTTTTCGTCGGGAATGGTAATCGTGTCGGGCAGGCGCTCGACACGCGGGCGTGTCGGCGGCGTGGTTTTCGTGGGCTCGGTGGGTTTGCGAACAGCCGACTTCTGCGGCGGCGGCGGCGCCGGTTTCGACAGCGGCGCGACGTAGACAATTTCCTCGCCGGTTGGGCCCGCGGCCTTTTTTTCAGGGCGTTCCGGTTGCCAGAAGTACAGCCCTACCAGCAGCAGGTGCAGGCCGATCGTGATCGCCAGGCCGGTCCGGCTGGTGCGCCGCTTGCCATATTCCAGCACGGTGCTTCCGGGCAGGGGCTGCCCGCAATGTGCGCAGACATCGCTCTCGTTCGTGCAGGTATGGGGGTCGTCACGCAAGTTCAATAGCACTTCCTGGGAAACGGAACTAAGTTGGCGAAAGGCGGCCAGTGCGAAAGTCTACCCGGTTTGGGTCCTTCCCGCACAGCCGCCTTTTACCAGAGCTTACCCGTCAGTCATCCTGACGGTTGTTACCAGATGTTTCAGGCCGCGCGCGACGGGTGCTTGATCGCGGGATGCTGCTCGTGCGCCGCGTGGGCGGATTCGGCCGCGGCTACGTCGTCGTCCGTCATCGGTCCGGTGCCGCTGTACTTGTCGAGGTACAGGTAGATCACCGGCGTGATGTAGAGCGTGATCACCTGCGAGAAGATCAGGCCGCCCACCACGGCCAGGCCCAGCGGCTGGCGCAGCTCGGCGCCGGCGCCAATGCCCAGCGCGATCGGCAGCGCGCCCATCATCGCTGCCAGCGTCGTCATCAGGATCGGGCGGAAGCGCAGGATGCAGGCTTCCCGGATCGCTTCTTCCGGCTTCATGCCCGCATTCCTCTGGGCGTCGAGCGCGAAGTCGATCATCATGATCGCGTTCTTCTTGACGATACCGATCAGCATCAGGATGCCGATCATCGCGATTAGCGTCAGGTCCATGTCGAACAGCCACAAGGTCAGCAGGGCCCCCACGGCCGCCGACGGCAGGCCGGCCAGGATGGTCAGCGGGTGGATATAGCTCTCGTACAGGACGCCGAGCAGCACGTAGATGACGCCAATGGCCGTGATGATCAGGATCAGCTGGCTCGACTGGGTGTCCTGGAACACCGCCGCGTCGCCGCCGTACTGGGTGATGACGGAAGCCGGCAGCTTCATCTCGCGGCCCATCTCATCGATGGCCGCGGTGGCGTCGCCCAGCGGCACGTCGGGCGCCAGGTTGAACGACAGCGTGATCGCCTGCAACTGGCCCTGGTGGTTGATCGCGATCGGGCCGACGGTGCGGCGCACGCTGGCAAAGCTCGACAATTTCACCAGCTCGCCCGACTTCGAGCGCACCGACACCTTGGCCAGCGCATCGTCGTAATAGCGGTCGGCTTCGGCCGCTTCCAGGATCACGTAGTAACTGGCCGCGCTCGAATAGATGGTCGAGACCTGGCGCTCGCCGAAGGCGGCGTACAGCACGGTGCGCACGCTGGCCATGTCGACGCCGAGCAGGGCCGCCTTGTCGCGGTCGATGTCGAGGGTCGCCTGCAGGCCGCGGTTCTGCGAATCGCTGGTGACGTCGCGGAAAATCGGATTGGCGCGCATGCGCTCGAGGAACTGGTCGGCCCAGCCGCCGATCTCGCCGCCGGACACGCTCTGCAGCGAATACTGGTAGCGGCTCTTGCTTTGGCGCCCGCCCAGCTGCAGGTTCTGCACCGGCGACATGTACACCTGCACGCCGGCGATGTTGCGCGTGGCCTTGCGCAACTCGTCAAGAACGACCGGCATCGCCGGACGCTCACTCCTCGGCACCAGCACCAGGAACATGCGGCCGGTATTGCCGCCGCCGGTGAAGGAGGTTACGTCCTGCACGTGCTTGTTGGCCCGCATGGCGTCCACGACATGGCCCTGCAGCTCCATCAGCTTGGCCGACGAGGTGTCTTCCGCCGCCTCGACGGTGACGCGCAGCTGGCCCAGGTCTTCCTCGGGGAAGAAGCCCTTTGGCATGGTCGAATACAGGATGACGGTCAGCACCAGCGTGCCGAAGGCCATCATCAGCACCAGGAAACGGTGGCGCAGCGCGGTATCGAGGGTGCGCGCATAGCCATTGCGCACGCGCGTGAACATGGCTTCGAAGCGGCGCCCGATCCAGGTCATCTCGTGCGGCTCGATGTGGCCGCCGCCCTTGATCAGGCGCGAGCACAGCATCGGCACCAGGGTCAGCGAGACCACCGCCGACACCAGCACCGCCAGACCCACCACGACTGCGAATTCACGGAACAGCAAGCCAATCACGCCCGGCATGAAGAAGATCGGGATGAACACGGCGACGAGCGAAATCGAGATCGAGATGATGGTAAAGCCCATCTCGCGCGAGCCGACCAGGGCCGCATGGAAGGGCTTCTTGCCCATCTCCATGTGGCGCACGATGTTTTCCAGCACCACGATGGCGTCGTCGACCACCAGGCCGACGGCCAGCGTAATGCCGAGCAGGGAGATGTTGTCGAGGCTGTAGCCGAAGGCGTACAGCAGCGACAGCGCGCCCAGCAGTGAAATCGGCACCGTCACGGCCGGGATCAGGGTCGCGCTCAAGCGGTGCAGGAACAGGAAGATCACCAGGATGACCAGGATGACGGTGCCGGCCAGGGTCAGGTTGACGTCGTGGATGGCTTCGCGGATCGAGATCGAGCGGTCGTTCACCAGGTGGATCTTGATCGATGCCGGCAGCTGGGATTCGAATTTCGGCAGCAGCGCGCGCACCGAGTCGACCACCTGCACGGTATTCGCGTTCGGCTGGCGCTGCACCATCAGCACGATCGAGCGCTCGCCGTTCAGGCTGCCCGCGGCTTTGACGGACTGGTAGCTGTCTTCGACATTCGCCACGTCCTGCAGGCGCACCGGCAGGCCGTCGCGGGTGGCGACGATCAGCTGGGCGAAATCGGCCGCCTTCATCAGCTGGCCGCCGCCCTGGATCGTCAGGGTCTGCTGCGGGCCGTCGAGCACGCCCAGCGGCGCATTCGAGTTGGCCGCGCGCAGGGCGGCGGCCAGTTCGTCCATCGAGATATTGCGAGCGTTCATCATGTCGGAACGGGCACGCACGCGCACTGCAAAGCGCTTGCCGCCATTCACCGTGACCTGGGCAATGCCCGGCAGGGTCGAGATGGCCGGCGATACCATGTTCTCGGCGTAATCGTTCAGCTCCGACAGGTTCATCGACGGCGAGGTCATGTGCATGAACAGGATCGGCGAATCGGCCGGATTGACCTTGCGGTAGGACGGCAGGTCCGTCATTTCCTGCGGCAACTGGCGCTGCGCGGCCAGCAGGGCCGCCTGCACGTCCACAGCCGCCTTGTCGACATCGATCTCGTTGGCGAATTCCAGCGTCAGGTTGGTATTGCCCTGGGTGCTGGTCGAGGTGATCAGCTGGATGCCGGCGATCGTCGAAAACTGTTTTTCCAGGGGCAGCGCCACCGAGGAGGCCATCGTCTCGGGGCTGGCGCCGGGCAGGTTGGCGCCGACGTTGATGACCGGGGTGTTATAGCTGGGGAGCGCGGCCACCGGGATGTGCAGGTAGGCCAGCACGCCGACCAGCACCAGGCTGATCGACAGCAGCACCACCATCACGGGGCGGCGGATACACAGTTCGGACAAATTCATGCCGCTTTATCCTTTCCCGCGGTTGCAGCCGGCGCACCCTGCGCGCCCTGTGGTTTGGCGGCTGCCAAACGCACCTTGCCGCCCGGACGCAGGTTCTGCTTGCCTTCGGTGATCACCTGCTCGTTGCCGGCCAGGCCGGTCACCGCCGCGTTCAGGCCGAATGCATGCTGGCGCGTCACCGGCACCATGCGTGCGGTGCCGTCCTGTTCGACGACGTAGACGAAGGTGCCCTGGGCGTTGATGATAATCGCATTTTGCGGGATGACGACGGCGTCCTTGATCGTGCGCACGGTGACGCGGGTATTCACGTACTGCCCCGGCCACAGCAAGCCGTCGCTGTTGTTGAACTGCGCCTTGACGCGGATGGTGCCGCTGGTCGCATCGACGGTGTTGTCCACGAACGACAGTTCGCCGGTGATCGGCTGGGCATCGGCCACGCCGGTGCTCGCTTCAACGGCGACCTTGCCCGCCCTTTGCGCGGCCAGCAGCGAGCCGAGGCTCGACTCCGGCAGCGTGAAGGCGACGTCGATCGGATCGAGCTGGGTAACGCTGGTGAGCGAGACCGACGGCTCGACCAGGCTGCCCGGATAGACGTTGATGGCGCCGACGCGGCCGGCCATCGGCGCGCGGATGCTCGTATAGCTGGCGCTGACCTGGCTGGCACGCACGGCGGCCGAGCTGGCGGCCACGGCGGCACGCGCCGCCTCGACCTGGCTACGCAGCGTATCGACGGCACTCTGGGCGAGGAATTTCTGGGCGACCAGTTCCTGGCTGCGCTTGTACTGGCGCTCGAGGTCGGCCAGGGTGGCGCGGCCGCGCTGGGCCTCGGCCTGCGCCTGGGCCACGCTGGCCTGGTTGCTGCGGTCGTCCAGCGAGAACATCAGCTGGCCAGATTTCACGAACTGGCCTTCCTTGATGTGCACCTGCCTGATCGTGCTGGTGGTCTGCGGGCGCAAATCGACCGTGCGCTGCGGCGTGACGGTGCCGTTGGCCGCCACGTCGACGCCGACATCCTGGCGTTGCGGCGCCACCACGTTGACCGTGGTTGGAGGCATGCCACCCTTGCCGCCAGGCCCGCCCTGCCCGCCCCCGGCTTCGGCCTGGGCATCCCGGTTCATGTACCAGGTGCCAGCCGCACCGGCGGCAACGACGATGGCGATGATTGCTAACGTATTCTTTTTCATTCAAGTCCCTTACCGCGCGTGCCGGCGGCTTTATCAATCAAAATGCAATGCGAAAAGTGCGATGCTACCAACTAAATATGACCGGCGCATGCCACGTTAACTTTTTACCCAGCCTTATTTTCCAGGATAGTACTCCGGCAGCATCAGCGTCACTTCCAGCCCCCCTTCCGGGAGGTTGGCCAGGGTGATGCTGCCGCCGTGCTGCTCCGCGATGTTGCGGGCGATCGTCAGGCCGAGACCGGTGCCGCCGGATTCGCGCGAGCGCGAGGTTTCGACGCGGTAGAACGGATCGAACACCCGCTGCATCTCCGCCTGCGGAATGCCGGGGCCGGCGTCGCGCACGCGGATGCGCGCCGCGCCGTTGACCCGGTCCACCACGACCTGCGCCTTGTGGCCGTACTTGACGGCGTTGTCGATCAGGTTGCCCAGGCAGCGGCGCAGGTCGAGCGGGCGGCCCAGCAGCGCCATGCCCGAGCGCCCGGCGAGCGTCACCGGCTGATTGGCGTCGGCGGCGTCGTCGCAGCTAGATGCGAGCAGCGAATCGAGGTCGAGCATCTGCATGCTCTCGGTGGTGTCCATGCTGCGCGCCAGGTCGAGCCCCTCGCGCACCATCGCCTGCATGGCCGACAGGTCGCCGATCAGGCGTTCCTGGAGCTCGTTATCCGATACTTTTTCCAGGCGCAGGCGCATGCGCGTGAGCGGCGTCTGCAGGTCGTGGGTGATCGCCGCCAGCATCTGCGTGCGCTGGAAGATGTACTTGCGGATGCGCGCCTGCATCGCGTTGAATGCCGCGCTGGCCTGGCGGATTTCGCTGGCGCCGGTGAGGTCGAGCGGTGCGCGGTTGATGTCGTTGCCGAGGTCCTGCGCGGCCTGCGCCAGCTGCTTGAGCGGGCGCGTCGTCATGCGCGCCACCAGGTAGGCGAGAAAGGCGGTGCTGACAAAAAACAGGGCGAGCACGCCGCGGTAGTCGGTCTCGGCCCCCACCAGGGTGCGCGGCGGCAGCACGGCCAGGTGCAGCTGCTCGCCGTCGCGCAGGCGCACGTTAAGGTTCTCGCAGGCGCCGCGCCATTCGGCCTTGAGCAGGCCGTACAGGATCGGCAGGCGTGGCGGATGGGCGCAGGCCGCAGGCGCCAGCGCCGCCGAGCTGATCAGGTAATTTTTCCCCAGGCGCTCGGACAGGGTCCTGGCGAAGGTGGAGGCCTGCGGCGCCTGCGGATGCGGGGCGCCGGCTTCGAGCTGCAGGCCCGGGCGGTTGGCCACGGCCAGGTAGGCGCGGCGCGTCGACGCCGGCACGATCTCGGTGGCCATGATGAGCTGTTCGGCGCGTTCGATCAGGGTCTGGTCGCGCTGGCGCTCGAGCACGCGCTGGCGCTCGACGTCGGCCAGCCACTGGGTCAGCGCGGCCGACACCAGGATCCCGAGCAGCAAGGTGACGAAGACACGGCCCGTCATCGAGCCGATGAAGGCTTTCACGTAGTCGGCTCCACCGTCACCTGGCCGGCCAGCACATAGCCGCCGTTGCGCACGGTCTTGATGATCTGCGGCATGCGCGCATCCTCACCCAGCTTCTGGCGCAGGCGGCTGATCTGGATGTCGATCGAGCGGTCGAACGGGTCGGCGTCGCGGCCCTGCGTGAGGTTGAGCAGCTGGTCGCGGTTGAGCACGCGGTTCGGGTGCTCGAGAAACACGCGCAGCAGGCGGAACTCGGCGCCCGAGAGCATGATCACGAGGCCGTCGGGGTTCACCAGGTGGCGCGCGGTGAGGTCGAGCGTCCAGTTCGAGAAGCGCATCTGCTGCACGTTCTCGGCCGGGGCATTCGAGGGCATCGCATGCGAGCGGCGCAGCACGCTGCGGATGCGCGCCAGCAGTTCGCGCGGCTCGAAGGGCTTGGGCAGGTAGTCGTCGGCGCCCATCTCCAGGCCCAGGATGCGGTCGAGCGGCTCGTTGCGCGCGGTCAGCATGATCACCGGCAGGCTGGAGGTGGCGCGCAGCTTGCGGCACAGGGTCAGGCCGTCGTCGCCCGGCAGGTTCAGGTCGAGCACGATCAGGTCGGGGCGCGACTCGTCGAGGATCTTCCACATCGCCGTGCCGTCGCCGGCGGCCAGCGCGCGGTAGCCATTCGACTCGAGGTAATCGGCCAGCAGCTGGCGGATGTCGCGGTCGTCGTCGACGATGAGGATAGTAGAGGGATTGTCCATGGACGCAATTATCCCTGCTTACTCCGGCAGTGCGCAGCCCATTTGTATCGGTATGTATATGGATTCAGGAAGGAAACATATTGATACAAAGTGCGTGGCAGGGGACATGCTGGGGTTACAGTTTTTCGCCATGATGGGTCCTGTGCAGCGAGCAGTAGATGGACACCTGCGGCACACACCGACTGACTCACACACTCAAGGAAACACATGAACACCCTTCGTAAAAATGTTTTGATCGCCCTGGCCGCCGTCGGTTTCGCCGGCGCCGCCTTTGCCCAGACCGCTGTGCAGCCCGCCGCGCAGCCGGCGGAAGGCCGTCATGGCCACGCCGTCAGCGTCGAGCAGCGCGCCGCCCAGAAGGCCGAGCGCCAGGCGAAACGCGCCGAGCGCCAGGCCCAGCGCGCCGCCAAGCTGCGTGCCGAGCTGAAGCTGACCGCGCAGCAGGAACCGGCCTTTGCCGCCTTCCTCGCCGCCGGCAAGCCGGCCCAGCGTCCCTTGGCACGGGACGGCGGCGAGCGCGCCAGCCTGGCCGCCCTGCCCGCACCACAGCGCATGCAGCAGCGCATCGAGCGCCAGAAGCAGCGCACCGCGCGCATGGAAGCACGCCTGGCGGCCCTGAACAGCTTCTACGCCGTGCTGACGCCCGAGCAGAGGCAGGTCTTCGATAGCAAGGCGCTGCGTTCTGGCGGCAAGCATCGCGGCCACCACGGTCGTCACGGCCACCACGGGCAGCGCGGTGCGGCGATGCAAAGCTAAATTGTTTAGTTGGTAAATCGGGAAAGGGATGCTTCGGCATCCCTTTTTTTGTTGACGTTGTCCCACCGCCGGGACACGAGGTGGACGGCCCGGCCAGGTCTGGCCCGCATTGAGCGCCGCCAAAGGAACGGCGCGCATTGATCCGTCTCGGCCAGGGAAACGCGTCGGCATCGCACAATACTTTCCGCTGAGAAATTCACGAGGCTTCGAAACGCATGCTGCTCCTGACCGCCTTCCTGACGCTTGCCGCCGCCCCTGCCGGGGACGAGGTGCGCCCCGTCGCCGCGGCCACAGCGGCGCGCCCACAGGCGCCGCAGCCGCTCAATGGGGTCGTGACCAACAGCACCGTCACGCTGGCGGGCCAGGCGTTTTACCGGCAGTTCTGCCTGGCCTGGCACGACAAGCCGCTCAACGAGATGTTCGCGATCGCAATCCGCGAGCGCACCTCGGCCCGGCGCGGCAACCAGGTCGTGGTCGAGCATGCCGGGCGGGTGCTGTTCCAGGGCGCCTTGCCGCCATTCGCGGCCGGGCTCAGGCAGGTCAGCCAGCAAGCAGTCGAAGTGTCGTATGAAGCAGTCGTCAACGCCGAGGTGCAGCGCCTGCTGTTCAGCCAGGACGAACTGGCCCCCGATGAAATCTAGCCCGGAGTGCAACATGCATCTGAACCACCCGCGCAGCAATGCCGCCGGTCACCCTATGGTTGCTGCCTTCGCCGTCCTGTGTATCGCTATCGCGATCCCGGCGCCGGCTACCGAACTGGTCTATGTTCCGACGAACCCCGTTTTTGGCGGCAGCCCGCTCAACGCCAACGGCTTCCTGAACGCCGCGCAAATGACCAACAAGCACAAGGAGCCGGTCGCTCCTGTGGGCCGGCAAAATGCGCTGCAGCAGTTCACCGACCTGCTCGAGCGCTCGGTCCTGAGCCAGTTGTCGGCGGCCGCCACCTCCGGGGTCATGGGCGCGGGCGGCAAGCTGCGCCCGGGCACGGTGGAGACGGGGAATTTTCGTATCGACATCGTCGATTCCGGCGGCGGCATCCTGACGATCACCACCACCGACAAGACCACTGGCCAATCCACCTCGTTCCAGGTCGGCGGGCCATGATGGCGCGCCTCATGAAGCCGGCGGCGCTGTTGCTGCTGGCCAGTGTGTTGTTCCTGGCCGGCTGCGTTACCCATCATCCCTCGGAAGCGAACAGCGGCGCGCAGCTGACGCCCGGCACGCGCATGACGCGCGACCTGGCGCGCCTGCCCGCCCCGAAGGGCAAGGTCGCGGTGGCGGTGTATGGTTTTCGCGACCAGACCGGGCAATACAAGCCGGCCCCGGACAGCTCGTTCTCGACCGCGGTGACGCAGGGCGGTGCGGCGATCCTGGTTCAGGCCCTGCTCGACTCGGGCTGGTTCATCCCGGTCGAGCGCGAGAACCTGCAGAACCTGCTCACCGAACGCAAGATCGTGCGCGCGCTGGAAGCGCCGGACAAGAATGCGGCGCCCCTGATCCCGCAACTGCAGCCGGCCTCGATCATCATCGAAGGCGGCATCACGGCCTACGAGAGCAACGTGCGCAGCGGCGGGATTGGCGCGCACTACCTCGGGGTCGGGCTGTCGACGCTGTACCGGGTCGACCAGGTGACGATCAACCTGCGCAGCGTCGACATCCGCAGCGGCAAAGTACTGGGCAGCGTGTCCACCACCAAGGCCATCTATTCCTACGAGGTGCGGCCGACCGTCTTCAAGTTCGTCAACTTCAAGGACCTGGTCCAGTTCGAGGCGGGCATGACGCGCAACGAGCCTGCCCAGCTGTGCGTGCGCGAGGCCATCGAAGCGGGCGTCATCCACCTGGTCGCGCAGGGCATCCGCGACGGTTTCTGGGAACTGAAGGATGAGCGCGACCGCAGCAGTTCCCTGCTCGCCCCTGCCGGCGACGAGCATGCGGCGAGCGCCGCCTTGCCGCCGCCCCCGCCTGAGGTTTCCACCCACGATTCTTCCACCACCTAGAAGGAGTTCCACATGAACGAGGACGACGAGGGCCGCGCCCGGGCCCTGTGGCGCGTGCCGCCCCTACGCAAGGCCTGGGTCCGCACGGCCGTGCTGGCATGGCTGGCCGGTTGCGTGCTGGCCGCCGGCCTGGCCTCGGCCAATGACCTGGCGGGACCGGAATTCGGCGGCAGCGGGCATGGCGCCAGCATCAGCCAGTATGGCCAGCTGAACATGGCGTCGATCGACCAGCGCGAGCCGGGACAATTCGCGCGCCTGGCGCAGGACGGCCTGGGCAACCGGCTGGAGGCCTGGCAGTCGGGCGGACAGGGAAACATGGTCCACGCGAGCCAGGCGGGCACGAACAACGCGGCAATGATTACGCAGTCGGGCAGCTGGCACGAGCTCACCCTCGACCAGCGCGGCGACGCCAATATCGCCAACGTCGCGCAGCATGGCGCCGGGCGCGTGGCGCTGATCGAGCAGTTTGGCAACAGCAACCGGGTGGACCTGGTGCAAGGCCCGTCCTCGCCCGCCATCGCGCTGCGCCAGTACGGAGACAACAACGTCGCAACCCTGATCCAGTACTAGGCCACCGGATCCTTGTCGGGAAGGCCTCTTTCCTTACTTTTCTTTATTGGAGTTCACCATGAAGCACATCACCTTCGTCATCGCCTCCGCCTGCTGCCTCTCGGCCGCCGCGCCCGCCCTCGCCAACGACACCGCCAAAATCGCCCAGGGCGGCACCGGCAACACCGTCATGATCGAGCAGATCGCCACGGCGGGCAACAACCACGCGTCGGTGCGCCAGGGGGAAGGCTGGTACAGCGGCAGCGGCAACCATGCGCAGCTGACGCAGCGCGGCGTCGACAACTCGCGTATCGACGTCGTGCAGTCGGGCTTCAACAACCAGCACATGGTGCACCAGTTCGACGGCACCAACCTGCAGGCGAACGTCAACGTGAACTCGGGGCAGTACGGCAATGGCGGCGGCGAAGGCAACATGGTCGATATCAGGCAGTCCGGTTCGAACGCGCATGCCTGGGTCGAGCAAAGCACCAGCATGTACGGCCGGGCCGAAATCTGGCAGAGCGGCTGGGGCGGATCGACCTACGCCGACATCAACCAGTCGGGGCACGCCAACCAGGCCCGCATCGAGCAGATGGGCGGCGACAACCAGGCCTCGGTCTACCAGTCGGGCAGCAACCTGAACGCGTCGATCATCCAGAATTCGAGCGGCTACCATGGTGGTGGCTACGGCAACAACGCCACCATCCGCCAGGGATTCTGATTGACTGTTTTACTGCTGCCGCGTGCGGGCGAGGTGTTCCTCGCCCTTTTATTTTTCACGCAACGGCCTGGCTCAGTTGAGCTTTTGCAGGGAGCCGAGGAACTTGCCGGCGTTCTGGTAACCGATCACGCGGCTGTCCGGGATCTCGGCGCCATTGGCGTCAAAGAAGATGATGCCCGGCGGTCCGAACAGGCCGAAGCGCTTGAGCATGGCCTTGTCGTGGGCGTCATTGGCGGTGACGTCGACCTGGAGCAGCACCGTGTTCGCCAGCTTCGCCTGCACCGCTGGGTCGACAAACGTCAGTTTTTCCATCTCCTTGCACGACACGCACCAGTCGGCATAAAAGTCGAGCATCGCCGTCTTGCCGCGGTTCGCCGCCAGTGCCGCGTCGAGGTCGGCGACGGTTTTGACCCGTTTGAACTGCAGCGCATGCTGGGGGGCGCCGGTCAGGTGCGCAAGCGGGGCCAGGGCGTCGCGCCCGCCGCTGGCCACACCCACCAGTTGCATCGCGCCCAGCAGGCCGAACGCCGCACCCAGGGCCATTGCCGGCCATGGCCCGCGCCGGCTCAGCAGCCAGGCGCCATAACCGAGCAGCAGTGCCGCCCACAACACCATCTGCAGCGCCGCCGGCAGCACGGGCGACACCAGCCACAGCGCCATGGCCAGCATGAGCACGCCGAAGAAGCGTTTTACCGATTCCATCCAGGCGCCGGCACGCGGCAGCAGGGAGCCGGCCGACACGCCCACCAGCAGCAGCGGAATGCTCATACCGACCGCCATCGAGAACAATGCTGCACCGCCAATCAGCACGTCGCGCGTCTGGCTGATGTAAACCAGGGCGCCGGCCAGCGGCGCGGCGACGCAAGGGCCGACGATCAGGGCCGAGATCGCTCCCATGGCGAACACGCCGGCCAGTTTGCCGGACGCCTGGCGGCTCGATGCGCCGGCCAGCTTCGTCTGCAAGGAGGCGGGCACCTGCAATTCATAAAAGCCGAACATGGACATCGCCATCGCCACGATCAACAGGGCGAAGGTGCCCAGCACCCAGGGGTTTTGCAGGGCGGCGGCGAGACCCTCTCCGATCAGGCCGGCGGCCACGCCCAGCGCGGTGTAGACGATCGCCATGCCCAGCGAATACGTCACCGACAGCATCAGGCCGCGCGAGCGTTTTACTTTACCGCCCTCGCCCACGATGATCGACGACAGGATCGGCACCATCGGCAGCACGCAGGGCGTGAACGCCAGGCCCAGGCCCAGCAGCGCGAACGCGGGCACGATCGCGAGCAGGCGTCCGCCCTGGAGGATGGCGTCGATGCCGGCCATCTCGGACGGCGCCTGGGCGGCGCTGACGGTCGCCGGAGGCGCTGGCGCTGTGGCCGGCGCCTGGCTCATGCCTGCGCTCCCAGGCCCTTCGCTCAGCGGACCGGAAGACAGGATGGACGACTGCTGCGCCGGTGCATTCGCGCCGATCGGCAGGCTCGCCATTGGCGCGGCGCCACCTGCGGCCAGCTGCAGGCTCGCTTCCTGCGGCGGATAGCACAGGCCGGCGTCGGCACAGCCCTGGCTGGCGGCAACCAGCGTGAACGGCCCGGTGCCGTCGACCGGAATACGGATCGTCACCGAGCCCTTGTAGGTCTCGACATCCTTCTGGAAAGTCTCGTCGTATTTCACTTTGCCCGCCGGGATCTGCGGCTCGCCGAGCTTCACGCCTGCCGCCGTGAACTTGAAGCGCTCGCGGTACATGTAGTAGCCGTCGGCGATGGCATAGGTCACGACGGCCGTGCTGTCGCCGTCCATGCGCGCGGAGACGCGGAAAGCGATCGACGGGTCGAGGAACTCCTCGGCGGCGCGAACAGGCGCAGCAAGCAGGGTCGCGAACAGGAACAACAGCGACAGCGCTGAGTACAACGCGGCGGCAAGGCCGCCCCGCGCATGGGACAGAAAACTGGGCATGGCTTCCTTTGGATTTGACTACGCAGCGGAATGGTACACCGCCTGCGTGCCGATGGGTAACGCCCTGGCTGGCCTTCCCGACAGAAAGCGGCAGGCGAAAAAAAACCAGGCACGAGGCCTGGTTTTTTCTTGTCGCACGGAGCGATTACTCAGCGGTCGGAGCTTCTTCAGCCGAGGTCACTTCCGGACGGTCCAGCAGCTCGACATACGCCATTGGCGCGTTGTCGCCCACGCGGAAACCCATTTTCAGGATGCGCAGGTAGCCGCCGTTACGGTTGGCGTAACGTGGGCCCAGTTCAGCGAACAGCTTCTGCACCATTTCGCGGTCGCGCAGGCGGGCGAATGCCAGGCGCTTGTTGGCCAGCGTGTCGGTCTTGCCCAGGGTCAGGATCGGCTCGATGACGCGACGCAGTTCCTTGGCTTTTGGCACGGTGGTCTTGATGGCTTCATGACGCAGCAGGGAAACGGTCATGTTGCGCAGCATGGCGAGGCGGTGGGACGAAGTACGGTTCAGCTTGCGAAGGCCGTGACGGTGACGCATGGTAGTTCCTTTCGAGTGTTTATATTCCAGTTCTTCGATCGTTCATGCACAAGGCATGACCGCGGACCGGTTAAATATGGGTTAATTACTACGGTTTTGTCATCCAAAAAGGATCTGGCTCTGCCAGTCCTTTTGGGCTGATCCCAGCCGAAAGTAGGTGTGTACTTTCGGCTGAATACTTTTTACTTCTCGAGGCCGGCTGGTGGCCAGTTCTCGAGCTTCATGCCCAGGGTAAGGCCACGCGAAGCAAGGACTTCCTTGATTTCGTTGAGCGACTTGCGGCCCAGGTTCGGCGTCTTGAGCAGTTCGTTTTCCGAACGCTGGATCAGGTCGCCGATGTAGTAGATGTTCTCTGCCTTCAGGCAGTTTGCCGAACGGACCGTCAGTTCCAGGTCGTCGACTGGACGCAGCAGGATCGGATCGACCAGCGGAGCGCGCGATGGCGCTTCGGCGGCGGCTTCCGTGCCTTCCAGGGCGGCGAACACGTTCAGCTGGTCAACCAGCACGCGGGCCGACTGGCGAATCGCCTCTTCCGGGGTGATGACGCCGTTGGTCTCGATGTTGATGATCAGCTTGTCGAGGTCGGTACGCTGTTCGACACGGGCCGATTCCACTGCGTACGACACGCGGCGCACTGGCGAGAACGACGCGTCCAGGATGATGCGGCCGATCGTCTTGTTGGTGTCTTCCGACAGGCGACGGACGTTACCAGGCACGTAGCCACGGCCCTTTTCGACCTTGATCTGCATGTCCAGCTTGCCACCGGCGGTCAGGTGAGCGATCACGTGATCCGGGTTGATCAGTTCCACGTCATGCGGCAGGTCGATATCCGATGCCAGGACGGCGCCTTCGCCTTCCTTCTTCAGGGTCAGCGTCACGGAGTCACGGTTGTGGACCTTGAACACGACACCCTTCAGGTTCAGCAGCAGGTCGACGACGTCTTCCTGCACGCCGTCCAGCGACGAGTACTCGTGCACGACGCCGGCGATGGTGACTTCGGTCGGCGCGTAGCCGATCATCGACGACAGCAGCACGCGGCGCAGCGCGTTACCCAGCGTGTGGCCGTAGCCACGCTCGAACGGCTCCATCACGACTTTGGCGTGACCGGCGCCGAGCGCTTCGACATCGATAATACGTGGCTTCAACAAACTATTTTGCATGAAATGTCCTTTTCAATACCCTCGGCTCGTTACACCGATAAGGCTGATGGCTTTGAATTCTCTGAACTGAAAGTACAAAAAGCAGAATCGCCCCCTCGCAAGCGAGCAGGCGAATCTGCTGATCTAACAATTAACGCGAGTACAGTTCGACGATCAGTGCTTCGTTGACGTCGGCGGCGATCTCGTTACGCTCTGGGAACGAACGGAAGGTGCCTTCCATCTTCTTGCTGTCAACCGACACCCAGCTTGGCATGCCAACCTGTTCAGCCAGCGACAAGGCTTCGACGATACGCACTTGCTTCTTGGCCTTTTCGCGAACGGCGATGACGTCGCCGGTCTTGACTGCGTACGAAGCGATGTTCACGACGTTACCGTTGACCGTGAAAGCCTTGTGGCTGACCAGCTGGCGCGCTTCGGCGCGGGTCGAGCCGAAGCCCATACGGTAGGTGACGTTGTCCAGGCGCGATTCCAGCAGCTTGAGCAGGGTCTCGCCGGTGTTGCCCTTGCGGCGCGATGCTTCTGCGAAGTAGCGGCGGAACTGGCGCTCGAGGATGCCGTACATGCGCTTGACCTTCTGCTTTTCGCGCAGCTGGTTGCCGTAGTCCGAGGTGCGAGCACCCGACTTGACGCCGTGCTGGCCTGGCTTGACGTCCAGTTTGCACTTCGAGTCGAGCGAGCGGCGTGCGCTCTTGAGGAACAGGTCAGTGCCTTCACGGCGCGACAGTTTTGCTTTTGGTCCGATATAACGTGCCACGTTGAATCCTTTGATGTATTAATCACGCCCCAGAGGCATCCCGAGGATGCGGCAGGCGCTAGTCCGACCCAGATATGAGCGGACGTGGCTAAAATAACACCCCGAGCAAGAGCCCGAGGCGACAACAGCCGGGCAGTATACCCGAATTCGGGTAACTGCACCGGCGTTTGATGCTGGCGCGGGTATTTAAAACCACAGGACTGCCTAAGCAGTCCGGCAATTATTAGATACGACGACGCTTTGGAGGACGGCAGCCGTTGTGCGGCACTGGCGTCACGTCCTGGATCTCGGTGATCTTGATACCCAGGTTGTTCAGTGCGCGGACAGCCGATTCACGGCCTGGGCCTGGGCCCTTGATGCGCACTTCCAGGTTCTTCACGCCGCTTTCCTGCGCGACCTTGCCGGCTGCTTCAGCAGCGACCTGAGCTGCGAACGGAGTCGATTTACGCGAGCCTTTGAAGCCTGCGCCACCCGACGTCGCCCACGACAGGGCATTGCCCTGGCGATCAGTGATCGTGATGATGGTGTTGTTGAACGAAGCGTGGACGTGGGCGATGCCCTCAGCCACGTTCTTCTTCACTTTTTTACGGACGCGCGCTGCTGCTGCGCTGCTTTGTTGCTTGGCCATGGTCGGTTCCTAGATTATTTCTTCAGCGATTGAGCGGCCTTGCGCGGACCTTTGCGGGTACGAGCATTGGTGCGAGTACGCTGACCGCGCACTGGCAGACCCTTACGGTGACGCATGCCGCGGTAGCAGCCCAGATCCATCAGACGCTTGATGTTCATGGACAGTTCGCGGCGCAGATCGCCTTCCACGACAAACTTCGCGACTTCGTCACGCAGCTTCTCGAGTTCGTTATCGTCGAGGTCCTTGACCTTCTTGTTGGTCGCGATTCCGGTCGCGTCGCAGATTTTCTGCGAGCGTGGACGGCCAACACCGTAGATCGCCGTCAGGCCGATAACAGTGTGCTGATGATTTGGGATGTTAACCCCTGCAATACGTGCCATTCGTTATTCCTCTTAACCTTGACGCTGCTTGTGACGCGGCTCGACGCAGATCACACGGACCACGCCCTTGCGCTTGATGATCTTGCAGTTGCGGCAGATCCGCTTGACTGAAGCATTAACTTTCATTTTGTACTCCTGGTGAGTTTACTTAATATTTTTTACTTGGTGCGGAATACGATGCGCGCCCGGGACAAGTCATACGGCGTCAATTCGACCGTTACCTTGTCTCCCGGGAGGATGCGGATATAGTTCATCCGCATTTTACCCGAGATATGCCCCAGAACCACATGCCCGTTTTCCAGCTTTACGCGAAATGTCGCATTTGGGAGATTCTCCAGAATCTCGCCTTGCATTTGGATGACGTCGTCTTTTGCCATTCGGTATCTTCGCTCCCCGCTTATCGCGTCGGAATCCCGCCCTTGAAATTCGCCTTCCGCAGCAGCGATTCATATTGCTGCGACATGACGTAGTTCTGCACTTGTGCCATGAAGTCCATCGTCACTACCACGATGATCAGGAGCGACGTGCCGCCGAAATAGAAAGGAACTTTCCAGTACGACTGCAGGAACTCCGGCACCAGGCACACGAGGGTGATGTACACCGCACCAGCGAGGGTCAGGCGCATCAGGATCTTGTCGATGTAACGTGCGGTCTGGTCGCCAGGGCGGATGCCCGGAACAAACGCGCCGCTTTTCTTCAAGTTGTCCGCCGTTTCCTTGCTGTTGAAGACCAGCGCGGTATAGAAGAAGCAGAAGAAGATGATCGCCGAAGCATACACCAACGCGTAGATCGGCTCACCGGTCGACAGCGAAGCAGCCAGGTCTTTCAGGAACCCGATGAACGGGCTGCTGGTGTCCTTGCCCCGCGTGTACCAGTCGACGATCGTTGCCGGGAACAGGATGATCGAGGACGCGAAGATCGGCGGAATCACACCGGCCATGTTCAGCTTCAGGGGCAGGTGGCTGGTTTGGCCACCGTACACCTTGTTGCCGACCTGGCGCTTGGCGTAATTCACGAGAATCTTGCGCTGCCCACGCTCAACGAACACCACCGCGTAAGTCGTAAGCGCCACCAGGACCACGATAATGATCGCGGCAATGCTGCTGATCGAGCCGTTCGAGACCAGGGTGAACAGGCCACCCAGTGCCGACGGCAGACCGGCTGCGATACCGGCGAAAATAATGATCGAAATGCCGTTGCCCAGGCCACGTTCGGTAATCTGCTCACCCAGCCACATGAGGAACATGGTGCCGGTCAACAGGGTCACGACCGTGACGAAGCGGAAGCCGAGACCCGGATCGAGCACGAGGCCCGGCTGGGTTTCGAGCGCGGCGGCAATGCCGAACGCCTGGAACAGTGCCAGCACCACCGTGAAATACCGGGTGTACTGGGTGATCTTGCGGCGCCCTGCTTCGCCTTCCTTTTTCAGCGCTTCCAGCTGCGGCGAGACGATCGACCCCAGCTGCATGATGATCGAAGCCGAAATGTAGGGCATGATCCCGAGTGCGAACACGGTAAAGCGTTCAAGCGCGCCGCCCGAGAACATGTTGAACATGCCCAGGACGCCGCTTTCGTTCTGCTTGAACAGCGATGCCAGCGCGACGGGGTCAATCCCGGGGACCGGGACGTGGGCACCGAGGCGGTACACGACCAATGCGCCAAGCAAAAACCACAGCCGACTCCAGGGGAAGCCGGCAGCGGCGCTTTTACCAAGTTGTGAATTAGTCGCCAATTTGTGCTCCGATCAGGGACAGTCGCTTTAAGCGACCGAACCGCCAGCTGCTTCGATAGCCGCTTTCGCGCCCGCCGTTGCCTTCAGGCCCTTGAGGTTCACCGCTTTGGTGATCTCGCCCGACAGGATGACGCGCACATCGCGCGCCAGCACTGGCAGGATGCCTGCTTGCTTGAGCACCAGGATGTCGATGTCGCCGACGGCCAGGTTGTTCAGGTCCGACAGGCGGATCTCAGCCTTGAACGTTGCGTTGAGCGACTTGAAGCCGCGCTTCGGCAGACGACGCTGCAGAGGCATCTGACCGCCTTCGAAGCCGACCTTGTGGAAACCGCCCGAACGCGACTTCTGACCCTTGTGACCGCGACCGGCGGTCTTGCCCAGGCCGGACCCGATACCGCGGCCGACGCGGCGCTTGTAGTGCTTGGCGCCGTCAGCTGGTTGAATGGTATTCAATTCCATTGTTTTCTCCGTTACGTAAGCCCGAAGGCTTACGCGACTACTTTAACGAGGTACGAGACTTTGTTGATCATGCCACGCACCGATGGGGTGTCCTGCAACTCGGCGACCGAGTTGACGCGGCGCAGACCCAGGCCGCGCACGGTGGCGCGGTGATCCTGACGGGTGCCGATCAGGCCCTTGACGAGCTTGACTTTGACAGTGTTTGCCATGTGTGTTCCCCTTAACCCAGGATGTCTTCAACCGACTTGCCGCGCTTGGCAGCGATGTCGGAAGCAGTGCTCATTTTCGACAGGCCGTCGAGCGTTGCGCGAACCAGGTTGTACGGGTTCGACGAACCGGTCGACTTGGCGACCACGTCCGTCACGCCCATCACCTCGAAGATAGCGCGCATTGCGCCACCAGCGATCACGCCGGTACCCGGCTTGGCCGGCATCATCATGACGCGCGAGGCGCCGTGACGGCCAGTAACGGTGTGGTGCAGAGTGCCGTTCTTGAGAGGAACCTTGATCAGGTTGCGACGGGCTTCTTCCATTGCCTTCTGCACACCAACCGGAACTTCCTTCGACTTGCCCTTGCCCATGCCGATGCGGCCATCGCCGTCACCGACCACGGTCAGCGCTGCAAAACCCATGATACGACCACCCTTGACCACTTTGGTCACGCGGTTGATCGCGATCATTTTTTCGCGCATGCCATCATCCGGCTTGTCGCTTGCCATTTTCGCTTGCATTTTTGCCATGACAATTATCCTTAGAACTTCAGACCGGCTTCACGCGCGGCTTCAGCCAGCGCCTTGACACGGCCGTGGTAACGGAAACCGGAGCGGTCGAACGCAACTTCGGTGATCCCTGCTTGCAGTGCTTTCTCTGCGACACGCTTGCCAACCAGGGCAGCGGCAGCGGCGTTGCCGCCCTTGCCAGTCTGGCCTGCCAGTTCGGCGCGCACGTCTGCTTCCAGCGTCGAAGCCGAAACCAGGACCTTCGCATCCGGGCTGATCAGGTTCGCATAGATGTGCAGGTTGGTGCGGTGAACCGACAAACGGTTCACGCCCAGCTGCGCGATCTTGATGCGGGTTTGGCGTCCGCGGCGTAGACGCGATTCTTTCTTGTCCATCGTCAGCTCCGATTATTTCTTCTTGGTTTCTTTAAGCTTGACCACTTCGTCCGAATAACGGACGCCCTTGCCCTTGTAAGGCTCAGGGGAGCGGTAAGCGCGCACTTCTGCAGCAACCTGGCCAACCACTTGACGATCGATACCCTTGATCAGGATCTCGGTCGGGGTCGGGGTAGTTGCAGTGATGCCTTCAGGCATCGCGTGCAGCACCGGGTGCGAGAAGCCCAGGGACAGGTTCAGGGCGTTGCCCTGCACTGCTGCCTTGTAGCCCACGCCGACCAGGTTCAGCTTCTTTTCGAAGCCCTTGGTCACGCCGGTCACCATGTTGTTGACCAAGGCGCGCAGGGTGCCCGACATGGCGTTCGATTCACGGGAATCGTCCACCACGTCAAACGTCAGCGTGCCGTTGTTGTTTTCTACCTTGACCCGGCCGTTCAACGGCTGGGTCAGGGTGCCCAGTGGGCCTTTGACCGTGATCGCTGCTGCAGTGATCGCCACTTCGGCGCCAGCTGGGACAGCGATTGGCATCTTAGCTACTCGAGACATCGTCTACTCCTTAAGCTACGTAGCAGATAACTTCGCCGCCGACGCCAGTGGCGCGGGCTTTGCGGTCAGTCATCACGCCTTGCGGGGTCGACACAATCGCGACGCCCAGGCCGTTCATCACGGTTGGGATCTCGTCTTTGCCTTTGTAGACACGCAGGCCAGGACGGGACACGCGCTCGATGCGCTCGATAACCGGACGGCCGGTGTAATACTTCAAACCGATTTTCAGTTCCGACTTGCCACCTTCGGTGGACACGGCGAAATCCTCAATGTAACCCTCGTCCTTCAGGACGTTGGCAATGGCAACCTTGACTTTCGACGACGGCATTGCGACCGTGGTCTTTTGGACAGTTTGTGCGTTGCGAATGCGGGTCAGCATATCGGCGATAGGATCGCTCATACTCATTGCTTATTCTCCTATTACCAGCTGGCTTTGGTCATACCCGGGATTTCGCCTTTCATGGCGAATTCGCGGAGTTTGGTACGGGCAAGACCGAATTTACGGAAAGTGCCACGTGGACGGCCGGTGATGGCGCAGCGGTTACGCTGACGGGTCGGTGCCGAGTTACGCGGCAGCGCCTGGAGTGCCAGGCGTGCTTCGTATTGCTCTTCTTCCGACTTCGATTGATCGTTGATGATCGCTTTCAGAGCTGCACGCTTTGCGGCGAATTTCTCCACCAGGTCTGCACGCTTCTGTTCGCGGTTAATCAGTGCAAGTTTTGCCATGCTCTTAGTTCCTGAACGGGAATTTGAAGGCGGCGAGCAGCGCTTTGGCTTCTTCGTCGTTCTTAGCGGTCGTGGTGATCGAGATGTTCATGCCACGCAGCGCGTCGATCTTGTCGTAATCGATTTCAGGGAAGATGATCTGTTCCTTGACACCGATGTTGTAGTTGCCACGACCATCGAACGATTTGCCATTGACACCGCGGAAGTCACGCACGCGCGGCAGGGCCACGGTGATGAAACGGTCCAGGAACTCGTACATACGGTTGCCACGCAGGGTGACCATCGTACCGATCGGGTAGCCTTCGCGGATCTTGAAACCTGCGATTGCCTTGCGCGACTTGGTGGTCACTGGCTTCTGGCCGGCGATCTTGGTCAGATCGCTGACAGCGTGCTCGAGCACTTTCTTGTCGGCGATCGCTTCACCAACACCCATGTTCAGGGTGATCTTGGTCAGGCGCGGCACTTCCATCACCGACTTGTAGCCGAATTTCTCGGTCAGGTCAGCGACGACTTTTTCTTTGTAAAACTGTTGTAGACGGGCCATGATCTTAAACCTTCACTTCTTCGCCGGAAGACTTGTAGACGCGGACTTTCTTGCCGTCCTGGTCTTTGAAGCCTACGCGGTCAGCCTTGCCGGTCGCAGCGTTGAACAGCGCGACGTTGGAGACGTGAATCGGCATCGTCTTGTCGACGATACCACCTTGGACGCCGGTCATCGGGTTAGGCTTGACAGCCTTCTTGGCCACGTTGACGCCTTCGACGACGACGTGCTCGGCGTCCACGCGACGCGAAACCACGCCCCGCTTGCCCTTGTCTTTACCGGCCAAAACGATGACTTCGTCGTTTTTACGAATCTTATCCATTGCGACTCCTTACAGTACTTCAGGTGCCAGGGACACGATCTTCATGAACTTTTCAGTGCGCAGTTCGCGGGTCACTGGTCCGAAGATACGGGTGCCGATCGGTTCCAGCTTGGCGTTGAGCAGAACTGCGGCGTTGCCGTCGAACTTCACCAGGGAGCCGTCTTGGCGGCGCACACCTTTAGCGGTACGCACAACCACAGCGTTATAAATTTCACCTTTTTTGACACGGCCACGTGGCGCAGCAACCTTGATGGTCACCTTGATGATGTCGCCAATGCTCGCATAACGGCGCTTGGAGCCGCCCAACACCTTGATGCACAAAACTTCTTTTGCACCAGTGTTGTCGGCCACTTCGAGCCGGCTTTCAGTTTGAATCATAGTATTTTCTTTCCCAACTTAAGCCGAAGAAATCCCACGGTGAACCGTAGGCCTGCGGTCAGTCTTGGTCCCGCCGAAATGCCCCTGCTGGAGCACCACGATTGGGTGATTGGACTTTCCAATTGCTTCGTACAGGCCGCAGTTACCGAGGAAGACAAACTGCGGCAACACATGAACGAAGCCCGCTAGTATCGCAGATACCAGCGGGCCACGCAAGACAAATTTTAATGCTTACAGTACCTGTGCAACCTGCACAACACGGGTCACAGTCCAAGCTTTCGTCTTCGAGATCGGACGACCTTCCGCGATCTCGACCGTGTCGCCGGTCTTGGCCTGGTTGGTCTCGTCGTGCGCGTGATACTTGTTCGAGCGCACGATGATCTTGCCGTACAGCGGGTGCTTCACGTGACGTTCGATCAGTACGGTCACCGTCTTGTCCATTTTGTCGGACACGACCTTGCCGACCAGCGTACGCTTGAGCGCCGTTTTAGTGGTGTCGTTCATTTGGCTTCCTTCTGGTTCATCACAGTCTTCACACGCGCGATGTCGCGACGTACTTTCTTGAGCTGCGCGGTGTTGCCCAGCTGCTGGGTAGCGATCTGCATGCGCAGGCCAAACTGGGCCTTCAGCAGCTCGCTGAGCTCCTTTTGCAGCGCTTCCTGGTCCTTGCCGCGGAGTTCCGTTGCTTTCATATTCAACTCCTGTTATTGGCCGACCTGGCGCACGACGAACGTGGTAGCCAGTGGCAGTTTGGCAGCGGCCAGGCGGAATGCTTCGCGCGCCAGTTCTTCTGCGACGCCGTCCATCTCATACAGGACTTTGCCTGGCTGGATTTCAGCGACGTAGTACTCCGGGTTACCTTTACCGTTACCCATACGGACTTCGGCCGGCTTGTTCGAAATCGGCTTGTCCGGGAAGATACGGATCCAGATACGACCGCCACGCTTGATGTGACGGGTCATGGCGCGACGTGCCGCTTCGATCTGGCGTGCGGTGATACGGCCGCGGGCAACTGCCTTCAGACCGAATTCGCCGAACGAGACCGCGGTGCCACGGGTGTGCGAAATGCCGGTGTTACGGCCTTTCTGCTCTTTACGATACTTCCTGCGCGATGGTTGCAGCATGCTTATTCTCCTGCTTTCTCAGCTGGTGCAGCAGCGGCCGGGGTCGCCAGCTTGACGGCTGGACGCGCACGCACGGTTGGGGCTGCAGCTGGACGGGCGCCGCCGGCCGGACGTGGGCCGCGCGATGGCTTGCCGTCGTCGCGACGTGGGCCGCGTGGCTTCTTCTCGTCTGGCGGGGTGTCGATGACTGGGGCTTCGCCGGTGACCGAACGGTCGCCCTTGTAGACCCAGACCTTGACGCCGATGATGCCGTACGTGGTCGATGCTTCGCTGGTGCCGTAGTCGATATCGGCGCGCAGGGTGTGCAGAGGCACACGGCCTTCGCGGTACCATTCGGTACGTGCGATTTCGATGCCGTTCAGGCGGCCCGACGACATGATCTTGATACCGACCGCGCCCAGGCGCATGGCGTTCTGCATCGCGCGCTTCATTGCGCGGCGGAACATGATGCGCTTTTCGAGCTGCTGCGAAATCGAGTCAGCGATCAGCTGCGAATCGATTTCCGGCTTGCGGATTTCTTCGATGTTGACGTGCACGGGCACGCCCATGATCTTCGCCAGCGAAGTCTTCAGCACTTCGATGTCTTCGCCTTTTTTACCGATCACGACACCTGGACGCGACGAGTAGATGGTGAAGCGCGCGTTCTTGGCTGGACGCTCGATGACGATGCGGCCGACCGAAGCGTTCTTCAGCTTCTTCTTCAGGAAAGCGCGTGCCTTCAGGTCTTCGTTGAGCATCTCAGCGAAGTTGCCGTTGCCGGCGTACCAGCGCGACGCCCAGTTACGGGTGACGGACAGGCGGAAGCCTGTTGGGTGAATCTTCTGTCCCATCGTGTGACTCCTTAGTTACCGACAGTCACGTAGATGTGACAGGATTGTTTAGAAATGCGATCGCCGCGGCCTTTGGCACGTGCCGTAAAGCGCTTGAGGATCGGACCTTTTTCAACGTAGATCTGAACGATCTTCAGCTCGTCGATGTCGGCGCCGTCATTGTGTTCCGCGTTGGCGATAGCCGACTCGAGAACCTTCTTGATGATGGTGGCGCCCTTCTTCGGGCTGAACTGCAGAATGTTGAGTGCTGCGTCAACTTTCTTGCCGCGGATCAGGTCCGCAACGAGGCGGCCCTTTTGTTCCGACAGGCGCACGCCTTTGAGGATTGCTTTAGTTTCCATTATTTTTTCGCCTTCTTGTCAGCGGCGTGGCCCTTGAACGTACGGGTCAGCGCGAATTCGCCGAGCTTGTGGCCAACCATGTTCTCGGAGACGTACACCGGCACGTGCAGCTTGCCGTTGTGAACTGCGATCGTCAGACCGATGAAGTCAGGCGTGATCGTCGAGCGGCGCGACCAGGTTTTGACTGGCTTTTTGTCTTTGTTCGCTTGCGCGGCTTCGACTTTTTTCACCAGGTGGGCGTCAACGAACGGCCCTTTTTTCAATGAACGAGTCATGTGTTATCCCTTATTTCTTGCCGCGGCGCGAAACGATCATCGAAGAAGTGCGCTTGTTCGAACGCGTCTTCTTACCCTTCGTCTGTTGGCCCCAAGGCGACACTGGATGGCGACCAGCTGCGGTTTTACCTTCACCACCACCGTGCGGGTGATCGACCGGGTTCATGACCACACCGCGAACGGTAGGACGAACACCGCGCCAGCGCATCGCGCCAGCTTTACCGATCTTGCGCAGGCTGTGCTCGGCATTGCCGACTTCGCCAACGGTAGCGCGGCACTCGATGTGCACGCGACGGACTTCACCCGAGCGCAGGCGAACCTGGGCGTAGGTGCCTTCACGGGCCATCAGGACAACGCCGGCGCCGGCGGTACGGGCCATCTGGGCACCCTTACCTGGCAGCATTTCGACGCAGTTCATCACGGTACCGACCGGGATGTTACGGATCGGCAGGCAGTTACCCGACTTGATCGGCGCTTCCGAGCCGTTCATGACGCTGTCGCCGACAGCCATGCCCTTGGTGGCGATGACATACTGACGCTCGCCGTCCGCGTAGCACAGCAGTGCAATGTGCGCGGTACGGTTCGGGTCGTATTCGATACGCTCGACCTTGGCAGGAATGCCGTCCTTCTGGCGCTTGAAGTCGACCAGACGGTAGTGTTGCTTGTGACCACCACCGATGTGACGGGTAGTGATGTGGCCGTTGTTGTTACGACCAGCAGTCTTCGATTTCTTCTCAACCAGTGCTGCGAACGGACGACCCTTGTACAGGCCTTCGGTCACAACTTTCACCATGCCGCGGCGGCCTGGGGAGGTTGGCTTCATCTTAACGAGTGCCATTATTTAGCCTCCTCGACAAAATTGATTTCCTGGCCTGGCTTCAGGCACACGAAAGCACGCTTGGTGTGGTTGCGACGACCGTTGAAACGGCCCGAACGCTTTTGTTTGCCTTCGCGGTTCACGGTTTGCACCGATTCCACTTCGACCTTGAACAGCAGTTCGACGGCAGCCTTGATTTCCGGCTTGGTCGCGTCAGGCAGGACCTTGAAGACGATCTGCTCGTTCTTTTCCGCGACGAAGGTGGCTTTCTCGGAAATGACCGGAGCCATCAGCACCTTCATCAGGCGCTCTTCGCTAAATTTGATTGCGGTGCTCATGCGTACATCTCCTCGATCTTGGCCAGTGCAGCTTTGGTGACCAGGACTTTCTTGTAGAACACCAGCGACATCGGGTCGGCTGCTTTCGGCTCGACAACCAGCACGTGCGGCAGGTTACGCGATGCCAGCAGCAGGTTTTCTTCGATGGTGTCGGTGATCACCAGGACCGATTCCAGGCCCATGCCCTGCAGCTTTTGCGACAGCAGCTTGGTCTTTGGGGCTTCGATCGACAGGTTCTCGATGACGACCAGGCGGCCTTCGCGGGCCAGCTGCGAGAAGATCGAGCAGATACCTGCGCGGAACATCTTCTTGTTCACTTTGTGGGTGAAGTTCTCGTCAGGCGAGTTCGGGAAGATACGGCCACCGCCGCGCCACAGTGGCGACGACGACATACCAGCACGAGCGCGGCCGGTACCTTTTTGGCGCCATGGCTTCTTCGTGGTGTGGCTGACTTCTTCACGGTCTTTCTGCTTGCGGTTACCGCTACGTGCGTTGGCAGCGTAGGCGACCACGACCTGGTGAATCAGGGCTTCGTTGTACTCGCGACCGAACACTTCGTCGGTAGCTGCAACGTTGGCGCCGGCTTGACCTTGCTCATTCAGGAGCTGAAGTTCCATAATTAAGCTCCTTTCTGTGCTTTGGTTTTGACGGCTGGCTTGACGATCACTTGACCGTTTTTCGCGCCAGGCACTGCACCCTTGACGAGCAGCAGTTGACGCTCAGCGTCGATACGTGCGATTTCCAGGTTCTGGGTGGTGACGGTGACGTCGCCCATGTGACCGGTCATGCGCTTGCCTGGGAACACGCGGCCTGGATCCTGCGCCATACCGATGGAGCCTGGAACGTTGTGCGAACGCGAGTTACCGTGGGTCTGACGACCCGATGCGAAGTTGTGACGCTTGATGGTACCGGCGTAGCCTTTACCGATCGAGGTGCCTTGCACGTCGATCTTCTGGCCCACTTCGAACAGCGAGACATTGACTGCGTCGCCAGTTTTCAGTTCGGCTGCCTTGGCAGCGTCGACGCGGAATTCGCGCAGCATGGTGCCAGCTTCGACGCCTGCTTTTGCGTGGTGACCCGCAACTGCCTTGGTCACACGGGAAGCGCGACGTTGACCGAATGCGACCTGGACTGCGGCGTAGCCGTCAGTTTCAGGAGTTTTGATTTGTGCGACACGGTTGTTCGACACGTCGAGCACGGTAACTGGGATCGAATCCCCGTCATCCGTGAAGATGCGCATCATGCCAACCTTGCGACCGAGAAGGCCCAAGCTCATTTTTTCTCCATTCCCACCTACGATTGGGCGGGGGTAGTTGAACTACTAAAACGTACGGACTCTGCAACGACGAGTCCATACCGAAGCCGGCTAGTATAGCGCGCAAAAGGGCTTGACGCAACAAGTTAATCGAGGGTATGTCGATACCTGTTGCGCGTTTTTCGCAGGATCTTGGAGAAGAAGGAATCTGGCCTGGCTGGCCAGCACAGAAAAGGCACTGGTGCGCCTTTTCTCTACAGAATCGCGTGGTGGATTCTGCGAATATTTGAAATGTTCTGGTGGGCGGTGCAGGATTCGAACCTGCGACCCCTTGGATGTCGACCAAGTATTCTAACCAGCTGAACTAACCGCCCGGGGAGCCGCATTATGCCAAGGCTTGGACAGGTTTGCAATAGCTGAGTTGTGCGCGGGGGTGTGTTGCTGTCCGTGGGGCTGTTGCCTGCCCCCGCCCAGCCCGCCTAAGCCTGCCGTAAGCCCCCATGTGTAAAATCCGTCAATTAGCGCTATATTCACGCCAGCGCCCGCGCACAACGCGAGCGCCTGCGCCACACCACCGGTTCATTCCCCACGAAAGGAGCTGTAATGGCAATCAGTCTGCAAAAGGGTGGCAACGTCAACCTCAGCAAGGAAGCACCGAACCTCACCAAGGTCGTCGTCGGCCTCGGCTGGGACCCGCGCCCGACTGACGGCGCTGCCTTCGACCTCGACGGCTCCGCCTTCATGCTCAAGTCCGACAGCAAGGTGCGCGCCGATACAGACTTCATCTTCTATAACAACCTGAAGTCGAGCGACGGCTCGGTGGTCCACAACGGCGACAACACCACCGGCCAGGGCGAAGGCGACGACGAGACGGTGACGGTCGACCTGGCACGCGTGCCCGCCGACGTCGACAAGATCTCGTTTTGCGTCACCATCCACGACGCCGAGAGCCGCCGCCAGAATTTCGGCATGGTCGGCAAGGCCTTCATTCGCTGCCTGAACGCCAACGGCAACGCCGAGCTGGCGAGGTATGACCTGTCGGAAGACAGCTCGACCGAAACGGCGATGATCTTCGGCGAACTGTACCGCGCTGGCGGCGACTGGAAGTTCCGCGCCGTCGGCCAGGGCTACAATGGCGGCCTTGGTCCTCTGGCGCGCTCGTTCGGCGTCAACGTTTGACGTAACTGGCCTGGATTCTCGCCCCGCTGGCCACGGGGCCTCCCTGCAACAGAAGGTTTACATGCGCGTCTGGTTCAATCGCACCTTCTCGTCCGTGTATGCCGCGATCGACCTGATCCGCGAAGCAGACACCGACGGGCGGTTCCACATCATCCACAGCAATCCGAATGCGCGCACTCCCGCAGCACGCCTTGCCCACGAATTCCACCCTGAACCGACCGGGCTCGCGCCAGGCGAGTACGTCGAATGGTGCCTGGCGTTCTGCCGCGAGCAGCGGGTCGACATCTTCGTGCCGGGCCGCGAGGCGACGCTGCTGGCCGGCGTCCACGCCCGCTTCGAGGCGATCGGCACCCGCGTGCTGAGCGCGGCGTCGGAAGAAGCGCTGCAATTCATCCACGACAAGGCCCGCTTCTATGCCGAGACCGTCCTTCCCGGTGCGCCGGTGGCCGAGTTCCGGCGATTCGAAGATGCGGCCGGCTTCGAGCGAGCCTACGACGTTCTGCGCGCGCGCCACGCCAAGCTGTGCGTCAAGCCCTCGCATTCGATCTATGGCCTCGGCTTCGCCGTGCTCGACGAAGAGCGCAACGCCGCCCAGCTCCTGATGGCGGGCACTGAGTATCACGTGTCGCTCGCCGACTTCCGCCGCGGCCTGGTCGAGATGGGGAGCTTTCGCACGATGCTGCTGATGGAATACCTGGACGGGCGCGAATACAGTGTCGACTGCGTGGGCGACCAGGGCCGCCTGGTCACCGCGGTGGTGCGGCGCAAATCGAACCAGTCCGGCGCCGGGCAACGGATCGACCAGCGCGCCGACATCCTGGAGGCGACCGCACAGCTCTGCAGCACGCATGGACTGAACGGCATCTTCAATGTCCAGTTCAAGGAGGCCGCTGGAAAACCACGGCTGCTTGAGATTAACCCGCGCATGTCGGGCGGGATCGGCATGGCCTGCATCGCCGGCCCGAACCTGCCCTGGATCGCCCTGCGCGGCTTCGCCGAGGGCTTCGATGGCCTCGACATCGCCCCCGTGCGCAACGGCATGCGGGTGGGCGAACAGGCGCACGCCGTGGAGCTGGCATGAACGCGCGCACCGACGTGCCCCTGCCCCTGCGCATGCCCACGCAGCTGAGCGAGCAGCTGCCGACCGGCCTGCTCGACGTCGAGCTCCATGATGGCGCCAAGGAACTCGACGCGCTGCTGGGTTTTGCCGCGCGTGCGAACGCGAAGCGCGGCTTCCTGTTCGTCAGCAAGGTGCTCGGCAAGCACTGGCCGGTGAAGCCGCAGCGCATGCTGGACGTCCACGCGCGCCTGGCCTCCGGCGTGCCGGAGGGCGATGGCCCGGTCGTCTTCATCGCCATGGCCGAAACGGCCGTCGGCCTGGGACAGGGCGTGTTCGAAGCCTGGCTGCGCGCCCATCCGGGTCGCGCGGCTCTGTTCCTGCAGACGACGCGCTACCGCGTCGGCACCGGTCCGATCATCGAATTCGAGGAAGCGCACAGCCACGCGCCGCGCCAGTTCCTGCACATGCCCTCTGGCGAGCCTGAGCAGGCCCTGCTCCTGACGGCGCGCACCATCGTGCTGGTCGACGACGAAGCGAGCACCGGCAATACCTTCCTGAACCTGACCCAGGCCTGCCTGCGCCTGAACCCCGGATTCGCACGCGTGCACCTGGCGGTGATCGCCAACTTCATGGGGCAGGCGGCGACGCATGGCCTGACGGAGCGCTTCGGGCTGCCGGCAACGATGGGCGCGCTGCTTGGCGGCGAATACCGCTTCCAACCGGCCGCTTGCCCGGTCGACGCCGCCCCGGCCCAGCGCTATGACGCACAGGCCGAACGCGGCGCCAGCACGGCATTCGGCCGGCTGGGCCTGGCGCGCGCCCTGCGTGCGCCGGAAGCGCTGGCAGAGCGGCTGGCAGGCGAGATCGCCCCGGCTGAAAAAGTGCTGGTGCTCGGTACCGGCGAATTCATGCATGCGTCCACGCTGCTCGGCGCCGCACTCGAGCGCCGCGGCCTGGACGTGGCCGTGCAATCGACCACGCGCTCGCCGATCCTGACCTGGGGTGCGGTGTCACATGCCCTGACCTTCCCCGACAACTACGGCGAAGGTATCCCGAACTTCCTGTACAACGTCGCGCCCGGCCAGTACGACCACGTGCTGGTCTGCCACGAGACGCCTGCCATCGACGCCCTGCACGCGTTCGCGCGCGACTTGGATGCGCGCCTGTTCCACTTTCATACCGAGGACCACGTTGAAGAAGTTCCTGTTCGCTGACCTGGACGACACCCTGTTCCAGACGCTCGAGAAATGCGCGACCCGCGACGCCCTCGAGCCGGCCGCGTATTACAGCAATGGCAGCATCTGCTCATACACGACGGCCGCCCAACGCGCCTTCTTCGCCTTCGCCAGCGAGGGCATGACCGTGATCCCGACGACCGCGCGCAGCCTGGATGCCTTCCGCCGTGTCGAGCTGGGTTTTACCAGTTATGTCGTGCTCAATTTCGGCGGCGTCATCCTGCAGCCCGACGGGACGATCGACCGCGACTGGCAGGGGCAGATGCACGCGCTGATGACGGCCGCCCTGCCCGGCCTGCAGCAGTTGGCAAGCCGCATCGATGCCTGGGCGGACAAGACCGGCTACGGCGGCCGTGCGCGCCTGGTGGAAGACGCCGGCACGCCCTTCTTCATCGTGATCAAGGATCCGGACAAGGTGGCGCTGAACCTGGAGCGGGTCGAGCGCGAGGCGGTGCTGCCGTGGATCGCCGACGAGGGCCGCGACTACTGCGTCCACCGCAACGGCAACAACCTCGCGATCCTGCCCAGGGCGCTGGACAAGGCCGAAGCCGTGCGTTACGTCACCGAACGGCTGCGCCGCGAACACGGCGACATCGTCACCTTCGGCATGGGCGACAGCCGCTCGGATGCGCGCTTCATGGCCGATTGCGACTACGCGATCATCCCGCGCCGCACCCAGCTCGCAAAACTGACGGTGGAGGCGCTGTGAATTTCTCCGGCAGCTATCGCTCAGCCGACGTGACCTTCCTGCTCAAGCGCCTGCCACTAGGCGATTTCGTCGACCTCCACGAAAAGGAAGCGCTGATCCAGTCGGGCAAGCGCCATTACAGCGAAATGCTGTCGCCAGAGCGCCTGCCTTCGAAGCGCTACCTCGACGTGTTCGACGAAGCCTGCCGCGCCAATGGCGGGCGCATGGCGGGCGACTGCGTGCACCTGGCCGAACTCATCGCGGCGCGGCGCGACGGCGACGTGACGATCGTCTCGCTGGCGCGCGGCGGCACGCCGGTCGGCGTGGTGCTCAGGCGCCTGCTCGAGCGCATCCACGGGCGCGGCGCGACGCACTATTCGGTATCGATCGTGCGCGACCGCGGCATCGACGCCAACGCCCTGCGCCACATCCTCGCCCAGGGCCATGCGGCCGGGTCGATCGTGTTCGTCGACGGCTGGACCGGCAAGGGCGTCATCGCGCGCGAGCTGGCCGCATCGATCGACCGTTTCAATCGCGAGCATGAAGTGACCATCGACGGCGGCCTGCACGTGCTGTCGGACCTGGCGGGCGCCGCCAGCGTCGCCGCCTCCTGCGATGACTACCTGATCCCGTCGAGCATCCTGAACGCGACGGTCTCGGGGCTGGTCAGCCGTTCGGTACTGAACGAATCGATCGGCCCCGGCGACTTCCATGGCTGCGTGCTGTACGAGGCATTCGCCGCGCACGACCGCTCGCAGGCGTTTGTCGACGAGCTGGAACGCCTGGCACTGGCGCACACTTACACGGCCACTCCGCCGGCAGTCGATACCCGCGCCGCGGCAGAGCGCTCGCGCGCCTACATCGAGGCCGCCATGCGCCGTTACGGCATCGATGACGTCAACCTCGTCAAGCCCGGCATCGGCGAAGCGACCCGGGTGCTGCTGCGGCGCGTGCCGCGCCTGCTGGTGCTGCGCGAGGCCGCCGGCAGCGCGACGGCGCACCTGCGCCTGCTCGCCGAAGAAAAACAGGTGCCGGTCGAGATCGACGCGGCGCTGCCTTACCAAGCTGTTTCCCTGATCAGGAGTGCATCGGATGCTTAAATCGATGGGTGCGTCGCTGTACGTGCCTTCCAATCACAAAGCCCTGCTCGAGATTGCAGACGGCGAGAAGCTGCCGCAGGCGCGCTCGCTCATCTTCTGCACGGAGGACTCGGTCTCCGACCGCGACCTGGGGTTTGCCCTGTTCAACCTGTCGGTCGTGCTGCAGAACATGCGCGCGGAAGTGGCAGCGGAACGTTTTGTGCGTGTGCGCAATCCCGAAGTGATGGCGCGCGTGCTCGCCATGCCCGGCGTGCACAAGCTGACCGGCTTCGTCATCCCGAAGGCGACAAGCCATAACTTCGAAGCCTATTACCGGCAGGTGCGCGATACCGACCACATGCTGATGCCAACGCTCGAGACGATGGAGGTCTTCAGCGAGCGCGAGATGGAAGCCTTCCGCGACCTGCTGCAGTCGCCAGGCGTGCGCAACCATATCCTGGCGCTGCGCATCGGCGGCAACGACCTGCTCGCCCTGCTCGGCCTGCGCCGCCCGCGCAACATGACGATCTACCGCACCCCGCTCGGGCCTGTGATCGCGCGCCTGGTGACGATCTTCCGTCCCTACGGCTTCATGCTCACCGCCCCCGTGTTCGAACACCTCGACCTGCCGGAACTGCTGGACCAGGAGGTGCTGGAAGATATCGCCTACGGCATGGTCGGCAAGACCGCGATCCACCCGAGCCAGATCACGCCGATCGAGCAGCATTACAAGGTCAAGCCGCAGGACCTGGCCGCGGCGCATGCGATCCTCGACGAGAACAGCCCGGCCGTCTTCAAGATGCACGACTCGATGTGCGAAGTGGCGACGCACCGCGCCTGGGCCGAGCGCACCGTCGCGCAGTCGCGCCTGTTCGGCGCGCACCATCCCGTAAACACCATTGAAAGGGAAAGCACATGAATACATTCTCACGCGGCCAGAAAGGCAAGCTGGCGGAGCTGGGCGTCGGCAGCAGCTTCCCGGTCGAGGTCGACATCAGCGCCGCCGGTTTTTCCGCCGACGTCTCCTGCTTCGGCCTGGACGGCAGCGACCGCCTCTCGGACGACCGCTACATGGTCTTTTACAACCAGCTGGCGAGCCCCGGCGACGCCGTGCGCCTCGAGCTGAGCGGGGGCAAGGCCCGCTTCAACATCAATCTCGACGCCTTACCAGGCACGATCGCCAAACTGGTCTTCGTGGCTGCCATCGACGGCGCGCAGACCATGCGTTCGCTCGGCGCGAGCAGCCTGAGCGTGGGCAGCGCCCTGCGCTTCCCGTGGTCGGGCGCGGATTTCGGCGACGAGAAGGCGGTGATCGTGGCCGAGATCTACCGGCGCGACGGCCAGTGGCGCTTCGGCGCCGTGGGCCAGGGCTTCAATGGCGGCCTGTCGGCGCTGCTCAAGCATTTCGGGGGCACCGAGGCCGCGCCTGCCCAGTCGGCGGCGCCAGCGGCCCTTCAGAGCGCACCTGCAGCCGCTCCTGCAGCCGCTCCCGCAGCGCCAAGGGTATCGCTGTCAAAAGTCACGCTCGAAAAGCGCGGCGACAAGGTTTCGCTCGACAAGCGCGGCAGCGCGGGCTTCGGCCGAATCCACGTCAACCTGAACTGGAACCAGTCGGGCAACGTCGCCCCGGCGCCCGCGCCCGTGCCGGAAAAGACGGGGCTGCTGGGCCGCCTGAGCGGGGCGATCAGTGGCGCAACGGGCGGGCGCCGGCGTTCGGGCGGCATCGACCTCGACCTGGGCTGCATGTTCGAGCTGGCTGACGGCCGCAAGGGCCTGGTGCAGGCGCTCGGCAACGCCTGGGGCGACTACAACGGCGCGCCCTACATCAAGCTCGATGCCGACGACCGCACCGGATCGTCGAGCAATGGCGAAAACCTGTGGATCAACGGCGACCAGTTCGCGCAGATCCGCCGCGCGATCATCTTCTCGTTCATCTACGAGGGCGTGCCGAACTGGTCGGCCACCGACGGCGTGGTGACGATCGCGGTGCCGAACCAGGCGCCGATCGAGGTGCGCCTCGACCAGGGGGGCAGCCAGATGATGTGCGCGATCGCCATGATCGAGAACCAGGGCGGGCAGCTGCAGGTAACCAAGATGGTCGAATACTTCGAGCAGCAGGGCCGCACCAGCGCGCACGAGCTGATGGACCGGCGTTTCGGGTTTGGCTTGCGCTGGAAGACGGGCTTGAAGGATTGATCGTTCGCGACCGGCCGGACGCTGCTCCGGTCAGGTCATTGGAACGGTATCGAAATAGTGTTGCAGCACCAGGATCATCGCTGCCACGAACAAACCGCCGGCACAGACATTAAAGACCTTCACGAGTTGGTTGGCGATTCGCCGGTCCGGCCAGGTGCACTGATGAACGTGACCAGGAAACATAAGCCCAGTGCGGCTGAGCCTAGTTTCATCGGCAAGGGTTTCAAGGCGACAATCCCGAACCCGGCGAACATCAGCACCAGCAGAAGCAGCAGAAAAGAAACAGGCGTCGACCAGATCGTTTTCATAGTCACCTACAGCGTTCAGGCTGCCAGGGCGTGCAGCAACTGTTGCGGGCGATCGAGATACAGGAACACATAACGCACGCCGCTGCGCTCGATCCCGTGATGCGTGATCGTGCAGGCCGCATCGGCGCGCAGGCGCAGCACGAGGTTCGGCTTGTCGAAGGGCGTGATGTTGACCGCCTCGATGTCGCGGTACGGGTGCGCGCGGCGCCATTGCAGGACCGGCTGGCGCAGGGCCTGTGCGTCCTCGATCGCGTCCAGCGGAATGCAGGCGCTGGCGCGTGCGCCGACCTGCAGGTCGAGATGGGTGGCGGTCAACACGTGATACCCGTCGCGCACGCGCCAGCGGTCGCCCAGCAGCCACGCGAGGGTGTAGATGCTGCCCAGCGCGACCGCGAGATGGATGTTGCGTACCATGGCCGCATCCTTGAAAAACAGCGGCACGAGCGCCGCATCGAGCGGCAGTTCGACCAGCACGGTCAGCAGGCCAAAGCCGACCGCCGCCGAGTAGGCGCCCTGCTCGACGTAGGTGAGTTTCAGGCCGCTCGGACGTGCCGGCGTGGGCTGGCGGCGCAGCCAGCAGAAAAAGTCGCGCCAGATAGCCCGGTCCAGGCGCGCCAGGCCGATCAGTCCGGGGGGCAGGCAGGCCGCCAGCCATCGGCCCCAGCCGGCCCCTTGCCGGCGCAGCGCGCGCATCCTGGCCGCGACATCGGGAATCGAAGCCAGGTCCTTGGCGGCCAGCAGCATCAGCGGCAGCGCGAGCCCCAGCGCCTTGACCGGTGCGCGCCATGCATCAGGTGTAACCACCAGCAGCAGCGTCAGGCCCAAGAACAGCAGCCAGGCGTATCCCAGCACCGTTAGCCAGTTGGTCTCGTTCAGTTGCCTTGCGTATCCCGTTATTGCGCCCCGTGCCACTCTCATGCTGCCCTCGCCTGTCGCGTTATCAAAAAACCACGATACCAATCTTAGCATGATTAACGCAGGGCAACGCGAGGATTACTTGATGCATCAGGCGAAAGGACGGCGCCCCAAACGCATCAGGGCCGGGAAGGCTCGCCAAATGGCGGTCCTTCCCGGCCCTGATTGTCTCACTGGCCCGCGGATTACTCCGCGTAGGCCGAAAACGGTATTACTGCAGCTTGATTTCGACGTCGACGCCAGCTGGCAGGTCCAGCTTCATCAGTGCGTCAACGGTCTTGTCGGTAGGATCGACGATGTCCATCAGGCGCTGGTGCGTACGGATTTCAAACTGGTCGCGCGAGGTCTTGTTGACGTGCGGGGAACGCAGGACGTCGAAACGCTGGATACGGGTCGGCAGCGGGACCGGGCCCTTGACCACAGCGCCGGTGCGCTTGGCGGTGTCGACGATTTCCAGTGCGGACTGGTCGATCAGCTTGTAGTCGAACGCTTTCAGGCGGATGCGGATTTTCTGGTTTGCGGACATGCGATTTCCTTGATAAAGAGCGAGCCGGCGTATTGCCGGCAATGATTTGTCATGTACTACAGGGAGTTTCGAGAAACCGTCGCGAGCGGAAGGAGTTTTGGCCGAGAAGCACAGCTGTACTTGAGTACAGCGAGCATCGCAGGCCAAAAATCCGACGCGCAGCAGGTTTATCGAATTCCCGACGGTGCTGCAAAGGAGCGAGAGTATATCACCGTTCCTACTTGAACAGAGGGGGCAGAATTTAAATTCTGCCCCCTCTTGTTGTGCCGGCGGAACGCTGTCCCGCCGGCGATCACAGGCTAATTAGGCCAGGATCTTGGCAACCACGCCGGCGCCGACGGTACGGCCGCCTTCGCGGATTGCGAAGCGCAGGCCTTCT
>NZ_JBHSMU010000007.1:0-178217 GCF_042655085.1 Massilia niabensis | reverse complement strand
GCCGAACTTCTTCTGGGCCTGCCCGTAGGTCATTTCCCCTTTTTCGACCGAGGCAACCACCCTCAGTTTAAAAGCCAGCGTGTAGTCGCGCTGGGTACGCTTTCCTTCAGTTGCCATCTCGCTCTCCCTGAATAAGGCAAAGTTAGACAACCGATTTCAGGACGGGACACGGACAATAAAAAAGGGAGCCCGCAGGCTCCCTTCTTTAACTCAGAACAAATCGTATTACAGCATTTCCTTCAGCAGGCGTGCCATTTCCGACGGGTTCTTGGTGGCCTTGATGCCGCACTCTTCCATGATGTCCAGCTTGGCTTGCGCGGTATCGGCGCCGCCCGAGATCAGCGCGCCGGCGTGGCCCATGCGCTTGCCCGGAGGAGCGGTGACACCAGCGATGAAGCAGACGACAGGCTTCTTCATGTTGTCCTTGATCCAGTACGCGGCATTGCCTTCGTCCGGACCGCCGATTTCGCCGATCATGATGACCGCGTCGGTATCAGGATCGTCGTTGAACATCTTCATGACGTCGATGTGCTTCAGGCCGTTGATCGGGTCGCCGCCGATGCCGACTGCCGACGATTGGCCCAGGCCCAGTGCGGTCAGCTGGCCGACTGCTTCGTACGTCAGGGTGCCCGAGCGCGAGACGACGCCGATGCGGCCCTTCTTATGGATGTGACCCGGCATGATGCCGATCTTGATTTCGTCCGGGGTGATCAGGCCTGGGCAGTTAGGACCCAGCAGCAGGGTCTTCGAGCCGGCTTTGGCCATGCGGTCCTTGAGAGCCATCATGTCGCGGACCGGGATGCCTTCGGTGATGCAGATCGCCAGGTCCAGGTCGGCTTCGACAGCTTCCCAGATTGCAGCGGCTGCGCCTGCCGGCGGCACGTAGATGACCGACACGGTGGCGCCGGTGGCAGCTTTCGCTTCCGACACGTTGGCGTAGATCGGGATGCCTTCGAAGTCTTCGCCGGCTTTCTTCGGGTTCACGCCAGCAACGAAAGCGGCCTTGCCGTTCGCGTAGTCGCGGCACATACGGGTATGGAACTGACCGGTCTTGCCGGTGATACCCTGGGTAATAACTTTAGTATCTTTGTTGATCAGGATCGACATTTGTTTATTCCTTGAATTAGGCTTTACCAGCTGCAGCGGCGACGACGGCCTTGGCTGCATCTTCCATCGTATCGGCAGCGATGATTGGCAGACCGGAGTCGGCCAGCATCTTCTTGCCCAGGTCTTCGTTGGTGCCCTTCATGCGCACGACCAGCGGCACTTGCAGCGACACGGCCTTCGAGGCGGTGATCACGCCTTCGGCGATGACGTCGCAACGCATGATGCCGCCGAAGATGTTGACCAGGATGGCTTTCAGGCCAGGGTTCTTCAGCATGATCTTGAATGCTTCGGTGACTTTCTCAGCCGTCGCACCGCCGCCCACGTCCAGGAAGTTGGCCGGCTCGCCGCCGAACAGCTTGATGGTGTCCATGGTAGCCATGGCCAGGCCGGCGCCGTTCACGAGGCAGCCGATGTTACCGTCGAGCGAGATGTAAGCCAGGTCGAACTTCGATGCTTCGACTTCGGCTGGATCTTCTTCGTCCAGGTCGCGGTAGGCGACGATTTCCGGCTGGCGGAACAGCGCGTTCGAGTCGAAGTTGAACTTCGCGTCGAGGGCGATGACCTTGCCCGAACCGGTCAGGATCAGCGGGTTGATTTCAGCCAGCGACGAGTCGGTTTCCCAGTAAGCCTGGTACAGGCCCTTCAGTTGCGTGCGGGCGTCGGCCAGCGATTCGGCAGGCACGCCGATCTTGGTCGAGATCTCGTCGGCTTCGGCGTCGGTCAGGCCGACGGCCGGGTCGATCGCGATCGAGTGGATTTTCTCAGGGTTGCTGTGCGCGACTTCTTCGATGTCCATGCCGCCTTCCGACGAGGCCATCAGCACGACGCGCTGCGAAATGCGGTCGGTGACCATCGAGACGTACAGTTCCTTTTTGATGTCGGCGCCTTCTTCGACCAGCAGGCGGCGCACTTTCTGGCCTTCTGGGCCAGTCTGGTGCGTGATGAGCTGCATGCCCATGATCTGCTCCGCGTATTCGCGGACCTGCTCCAGCGACTTGGCAACCTTGACGCCGCCGCCCTTGCCGCGGCCGCCAGCATGGATCTGCGCCTTGACTACCCAGACCGGGCCGCCCAGCTCTTCAGCTGCCTTGACGGCCTCGTCGACCGACATGCACGGAATGCCGCGCGGAACCGTCACTCCGAACTTTCGGAGGATTTCTTTGCCCTGATACTCATGGATTTTCATGCTGGCTTCCCTTCTTCTGTTACTGATTTAGATAGTTAATTGGAAAACTTCGACATCGAATGTTAACCCCGAAGTTTAACCCGCAATGGCCTTGATCACCCAGCGCGGATAATACTGTGCCACGGCCGGGCCGTCAGCCCGCAGCGCGTGGCAGCGGTCGATCTCGTACGGACGCACGGCCTCGCCATCATTGGCGGCGCTGCGTGTCTCGAACTCGTCATCGGCGAAGGCCTGGATTGCCACAGTGGGCAAGACCTGCGCCAGTTCAGTCAGGTGGGTGCAGCCGAGCACGCCCGAGAGGCGGTCTTTCAGGTGCAACCGGAAATGTTTGGCGAGCGACAAGCCGATCAGCTTTTTATACGCCGGACCGATGGTGTCGCAGTAGCCCGGATACGGCACGGCATCGGACGCGGCTTCGGCGTCGACGATCTCGAGCTCGCGGTTGATGGTGATGCGCAGGCTCAGGTCGTGCACGGCTGAGCCGGCGGGGCGGTTGCCGGAAGCGAGGACGATGTCGCGTGCCTTGATGTCGCGGATGCGCGCGTCAAGATCCCACAGGCCATCGTCGCGCGCGTACGCTTCGACAGTGATGGCGCGAGTGTGCCGCAGGGAGCGCGGGGCGGGAGAAGACAGGGGCATAGAAAACAAATGCGCCGATTGATCGGCAATCAAGGTGGCAGCCGGTGTGCTGATGCACGTTACCGCAGCTTCTGCGGCAACAACCGCTCATGCGGCGCTGCTTAAACCGTGAAAGTTTAGCACAGGCGCGAGCCGGTTGCACTGCAACATGCTTGATGAATAAGGTCTACCCGTCGAGGACGGCGGCTTGGAATGGCAAGCTTGTCAATGTTTGTCGAAGCCGGCGCCGGGAAGGAACGATGCTGGAAGATATGCCGCGACGCCCACAGCCCCCGGGCGCACGCTCAGGCCGGGTCGTCCTTGATAAAGCAGCTTAATCCTTCGGCATTGAGGCAGATGCCGCCATTACTTTCAAACGTCGCTGCCCAGATGCCCTGGCCGGCCTCCGGTTCCGTTCCGCGCCATTGGAGGCCGTGGAAGGCGACATCGACCCCTGGTTCACGCCCGTCTTCCCAGCGCCCGCGGAGTTGGTCGGGATTGCGTTCAGCGCCATTAATCTGCAGCACATACTCGCCACCGGTACGCACTTCCAGCACCATCGATTTTTCTGCCGTGCTGAGCCGATAGATGCCGGCTGCATTGATGGGTTGCCTGGTGCAGGCAGCAAGGACGATGAGGGAAACGGCGGCGCACAGCGTTTTCATGATGAATCTCGGCAGCAAAAAAGCGCCAGCGCGCAGCGCCATCCGTGGTTGAGGAATATGCAAGAGCATATCGACGGATGACGCTACGCGCTGGCGCCTGGAACATGGATCTACTAAAAAGACAGCGTATACGGCGTTAAAAATCGTCGTCTTCGGGCGCGCCCTTGAGCGCCGCACGTACCGCACTGCTGGAAAAGCCGCGCGCCATCAGGAAGCGCATCTGCTTGCTGCGCTCGGCCGCATCTTGCGCGACGGTGCCGAATTTGCGCTGCCAGACCTCGATCGCACGGGCTATTTCGCTCTCGGCCAGACCGGGCTTGAGTTCAGCCAGTGCCTCGCCATTGATGCCGTGGCTTTGCAGCTCGGCGACGACGCGGCTGTTGCCGTAGCGCCCTGCTTTTCGATGAATCAGCGATTCGGCAAAGCGTTCCTGCGACAGCCAGTTGTTCTTTTCAAGGAAATCGAGGAGGGCGTCGATGTCGTCGCCCTCCTCGGCATGGCGTGCCAGCTTGCGCTTGAGCTCGAGCCGGCTGTGCTCCCTCATGGAGAGGAAACGCAGGGCTCGACCCTTCAGGCTCAGGACTGGCTGGCGCATGGCGCTGTTGCTACGATTACTGCTGAAAACAGCACGTCGACATTACTCCGTCACGGCTTTCAGCTTCGGCGCCTTGTCTTCGGCGTCGCCGCCGACCGGCGGTGGCAGCTCACGCACGCCGAGTGCTGCACGGACCTTGTTCTCGACTTCGCGCGCCAGTGCTGGGCGGTCTTTCAGGAACTGGCGGGCGTTGTCCTTGCCCTGGCCAATGCGTTCGCCGTTGTAGCTGTACCAGGAACCGGACTTCTCGACGATCTTGTTGTCGGCGCCCAGATCCAGGATTTCGCCTTCGCGGGAAGTGCCTTCTCCATAAAGAATGTCGAAGTGCGCTTCGCGGAACGGTGGCGCGATCTTGTTCTTGACGACCTTGACCTTCGTTTCGTTACCGATGACCTCGTCACCCGACTTGATCGAGCCGGTACGGCGGATGTCCAGGCGCACGGAGGCGTAGAACTTCAGCGCGTTACCGCCGGTCGTGGTTTCCGGGCTGCCGAACATCACGCCGATCTTCATGCGGATCTGGTTAATGAAGATGACCAGCGTGTTGGTGCGGTTGATCGAGGCGGTCAGCTTGCGCAGTGCCTGCGACATCAGTCGTGCCTGCAGACCTGGCAGCGAATCGCCCATGTCGCCTTCGATCTCGGCGCGCGGGGTCAGTGCCGCCACCGAGTCGATGACCACGAGGTCGACCGAACCCGAACGCACGAGTGCATCGGTGATTTCCAGTGCCTGCTCGCCGGTGTCCGGCTGCGAGATCAGCAGCTCGTCGAGCTTGATGCCCAGCTTTTGGGCGTAACCCACGTCGAGCGCGTGCTCGGCGTCGATGAACGCGCAGGTGCCACCCAGTTTTTGCATCTGGGCGATGGTTTGCAGGGTCAGCGTGGTTTTACCCGATGATTCCGGACCGTAGATTTCCACGATACGGCCGCGCGGCAGGCCGCCGACGCCGAGTGCGATGTCCAGGCCGAGCGAGCCGGTCGAGACCGTCTGCACTTCTTCGACCGGGGTGTTCGCGTCCATGCGCATGACCGAGCCCTTGCCGAACTGCTTTTCGATTTGCGCGAGGGCGGCAGCCAGTGCTTTGCCTTTTTCAGCAGCGTTGTGTACTACTTTTTTGTCGTCCATAATTTTCTCTCAGTCTTGGAGGTACCTAAGTAGGGGCACCGTCGCGCATTTCAATAGGTAGTACTGTATAAAACTCCAGTAGTTTTTGCAAGCGCTATCTGACCGAATCTGCGGCCAGTGTTGGAGAAGGCTCGCATTGTTGCGATAAATCAAACACAATAGGTGCGCCAAGGCGGTCTAATCGAAAAACAGGGTGATCTTATGCGAATTTTGCTTGCGGAAGATGATAGCGTACTCGCGGATGGCCTGACGCGCTCCTTGCGCCAGTCCGGCTACGCGATCGACGGCGTGCGCAACGGCCAGGAAGCCGATACTGCCCTGTCGACGCAGGAGTTCGACCTCCTGATTCTCGACCTGGGGCTGCCCAAAATGTCCGGCCTGGAAGTGCTGCGCCGCCTGCGCGCGCGCTCCTCGCTGCTGCCCGTACTCATCCTCACCGCGGCCGACTCGGTCGAGCAGCGCGTGGAAGGGCTCGACCTCGGCGCCGACGACTATATGGCCAAGCCATTTGCGCTGTCCGAACTCGAGGCGCGGGTGCGCGCCCTCACCCGGCGCGGCGCCGGCGGCGGCCCGACCGTGGTGCGCCATGGCCCGCTGGCCTACGACCAGGTCGGCCGCAGCGCGTATATCGACGACCAGATGCTCGACCTGTCCGCGCGCGAACTCGGCCTGCTGGAAATCCTGCTGGCGCGCACCGGGCGGCTGGTCTCGAAAGAGCAGCTGGTCGACCACCTGTGCGAATGGGGCGAGGAAGTCTCGAACAACGCCATCGAAGTCTACGTGCACCGCCTGCGCAAGAAGATCGAGGTGGGCGGCGTGCGCATCGCCACCGTGCGCGGGCTCGGCTATTGCCTGGAAAAATATTCGGATGCCCGCGCCGGCGCCGGCACAGGCAGCGGCACCAACGCAGCCGCTGGACACGCCCTCGATTCGAAGTGAACGTCCGCAAGTGAACAAGCGCGATCGCGGCCTGCAGGCGGCTGATGCGGGTGTACCCGAGCCGCTGTACGTCCCGCCCAATCCCGAGCCAGAAGAAAACATCCAGCATTCGCTGTTCGGCGAAATCCTCGACTGGATGCTCGCTCCGCTGCTGCTGCTGTGGCCGATGAGCATCGCCATTACTTACCTGGTGGCGAAATCGATCGCCAACCAGCCCTTCGACCATGCGCTCGAGAACCGGGTCACGGTGCTGGCCCAGCAGGTACGGGTGGAAGAAGGCGCGATCGATACCCGCCTGCCCGGCAGCGCGCGCGACATCCTGCGCGCCGACGATGTCGACAGCGTGTATTTCCAGGTGACGGGTGCCGATGGCCGCCATGTCGACGGCGACCGCGAACTGCCGCGCCCGCGCGAGGAGGAGGCCGAGATGGATGGCGCGGTGCACTTCCGCAATACCGCGCTGCAGGGCCATCCGCTGCGCGTGGCCTACCTGTACGTGAACCTGGATCCGCTGGCCTTGCCGGGCAAGGGCAGGCGCCACGCGCTGGTGCAGGTGGCCGAAACGCTCGACAAGCGCGCCCTGCTCGCCAACGAGATCATCAAGGGCGTGATCCTGCCCCAGTTCATCATCCTGCCGATTATCCTGGCCCTGGTCTGGTTCGCCCTCTCGCGCGGCTTGTCCCCGCTGGCGGAACTCCAGGAACGCATCCGCGCGCGGCCCTCGGACGACCTGTCCCCGATCGACTCGCGCCAGGTTCCCGAAGAAATTTCGCCCCTGGTCGGCTCGCTCAACGACATGCTCGGGCGCCTGGCCCAGACCATCGAGATGCAGAAGCGCTTCATTGCGGACGCTGCCCACCAGATGAAGACGCCGCTGGCCGGCATGCGCATGCAGTCCGAACTGGCGCTGCGCCAGCTCGATCCCGACGAGATCCACCGTTCGCTGGAACAGCTGGCGAAAAGTTCGGAGTCGGCCACCCGCCTGGTGAACCAGCTCCTGGCCCTGGCGCGCGCGGAAAACCAGCCGCATGCCGGGCTCGCCTTCGAGGAAGTCGAACTGGGTACGCTCGCGCGGAACACGGTGCAGGACTGGGTGCAGGCCTCGTTCGTCCATGGCATCGACCTCGGCTACGAAGCGCATGACGAGCCGGTGGTCATTGCCGGCAACGCGCTGATGCTGCGCGAGCTGCTGTCGAACCTGATCGACAACGCGCTGCGCTACACCCCGGCCGGCGGCAGCGTCACGGTCCGCGTGCGGCGCGACGGCGAGCACGCGCTGCTGGAAGTCGAGGACACCGGGCCCGGCATCGCGCCCCAGGAGCGTGCCCATGTGTTCGAGCGCTTCTACCGCATCCTCGGCTCGAACACGACCGGCAGCGGCCTCGGGCTGGCGATCGTGCGCGAGATCGCCGGGCAGCACGGGGCCGAGGTCGACATCTTCAACAACCCGCGCAGCATTCTCCCCAAGTACCCTGGCAGCCTGTTCCGGCTGACCTTTCCTCCACCCGTCACCACGTCCCCGGATTACGTTCCCTGATGCCGCCCGAATCCACACCGATGCCCGCGTCCACGCCTGCACCGGGGCCCGATCCCCGGCACGCCGGCCGTGTGCGCGCCGCACGCGCCACGCACTGGCGCCGCACGCGCCGCCTCACCATCGTCCTGATGGCTTTGTGGCTGGGCACGGGCTTTTGCACCGTGTTTTTCGCGCGCGAGCTCTCCAGCCTCACCGTGTTCGGCTGGCCCCTGTCGTTCTACATGGCCGCGCAGGGCGCCTCGCTGGTGTGCCTGGCGATCATCGGCGCCTATGCCTGGCGCATGCGCCGCTACGACCGCGATTACGGGCGCGCGATGGCGGATGCGAGTGGAGACGCCCCTTGAGCCCGGACCCGCTCCCGCAGTCCGGGTCGCAGTCCAGCCCGCAGTCCCGTTACTTCCGGCGCTTGTCCAACTACTACGCCTGGTTCTGCATCTGCTTCGCCGGCTTCCTGCTGGCCCTGACGGTCCTCGAAAACGAGGGCATGCCGCGGCTGTGGATCGGGCACCTGTTCATGCTCGCCACCATCGTGCTGTACGCCACTATTGGCGTGGTCAGCCGCACCTCGAACGTCACCGAATACTATGTCGCGGGGCGGCGCGTGCCGGCCCTGTTCAACGGCATGGCCACCGCCGCCGACTGGATTTCGGCGGCCAGCTTCATCAGCCTGGCCGGGGGCCTGTACGTCTACGGCTTCGACGCCCTGGCCTACATCATGGGCTGGACCGGCGGCTATTGCCTGGTCGCGCTGCTGATCGCCCCCTACCTGCGCAAGTTCGCCCAGTACACGATTCCGGACTACCTGGCGGTGCGCTACGGCGGCGGCGCGGGCGGACGCGGCGGGCCGGTGCGGCTGCTGGCGGTCGGCGCGACCATCATCGTCTCGTTCGTGTACGTGGTGGCGCAGATCTATGCGGTGGGCCTGATCGCCTCGCGCTTCACCGGCGTCGATTTTTCGGTCGGCATTTTTCTCGGGCTGGCCAGCATCCTCGTCTGTTCCTTCCTGGGCGGCATGCGCGGCATTACCTGGACCCAGGTGGCGCAGTACATCATCATCCTGGTCGCCTTCCTGATCCCGACGATGTGGCTGTCGGTCAAGCACGCCGACAACCCGGTGCCGCAGCTGGCCTACGGTTCGGTGCTGCCGAAGCTGGCCCAGCGCGAAACGCAACTGGCGCAGGACCCGCGCGAGCAGGAAGTGCGCGCCCGCTTCCAGCGCGAGGCCGACGGGTATGAAGAACGGTTGGCGCGCCTTCCCGCTTCATGGGAAGCGGGAAGGCTTGCCGCCCAGCAGCGCCTCGACACGGCGCGCCAGCGCAATGTGTCGCTGGCCGACGTGCGCAGCGCCGAACGGGCGCTGGCGGCCTACCCGAAAACGCCGGAAGACGCCGAGCGGCTCTGGCAAGCCCAGCGCGCGCGCCTGCTGGCGCGGGCCCAGCCGCCGCAGCCGCATGCCACGCCCTTCCCCGGCGCCACCGAGGCCGAGTCGAACGCGCGCCGCAACAATTTCCTCGCGCTCGTGTTCTGCTTGATGTTCGGCACCGCCGCCCTGCCCCACATCCTGATGCGCTCGTACACCACGCCTTCGGTGGCGGAAACCCGGGTCTCGGTGTTCTGGACCCTGTTCTTCATCCTCCTGATTTACCTGAGCATCCCGGCGCTGGCGGTACTGGCGAAATACGATATCTATACCAGCCTGGTCGGCAGCGATTTCCACTCCTTGCCGACCTGGATTGCCTACTGGGCGAACATCGACAAGATCAGTCCCCTGATTCAGGTCACCGACATCAACGGCGACGGCCTGGTGCAGCTGGCGGAAATCGCCATCGACGGCGACCTCCTGGTGCTGGCCACACCGGAAATCGCCGGCCTGCCGTATGTGATCTCGGGCCTGGTGGCGGCCGGCGGCCTGGCGGCGGCGCTGTCGACGGCCGACGGCCTGCTGCTGGCGATCTCGAACGCGCTGTCGCACGACGTGTATTACAAGATCGTCGATCCGGGCGCCTCGACCCAGAAGCGGGTGACGATTTCCAAGCTGCTGCTGCTGGCGGTGGCCTTCATCGCCGCCTACGCCGCCTCGCAAAAGCCGGCCGACATCCTGTCGCTGGTCGGCGCCGCATTCTCGCTGGCGGCGTCGACGCTGTTCCCGGCGCTGGTGCTGGGCGTGTTCTGGAAGCGCGCCAACCACGTCGGCGCCATCGCCGGGATGAGCGCCGGCTTCATGGTCTGCCTCTACTACATGTTCCGGGTCAATCCGATCCTGGGCGGGCGGCTCGATGCGGCCTGGTTCGACATCGCGCCAATGTCGGCCGGGATTTTCGGGGTGCCGGTGGGGATGGCGGCCATCGCCATCGCCAGCCTGCTGAGTCCAGCACCGGCGCGTTCCAGCGATGCGCTGGTCGACCATATCCGGGCGCCCGAATAAGGCTGACAGCATGGGGCAACTGCGCAACACTGGCTGATAATATCCATGGAGCATGGTTTTTTGACATGCTTGAATGTTATTCTTGAGAAATAACTTTTCCGCCTGCGGGCGGCCTTTTCTCGAACCAGGAATTCTGCATGTCGCTTACCCGTGCTTCACTCTTCCATGCCGCCGTGCTCGCGCTCTCGCTGTGCACCGCCCCCGGCGTCCAGGCGCAGGCCACCCCCGCCCTGCCGTCGATCGAGCGTTTCTTCAATCGTCCCGTCTTCAATGGCGGCGTGCTATCGCCCGATGGCCGCTCGATTGCCGCGCGTTCCAGCGCGCCGGGACAGCGCGACTTCCTGGTCGTGGTCGACCTGCAGACCAACAGCGGCAAGGTCGTGGCCGCATATAACGACTCCGACATCGGCAGCTTCCAGTGGGTCAACAGTGAACGCCTGATATTCAACGTCAACGACAGCACGGTGGCGCAAGGCGACGACTACAATGCACCGGGCCTGTTCGCCGTCAACCGCGACGGCAGCAACCTGGTCCAGCTGGCCGAGACCGGATTCAGCCGCAGCAGCCAACGGACGGGACAAAGGACCGGACGCCGCCTGCTGCCGTGGCACACCTTCATGCTCTCCGAGCGCGGCGCCCAGGATTCTGAATATGTCTACGTGCGTGACCTGGCCTGGAAGCCTGGCTACAAAAAGTACAGGTATGGCCTGCTGCGCCTGAACACGGTGACCGGGCAGGCGCAGGAAGTTTCGCGTCCGAAAGAAGACGTTACCGGCTGGATGCTCGACCATAAGGGCGAGCCGCGCATTGCCTTCGGTTCCGACGAAGACGTCGGCATCGTCCATTACCTCGACCCGGCGACGAAGGAATGGCGCAAGCTGATTACTTACAAGCTGTATGGCAACAACGAAGACGCCATCACGCCACTGGCCTTCGGCCCCGACGGCAAACTGTATGTCAGCACACGCCAGGGCAGGGACACGAGCGCCGTCCACACCTTCGATATCGCCACCGGTAAACTGAATCCGGAGCCGCTGGTGAGCACCAAGGGCTACGACTTCAGCGGCAACATCCTGACCAGCCGTGAGAAAGTGCTGGGCATGATCTTCACGACCGACGCCACCTCCGTCGAATGGTTCGATCCGGCCATGAAAGCGGTCCAGGAAACGGTCGACAGGCTGCTGCCGGCGACTGTCAACCTGGTGTCGGCACCTCCCCAGCACGCGAAAACGCCTTGGCTGCTGGTGCGCGCCTATTCCGACACCATCCCCGCCACCTATTACCTGTTCAACCGCGACACGAAACTGCTCAACAAGGTCGGCGAAACCTATCCCGGCATCGACCCGAAGCAGATGGGCCGCCAGCAGGCAGTCAACTACAAGGCGCGCGACGGCCTGAACATCCCCGCCCTGCTGACGATGCCGGCCGGCGCCAAGCGCAGCGGCCTGCCGCTGGTGGTGCTGGTGCACGGCGGCCCCTGGGTGCGCGGCAGCAGCTGGGGCTGGAGCCCGGACACGCAGTTCCTCGCCTCGCGCGGCTATGCAGTACTGGAACCCGAATTCCGCGGCAGCACCGGCTTTGGCGCCGCCCACTACAAGGCCGGCTTCAAGCAGTGGGGCCTGTCCATGCAGAACGACGTGGCCGACGGCGTGCGCTGGGCGGTCGAGAAGGGCTACGTGGACCCGAAGCGCGTCTGCATTGCCGGCGCCAGCTATGGCGGCTATGCCACGCTGATGGGACTGGTGAACGATCCCGACCTTTATAAATGCGGCGTCAATTGGGTCGGGGTGAGCGACATCAACCTGATGTACTCCAGCGCGAACCATACGAACGACATGTCGGACGAATGGAAGCGCTACGGCATGCCGGAAATGATCGGCGACCGCGTCAAGGACGCCGCCCAGCTGAAGGCCACCTCGCCGATCGAGCAGGCCGCGCGCATCAAGGCGCCGCTGCTGCTGGCCTATGGCGGCGTCGACCGGCGCGTGCCGATTGACCATGGCACCAAGTTTCATTCGGCCGTGAAGCGCACCAACCCGAACGTCGAGTGGGTCGAATACCCGGCCGAAGGCCACGGTTTCTACCTGCCGAAGAACCGGCTCGACTTCTGGACCCGGGTCGAGAAGTTCCTGGACAAGCATATCGGCCAGGGAGCGGTTCAGCAGTAATGTAAGCACTAAACCGGCAGTCGGTCATCCGTCGCTTTGATCAAGGGAGGTTTTTATGTCGTCCGGCAGAATCCTCGTTGCACAAGGAGGCGGTCCGACCGCCGTCATCAACCAGTCGATGGTGGGGGTGGCGCTCGAGGCGCGCCGCTTCCAGCATGTCACGCGCGTCTACGGCGCCCTGCACGGTGTGCGCGGCATCGTCAACGAAGACTTCCTCGACCTGACCCAGGAAACCAGCCACAACCTGGAACTGGTCGCCGCCACGCCCTCGTCGGCGCTGGGCTCGACGCGCGACAAGCCGGATACGGCCTACTGCACGCGCATCTTCGATGTCCTGCGCGCGCACGAGATCGAACATTTCTTCTACATCGGCGGCAACGATTCGGCCGATACCGTGAAAATCGTCAGCGAGCAGGCGCGCGCCGCCGGCTACCCGCTGCGCTCCATCCACATCCCGAAAACGATTGACAACGACCTGGTCGGCAACGACCACACGCCGGGCTTCCCGTCGGCCGCGCGTTTTGTCGCCCAGGCCTTTGCCGGCGCCAACCTCGACAACGCCGCCCTGCCCGGGGTGTATGTCGGCGTGGTGATGGGCCGCCACGCGGGCTTTCTCACCGCCGCGTCGGCACTCGGCAAGAAATTCCCGGACGACGGCCCGCACCTGATCTACCTGCCCGAGCGCGTGTTCGAGCTGGAGCGTTTTCTCGCCGACGTCAAGGCCATGTATGAACGCCACGGGCGCTGCGTGATCGCGGTATCGGAAGGCATCCACGATGCGTCCGGCGAACCGGTCGTCACCCTGCTGGCGAAGGAAATCGAGAAGGATGCTCACGGCAACGTGCAACTGTCGGGCACCGGCGCGCTGGCCGACCTGCTGTGCGAGGAAATCAAGGCCAGGCTCGGCATCAAGCGGGTGCGCGGCGACACCTTCGGCTACCTGCAGCGCTCGTTCATCGGCTGCGTGTCGGACGTCGACCAGCGCGAGGCGCGCGAGGTTGGCGAAAAGGCGGTGCAGTTCGCGATGTGGGGCGATGCCGACGGCTCGGTGGCGATCCGCCGCACCGGCTTCTATTCGGTCGACTACGAACTCCAGCCACTTGACCAGGTCGCGGGCAAAACCCGCACCATGGAAGACGAATTCATCAGCGAGTCCGGCACGGATGTGACCGACGCCTTCCGCCTCTACCTGCGCCCCCTGCTCGGCTCGCGCATGCCGGACGCGTTCCGCCTGCGCGGGGCGCGGGTGCCGAAGGTGCTGGACCGCGCGCCAGAATGATTCCCGCGGCCCTGTGACATTTCGATAGGTTTCCGGGCGCCGCGGCCTGCTATGCTGCCGCCGCCGCAGTGCCGCGGCGCCCATAAAAAAACCTGAACGAGAACACATGGCCCTTCGCACTTTCACCCGCCTCGGCTGCGCGCTGGCGCTGCTGCTGTGCGCTGGCGCGCCCCTGCACGCCGCTCCTGGTTCCATCCCGCCCGCGTCCGCGCCACCGCCGATCGAACGCTTCTTCATCAACCCGGTGATGACCGATGCCAAACTGTCCCCGAACGCGCGCTACCTGGCCGCCGTTTCCGGTGCGCCAGGCCGGCGCGATTACCTGGTGGTGATCGACCTGCAAACCAAAACCCCCAAGCTGGTGGCCGGCTACCAGGACGCCGACATCCTGCACTTCGACTGGGTCAACGACGACCGCCTGGTCTTCAACCTGGCCGACAAACAGGTCGGGCCAGGCGAGGTCAACAGGGCGGCAGGGCTGTTCGCGGTCGATCGCGACGGCGGCAACCAGCTCCAGCTGGCGAGCCGCTGGGGCAGTCCGCACCGTATGCGCAGGGTGCTGCCATGGCATACCTTCATGATGGACGGGCGTGGCGCGCAGAATTCGGAGTTCATCTATGTCACGAGCCCCGACATCGTCGACGTGGCCCGTCGCGAAGTGCGTACCGTGAACCTGCTGCGCCTGAACACGGTCAACGGCACCCACAAGGTCGTGCCGCGCCCGGGCAAGGTGGACCGCTGGATGCTCGACCACAAGGGCGAGCCGCGCCTGACCGTCGCCAGCGAAAACGGCGTCACCACCATTCATTATCTCGATCCGGCCAGTGGACAGTGGCGCGTGCTGAGCAGCTACCCGACCTACAAGGGCCGCCAGGACACCTTCAGCCCGCTCGGCTTCGGCAGCGACGGCACCCTGTATGCGACCGCCTACGGTGGCGGTGGCAGTGGCAGCAGCGGCGACACCACCAGCCTGTTCACCATCAACCTCGCCACCGGCAAGCCGAATCCGCAGCCGCTCGTCACCGCCCCAGGTTATGACTTCACGGGCGCCCTCGTGCGCGGCGGCGACAAGGTACTGGGCGTACGGATCCGCACCGATGCCGACAGCACCGTCTGGTTCGACCCGGCCATGAAGGCGGTCCAGGAGAAACTCGACGCAGCCCTCCCCGGCGCCGTGAACCTGATGTCCTTCCCCTCCGGGAACCAGTCCGACTGGGCGCTGGTCAGGTCGTTTTCGGACGTCAAGCCGCTCACCTGGTACCTCTACAACATCAGGACCGGCGCGGCCGAGCTGGTGAGCGAGACCTATCCCGGCATCGATCCGGCGCGCATGGGCCAGCAAGAGCCGGTGCGCTACAAGGCGCGCGACGGCATGGAGATTCCCGCGCTGCTGACCCTCCCGGCCGGCGGCGCCAAGAACGCCCCGCTGGTCGTGCTGGTGCATGGCGGTCCCTACGTGCGCGGCAACAAATGGGGCTGGGACCCTGAAACGCAGTTCCTGGCCTCGCGCGGCTATGCGGTGCTCGAACCCGATTTCCGCGGCAGCACCGGTTATGGCATCAAGCACTTCCGCGCCGGCTGGAAGCAATGGGGCCTGGCGATGCAGAACGACATTGCCGACGGCGCGCGCTGGGCTGTGGCGCAGGGCTTCGCCGATCCGAAGCGCATCTGCATCGCAGGCGCCAGCTACGGCGGTTACGCCACCCTGATGGGGCTGGCGAACGACCCCGACCTGTACAAGTGCGGGATCAACTGGGTCGGCGTTACCGACATCAACCTGCTCTACGACGGTCACTGGAGCTTCACGTCCGACCTGTCGGAAGAATGGAAGGTGTACGGCATGCCCGACATGATCGGCGACCAGGTCAAGGATGCGGCCCAGCTGAAAGCCACCTCGCCGATCGAGCAGGCGGCGCGCATCAAGGCGCCGCTGATGCTGGCCTACGGCGGCGCCGACAAGCGCGTGCCGATGTACCACGGCCGCAAGTTCCTGGAGGCCGTCAAGCCGCACAACACGCAGGTGGAATGGATCGAGTACGAGGACGAAGGCCACGGCTGGCGCGTGCCGAAAAACCGCGTCGATTTCTGGGGGCGGGTCGAGAAGTTCCTCGATAAACACATTGGCAAGGGGGCGGCGCACTAAGCTGCACCGGTCGCAAGCGATCCGGAGCGGGCCGGCAGGGTCCGGCCCGCCGGGCAAGGATAAGGGGCGGCCGCGGGATGCCCCTTGTCCATTCGCGCTCAATAGTATTCCATCCGGTAGTGGTTATCCTCGCCGAGGTTGACGATCTGAATGGTGTAGGTGCCCCCCTGTGCCACCCAGTTGCACACCATGTTATCGGTAAGGTCTTCATCGGAGCAGACGGTGTCGCCGTCTCCGTTCAGAACAAACAGGTCGAGGTCGGAGCTGTTATCGCCGTCCACCCTGACGTTTGCGGTTTGCCCGACACCGAAGCGAACCCGGTATTCGTCCTGGTCGCGGGCGTCGACCGTTGTCTCGATGTAGCTTTTCCCCCGCTTGACAGAATTTGTCTTGTCCGTTGCTAGTACTGGCAGCGCAGTGGCGCCGAGTATGGCGATTGCCCCTGTCACGCACCAGGTCTTCGATTTCCGTGCCATTTTTGCTCTCCTTGAATAGATCGACGAAGCTGTAACGTCACGTCACCGATGGTGCGCGACGGATTCGCGAAGGGAGCGCGGACGAGAGGCATGGCACCCACGACAAGGGATATTGTCCTCTCGTGTCGTTCACGTCCTGGAGGTAAGCTGCAGCAATGAATAAGAACAATGGCGAACGGGCCGCCATTCAATCTGGCTCCTGCTACATTAGACCCGGTAGCTGCAATGAAGTTACCGGCGCATGACTCGGTAGCGGGCGTCGGAAAAAGAATCGGGCGCCTCAAGGGCGCCCGATTCTTTTTCCGCGACAAGCGTGTCCGCCTGGGGCGCCTTACAGCACCACGGTCTGGGCTTGTCCTTCTTCGCGGGCGCGGATTTCGCCGATGCGGTACACGGTTTCGCCGGCCGCCTGCAACTGGGCCATCGCCGCATCCGCATTCTCCGCGGACACGATCACGGTCATACCGATGCCGCAGTTGAACACGCGGTGCATCTCGGCGTCAGCCACGCCGCCGTGCTGCTGCAGCCACTGGAACAGCGGCGGCATGGTCCACGATTTCGCATCGAGCACGGCGGTCAGCTTATCCTGCAGCACGCGCGGGATGTTCTCGACCAGGCCGCCGCCGGTGATGTGCACCAGGCCCTTCACTTCCATCGCCGCCATCAGCGCCAGCAGCGGCTTCACGTAGAGGCGCGTCGGCGCCATCAGCACGTCCGACAGCTTGCGCCCGTGGAAGTCCGCTTCCAGGTCCGGTTTCGCCACTTCGATGATCTTGCGCACCAGCGAGTAGCCGTTCGAGTGGATGCCCGACGAGGCCAGGCCCAGCACCACGTCGCCCGGGGCGATCTTGCTGCCGTCGATAATCTGCGACTTTTCCACGGCGCCGACGGCGAAGCCGGCCAGGTCGTATTCGCCATCCGGGTACATGCCCGGCATTTCGGCGGTCTCGCCGCCGAGCAGCGCGCAGCCGGACTGTTCGCAGCCCAGGGCGATGCCCTTGACCACGGCGGTGGCGGTTGCCACGTCGAGCTTGCCGCAGGCAAAGTAGTCGAGGAAGAACAGCGGTTCCGCGCCCTGCACCAGGATGTCGTTGACGCTCATGGCGACCAGGTCGATGCCGACCGTGTCGTGGCGGTTCAATTCAAATGCGAGCTTCAACTTGGTGCCCACGCCGTCCGTGCCGGAGACCAGCACCGGTTCCTTGAACTTCTTGCTGATCTCGAACAGCCCGCCGAAACCGCCGATACCGCCGAGCACGCCTTCGCGCATGGTGCGCTTGGCAAACGGCTTGATCGCTTCGACCAGGGCGTCGCCGGCATCGATGTCGACACCCGCGTCGCGGTAGGAGAGAGAAACATTAGATGGTTGGCTCATGGTATTTGGCAGCGGAGGCGGTAAAATAGAAGGCGTGGACCAGATCAATCACTGATTCTGGTCAATCCGCTATTCTAACAAAACGGCCCGGCCCCGACTTGCCAACTAAGCGCCAACTAAGCGCCAACCGAGATAACAACAAAAACATGCCCTCATTCCCGCCATCCGGAGCTTACGTTGCCGCGCATCGCGCCGGCGCTCCAGACGGCACCGGCAGCCAGGCCAGGCCGGTCATCCGCCCCTCGCGCGCATGCGTTTTCAATGTCTGCCCGGCAGCTTCTATAATGCCGCATGGGTTTGACTATTCCGGCTTGCCGGCTATGTATGACACTTCCAGGATGATCCCGACGCCATGAAACAGCTGGTGCTCGATTTAGGCGCCGACCCGGCGCACAGCCTCGATACCTTCCAGGTCGGGGAAAATGCCGAACTGGCGCATTTGATGCACCAGTTCGCGCAGCGTGCATCGCGCGAGCATTTCGCCTACCTGTGGGGCGACACCGGCGCCGGCAAGACCCACCTGCTGCAAGCCCTGGCCGCCACCCCGCATTCGCGCTACATCGCCTGCGACGCCCCGGCCGCCGACTTCGTGTTCGCGCCGGAGATCACGCTGTACCTGCTGGACGATTGCGACCGCCTCGCCCCGAGCGCCCAGATCGACGCCTTTGCCCTGTTCAACCAGATCCGCGAGCACGGCGCCTACATGGTCTCGACCGGCACGGTGCCGCCGGCCGTGCTGCCGGTGCGGGAAGACCTGCGCACGCGCATGGGCTGGGGCCTGATCTACCTGATCCACGGCCTGTCGGACGACCAGAAGATCGCGGCCCTGACGCAGGCGGCCGAGGCGCGCGGCCTGACCCTGTCGGCCAGCGTGTTACCCTACCTGCTGTCCCATTTCAAGCGCGACATGCGGTCGCTCGCGACCATGCTCGACGCCCTCGACCAGTATTCGCTCGAAACCCAGCGTCCCGTCACGCTGCCGCTGCTGCGCGACCTGCTCCTGGCACATCCGCAGTCGGAATCCACGCAGCCGGAAACCACGCAGTCGAAAATCACACCATGAAACTCGCCCTCTTTGACCTCGACCATACCCTGCTGCCGATCGACTCGGATTTCGAGTGGGGCCAGTTCCTGGTGCGTGTCGGCGCGGTCGACGCCGCCGGCTACCAGCGCCGCAACGAAGCATTCTTCGTCCAGTACCAGGCGGGCGTGCTCGATCCGGTCGAATACCTCGAGTTCGCCCTCGGCACGCTGGCCAGCTTCCCGCGCGACCAGTTCGAAGCACTCTATGCGCAGTACATGGCGGAAGTGATCGCACCGGCGATCCGCCCGCAGGCGCTGGCCCTGGTGCGGCGCCACCTCGACGCCGGCGACCTGGTGGCGATCATCACCGCCACCAACCATGTCATCACCGCGCCGATCGCCCGGCTGTTTGGCGTCGAGCACCATATCGCGGCGATGCCCGAGTTCGATGCCGATGGCCGCCTGACCGGCAGGCTGGCCGGCACGCCGACCTCGGGCCCGGGCAAGGTCGTGCACATGCATGCCTGGCTGGACAGGCTCGGGCTGCCGTTCGCCGGTTTTGACACCAGCCACTTTTACAGCGACTCGCACAACGACATCCCGCTGCTCTCAGTCGTGTCCCATCCGGTCGCGACCAACCCGAGCGCCGCGCTCGCCAGCCACGCACACGCCCAAGGCTGGCCTTTACTCCATCTCTTCAATGATTAAAAAATTCATTCGTAAAATCCTTGGCGTGAAAGACGAGCGCAACCCGGCCGAACCCATCATCCTCGGCCAGGCGGAGCACGGCATCGACCTGAAACTGGTGTCGCCAAACGCAATCCGCCTCACGCAAACCCTGCAGGAAGCCGGCTTCAAGGCCTTCGTCGTCGGCGGCGCCGTGCGCGACCTGCTGCTGGGCGTGAAACCGAAAGACTTCGACATTGCCACCGACGCCACGCCCGAGCAGGTGAAAAAACTGTTCCGGCGCGCCTTCATCATCGGCCGCCGCTTCCAGATCGTGCACGTGATGTTCGGCCAGGAGCTGCTGGAGGTGACCACCTTCCGCGGCAAGGGCAGCGACAATGCGCCGAAGGACGAGCATGGCCGCGTCCTGCGCGACAACAGCTTCGGCCCCCAGCACGAGGACGCCGAGCGGCGCGACTTCACCATCAACGCAATGTACTACGACCCGGCTAACCAGACGGTGCTGGACTACCACGGCGGCATCGCCGACATCCGCGAAAAAACCCTGCGCATCATCGGCATGCCCGAAGCGCGCTACCGCGAAGACCCGATCCGCATGCTGCGCGTGGTGCGTTTCGCTGCCAAGCTGGGTTTTACCATCGAGCCGGCCACCCGTGCCCCGATTCCCGTGATGGCGCCGCTGATCGACAACGTGCCGGCCGCGCGCGTGTTCGACGAGATGCTCAAGCTCCTGCTGTCGGGCCACGCGCTGGCCTGCCTGAAGGAACTGCGCTCGGCCGGCCTGCACCACGGCCTGCTGCCGCTGCTCGACGTGGTACTGGAACAGCCGATCGGCATGAAGTTCGTGACGCTGGCACTCGAATCCACGGATGCGCGGGTAAAGGCCGGCAAGGGTGTTTCGCCCGGCTTCCTGTTCGCCTCGCTCCTGTGGCACCAGGTGCTGGAAAAATGGACCGCCTACCGCGCCGCCGGCGAAGCACCGATTCCGGCGCTGCACCTGGCCGCCGACGCCGTGCTCGACACCCAGACCGACAACCTGGCCCTGCAGCGCCGCATCGCCACCGACATGCGCGACATCTGGGCCATGCAGCCGCGCTTCGAGCGCCGCACCGGCCGCGCGCCCTATAAATTGCTGGAAAACCCGCGTTTCCGCGCCGGCTACGACTTCCTGCTGCTGCGCTGCGCCTCGGGCGAACTCGACATGGAAATCGGCGAATGGTGGACCGCCTTCTATGAAGCGGAAGCCGGCGAGCGCGAGCGCCTGGTCACCCAGGCCAATGCACGGCCGGCCACCGGCGAGAAAAAGAAGCGCCCGCCGCGCCGCGCACCGCGCAACCGCGCTGGCGAAGACGCAGGCACGGGCGCGGATTCAGCCGCGGATTCAGGCACCAATTCAGTCGATGCGGCGTCGCGTTCCGCTTCCAGTTCCGACTCGGACTACAGCTCGGCTTCCTACAAGCGCGAAGTCGGCTGACGCATGATCGCTTTCGTCGGCATCGGCGCCAACCTGGGCGATGCGCGTGGGAACGTGCTCGACGCCCTCGCCCGCCTCGACGCCCAGCCCGGCTGCCGGCTGACGGCAGCTTCCAGCCTGTGGCGCACGGCGCCGGTCGACTCCTCGGGCGACGACTATATCAATGCGGTGGCGCAGCTCGATACCAGTCTCGACGCCCATGATTTGCTGAAAGCATTGCAGGCGATCGAGACAGCCCACGGCCGCGAGCGGCCCTACCGCAATGCCCCGCGCACGCTCGACCTCGACCTGCTGCTGTACGGCGACGACACGATTCAAACAGCTGACCTGGCCGTGCCGCATCCGCGCATGCATGAGCGCGCCTTCGTGCTGGCGCCGCTGCTCGACATCGCACCGGATGCCGTGATTCCCGGCCGCGGCCGCGCCGCGGATTTCCTGCCGGCCGTCGCAAGCCAGACGATCGCCCGCCTCGACTGACCTGTATACAGCGTAGCCGTGCCTGGACGTGGTCATTCCGGCACGATTTCCGTCGCCGCATTACACTACCGCGTTGGACTATTTCGTTTTCAAAGGATCACTATGAGCGCTTATTTGCAGGGCAAGGACATGACAGGCGGCGAGGCGCCTGCGCAGCCCAAGCCAGCCGAGAAGGCCGTCGCCAAGGCGGTAACTATTCCCGCGCTGCATGCGATGCGCGCCGCCGGCAACAAGATCACCATGCTGACCTGCTATGACGCCAGTTTCGCGTCCCTGATGGACCGCTGTGGCGTCGACATGCTGCTGGTCGGCGACTCGCTCGGCATGGTCTGCGCCGGCCATTCGTCGACGCTGCCGGTGACGCTGGCCGACATGGTCTACCACACGGCCTCGGTTGCACGCGGCAACAAGAACGCCCTGCTGGTCGCGGACGTGCCCTTCGGCAGCTACGCGACCAAGGAAACGGCCTTCGAGAGCGCGGCCGCGCTGATGCGCGCCGGCGCCCAGATGGTCAAGATCGAAGGCGGCGCCTGGCTCGCCGAGACCGTCGCTTTCCTCGCCGAGCGCGGCATCCCGGTGTGCGCCCACATCGGCCTGACCCCGCAGTTCGTGCACCAGCTCGGCGGCTTCAAGGTGCAGGGCAAGACCCAGGAAGGCGCCGAGCGCCTGAAAAACGATGCGCTGGCGCTGCAGGCCGCGGGCGCGGCCATCGTGCTGCTCGAAGCGGTGCCGGCCCAGCTTGGCAAGGAAACGACCGAACTGCTGGCGGTGCCGACCATCGGCATCGGCGCCGGCCCGGACTGCTCAGGCCAGGTGCTGGTGATGCACGACATGCTGGGCGTCTTCCCCGGCCACAAGGCGAAATTCGTCAAGAATTTCATGGAGGGCCAGGCCAGCATCGAGGGCGCGGTGCGCGCCTACGTCGGCGGCGTGAAGGATGGCAGCTTCCCCGCGCAGGAACACTGTTTTTAACAGGAGAGCGGCGATGAGCAGTGTTCCACTCGGTGTTCCCACCTCCCGCCTGTTCGTCGCCCTGTGGCCCGATCCCGCGATCCGCCACGCCTTGCGCGAACGGCGCGATTGCTGGGACTGGCCACGCGGCGCCAGCCCGGTGGACACGAGCAAGCTGCACATGACGCTGCACTTCCTCGGCGGCATTCCGACCGAGCGCGTGGCCGAGCTGCAAGCCGGCCTGGCGGTGCCGTTCACGCCGTTTTCGTTGTCGATCGGCATCCCCAAACTGTGGTCGCACGGCATCGCCGTGCTTGAACCGCATGTCGAGCCACCCGAACTGTTGGCGCTGCACGCGAACCTGTCCGAGGCCCTCGTGGCGCTCGGCCTCGAGCCGGAAGCACGCACCTTCCGCCCGCACGTGACCCTGGCACGGCGTGCCACCAATGCCGTCGTGCCGCCTGAAGCGGACAAGCTGGCCTGGGACATCGCCGGTTATGCGCTGGTGGAGTCGAAGCCGGGCAATGGCGGGGGCTACACTGTGCTGCAGGAATACCGCTAACGCCGCCCGTAGGGTGGACGGCTTGTCCGTCCACGCGTTCAACCAGCCGATGTAAGGTCGTAGCGCGTGCCCCGGTCGTTCATGCGTTTGTTGAACGCGTGCCTCACACCAGCAACATCAAATGCTCGCGCTCCCACGAGCTGATCACGCGGCTGAAGGTCGCAAACTCGAGTTCCTTCACTTCGCAGAACGCCTGCACGAACAATTCACCCAGCATGTTCGACAAGGCGGGACACTGGCGCATGCGCAGGATGGCGTCTTCCAGGTTGCGCGGCAGGTCGCCGTGGACGTGCTCGGCGCTGTCAGCGGTCGGCTCGGCCGGGTAGATGCCTTCCACCATGCCGAGGTAACCGCAACTGAGTGTGGCCGCCATCGCCAGGTAGGGGTTCACGTCGACGCCCGGCACCCGGTTCTCGACGCGGCGGTTGTCGGGCGAGGCATTCGGTATGCGGATGCCGCAGGTGCGGTTGTCGTAGCCCCAGCGCACGTTGGTCGGCGCCGACTGGAAGCGCGACAGGCGCCGGTAGGAATTGACGTGCGGCGCGAACATCAACAAGGCGGGCGGCACGTATTTCTGCAGTCCCCCGATGAAATGGAAGAACAGCTCGCTCGGCCCGCCGTCGGGCTGCGTAAAAATGTTGCTGCCGGTAGCCGCATCGACCACGCTCTGGTGCACGTGCATGGCGCTGCCCGGTTCGGTTTCCATCGGCTTGGCCATGAATGTGGCGAAGATGCCGTGGCGCAGCGCCGTTTCGCGCACCGCGCGCTTGAACAGGAATACCCGGTCGGCCAGCTCGAGCGCGTCGCCGTGGGCGAAGTTGATCTCCATCTGGCCCGCGCCGGCTTCGTGGATCAGGGTTTCCACGCCCAGCTCATGCAGCTTGCAGAAGCTCGACAGTTCGAGGAAGAACGGGTCGAAATCGTTGACGGCGTCGATCGAATACGACTGTCGGCCCAGTTCCGTCAGGCCGCTGCGGCCCATCGGCGGCACCAGCGGCACGTGGGGGTCGACGTTGCGCGCGACGAGATAAAACTCCATTTCCGGCGCCACCACCGGTTTCCAGCCGCGCTCGGCATACAGGCCCAGCACGCGCCGCAGCACCGCGCGCGGCGCCAGCTCGACTGGGGTGCCGTCGAAATTCTGGCAGTCATGGATGACCAGCGCCACCGCTTCCGATGCCCAGGGCACGACGCGGATCGTCGCCGGATCCGGCACGCACACCATGTCGGGATCGGTCGCGCCGACATACGGCAGGTTGTCCGGCTGCTCGCCGTTGACGGTATTCAACAGCACGCTTTTCGGCAGGCGCATGTCGCCGCCGCCGAGGAACAGGTCCTTGGGCAGGATCTTGCCGCGTGCAATCCCGGTCATGTCGGCAATGACGCATTCGACTTCGTGAATGTTATGGTCGCGCAGAAAATCGCGCATTGCCTCGTTCATCCTGTCCTCCGCCCGGCGAGGCCGGTTGCCACGTCCTTACCCGACCTGGATCCAGGTCGTCTTCAGCTCGGTGTACTTGTCGAAGGCATGCAGCGACTTGTCGCGGCCGTTGCCCGACTGTTTATACCCCCCGAAAGGCACCGTGATGTCGTCGTTGTCGTACTGGTTCACGTGCACCGTGCCCGCCCGTAGCGCGCGTGCGGTGCGGACCGCCTTGCTGATGTCCGCCGTCCACACCGCCGCCGCCAGGCCGTAGGGCGTGGCGTTGGCCTGGCGCACTGCGTCGTCGAGATCGGTGAACGAGAGCACCGACAGCACCGGCCCGAAGATTTCCTCGCGGGCGATGCGCATTGTGGCGTCGACGCCATCGAACAGGGTCGGCTCGATGTACAGGCCGCCCGACTCGACACGCGCCGCCGCGCCGCCTGCGAGCAGGCGCGCGCCCTCCTCCTTGCCCGCTTCGATGTAGCCGAGCACGGTCTTCATCTGGATCGGGTCGACGATGGCGCCCATCACGGTGGCTTCATCGAGCGGGTCGCCCGGCGCGAACTGCGGGAGCATCGCCAGTGCCTTGTCCAGGAAGGCATCCTTGATCGAGGCTTCCACAAACAAGCGCGAGGGCGCGTTGCAGCTTTCGCCCTGGTTGAAATAGATCGAGCCGATCGCGGCGGACACCGCCGCGTCGAGGTCTGGGCAATCGGCGCAGACAATGTTCGCGGATTTGCCGCCCAGCTCGGTCCAGGCGCGTTTTAGATTTGACTGGCCCGCCATCTGGACGATCTGCTTGCCGACCCGGGTCGAACCGGTAAAGGCGATGCAGTCGACATCCATGTGCAGCCCGAGGGCACTGCCCGCTTCGTTGCCGAAGCCCGGCACGACGTTGAACACGCCGGGCGGCACGCCGGCTTCCAGCGCCAGTTCGGCCAGGCGCAGCGCGCTGAGCGGCGCCTTTTCCGAGGGTTTCAGCACCAGGCTATTGCCGGCGGCCAGCGCCGGGCCGATCTTCCAGGCCGCCATCAGCATCGGATAATTCCAGGGGATGATCGCCGCCACCACGCCGACCGGCTCGCGGGTGATGAGTGCCAGGCTGGCGTCGGAGGTCGGCGCCACCTGGTCGTAGAGCTTGTCGATCGCTTCGCCATACCAGCGGATGCAGTTCTGCGCCAGCTGCACGTCGACGCTGCGGCTGTAGCGGATCGGTTTGCCCATGTCGAGCGTTTCCAGCAGCGCCAGTTCGTCGCGATTGGCCAGCATCAGGTCGGCAAAGCGGATCAGGATGCGCTTGCGCTCGGCGGGAGCCTTGCCCGCCCAGCGCCGGTCTTCGAAGGCCGCCCGCGCGCTGCTCACTGCCGCATCGACGTCCAGAGCGTCGCAGCGCGCGACCTCGGCCAGCTTGCGCCCGTCGATCGGCGAGATGCAGTCAAAGCGCGCCTCCGTGCGGGCATCGACCCGTTCGCCATCGATGAAAGCGCGTCCATCCATCCGCAGTTCGGCGGCACGATCGTGCCAGGTTGTTGTCGGCATGCCAGTGTTCCTCCTAAAGTGAAGAAAACCCAACGAAAAACGGCGCAGACTGCATCTCACGGCGAACTTCTGCCGCTATAATCGCGAATTTTCCGCCCGATAATTATTCCTCCCGGAGCAGCCGCCACCATGATGAACTACACCTTGATTACTTGCGTCGTGCTCTATCTGCTGGGCACCCTGGCGCTGGGAGTGTGGGCCGGCTCGCGCATCAAGAATACCAGCGACTTTGCCGTAGCAGGGCGCAGCCTGCCGCTGATCATGGTGATTACAACAACCTTCGCCACCTGGTTCGGCGCCGAGACCGTGATGGGGGTGCCCGCCAAGTTCGTGCAGGGCGGCCTGAACGCCATCATCGAAGACCCGTTCGGCGCCGGCACCTGCCTGATCCTGGTCGGCCTGTTCTTCGCGACCAAGCTGTATAAGCTCAACCTGCTCACCATCGGCGACTACTATCGCCAGCGCTACGGCAAGGGTATCGAGATCTTTTGCTCGGTCGCGATCATCCTCAGCTACCTCGGCTGGGTCGCGGCCCAGATCACGGCGCTCGGCCTGGTGTTCTCGGTGCTGACCTGGGGCGCAATGAGCCCGGCAATGGGCATGGTGATCGGCACCCTCGCCGTGCTGATCTACGTGGTGGTCGGCGGCTTCCTGGCCGTCGCCCTGACCGACTTCATCCAGATGATCGTGCTGGTGATCGGCATGTCGATCATCGCCTTCTTCGCGGCCGACCTGGCCGGCGGGGCCGATCGCGTGTTCGACATGGCGCAAAGCGCCGACCTGTGGCGCATCTGGCCGGAGCCGACCTTCACCGACATCGCCTTCTTCATCGGCGCGGCCGTCACGATGATGTTCGGCAGCATTCCGCAGCAGGACGTGTTCCAGCGCGTAATGTCGGCGAAGGACGCACCGACCGCGCGCACCGGCGCCGTGATCGGCGGCGCCAGCTACATCCTGTTCGCTTTCGTGCCGATGTTCATCGTCGCCGCCGCCGTGGTGGTGATGGGCGACAGCGCGATGGACATCGCGCGCAACGACTACCAGCGCCTGCTGCCAGTCTTCGTGATGACCAAGATGCCGGTGATCATGCAGATCGTGTTCTTCGGCGCCCTGCTCTCGGCCATCAAGAGCACCTCGTCGGCCACGCTGCTGGCGCCGTCGACCAGCTTTACCGAAAACATCCTCAAAAACCTGCGCCCAGGCCTGAACGACCGCCAGCAACTGCTCGCGATGCGCGTCACCATCGTCATCTTCGCGGCCCTGGTGCTGGCGTATGCAATCATGATGGAAGGCACCTCGATCTACGAACTGGTGTCCTCCGCCTACCAGGTGACCCTGGTGGCCGCCTTCGTGCCGCTGGTGATGGGCCTGTACTGGAAGCGCGCCACGACCCAGGGCGCCATCGTCTCGATCGCCGCCGGGCTGTTCGTGTGGCTCCTGTTCTTCCCGCAGGTGTCGAACCTGGGCGAAGCGTTCCCGGGGCAACTGGCCGGGCTGCTGGCGGCGTTCGCGGGCATGTTCATCGGCTCGCTGGCGCCGCAGGTGCTGAAGAACCAGACGCTGGCGTCGAAGCATATCCAGACGAACGCTTGAGCTGCTCACACCTGTTGGGTGGACGGGATTTCAGTCCCCCAGACTGAAATCCCCCGTCCACCCTACGTTTACAACCACCCTCGGCTTCGCACATCCTCCAGCGTCAAATCCAGGCAATCCCAGATCCGCGCCGCCATCTCGTCGATCTCCGCACGCGTCATGACCAGCGGCGGCGCCACGATCATGCGGTCGCCCACGGCGCGCATGATCACGCCCAGCTCGAACATGTGCCCGCGGCACAGCATGCCGACCTGCAGCGCGCGCTCGAAAGGCACGCACTCGTGCATCGAGGCGCCCTTGACCCGCACCAGGTTCAGCCCGGCCACCATGCCGCAGCTTTCGGCGTGTCCGACCAGCGGATGCGTCGCCAGTTCGTTGAACGCGGCCTTCAGGTGCGGCCCCGTGTCCAGCGCCACCTTTTCCACCAGCCGCTCGTCAACCAGGATGCGCAGGTTTTCCAGGGCCGCGGCGCAGGCCACCGGATGGCCCGAATAGGTGAACCCGTGGTTGAAGTCGCCGCCCTTCTCGAGCAGCGCATGCGCCACCCGTTTCCCGATCAGCACGCCGCCGAGCGGCACATAGCCGGAGGTCACGCCCTTGGCAAAGCTGATCAGGTCGGGCTTGAACCCCATCAGCTCGCAGCCGAACCAGGTGCCGAGGCGCCCGAAGCCGCAAATGACTTCGTCGGCGATCAAGAGGATGTCGTACTTGTCGCAGATGCGCTGCACTTCCGGCCAGTAGGTCGCGGGCGGGATGACGACACCGCCCGCGCCCTGCACCGGTTCGCCGATGAAGGCGGCCACTTTATCGGGCCCGACGGCCAGGATTTCCTCCTCCAGCCAGCCGGCCGCGACCAGCCCGAACGCATTCTCGCTCATGCCCTGGCCGGCCTCGAGATAGTTCGGCTGGCCGATGTGGCGAATGCCGGGAATCGGCAGGCCGCCCTGCGCATGCATGCCGGGCATGCCGCCCAGCGAGGCCCCGGCCATCGTGCTGCCGTGGTAGGCGTTGCGCCGGCTGATGATGACCTGGCGTTCGGGCTGCCCCAGGATGTCCCAGTAGCGCCGCACCATGCGCACGACCGTGTCGTTCGCTTCCGAGCCGGAACCAGTGAAGAACACATGGCTGAACTGTGGCGGCGCCAGCGCCACCAGCTCGGCGGCGAGGCGCACTGCCGGCACGTTGGTGGTGTTGAAGAAGCTGTTATAGAAGGGCAGCGTTTCCATCTGCCGGTACACGGCCTCCGAAATCGAGGTGCGCCCGTAGCCGGCGTTCACGCACCACAGTCCCGACATGCCGTCGATGATCTGGTGGCCGTCCGAGTCCCACAGGTACACGCCCTGGCCGCGCACGATCACGCGCGCGCCCTTGTCGCGCAGCGCGGCGTGGTCGGTGAACGGGTGCAGGAAATGGGCGGAATCGAGTTGCTGCAGGGCGCGCGTGTCGAAGGTTTCCACCTTCGGCGTGCGCAGGGAGGCCAGGCTGGCGGCAATCACCACCGTATCGTCGGTTGCCATGATGGCACCTCGTTGTATTTAGTTGGAAACCCTAGTTCTGGTTATGAAGCCCGAGGGCGCTTGACGCCCCCAAGGCTGTTTACACGTGCAACAACAGGTGTTCGCGCTCCCACGGACTGATCACGGTCATGAACTCCTGGTGCTCGAGTTCCTTGATCGCGGAATACACATCGATGAAGCGGTCGCCCAGCACTTCGCGCAGGCGGGCCTCGCCGCGCAGGTGGTGCAGCGCTTCCGGCAGGCCCTGCGGCAGTTCGACCGGCATCTTGTAGGCGCTGCCCTCGACGATCGCGGTCGGCTCCAGCGCATCGACCATGCCCAGGTAGCCGCAGGCCAGGGTGACGGCCAGTGCCAGGTAGGGATTGGCGTCGGCACCGATGATGCGGTTTTCGATGCGCCGGTCCTGCGCGCCCGACACCGGCACGCGGAAGCCCACGGTGCGGTTGTCGATGCCCCACTGCAGGTTGATCGGTGCGGCCGTGTGGCGCACGATGCGGCGGTAGGAATTGACGTAGGGCGCGACGATCGCCATCGCCGACGGCATGTAGCGCTGCAGTCCGCCGATGTACTGGTGGAAGAGTTTTGATTCACCGCCCTCGGCATTGCTGAAGATGTTGCGCCCGGTTTTGGCATCGACCACGCTCTGGTGCACGTGCATCGCCGAACCCGGCTCACCCGCCATCGGCTTGGCCATGAAGGTGGCGTACATGTCGTGCTTGAGCGCGGCTTCCCTCAGCGTGCGCTTGAAGTAGAACACCTTGTCGGCCAGGCCCAGCGGGTCGCCATGCTGGAAGTTGATTTCCATCTGGCCGGCGCCGATCTCGTGGATCAGGGTGTCGACGTCGAGGTTCATCAGGTCGCAGTAATCGTAGATGTCCTCGAACAGCGGGTCGAATTCGTTGACGGCGTCAATGCTGTACACCTGGCGGCTGGTCTCGGCGCGGCCGCTGCGGCCGATCGGCGCGGCCAGCGGCAGGTCGGGGTCGATGTTCTTGGCCGTCAGGTAGAACTCGAGTTCCGGCGCGACCAGCGGCTTCCAGCCTTTTTCCTCGTACAGCTTGAGCACCCGGCGCAGCACCGTGCGCGGGGCGAAATCGACCAGTTCGCCGTTGGCGAAGTAGCAGTCATGGATGACCTGCGCGGTCTGGTCGACCGCCCACGGCACCATCGTGATGGTGGTCGGGTCGGCCTTCAGGATCATGTCGCGGTCGGTGGCGGAAATGGCACGGTCGTAGGCCTCGTCGTTGATCGGGGAGTTGCCGGTGACGGTCATGCCGAGCACCGCTTCCGGCAGGCGCATGCCCCGCTCTTCGGTAAATTTCACCCGGGGCAAAATCTTGCCTCGAGCAACGCCGGTCAGGTCGGGAACCAGGCATTCGATTTCGGTGACGCGCTTGGCATTGAGCCACTCGTCCATGTCGGTATAAGAAAAATTCTCGCGGATTGCCATGATTGCCTCAGTCAGTATTCGCTCAGCCAGTGTTCGCTCAGTCAATGTTTATCTTTGCAGGGGCGCAACAACGCGCCCTGCACGCAGGTGGAGAGAACGAGGGAGCTACGGGACGGCGCCAGCCGCACCGTAGCGAACGATCAATCGCTTGCAGGCGGTCATGTCAGCCCCAGTTTTTTTGCACGGTAGTCGCGGCAGGCCTGGCCAAAGGCGCCGAACATCTTCATCGAGTACGGGTTCTGCGTGATGCGCCACTCGGGGTGCCATTGCACCGCCAGCGTGAAGCCGGGGGCGGCGCCGACCGAGAAGGCCTCCACCAGGCCATCCTCGGCGACCGCTTCCACCACCAGCCCCGGCGCCATTTCGTTGACGCCCTGGCCGTGCAGCGAATTGACCGGGATTTCGTCGGCGCCGACGATTCCGTGCAGCATGCCGCCCTGGGTCAAGGTGATTTTATGGGCGTCGCCGTATTGCTCGTCCATGCCGAGCTCGGGGTTTTCGCGGTGGTCGAACTTGCCTTCCACCAGTTGCACTGCCTGGTGCAGGCTGCCGCCGAGCGCCACGTTCATCTCCTGGAAACCACGGCAGATCGCAATGATCGGAATGCCCCGCCCGACCGCCGCCCGGATCAGCGGCAGCGTCGTTTCGTCGCGCGCCGGATCTTGCGGCAACGAGGGGTCAAGCACTTCTTCGGAGTAATAGCTGGGATGGACGTTCGATGCCGAACCGGTGAGCATGATCCCATCGCACAGCTGCAGCATCGTTTCCAGGTCGAGCGCCTTGCCCAGCGAGGGCAGGATCATGGGCGCGCAGTCGGCGCCCAGGACGATGGCGTCGACATACTTGTGCTGGGCCGCGTGGTACGGGTGTTCGCCAAAATCACGCGTGCATGCAGGAACGATTACGATGGGGCGCATGGTAGTTACCTTGTGTGGGCGCACTGAAGACCATCATACGAGCAATCTGGTCCGAGCGCGAGGGGCCATTAATCCAGATCAAACACCGTGCGGGTGCACGGCACACGTCACGCCGATCTGCTAGTGAATTCTCAATTCCATAGCAAAAGCTTAACGGCAACTGAAGAACGATGCCAACACGAACGGCCGGCAGGCGGTCCCGGCACCGCCGCCGCAGGGCTCAAGCGGCCGGGAACAGGAGCACGAAGGTGTTCGTGCCCGGCCCCGGACGCACCTCGGCGCGGCCACCATGCAGCGCCATGATTGCGCCGACGATCGACAAACCGAGGCCGGTCGACCTGGCGCCCTCGCCGCGCGCCGTGTTGGCGCGGTAGAACCGCTCGAACAGATGCGGCAGGTCGTGCTCGCCGATGGCGTCGCCCGCATTCGTGACCGCCAGTTCGATCCAGCCGCCGTGCGCCGCGGCCGCCAGCCTGACCACGCTACCCGGATGCGCGTGCCGGATCGCATTCGACAACAAATTGGCCAGGGCCCGGCGCAGCAACTGGGCGTCGGCCTGCACTTCGCCCGCTCCGGCATGCTGCAGGGTCAGGTCGCGTTCCTCGGCCATGCCTTCGAAAAACGCCGCCATGCGCGCGAACTCCTCGCCGACCGACAGGCGCGTGCGTACCGGCACCACGTCTTCCTGCTGGGCCCGGGCAAGGAACAGCATGCTGTCGACCATGCCCGACAGACGTTCCAGTTCCTCGACATTCGACGCCAGCAAGTCCTCGTACTCGCGGGCGCTGCGCGGGTGCGCCAGCGCCACCTGGGTCTGGCCCAGCAGGTTATTCACCGGGGTCCGGAATTCGTGGGCCAGGTCGGCCGAAAAGCCCGACAGCCGCGTGTAGCCATCGTGCAGGCGGGCCAGCATGGCGTTGAGCGCCGTGACCAGGGGCTGCAGTTCGCGCGGCACGGAGCTGCTGTCGATTTGCGCCTCAAACCTGCCTGGCCGCACCAGCGCGGCATGCGCGGCGATGGCATGCAGGGGCCGCAGGCCATGGGCCAGCATCAGCGCCGCCAGCAGGCCGGCCAACGCCGCGCCCAGCGTGCCGGCGATCACGATCTGCTGGCGGTAACGGTCGAACATGGCGGTGCGGTCGGCATATACCCGCGCCACCGTGATGTGCACCGGGCGCTCCCCACCGAGGCGCGCACTGCCGGAAACGACCTGCGCGGGATAGCCGGCGCTGCTGGTCCAGGCCTTGACGTCGGCGCGGGACAGCGTGGGCGCCGGCACGGGCGGCGGCACCGGATAGCGCTCGCCCGGCGCATTGATGTCGAGCAGTACCTGCCCGGAGTCAGCGGTAATGCGGACCAGGGAATTCTCCTGGCCGCTCATCGTGTCGCGGAAGTATTGCGGACGCTCGTGCACGAGCTGCTGCGCGCCCGGGCTGCCGAGCAGCTGCTGTACCTGGCGCAGCTTGCCGAGCAGGGCATGGTCGTCGCGGCGCACGATCTCGTCGACAAAAGAGCGGTACAGATACCAGCCCAGGCCGGCCGCGCTGAGCGCGACGATCAGCACGAAGGCGAGGCTCACGCGCAGGGTCAGCGAACCTTTCACCGCAGCGACTCCGGCTGCGGCTCCCCGGGCGCCGCTTCGCACACATAGCCCATGCCGCGCCGGGTATGGATCAGCTTCAGGTCGAACGGATCGTCGAGCTTGCGGCGCAGGCGGCGGATGGCGGCGTCGATGACATTGGTGTCGCTGTCGAAGTTCATGTCCCACACCTGCGAGGCGATCAGCGCACGCGACAGCACCTGCCCCTCGCGCCGCGCCAGCAGGTGCAGCAGGTTGAATTCCTGCGCCGTCAACAGCACCGCCCTTCCCTGGCGCCTGACCTTGCGGCCAATCACGTCGATCTCCATGTCGCCGATGCGCAGCACATCATCCTCGCGCACCGGGCCGCGCCGCAGCAGGGTGCGGATGCGCGCCACCAGTTCCACGAAAGCGAAGGGCTTGACGAGGTAATCGTCGGCGCCCAATTCGAGTCCCCTGACGCGGTCCTGCACTTCGTCGCGCGCGGTCAGGAACAGCACCGGCAACTGCGCCGTCGACGCCTGCGCGCGCAGGGAGGCCAGCACCTCCCAGCCATCCATGCGCGGCAGCATGACATCGAGCACAACCAGGTCGACGTCTTCCTCGCAGGCCAGGTGCAGGCCGTCGCGTCCGTTGCGCGCGAGGCTGGCCGTAAAGCCGCATTCGCGCAAGCCGCGCTGCAGGTAGTCGCCGGTCTTCGGCTCGTCTTCGATGATCAGGATGTGCATGGCGCATTCTAAGCCGCGCGCATCGCTCCCAACATGACAGGATTGTCATCTGCGCGTCAGGCTGGCGTCGGCATCGGCTCCGTAGAGTGGCGGCTTCACTTTACCGAAAGGGCATCATGACCCGAAGCCTCCTCGCCCTGTGCGCCGTCCTGCTGGCGCAACCGGCGGCCGCCGCGCTGCCGCGCAGCGCCGACCTCACGCTGGACGCCGCCAACGGTCTCGCCGGCGCGGCCATCGCAGCCTGCCGCACCCAGGGCCGTGCCATCGTCGTCGCGATCGTCGACCGCGGCGGCAACCTGGTGGCGGTCCAGCGCGCCGACGGCGTCGGCCCCCATAACACGGAAGCCAGCCGGCGCAAGGCGTATACCTCGCTGTCGACCCGCAGCGCGACGCTCGAGCTGGCCCGCAATACCGCCGCCGCTCCGGACGTCCGCAACCTGGCGACGCTGCCGGAACTGCTGCTGCTCGGCGGCGGCGTGCCGCTGCGCGCGCAGGGCGAGGTCGTCGGCGCCATCGGCGTCGCCGGCGGCGGCGGCGCGGTCAACGACCATGCCTGCGCCCTCGCCGCCATCGCCGCCCATCCCGAATTCGAACAAGCTCGTACCAACTGATCCATCACCCACAGGAACCGACCCATGAACATCATTGCCCGCCCCCTCCTCGCCGCCGCTTTTGCCCTCACCTGCCTGCAGGCCGCCGCCGCCGACAATCCGCTCAGCGTCCACATCCTCGATTTGCAGAGCGGCCAGCCGACTTCCGGCGTGGCCGTCACGCTCGAGCAGCGCGACGGCCAGCAATGGCGCGCGCTCGGCAACGGCGTCACCGATGCCCAGGGCCGCGTGCGCGCCCTCTACCCTGCCGGCAAGGCGCTCGCCAGCGGCGCCTACCGGATCGTGTTCAAGACCGGCGAGCACTATGCGCGCCTGCGCCAGCCGACCTTCTTCGACCAGATCCCGGTCGAATTCAAGGTCGAGAACACGGCCCAGCATTACCACATTCCCTTGCTGCTGAGCCCTTACGGCTACTCGACCTACCGAGGCAACTGAGGCGGCGCGGCGAGTCGAAAAAAAGGTCTAGCATGTCAGTTTGGCCACCGACCGAATGACGAGGATGCGATGCTGAACCTGAAAGACCCCGCCCTGCTGCGCCAGCAGGCGTACATCGACGGAGAATGGTGCGACGCGCAGGAAGGCGGCAGCGTCGACGTGATCAACCCGGCCACCGGCGACAAGCTCGGCAGCGTGCCGCACATGGGTGCGGCCGAAACGCGCCGTGCCATCGAGGCAGCCGCTGCCGCCTGGCCGGCGTGGCGCAGGAAGAGCGCGCGCGAGCGCAGCCTGATCCTGCGCAAGTGGAACGACCTGATGCTGGAAAACGCCGACGACCTGGCACTCCTGATGACGGCCGAACAGGGCAAGCCCTTGACGGAGTCGAAAGGAGAAGTGGCTTACGCGGCCTCGTTCTTCGAGTGGTTCGGCGAGGAAGCCAAGCGCATTGCCGGTGACACGCTGCAGTCGCCATGGCCGGACCGGCGCATCGTGGTGACCAAAGAACCGATCGGCGTGTGCGCCGCCATCACGCCATGGAACTTCCCGGCCGCGATGATCACGCGCAAAGTCGCGCCCGCGCTGGCAGCCGGCTGCCCGATCGTCTTGAAACCGGCGGAACTGACCCCGTTCTCGGCGCTCGCCCTGGCCGTGCTGGCCGAACGCGCGGGAGTGCCGAAAGGCGTGTTCAGCGTCCTTAGCGGCGACTCGAAGGCGATCGGCGGCGAGATGACAAGCAACCCGCTCGTGCGCAAACTCAGTTTCACGGGCTCGACCGCCGTAGGCCGCCTCCTGATGGAGCAGTGCGCGCCGACAATCAAGAAACTGTCGCTGGAACTGGGCGGCAATGCCGCCTTCATCGTGTTCGACGATGCCGACGTCGATGCGGCGGTCGAGGGTGCGATCGCCTCGAAATACCGCAACACCGGCCAGACCTGCGTCTGCGCCAACCGGATCTATGTGCAGGACGGCATTTATGAAGAATTTGCGCACAAGCTGGTGGCGGCGGTCGGCAAGCTCAAAGTGGGCAATGGTGTCGATGCCGGCGTCAACCAGGGCCCGCTGATCGAGGAAAAGGCAGTGGTCAAGGTCGAGCAGCACATCGCCGACGCCCTGTCCAAGGGTGCGCGCCTGCTGCTTGGGGGCAAGCGGCATGCGCTCGGCCACAGCTTCTTCCAGCCGACCGTGCTGGCCGACGTGACCGCGGAGATGGCGCTCGCGCGCGAAGAAACTTTTGGGCCGCTGGCGCCACTGTTCCGCTTCCAGACCGAGGACGAGGTGATTGCGCTGGCCAACGACACCGAGTTCGGGCTGGCCTCCTACTTCTATTCGCGCGACATCGGGCGCGTGTGGCGGGTGGCCGAGCAGATCGAAACGGGCATGGTCGGCGTGAACACGGGCCTGATTTCCACCGAGGTGGCCCCGTTCGGCGGCGTCAAGCAGTCGGGCCTGGGACGAGAAGGTTCCAGCTACGGAATGGACGATTACCTCGTCATCAAATACATCTGCATGGGCGGAATCTGATGGCGCGCGATCCATGGGCGGCGGTGCGGGACGCGCCGCTGTTCGTCGTGCCGCGCGTGCTGGACGGTTTGCGCGCCTACCGGGCGACCTTTGCCGGCTTGCCTGGTAACGATGCTGCGCGGCTTACGGCGGAAATCGACGGCTTGCAGGAGCGCCTGCTCACGGGCATCGAAGGACACCCCACCAAATCCTGGGTGCTGAAACAGCTCCGCAAGACGCTCGACGCGGTCGGGGACCTGGAACCGGCCGCGCGGGGACAGGTTCGTGTCGAACTCGAGAGGCTGATGGATATTCTCGGGATTGCCAGCGCGGACGGTGCGCTGGGCGAGGATTTTCGGTAGAACTGTAGGGTGGGCACGGAGTGCCCACCCTACGACGACTACGAAGACAGCCCCCTCAAGCGTCCTTGTACTCGTGATACTTGCGCGCATCGCCGCGCACTTTATCGGCCGGGTACTTCGCGCGGTTGAGCACCATCTTTTCCTCGACTGCCGCCATCAGGTCGACGTCGAGTTTATCCGCCAGGCGCACCAGGTAGACCAGCACGTCGGCCATCTCATGACGCACCTGCACCAGCTTGTCCGCCCCCAGCTCATCGATGCGGCCATGGTGCAGCCACTGGAAGTGCTCCAGCAGCTCGGCCGCTTCGACCGCCAGCGCCGACGACAGGTTCTTCGGCGTATGGAACTGGTCCCAGTCGCGCTCGTCCACGAACTGGCGGACGAGTGCACGCAGGCGCGCCAGGTCGCCCTGCCCTGCGCCCGCAGCCGCTTCGGGATTCACTTTGCTTCCCCGTCGCGGTAGCCCTGCAGCACCACCTCGAGCTTCGGCGCGATCTCGGCGTGGCTGCTGACCGTGATGCCGAGGTCGCGCAGCAGGCCGTCATGCACGCCATAGACCCAGCTGTGAATCGTCAGTGGCTGTCCCCGTTCCCAGGCGTCGCGCACGATCGTCGTCTGCGCCACGTTGATGACCTGCTCGGCCACGTTCAGTTCGACCAGGCGGTTCGTCGCCGCCGGGCCTGCCACGTTGCCGAGGTATTGGCCGTGCTTTTCGCGTACGTCGCGCACATGGCCGAGCCAGTTGTCGGCGAGGCCGACCCGGCCATTGGTCAAGGCCGCATGTACGCCCGAGCAGCCATAGTGGCCGCAAATGATGACGTGCTTCACCTTGAGCACGTCGATGGCGAACTGCAGCACGCTGAGCGCATTCAGGTCGGAATGCACAATCACGTTGGCGATGTTCCGGTGCACGAACAGTTCGCCCGGCGCCATGCCGAGCAGTTCGTTGGCGGGTACGCGGCTATCGGAGCAGCCGATCCACAGGTATTCCGGCGCCTGCTGGGCAGCGAGCGCTTTGAAGAAGTTCGGGTCTTTGTCGACCATCGAAGCCGCCCAATGGCGGTTGCGTTCGAACAGATCGGCCGCAGTCAGGCCAGTCGTTTTGTTTTCCAATGCTTTCCCCTATCTGGTGCGTGCCACGACATCTGCATCGCCGTGACGTTTGGTGAGAATCCTGTATTGTAAACGCAACACTGGACCGCACCGGCGAAAAAAAACCGCCGAGGGCTCGCGCCGTCAGCGGTTCATGCGGACCTTCTTATTCGAAGAAGTCCTTCACCTTGTCCATCCAGCCCTTGCTTTGTGGGCTGTGCTTGGCGCCGCCTTCGTTGGTCGAGCGTTCGAACTCGCGCAGCAGGTCTTTCTGCTTCTCGGTCAGCTTGACCGGCGTCTCGACGATCACGTGGCAGAACAGGTCGCCCGCGTAGCCGGAACGCACGCCCTTGATGCCCTTGCCCTTCAGGCGGAAGGTCTTGCCGGTCTGGGTGCCTTCAGGCACGGTGAACGAGACCTTGCCGGTGAGCGTCGGCACTTCGATTTCGCCGCCCAGGGCCGCTTTCGAGAACGAGATCGGCATTTCGCAATGCAGGTCGTCGCCTTCGCGCTGGAACACGGCATGCGGCTTGATGTGGATTTCCACATACAGGTCGCCCGACGGGCCGCCATTCGTGCCCGGCTCGCCGTTGCCGGTCGAGCGGATGCGCATGCCGTTGTCGATACCGGCCGGAATCTTGACTTCCAGCGTCTTGTTGCGCTTGATGCGTCCGGCGCCGCTGCAGGCTGCGCATGGTTCCGGGATCATCTTGCCGCTGCCGTGGCACTTCGGGCAGGTCTGCTGGATGCTGAAGAAGCCCTGCTGCATGCGCACCTGGCCGTGGCCGGCGCAGGTGGTGCAGGTGACGGGCTGGGTGCCCGGCTTGGCGCCGCTGCCGTGGCAGGTGTCGCACTTGTCCCAGCTCGGCACGCGAATCGTCGTGTCGAAGCCGTTGGCCGCCTGTTCCAGCGAGATCTCGAGGTTGTAGCGCAGGTCGGCGCCGCGGTACACCTGCGGTCCGCCGCCGCCACGCCCGCCGCGGCCGCCGCCGAAGATGTCGCCAAAGATGTCGCCGAAGGCATCGCCGAAACCGCCGGCGCCGCCACCGAAGCCGCCACCACCCATGTTCGGGTCGACGCCGGCATGACCGTAACGGTCATACGCCTCGCGTTTCTCCGGATTGGTCAGCATCTCGTAGGCTTCCTTGACCTCCTTGAACTTCTCTTCCGCTTCCTTGTTGTCAGGGTTGCGGTCAGGATGGTACTTCATCGCCAGTTTGCGATACGACTTCTTGATCTCTTCTTCCGAAGCACCCTTTGCGACCCCAAGGATCTCGTAAAAATCACGCTTTGCCATTTGGCACCTTGCTGTTATCTACTAAGTACTGTCTGAGCAAAAAAACCGAGCCGCGCAGGAAAAGTAGCGTCGGCTCGGTCCTTCAGGACCCTGATCGGGCCCCCTTCAACGCAGGAATTACTTCGCGTCTTTCACTTCCTTGAAGTCGGCATCGACGACGTCGTCAGCCTGGGCCGATGATTCGCCGCCCTGCTGGGCGCCGCCTTCAGCGCCCGGACCGCCAGCCTGCTGCGCCTGCATGTCGACGTACATCTTCTCGCCCAGCTTTTGCGCAGCGGTCGACAGGGCGGCCGTCTTGTTGTCGATGTCGGCCTTGTCGCCCGACTTGATCGAGCCTTCGAGGTCGGTGATAGCTGCCTCGATCTTTTCCTTCTCGCCCGCTTCCAGCTTGTCGCCGTATTCGGTCAGCGACTTGCGGGTCGAGTGGACCAGGGCGTCGGCCTGGTTGCGCGCTTCGGCCAGTTCCTTGACCTTCTTGTCTTCCTCGGCGTTCAGCTCGGCGTCCTTCACCATCTTCTGGATTTCGGCTTCGGTCAGGCCAGAGTTCGCCTTGATGGTGATCTTGTTTTCCTTGCCAGTGGCCTTGTCCTTCGCGCCCACGTGCAGGATGCCGTTGGCGTCGATGTCGAAGGTCACTTCAACCTGCGGGGTGCCGCGTGGTGCCGGCGGGATGCCCTCGAGGTTGAATTCGCCCAGGCCCTTGTTGCCCGCTGCGATTTCACGCTCGCCCTGATAAACCTTGATGGTCACGGCCGGCTGGTTGTCGTCGGCGGTCGAGAACACCTGCGAGAACTTGGTCGGGATCGTGGTGTTCTTGTGGATCATCTTGGTCATCACGCCGCCCAGGGTTTCGATACCCAGCGACAGCGGGGTCACGTCCAGCAGCAGCAAGTCCTTGCGCTCGCCCGACAGGACCGAGCCCTGGATGGCGGCGCCGACGGCGACGGCTTCGTCCGGATTCACGTCCTTGCGTGCATCCTTGCCGAAGAACTCTTTCACTTTTTCCTGCACCTTTGGCATGCGGGTCATGCCGCCGACCAGGATGATGTCGTCGATGTCCGAGACCTTCACGCCCGCATCCTTGATCGCGATGCGGCATGGCTCGATCGTTTTCGCGATCAGTTCCTCGACCAGCGACTCGAGCTTGGCACGGGTCATCTTCAGGTTCAGGTGGACCGGCGCGCCGTTCGCCATGGCGATGTACGGCTCGTTGATTTCGGTCTGCTGCGACGACGACAGTTCGATCTTCGCGCGCTCGGCCGATGCCTTGATGCGCTGCAGGGCGATCGCGTCTTTCGACAGGTCGAGGCCGTTGATCTTCTTGAATTCGTCGATGATGTAATCGATGATGCGCTGGTCGAAGTCTTCGCCGCCGAGGAAGGTGTCGCCGTTGGTCGACAGCACTTCGAACTGCTTCTCGCCGTCGACGTCCGCGATCTCGATGATCGACACGTCGAAGGTGCCGCCGCCGAGGTCATACACGGCGATCTTGCGGTCGCCCTTGTCGGTCTTGTCCAGGCCGAAAGCCAGCGCGGCCGCGGTCGGCTCGTTGATGATGCGCTTGACGTCCAGGCCCGCGATGCGGCCGGCGTCCTTGGTGGCCTGGCGCTGCGAGTCGTTGAAGTAGGCCGGCACGGTGATGACCGCTTCGGTGACTTCTTCGCCGAGGTAGTCTTCGGCGGTCTTCTTCATCTTGCGCAGGGTTTCAGCCGATACCTGCTGCGGCGCCAGCTTCTTGTCGCGTACGCTGATCCAGGCGTCGCCGTTGTCGGCCTTGACGATCGCGTACGGCATCAAGCCGATGTCTTTCTGGACTTCCTTTTCCTCGTACTTGCGGCCGATCAGGCGCTTGACGGCGAACAGGGTGTTCTTCGGGTTGGTGACGGCCTGGCGCTTCGCAGGCGCACCAACCAGGATCTCGCCATCTTCCTGGTAAGCGATGATCGACGGCGTGGTACGCGCGCCTTCCGCGTTTTCGATGACCTTAGGCTGGCCATTTTCCATGATCGCAACGCACGAGTTGGTGGTGCCCAGGTCGATACCGATGATTCTGCCCATGATTTTTTTCCTTTAGATGCTAAGTTTCGGATGTTTTGTAATATTGGGAAAAACTGCGTGCTTTCAAGGGGCCTTGCCGCTCAGCACGGGATTTTTCTTGTTTCGGCGCTTATTTGGGCGCAGCAGCGGTCACGATGGCCGGACGCAGCAGGCGGTCGGCGATCATGTAGCCCTTCTGCAGCACCGTCACCACGGTATTGGCTTCCTGGTCGGCCGGCACCACGGCCACGGCCTGGTGCTTGTTCGGATCGAGCTTGTCGCCCTGCTGCGGCATCACTTCGACCAGGCGGTTCTTTTCAAAGGCGGAGGTCAGCTGCTTGAGCGTCATTTCGACGCCTTCCTTGATCGAGTCAACCGTCGGGCTTTCCACCTTCAGCGCCATTTCCAGGCTGTCACGCACCGGCACCATGGCTTCGGCGAAGCTTTCGATGGCGAATTTATGCGCCTTGCTGACATCTTCCTGGGCGCGACGGCGGATGTTTTCGGCATCGGCCTTGGCGCGCATGAAAGCGTCGTGCATTTCAGCCAGCTTGGCTTCGGTCGCGCTCAGCTGTTCTTCGAGGCTCGGTTCGCCTGCTGGCTGAGTGGCCTGGTCAGCGGAAGCGGCTTCGCCTTCTGGCTGGGAAATCACCTCTGGATTTTCTTGGTCTTGCATCGAAAAACTCCTGAAATCAAGTACTTGGCTGAATGATTGGACAGATGCTGCTTGTCGTACAGCGGACCATATGGGGCGTTCTCCTACAACTTCAAGGGGTATTGCAGCGCTGCGAGCAGAAAGAGTGACAACATTCGTTACAAGTCTTACCGATGAGGTAGTTCTTTCCGAAAGGGGAAGCTTTACCATGCTCTACAGACGCGTGACAGCGTTGTGACAAGAACAATCGTCCCTGGGAGAGCATCATGAAATTGCAATTGATCAGCAGCGCCGTCGTGGTGTACACCGCACTGGCCACCGCATGCATCTGCTGCGCCGGACTGTAGAGTCCGCTGTCCACAGCCGGCCATTCTAGCAGGCCGGGCAAAGCGGTCCGTCAGGCGCCGAGGCGCAGCGCGTGGTCGCGCCCGAGTTGGGCATCGCGCCGCTCGGCGTCCCTCTGGGACGGGCTCATGATGGTGGGCCAGCCGATCAGGTGCTGTTCGGCGATTTCGGCCAGGCCGACGATCCAGGTCGGCGACTCGTTCAGGCAGGGGATGTAGTGGAATTCCTTGCCGCCGGCGGCCTCGAAATCATGCTTCACTTCCATCGAGATTTCTTCCAGGGTTTCCAGGCAGTCGCTGGTGAAACCCGGGCAGATCACGTCCACGCGCGCCACGCCCTCGCGCGCCAGCGCCTGCACGGTCGGCGCCGTGTATGGCTGGAGCCACTCGGCCTTGCCGAAACGCGACTGGAAGGTGACGACGTATTCGTCGGGCGCCAGGCGCAGGCGGCTTGCCAGCAGGCGCGCCGTCTTCTGGCATTCGCAGTAGTACGGGTCGCCCAGCAGCAGCGTGCGCTTGGGCACGCCATGGAAACTCATCACCAGCTTGCCGCCGCGCCCGTGGGCGTCCCAGTGCGCCTGCACGATGTCGTGCAGGGCATCGATATAGCCGTCATGGTCGTGGTAGTGCTTGACCAGGCGCAGTTCGGGCACGTTGCGCACGTCCTTGTAATGGGCGAAGACGGCGTCCCAGATCGAGGCGGTGGTGGTACCGGAATACTGCGGATAGGCCGGCAGGATCGCAATGCGGTCGCAATTGGCGGCCTTCAGTTCGTCCAGCACTTCCGGCAGCGACGGCGAGCCGTAGCGCATCGCCATGCGCACCTGCACGCCTTCGTGCCCGCGCTCTTCCAGCGCCTCGGCCAGCAGGCTGGCCTGCTTCGCGGTATGCACCTTCAGCGGCGAGCCCTCGCGGGTCCAGATCATCTGGTATTTCTTCGCCGAGGCGCCGGACCTGAACGGCAGGATGATGCACTTCAGGATGAACCACCACACCAGGCGCGGGATCTCGACCACACGGGGATCAGACAGAAACTGTTTCAGATAGCGCTTGACCGCCGCACGGGTGGGCGCGTCGGGCGTACCGAGGTTGACAAGGACGATGGCGCTCTGGGCAATGCTACCGTGGGTGTGGGGTGGTTCTTTTCTAAAAGGCATGGGGAAACGGGAGGCGGCGCGGGTCTCCATTATATGTGTGCCGGATGCGGCCCCGCGCCGATATTTACGAATGGTGCGTTAACCGGGCCGTTTGGCAATGCCGGGGCCGTGGCGGCGTCTCGTCGCCGCCACGCTGGCATGCGCTACATCCGCGCTACATCGGCGTTACCCCATTCCCCGCTCAGGTCGTCACCTTGAGGCGCACGTCGATATTGTTGCGGGTCGCGTTCGAATACGGGCAGACGATGTGGGCCTTGTCGACCAGTTCCTGCAGCTGCTGCTGCTCCATGCCAGGACCGTAAATGGTGAGGTCCACTTCGATGCCGAAACCGGTCGGGATCTGGCCGATGCCGACGTCACCGGTCACGGTCAGGTCTTGCGGCAGGGTCACTTTCTGCTGGCCGGCGACGAATTTCAGTGCGCCGAGGAAGCAGGCCGAATAGCCGGCCGCGAACAGTTGCTCGGGATTGGTGCCAGTGGCGCCGTTGCCGCCCAGTTCCTTCGGCGTCGTCAGTTTCACGTCCAGCACGCCATTGTCGCTACGCGAGGTGCCCTCGCGGCCGCCCTGAGACGTGGCCTTGGCGCGGTACAGGACTTTTTCGATGCTCATGCGAACCTCCTTTGTTTTGGTTGGACAGAGATTCTGGCACAGATGCGTACGCGGTGCAGCGCCTGGTAAATGGCGGTGTCCGGATGCCAATTCACCCGGCTTCCTTCAATAACCGATTGAAATAGTTATATTCTCGAAGATCCATTTTTCAGAAATTCTCTCAGTCAATCAAACGAAGACCTATAAATTGCACCGTTTCAAGTAAATTGATAGCAGGCAGCAATAATTACCCTACCTAACTGACCGTTATCAATCTTCATAGTCGTGCTCGGCACTGCGCGCCAGCATCACCCTACACTTGAGCTACAAATTTTTCATCATTGTTCGCTTAAAGGAAATGATATGAAACGCGCTGATCAGCACCGTAGGCAATTGATGAAGGGCATTTTAGGCGCCGCTGCCATACAAGGCTTTCCCAATATTGCCTTCGCGAATACCGGCCCTCGAATCCGCATGGAATGGCAGCAGTTCAAGGAAACCAGTCAGTATCAGTCGTTCCTGAATGCGATTGCCGCCATGCGCCAGAATACGAATCCTTCCGACAGAGGCTCGCTCCACTATTGGGTCAGGGCCCACCAGACGTATTGCCCGCACGATGTCGCGTACTTCATTTCCTGGCACCGGGGATATTTGTATTATTTCGAGCAGCAGCTTCGCATTTCCTCGGGCGACCCCACCCTGAATCTTCCGTATTGGGACTATTATTCCTACGCGACAATGCCGAGCGAATTTACCGATCCCACGCCCGGCAATCCTCTTTATCTGCAGCGCTCCGGGGCGAATGTTCACAATGCGCTGACCTTATCGCCATTTGCGCCCGAGGTATTTAACTTCCAGCGCGGGACGACCAATTCGTTCGAGGCCAGGCTCGAAAGCGCTCCCCATAATCCCGTGCATAACCTGATTGGCGGCATCATGAGCACGATGCAATCGCCTTTCGATCCGATCTTTTATTTGCATCACGCAAATATCGACCGCTTGACGCACGCCTGGGCACTCCCGGACGGCAAGGGCATTCCGGGTACGGCGAACCCTTATTCGTCGACGAACAGCAGTGCCTATTGGGCTGGCAGCAACCTCTACGCACCGCAATTGAGCATCGAACGGTACCGGACCTATTACCCGGGCTGGCTTGGCTATGACTACGCCGATAACACTGTGCCGACCACGCTGCCCCCGGCTGGCGGAACGCAGGCGGGCAGCACAATGCAGGCCGCTGCCAAGACCACGCAGCTGGTGTCGCTCGGCCGCTCGTCGAATCGGCGGCCACCGTTCAAGCAGTTCGCCCGCGTGCCGGGGCGCCTGATCTCGGCAACCCGCCGCTCGCTGGGCGGGGCCGCGCAGATCGATTTCGATGAACAGTCGTATTCCACAAGCCTGAATTTCAGCAAGAAGGACGCGGCGGAAATCGCGGCCATCCTTGCCGCGCGACGGGCGGGCGATGATGGCGCAGGCGAGGGACGCGTGGGAACGATCAAACTCGTCGTCGATCGCGCACGGCTGAGCGAGGTCGGGAGTCGCGGAGGCTACTTTTATGCGCTGTATTTGAACATGCCGCCCGTCATTGAGTCGGACAGCACCTATAACAAGTGTTTCCTGGGCACCCTGGGCGCGTTCGAGATTGCGGCCGCTTCCCACCATGGCCCGGCCAAGCTCGAATTCGACCTGGTCGGTTTGTTATTGCAGCAAAAGGTCGAGGACGTGTCCAACTTGTCCTTATCCTGGGTACGGGTCAACGGCGACAATCCCCCCGCCGGCCAGACGATCAACGTGGCGGAAGCCCGCATCGACCTGTCATACGAAGCCGCATCCCTGCTGCCTCCGGCGATCGAGCTGCCAGGCCGGTATCGTTGACGGCAAAGGGTCAGCAAGGGGGTGGCAGTGCTCAGGAAGCGAGCAACTCCCGCGCATGCTTGCGTGTCGTCTCGGTAATCTCGATACCGCCCAGCATGCGCGCCACTTCCTCCACGCGCGCCCGGTTGTTGAGCACTTCGATGCGCGAGACCGTGCGGCCTTCCCCGGTTGTGCCCTTGGCCACCTGGAAGTGCTGGTTCGCCTGGCTCGCCACCTGCGGCAGGTGGGTCACGCACAGCACTTGCCGCTGCTGGCCGAGGCGTTTCAACAGGCGTCCCACCACTTCGGCCACGCCGCCGCCGATGCCGCTGTCGACCTCATCAAAAATCAGGGTCGGCGTGGTGGTGGCGTTCGAGGTGATGACGGAAATGGCGAGCGAGATACGCGCCAGCTCGCCGCCCGAGGCCACCTTCGCCAGCGGACGTGGCGCCACGCCGGCGTGGCCGGCCACCAGGAATTCGACCTGTTCAAGGCCATGCGCGCCCGGTTCGCCGAGATTGAGCGCGATCTCGAAGCGCCCGCCGCCCATGCTCAGTTCCTGCATCGCGTTCGTCACCTGCTCGCCCAGCGCCTTGGCGGCGGCTGCGCGGCGCTTCGACAGGCGCCCGGCCACTTCGCGGTAGGCGCTTTCCGCCTTCGCTTCCTGGCGCTTCAAGCCCTCCATATCGGAAGCGTCGGCCAGCTGGCGCAGTTTCAGGGCCAGCGCCGCGTGCTCTTCGTGCAGCTCTTCGGGCGTGACGTGGTACTTGCGGGCGGCGCTGTGCAGCGCGTCCATGCGCGAATCGACTTCGCGCAGGCGGGCGGGGTCGAGCTCGACCTTGTCAATGTAACTGTTGAGCGCATACACGGCCTCCTGCAACTGGATGCGGGCCGGCTCCATGCAGTCGAGCACGGTTTGCAGCTCGGCGTCGACGTCGACCAGTTTGCCGAGCTTGGTATTGAGCGAGGACAGCTGCGACAGGATCGGGTGGTCGGCCTCGGAAATCGCGTTCAGGGCTTCCTGCGCGCCCTCGATCAGGCTGGCGGCATGCGACAGGCGGCTGTGCTCGTTGGTGATCTCGGTCCACTCGCCGGCTTTCGGCGCCAGCTTGTCGAGTTCGCTCACCTGCCACTCGAGGCGCTCGCGCTCGATCAGCACGTTTTTCGCGTTGGTTTCGTATTCCTCGCGCTGGCGCGACAGCGCGCGCCAGGCGCGCCAGGCGATGGCCACTTCCTGGGCCTCGGCGCTGGCCGCCGGATCGCGCACCGCGATCTGGTTGTCGAGCAGCGCGCGCTGGGCGTCGGATTTCAATAAACTCTGGTGCGCGTGCTGGCCGTGGATGTCGACCAGCATCTCGCCCAGCTCGCGCAACTGGCCGGCGGTGGCGGCGATGCCGTTGATATAGGCCTTCGAGCGGCCGGCGTTGTCGATCACGCGGCGCAGCAGCGCCCCGCCCTCTTCAGTGGCGAACTCGTGCTGCTCGAGCCAGCTGAGGGCCGCATCGGTGAGGGCGAAGTCGGCCGTGATGTCGGCCTTGGTCGCACCCTCGCGCACCATGCTGGCGTCGCCGCGCCCGCCCAGGGCCAGCTGCAAGGCATCGATCAGGATCGACTTGCCGGCCCCGGTCTCGCCGGTGAGGACCGAGAATCCACGGGCGAATTCGAGTTCGATGGCGTCGACGATGACGAAGTCGCGGATGGTCAGTGTGCGCAGCATGAAAAAACAGGTCTCCCGAAATGGATGTATTACTTCAGCTTGCCGTCGTTCGACGGGTACTCGTGCCAGTGCAGCTTTTCGCGCAGCGTATGGTAATAGCTCCAGCCCTCCGGATGCAGGAAGGTGATGGTGTTCGGCGAACGCGAGATGACGATTTCGTCGCCATGCTGCAGGCAGGCGAAGGTCTGCATGTCGAAGTTCACCGAGATGTCGCGCCCGCTGACGATCTCAACCACGATTTCGCTGGTGTCGGGAATCGCGATCGGCCGGTTCGACAGCGCGTGCGGCGCAATCGGCACCAGCACGATGCCTTGCAGGCTCGGGTGCAGCAGCGGGCCGCCGGCCGACAGCGCGTAGGCGGTGGAACCGGTGGGCGTCGAGACGATCAGGCCGTCGGAGCGCTGGTTGTACATGAAGTGGCCATCGACCGTGACTTTCAGCTCGGCCATGCCGGCGCCGCTGCCGCGCGCCACCACGACGTCGTTGACGGCCGCGCCGCAGTAAATCATTTCGCCGCCGCGCATCACGCGCCCCTCGAGCAGCGTACGCTTTTCCACGGTGGCCTTGCCCTGCAAGATTTCGCCGAGCGCCGGCAGCATGCGCTCGACCGGGATGTCGGTAATGAAGCCGAGCCGGCCCAGGTTAATGCCGATCAGCGGGATGTCGTACCTGGCCAGCTGGCGCGCGATGCCGAGCATGGTGCCGTCGCCGCCCATGACGATGACCCGCGACGCCTGCTCGCCGATTTCGCTCGCCGTCATCGCCTCGATGCCGGGGATGCCGAGGTAGGCGGCCGTGTCGGTTTCAAACACCACGCGGTGGCCGGCCTCCTGCAGGAAGGCCAGGATATTCGTGACGGGTTCTTCGATGCCGGCCGTGTTTTGCCGCACCACGAGCGCGATGGTCGATTGCGATGCGGGTGTCAGGGGCATAAGTCTCTCGGGGATGGATGGGCGGACACGCTGGAGATTAACCGATAATCCCCGTGCCTGCCACCCGGCCGCGCATCAAATACTGTACAAAATCACAGTATAGAGGCCCGAGGGGCCGGAGGGCAAGATCAGGCGACCACGGCCAGGGCCGCAACGGCAAGGATCGCCAGCACGATACAGCCGAGGTGCATGGCCATCAGCACGATCCAGCGCAGTGCGGTGACGAGGCGGCTGCCGCCATACACCTTGCGCATCGCGGTCGGCAGGTAGAACACCAGCCACACCCCGAGACCGAACCCGACCAGGGGGATAAAGTCCGGTATGAGCAGCCACAGGCTCAGCGTCAGGAAGGCGAAGGCATTCGTGTGGAGCGCGAACAGCAGGTGTTCGCCATAACGCCGGCCCGAGCCGAGATAAAGCAGCTTGAGCAGTGCCGCGAAGACCGGCATCACCGCAAAGATCGCGTAGGGGGTGTAGCTCGACAGGGCGCGCACCACCGCGGCAGTCGCCTCTTTCTCCGGAAGTGCGTTGAAGCTCTCCACTTTCTTGCCCAGCATCGGATGGATCGACGTCGCAATTCTGATTGCCCTTACGTCATCGCCCTCGTCGAGCGTGACCAGGCCGCCGTGTTTCTTCATTTGCGGCCGGTCATTCGCCGCAGGCCGCGCTTCGCTCTCCACGGCGGCCCGCGGTGCGGAGAGCGCTTCCTTTGCAGGAGCCTTGCCCGGCGCTTGCGCCTGTGCCCGTTGTGCTGGACGGGACTCTGGTTGGTTATTGCCGACATTGAATCCGCCGCCGCCGAGCTTGAAGATCGCAAAGAAGATGATGCTGAAGCTGAGGTACAGGCGCAGCGGCTCGACATAGCGCGCGCGCTTGCCTTCGATATAGTCGCGCGTCAGCCGGCCCGGCCTGAACAGCAGCAGCGCCACCGACTTCCACAGCTTGCCCTCGAGCGCCACGTAGTGGGCGATGAATTCATGCAGGAACTCGCGCGCGCTCGGCACGTGCAGGTGCGCCGGCTGTCCGCAGCCCTGGCAGAACTCCCCGGCGATGCGCGTGCCGCAGTTCGGGCAATGGGTGGCGCCATGGATCGGCTGGATGTCGTTTTTCACGCTTACTTCCGGTCAAGATGTCGAATACACCATAGTAACTATTTAATTGCAAAAAAGCATCATCCAATTGCGCGACCCTGCATGGTTCGAGCGGTTAGGATTCATGCAACAGTCACAGGAGAAGTTTATGGTTACCGAAACTAAAGATCGCTTCGTCAACACCGATGCGAAGATCGAAAACGACGGCATCAAGCGCCAGCCGCACGAGCGCGACGAGTCGCCCGACGGCCAGGACACCGAGCCGCGCGGCATCATGAAGCAGGCCGCCGAAGACCTGGCGCAGGGGCTGGTCGATACCGATGCGCGCAACACGCCGGGCATCAGCGAAGCGGTCGAACCCGCACCCGGCGCCACCGGCCAAGCCAACCCGCAACCCGACCGCCACCGTTCGATGCGCGATCACGACTCGGTCGAGCCCCTGCCGAACGACAACCGCTGAGAGGAATGACATGACAATCAAACGCAATGGCAGCGCCGTCTGGAGCGGCGGCATCAAGGACGGCAAGGGCGCGGTGACAACCGGCAGCGGCGCGCTCAAGGATGCGCAGTACGGTTTCAATACCCGCTTCGAAGACGGCCCCGGCACCAATCCCGAAGAACTGATCGGCGCGGCCCACGCCGGCTGCTTCACCATGGCCTTGTCGGGCCAGCTCGGCAAGGCCGGCATGACCGCCCAGGAACTGCGCACCACCGCCACGGTGTCGATGGAAAAGGAAGGCGACGGCTTCACGATCACCGCCGTCCACCTCGACCTGGTGGCAAAGATCCCCGGCGCCAGCCAGGAAGCCTTTGACACGGCGGCCAACACGGCCAAGGAAAACTGCCCGGTGTCGAAACTGCTGAATGCCGACATCACGCTGAGCTCACGCCTAGAAAACTGAGGCCGGAGTATTGAGGGTGGACGGCTTGGCCGTCCGCCCCGGCAGGAAATCGTCCAAGCGCATAAAATTGCCGTTTCCCGATTTCACCAGAAAGATACCCCATGCGCCTCCTGCACACCATGCTTCGCGTCGGCGACCTGCAGCGCTCGATCGACTTCTACACCAAGGTGCTCGGCATGACACTGCTGCGCACCAGCGACAATCCCGAATACAAGTACAAGCTGGCCTTCCTCGGCTACGGCAGCAATCCCGACCATGCCGAACTCGAACTGACCTACAACTACGGTGTCGACAGCTACGACATGGGCACCGCCTACGGCCACATCGCCCTGTCGGCCGAAGACATCTACGCCACCTGCGACGCCGTGCGCCAGGCCGGCGGCAACATCACGCGCGAGCCAGGCCCGGTCAAGGGCGGCACCACCGTGATCGCGTTCGTCACCGATCCGGACGGCTACAAGATCGAGTTCATCCAGCGCAAGGACAGCGAAATGGGTGCTGGCCTGAGCAACTGAAAATCAGCTGAAAATCAGCGTGATTGGTGACACGAACGGCGCTCCGGCGCCGTTTTTCTTTTCAGAAAAAATTTCCTGTCTTGCCGATGGTCAACGATGGATTTGACCGCCGCCAAGCTAACTCATCTTTAAGCGAACGTTTTGCGCCCCCGGTTCTAGACTGAACCTGTCAACTCTTCCACGGAGGCGCGCCATGTTCACATCCCGTTTGGCTTATTTCCCAACAACGCCGCGTTGCGCGGCATCGGCGGTGGCGTTCGCGCTCGCGGCCCTTTTGGCAGGATGTGGGGGCGGAGGGGGACACCCGGCGCCCCCCCCTCCTCCTCCGCCTCCGCCGCCTGTCGAACTCGGCCCGCTCTACGATTTCGCTCCGATCGGCCTGCCCGGCATGACCTACGGTGAAGTCGACCGGCGCGGCATTGCCACCAGCATGCGCGTCACGGGCACCGGGCGCGACGCCGCCGGCAACGCGCGTGCCTTCTACTACAACGGCAAGGAAACCATCGATCTCGGCACCTTCGGCGGGCGCGATGCGCAAGCCTACTCGCTCAACCGCTGCGGCCAGATCGCGGGCTGGGCGCAGGACAAGAACGGCCTCGCGCATGCCTTCCACTACGACGGTACGCTGAACGACCTGGGCACGCTGGGCGGCACCGAATCGTTTGGCTTTGCGATCAGCACCTGTGGCAAGGTCGCGGGCTGGTCCCGCACCAGCATGGGCGAAACGCATGCCTTCTACAACGACAATGCCGGCATGCGCGACCTCGGCACCCTGGGCGGCAATGCTTCGTACGCGCTGGCGATGAATGGGGTCGGCCAGGTGGTCGGCTACGCCTATGGCCCGGGCAACAACTGGTACCACGCCTTCCTCTACGACGCCCGCACCGGCGCGCCGATCCAGGACCTCGGTACCCTGGGTGACACGTCGATGGCGGTGGACATCAACGACGCCGGCAAGATCGTCGGTAACTCGCGCGTCGCCGACGGCGTGCTCAACGCTTTCTGCTGGGAGGCCGGCACGATGCACAACCTTGGCCTGCTGCCGGGCGCGCGTAGCGCCGAAGCGCGCGCCATCAACGACGCCGGGCTCATCGTGGGCAACATGACCTACCCGGACGGGCGCCAGGTCGCCTTCCTGCACGACGGCACCACGCTGCGCGAGCTCGGGACCCTGGGCGGCAGCAGCCGGTCGACCGCGGTCGCCATCAACGGCGCGGGCCTGGTGGTAGGGTCATCGGTGAACCCGGCTGCGAATGCCGAGCATGCCGTGGTCTGGTCGAGCAGCTATGGCATGGTCGACCTGAATACCCGGGTCAGGAACCTGCCTGCAGGAATCGTCCTGGTGAGCGCGCTGGCGGTCGCCGACGACGGCGGCATCGCGGTGCTGACCAACAAGGGACTGGGTGTGCTGCGGCCGCGCAATTGAAGACCGTCACGCAGACTGCCGCGCAATGCAAAACGGCGCCGGAACAACCGGCGCCGTTTTTTATTTGCATCCCTGTGCAGGGTACAAACATTGTTTGCGCGTTCACTTCTGCAGCAGGTTGTTCACCGGCAGCAGGTCGGTCTCGCGCAGCGAACCGGACGCGGCCTTCAGGCGCAGGCCGTTCAGGATGGTGTTGTAGCGGGCGCGCGCCAGGTCGGTGCGGGTCGAGTACAACTGGCGCTGGGCGTTGAGCACGTCGATGTTGATGCGCACGCCGACCTGGTAGCCCAGCTTGTTCGATTCGAGCGCCGACTGGCTCGACACTTCGGCGGCCTGCAGCGCCTTGACCTGGGCCAGCCCGCTGTTCACGCCGAGGAAGGCCTGGCGTGCCTGCAACGCGGCGTTGCGGCGCGTCGCTTCCAGGTCGTTGCGGGCGCGGTCTTCCAGGGCGATCGATTCGCGCACACGGCTGGTCACGGCAAAGCCGTTGAAAATGGGCACCGACCACTGCACGCCGATCGAGTTGCTGCGGCTGTCGCCGGACGAGTTCTGGACGCGCCCGCCGGTGTCGCGGCGCGACGAGGCGGCGACCAGGTCGAGCGTCGGCAGGTGGCCGGCGCGGTTGCGCTTGATGTCGCGCTTGGCGGACTCGAGCGTCAGCTGCGACACCGTCACGCCATAGTTCTGGCTCTCCGCCGACGACACCCACGGATCGACCAGGGCCGGCTGCGGCGGCGCCAGCGTCACGCCCGACTGCAGCGGCGCCAGCGCGCCCGGTTCGGTGCCGATGATCGCCTGCAGCGCGCTGCGCTTGTTGTCCAGGTCGTTCACGGCGGCAAATTCCTGCGCCACCACCAGGTCATACGCGGCCTGCGCCTCGTGGGTATCGGTGATGGTCTGGGTGCCGACCTCGAAATTGCGCTTGGCCGAGGCCAGCTGCTCGGTCACGGCGCTCTTCTGGGCGCGCGTCGATTCCAGCGTGTCCTGGGCCGACAGCACGTCGAAATAGGCTTGCGCCACGCGCGTGATCAGGTCCTGCTGGGCCTGGGCGAACTGGGCTTCGGCAATGGCTTGCGCCAGCTTGCTTTGCTCATAGGTCTGCCAGCGGTCCCAGCGGAACAGCGGCTGGCTCAGCGCCAGCGTGTATTCGTTGGTGGTCAGGTTTGAGCCGCCCGCGCGCACCAGGGTCGGCACGCCGCCCACGACCACGGTCTCGCCTTCATTGAAGGGCGAAAAATCGCTGTCATCGCGGGTGACCGCGCCCGACAGGCCGACCGTCGGCAGCAATCCCGCCCGCCCCTGGGTGACACGTTCCCGCCCGGCGGCAAGCGTTGCGCGCGCGCTGGCGAAGGTGGCGTCGTTGGCCAGGGCCTGCTGGTAAACCTGGACCAGGTCGATCGCGTGCGCATTGAGCGACACGAAAGCGCTGGCCAGCAGCATGGCGATGAGGGATTTCTGCATTGCGGTCTCCGTCGGAGTCATCAAAAGTTAAGGAATCAGGTCAATACTTCGGCATCGCCGGATCGACCTGCAAGGCCCAGGCGTGTATTCCGCCCGTCAAATTCGTCACGTTCTCGAACCCGTTGCGCTCGAGGAAAGCGGCCACCTGCATGCTGCGCGCGCCGTGGTGGCAGATGCAGACAATCTCTTGTCCGTCGTCGATTTCACCGGCGCGGATCGGGATCAGGTGCATCGGGATCTGGGTCGAGCCCGCGATATGGCAGGTCTCGAATTCCCAGTTCTCGCGCACGTCCAGCAGCAGCGGGCGCGGCTGGCTGTCGTCGGCCAGGCGTTCGGCCAGTTGGGGCGCGGTCATGTGCTGCATCGCCTGCCTCTCAGAAGGTGAAGCGCGACACGGTCGGTGCACCGGAGAGCAGCTTGACGTTGGTCTCGAACAGCTTGACCGTGTCATAGCCCGTTTCCGACACGCGCGTCACGATCACGGCGCTCATCGCCGGCGAACGGCCGACGAAGGCGGCGATGCGTCCGCCGACCTTGATCTGCTTCAGGAAGGCTTCCGGAATGCTTTCCAGGCCGCCCGAAATGACGATCACGTCGAACGGTCCGCCCTGCTCCCAGCCGGCGGCGCCATTGCCTTCGACCACGGTCACGTTGGTGATGCCGGCACGGGCGAGGTTCTGCTCGGCCAGCGCCTTGATTTCCGGCGAAATCTCGACGGTGGTCACGTGGCGCGCGCGGTGCGCCATCAAGGCGGCCATGTAGCCCGATCCGGCGCCGATTTCCAGCACGTTCTCGTGTTTTTTCAGGTTCAGTTCCTGCAGGACGCGCGCTTCGACTTTCGGGTCGAGCATCGATTCGCCGCCCGGCAGCGGGATCTCGACGTCGGCAAACGCCAGGTTCTGGTAGGCCGCCGGCACGAACTGTTCGCGCTTGACCACGTGCAGCAGATCGAGGACCTCCTGGTCCAGCACATTCCACGGACGGATCTGCTGCTCGATCATGTTAAAGCGGGCTTGTTCGATATTCATCTTAATACTCGGTGGAAAAGAAATAATCCGATATTTTATCGTTGAACTGGTTCAACACGCACATCTTATCGGGACAGCATCCAGATCGCGCGAAATTGCGACAGTCTGCAGTTTGAGGGGGCTGAACGCCCAAAAAGACTCAGGCCGCCGTGGACTGCGTAGCGCCGGTGCCGGGCAGCAGCCCATGCAGGGCGATGTCGAGGAAAGCGTCGAGGAAGGCCAGCGGCTCGAGCGAGCCCTGCTCGCAGGGGCCGACCGAGTGCTTCCAGGTGACGAGCATGAGCATCGGCGCGATCAGCACCTGGGTAACCTGGGTGACGTTGACCGGCCGGAATTCGCCCCTGGCGATGCCGCGCTCGAGCATGCTGGAGATCATGCGCGTGCCGCGGTTGATGACTTCTTCCTGGTAGAACGCGGCCAGCTCGGGGAAATTGCCTGATTCGGCCGTGACGAGCTTGATGATGCCCGACACCTTGTGGGCACCGATGCGGTCCCACCAGCCCATCATCACGCTGCGCAGCAGCTCGGCGCTGTGGCCATCGAATTCGGCGACCGAGGACTCGGCGTCCCCGATCACGGGCACGATGCTGTTGCGCACCACCGCCTTGAACAGCTCTTCCTTGTTCTCGAAGTAGAGGTACAGGGTGCCTTTCGAGACACCGGCACGGCGCGCGACATCTTCCAGCCGGGTCGAGGCAAAGCCCCGCTCGACGAACAGGTCGATGGCCGCCGCCAGCAGTTCTTGCGGACGAGCATCCTTACGGCGCTCCCAGCGCGGCTTGGTGTCAAGTGAGCATTCCATGCTTCCGTCCGACAACTTAGTAATAAGTCATCGAATATAGACCCGGACTCGGGGGTAGTCAAGCGGTACTCCCGCTTGCGGTGCATGTCAGCGCATGGCGGTTCGATACCGTCTGTCGACCTACCGCCCCTTGCCGTTCCCGCAACCGTAAATACGCCCTTCCGAGCGCGGCTTGTAGAGCGAGCCTTCGGGGTTGGCCGGCCGCTGATCGGTCTGCTGGCGTGGCACCTGGAATACCGACAATACGTCCACCAATCCCGGCACCAGCTTTTCCATCGCCACATCCAGGCTGGCCATGGCGCCGACCTTCACGTCGCGCATCGGCGTCGTGGCCGCGTTCAGGATCGCCTCGGCCACCTGGTGCGGGTCGATCTGCGGCGCCGGCAGCTTCGGTTCGTGCGCCAGATAGTTGCGCGCGTGCTGGGGCAGCGGCGTGTCGACGGCGGTTGGCTCGATCAGGGTAATCGATACCGGTGCGCCATCGACATGCTCGATCTCGATGCGCAGTGCGTCCGTAAAGCCCTTGACCGCGTGCTTGCTGGCCGAATACATGCCCTGCAGGGGAATGGCCAGCTCCGAGGCCTCGCTGCCGACGTTGATCAGGGCGCCACCCGTCATGCGCAGGTGCGGCAGCGCCGTCAGGCAACCGTGGACCATGCCCCAGAAATTGATGTCGAACAGGCGCCGGCTGTCTGCTTCCGACACTTCATCCAGCCGTCCGTAGATCGTGCTCCCAGCGCAATTGACCCAGGTGTCGATGCGTCCGAAGCGGGCCACGGCCTGGCGCGCGACGTGCTCGACCTGCTCGCGGTCCGAGACGTCCGCCACCACGTGGATGGCTTCGTGCCCGGCTGCCGCCAGGCCGCGCACGATGGCCTCCAGCACGTCGCCGCTGCGCGCCACCAGCACCAGCTTCGCGCCACGGCGCGCCGCATCCTGCGCGGTGGCCAGGCCAATGCCGCTGGAGGCGCCGGTGAGGACGATGATTTGCTGGTCGAGTGGTTTCAGGGACGCTGCCATGCGATGCTCCGTTCTGCGTGTTGTGGGTATGCGTCAACCATAGCAGGGAGGCCAGGCCGGCAGCGCGCGCCTCCGGCTATACTGCGCGCTCCGCCAAGCCGCAACCGACATTCATGAACTGCCGCGACAACTGTGGTGCCTGCTGCACCGCCCCTTCGATCACCAGCCCGATTCCCGGCATGCCAAACGGCAAGCCGGCCGGCGTGCGTTGCGTGCAACTGGACGGGAACAACCGCTGCCGCGTCTTCGGCAAACCCGAGCGGCCGGCGTTTTGCGGCGGCTTGCAGCCGTCGATGGAAATGTGCGGGGACAGCCGCGAGCAGGCAATGAGATGGCTTGCGACCTTGGAACGCGAAACTCGGCCATGAGCCGTGTTTGACCTCGCGCTACGCTTTCCGGTCGGCGGTCAGAATGGCCTAGTGAACGTAGAGCGCCTCGAACGTCGAAGGAATCTCAGCCAGTTCCGCCTCGAGATACGGCACAGTGGAAATGGAAATGCAGTCGAGCCATTCCGGGAATCGGTTTTCGCTGAAATACGACCGGACCACGTTCAATGCCGAGGTTCGAGCACCCTCCGGGATGAATGTCGGCACCGGCGGCGCGCCACTGTCGTCCGCAGCGGCCATCTCGGCCTTGAGACAATGCGACCATTCCCAGCCAATGTATGGCCGAGCCTCCATCGAAAATTCGGATGGCCACCGTATGACGTTATTCAGAATCCCATGCGCACCCACCAACCAAACGATGACTTGTGCGCGCCAGTGCGGTGAAGGAATATCGAACACGGAACGTAGCCACGGCTCGACTGAAGATTCAGGCAGGTACTTCAGGCAGAAGAACATCGACGCGGTGAAATCCCCGCTTGCATCCCACCAGACCCAGACCTGGTTCGGGTTGTTGTTCGACTGGCGCAAAACCTTCCCGATAGCGATGTCCGAGCCGTTCCAGCACATGCTGTCCATCATGCACCGCCCCAGGGTGAGAAGCACGTCTTCCCGAAACCCCTTGTATGGTTCCCGGTAAATGCCATTCGGATAGATGGCCATGAACCCGGTCAGCAATGATTCCAGTAGATACGAGACGAACGCCTCATGGCTACGCGGGAGGAGCGCTCCAAGCAGGTACCAGGTGCTCCACTCCTCCATTGGACCGAATGAACGGGTACCGGTGGCAATCTCCGCGAGAGGCTCCTGCAGGTTCTCCGCTGTCATCTCGTCGAGGCTCCCCAGCAGTTCATGGAACATGCGTCGTTCATCTCCCATGAACCAAGCCTCTCCCATCGGCTCGGCCGGCCTTGGAAAATGTGCTCGCAGCCGCCCCAAGGCCAGGGGGTCGAGACCATCCCCCGGAATCCAAAGAAACCCTTCCATCTCACCCGCCCTGTCAGTTGACGCAGCGTCCATCATATCCGGTTGTCAACACCAATTACAGCGGAACGGGCGATGACGCCGGCTGAGTGGTCCCGCTATTCCGGCGCCCCCGTGCGCAGGCCTACCTTTTTCTTCTTTTTCACGATGACCGAGATTTCCTGCGCCGGTTTGGTTGCCGGGGGTGGCGCGACGGGCATGGGGAAGCCGAGGAAAATCATGATGAGGAAGACCGGCAGCAGCAGGAAGAACAGCGGGCGTTTCCAGTTGAGTTGGCGTTTTAGCATTGCCAACAGATGAGCATTGGCGGCGCCCTTTCAAGAAGGCGCGCGTAAATACCCTGAAAGCATGACCAGGCTGTCGCTTATTTCCCGGCAGCCTCTTTGCGCCCCTGCACATGGGCGAACAGGGCACCCAGGGTCATGTGCTCGTCCCAGATTTCCTCGAGTGCGACGCCGTAGCGCGCGCGCAGCCCGCTGGCGAGCTTGCGGATTTCCGCGGCATCGGACATCCACTTCGATGGGTGCAGGGTCTTGTAAATGCCGAGCAACTGGTCGTCGGGACGGAACTTCAGCTTTTCGGTGTCGCGGAACGCAAAAGCCTCGGCACACACGGCGAGGAATTCACGGATCTGCCTTTGTGAAGCCCGGGGGAAGGCACGGCGCCAGAGGCGCCGCTGGGATGTGCGGGTACGGAAAGGATTGGCGACCTGTCCGGACGACAGGACCGACCATGCAAGCGCCAGCAAGATCAGGATTGCAACAATACTCATCGATGTACGGCAGCGTTACTCATGCGATCCAGTCTAGCACGTGAAACGCGGTCTGGCACGGCCTCCCTGCGCTATTGTGCCGCGCCGCGGCGGCGCAGGCGAGGATAACAAATCACAACAAATCGCCCACAAAATTGCCTGATACGAGAGAGCCGGCTCAACGGGGGACGGCTTGCTCATGGTAAGCTTCGACCCCGCGCAGTTCTTCCACACCGCACTCCTCTTTAACAAAACAAGCGATTCATGGATATTCTTCTGGCCGTCAAGGCGATCATCATGGGCCTGGTCGAGGGCTTTACCGAGTTCCTGCCGATTTCCTCCACCGGCCACCTGATCCTGGCAGGCAGCCTGCTCGACTTTACTGGCGAGAAAGTTAAAGTCTTCGCGATCGCGATCCAGGCCGGCGCCATGCTGGCCGTGATCTGGGAATTCCGCGAGCGCATCGCGCGCCTGCTCACTGGACTGTTTTCGGATCGCAAGCAGCAGAAATTCGCCCTCAACGTCCTTATTGGCTTCCTGCCGGCCGTCGTGCTCGCCCTGATGTTCAGCAAGGCAATCACCGCCGAACTGTTCAAGCCGGTGCCAGTGGCCATGGCCTTCATCATCGGCGCGTTCATCATCCTGTATGCGGAGCGCCGCCACAAGAACATGCCGGCTACCGCCCGTATCGAAACCGTGGACGACATGACCATGCTCGACGCGCTGAAGGTCGGCTGCGCCCAGTCCTTCGCCCTGATCCCGGGCACCAGCCGCTCGGGCGCAACCATCATCGGCGGCATGCTGTTCGGCCTGTCGCGCAAGGCCGCCACCGAGTTCTCGTTCTTCCTGGCCATCCCGACCTTGCTGGGCGCCACCGCTTACTCTGTCTTCAAGCAACGCGAGCTGCTGTCCGCAGCCGATATACCGATGTTCGGCCTCGGCGGCCTGGCCGCTTTCGCCTCGGCTTTCCTGTGCGTGCGCTGGTTACTGCGCTACATCAGCACGCACGACTTCACGATCTTCGCCTGGTACCGTATCGTGTTCGGCGTGATCGTGCTCGTCACCGCCCATTACGGGCTGGTGAACTGGACGGAATGAGGCCGAAAGCAATTCAATGAACACCGAACTGGAAGCGCGCGCACTTCACCTGCTGCAGACCGTTTTCGGCTATCCCGCGTTCCGCGGGAACCAGGCCGACATCGTCCATCACGTGGCCGGCGGCGGCGATGCGCTGGTGCTGATGCCGACCGGCGGCGGCAAGTCGCTGTGCTACCAGATTCCCGCGCTGCTGCGCGACGGCGTCGGCGTCGTCGTGTCGCCGCTGATCGCGCTGATGCAGGACCAGGTCGATGCCCTGGAAGAAGTCGGCGTACGCGCCGCCTTCTTGAACTCGACCCAGACCTTCGAGGAAACGCTGCGCATCGAGCGCCTGGTGCGCACCGGCGAAATCGACCTGGTCTATGTCGCGCCGGAACGGCTGATGACGCAGCGCTGCCTCGACCTGTTCCACGATTCGCGCATCTCCCTGTTTGCGATCGACGAGGCGCACTGCGTTTCGCAATGGGGCCACGACTTCCGCCCGGAATACATCCGCCTGTCGATCCTGCACGAGCAATTTCCCGACGTGCCGCGCATTGCGCTCACCGCGACGGCCGACCAGCAAACGCGCGACGAGATTGCGCACCGCCTGCAGCTGGACGACGCGCGCAAGTTCGTGTCCTCGTTCGACCGCCCGAACATCCGCTACCAGATCGTCGAGAAGACGACCGGGCGCAAGCAGCTGCTCGATTTTATTACCACCGAGCACCCGGGCGACTCGGGCATCGTGTATTGCCTGTCGCGCAAAAAGGTCGAGGAAACGGCCGATTTCCTCAACGAAAACGGCATCCGTGCAATGGCATACCACGCCGGCATGGAGTACGCGAAACGTGCCGACAACCAGGCGAAATTCCTGCGCGAAGAAAACATCGTGATGGTGGCGACGATTGCCTTCGGCATGGGCATCGACAAGCCGGACGTGCGCTTTGTCTGCCACCTCGACCTGCCGAAAAGCATCGAGGGCTATTACCAGGAGACCGGCCGTGCCGGACGCGACGGCATGCCGGCGTCCGCCTGGATGGCGTATGGCTTGCAGGACGTGGTGCTGCAGCGGCGCATGATCGACGAATCCGAGGCTGACGAAACCTTCAAGCGCGTGCTGGGGGTGAAGCTCGATGCCATGCTCGGCCTGTGCGAGACGCTGTCCTGCCGCCGCATGCGCCTGCTCGACTATTTCGGCGAGCGTTCGGGGCCGTGCGGCAATTGCGACACCTGCCTGATTCCGCCGGTCAGTTTCGACGCCACGGTGCCCGTGCAAAAGCTGCTCTCGACCATCTACCGGGTCGACCAGCGCTTCGCCGCCGGCCACGTGATCGACGTGCTGCGCGGCGTGCAGACCGACCGCATCAGCCAGTGGCACCACGATGCATTGTCCGTGTACGGCATCGGCAACGACCGCAGCGAGCAGGAATGGCGCGCCATCGTGCGCCAGGTCATCGCCCTCGGCCTGATCACCGTGGACCACGAGTCCTACAGCTCCCTGAAACTGACCGACGCGGCGCGCCCGGTATTAAAAGGCGGGCAGAAGGTGCAGCTGCGCCAGTACCAGAAGCCGGTCAAGCCGAAGCGCGCGGTGACGTCGTCCAAGGGCTACGAAGAGATGGAACTGTCGAAGTCGGAACAGGCCATCTTCGAGCGCCTGCGCTCCTGGCGCATGGGCTGCGCGCGCGAGCACGGCGTGCCGGCGTATGTCGTCTTCCAGGACGCCACGCTGCGCGAGATCGCCAAGGTCAAGCCGACTTCGCTCGACCAGCTGCGCGGCGTGACCGGGGTGGGTGAGAAGAAGCTGGTGTCGTATGGGGATGAGATTGTCGGGATTATCAGCGAGATGATGTGAACCGTGGGTGGATGTAATTCCGGCCATTGGCCGAAATTACCCCGTCCACCCTACGTATTACTTTTTGGTAAACACCAAATCCCACACCCCGTGTCCGAGTTTGAGGCCACGGTTCTCGAACTTGGTCAGCGGCCGGTACGCCGGCTGCGGCGCATAGCCCTCGGCGGTATTGGCCAGCTGCGGCTCCGCCCCCAGCACCTCGAGCATCTGCACCGCGTAATCTTCCCAGTCCGTCGCCAGGTGGATGTAGCCGCCGGCTGCCAGCTTCTGGCACAGCAATTGTACGAACGGCGCCTGGATCAGGCGGCGTTTGTTGTGGCGCGCCTTGTGCCAGGGGTCGGGGAAGAAGATGTGCACGCCCGCGAGCGAAGCGTCGGGGATCATGTTGTTCAGCACTTCGAAGGCGTCGTGCTGGATCAGGCGCAGGTTGGTGATGCCCTGCTCGCCGATCTGCTTGAGCAGGCTGCCCACGCCCGGCGTGTGCACTTCGACGCCGATGAAATCTTTTTCCGGCATCTGGCGCGCAATGTGCGCCGTGGTGTCGCCCATGCCGAAGCCGATCTCGAGGATCGTCGGCGCCTGGCGCCCGAAGGCCGCGGCGTAATCGAGCATTTCCTTCTTGTACGCGACCAGGAACTGCGGCCCGAATTCCTCGAGCGCGCGCGCCTGCCCCGTCGACAGGCGGCCGGCGCGGGTGACGAAACTGCGGATGCGATGTTCGGTAGGGTCGTACAGCATCGTACGGGCCGGGCCGTTGTTGGTCGTGTCTTCGGACATGGGAAATGAGAGTGAGGAAAGAACGGCGGACATTATAGCCTACGGCTTTTGCACGGCCTGGCCGCCTGTTGCGCCGCTGCATTGAAATGTGATCAGTGTGGTCAATAAGGCAATCTACGCCATAATCGGGTTTTGCGTACCCATCATCCCGAGAGCGCCGTGCATTCCACCAAACACCCGATCGCGATCGAAGACAACGTCGCCACCTTCCAGCTCACCTCTTTCCACTACGGCAGGCCGGGCGCCGGCAAGAAGGTCTATATTCAGGCGTCGCTGCACGCCGACGAAGTGCCGGCGATGCTGGTCGCGCACTTCCTGCGCCAGGAACTGGACCGGCTCGATGCCGAGGGACGCATCCGTGGCGAAATCATCCTGGTGCCGGCGGCCAACCCGATCGGGCTGTCGCAGACGATCCATGGTACCCCGTTCGGGCGCTACGACCTGTCGACCGGGGTGAACTTCAACCGCGCCTACAAGCATGTGGCCGACGATCTGAAAAGGTCGCTCGAGGGCAAGCTCGGCCTCGATGCCGAGGCCAACGTGGCGCTGATCCGCGAACATGCGCGTGCCTCGCTGGCCGAGTGGGCGCCGACGACCAGCGGGGGACTGTTAAAAAAGATCCTGCTGTCGATGGCGATCGACGCCGACATCATGCTCGACCTGCATTGCGACAACGAAGCCGTCCTGCACATGTATGCCGGCGAACCGCTGGCCGACGCCGTGCAGCCGTTGGCGACCCTGATGGGGGCGCATGCGGTGCTGCTGGCGCGCGAATCCGGCGGCGAGCCCTTCGACGAAGCTTGCAGCCGCCTGTGGTGGGACCTGCTGGACCATTTCGGGCCCGATGTGGCGATCCCGCCGGCCTGCGCCGCCATTACGGTCGAGCTGCGCGGCGAGAGCGACGTGCGCTACGATCTGGCCCGGCCCGACGCCGCCGCCCTGCTGCAATACCTGGCGCGCGAAGGGGTCCTCGACATCCCGCTCGCCTCGCTGCCGCAGGCGCTGTGCGCGCCGACGCCGCTGGAAGCGGTCGAACCGCTGTCGGCGCCCCATTCCGGCGTGCTCGTCTTCCTGAAAAAGCTCGGCGACCGAGTCGAGGCCGGGGAAACGGTGGCCGAGATCGTCAACCCGGTCACCGGGACGGTCACGCCGGTGCAGCCGCAACGTCCCGGCGTGTTCTTCGCCAGCACCGCGCACCGCCACCTGCTGCGCGGCATGCATGTGTGCAAGATCGCGGGCGAGACGGCTTTCCGGGCGGGGAACCTGCTGAGTTCGTAATCCCTAACGGGAGGCAAGGCGGGCGCGCCTGCTGGCTGTAAGACCAATGGCCAGCGCCATCAGGCCCGTCAAAGGCAGCACCCACGCCTGTCGTGAACCCAGTTCCGTCAGCGTCGCGCCCGTGACCGCGCACCAGAGCAGCGGCACGATCCACAACATCCAACCCGCGCGCCACAGCAACAAGGCGCCGAACGTGAACGCGACCGTCGGGTCGGGCGCCAGGCCGAACAGCTCAGCCTGTGTCCACGGACGCCCGCCCAGCGGCGCCAGCAGCGGATAAACGACGAGCGCCAGCAGCGCGATGCCCAGCGCCAGTTTAGCCAGGGTGCCGACGGGCTGCGTCAGCCGTGGCGCAGCCCGCCGGCTGGCCAGCCACAGCAGCAGCCCAACCTGCACGGCAAACGCGATCGCATAGTACGGCGCGGCCGTGTTGATCGTCGCATAGCGTCCCGCAAAATAGCCCCAGGCAACGCCGATCCAGGCCAGCGCGAGCAGCACCGCAACCAGGCGCCCTGCCCGGTCGCCGCCGCGCAGCAGGCAGCCGAGCAGCACGATACCCGCTGACAGCGCGGCCAATTGCACCGGCCAGAGGGCCTGGTTGTGCAGTTCGAACAGGCGGAAATAGGTCGCTTTCGAAAACATCAGCAGGTCCGACAGCGAGTATGTCGACCATTCGCTCATGCGAGCCGCTCCACGTCGGCGATCATGCGCTTGCGCAGCGCCGCGTCCGGCAAGGGGCCGCGCGCGGCCAGCATGTTGTCGCGCGCGTGCGCCGGGTTCGAGGTGGCGGGAATGGCGCAAGTGATATCCGGGTGGGCCACGATGAATTTCAGCAGCGCCTGCGCCCAGGTGGTGCAGCCGATCTCCGCTGCCCAGCCAGGGACGCGTTTACTCGCCAGCGCCTGCGTCAAGTCTCCCTGGCGAAATGGCCGGTTGGCGATCACGGCAATCTTCCGCTCGCGCGCCAGCGGCAGGATGCGTTGCTCCACTTCGCGATCCAGGATGTTGTAGCTGACCTGGACGAAGTCGATCGGCTGGGTCTGCATGATTTTCACGATCTCCCCGTGGCGGCGTCCTTCCGAGGTCGTGATGCCGACATAGCGCAGGCGTTTCGCCGCCTTCATCGCGAACAGGGTGCGCAGGTGCTCTTCCCAGGCCAGCAGGTTGTGCACCTGGAGCAAATCGAAACGGGACACGCGCCACAGCTGGCGCGACGCCTCGATCTGCGCCGGCCCGCGCTCGCCCGAGCCGATCCAGACCTTGTCGGCCGAGAACAGCGTATTCGGATGGCGCAGCCGGGCCAGGGCGTCGCCGATCACGTCCTGAGCCGAGCCGTACATCGGGGACGAGTCGATCAGCCGGCCGCCGCCGGCGAAGAAGGTGCGCACGACTTCGGTGCTGACGGCGCGGGCGGCCGGGTCGTTGCCGACGTTGAAGGTGATCCAGCTGCCGAGGCCGACGACGGGCAGCAATTCGCCGGAAGACGAAATCGGGCGTGTGAGCAAGGGCGCGCCAGCTGCGGCGGCGCCCCGTGTCGATACGGCCATGCCGGCGGCGGCAAGAGAAGCTTGTAACAGCAGCCGGCGTTGGCGGGAAGGCATTCCCATGGTGGACTCCGTCTGGAACTGGGCTGGTAATGCCTTCATGTCAGCACAGTTCAGGTGAAGGTTCAAGCGTGCGTGCTCGGATGGAGGCTCAGGGTCAAGGTCACTTGCATCCTCGTTCCAGACGGGCCATGGCTTCGCGCTCGGCAAGCTCGGCCTGGCGCTGCTCGCGCGCGTCCTTGCGCCGCATGTAGGCGACGTTGGCCGCACAGGTCACGAGTGCCGTCACGATGCCGGCCAGCACGCTCCACTCGGCCAGCGTGACGGAAGCAATGAAGGAAGCAATGAACGAACCAATCGCGCTGGCGTCGCTCGTCATGTCGGGAAATGTCAGTTTGCTCATGGTTCACCTTTCACTGTGGCTATTGTTCGAACCGCTGCGTTGGGTATTGACAACGATTAAATAAAGTATAGTTATACTATACTTTGTCGTCAAGTTTTTCTATACAAAGCGCCACGATTCGCTATACACTTGCGTAATGGAACTCAAAACGATGATCGCCAACTGGCTGAAAGAGGCCAGGAAAGATGCCGGCCTGTCCGGCGAGGCACTGGGGACGAGGCTGGCCTTCGAACTCGGGACGGCGCGCGGCCATACCAAGGCGAATATTTCCCATTGGGAGACCGAAAAGCACAGCCCGAACCTGCAGCAATTGCTGGCCATTGCCAAGGTCACAGGCAAGAGCCTGCCGCCGGCGATCATCGCCGGCCTGCAGGGCGCGAACCCCGAGGCCCTGGTCCCGGGCGCCATGCGCGTGGTGGTGCTGGACGCCAATGACGACGCCTTCGTCCAGGTGCCGATGGTGAGGCTGCGCCTGTCCGCCGGCGTCACCGGCTTCCAGACCGAACCCGAGCATCACGACGGCGGCACCGTCGGCATGCGCCGCGACTGGATCGAACGCAAGCGGCTCAACCCGGACCATCTCATTGCCATCCTTATCAAGGGCGAAAGCATGGAGCCGACGCTGTACGAGGACGATATTGTCGTGATCAATACCGCCGACAGGAAGCCAGTGGTGGGCGAAGTGTTCGCCGTGAATTTCAATGGCGAACCGGTCGTCAAGCGGATGCAGAAGGACGGCGGCCGCTGGTGGCTGGCCTCCGACAACCCGGACCAGCGTACCTATTACCGCCGCGCCTGCGAGGGCGACAGTTGCCTCATCATTGGCCGTGTCGTGCGCAAGGAAAGCGACCGCATCTGATGAAGGTACACGTAACGGAATTCACGCCGCATGGATCGGCCGTCGTGGTCGCGATCGTCGACCCGCGCTACACCCTGGCGGGCGCTGCCGAGCCGGTATGGAGGCAGGTCTCGGCCCACTTCCCTGCCCGCCCGGTCATGCTCGTGTCGATCGAAGCGAACGGCTTCCGCGCCTGGGCCCCGTTCCAGACCGGACAGCTGCTCGCCTTGCTGCAACTGGAGACGCTGGCGTTGCGCGAGATTGACTTGTCGCTGCCGCCGCCGGAGAAAGAGGAGGCGCTGCCGTTTTAGGTCGGAACGAAGGAAACAGTCACCAAGAGCGCCTAACAAAACCTCCATAGCTGCGTTGCAGCTCCTCGCCGTACAGGCGTACTGTCTTCGTCGCCGCGTCGGGCGGCCGCATCCCTTGCCCTGAAGGTTTTGTTAGGCGCTCTAAGTTAAGAAGATCTATTTACACGGTTTTCTACCATTATTAATAGTATTTTCAAGATTATTGGTGATACTATTCTGTGCATATGCACACCAAGACCTGCACACTCCAGATATTCGTCGACAACGCCTGGCGCGATGCCGCGGCCGTTGACCTGACGGGGGAACCCGCCCTGGGGGTTGCTGCTTCTACTTATCTGATCTATTTGCCCGATTATGCAATCGGGTATTGGGAGCGGCGCGATGCCGCTGCCTTATCGGTCAACGTACCAGTCGGCCTGGACAACGACCAAGCCCAAGCCTGGCCCCCCTTCCTGATCGACCTGCTTCCTCAAGGCTATGGCCGTGTCGAATTATTAAAGCAGTTGGAGAGGCCCGAACACGCGGGTCCGGTAGCCGACTGGGTACTGTTGTGCGCGGGTGCAGGCAACCCGATTGGCAACGTGCGCGTCAAGGAAGCTCATGAATGGGTGACTGCATGTAGCGGCAACAAGACGCGCGGCTTCACCATGGACGAAGTCGCGTCCAGGGCGGGAGACTTCAACGAATACCTGGCGCAGCACGGGTTGTTTTTGGCCGGCTCGTCAGGCATTCAAGGCGAATGGCCCAAGATCCTGCTGACCCGCGCCCATGACGGGCTGTTTTACCTCGACCACATGCTTCCGGACGACGAAGCGGAGCAACACTTCATCGTGAAGTTTGGCCGAGGCAGCGACAAGAAACTGGCCGACATTCTTCGCCTCGAAGCCCCCTACATGACGCTGGCACGCTCGTTGGGACTGCATGTCCATGCCGACCTCGTCTTGCGCGAACGCGCCTTGTTCATCCCGCGTTTCGACCGCGAAGTCGTCCATGGCCGGGTCATCCGCCATGGGCAGGAAAGTATCGCCTCGCTCTGCGGCCTCGGTGGCTTTCAAGCCGTGCCAACGCATAACCAGGTGTGCCAGCGATTGGCTGGCATGACCGACCCCATGCGCGATGTGATCGAGTACATCAAACGCGACATCGCGAACGTTGCGCTCGGCAACAAGGACAACCACGCCCGGAATACCGCGATCGCGCGCAAGCCGGACGGCAGCATCGGCTTGACGCCCCTTTTCGATTTCGCACCGATGTGGCTTCATCCGGACGGCATCGCCCGGCGAATCCGATGGGAGCGGGACGACGGTGGCTCGCCCGACTGGGCCAGCGCCATTGCCCAGGCCTGCGATGCCGCGAGGCTCGACAGCAAGCCGCAACGGGAAGCGGTCCGGGACGCGGCCGCGCGCATGGCGGCGCCGCTCGCCACTCTGCTCGCGGACGCCCGCGCGCTCGGCATCGAGGAGGAATTTTTCGCGCCCCTGGAAAAAACGATCGACAAGGTCCGCGCTCAACTGGAGGCGCTCTAATGGATAAACGCTTCAAACCCCTGACGCCCGGCGAAGCGCTCGAAGCACGGCGGACCCTGGCGGACGAGCTGGCAGCCGATCCCTCGCTGCCGATACCGGCAGTCATCCGGAAAATCCGTACCGCACTGCGTCTGACCATCGCCGAGTATGCGAAGTTGTGCGGGGTATCGGCGCGGACCTTGCAGGATGTCGAGCGGGAAGAATCGAGTCCAACGCTTGCCACCGCGGAAAAGCTCTTGCGGCCGATGGGCATGGTCGTGAGTGCGGTGCCCAAGCGGCGCCAGGCGGAGAGGTCATTCAGGGATACGGAAGAAAAAAAGGCGTAGTCGCTGGACGACTGGAGCGGGTGAAGGGAATCGAACCCTCGTCGTAAGCTTGGGAAGCTTCTGCTCTACCATTGAGCTACACCCGCGATGCTGCGGACACCCCGCATTCTACGCGGTTTTGCCCGGCAGTGACAACATTGCATCGCCACTGGGCGGGCGCGACAGGTGCCCTGCCTGTCCCGCGTCAACCGGCGTTGCCGGCCTCAGCAGGCCAGCTTCTCGTCGATGACTTTCCTGAAGCCTTTTTTGTAGGCCACTTGCAGGATATCGATGTCGTAGCGCCAGTTGGCTTCGACGATCACCGGGCCGTTTTCCAGGATGGCGACATCCCAGCCGACCGTGTGCAGGCCCGCGATCGAGGTGTGGGCCGCCTTCACCAGCGCGAGTACTTCCGGCCAGTACGGCAGCTGCACGCCCATGATCGAGGCGCCCGATTGCGGATGCACCGGCACGTCCTTCATGGCAGGCCAGGTCTTCGATTTGGAACCGATCGAGGTAATCATTTCGCCCGTGTCGACGTCGACGCCGGCCACCAGGTTGCCGCTGGCGCCGTGCGAAAAATTGTCGACATCGGATTCGCCGACGACGATGCGCACGGCGCCGGCAATGACTTCGATCTGCCGGGCGTTGCGGATGGTGACCACGCGGATCGTCGACAGGCCTTTCGACTGGGTGATGTTCTTGATGACATGGTGGTTCACCAGCTTGGGCTGCACGATCAGGGCCCGCGTGAACGCGAGCGCCGCTTCGCAGTAACGGGCAAGGTCGGGGAACGAACCGCTGTTGCCCCCGCTCCAGCGCACGCCAGAGGCGGTCACCGTCAGCGAAAAGGTGCCCTTGCCGTGCGAGCCGTTGCTCGGCTTGACGAAATACTCGCCGGGCACGAGCAGTTTTTCCAGGTCGGAGGCAGCCAGCACATGCGGGATGCTGCTGCCGTTCGGCTCGGACTTCGTGACCAGGGCAACGATGTTCGCCGTGGCGATCCCATGCGCGCTGCAATGCTCGAAGAACTTGATCTTGTCGTCGGCCAGCAGGCGTGCTTCCTTCGACGTGATGGCGGCATAGCGCTTCTTGAGCGGCTCGTTGTCCAGGTAATCCGACCAGGTGCGCTTGGGCACTTCGGCCAGGCTGTAGAGCGAAAAGAATTTGGCGCCGAGGCCCAGGTTACGCCGCGCATGAATCGGTCCCCACAGCAAATGCACGTCCGACAGCCGCTTGATCGATGAGATCGCATACAGCTCGGCACGCATGTACTGCGAGGCCACATTCAATACGTGTGACAGTTTCATCGTTCATCCCTTGTTTGAACCGGTTCATTGCGGGGTCCGCAGAAGCGACAGGGATGATAGCCAATTATCAATTTTTGGGGCGCACGGGAAATTGAATCGCAACATGATGTTGTGCGATGCCGCGCCCCTCACTTCGGTTGCTCGACCGTATAGCCCCAGCTTTGCAGCGTGGCGATGACGCCCTTCGGGTTGAGGATTTCCTTGAGGGGCACGACGGTAAAGGTGCTGGCATTGGTGGCGAGCGCCTTCTCCGCGGCCAGGAGCCAGCGGGCGAGCGCCGTTTCCTGCGCGGATCTCAGTTCGGGCTGGTTTCTCCCGAGGGAACCCGTGCCGAGTGCGTGGATGCAGGCGTTGGCGCGGTCACCGAAGTTCAGCTTGCGGATCTCGTCCAGCTCACCGTTGGCCCAGGCATTGGCGTGGGCCCGCATCGCCTCGACGTCGGTGTCGAGGCTTTCGATCGTTTTCATCAGGCAGGGCGCATCGTCCAGTGCCGACTTCTTGAATTCGCGCGCCGCCTTGCCGGGATCCTTGATGGCGACGTGGTAGGTCGCGTCCGTGAACTTGAGCTTGTGCTTTTCTGCAAGCTTCGCGATTGTCGCTCGCACCTCGTCGTCCCGCGAGAGCCCCGCCTGTTTCAGTGCGCGGCTGTACAGTTCCCCCGCCACGAAGGTGGGACGCTCACGATCGATGCCCCTGTCGTTAACAAAGTATTTTTGCTTCAGGGGTTGCCAGCGCGCGTACACCTCCGGTGGCAACACATCCTTCAGCTCGGCGCCATCTGGATTCTTTTTGATGCCGATCAGGAATGGCAAGGCCGTCACGCCACTGAAGCCGACGCCCATCGAGAACCCTGGCGCCATCAGGTATTCCTGAGAAGCCGCGATGACCTTCTCGACCTTGGTCGAACGCCACTCCATTTTCGAGGGGAGCGGCGAATAGGTGCCGAATACCCACATCACGTGGTTTCCCTTCGACACCTTCCATAAACCCGGCCCCGGGCGGCTGCCGGAGACGAGGACGGTTTGCGGGACCGCTTCGCCATTTTCCATCGTCGGCGCGTCGATGGTGGCGGATGAAGCGGCTGGCGGAGCGGCCGGGGCCTCGGCCTGCGCCCAAGCGGGCGTCGTCAGGAGACAGAGGGTCAGGGCCGGCAGTACGCGCTTGAACATGGACATTCCTTGTTGGTTTATTTAGGCGACTCGACCGTATAGCCCTTGGCCTGCAGGGTGGCAATGATGCCTTTCGGGTCCAGGATATCCCTGATCTCGACCACAGCGAACGTGCTCGTATTGGTGGCAAGCGCTTTTTCGGCGTTGGCGATCCACTTCTCCTCTGCCATTATTTTCATGTCTTTGAGTTCGGGCTGGTTTTTTGCAAGCGAGCTGGCATTCACGGCATCGTAGCAGGCGTCGCGGTCACTGAAGTCCAGCTTGCGGATCTCGTCGAGTTCGCCCACTGCCCACGCGTTGGCACGAGCGCGCATGACCTCGATATTGGTGTCGAGACGCGCCATGGTCTGGACCAGGCAAGCCGCATCGTCCATTGGCGACTTTTTGAATTCACGCAGGGTCTTGGCGGGGTCCTTGATGTCGACGCGATGGAGTGAGCTCGTGGTCTTGATCTTGTGCTTGTCGACGAGCTTTTCGATCGTTTTGCGTACGTCGTAGCTGCGTCCTCCCAGTCCGGCCGCCTTCATAGCACGCTGCGATAGCTGCTCAGCGACGAAAATCGGACGTTCGCGTGCGATATCGTCGTCGTTGCCGAAATATTGTTGCTTCAAAGGTAGCCACCGTGCGTACACATCCGGCAGCAGCACATCCTTCAGTTCTGCACCGTCGGGGTTCTTCTTGAAGCCAATCAGGAAGGGCAAGGCCCCCAGTCCACCCATCACGCCTACCCCGGCGGAGGAAGCCGGCGGCTTCAGGTATTCCTGGGAGTTTGCAATGACCTTTTCCACGTTGCGCGAGCGCCATTCCATATTCGGCGGCAGCGGTGCATAGGTGCCGAACACCCACATGACGTTTTCACCTTTCGACACCTTCCACAGGCCAGGTCCCGGGCGGCTGCCGGTGACGAGCACGGTCTGTGGAACCGGCTCGGCTTCTTCAACCGCCGCTGCATGGGGGGTAGACGGAATCCCGGTCTGCGACCACGCGGGCAGACTCAGGAAACACAAGGCCAGGGCAGGCAATACATGCTTGAACATCGGAACATCCCTTCGTCTCGTTAGTTACTGAAGGGCATTGTCTTTCCGTTAAGCGATATTAGCAACCACGAGCAAGAAACAAGATGTTACAAGAAGCATATGCATAAATGGTATCCGTGGAGATACCACACCCCTATCCCGCCCGCTTGCGCGCCGCCCACGGCCGCAGCACGAGGTAGCTCGGCACCGCCGTGCGCGAACTGCGCGTGACGCTGATCAGTTGCCGGCGCTCGAGCAAGGCGATGGCACGCTGGGCAGTGACGCGCGACAGGCCCGTTTCCAGCGCCATCGTCGCGTAGCTGAGCTGCACGGCGCGGTCGCCCGCCGCCTCGATCCGGTGCCACAGGTACAGGTAGATCAGGAAGGCGGCCGGCGAATGTTCGTGGCCGACGAGGTCAGGCATCAGGACATCGAGCACGTAGGGGTCGAGCGTTGTCACCGTAGCCTCACTGTATTCTTCAAGAGTATAGTCTTGATGATTATAGCGGGACCCTGCCGCGTGCGAGAATGCGGCCCATCACAACAGGAGACCCGCTTGATCACCCATATCAAATTCGTCAGCATCCCGACCCGCGACCAGGACGTGGCGCTCGCCTTCTATACCGAAAAGCTCGGCTTTCGCGTCATTACCGACCAGCCCTTCGGCAAGCAGCGCTGGATCGAGCTGCGCGTCGGTGCGTCCGACACGCGCTTCGTGCTGTTCACGCCGGATGGCCAGGAAGACCGGATCGGCAGCGCCTTCAACGGATCGCTGGCCTGCGACGATGTCGAAGCGACCTACCGCCAGTTATCCGCTCGTGGCGTCGAGTTCGTATCCCCGCCGCAAAAGCAGCCTTGGGGCGAGTTCGCCATCATGAAGGATCCGGACGGTAACCAGTTCGTGCTGTCCTCCTCCTGAAAGCCTTGTCGATGCGTCAATCCGGCCGCGAATTGCGCGGCCGTTTGCGCTAAATATTTCCCTGCGTCCATCAAGATCTGCCCGCAGCGGCCGTTATCCTGACTGATACCGCGCCTTTCGCGCCCAGCATTCTTACCGGATCCGTCATGAAACTCGTTGCTGTCCTCGCCCTTGCCTGCGCCTCGCTGCTCTCCGCCTGCGGCACCATGCACATGCCTGCCCGACAGGCCGCCGCACAGCCCGTCATCGTCACCCTGAACGCCACCGGCTATGCCGCTGTCAACAATGCCGCCTGCGCCGGCCAGTGCGAGCGCCTCTCGCCAGCCCAGCGCAAACTGCTGGCGATGCGCGCCTCTCGCCTGGACGCCTACCGCGTCATGGCCGAGCAGGTCTATGGCCTGCGCATCGAAGGCGGCAGCACGGTGGCCTCGTTGGCGCTGAAAGACGATAGTTTCAAGGTGTATATTGACGCCTTCATCCGTGGCGCGCGCGTGAGCAATGTCGCCCAGCGCGAAGACGGCACCTTCGAGACGACCGTGGAAATGGATTTCGACACCAATGCCGCCCGGTCCCAGGCCCAGGCGCGCTCCTCGCGCGCGGCACTGCCGGCGGTCAGGAACGCCCGCGCCATGGTGGGCAGCGCCGGTCCTGGCGCGGGTTACGGCGCCTCGTTCTACCATGCCCAGTAAATGTAAAGTTGCTTGTGGCGCCCTGCTGGCGCTGCTGCTTGCGCTGGTCGCGCCTGCCCATGCCGCGCCGATCGAGGCCGAGGGCGTGGCGGCGATCGCCAACGGCGGCCTGGCGCGCGCCCGCCAGCTTGCCATCAAGGACGCGCTCGAGCAGCTCGGCCTGCGCACCGGCGCCCGGGTCGATGTCGCAGCCGGCGCCGGCACCCGCGGCGCGTATGAAAGCAGCCGCGTCCAGCCGGCGTATGATTTCGACCGCTACACCGTCCTGCGCGAGTGGCAATCCGGTCCGATGCTGCACGTGCGCGTCGCCGTCAAGGAAGAGGAAGCGCGCCCCAGCGGCAGCGTCAACCTCGGCTACAAGAAAAAAATCGTCGTCACTCCCTTCCACGTGCGCCGCTCGCCCCAGCTCGACGACGTCGACGACATCGCCACCCGCCTGCCGCAGGAACTGCTGCGCCGCCTGACCGGCACCGGCAAATTCCTCGGCAAGAGCAGCCCTTACGTGATTTCTCCCGGCAGCAGCGGCCCGGGCGCGGATACGGCCGCCGTGCGCCGCCTGGCATCGATGCACGAGAGCCAGTTCGTGATTTCGGGCGAGATCGTCGACGCCAGCCCTTTTGAAAAGCCGGCCTTCTACGGCCTGGTCGATCGCAAGGCACGCCGCATCGAAATCGAATTTTTTGTCCACGACGGGCTGACCGGTGTGCTGCTTGCCCGCCGCACGGCAAGCGTGGAACAGGTGGGGACGCAGCGCGTCGGCCGCGACAAGCCCTTCGGCAGCGCCAGCTTCGCGGCCACCCCCTTCGGCGGCGCGATCCTGCGCGCGCTCGACGAAGGCATCGCCGGCATCATGACGGACCTTGCTCCCCTGCCCTTCATGGCGAAGGTGGTGCAGGTGCAGGGCGAGCGGATTTTCATCGACGCCGGCAGCACCGCGTCGGTGACGCCGGGCGACCAGCTCGTGGTCTACCGGGTAGACCCGCGCCAGCAGGTGTACGGTGCCGATCCCCGGGTGCCGCTCGGCACCGTGGAGACGCCGGTGGGAACGATCGGCATCGTCCAAGTACAGCCGGGGTTTGCAATCGGCACCATGACGCCTGCCTCCGCTGCGAAACAGGTCAGCGCCGGGGATATGGTGCGGTTCGACGTGGCGGTGGCGCCGGGCCGGTGATGAAACCTTACGCCGGCGGTTCTTCCGGCGGCCGCTCGAGGAGCTGCTTGGCCAGCTTCAAGCCTTCGACCATCACATTGAACGCCTGCCGCTTGGCCTCCTCGTCGGGCACGCGCAGGATATACGACGGGTGGTAGACGGTGACGACCCAGCGCCCTTCGTGCCGGATTGCCTTGCCGAGCGATTCGGCCAGCTTCGCGTTGCCATTGCCGAGCACGGATTTCAGCGCCGTGGCGCCGAGCGCCACGATGACGGTCGGCTTGACGGTCGCCAGTTCCTTCTCCAGCCAGTAACCGCAGGCTTCGATCTCGCGCTGCACCGGCGTCTTGTGCAGACGCCGCTTGCCGCGCGGCTCCCATTTGAAGTGCTTGACCGCGTTGGTGAGGTAGATCGCGCGGCGCTCGAGATCGGCTGCCTCGAACACCCGGTCCAGCAGCTTGCCGGCCGGGCCGACGAAGGCCTTGCCGGCCAGGTCTTCCTGATCGCCCGGCTGCTCGCCCACCAGCATGATCTGCGCCCGCTTCGGCCCCTCGCCGGGCACGGCCTGGGTCGCGTACTGCCACAGCTCGCAGCGCCGGCACTCGTCCAGCTTTGAGGGCTGCTGGCGCTCGGGCTGGGCGTCGGCCGGGGCGATCGGGATCGTGAAGCCGCTTTTCTTGCCCACTGCCTGGGCCTGGCCGGTGCTGCGCGCACCCAGTTCGGCGTTGCTGACCATGCCCGGCACGATGGCGCCTTCCGGCAGGTTCTTCCAGAAGCGCGACGGGATATGGCTTTGCATCAGCTGGGCGTTCACGCGGGCCGGATTGAAGATGCTGCGGTAATAGGTCAGCCAGAGCGCCTCGCCGGCATCGTCCAGGTCGGCCGCGCTCGACATCAGGGGGCCGGTGTGGTGCAGCGTGGCGCCGTCCCACATGACGCTGGCCTCGGGCGTGCCGATCATCCAGGTGACACCGCCCATGCGGTTTCTGAAATGTTCGGCCACCTGGGGCAGCACGTCGTGGCGTGGCTCGAACCAGGCGGCAAATTGCGGCGGGCCGGCTTCAAGCGGGCGCTCGCGGAATCGGATATAGGCATGCATGTCGTGCTCCTCGCGACGCACCGCTTTCACCATCGCATGCAACTTGACGCCGTCGACATCGGCCGGCGACTGCACGTCGTGCTCGCCGTGCTGCCAGCGCCAGATCACGCGGTACAGGAAGGCCCAGCGGTCCGGCACGCGGCAGCAGGCGGCCGACTGCAGCATGTCCATGAAGGCGCGTGGAATACGCAGTAAAGACGGTGGTAAATGCGGCGGCGGTGCTTCTTCTACCGGGACGACCCCGGCAGGAGCATTATCCGAAGAAGATGACGAGTCCGGCGCACCCGAGAACAGGTCGGCATCCAAGGTCCCGTGTTCGTTCCAGGTGACCAGTTCCGGCGCCACGCCGTGCAGCAGCAGGTCGCGCGCGGCGTCGCGCCACTCGGGGAAGCTGGAGACCACCAGCGGCTGGCCGGCGGCAACCTTGGCCGCCGCGTTCATGCTGCCTGCAGTTCAGGCCACAGGTTCATCTGCTCCTGCGGCGCCCCCAAATGGCGCCGCAGCAGGTCGGAACTGGCCAGCCCCTGGGCCGGCTTGTAGTCGGCCGTGACCACGAAGGGCGCGATCTTCTTCATGCTGCAGCGCAGGCGCGACAGATCTTCCCAGCGCACGCGGCGCAACCGGCGCAGCTCGACGATGCGCTTGGCGTTGCGCAGGCCGATGCCCGGCACGCGCGCGATCATCGTTTCCTCGGCGCGGTTCAGGTCCATCGGGAAGTGGTCGCGGTTGGCCAGCGCCCAGGCCAGTTTTGGATCGACATCGAGCGCGAGATTACCGGCAGCCGGCATCAGTTCGCCGGCGGTGAAACCATAGCTGCGCAGCAGGAAATCGGCCTGGTACAGGCGGTGCTCGCGCAGCAGCGGCGGCGGTGCCAGCGGCACGCTATCCGGGCTTTGCGGGATCGGGCTGAAGGCCGAGTAATACACGCGCTTGAGTTTATAGCTGCCGTACAGGGTCTCGGCGGTATTCAGGATGGTCTGGTCGTCGCTGGCATCGGCGCCGACGATCATCTGCGTGCTTTGCCCGGCCGGGGCAAAGGCCGGGGCTTTCGGCTCCTCCGCCTTTTCGTCGAGCTTGCGCCGGATCGAACCCATCGCCAGTTTAATGGTGTGCACGTTCTTTTCCGGCGCCAGGCGGGTCACGCTGTCGTGGGTGGGCAGCTCGATGTTCACCGACAGGCGGTCGGCATAGCGGCCGGCCTCGGCAATGAGCAGCGGGTCGGCGTCGGGGATGGTTTTCAGGTGGATGTAACCGCGGAAGTTGTGCACTTCGCGCAGCGTGCGCGCCACGGCAACGAGTTGCTCCATCGTGTAGTCGCTCGACTGGATGATGCCGGAACTCAGGAACAGGCCGTCGATGTAGTTGCGCAGGTAAAAATCGTGGGTCAGCTTGACCACTTCCTCGACCGAAAAGCGCGCACGCGGCACGTTCGAGGTACGGCGGTTGACGCAGTACTGGCAGTCGTAGACGCAGAAATTGGTGAGCAGGATTTTCAGCAGCGACACGCAGCGGCCATCGGGCGTGTAGCTGTGGCAAATGCCCATGCCCGTGGTGGCGCCGATGCCGCCGTCGGCACCGTCGGAGGCGCGTTTCGGGGCGCCGCTGCTGGCGCAGGAGGCGTCGTACTTGGCGGCATCCGCCAGGATTTCGAGCTTGTCGGAAAGTTTCATCTGGGTGGCGAAACTGTATGGGTGTACAGTATATACCAGCCGATGTATGCACGCCGTGCGGGTGCGACCGAAAACCGGGACAAATGCGGGTCGGTGTGCGGGTGGACGCACGAGCCCACCCTGGTCACACGGCGGCTCTTAACACTTACCGCACCGGCTTCCCGTCCTGGTCCAGCACCACCACCTCGCCCCAGCCCAGCGCACGAATCCCCGCCTCCACCTTGCGCAGGTCGCCGATCACCATCCAGGTCACCTCGTCCGGCTTGACGAACTTGCCCGCGGCCTGGCCCAGCTGTGCCGGGGTCAGGGCCTTCAGGCTGCGCGAATAGCCGCTCCAGTAATCCTCCGGCAGGTTCAGGTTGACGCTCGCCAGCGCCGCGCCTTCCAGCGCACTCAGGGTCTCGAAACGGCCGGCGAGGCGCGAAGTCATGTTGCGCATGATGCTCTCGTATTCCGTGCCGACCAGCGGACGCTCGCCCGCCACGCCCTTCACTTCCTTCGCCACTTCGCGCATCGCCTCGACCGTCTTGTCGGTCTGCACCGGCGCGATCGTCATGAAACTGCGCTGGCCGCGTACTTCGGTCAGGCGCGCGCTGGTGCCGTAGCTCCAGTGTTTATCGAGGCGCAGGTTGCGGTTCAGGCGCGAGGTCGCGATGCCGCCGAAGTTGTGCATCACCGGCTCGACCGCGAGGTCTTCCGGCTGGCCATACGGCAGCGACAGGTGGGCGGCGACAATAGTCGATTGCGGCGCGTCCGGCTTGTCGACCAGGTAGACCTTCCTGCCGGCGTTGACGTTCGCGTTGGCGCCGGCCACCGCCTTGGCGGGGGCCAAGCCAGCCTTCCACCCTCCGAACGAGGCTTCCAGCGCCGGCAGCAGCTTGTCCATCGTGGTGTCGCCGGCCACGATCAGGGTCGCGCTGCCCGGTTTGAACCAGGCCGCGTGCCAGGCTGCCAGGTCTTCGCGGGTGATGCCTTCGACGCTCTGCGTGCTGCCGCTGGCCGGCTTGCCGTAGGCGTGCTCCTGGCCGTACAGCAGGCCCGGCACCAGGCGCGTCGCCAGGCTAGTCGGCTGCGCCTTTTCCTGGCCGATCTGGGCCATGCGGCGTCCCTTTTGCAGCGTGAACTGGTCTTGCGGGAAGCTCGGCGCCAGCGCGGCGTCGGCCATGATGGCCAGCGACGGCGCCAGGTTGCTTGATGTCGCCTGCAGCCGCACCAGCGACTGGTCGGCAGCCGTGCCGGTCGACAGGCGCGCGCCCAGGTTTTCCAGCGCGTCCGACAGCGCAAAGGCGTCGCGCGTCTTCGTGCCCTTGTCGAGCAGGTCGAGCGCGAGCGAGGCGGCGCCGGCCTTGGCCAGGGTGTCGGATGCGGCGCCGGCGTCGACCGCCAGCGTCGCGTTGACGATCGGCGCCGTGTGGCGCTCGAGCAGGATCACCTTCAGCCCGTTCTTCAGCTGGGCGCGCTGCATGGCCGGGAATTTCACATCCGGCGCTTCGCCCAGCCCCGGGAGCACCTTGCGGTCCAGCGTCGATTTGACGGCCGCCAGTTTCGCGAACGGACGCACCGTCATCGTGTAGTGGTTCGCGCGCAGCCAGCGCTGGCCGGCGGCTTTCACCTCGGCCGCGTTGGCCTTGGCCAGCTGCTCCAGGCGCGTCAGGTAGGCGTCGGGCGAGCCGCCGTAGGTCATGCTTTCGGCCAGCACGTCCGAGCGGCCGCCGAAGCCGCCCAGGCGCTCCAGGCTGCGCGAGAAGTCGGACAGGGTACGCGTTTTGACGCGCGCCAGTTCGGCATCCGTCGGGCCTTTATCGAGCACCTCGGCGACGATGGCGTCGACCTCGCGTTCGACCAGCAGCGGGTCCGCGCCCGGCTTGACCGTGACGACGATATTGAAGGTGCCGCCCAGCTCCGCGTCGTTGACATAGGTGCTGACGTTCGTCGCCAGGCCCTTGTCGTAGACCAGGCGCCTGTCGAGGCGCGCGCTCTTCGAGCCGGCCAGTACCTCGGCCAGCAGGGTCAGGCGCGGGGTGTCGGCATCCTTCCAGGCGGCGACGTGCCAGCTGCGGTAGATGCGCACCTGCGGCACGTGGTCTTCCATCTCGTCGCGGATGTTGCGGTCCAGCGTCGGAATCCATTTTTCCGTGCGCGGCAGCGGCGGGCCCGGCGGGATCGCGCCGAAGTATTTGGTGACCAGTTCCAGCGCATGTTCGGGCGTGATGTCGCCGGCCAGCGAGATCACCGCGTTGTTCGGGCCGTAGTAGGTGCGGTACCACTCGCGGATGTCTTCCAGCGAGGCCGCCGACAGGTCTTCCATGCTGCCGATGGTCGACCACGAATACGGGTGCGAGTACGGATACATCTTGGCGCCGATCTCGTTGCGCACGCGGCCATAGGGCTGGTTCTCGCCCTGGCGCTTTTCGTTCTGCACCACGCCGCGCTCGCGCTCGAGCATCTCCTTCGAGATGTAGTTGCCGAGGAAGCCCATGCGGTCCGATTCGAGGAACAGGGTGCGCTCCAGCGCCGACACCGGCACGTCTTCGAAGAAGTTGGTGCGGTCGGTGTTGGTGGTGCCGTTGCGGTTGTTCGCACCCAGGTCGTCCATCGCTTCACGGAAGCCGTGCGGGTAGTTCTCCGAGCCGTTGAAGAAGAAGTGCTCGAACAGGTGGGCGAACCCGGTCTTGCCGCGTTTTTCGTTGCGTGAGCCGACGTGGTACCACATGTTCACGCCCACCACGGGCACGCTGTGGTCTTCGTGCACGATCAGGGTCAGGCCGTTGGGCAGGACGAACTTTTTATGGTTGATCGTGTAGGCCTTGCGGTCGAAGGAGGGGGATGTGACAGCGGCGGCAGGTGCGGCGTGCGCGGGCAGGAGGGAGGTCGAGGCGAAGGCGAGCGCCAGCGCCAGCGCCAGCACGGTGGGGAGCGGTTTGTTCATGGTCTCCGGGGATGATTATGGTTGTTATGCGCGGTATTTTAACCGTGGGGTGCAACGGCCGGGACAGGTTTTAGATATGCATGGAACGGTTGAACAACCGCTACGCCGCCTCTTGCAACCCCTGCACCTGCGCCAACTGCGCCGCCGTCATGCGGCCAGCCACGCGCTTGAGATACGGCCCCGCCGCCGCAACGCCGCTGCCCGCCGCGCGCGCCAGCCATGCATGCGCCTCGACCAGGTCGCGCGCCGCTCCCTGCCCCGTCGCATACATCACCCCGAGGTTGAACTGCGCCCGTGCATGCCCCTGGCGCGCGGCGCACAGGTACCAGAAATACGCCGCCTCGTAATCGCGCTCGGCGCCATGGGCGCTGTCATAACGCAGGGCGAGCGCGAACTGGGCCAGCGCGTGGCCAGCGTCCGCCGCCTTGCGATACCACCTCGTCGCCTCCACCGGATTCGCCGCGTCGCTGCGGTCCAGCATCGTGGCGACCATGTGCTGCGCCGGTGCGTAGTCCTGCTCGGCCGCGCGCAGGTACCAGCGCAGTGCGCGCGCCGCATCCTGTTCGACCCCGGCACCGCTCTCGTAGCGCAAGCCGAGATCGAACTGGGCGCGCAGGTGCCCCTGCTCGGCCGCTTTTTGATACCACTCGGCAGCCTGCGCCGGATCATGTTCGACGCCGCTGCCGGCGTCAAACAGCTGCGCCAGGTGGTACTGCGCTGCCGGCAAGCCCTGGCTGGCCGCCTGGCGGTACCAATGTGCCGCCTGCGCGGGATCGCGCTCCACGCCCTGACCGTGCTCGTAGCGCAGCCCGAGATTGTCCTGCGCGCCCGCATGGCCACGCTCGGCGGCGCGGCGGTACCAGGTCAGTGCCGCGGCTTCGTCGCGCGGCACGCCATGGCCGCTGTCGAGGATCAGCGCGAGGTTGAACTGCGAGCTGGCGTGGCCCTGGGCGCCGGCGCGCTCGTACCAGGCAATCGCCTGGCGGCTGTCCTGCTCGAGGTCCTGCCCCTTGTCGTAACGCAGCGCCAGGTTGAACTGGGCCGGCGCATGCCCCTGTTCGGCGGCGCGGCGCAGCCACTCCAGCGCCTGGGCCGCGTCGCGCTCCACGCCCTGGCCGCTGTCGTAGCGCAGGGCGAGGGCGAACTGCGCACGCGCATAACCCTGGTCCGCCGCGCGCCGGTACCAGGCCAGCGCCGCATCGAGGTCCTGGGCCACGCCCTTGCCGCCTTCGTACATCATGCCGAGATTGTGCTGGGCGCCGGGGTCGCCCTGGGCGGCCGCCTGGCCGAACCAGTGCAGCGCCTGCCCGGCGTCGGCCTGGACGCCCTGGCCCTTCGCATACAGCCAGCCGAGGTTGTACTGGGCCGGGGCATAGCCCTGCTCGGCCGCCCGCGCGTACCAGTCGATGGCCTCCGCATGGTCCTGCGCCACGCCCTGGCCCTTCTGATACATGACGCCGAGGTTGTACTGGGCGTGGCTCAAGCCGGCGCCGGCGGCCTCGCGGTACCACATCACGGCCATGGCATCGTTGCGAGGCACGCCCTGCCCGTTCGCGTACATGAAGCCCAGGCTGTGCTGGGCGCTGGCGATGCCGCGCTCGGCCAGGCCCTTGACGCGCAGGTACTCGGCCGTGTGGCGCTCGCTGGAGACAGGTGCGCCGGCGGGCGCGGTGGCGCTGTTCACGGTGGAGGGTTAAGCGCGCAAGGCGCGTACCGCTGGCCGCAAGGCGCCCACCGGTACGTCGCTTGCAGGGACCTGCGCGCGCAGCACGCCGATAAAGCTGGAAAGCGAAATCGGGCGGTGGAACAGGTAGCCCTGCATCGTCTCGCAGCCATTGGCGCGCAGGTAATCGGCTTGCGTCTCGGTCTCGACGCCTTCGGCCACCAGGTTCAGGTTCAGGCCGCGCGCGATCGAGATGATCGCCAGGATCACCGGATAGTGCCCGTTCGCGTCGTGGATCTCCTGCACGAACGACTGGTCGATCTTCATCGTGTGGATCGGGAAGCGGTGCAGGTAAGAGAGCGACGAGTAGCCGGTGCCGAAGTCGTCGATCGCCACCGACACCCCCAGCTGGCAGAGTTTATTGAGCTGCTCGATCGCGTACTGCGGATTGCGGATGCAGATGTTCTCGGTGATCTCGACCTCGATCTGGCCCGGGGAAATCCCGTAGCGCACCAGCGCCCCGCGCATCTTCTCGAAGAAGTCGCCGCGGTCGAGGTATTGCGGCGACAGGTTCAGCGACAGTTTCACTTCCTGGCCGCTGGCCAGGTTCCACTGCAGCATGTCGCGGCACAGTGCGCCGATCATCCAGTCCGAGATCGGCAGCATGAGGCCGTTCTCTTCCGCGAACGGCAGGAATTCGCCGGCCGACAGCAGCCCGCGCGTCGGGTGGTTCCAGCGCATCAGCGCCTCGGCGCCGACGATGCGCCCGCTGGTGGAATCAATCTGCGGCTGGTAGTACATCTCCAGCTCGTTGTGCTCGAGCGCGCGGCGCAGCGCCTGCTCCAGCGCTATCTTCTGGTGCGACACGTCGAGCATCGAGTCATGATAAAAACTGTGGCCGTTCTTGCCCAGCGCTTTCACCTGGTACATCGCGATGTCGGCATGGCGCAGCAGCTCGTCGATCGATTCGCCGTCGCCGGGGTAGATCGCAATCCCGATCGAGGCCGAGATGTGCACTTCGTGGCCGTCGAGGTCGAATGGGCGCTGCAGGCTTTCCAGGAACTTGTCAGCGATGATGCGCGCGTCGTCGCGGTCGCGCAGCTCGGGCAGCACGATCGTGAACTCGTCGCCACCCTGGCGCGCGATGGTGTCGCCGCGGCGCAGGCAGTCCTTCAGGCGCACGGCGGCCTGCTGCAGCAGCTCGTCGCCCTTCACGTGGCCGAGCGTGTCGTTGACCAGCTTGAAGCGGTCCAGGTCGATGAACATCACGGCCAGTTCGGTCTGCTTGCGCTTGGCCTGGATCACCGCCAGGCCGAGGCGGTCCTTGAACAGGATCCGGTTCGGCAGGTCGGTCAGGATGTCGTGGTAGGCCTGGTAGGAGATGACTTCCTCGGCGCGCTTCCTGTCGGTGATGTCGCGCGCCACGCCATAGGTGCCGAAGAACTCGAGCTTCCTCACTTCGCCGTCGGGCACGTGCATGCCAATCGAGTTCAGCGAAATCGTCATCAAGGTGTTGTTGAAGGTGCGGTCGCCGCTGTTGCTTTTGGCTCCCCTGCACTTCAGGCGCAATTCGACGTTGCGCGAGGCGCGTTCGTCGACGCGGCGCTCGTTGAAGACATAGCGCGCGCGCTCGAGGTCTTCATCGTGCACCAGGATCGAGTAATGCTTGCCGATCAGCTCATCGCGCGAGAACCCCAATAACTGGTAGGCGCGGTCGTTCACGAAGGTGAAGCGGCCTTCGTGGTTGAGCGTGTAGATGATGTCCGGCGAGCTGTCGACCAGGTAGCGGTACATCTTCTCGGAGTTTTCGAGCTGGTTCGCGATGCGCAGGTTGGCGCTGGCCAGGCGGCGCTGTTCGAGCGCGTTGGCGACCGTTTTCAGCAGTTCTTCGCGGCTGTAGGGCTTGCGCAGGTAGTCGTAGGCGCCGCGTTTCAGGGCGCCGATGGCGGCCTCGATCCCCACTTCGCCGCTCATCACGATCACGTCGGATTCGACCCCGCGCTCGTTCATGAAGTCCATGATCTCGTGGCCGCCGATGTCGGGCAGGCGCAGGTCGAGCAGGACCAGGTCGAAACGGAAGCGCGACAGGTGGGCGATCGCCTCGGTGCCGGAGCTGGCCGTGGTCAGGTGGAAGCCGCGGTCGCGCAGCAGCTCGTAGAGAGAAGCCAGCAGGCGCGGCTCGTCGTCGACCAGCAGCAGGCGTGGCTGGTCTTCGGTATCGGCATGCCAGGCGGGATCGGCGCTGGCGCAGTACTCGTTCATGATGACCTTAAGCAGAACCGATTGCGCGCACCGGGATCGCCGGGGCAGCGCTGGAGCCGGACCAGGCCGGAAGCAGGATTTCGAATGCGGTGCCGCTGCGGCCGCTGCGGCAGGCGATCTGGCCGCCCATCTTTTTCACGAGGCCGTGGACGATCGACAGGCCCAGGCCGCGGTGCGCGCCGTCCTTGGTGCTGCGCACAACCGAGAACAGGTTGGCCATCACGTCCGGCGACAGGCCCGGACCGGTGTCGGTCACGGCCAGTTCCAGGTACAGCTTGCGCTCGCGGTGGACAATGCCGCGGTTGACGATCTCGATGCGGCCGCCGCCGGACTCTCCCAGTGCCTCGACCGCGTTCTTGACGAGGTTCACCAGGACCTGCTTGAGCAGGTCGGCCTCGCCCTCGACCAGGCGCGCGTCGTCGTCCATGGTGGTGGCGATCTGCACGCCGCCGGGGACGAACTGCCCGGCGCGGAACAGCCGCACCACGTCGTCGACGACCTTGGCCACGTCGAACGGGCGCGGGCCCGTGGCCGGCGGCTCGATCTCGGCCAGGCTGCCGATCAGCTGGCCGACGCGGTCGATCTCTTCGTTCAGGACCGACATTTCGGTGGCGACCGGCTCCTGGCGCGCCAGCTTGCTGTCGAGGACACTCAGGTAATTCTTGATGATCGACAGCGGGTTGTTCACCTCGTGCACCACGCGGCGCGAGGCTTCGCGGTATTCCTCGGCGACGCTGGCCAGCTGGCGCCGCGCATTGCCCTTCTCGGACAACGCGGTTTCCAGCGCGCTGGCGGCCTGGGCGCCGAACGACTGCAGGAATCGTTCGCGTTTCTGGCAATCCGGGAGCTGCCAGGCCTGGATGCCGCCGACCATCACGCCGAGACAGCGCCCGCCCGCGACCAGGGGCAGGCAGACCATGCTCTCGGTGCCGAGCATGCGCAGCAGCTGCTCTTCCGGCAGGGCCAGGGGTGCGGCGTCGCGCCGGATATAAACGGTACGCCGCTGCTGCACGGCCTCGGCCACCTGCCCGCCTTTGCCCAGCGGGATGGTAAATTCGGTGAGGCGCGCACTGGCCCCGCCAGGCGCGCCGACTAACATATTGCCGGTCGGGTTCTCGAGCAGGATCACGGTGTTATCGAAATCGAACAGGATGCGCGCCGAACGCGTCATTGATTCGAGCAGGCCGGATTCCTCCCTCCCCTGCTGGCGCGCGAAGACCTGGCCGACTTCCGACACCAGCACCAGGTTGCGCACCTCTTCCGACAGGCGCTGCTGGACCGGGTCGGGGGTGGGCGCGGCAAAGGCCGGCGGCGCCGGGATGTCGTCGGCGCCGGCGAGGTCGATGCCGAGGTGAATGGCGGCCTTGTCGACCTGGCGCGCGCTCGATGCCAGCATCGCGTCGAGTTCGCCCTCCTCGATGCCGCACAAGGCCGCGGCATCACGCAGGGCGCGATGGTCGTCGGCATGGCAGGCCATCACGTGCGCCATCCGCACGATGCGGATCAACGGGTGCGCCGCTTCCAGGCGCTCGCTCGTCTCGTGGTGGTACAGCACGGCGTCGGCCATGAAGGAGTCGAGCTGCCAGCGCTCGACCAGCCAGGCGCCGGCTTCGGCGTGGGTGATCTGCAGCGTGCGCTGCTCGACCGCGCACAGGTCTTCGTCGTCGCGGGCGCTGAAGTTGAAAGCGTATTCTTTTGGCGCGGTGGCCAGCAGGGCCAGGCGCCCGACGTTGTGCAGCAGGCCCGCCAGGTAGGCTTCCTCGAGGTGCGGATAGCCGATGCGGCGCGCGATGTCGCGCGCCAGCACGGCCGCGCCCAGCGAGCGCTTCCAGAAGGCGCGCAGGTCGGTGCTGCCGGAATGCGGGAAGCTGCTGAAGGTCTGGAAGACCGAGTCGCTGATCACCAGCGTCTTGATCATGTCGGTGCCGAGGGCAACCAGCGACTGCTCGAGGTTGGCGCCGCGGCTGTTGCGGTGGTAGGCCGAGCTGCTGGCAGTGGCCAGCAGTTTGCCGGTGATGCCGGCATCGTTCGCAATCAGGGCCGCCAGCTCCGGCATGCCGAGATCGTCGGCCTGCAGGTGCCCGAGCAGCTTGATGAGTATCTGCGGCATCGCCGGCAAGCGGGCGATCAGCAGGCGATTGCGGATATCCTGGTCTGGTTGGTGCATGGTCTCAAGCGAGGACGCCACTAAACGAGGTTACGGGGTGGCTTCCCCTCGGGGCTACCACGACATGTCATTCATGCAATATTTGGAACAGAAAAGACTTATTTCCTGTATTCCATTGTTAAAAAGTCGTCTTAGCATATATACATTTCTGACCGGGAACAATACTTTCAATCAAAAGTGTGCTCCATACCAAGAGATTGATGCAAGATGCATACATTCTATTGCATTAAAAGCATATCAGATTTATAACGCGACGCTGATTGAGTGCTCAGCCGTGCTGGCGGGCCCTGACCCGGCGGTACTGGCGCGCAACCAGCCACAGCACCAGTGCGAGCACGGCGAAACCGGCCTGGCCCAGGGCCAGCGCCAGCACCGAATGCGACAGCGCCGGCGAGATCACGCCGGCCACGACCGCCCCCAGCAAGGTCGTGATGAACGACTGGCAGGACGCGGCGGTGCCGCGGATGTGCGGGAACAGGTCGAGCGCGAGCAGGGTCGCACCGGGCGCGATCAGGGAACTGCCGAAGGTGTAGAAGAACATCGGCAGCACCGTCCACGGCAGCGCCGGCGGCTGGAACAGGTGGTAGCCGACGTTGAAGGCGACGGCGCTGAGCATGAAGCCGAAGCCCATCCAGATCTGGCGCGCGAAGCTTTGCTTGCCGGCCATCCGGTTGGCCGCCATGGAACCGAGGAAGATGCCGCTGACGGTCGGCACGAACAACCAGGCGAACTCGGAAGGCCCAAGCCCCAGGTGCACGGGCAGCAGCACTGGCGCGGCCGAGATGTACAGGAACAGCCCGGCGAAGTTCAGTGCCGTGATGCCGGCCTTCATGTCGAACAGGAAGGAACTGAAGATGGCGCCATAGCTCTGCGCCAGGAAGCGCGGATTGAAGGGCTGGCGCTGGCCGGGCGGCACCGTTTCCGGCAGGTGCTTCCAGCACACCCAGCCCAGCACCACCGTGTAGCCGAACAGCGCCAGGAAAATCGCGCGCCAGTCGAACCAGGTGACGATCCAGCCGCCCAGCACGGGCGCCAGCGCCGGCGCGATCGAGAAGATCATCGTCACCATCGACAGCAGGCGCGCCGCCGGCGCGCCCGAATACAGGTCGCGGATGATGGCGCGCCCGACCACGACGCCGGCGCCGGCCGACACTCCCTGCATGATGCGGAACACCCACAGGTAATGCACGGTGGAGGCGGCCGCGCAGCCCAGGGTGCCGATCGCGAACACGACCAGGGCGACCAGGATCACGTTGCGCCGCCCGAAGGCGTCCGACAGCGCGCCGTGCCACAGCACCATGCCGGCAAATGCCAGCATGTAGGCGGTGAGCGTCTGCTGCACCTCGATCGGGGACGCGGCCAGGTTGGCCTGGATCTGCGGGAAGGCCGGCAGGTAGGCGTCGATCGAGAACGGCCCCAGCATCGACAGCGCGGCCAGCAGCGTGGCCAGCCCGCCGGCCGACAGCATGACGATCTTGTGCGGCGCCGGCAGCGGCACCGGGATGACGGGGTCTTTCGGGAGCTGGTCGGGATCGGTCGGTGGCAGCATGTGTGGTTTTACTCCGAGGCTGCCTTCGGCTTGGCTTCCTCGCGGCGGTTGTAGCCGGCCACCATGTCGAAGCGGAACAGGCGGCATTCGAGCGCGCCGTTGAAGAACGGCGTCTTGCGCGCTTCCTTCAGGCGCAGCAGCTTGGGCAGCGACAGGTCGGCCGTGAACAGGAACACGGTCCAGCCGGCGAAACGCTGCTTGAGCGTGGTGCCCAGCGCCGAATAGAAGGACGCGGCCATGTCGTCCGGGGCCATGGTGGAATCGCCGCGCACGCCGATCCGCTCGCCGTAGGGCGGGTTGGTCAGCAGGATGCCCGGCCCGTCGACCGGTGGGCTGACGTGCTGCGCCTCGATCTGCTTGAGCGGCACGTCGAAAAGGATGCCGGCGATCTTGAGGTTGTGGCGCGTCATCTCGACCATGTCGCCCGAGATGTCGGAACCGAAAATGGTCGGTTCAGTCGGCAGCGGATTGGCCTTGATCGCGGCCTTCATCTCCTGCCAGGCGTCGCGGTCGAAGTCGGCGAATTTTTCAAAGGCGAAGCGGCGGCGCGCGCCGGCCGGGATGCCCTGCACCATCTGCGCCGCCTCGATCAGGATCGTGCCCGAGCCGCACATCGGGTCGAACAGCGGCGTGCCCGGCTTCCAGCCCGCCACGCGCAGCATGCCGGCCGCCAGGTTTTCGCGCAGCGGCGCGTCGCCCGTCTCTTCACGCCAGCCGCGCTTGAAGAGCGCTTCGCCCGAGGTGTCGAGGTAGATGATGAAGTTGCGCTGGTCGAGGAAACCGACGATGCGCATGTCCGGCTCGCGCGTGTCGACCGACGGGCGCTTGTTGAACTGGTCGCGGAAGCGGTCGCAGATCGCGTCCTTGATTTTCAGCGTCGTGAATTCGAGGCTGCGCAACGGCGACTTGACGGCGGTGACGTCGACGCGGATCGTGTGGTCGACGCCGAACCAGTCTTCCCAGGGCTGCTCGAGCACGAGGTCGTAGATGTCGTTTTCGGTCGAGTAGCTGCGCTGGCCCATCCGCATGAGCACGCGCGAGGCGATGCGCGAGTGCAGGTTGATGCGATAGGAATCGACGAGCGTGCCCGAGCAGTGCACGCCGCCCGGCACCTGGTTGTGGACCTTCAGCGTGCTGCTGTGCTGCTGTGCGATCTCGGCGATTTCTTCGGCAAGCGCCGCTTCCATGCCGCGCGGGCATGGGCAAAAGTATGAGGTCATGGGAGTACCCTTTGTCCGTTAGTAAAAAAATGATTGTGGCGGGAAGCGCCTCCGCTTCCCGCCACGGGAATGCAATGCTCTTGTGTTGCTGCTTATCGGGTCAAAACGCGGGTCAGAACGGCTTGACCACCACCAGGATCACGATCAGCGCCAGCAACACCACCGGCACTTCGTTAAACCAGCGATACCACGTGTGGCTGCGCACATTCGCGCCGCGCTCGAACTTTTTCAGGAGCGAGCCACAGGCATGATGGTAGCCGATCGCCAGCAGCACCAGCGCCAGTTTCGCGTGCAGCCAGCCGCCCTTGATGTCGAAGCCCAGCCATAACCAGAGGCCCAGCAGCACCGCCGGCGCCGCCAGGATCGTCGTGAACCGGAACAGCCGGCGCGCCATTCCGAGCAGGCGCGTGGTGGAGGCGGCGTCGGTTTCCTGCGCCAGGTTGACGTAGATGCGCGGCAGGTAGAACAGGCCGGCGAACCAGGAGGCGATGAAGATGATGTGGAAGGCTTTGATCCAGAGGTACATGGGTTCCTTGTTAAAAAAATTTGAGCGCCTGACAACGCCCTCAGGGCAAGGCGCTTCGGCGAAGACAGTACGCTAGTACGGCGAGACGATGCAACGCCGCCATGAGGGCGTTGTCAGGCGCGAACTTCGCCGTGGCCGAACACGACGTATTTCAGTGAAGTCAGTCCTTCCAGCCCGACCGGCCCGCGCGCGTGCAGCTTGTCGTTCGAGATGCCGATCTCGGCGCCCAGGCCGTACTCGAAGCCGTCCGCAAAGCGGGTCGAGGCGTTCACCATTACCGAGGCCGAATCGACCTCGCGCAGGAAACGCAGGGCCGCGCTGTAGTCTTCGGTGACGATCGCTTCCGTGTGCTTCGACGAATAGCGGTCGATGTGGTCCATCGCTTCCTCGATGCCGGCCACCACCTTCACGGCGAGGATCGGCGCCAGGTATTCGGTGCTCCAGTCTTCTTCACTTGCTGCGGCCAGGAACGGGTAGCCGGCCAGGATCGCCTGCGCTTCCCCGTCGGCGCGCAGTTCGACCTCTTTGGTCTTGTAGAGCTCGGCCAATGCGGGCAGCACGCTCGGGGCGACCGATCTCGCCACCAGCAGCGTTTCCATCGTGTTGCAGGTGCCGTAACGGTGGCATTTGGCGTTGAAGGCAATCGGCAGCGCCTTGGCGATGTCGGCCTTGTCGTCGATGTAGACGTGGCAGATGCCGTCCAGGTGCTTGATCATCGGGACCGTCGCCTCCTCGATCAGGCGCGCGATCAAACCCTTGCCGCCGCGCGGCACGATCACGTCCACGTACTGCGGCATCGTGATCAGGGTGCCGACGGCGGCGCGGTCGACCGTGTCCACGACCTGCACGGCGTCGATCGGCAGGCCGGCCTTGTCCAGGCCTTCGGTGACCAGTTTCGCCAATGCGCGGTTGCAGTGGATGGCTTCGGAGCCGCCGCGCAGGATCGCCGCATTGCCGCTCTTGATGCACAGGCCGGCGGCGTCCACCGTCACGTTCGGGCGCGCCTCGTAGATGATGCCGATCACGCCCAGCGGCACGCGCATCTGGCCGACCTGGATGCCGCTCGGCCGCGATTTCATGTTCGAGATTTCGCCGATCGGGTCCGGCAGCGCGGCGATCTGGCGCAGGCCGTCGACCATGGTGGCGATCGCCGCCGGGGACAGGGCCAGGCGGTCGAGCAGCGCGGGGGCCAGGCCGGCAGTGCGGGCGGCGTCGAGGTCGAGTGCGTTGGCCGCGGAGAGGCCGGCGGCATCGCGTTCGATCGCCTCGGCAATCAGGAGCAGCGCGCGGTTGCGCGTGGCGCCATCGGCCCGCGCCATCGCGCGCGACGCGGCCCGGGCCTTGCGGCCCAGCGTGTGCATGTAGTCGGTGATGTCCATCGTCGGTTCCAGTTCAGTAATCGTGATGAGGTGAGATGAAATGAGCGGCGAGCATCTGGTGCAGGCCAAGCGTTCTGCAGGCCCCGCATCCAACGAACTGGATTACCCGGCCACCTTCAACGCCAGCTGCAACATCGCATCCCATGCATCTCCGGCAAACTGCTTCGCGCGCAAGCCCTTGACCATCTTGTCCACCTGCGCCGCCTGCTGCAGCGCGCCTTCCAGCGTGGCGAGCGAGACCCGGCGCAGCGCCGGCTCCATCATCCGCTCGCGCGGCCCCCAGATCCGGTACTCCTTCATGAGCGGCCCGAGCGGCCGCCCCTGCGCCATCCCGGCTTTCAATTTTAACAGCGTGCGGATTTCTTCGGAGACGGCCCACAGCACCAGCGGCAGCGCCTCGCCCTCCCCCTTCAAGCCTTCGAGCATGCGCGCCAGGCGCGCCGGGTCGCCGGCCAGCATCGCTTCCGACAGCTTGAACACGTCGTAGCGCGCCACGTTCAGCACGGCGTCCTGGACCTGCTCGTAGCTCAGCTTGCCCGGCTCGTGCAGCAGGCCCAGCTTCTGGATTTCCTGGTGCGCCGCCAGCAGGTTGCCCTCGACCCGGTCCGCGATGAAGTCGAGCGCGGTGCGGTCGGCGCTCTGCCCCTGGCTACTCAGGCGCATGCCGATCCAGCCCGGCAGCTGCGCGCGCTCGATGTTCGGGATCTCGATGTAGACGGCGGCCTGCTGCAGGCTGGCCACCCACGCCGCTTTCGCCGTTTGCCAGTCGAGCTTGGGCAGCGTGATGAGGGTCAGGTTGTCGGGGCTGAGGTCCTTGGCATAGGCCTGCAGGGCGGCGCTGCCGTCCTTGCCGGGCTTGCCGCTCGGGATGCGCAGTTCGATCAGCTTCTTGTCGCCGAACAGCGACAGCGCCTGGTTCGCCGCCAGCAGTTCGCCCCACTTGAAGGTGCGCTCGACAGTCAGGACGTCGCGTTCGGTGTGACCGGCCGCGCGCGCGGCGCGGCGGATCTTGTCGGCCGCCTCCAGTGCCAAAAGGTGCTCGTCGCTGGTGATGACGTACAGCGGCGCGAGCCCTTTTGCCAGATGGGGCTCGAGCGCCTCAGGCCGAAGTTGCATGGGTGATTCCTGTTGCGCTTACTGAGCCGACTGCGGAGCCGACTGCGGAGCCGGCTGCAGGGCCGGCTGCGAGGTTGGCAGCGACACCGGCTGCGGCTTGACGGCCGCCAGGCGGCGCATGATCTGCTGCACCAGGTCGGACTGCATGTCGCGGTACAGCAGCGCTTCTTCGCCTTCCTTGGCCAGCACGGCTTCCTCGCTGAAGGCGAGGTTGCGGCGCAGCGTGATCTCGGTCGGGCCGAGCATCAGGTTGCCGGTGGCGTCGCGCACCTGGAATACCACCGTGTAGCTCAGCAGGTACTCACGCACGCGGCCCAGGTTGTTCAGCGACAGGATGGCCTTGTTACGGGCTTCCGACAGCACCTCGAAGCGCGCCTGCGCACCTTCCTGGGTCGGCGTGATGACGACCCGGTCGCCGGCGCGCAGGTTGCGCTTGAGCTCGTTGCCGAGCGGCGAGGTATCCGGGAAGGCCAGGTAGATGCTGGAGAACGGCATGTTGTAGGCGCCGTTCGAGCCGCGCAACTGGAAGCCGCAAGCGGCCACCGTCACCGCCAGCACGACTGCGCCGACCGCGCGCGCAAGGAAAGGAGAAGGAGCGCGCATGGGTTACACCACGATGTTGACGAGTTTGCCGGGCACGACGATGACCTTCTTCGGCGTACCTTCCACGAACTTCTGCACCGATTCGGAAGCCAGTGCGGCAGCTTCGATCGTCGCCTTGTCGGCATCCTTGGCCACCTTGACCGAGCCGCGCAGCTTGCCGTTCACCTGGATCATCATCTCGATCTCGGCCTGCTCGAGCGCTTGCGCATCCACTTCCGGCCACTGCACGTCGAGGATGTCGCCGTAGGCCTTGGCATAGCCGAGTTCCTGCCACAGCGCGTGGGTGATGTGCGGCGCCACCGGGTTGAGCATGCGCAGGAAGACCGACAGGCCCTCCATGATCACCGCGTCGCCCGCCTCGCCTTCGGCCAGCTTGCTGGACTCGAGCGTGTTGAGCATCTTCATGCAGGCCGACACCACCGTGTTGTACTGGATGCGCTTCAGGTCGTAGTCGGCCTGCTGCAGGATCTTGTGCACTTCGCGGCGCAGCGTTTTATGGGCTTCTTCCATAGCGCCCTGCTGCTGGCCGGCCGGGTGAGCCAAGGCCGCGGCAACGCGCTCGCGCTGGGCGTAAGCATAGGCCCAGACGCGGCGCAGGAAGCGGCTGGCGCCTTCCACGCCGCTGTCCGACCACTCCAGGGTCTGCTCCGGAGGCGACGCAAACATCGTGAACAGGCGCGCGGTGTCGGCGCCGTACTGTTCGATCTGGGCTTGCGGGTCGATGCCGTTGTTCTTCGACTTCGACATCTTTTCGGTGCCGCCGATGTCGACCGGCTGGCCATCGCTTTTCAGGGTCGCGCTCTGCGGGCGGCCTTTGTCGTCGAACACGAGTTCCACGTCCGCCGGGTTGTACCAGGTCTTCTTGCCCGATGCATCTTCGCGATAATAGGTCTCGTTCAGGACCATGCCCTGGGTCAGCAGGTTGACGAACGGCTCGTCGAACTTCACCAGGCCGAAGTCGCGCATGACCTTGGTCCAGAAGCGCGCGTACAGCAGGTGCATGACGGCGTGCTCGATGCCGCCGATGTACTGGTCCATCGGCATCCAGTAATCGTTGCGCGCGTCGACCATGGCCTCGTTCGAGCCCGGGGAGGTATAGCGCATGTAGTACCAGGACGAGTCGATGAAGGTGTCCATCGTGTCGGTCTCGCGGCGCGCAGGCTTGCCGCACTTCGGGCAATCGCAGGCGAGGAAGGCTTCGTCCTTGTTCAGCGGGTTGCCGGTGCCGTCCGGGACCAGGTGCTCGGGCAGCACGACCGGCAGGTCGGATTCCGGCACCGGCACCGCGCCGCAGTCGCCGCAGTGGATCATCGGGATCGGGGTGCCCCAGTAGCGCTGGCGCGAAATGCCCCAGTCGCGCAGGCGGAAGGTCACCTTCTTGTCGCCCAGGTCCTTTTCGGCCAGGTCGCCGGAGACGGCGTTGACGGCCGAGGTGTAGTCCAGCCCGTCGTACTTGCCCGAGTTGACCGTGCGGCCGTTTTCCTTGTCGCCGTACCACTCCTGCCAGGCATCCAGCGAGTATTCCTGGCCTTCGACCTCGACGACCTGCTTGATCGGCAAATCGTATTTTTTGGCGAATTCAAAATCGCGCTCGTCGTGGCCCGGCACGCCCATCACGGCGCCATCGCCATAGGTGATCAGGACGTAGTTGCCGACCCAGACCGGAACCTGCTCGCCGGTGACCGGATGCGTCACGAACAGGCCGGTCGGCATGCCCTTCTTCTCCATCGTCGCCATGTCGGCTTCGATGACGGAACCGAGTTTGCAGTCGGCGATGAAGGCGGCGAGTTCCGGATTGTTTTGTGCGGCATGCTGGGCCAGCGGATGTTCGGCAGCCACGGCGCAGAAGGTCACGCCCATGATGGTGTCGGCGCGGGTGGTGAAGACGTACAGCTTGCCGTCGTTGATCAGCTCACCGGACTCGCTCATGATCACGTGCGGGAAGGCGAAGCGCACGCCGACCGACTTGCCGATCCAGTTGGTCTGCATGGTGCGCACGCGCTCCGGCCAGCCCGGCAGCTTGTTGTCGACGTAATCGAGCAGCTCCTCGGCATAGTCCGTGATGCGTACATAGTACATGGGGATTTCGCGCTTTTCGATCGGCGCGCCGGAACGCCAGCCCTTGCCGTCGACAACCTGCTCGTTGGCGAGCACCGTCTGGTCGACCGGGTCCCAGTTCACGGTGCCGGTCTTCTGGTAGATGATGCCCTTCTCGAGCATCTTGAGGAACATCCACTGGTTCCACTTGTAGTATTCCGGCTTGCAGGCGGTCATCTCGCGCGACCAGTCGATGGCCAGGCCCATCGACTCCATCTGCCCGCGCATGTGGGCAATGTTCGAATAGGTCCACTCGGCCGGCGGCACGTTGTTCGCCATTGCCGCGTTCTCGGCCGGCATGCCGAAGGCGTCCCAGCCCATCGGCATCAGGACGTTATAGCCGTTCATCCGCAGGTAGCGGTACATCACGTCGTTGATCGTATAGTTGCGCACATGGCCCATGTGCAGCTTGCCGGATGGGTAAGGCAGCATCGAGCAAGCGTAGTACTTGCCCTTCGGGAAACGTGGATCGTTTTCGACAGCTTTATACGCGTCGATCGACTTCCAGTACGCCTGGGCAGCCTGTTCAACTTCGGCGGGACTATATTTATCTTGCATGATGTTCTGCGGAAGAAATTTGGAGGTGGAGCAGAACATTATACTGGTTCATCTTGCACTGCGGCGAAGCCGTCAAGTGCCGGATTTCACGCGCGATTTTGCTGCATGCGCGTTTGAACGGGACAAGCGCGTGCACCGCGCCAGCGGGAGCTGAAGGCATTGCCTAGCTCGCGCAATGCGCGTACGTCGTGTCGAACCAGCCCGCCGGCTGGCAGCGCCCGGCCAGCACTGCCCGCACCCGCGCCAGGCGCAGCTCGTAGGCCGCGCGCTTGCGCACCGGATGCAATGCGTTCGGGGCACGGATCATGGTGACCAGTTGCGCCATCTCGTCGTCGCCGGCCTGGTCCAGCGGCTTGCCCAGGTAAGCTAGCGCCGCCGCCTCCAGGCCGCGCACCTGCTGCCCCTCATGCCGGCCCATGTAGATGCTGGCGACGTAGATCGCCAGCTGGCGCTCTTTCGACACCCGGGCGTCGAGCACCAGCGCCATCGCATCGCGGCCGAAGTCGATCTTCTTGCAGCACTCGAATACGCCGCGGTAGAAGCCCTGCAGCATGCCCTTGAAGCCCGTCAGCCCGGGTCCGTACAGAAGCAGCTCGCGCGCGACGGCGGAGGAGATCGTCGCAACGCCCTGCCCGTCGGTCAGGCTCAAGCCGTGGTGGGAAAAGAAGGTCGGGTCTTCGATGCGGAGGAGGATGTCGAGCTGGCGCGGCGACAGCGGCATGCGCTGCACGGTCGGCTGCCGCACGAGCAGCTGGTTGGCCGATGCGCCCGCCCATGACGCCGCCAGGGCGAGGTAGGCCAGCAGCAGCGAGAACAATAACAGTACTGCCCTCCCGATCCGCCTCATGCCGGATCAGCGCAGAATGAGTTCCAGGGCCGGCTTCTCGCCGTAATCCTCGTAGCGCTCGTTGATGCCGCCGACGCAGAAGATGATCTCGTCCACCAGGTCCGGCAGGCGCGCGCGCAGGGCGCCGCTGTCGGTGATGACGATTTCCAGCACCTCGTCGGGCTGGAGGCGGAACTTGGTCATGTTCTCGTCGTCGCGCAGGTAGCTCAGGCAGTCGACCCAGGTGTCGATGGTGTCGCCGGAGGCCGTGTGAAAGCCGAAAGCGCGGCGGCTCTCGGCATAAAACGAGGCTTCGTCGACGATGGCCGCGCCATTCAGTTCTGCAATTGCCATGATCAGCCTTTCAGCGCCGTTTTGAGACCAAGCACGTCCTGCATATCGTACAGGCCATTCGCGCGGTCCGCGATGAAGCGCGCGCCGCGCAGGGCGCCGTGGGCATAGGTGACGCGGCTGCTCGATTTATGGGTGATCTCGATGCGCTCTCCGGTGCCGGCAAACAGCACGGTGTGGTCGCCCACGATGTCGCCGCCGCGCACGGTGGCAAACCCGATGGTCGAGGGATCGCGCTCGCCGGTGACGCCTTCGCGGCCATAGACGGCGCAGTCCTTCAGGTCGCGCCCGAGCGCGTCGGCAATCACTTCGCCCATTTTCAAGGCGGTGCCCGAGGGCGCGTCGACCTTGTGGCGGTGGTGTGCTTCGATGATTTCGATGTCGTAGCCTTCGGCGAAGCTTTTGGCGGCCATCTCCAGCAGTTTCAAGGTGACGTTCACGCCCACGCTCATGTTCGGTGCGAACACCACGGCCGTCTTTTCAGCGGCAGCGGCGATCGCTGCTTTACCCGCGTCGTCGAAACCGGTGGTGCCGATGACGATCTTGACGCCGTTGGCCGCGCAGTATGCCAGGTGCTCGAGCGTGCCCTCGGGACGGGTGAAGTCGATCAGGCAGTCGGCGCCCGCCAGCGCGCGCGCCAGGTCGGACTCGATGGTGACACCAGTAGGCTGGCCCGAAAACGCGCCGGCGTCCTGGCCGATGGAGGGGGAACCTGCCACGTCGAGCGCGCCGGACAGTACCAGGTCGGGCGCGGCGGCGATGGCTTCGACCAGCATGCGGCCCATGCGCCCGCCGGCGCCGGCAACCGCGATTTTCATTTGCTTCATGACAGTTACGGGGTGGTTGTCGAGGTGGCCGGCTGTGCGGCCGTGGTGGGTTCGATCGGACGGGTCGATGGCGCCGCGGCGGCCTTCTTCGCATCCTTGGTGAAGGTCTTGATCGGGCCGGCGATGCGCTCGATGTATTCGCGTTCGGTCGGCAGGTTGCCGCCGTCGAAACGCTCGACCACGCCATCCTTGAAATAGACGGTGACGCGGCTGGTGGTCAGCTCGCCGTTGCCGCGCGCCAGATAGAACGGGTAGTCCCAGCGGTCGACGTGGAACATGTCGGTCAGCAGCGGCGTGCCCAGCAGGAAGCGCACCTGCTCGCGGGTCTGGCCCACTTTCAGCTGCGTCAGCATTTCCTGCGATACGAAATTGCCCTGCTGGATATCGGGACGGTAAGGCGAGAAGATCCACAGGAACTTCTGCAGCTTGGTGACCTGGGTCGTTTGGGCGCCGGCATTGGCCGACGCGGCGGACTTGTCGGCATCGGCCGCCACTGCTTGCGGGGACGTGTTCACCGGCGCGGCCGGCTTGGTCTGGTTACGCCAGGATGCGCAACCGGACAAGACCAGCGTGCATGCGAGGCCTGCGACGAGCGCGGCGCGGGCGTAGGAACGATGAACAACGGCATCAATGACGCGCATAAGTAACCTCAAAACGATTAAGCGGGAGCTTCCAAAACGCTATATCATAAAGCACTCCGCCTATCTACGAGTAACAAACATGAGTAACAGCCCTACCGACCTGAAGGCGAGCGGCCTGAAGGCGACTTTGCCTCGCCTGAAGATCCTGGAAATTTTCCAGAACAGCGAAGTGCGGCACCTGACGGCGGAAGACGTCTACAAAATCCTGCTGGCCGAGAACATGGATGTCGGCCTGGCGACCGTGTACCGCGTCCTGACCCAATTCGAGCAGGCAGGCCTGCTTAACCGTAACCACTTTGAAACCGGCAAGGCCATCTATGAGCTCAATGCCGGCTCGCACCACGACCACCTGGTCTGCCTCGACTGCGGCCATGTCGAAGAATTCTACGACGAGGACATCGAATCCCGGCAGCACAAGATCGCCGTCGAGCGCGGCTTCAAGATCGCCGAGCACGCGCTGGCGATCTACGGCAACTGCGTCAAACCGGCCTGCCCGCATCGGAATTGATCGCCCCATGCTTTGACAAAAATGGCGCCGATGGCGCCATTTTTTATTGCCACGCAGGGTGGTCGTTACGGATGGCTCAGCGCATTCGACAGCAGCTTGGCCGTGATATCCACGATCGGGATCACGCGCTCGTAGGCCATGCGCGTCGGCCCGATCACGCCCAGGGTGCCGACGACCTTGCCGTTCACCTCATACGGCGCGGTGACCACGCTCATTTCGTCCATCGGCACCAGCTTCGATTCGCCGCCGATAAAAATCTGCACGCCGCCGGCCTTGCTCGACATGTCGAGCAGCTGCATCAGCCCGGTCTTCTGCTCGAACATCTCGAACATCTGGCGCAGCGAGCTCATGTTGGATGAAAGGTCGCTGACTGACAGCAGGTTGCGTTCCCCGGAAATGACCATGCCGTCGCCCTGCTCGGCCATGGCCTCGGTGCCGGCTTCCACCGCCGTCTGCATCAGGCCGCCGATGTCGTCGCGCAGCTGGCGCAGTTCGCTGCCCAGGCGCCTGCGCACTTCCTCGAAGGTCAGGCCGGCGAAGTTCTGGTTCAGGTAATTGGCCGACTGCACCAGCTGGTTCGGCGTGTAGTCGACCTCGGTCAGCAGCAGGCGGTTCTGCACGTCGCCGCGCGGGTCGACAATCACGAGCAGGATGCGCCGCTCGGACAGGCGCAGGAATTCGATTTGCTGGAACACCGACTCGCGGCGCGGGCTCTGCACCACGCCGGCAAACTGGGTCAGCGAGGACAGCATCTGCGCCGCGTTGGCGATGAGTTTCTGCGGTTGCTGGCTCGAGAGGCGCATGCGCTCGGAATCGACGCCGTGCTGGCCGTCCAGGTGCTGCACCGTCAGCAGGGTGTCGACGAACAGCCGGTAGCCGCGCGGCGTGGGCACGCGCCCGGCCGAGGTGTGGGGACTGGCGACATAGCCCATTTCCTCGAGGTCGGCCATGATGTTGCGGATCGTGGCCGGGGACAGGTCGAGGCCCGAGATCTTCGAGAGCGCGCGCGACCCGACCGGCTGGCCGTCGGCGATATAGCGCTCGACCAGGGCTTTCAGGAGGGTTTGGGCACGGGGTTCAAGATGCATGGGGAAGGCAAGCGGCAGAATGTTCTGCACCTATTATGCACGTTCGTTCGCCCCCTGTGGGCTCAAGCGTGTTCGCGCTTGAGCCAGGCGAGCAAACCGTCGAAATCGGCAACGGTCGCGTCCGGCTGCACGCCCTCTTCCAGGTCGCGCCGGCTGGCGGTGCGGTTCATCCATACCGCGCGCAGCCCGGCGCGCTGGGCGCCCTGCACGTCCAGGATCAGGTCGTCGCCGACGTAGACCGCCTCCTGCGGCGCCACGCCGAGCGCCTCCAGGGCGGCGTGGAAGATGGACGGGTCCGGTTTGGCGCGCCCGAAGGCCGGCGCCGACACCGAGGCGTGGAAGTGGTGGGCCAGGCCGATCGTCTGCAAGTCGGCGTTGCCATTCGTAATCGAACCGATCAGCACGCGCCCCTTCAGCCGCAACAGGCCCGGCAGCACGTCGTCATAGGGAATCACGGCATTGCGGGCGGCGAAGAATTCCGTCATGGCCTGCTCCACCTTGGCCGCGTCCTCGCCGGCCTGCTCGAAAGCGGCGATCAGGCCGGCACGGCGCAGGGCGCCGAGGTCGAGCTGGAACTCGGGTTTGCGCGCCAGCAGTTCGAGCCTGGCCTGGCGCAGGCTGTCGATGGTGAAGCGCTCCGCCACCCGCGGCACGTTGTTGGCAAGCCACGCGAACAGGGTCTGTTCGGCCTGCAGGATCACAGGCGCGATCGGCCACAGGGTGTCGTCCAGGTCGAACAGGACGGCTTTGGGCCAGGGGCGGCGGTTGGTAGGCGTCATCGTTCGTGCTTGAATGGGGGCGGACCAAGGATAGCGAGGCCAGCGGCCAAATGCAAATGCGTGCAATCGCGCGCCCACGTTACACCGTGATACAAAGAGCGATAGGCCCGGGGCTTGTCAAATGCTCTAAAATGATGGGCAAACTTCTATCGTGCGGCGTGGCGCATCCGGTTGCGCGCCAGCCCCTTCCCTTTTTATTTGGAGAAATGATGATTCGTTCCCCCCTGCGTGCCGGCCTCGCGCTGGCATGCGCGTTGAGCCTGTCCGCCTGCGGCGGCGGCGACGGCGACCTGTATATCGGCGGCACGGTCTCCGGCGTTACCAAGCCGGGCCTGGTCCTGACGAACAACGGCGGTTCGGACCTCGCCATCGCGAGTTCGGGCAGCTTCGTTTTCAACGACCTGGTGGAAACCGACGACCGCTATTTCGTCGAGGTGAAAAGCGTTCCGGCCAACGTCGAGCCGGGCGGCTGCGTGGTGGACAACGCGACTGGCCGCGCCGTCTTCAATGTCAACACTGTCCGCGTCACCTGCACGATCCGCAAGTGGGCGCTGGGCGGCTCGGTCGTCGGACTGGGCAACAAGACCGGCCTCGTGCTCGTCAACGGCACCGACAAGGTCGAGATCGCCCCGAACGCCACGACCTTTCAGATGGCCCCGGTATCCGAAGATTCGCCGTATGGCGTGACCGTGCTGCCTACGCCCGGCGGACCGAACTGCGCCGTGGAGAACGGCACAGGACAGATGCCATCAGGTAACGTCGCGAGCATCGTCGTGCGTTGCACCCCATGATTCTGGAGGCTAATTTGAAGAAATCGACCCTGGCGCTGGCCGCGCTGACCCTGGCGCTGGCCGCCGGCCTCTCCGCCTGCGGCGGCGGCACCTCGAGCTACACCGTCGGCGGCGCCGTCACCGGCCTGGAATTCGAGGGCTTGGTGCTGTCGAACAATGGCGAAGACGTGGCGGTCAAGCCACTCGGCTATGACGATGTGAAGGACGACAAGGGCAACGTCATTGGGCGCGTGCCGAAAAACGTCAACTATGCGTTCAATACCCAGGTCGACTACGGCGACCCCTATAACGTGACCGTGAAGACGTTGCCCCCGCACCAAAACTGCGTCCTGGCCGGTGGCACCGCGGACACGGCAGGCCGCCTGTCCGTCATCAACGCCGCCATTGCCTGCGCACTGGTCAAAAACCCGATCAGCGGCACGGTGAGCGGCCTCACGAGTGGCGAACTGGTCCTGACTAACGGCAGCACCGGCGGCCAGGTCATCGTCGCCGCCAATGCGACCAGTTTCGCCTTCGCGAGCGAGGAGACCCTGGTGACGTATAACCAGACCTACGGCATCACGGTCCTGAGCAAGCCCGCCAACCTGACCTGCACCGTCAGCAACGGCGCCGGGATCATGGGCGACAACCCAGTGACCAACGTTGCCGTGGTTTGTCAGCCTAACGCTTAACGAGAGATATTCACCACACGCATGTCGCCTATTCTGAAAGAAAATTAGACGTATATGCTGTGATGCAGCATACTGCACCTGTCTCCTCCAACTCTCCTCAGAAAAGAATTGGATTTAGCCCACCCGCAACGGTGGGCTTTTTTTTCGCCTGCAGGCTTCAGCCGACCTTCGTCATCGGCGCGAGGCGCTTGGCGGTGACCTTCACCACAGCCATTTTTTCGCTGCCGACCGACACCATCGCATCGGCGCGCACTTGCGCCTTGTAGCTCTCGGCGCTGGCATAGGTGCTGACGCCAACGACCAGTGCGGCGACGACAAAGAGCGCTTCCATGTGTTTGAGGACGTTCATTTCAGTACTCCCTTGTGAGTGGTTGTTGCCCTCTGCTGGGTGCGTTCGGGCTTTCGATGGGAGTACTTTAGCAATCGGGGCGCGGGCCTTCCATCGGGTTGCGACGGAATGCAAAAAGCGCGCGATGAAGCGCGCCGGAGGCCGATAGAGTGCGTTGTGTGCGTATTGTGCAGCGCGGCACGGCTGAGGTAGCCGTGCGTTTTAATGCGGCCCCGCCAGGGAGGCGGAGCGTTACAGCATTCAACCCGGCTTGAGGATATTCGCCAGCGCCACGTACTGCTCGAGGCTGACCGTTTCCGGGCGGGTGCCCGGGTCGATGCCGGCGTCGACCAGCTGCTGCTCGGTGAACATGCCGGCCACGCAGTTGCGGATGACCTTGCGGCGCTGGGAAAACGCCTTCTGCACCACTGCCGACAGCGTTGCGCCATCGACAGCGAGCTGGTTCCGCGTCGGCACCATGCGCACGATGGCCGACTCGACCTGGGGCGGCGGATCGAAGGCGGTCGGCGGCACGATGAACAGCAGCGACATGTCGTAGCGCCATTGCAGCATCACCGACAGGCGGCCGTAGGCCTTGGTGCCCGGCTCGGCCACCATGCGCTCGACTACTTCCTTTTGCAGCATGAAGTGCTGGTCCTCGACCAGGTGCGCGAACTCGGCCAGGTGGAACAGCAGCGGGCTCGAGATGTTGTATGGCAGGTTGCCGACGATGCGCAGCTTCTGCCCTTCCGGCACGGGAATCGAGCTGTAATCGAACTTCAGTGCGTCGCCCGAATGGATGGTGAGCTTTTCGCGCGGGTAGGCCTTTTCCAGGCGCGCCACCAGGTCGCGGTCGAGTTCGACCACATGCATGTGGTCCAGTTGCTTGAGCAGCAGCGCCGTCATCGCGGCCAGGCCCGGCCCGATCTCGACCATTGCTTCGCCGCGGCGCGGATCGATCGCTTCGATGATGCTGGTCAGGACGAGTTTATCGGTCAGGAAGTTCTGGCCGAAGCGCTTGCGTGCAACGTGTTTCATTGGTGCTTTCGTTATTTGGATTGTGCGCCGGATTTGCTGGCCGCAACCATGTGCATGGCGGCGCGGATCGCCTCTTCCATGCTGCCGCAGTCGGCCAGGCCCAGGCCGCGCGCGGCCAGGTCGAGCGCGGTGCCATGGTCGACCGAGGTGCGGATCAGCGGCAGGCCGAGCGTGACGTTGATGCCGCGCCCGAAGGTCGCGTGCTTGAGGGTCGGCAGGCCCTGGTCGTGGTACATCGCCAGCACGCAGTCGGCGTCCTGCAGGTATTTCGGCTGGAACAGGGTGTCGGCCGGGTACGGGCCGCGCGCATCGATGCCGCGCGCACGTGCAGCCGCCAGGGCGGGTTCGATGACGTCGATCTCTTCGCGCCCGAGGTAGCCGTTTTCGCCGGCATGCGGGTTCAGGCCCGTCACCAGGATGCGCGGCGCGGCGATGCCGAACTTGGTGCGCAAGTCGGCATCGATGATGTCGAGCACCTGGGCCAGGCCCTCCCGGGTGATCGCGCCTGGGACGTCCTTCAAGGGCAGATGGGTGGTGGCCAGCGCCACGCGCAGATAAGGCTGGTCGTTTGCCGGTTGTCCGGCCAGCATCATCACGACTTGCGGGGTGCCCGTCTTTTCGGCCAGGTATTCGGTATGGCCGGAAAACGCGATGCCGGCCTCGTTGATGGTGCTCTTTTGCAGGGGCGCAGTGACGATGGCGTCGAACCAGCCGGCTTGCACACCCTCGACCGCGAGGTCGAGCGTGGCCAGCACGGCGCGGCCGTTTTGCGCGTCCAGCAGGCCGGGCACCACGTGGGCCGCCAGCGGCACGTCGATGACGGCGATGCGCTCAGGACCGAAGTGCGGCAGGCCGCCATTTCTCAGCGCCTGGGTCGACAGGGCCGCCAGGCGGATCGCAGGGTCGGCCAGGCTGGCGGTAAGCGCCAGGAAGGCCGCGTCGCCGACCAGCACGCAGTTGGCGACATCTCGCAGCGCCCAGGCCGCCCGGATGGCGATCTCGGGGCCGATGCCGGCGGGCTCGCCGACCGTCAGCGCCAGGGTCGGCCGTGATCCTGCCGGTACTGCCATAGCCTCAGCCTTCCTCGCGGAACTCGACGTAGGCGCGGTCGCGCACTTCGCGCGCCCAGTCCTCGAAGGCTTCGCCGAGTTTGCGCTCGCGGATCACCTGGCGTGCCTGCAGGCGTTCCTTTTGCTGCGTCATGTCCTGGCTCTTGCGCTCCAGCACCTCAATGATGTGGAAACCGAACGGCGTTTCGATCACGTCCGACACCTGGCCCAGCTTGAGCGCATTCATCGGGGTCTCGAATTCCGGCACCAGGTCGCCCGGTTCAAGCCAGCCCATGTCGCCGCCCTTGGCGGCCGAACCGTCCTGGCTGTTCTGGCGTGCCAGTTCCTCGAAGGTCGCGGACTTGCTCTCGATCTTCGCCTTCAGCTCGGCCAGCTTGCGCTTGGCTTCCGCGGCCGGCATCGCCGGCGTCGGCTTGATCAGGATGTGGCGCGCGCGGGTCTGCTGCACCACCGCCTGCTGCTGATCCGACTTGGCCAGGTTGCGCTTGTCGGCCATCTTGAGGATGTAGAAGCCGGTGTTGGTCTTGATGACCGGCGTGACCTGGCCCGGGCTTAGTTTGCGCAGTTCGTTCGCGAACAGCGGCGGCAGGCGGTCCGCCTCGCGCCAGCCGATGGCGCCGCCCTTGAGGGCATCGGGCGCGTCGGAATAGGTGGCGGCGATCTTGGCGAAGTCGGCGCCGGTGCGCAGCTGGCGCATCACTTCGTCGGCGCGGGCGCGGCGGGCGGCAATCTGCTCGGGCGTGGCATTGGCCGGGATGCCGACGAAAATCTGCGACAGGTCCATCTCGACCTTCTCGGCGGCGGCGGCCTTTTCGGCGGCCAGGTAGGTATCGACCTCGGCGTCGGAGACCTGGATCTTGCTGTCGACCTCGTGTTCGCGCAGGCGCTGCATCATGATCTCGTTGCGGATCTCTTCGCGGAACTGGGCGAAGGTCATGCCTTCCTTTTCCATCTGGTTGCGCATGTCCTGGACCGTCATCTTCTGGCCCTCGGCGATGCGGCCGATGGCGGCATCGAGCTCACGGTCATTGACGCGCACGCCCATCTCGCGCGCCAGCTGCAGCTGGGCGCGCTCGACGATCATGGCTTCCAGCACCTGGCGCTCGAGGTCGGCCTGGGCCGGCAGCTGGGCGTTCTGGCCGCGCAGGCGGGCAGTGATCTGGGCGACGCGGCCGCGCAGTTCGTTGGTGGTGATGACTTCGTCGTTGACGACCACCTTGATGGAATCGATGACGTTGGCGCTGCTCGAGGCGGGCGGCAGGAAGCCGGCTCCCTCCTTCGAGGCCGGCTTGGCGGCCGGGGCTGCAGCAGGCGCGGCGGGTGCGGCAGCAGGTGCAGCAGAAGCGGGTTTCGCGGCCTGGCCGATGGCGGCATTGGCCGTGAGCGCGCACAGCAGCGCCGCTGCGAGTTTAAGGTGATGCAAACGGGTAGTACGCATAATCTGGGGTGCACTCATTCAGGGTAAATAACACATCCATGGGTCGGGTCATGGGGCGCCCGGCTAGGGACGGCCGACGTTACTGTTCAGCCGCGTATAGCCGGGAATACTCTTGTAAAACGCCTCCAGCGGGTTGCCGCCGAGACCCAGGCGCGACAGGCCGTTGAGCTCGAGCTGGAAGAACATGGGCGTCGAGGTCGTCTGGGCCGCCGTGACGAAGCGCTGCGCGCCCGCCCGGAACACCCAGCAATCGGCCTTGTACTCGAGCCCGATCAGGCTCTCGAGCAGGCGGCGGTCGCGCAGCGAATAGCTGACGCGGCCGACGCCATACCAGCGCATCGACAGCGGCCACTGCGCCGAGACATCGACGTTGCGGAAACTGTCGCGCACATAGCGGTATTCGGCGTTGAGCACCTTCATCGGTCCCGGCGTCCAGCGCACGCCATGGCTCTGGCTGTACAAGCTGGTGCTGGTCGCATCATATTGTACGCTGCTGTCGAAGTTCCAGTTATTGATGATGCGGCCCGATGCCGCCAGCAGCAGGTCGGAGCGGCCCTGGCGGTCCTGCACGCGGCCCGGCATCTGCACGCGCGGTTCGGTGAAATAGAAGCGCTGCCCAAACGCCATACGCAGGCGCTCGGCGCCGTCGGGCTCAATGAAGCGCGACACCAGGGCCGCGGTCAGCTGGTTGGCGTCGGAAACGCGGTCGGGGCCGACGAAGCGGTTCTCGCTGAACAGCTGGGCGTAGCTGAAGCCGGCTTCGCCCGTGTCGAACACCGGGAACTGGTCCTGGTCCTTGTACGGCGTACGCACGTAGAACAGGCGCGGCTCGAGGGTCTGCGCCACGGCGCTGCCGAACAGGGTCGTGTCGCGCTCGAACACCATGCCGCTGTCGATCGAGAAGATCGGCAGCGTGCGCGACAGGCTGGTCGGGCCGCGCGAATTGGTTGCCATCGAATACTTGGTCGCGTGCAGCATCAGCTTCGGGGTGACGTAATACCCCGGGCGGATAAACGGATAGCTGACCTGCGACACCGCCACCAGGCGGTCGCCATCGTCAAGGGTCGGGTGCTCGAAGCGCGTCGCGTCGGCGTCGATTGCCCAGTCGAAGCCTTTTATATCGTAACGGCCGGCATGAAACAGGACCTGCGGCAGGCGGGCATACGGCCGCGGGATCGCCAGCGCCGGATTGTTCACCGCCGCCGGCTCCTGCAGGATCTGGTAATTCTGGGCGCGCGCGGTCAGGCTCCAGTACGGCCTGCTGTAGCTCGTGTACAGCTCGCGCACCAGCTGGCGCTCGGCGCTGGTGGACACCGTGCGCGAAAAGTCGCTCGGGTATTCGTCGTCCGACGCCCCGTTGACGTTCCAGCCATAGTTCCAGCCCGCTCCCAGCGTCTGGTTGTGAAAGGAATTGACCAGCCAGCGGTCGGTTTTCGTGATGCGGTCGTTGCGCAGGAATTCGGCGTGGGTTTCGCCGCCATACGGCCCGCGCGTGGTTTCGCCGATATAGCGCGCGGTGGCGCCGAGCTGCAGGCCGCGGTCGAACATCAGGCGCGGGAAGACCGTCAAATCGCGGTTGGGAGCGATGTTGAAGTAATAGGGCAGCATGACTTCGGAGTCGCCCTTCGAGCCGAAGCCGATCGTCGGCGGCAGCCAGCCCGAGCGGCGCTGGCCCGAGAGCGAGAACGACATCCCGGGCGTGGCCAGGATCGGCACGTCCTTGAAATAGATGACGGTCTTGCCGGCGGTGCCGACGTCGCGGCCCGTATCGAGGCGCAGCGTGCTCGATTTCAGGTACCAGTCGGGGTTCGGCCCTTCGCAGGTGCTGTAGGTACCGTCCTGCACGAGCGCCTGGTCCTGGCCGAGGAAGTCGATGCGGTCGGCCCGGCCTTGCGCGTTATTCATCTGCAGGCGGTACTGCGGATTGAGCACCCAGCCGCGCTGGGTCGACAGGTTCATCTGCAGCGAGTCGCCCTGGTAGCGGTCGCCGAAACGCCACATCTGCACATTGCCGCTGGCCGTGACCTCGTCTTCGACGAGGCGGTAGCAGGCGGTATCGGCAACGAGCCTGGACTGGCCGCGCGTGATCTCGACGTTGCGATTGAGGTTGATCTCGCGATCGGGACGGCCGTCAATTTCCTCGGCGCGCACGGTGATCGGAAGGTCTTGTTCGTCGGCAGGAGACGTGGCCGGCGCAAGCTGCGCATGCAACGGCCCCGAGGCCACGGTGACGAGGGCGGACAAGGCAACTGCCCGCCGCCGCGGGAATGGTAGGGCCGTAAACCAGCTCATGGAATCTGTGGCTGCACCATAAAGGGCGATTTTTTGGATTGAATCCCTTATTATATGGGAATTGTCCCCCTCAACCGGCTTCTCCTGGACGCTTCATGTCTTCTTTGTATCAAAACACCCCTACTTCGCTTGAACAGGATGCACGCCTGGCGCTGCTGACCGAATGGCTGGGCACACTCGGCCTGGTGGAAGCCGGTTCGCGCCGTCCCGCGTCGTCGGATGCGAGCTTCCGCCGCTATTTCCGCCTCGATGTGGCGCCGGCGCTACGCGCCAAGCTCGGCGACACCCTGATCGCGATGGACGCCCCGCCCGAGCGCGAAAACGTTCCCGCTTTCATCCACGTGGCAAGCCTGCTGCACGAAGCCGGCGTCACCGTGCCGGCCATCGTCGCGCGCGACGTCGAGCGCGGCTTCCTGCTGCTGTCGGACCTCGGCACCACCACTTACCTGGCCCGCCTCGACGCCGACAACGCCGCCTTCATGTACTCGGATGCGGTCGACGCCCTGATCAAGTTCCAATTGAACAGCCGCCCCGGGGTGCTGCCCGAATTCGACCGCGCCTTCGTGTTGCGTGAAATGAATTTGTTCCCGGAATGGTTCATCGGCCGCCACCTGGGCGTCACCCTGGACGAGAAGCAGCAGGCTCAGCTGGATAAAGTGTTTGAAGCCATCACCGCCAATGTGCTGGCGCAGCAGCAAGTGTTCATGCACCGCGATTTCCACTCGCGCAACCTGATGTTCCTCGACCAGGACAACCCGGGCGTGCTCGACTTCCAGGACGCCGTCTACGGCCCCATCACCTATGACCTCGGCTCGCTCCTGCGCGACGCCTACATCCAGTGGGACGAAGAGATCGTGCTGGACTGGGTCGTGCGCTACTGGCAGAGCGCCAAGCAGGTTGGCCTGCCGGTGAACCCGGACATCGACGCCTTCTACCGCGACTTCGAATTCATGGCGCTGCAGCGCCACCTGAAGATCCTCGGCATCTTCTGCCGCCTGAACTACCGCGACGGCAAGGCGATCTACATGGGCGACCTGCCGACCGTGATGGACTACGTGCGCAAGACCGCCAACCGCTACACTGAACTCAAGCCCCTGATCCGCCTGCTCGACACCTTCGACGCATTTGGCAACGGCGAGGCGCCCCAGTTCGGCTATACCTTCTGAGCCCATTTCCAGGGAAGCCCATGAAAGCCATGATTTTCGCCGCCGGCCGCGGCGAGCGCATGCGTCCGTTGACGGACACCTGCCCGAAACCCCTGCTCAAGGTGCGCGGCCGTCCGCTGATCACCTGGCACGTGCTGAACCTGGTACGCGCCGGCATCACCGACATCGTCATCAACCACTCGCACCTCGGCCACATGATCGAGGACGAGCTGGGCGACGGCAGCAAGTATGGCGCGCGCATCGTCTATTCGCACGAACCGACCCCGCTGGAAACGGCCGGCGGTATCGCCAACGCCCTGCACCTGCTCGGCGAAGAACCCTTCCTGGCCGTGTCGGGCGACATCTACGCGCCCTATTTCGATTTCTCGCAGGCGCTCGGCACCCTGCCCGACAACGATGCGGTCGGCCAGCCGATCCCGCCTGACCAGCGCGACATCGCCTGGCTGTACCTGACGCCGAACCCGTGGCACAACCCGAACGGCGACTTCGGCCTCGACATGTACACGCTGGCCAACGAGGGCGACCCGAAGTGGAATTTCGCCGGCATCGGCGTCTATCGCCCGGAAATGTTCGACGGCGTGAAAGCCGGTGAATTCCTCAAGTTCGGTCCCCTGATGCGCAAGTTCATCGAGCAAAAGCGCGTCGGCGGCGAGATCTACCATGGCCCCTGGGTCAATGTCGGCACGGTCGAACAGCTGGAAGAACTGAACGCACCGCTGTCCAAGGCCAAGCGGGCCGGCGCGTGAACCCCTACGCTGCCCGCCGCGCACGCCTGGCAGCCGGCATGGAGCCCGGCGCGGTGGCTGTGCTGTTCACGGCGCCGGAGGTGGCGCGGAACAGCGACAGCGACTACCCCTACCGGCACGACAGCTATTTCTATTATTTGACCGGTTTCACCGAACCGGAAAGCGCGCTGGTGCTGGTCGCGGCGCGCGGCGATGCGCCTGCCCGCTCGATCCTGTTCTGCCGCGAAAAGGATGTCGATCGCGAGATCTGGGACGGTTTCCGCCATGGCCCGGCCGCGGCCCGCGACAGCTTCGGCTTCGACGAAGCGTATCCCGTGTCCGAACTCGACGCGCAGATGGCCTGCCTGCTGGCCGACGTGCCCAGCCTGTACTATGCCATCGCCCACGACGCGTCGCTCGACGCCCGGGTGGCGGGCTGGCTGCGGGCCGTGCGCGCCAAAGCGCGTAGCGGCATCGCCGCCCCGTCGCGCACGCAGCACCTGCTGACACTTCTCGACGAGATGCGCCTGCTGAAGGACGACGCGGAACAGGCGCTGATGCAGCGCGCCGCAAGCATCTCCGGCCAGGCCCACGCGCGGGCAATGCGCGCGGCCCGGCCCGGCATGTTCGAATACGAGCTCGAAGCCGAACTGCTCCACGAATTCCGCCGCAACGGCGCCCAGTTCCCGGCCTACACGCCGATCGTGGCGGCAGGCGGCAACGCCTGCATCCTGCACTACAGCGCCAACAACGCGCAAACACAGGATGGCGACCTGGTCCTGATCGATGCCGGCTGCGAATTCGACAGCTACGCCGCCGACATCACGCGCACCTTCCCGGTCAACGGCCGCTTTTCCGAGCCGCAGAAAACCCTGTACGAACTGGTGCTGCGCGCGCAGGCGGCGGCGCTGGCCGCAATCGAACCGGGCCGCCCTTACAGCGACGTGCACGAAGCGGCGCTGCGGGTCCTGTCGGCGGGCATGCTCGAGCACGGCCTGCTCGACAAGGCCAAATACGGCAGCGTGGACAACGTGCTCGCCGAGCGCGCCTACACGCCCTTCTACATGCACGGCACCGGCCACTGGCTGGGACTGGACGTGCACGACACCGGCAGTTACCGGGCCCTGGAGCGCGAGGGCAAGCCTTCGCGATTATTAATGCCAGGCATGGCGCTGACGGTCGAACCGGGCATCTACGTGCGCCCGGCGCCCGGCGTGCCGGAACGCTTCTGGAACATCGGCATCCGGATCGAGGACGACGTCATCGTCGGCGACGTGGGCCCGCGCGTGCTGACCGATGCCGCGCCGAAGACCGTGCTCGAGATCGAAGCGCTGATGAGAGGCTGAATATGGAACAACACAAAGACGATATCGACGTTGCGATCTGCGGCGCCGGGCCGGTGGGCCTGGCGCTGGCCGCCCTGCTGGCGCGGCGCGGCGTCGAGGGCAAACGCATCGCGCTGATCGACGCGCGCGCGCTCGGCCAGGCGATTTCCGACCCGCGCTCGATTGCGCTGGCCTGGGGCAGCCGCCAGCTGCTGGAAGAAATCGGGGCATGGTCCTTTGCGGCGACGCCGATCCACACTATCCACGTCTCGCGCCGCGGTTATTTCGGGCGCAGCTTGCTGGACCGCGACGAGCACAAGCTCGATGCGCTGGGCTACGTCGCGCGCTACGGCGACGTGGTCGATGCGCTGTCGCGCGCCGTGGAGCGTGCCGGGATCGAGGTGATCCGGCCGGCGCGCGTCGCCACCCTGGATGAATCTGGCGAGCACGTGACGCTGGCGCTCGACGACGGCCGTACCCTCACCGCGCAGGTCGTGGTCGGTGCCGAGGGCGGCGTGTTCGGTGCGCAGGAAGACAAGGCGCTCATTGGCACACGCCTGCGCGACTACGGCCAGAGCGCCGTGATCGCGCGCGTCACGGCGAGCAACCCGATCCCGCACCGCGCCTTCGAGCGTTTTACGGATGAGGGCCCGCTGGCGCTGCTGCCGCAGGATGGCGCCGATGGTCACGGCTATGCACTTGTCTGGTGCGTACGGCCCGGGCGCGCCGAGCTGCTGCAGGCGATGGATGAGGAACGCTTCCTGGCTGAACTGGGCGAAACCTTCGGTACGCGCCTGGGGCGTTTTACTAAAGTGTCGGCGCGCTTCGCCTACCCGCTTGGGCTCAACGCCGAGCCGCGCGCCACCACGCGCACGGTCGCCATCGGCAACGCGGCGCAGACGCTGCATCCGGTCGCCGGACAGGGCCTGAACCTGGGCCTGCGCGACGCGGCGGTGCTGGCACGCCTGCTGGCGCGTTGCGCGGGGCCGGAAGGCATCGGGCGCTTCATCGACGAACGGGCGCAGGACCGGCAAGTGACGATCGCCCTGACCGATGCCATGGCCAGGGCCTTTGTCGGCAGCGGGCCGCTGCAGTCGGTGCTCGGATTGGGACTGGCGACGCTGGACGCGGTAAAACCGGCGCGCACGCTGCTGGCGGAACTGATGATGTATGGGCGAAGGGGCGGGTCGGCGTTGCTGCCGCACAGGCAGGGCTAGGTTTTCGTAGGGGTCATTGAGGCCAATGGCCTCAATGACGGGTTCACCGGGCGGAGCCCACCCTACAAAATCTCCTACTCCACTGCTTTGACCATCGACTCGATCACCTTCTTCGCGTCGCCAAAGACCATCATCGTGTTCGGCATGTAGAACAGGTCGTTATCGAGACCCGCATAGCCCGAGGCCATCGAGCGCTTGTTGACGATGATGCTCTTCGCCCGGTACGCCTCGAGGATCGGCATGCCGGCGATCGGCGACTTCGGGTCTTTCGCGGCCGGATTGACGACGTCGTTCGCGCCCAGCACCAGCACCACGTCGGTCTGGCCGAATTCGCCGTTGATGTCTTCCATCTCGGCCACCTGGTCGTAGGGCACCTCGGCCTCGGCCAGCAGCACGTTCATGTGGCCCGGCATGCGCCCCGCCACCGGGTGGATCGCATAGCGCACGTTGACCCCGTGCTCGGTCAGCTTGTCGACCAGTTCCTTCACCGAGTGCTGGGCGCGCGCCACCGCCAGGCCGTAGCCCGGGACGATGATCACGGATTCCGCGTTCTGCAGGATGAAGGCCGCGTCTTCGGCGGAGCCCGATTTCACCGGGCGCTGTTCCTGGGCGCCGCCCACGGCGGCCACCGCCTCGCCGCCGAAGCCGCCCAGGATCACGTTGAAGAACGAGCGGTTCATCGCCTTGCACATGATGTACGAGAGGATCGCGCCCGACGAGCCCACCAGCGAGCCGGCGATGATCAGCATCGAGTTGTTCAGCGAGAAGCCAATGCCGGCCGCCGCCCAGCCCGAGTACGAGTTCAGCATCGACACCACCACCGGCATGTCGGCGCCGCCGATCGGGATGATGATCAGCACGCCCAGCACGAAGGAGAGCGCGGTCATGATGACGAACGGGGTCCAGGCCGGCTCCACCGCATCGGAGAAGCAGAACACCAGGCCGAGCGCGATGATGGCAATCGCGATGACGAGGTTCAGGATGTGCTGGCCGCCAAAGCGCACCGGCGCACCCTGGAACAGGCGGAATTTGTATTTGCCCGAGAGTTTGCCGAAGGCGATCACGGAGCCGGAAAAGGTTACCGCGCCGACAAAGGTGCCGATGAAGAGCTCGAGCCGGTTCCCGAACGGCAGCGCGCCGCCGCGCTCGGCGATGTTGAAGGCCCAGGGCTCAGATACGGCGGCCACCGCGATGCAGACGGCAGCCAGGCCGATCAGCGAGTGCATCGCCGCCACCAGTTCCGGCATCTTGGTCATCTCGACCTTTTTCGCGGCGTAGGCCCCGATCGCGCCGCCGACAATCACGCCGAGCAGCACCAGCGGAAAGCCCATGCCGCCGCCATCGCCGCTACGGGCGGCGAATTCGGCCTGCATTTTAAAAATCAGGGCAATCGTCGTCGCCACCGCGATCGCCATCCCGGCCATGCCGAAGGTATTGCCCAGGCGCGCCGTCGACGGCGAGGACAACCCCTTCAGTGCCTGGATGAAGCAGACCGAGGCCACCAGGTAGAGCAGCGTGACCACATTCATGCTGATGTAGTTCATGCAGCCTCCTTCTGTGGCGCGGCCTTTGGTGCCTTCGGCTCCTTCTTCTTGAACATCTCCAGCATGCGCTGGGTGACGAGGAAGCCGCCGAACACGTTGACGGCGGCCAGCGCCACCGCGAGCGTGCCCATGCTTTGGCCGAGCGCGCCTTCGGTCAGGCCGGCGGCCAGCATGGCGCCGACGATGATGATGGCGGAGATGGCGTTGGTGACTGCCATCAGCGGCGTGTGCAGCGCCGGCGTGACGGTCCAGACAACGTGGTAGCCGACGTAGATCGCCAGCACGAAGATGATCAGGTTGATGATGGTGTGGCTGATTTCCATATCGCTCTCCTTGTTATTTGCGCAACGCTTCGCCGCCATGGCACAGCAGCGTGGCGCGCACGATCTCGTCTTCCTGGTCGATCACGAACTTGTCGTCCTTGTCGATCACGAGTTTTAAGAAATCGAGCACGTTGCGCGCGTACAGGGCCGAGGCGTCGGCCGCCACCAGCGAGGCCAGGTTCGGCTCGCCGATGATGTAGACCCCATGCTTGACGACGGTCTTGCCCAGTTCGGTGAGCGGGCAGTTGCCGCCCTGCTCGATCGCCATGTCGACGATCACCGAGCCGGGCTTCATGGCGCGCACGGTTTCCTCGCGAATCAGGGTTGGCGCCGCGCGTCCGGGAATCAGGGCGGTGGTGATGATGATGTCGGCTTGTCGTGCGCGCTCGTGCACCAGCTCTCCCTGGCGGCGCATCCAGTCGGCCGGCATCTGGCGCGCGTAGCCGCCCACGCCTTGCGCGATTTCGCGCTCTTCGTCGGTAAGAAAAGGCACGTCGATGAATTTCGCGCCGAGCGACTCGACCTGTTCCTTGACGGGCGGGCGCACGTCGGAGGCTTCGATCACGGCGCCGAGGCGCTTGGCGGTGGCGATCGCCTGCAGGCCGGCCACGCCGACACCCATGATCAGCACGCGCGCGGCTTTGACCGTGCCGGCGGCAGTCATCAGCATCGGCATGAAGCGTTGATACGTGTTCGCCGCCAGCATCACGGCCTTGTAGCCGGCAATATTCGCCTGCGAGGACAGCACGTCCATCGACTGCGCGCGCGTGATGCGCGGCGCCGCTTCCAGCGCAAAGGCGGTCAGGCGGCTGCTCGCCATGGCGGCGATATTCTCAGCATCGAAAGGATTCAACATGCCGACCACGACCGTGCCAGGGCGCATGCGGGCGCGCTCGGATTCGTTCGGGGCGCGCACTTTCAGGACCATGTCGCAGGCGAGCGCGTCGTCGGCGCTGCCGACCGTGGCGCCGGCGGCGGCATAGGCCTCGTCCGTCACCGCCGCGTGCAGGCCGGCGCCTGCTTGAACCACGATTTGATGTTTTGCCGCTAGTTTTTTCACTGTTTCCGGAGTTGCCGCTACGCGGGTCTCGCCCGGCCGTGTTTCGGCCGGAATGCCGATTCTCATGCATTCCTCCTTGCTATATTAGTGTTGTGTTCACAATCTACCACGTAAACATAGCCTTTTTGCTAGTTAAAATGACAGGTCCGGGCAACGGCCAAATTTGCTCGCCAAGGCGGGGGTAAATACGACACAGATGGGGCGCGCTGGCCACGTTTGTTGTATCAAATGGCGGTAACTGGTGCTTTTTTGCTGCATTGCACACGTACCGTCGAGCAACCCTCTGCGCACCGCTGTAGAATGTCGGCTCATTTGTCGAGGACGCGCATGACCCATACCTTCAGACCGTCAGTCACCGTTGCCGCCATCATCGAACGGGATGGCCGTTTCCTCCTGATCGAGGAAGAGACGAGCGAAGGCATCAAGCTGAACCAGCCGGCCGGTCACCTGGACCCGGGCGAATCGCTCGAGCAGGCCGTGATGCGCGAGTCGATCGAAGAGACGGCGCATGAATTCATCCCGACAGGGCTGGTCGGCATGTACATGTCGCGTTATTACTCGAAGTCGCGCAATGCCGACATCACCTACCTGCGCTTTACCTTCTGCGGCACGGCCGGCAAGCAATACGACCAGCCGCTCGACGACGGCATCCTGCGCACCCTGTGGATGACGCGCGATGAAATCGCCGCCAGTGCCGAGCGCCACCGCAGCCCGATCGTGCTGCAGTGCGTGGACGATTACCTGGCCGGCAAGCGCACCGAACTGGCCCTGCTGTACACCCACCCGTCAGTATTCGCGGAAGAGCTGACAACCAACCGGACGTAACATGAGCAAGAAAAAAGTCGTGATCGGGATGTCGGGCGGAGTCGACTCCTCGGTCGCGGCCTGGATGCTGAAGGAACAGGGCTACGACGTGGTCGGCCTGTTCATGAAGAACTGGGAAGACGACGACGACTCCGAATACTGCTCGTCGCGCCAGGACTGGATCGACGCGGCCAGCGTGGCCGACGTGGTCGGGGTCGACATCGAAGCGGTGAATTTCGCCGCCGAATACAAGGACCGCGTGTTCGCCGAATTCCTGCGTGAATACCAGGCCGGCCGCACGCCGAACCCGGACGTGCTGTGCAATGCCGAGATCAAGTTCAAGGCCTTCCTCGACCATGCAATGAAGCTCGGCGCCGACCTGATCGCCACCGGCCACTACGCGCGCGTGCGGGAGAATTCGGCCGGCAAGTTCGAGCTGTTAAAGGCCTTCGACCACACCAAGGACCAGAGCTATTTCCTGCACCGCCTAAACCAGGCGCAGTTGTCGAAGTCGCTGTTCCCGCTCGGCGAAATCCCGAAGACGGAAGTGCGCCAGATCGCGGAAAAGCTGAAGCTGCCGAACGCGGCCAAGAAGGATTCCACCGGCATCTGCTTTATCGGCGAGCGGCCGTTCCGCGACTTCCTGAATCGCTACCTGTCGCACAAGCCCGGCCCGATCAAGCTCGACAACGGCCAGCTTGTGGGGGAACACATCGGCCTGTCGTTCTACACGCTGGGCCAACGCAAAGGCATTGGCATCGGCGGCCTGAAGTCGCACCGGAATGCGGACGGCACCAGCGAGCCGTGGTTCGTGGCGCGCAAGGACATCGCCAGCAACACGCTATATATCGTGCAGGGCCACGACCATCCGTGGCTGCTGTCAAACCGCCTCGAGGCCGGCCAGGCCAGCTGGGTTTCGGGCGAAGCGCCGGCGGGCCTGCTGTCGGCCAAGACGCGCTACCGCCAGGCAGACGTGGCCTGTACCGTGGCTGCGGACGGGCTGGACCGTTTTGCGCTCGACTTTACCGATCCGCAGTGGGCGGTCACGCCGGGCCAGTCGGCCGTGCTGTACGACGGCGACATCTGCCTCGGCGGCGGCATCATCGACGGCGCCCTCGTATAAGAACGACCGTTCGCACTATTTAGGTGCAAAAGCAACACACCGTCAATATATCTCGCTGTTCTTGATCTTCCGTCATTGAGTTTGCAAATCTGAAGACGTTACTCTAGGTTGCCGCACGGCAAATACAAAGACAGGCTGCCCCATCCGGGAGCCTGTCCTGCCCAGATAACCATTAGAACAACGTAGACCATGAACCTTGCAAACCTGCGCGTCCGGACCCGGCTTTTCGCCGGCTTCGGCATCCTCTGTGCCTTCCTGATCGTCATCGTCCTGTTCAGCAGCAGCATGCTCAGCCGTATCAGCCAGGGTAGCGAGGTCATCGTCAACAATTACATGCCCAAGATCGAGGCATCGAACGATGTGCTCCACCGTGTCAACACCATCTCGCTCGCCCTGCGCAACATGATGCTTAACGCGGACCCCGCCGACCGCAAGGCGCAGGCAGCCGATATCGAAAAGGCGCGCGCGTCGATCGCCGAGATCCTGTCCAGGCTCCAGCAAACGATCGTCAGCGACGAAGGCAAGGCACTGCTGCGCCAGAACCAGGAACACAACCTGAAGTTCGTCGCCGGCCAGAACGAGCTGATGCGCCGCGTCGGCGCGGATGACCTCGCCGGCGCCGCCACTTACCTGCAAGCCGAATATCGCCCGCAGCTGGCCGAATTCCGCAAGACCCTGAACGCGCAGATCGACCTGCAGAAGAAGCTCGCCGACCAGGCTGTGGCCCAGGCCCACACGACCTACGACAACACGGTGACGACCCTGTACGCGCTGAGCGCCGCAATCCTGCTGCTGGCAGCCTTCACCGCCTGGCGCATCACGGCCTCGATTACCACCCCGGTCGCACGTGCGCTGGCAATCGCTGAAACGGTTGCCGCCGGCGACCTGAGCAGCCGGATCGAAGTCACCTCGACCGACGAACTGGGCCAGCTGCTCGCGGCCCTGAAAAAGATGAACGCCAGTCTGGTCGCCACCGTCTCGACGGTACGCAAGGGCACCGACCTGATCGCATCGAGCTCGTCGCAAGTGGCCGCCGGCAGCCTCGATCTCTCCGCGCGAACCGAGCAGCAGGCCGGCGCGCTGGAAGAGACGGCGTCGTCGATGGAAGAACTGACCTCGACCGTCAAGCAGAACGCCGAAAACGCGCGCCAGGCGAGCACGCTGGCCGATGCGGCCTCGCAAGTCGCCGAGCGCGGCGGCCAGGTGATCGGCCAGGTGGTCGGCACGATGGACGCGATCAATGCCTCGTCGAGCCGGATCGCCGACATCATCGGCGTCATCGACGGCATCGCCTTCCAGACCAATATCCTGGCGCTGAATGCCGCCGTGGAAGCGGCGCGCGCCGGCGAGCAGGGCCGCGGCTTCGCGGTCGTCGCCAGCGAAGTGCGCAACCTGGCCCAGCGCTCGGCAGCCGCGGCCAAGGACATCAAGGGCCTGATCGCCGACTCGAACGCGAAGGTCGGCGACGGCAGCCGCCTGGTGGCCGAGGCCGGCGGCACGATGGAAGAAATTGTCGAAAGCATCCGCCGCGTCACCGACATCATGGGCGAGATCAGCGCAGCCAGCCGCGAGCAGAGCGCCGGCATCGAGCAGATCAACCAGGCCATCACCCAGATGGACCAGGTGACCCAGCAGAACGCCGCGCTGGTCGAGGAAACCTCGGCCGCCGCCGACGCGATGCGCACGCAGGCGGCGACGCTGGCGACCACGGTGGCGGTGTTCCGTATCGGGGAGGAGGCGCAGCCGGCGGCTGTCGCTGTCGCAAAGCCCGCTGCGACGCGGCTTGCCCCACCTGCTGCGAAGGCAGCGCGTGCTGCGGCCAAGCCACAGGCGAAAGCGCCTAAGGCGGAAACCGCAACGGCGGGCGCAGATGGTTGGGAAGAGTTTTAAAAGCGTAGTTACCGCACGAGGCAGGACGTAGGGTGGACGGCTCTGCCGTCCACGCGTTCAAATCACGCCTGACATTCCTGCTCGATTGATCTTGTGCCAGTTGAACGCGTGGACGGGAGACCCGTCCACCCTACGGTATGCTTTTCACGTCGGCGAGTATGCGCCTTCAGGCGCAGGCCGGCTCGAGCTGGCGCGCAACCCGCGGACGCGGCAGCGTCCACTTGGCGCACACCCAACGCTCGAAATCCTCGGGCGCCATCGGGCGGCCGTACAGGTAGCCCTGCACCTGGTCGCAACCGGCGCCGCGCAGGAACTGGGCCTCCGCCGCCGTCTCCACCCCTTCGGCCACCACCACCTGCCCCAGGTCGTGCGAGAGCTTGATCATCGTGGCCACCAGCGCGCGCTTGCGTTCGTCCTGGTCGAGGTCGCGGACAAAGCTCTGGTCGATCTTCACCACTTTGGCCGGCATGCTCTGCAAGTAGGCCAGGCTGCTGTAGCCGGTGCCGAAATCGTCGATCGCCAGCTGCACGCCGCCGGCAACGAGGCCGTCGAGGGTGGCGCCGGCGAGCTGGCGGTTGCCCATCAGGGCGCTTTCGGTGATTTCGATGGCGAGCGCCGTGGGGGGCAAGTCGTGCTCGCGCAGGCGCGCCAGCACCCAGGCACAGAAGTCCGGCTCGAGCAGGTTCACCGCCGACACGTTTACCGCCACCTGCTGCGCCAGCCCGGCGCGGTGCCAGCTCGCTAGCTGGCGCAGCGCGCGCTCGATCACCCAGCGCGTTGTCGCACGGGCCAGCACGGTCTGTTCGATGACAGGGAAGAATTCGCCGGGCGACACCTCGCCCAGGGCCGGGTGGCGCCAGCGCAGCAGCGCTTCGGCGCCAACGCAGCGCCCGGTTGCCAGCTCGACCTTCGGCTGGTACACGAGGCGCAGCTGGCTGTCGTCGTCGAGCGCGGCGCCGAACTCGTTCACCAGGCGGAAGCGCCGCACGACTGCAGCGTTCTGCTCGGCCGAAAAGACGCGCACGCGATGCGGACCGTCGAGTGCGCCGATCGCGGCGCTGTACAAGTCGCGCAGCAGCTCCAGTGGCTGGACGCCACCGACTGCGAACGGCACGACACCGAAGGTACTGGTCGTAACGAAGCGCGAGGTCATGCTGGCAGCACGCAGGTCGAGCCAGGCACCGAGCCAGTCGCAGAAGTCCCCGAGGTCCTCGCCCGGTTCGGCCAGGAAGGCAAACTGGGTCACGCCAACGTGGTACAGGCGGCGCGTCGGCCCTAGTGCGGTGCGCAGCATGCGCGCCGCCTCGCGCGCGATTTCGTCCAGATAGGCGGCGCCCATGGCGCGTACCGCATTGCTCAGCTGCTCGACCGTGGCCAGGTTCACCAGCGCGGCCAGGCGCGCCTCGCCCTCGGGACGGTCGATCGCCAGGTCGGCCATGTCGTCAAAAAACTGGGTGCGGTTCGGAATGCCGCTGACCGGGTCGACGCGGCCGAGCGCGTGCTGCAGTTCGACCTGGTCCATGACCATCGCGGCCAGGTCGGCCAGGCCCGCGCGCTCGGTGTCGCTGAAGCTGCGCGGCTCGAGGCCGAGCACGCACATCGCCCCCAGGCAGTAACCGTCGCGCGTGTTCAGGGGCGCACCCGCATAAAAGCGCACACCATTGGCGGCCAGGTGGCTGTCGCAGTAGAACGGGTCATCCAGCAAGTCGGGAATGACGAGCATGCTGGCCGTGTCGGCCACCTCGGCGCAGGGTGCGCGCTCGCGCGGAATCGAGCAATGCGCCACGCCGACACGCGACTTGAACCACTGGCGGTCGGTGTCGGTCAGCGAGACTGCGGCAATCGGCAGCTTGAACAGCTGGGCCGCCATGCGCGTGATACGGTCGAATGCCTCATTCGGCGGCGTATCGAGCAGGTCGAGCTTGCGCAGTGCGTCGAGACGGGCTGCTTCCAGCTGCGCCGGCGGTGGGTGACTCATGGTGTCCTTGTAACTGCCGGCTGCGGGCCGATCGCTGAGTGCTGAAAAATGATGATGATCTTCATTCTGATCGTCAAATTTCCAGCAGTCAACTAAATTGTCAGGCCATGTCACAATTAAGTGGCAAATTGTGAACGGTTAATAATAGCGGCTGTTCAGCAATCATCAATTTCGGCATTTTCGCGCTTGCTCACGTAGAATGCGGACATTCATTGCTTTGGTAAAAAAAACATCATGTATCCGTCCTGCCACGGTGAGCCGGGCGACCCGGTCCTGACGACGCGCGAAGCGGCCCGGTTGCTGGGCATTGCGGTGAGCACGGCCCAGCTCTGGATCGAGAACGGTGTGCTGCCGGCCTGGAAGACGCCGGGTGGGCACCGCCGTGTGCGCCTTTCCGACGTCAGCGCCCTGCTGCGCGAACGCGCCGGCTTGCAGAGCGTGGCCAAGTCCGCCGACATTTCACCCCAGGACCCGGGCGCCCTGCCAGGCCATGAACGGGCGCGCCTGGCGGCAGTGCAGGCAAGCGGCCTTCTCGACAGCGCGCCGGAAGCCGTGTTCGACCGCCTGGCCTGGCTTGCCGGCGAGGTGACCGGGTGCCCGATTGCCCTGCTCACGCTGGTGACGGCGCAGCGCCAGTGGTGCAAGGCGCGGGTCGGCCTTGCCTTGGCGGAGTCGCCGCGCGCCGATGCATTCTGCAGTGTCACGATCGAACAGCATGGGCCGCTGGTGGTGCCCGATGCGCAGCTCGACAGCCGCTTCCGGGAGAGTGCGCTGGTCAGGGGCGAGCCGCAGGTGCGCTTCTACGCCGGCTTTCCGCTGGCCGACAGCCGTGGCTACCGCCTCGGCGCGCTGTGCGTGATGGACCGCGAACCGCGCCGCCTGCGCGAACGCGAACTGCGCGCGCTCGGCGAACTGGCGGCGATCGCGGGGGACGAACTCAGGCGCCGACGAACTTAGACGCCGACGAACTTAAGCGCCAACAATCAGGCGCCGCCAGCCTGCTGCCGACGCACCAGGGCAAGTACCGTGTTGCGGATGGTTTTCAGCACGGTGTCGGCCTTGAACGGCTTGACGATGAAACCGTGCACGCCGCGCGCCACGGCTGCCTCGATGGTGGGTGCATCGAAGGTGCCGGAGACCATGAAGATCAGGGTTTTCGGCAGCGCTGTGCGCAGCTGCTCGACGATGCCGCTGCCGTCCGGGCCGCCCTCCTCCACCTGCTCGCGCGCGATGCACACGATCTGCGGATGGAATTTGGCGGCCAGCAGCAGCGCCCCGTGGGCGGTATGCGTTTGGCCGACGACCTCGTAGCCGCCGTCCTGCAGCACCGTATTCAACAGGCCGCGCGATACCGCGTTCGAATCGACTAGTACTGCCTTGAGCATAGCCGGGTCCTTCTGGATGTCAGGGTGAATTTCATGGTGAATCTTATGGCGAATCGTAGGCCAGCATTTTCCACGTCACGCCCAGGCGCACGTCGGTTTTCAGCTCCACGAGCTGGCGCGACAGGTACAGGATATCGCGCTCGGCGCGCAGCCTCTCGCCCAGCGGGGTCTTCAGGATGCCGGCGCCGGCCATGACGGCGTCCAGGCTGCCGTAGGCATTGAGCAGGCGCGCGGCCGTCTTCATGCCGATTTTCGACACGCCCGGCACGCCGTCGGTGGCGTCGCCCATCAGCGCGAGCAGGTCGTGCAGCTGCTCGGGGGCGATGCCGAACTTGTTGCGCACCCAGGCGTCGTCGTGCCACTCGCCCTTGAAATGGTCCCACACCAGGGCGCCGTGCGCGATCAGCACGTGCAGGTCCTTGTCGGTGGTGGCGACGATCGCCTCGCCCCGGTTTTCCCCGAGCCAGCGCATCACGCAGGTGGCGAGCACGTCATCCGCTTCCACTTCCGGCACCACCACCACGTGCACGCCGGCCGTGCTCAAGCGCGCCTGGAACTCCGGCAGCGCTTCGCGCAGGCAGGAGGGCATCGGGTCGCGATGCTCGCGGTAGCGCGGATAGAGCGCGTGGCGCCAGGTGTCGCCGCCGTGGTCGAACGCGGCCAGCACGTGGGTCGGCGCGTGCGCCTCGAGCAGGTTGCGAAACGACGAGAACGCGTGGCGCAGCGCGATGCTGGCCTTCAGGTCGGAGTCGGGCTCCGGGCTGGCCTCGAAGACCCGGCGCACGATGTTCAGGCCGTCGATCGCGAGCAGCTTCGGCATGGCATCTTAGCTGGCGAAGTCGTACTTGCCGCCGCGCTCGAGCGCGCGTGCATAGGCCGGGCGCGCGTGGATGCGCTGCAGGAAGCTGGTGAGGCGCGGGTACTGCGCTTTCAAGCCTGCGCGCGAGGCCGCCGCTTCCAGCGGGAAGCTCATCTGGATGTCGGCGGCGCTGAAGTCGCTGCCGGCGAACCACTCGCGGTTTGCCAGTTCCGATTCGAGATAGTCGAGCTGGTTCTGGATGTTCGGGTTGATGAAGCTGGATTTCACCTTGCGCGCGATGCTGCGCGCGATCGGCTTGGCGAAGAACGGCATCGGCCCGTTCTCGATGCGGTCGAACACCAGTTTCATCAGGAGCGGCGGCATGGCCGAGCCTTCGGCGAAGTGCAGGAAATGCGTGTATTTCAACTTTTCCGGCGTGCCGGCCGGCGGTGCCAGGCGCCCGTTGCCGTAGCGCTCGACCAGGTAGTCGACGATCGCGCCGGACTCGGCCACGGTTGTGTCGCCGTCCGTGATGACCGGCGACTTGCCCAGCGGGTGCACGGCCTTCAGCTCGGGCGGCGCCAGCATCGTCTTCGGGTCGCGCTGGTATTTCTTGATCTCGTATGCCACGCCCAGCTCTTCGAGCAGCCAGAGGATGCGCTGCGAGCGCGAATTGTTCAGGTGATGGACGGTGATCATAAAACGGCCTTGGAGCAAAGGAGCGTTAGCTTAGCACTGTTGCGTCGTTACAAAAAGCCAAGCGATCTTTTGTTCATTAATGTTTTTTTAATGCAATAGTTGTTTTATACTTGGCAACTCTTTACGGGTTATTACTTATCACACCTCAGCATGCCACCCCTTGCCGGCCAACACACTCCTGCACCGGCCACATTTGATGCTCACCATGCGAAACCTCTTCCGCCTTAACATCTCCCAGAAGCTGGGCTTGCTGACGATCTGCACCGGCCTCGGCATGGCCATCGTCGCCGCCTGCTTCCTCATTTCAGAACGCAACCTGATTCTCGACGAGCGCAGCCACGGCGTGCGCCAGGCGGTCGAAGTGGCGACGGGAATCGTCGAGCGCCACCGCGAGGCCGCGGCCGCAGGCACCGTACCCGAGGCGGATGCGAAACGGGCCGCCCTGGCCGACCTGAAAACGCTGCGCTACAGCGGGTCGGAGTATTTCTGGGTCAACGACATGCAGCCGCGCATGATGATGCATCCGACGAAACCGGAACTCGACGGCCAGGAGATCGGCCAGATTGCCGACCCGCACGGCCTGCGCCTGTTCAGCGTCGCCGTCGACATCGTGCGCAAGGATGGCGCCGGGTTCATTTCATACATGTGGCCAAAGCCCGGTGAGGACGCGCCGGTGCCGAAGGTGTCGTACGTGAAGGGGGTGGCAGGCTGGGGCTGGGTAATCGGCTCGGGCGTCTACATGGATACCGTCGGGGCCGTGTTCTGGCCCCGTGTGCTCTGGTTCTCGGCCGCCACCCTTGCGCTGTCCGGTCTGCTGATGCTGTTTGGCGTATCACTTTCGCGCAGCATCGCGCGCCCCCTAACGCGCGCCGTAACGCTGGCGCGCACCGTGGCCGCCGGCGACCTGACCACGGTGATCGACGTGCGCGGCAGCGACGAGACGGCGCACCTGCTCGACGCCCTGCGCGACATGAACGGCAGCCTGAACACGATCGTCGGCGAAGTCGACGTCGGTATCCATGCCATTGCCAGCGCCTCGGCCCAGATCGCGGCCGGCAATCATGATTTGGCTGCGCGTACCGAGCAGCAGGCGGCGTCGCTCGAAGAAACAGCCTCCTCAATGGAGCAGCTCACGAGCGCCGTGCAGCAGAATGCCGAGCATGCACGCGAGGCCAATCGCCTTGCGGTATCTGCCGCTGAAGTGGCCGTGCGTGGCGGCAGCGTGGTGCAGCAGGTGGTGCAGACCATGGAATCGATCAATACGTCTTCGCGCAAGATCGTCGACATCATCGGTGTCATCGACGGCATCGCCTTCCAGACCAACATCCTGGCCCTGAATGCTGCGGTCGAAGCGGCGCGCGCCGGCGAACAGGGACGCGGCTTTGCCGTCGTTGCCGGTGAAGTGCGCACGCTGGCGCAGCGCTCGGCCGGAGCCGCGAAGGAAATCAAGGCGCTCATCGACGATTCGGTAAGTCGCGTCGCTACCGGCAGTGCCCTGGTGCGGGACGCCGGCGCGACGATGGACGACATCGTCACGAGCGTGCGCCAGGTGCACGGGATCATCGCCGACATCACGGCCGCCAGTGAAGAGCAGGAAGCGGGAATCGGGCAGATCAACCAGGCGATTGCCGAGATGGATGGGGTCACCCAGAAGAACGCGGCGCTGGTTGAAGAGGCGGCGGCATCGGCTGAAGCCATGCGCCAGCAGGCCAGTCGCCTGGCGGAGGTGGTCGGGGTGTTCAAGGTGGCGGCCGGAAGCGAGAAGCGTCTGTTACTGGCGGCGTGACCGGGATAGAGGCAGGCAGTTGCCGGGCCGGCCATGGTACGGCAGCGCACCGAGCCACCGGGCGGCCCCAACTATGATGGATGCATGGGCAAGATCCACATTGGCATCTCCGGCTGGCGCTACGTGCCATGGCGCGGCGTGTTCTATCCGGGCGGGCTGGCGCAGGCGCGCGAGCTCGACTACGCCTCGCGCCAGTTGCCGACGATCGAGATCAACGGCTCGTTCTACTCGCTGCAGCGCCCCGAGAGCTATGCCAGCTGGTACCGGGCCACGCCGCCGGGCTTCCTGTTCGCGGTCAAGGGCAACCGCTTCATCACCCACATGCTCAAGCTGAACGACATCGAAGGCCCGCTGGCGAATGTGATGGCCTCGGGCGTGTTCGAGCTGCGCGACAAGCTCGGCCCCTTCCTGTGGCAGTTCCCGCCGATGGTGAAATTCGACCCGGAACGCTTCGAGCGCTTTTTCAGCCTGCTGCCCCAGGATACCGAAGCGGCGCTGGCGCTCGCGTCCCAGTACCAGTCGCGCATGGAGGGCAAGGTCTCGCTCGCCATGGACGCGAAGCGGCCCATGCGCCACGCCGTCGAAATCCGCCACGAGAGCTTTCGCGACGAACGTTTTATCGCCCTGCTGCGCAAGTACAACATCGCGCTGGTGGCGGCCGACACCGCGGGCCGCTGGCCATATATCGAGGACGTGACGGCGGACTTCGTCTACATCCGCCTGCACGGCGACAAGGAGCTGTACGCGAGCGGCTACAACGACGAGGCAATCGCGCTCTGGGCGTCGCGAATCCGGGCCTGGAGCACGGGCGGGCAGCCGGAGGATGGGTGCAGGGTGTCGCCGCAGGCGCCTGTGAAGCGGGCCAGCCGGGATGTTTACTGCTACTTCGATAACGACATCAAGGTGCATGCGCCGTATGATGCGCAGCGCCTGATCGCGGCCCTGGGTGCGGACCCTGCCCTCGACGTGGTCGGCCTGTCGCCGGCCTGAAGCTGGGGCCCTAATCGATGCACATCCTGGCGAGCTCGGCGGACCCGTTCCAATCCATCGCATACGTCCCTTCGCGCACATGGCGATGAAAGGTCGAATGCGGCCAATCGCGGACACGCTCGACGTGGCGGTGCTTGACCGGATCGAAATGAACGTAATCCATGTGCCGGTCAAAATCGCTGTCGTCGCGGATCTGGTGTTCCCAGAACTGGCGCTGCCAAAGATTCGCCTCGCGCCGATGATGCTCGGACGGGTCCATGAAGGCCGATTCCTGCAGGCGCCGTCCAACATCGAGGGACACATACCGTTTCAGCACCAGCCAGCGCGTCGCATAATCGACATCGCCCTCAGGCAGCGTCCAGATGCAATGCATGTGATCAGGCAGCAGAACCCAGGCGTCGACCACAAACGGCCGGGTATCCCGCACGCACTGGATCGCCTGGGCGAGGCTCGACCGGATGGCCGGGTTACAGAAGATGGGACGCCGCTGGTGAGCGACGATCGTGAAGAAGTAGGTGGAGCCAGCAAGGGGGCGAAAGTAGCGCGACATAGTTTTGCATCGTAATGCGGCGCCACGTGGTTACAGATGTGTTAAGTCAATCGGGACGCAGACGGTACGAAATTCGTCGACCCCGTTTATCGCTTCTCGTGCAATTTGATGACGCGATGCTTGCCCCCGGCCGGCGGCGCCGGCTCGGCGGGCGTCTCGCACGTATTGCACGTCTTGCACCCTCCCCCGCAGCTGCCGCCGGTGTCGAGCCAGCGCACCAGCTTCGAGTCGGCCCCACCGCTCGAGAGCCGGTTGACGATGCGCAGGCGCCAGGCGGCCGGCAGGTATTTCGCGCCGACATACACGGCGGCGATGAGCACCGCCAACGCGACGACGAGTTCCTGCCACATGGTCAGCCTCCGCCGAGCGCCAGCGCGACGCGGTAGGTGATGAACGAGGCGACATAGGCCAGCGCGAACATGTAGCCGGCCATCATCCAGGCGTACTTGGCGCTGCCGGTTTCGCGGCGCACCACCGACAGGGTGGCGATGCACTGCGGCGCATAGACGTACCAGGCCAGCAGCGACAGGGCAGTGGCCAGCGGCCACGAGCCGGCGATCAGGGGGGCCAGGGTATTGGCGACGTCGTCGCCCGAAGCCGACAGCGCATACACGGTGCCCAGGGCGCCGACCGCCACTTCGCGCGCGGCCATGCCCGGCACCAGCGCGATGCAGATTTGCCAGCCGAAGCCGATCGGCTCGAAGATGAACGCCAGGGCGCGGCCCAGCATGCCCGCGACGCTGTAATAGATCGGCGGCTGCGTGGCGCCTTCCGGCGCCCCCGGGAAGCTCGACAGGAACCAGAGCAGGATCATCAGCGTCAGGATCAGGGTCCCCACGCGCATCAGGAAAATCTTCGCGCGCTCCCACAGGCCCATTGCCAGCGTCGGCAGGTGCGGCCAGTGATAGGACGGCAGTTCCAGCAGCAGCGGATGCTGCTTGCCGCCGCTGCGCCGCTTCATGAACCAGGCCACCGCCATGGCGCTGACGATGCCCATCGCGTACAGCACGAACAGCACCAGTCCCTGCAGGTTGAAGATACCGACCTCGCGCTCGGGAATGAAGGCGGCGATGATCAGGGCGTACACCGGCAGGCGCGCCGAGCAGGTCATCAGCGGCGCGATCATGATCGTCACCAGGCGGTCGCGCGGGTTCTGGATGGTGCGCGCGGCCATCACGCCGGGAATCGCGCAGGCGAACGAGGACAAGAGCGGAATGAAGGCACGGCCGGACAGCCCCACGCCGCCCATCATGCGGTCGAGCAGGAAGGCCGCGCGCGGCAGGTAGCCGATGTCTTCCAGGATCAGGATGAAGAAGAACAGGATCAGGATCTGCGGCAGGAACACCAGCACGCCGCCGACGCCGGCGATGATGCCGTCGACGATCAGGCTGCGCAGGGGACCTTCCGGCATGGCGCCGCCGATCCAGCTGCCGATGCCCTCCACCGTCCCGGTGATCAGGTCCATCGGCGCCTCGGCCCAGCTGAACACGGCCTGGAAGATCACGAACATCAACGCGGCCAGCAGGACCGGCCCGATGACCGGGTGCAGCACTACGTTGTCGATCTTTTCCGACAGGTTGCCCTTGTCGTGCGCGAAGCTGGCGCAGGCGTCGAGGATGCGGCGCACTTCGCGCTGGGTCTGTTCGACCGGCACCGCGTCGATGCTAGATAAGGGCTTGGGCTGGACCGGGCTATCGAGGTTCATGCGGTCGAGCGCCTCGAGCAGCGCCGTCTCGCCTCCGGCCTGGATGGCGACGGTCTCCACCACCGGCATGCCCAGTTCCTGCGACAGCTTGGCCGTGTCGATCTCGATGCCGCGCTTTTTGGCGACGTCGACCATGTTCAGGGCCAGCAGCATCGGCAGCCCGAGGCGCTGGATTTCCAGCACCAGGCGCAGGTTCAGGCGCAGGTTGGTCGCGTTGACGACGCAGATGACGGCGTCGGGCGCCCGTTCGCCATCGCGCAGGCCGGCCACGACGTCGCGCGTGATTGCTTCGTCCGGGGTCTGGGCCGACAGGCTGTAGGCGCCCGGCAGGTCGAGCACGCGCAGCGCCCGTCCGGCGGGCGAAGTGAAGCTGCCTTCCTTGCGTTCGATGGTGACGCCGGCATAGTTCGCGACCTTCTGGCGCGCGCCGGTGAGACGGTTGAACAGCGCGGTCTTGCCGCAGTTCGGATTACCGAGCAATGCGATCAGGGGCGACCCGGTCGCCACCTGTTGTTCCATGACACCCATCGATTATTCCGGCTGAATGGAGACGAGCGCCGCTTCGAACTTGCGCAGCGCGAAGGTCGACTCGCCGACCTTGACCGCGACCGGGCCGCCCGGCAGGCCGCGTTTCAGCATGCGGATGCGTTCGCCCGGCACGAAGCCGAGCTCCATCAGCCGGCGCGGCACGTCGACGCCGCCCTGCGCGGTCGGCGCGAGGTGGATCACGGTGGCACTCTGCCCGACCTTCAGGGTATCGAGCGTGGTCAAAGTTGGGGCTAGGGTCATGGCGACGGTCCGGTGATGTAGCGCTGATGAGACAGATACGAGCATCATAAACCTAAATGCGAATAATTTCTATTTGCAGGACGATCACACGACAAAACCGCTTGCGTTCCTCGAAAAGTTTCCTCAGAATAGAACACGAATGAGAACGATTCTCATTATTTAACCGACAATGCCAGGGAACTACTTCGATGATCGTCTGTGTTTGCAACAACATCTCCGACCGTGAAATCCGCCAGGCCGTCGACCTTGGCATCACCTCGATTGCCGCACTGCGTGCGGAACTGGGCCTGGGCACCGACTGCGGCAAGTGCATCAGCTACGCTCGCGAAGTCCTGCATGAGGCGATCGACAGCAAGACCGTTGTTACCGAACTGAGCTTCCGCGCTTCGCAGCCGGCCTGATTCAATTTCTTACGGGCGCAAGCGGTTCTTGCCGCGCGCCCGCGCCCCCTTTTGCTATAGTTGCGGTTAACGCACACCACAACAAGGCAAAAAATCATGAAGGGCGATCCCAACGTCATCCGGCTGCTCAACGCGCAGCTGACCAACGAACTCACCGCGGTCAACCAGTATTTCCTGCACGCGCGCATGTACCGCCACTGGGGCTTCTTCAAGCTCGGCAAGAAGGAATACGACGAATCGATCGGCGAGATGAAGCACGCCGACAAGCTGATCGACCGCATCCTGATGCTCGACGGCCTGCCGAACCTGCAGGCGCTGCATAAGCTCCTGATCGGCGAAAACACCGAGGAAATGCTGGCCGCCGACCTGAAGCTCGAGCGCGCCGCCCAGCTCACCGTCAAGGAAGGCATCGCCGCCGCCGAAGCCGCCGCCGACTATGTGTCGCGCGACCTGCTGCTGGTCATCCTCGAAGACACCGAAGAGCATATCGAGTGGCTGGAAACCCAGCTCGACCTGATCGTGAAAGTCGGGATCCAGAATTACCTGCAGAGCCAGATGGTGGAGTAAGCGCCGTTTGTTTGAGCGGACCGGCGATCCTGGGATCGCCGGCGCCCCCTCATTTCCCCGCCTCCTGCGTCACCCATACCGGCGCCGACCACAACACGTTGCCGTCGGCCTGCGTCACCTTCGCATAATAAAAATGCGCGCCAACGCTTGGCGTGAAGGTCACGCTCGCCTCGCTCGACATCTGCGTCACGTTGCCTCCCCTTCCCGGCACGCCTTCCATGATGGCCACCGACGCCACCTGCTTGCCGCTTGAACTCGCGAAATTCGCGACCAGCGTCAGGGGTCCGGTGTTCGTCAACCGCTCGCCCATCATCCGGCCGTTGGCCGTCAACACCAGTTGCGAGCTCTTGTCCATCGTCGCGAACACGCGCCGGGCTTTCAAGGCGTCAATGAAGCTGGCCTGGCTCAGGGGCACGCCATTCGGGATCAGGACGCCGGTGCGGTTGGTGTAGGCCGTGCCCCAGTTCGCGCAATGGTTGTCCTGGTTGGTGCTGAAGGCAACGTGGAAGCCGGCTTCCAGCACCTTGTTGCAGGCCATCTCGAAATTGCTGCGGCGGGTTTCGCCTTCCTTGTCATTTTTTGAAAACGCGGTGCTGTTGACCACTTCGCAGAGCGCCATCGCCTCATCGCCATCGGCCGTATAGCCGAGCGCGGTGCCACCCACGCTGAACTGCCCGCTCATCGACGGGTGGTTGAACTGCCCCACCCAGCCGCGCTGGCGCATCAGGGTGTAGAGCGCGGCGTAATCGCTGCGCGGCGTATTCAGGTCGGCCAGCAGCTCGCCCTTCGCATTTTTTTCCCAGCCGAGCAATTGATCGCTATTAAAAATGTTGATGTGGCCGCCCTTGTTGATGACGCCCCACTCCATCCCGTACACGGCGAGAAAGTCTGGATGCGCGGCATTGAAGCTTGCCGCGCTCTCGAGTCCCTTCCGATAGAGCCCTTTGGCCGTGGCCGGATCGGCTTCCACCTGGGTGCTGTCGGAACCGTCGAACATGTGGTTGTGCTCGGACGTGACGAGGATGTCGAGGCCGTGCTGGCGGGCGTAGGCGAAGGCCGCGTCCGGACCGTACTTCGCGCTCAGGGGTTCCTTGGCGCCCTTGCAGTCGGACAGTTCGGCGCCGCCGTCGCTGTGGTTGGTCTGGCTGTGCAGGTTGCCGAAGTAGATGGTGTAGGGCAGCGATGCCGGGGCCGGCGCGGCGGCCAGCGGGCCCCTGGCCACGGGGAGTGGCGCAAAACGCGGCAAGGCTGGCGCCTGGGGCGGGCCGATTTCGATCTGCCAGGCCTGCTCGTGGACGTCCGGCGAGGGCGTGTTCGATCCTGCATCGCGGCTGCCGGCGCGCAGGCGCACCTGGTAGATCCCGGCGGCGAGCTTGCCCGAATCGAGTCCCGACCACGGCACCGCGACCGACACCGGCCCCTGCGGCATGGGCGTGCTGCCCTGCCAGCGGCGCACGACGCGCCCGCGCAGGTGGATCACTTCGAGTTGCCAGTCGACGACCTGGGGCGTACGCGCATTCGGGAAATCGAAAGCGAGGGTGAAAGTGCGCGCTTCGGACATCCCGGGACTGGCAGCCCGGTAAGGCGCATGCAGGGTGGCTTCGAATTCGCTGTGTTCGTCCGGACTGGCGTATGCGCCGGGCGCGCAGCAGCACATCAAGAACAAGGCGAGGCGGACTGGGGGGAGGATTAAGGTTTTCATGATGCAATTGTTGCAATTGCATCATGAGTTCAACTTGCGCTAGCGCCCTTGCACGTTGCCAATATTTATACTTTTTTTGACAAAAGGACAGCGGCGTGCAGCGCGCTCCCGCGTCGTCTTCCGTCTATGCCGCACGCATCCAGCGGTCGACCTGCTTCAGCGGCAAATTGATGCGTGCGCAGCCGATCTGGTCCGGACGCACGTTGAGTTCGATCATGCGCGGTCCATCCACGGCGATCGCGACGTCAACCCCCGCCACATTCACGTGCGGGAAGGCCCGCAGCGCCTGCATTGCAACTTCCTGGCATTCTTTCCAGTAAGGCAGCTGCACGCCGCTGATGCGCCCGCCCGTGTCGGGATGCGCATCCATGGTCTCGAGCGGATTTTTCGCGTTCGCCGCATAAGTCAGGATGCCCGTTTCCAGCTCGACCGGGCAAAAAATGCCGCCCTGGCTCGTGTTGTCGACCATGCTGCCCTTGCGCCCCACGCGGAGAAAAGCGCCGGCGATGCGGCATTCGCCGCGCGCCTGGTACAGCCAGATGCGCAGGGTGTTCACCGAATTCGGATGGATGCTTGATAGTACCGGGTGCTGGTGCAGGTAGTGCTCGACGATATAGCCTTCGCGGTTCTTTCCGGCAAGCTGCCACCAGTCGGCGATCGACGTTTCGGCACCGGTGACCGGATGGCGGAACACGGGCTGCTCGCCCGCCTGGCCGATCTCGAACGCCGAGAAGCCGGCGCCGCCATAGCCTTCCACCGGCTTGAAGCAGACCTTTTTCCCCATCAATTCCCGGCACAGTTGCTCAAGATCCTGGGCGCCGCGCAGGGCGACGCCATCGGCGCGCGCACCGCGCTGCGGGTGCAGGTAGCCGATGAATTCGGGCGTCGGCACGCCGACCAGTTGCAGGATGGCCTTCTCGATCACCTTGTGCTGCGAGCTCTTCTGATAACCCGGGCGGTTCCAGCGGTCGATGAAGGCGTTGTATTCCTTCCGGTTGACGTGCGCCCACTTGTCGGCGAACGGCACCGATGGCCGCCACCAGCGCGCCTGCAGGTAGTAGCCGGGGCCGATGCCGCGCAACAGGAACAAGGCGCCCATCTCCATCGACTGGCGCCAGAACGGCAGGTAAGCGTGTCCGCCCTTCCCCGAACGCAGGTGCGCCCAGGCACGCTTGATATCTTTTACGACTTGCATCCGAATCCTCTCACCGGCACCCCAAAACTTGTGCGCATGGCGCTTCTCAAAAAATTATCGAAGTATTATGCCATTCCTACGCGCAATAGCTGGGCACGGTAGACAAGATCAGAAGTGGTACTCCGCGCGCACCATCGGGGTACTGGCGCGCTGGCCGCGTCCGCCGGTCATGGCGCGGGTATTGCCGAACTTGTTGTTCCAGAACTGGTACTCGAGGCCCACGCGGATGCGGTTCTTCGGCTGGTTCAAATGGAAACCGAGGTCGTACATCAGCGCCATGTCGATATTCGTTTCGGCGCCGGTGGCAAGCCCGACTTCGTCGCGGCCCTTGGCTCCGATGTAGTTGCCGTAGCCCTCGAACGACAACCGCTCCATCACGGGGATGGCCCAGGTGACGGACAGCATGGCATGGGTGTCGTAGGTGTAGCGGCCGTTGACGTTCGAGATCGGCGGGAAGGCACCGCTCGGCGCATTGCTTTCGCGTAGCAGCAGGAGGCTGGTATTCAGGAAGCCCTTCGGGACGTCCCACATCAGGGTGGGACCAGCGACCAGCATGCGCTTGCGCGAGTTGTAGCCGACGTCGTTTTTCGTGTTCCAGTCAAAGCCGACCGTCGCGCCCACGCCCTTGACCGCGCCGAAGCGGATCTCCTTGCCCCGCAGCGCGCCGATGTCGACCGTGTGGCGGTAGACGACATAGGCTTCCTGCGCCCCTTCGGACTGGGTCAGCGAAGCCGGGTCGCTTTCGTCCGACTGCAGCAGGTCGACGTTGAAATAATTGCTTCCGTACTTGTAGCCGCTCGCATGGGTCAGCGCAAAGATGTGCTTCTTGATGTGCTCGGGATTGAAGGGCTCGGCGAAACGGGTGCCGTAGCGCCAGCTGATGGAGGTATCGCTCCAGTCGGCAGCCTGGGCTTGAACGGCGCCGCAGGAGAGCAGGAAGGCGGCGCAGGCCGCCAGCTTGATGTTGTTCGTCATGGAATGGTTTTCGACTGTGTTTCTTCGCGTTCCGCCGAAACGGCGGGCTCTTGCCGGCGCGCGACATGCAACTCGACGCGATGGGTTGCGCCATCGTCGACCAGCTGCAGCGCACTGCCTTCGATTATTTGTCCATCGACCAGCAGCGCACCCGCCTCGGCGGCGCGCACCTCGATCGCATAGGTCGTGCTCCGGTAACGGTACTGCAGCCGGAAGCCTGGCCAGCCCTGCGGCAATTGCGGCGCCAGCACGAGCTGCTGCCCGATCCGCTCGACGCCGAGCAGCGACTCGACGATCAGCCGGTACATCGGGCCGGCCGCGCCAGTGTACCAGTCCGCACCCTCGTGTCCGATTGGCGGCGCACCAAACACTTCAGCGGGCAACAGGTAAGGTGGGTACCAGCTTCCAGGCATCACGCCCTCGCGCGCCGGGTTCATCGCCTCGACCATTTGCCAGGCGCGCTCGCCCTGCCCCAGGCTTGCAAAGGCCATGGCGGCCCAGGCGGCGGCTTCCAGCGGCTGGCCGGCGCTGTTGCGGATCACGCCTGCATCTGCGGCGGCCAGCGCGCAGGCAGCGCGTTCGGGGCTTGCCGCGCCCGAGAGCGCGGCCCACGCCTGCACGGCAAGGTCGACCGCGCATGCCTTCTCCTGTGGGACGCCTGCATGGAGGCTGCTGCGGTAGCGTTCGCCGTCCCAGGCGTGCTCGTCGATCTGGGCGGCAAGCGCCAGTGCACCGGCGCGGCAGGTGGTGGCGAAACCGTAGTCGGCGCGGCGGTCGGCCAGGTCGGCAAAGCGGCGCAGCACCTCGACCATGAAAAAGCCCAGCCAGACGCTCTCGCCGCCGTCCACATCGTCGCCTTCGGCGAGCGGCAGGCCGTGCTTGCCGAAGCGCATGGCCTGGCGAATGGCGCGCACGCAGTGCTCGTAGAGGTCGCCATGCCGCTGCACTCCCTCCTGAACGTCGGCACCGGCATCTTCCCCGGCCTCGAGCGCCCGCTCCTCCAGCCAGGGAACGGCTTCACCGAGCACGCCCGTGTCGCCGGTGGCGGCAAGGTAGCGGCAGGTGGCCAGCGGCAGCCACAGCAGGTCGCTGGAGGGGCGCATGCGCACGTTGCGGTTCGGCGCCTGCCCATCGTCGATGAACTGGCGCGCCGCGCACAGCAGCAGGTATTCGCGCAGCAGTTGCGGGCGCGCGTTCACGAGGGCCATCGCGTCCTGCAACCGGTCGCGGAAGCACCACCTGCCTCCGGATTGAGCGCCGCCGCTGCGCGCCCACATGCCGCGCGCGATCGACCCGTACAGCAGCCAGCCGTTGGCGAGCACGTCGAGCGAGCGGTCGGGCGTCTCGATGCGCAGTGCGCCCAGGGTCTCGTTCCACCAGGCGCGCACCTGTGCGAGTGCCGCCGCCGCATCCCGGTGGCCCTGGATGAGGCCGGCGATGTCCGGGTCCTGCTGCGCGCCGAGCATGAACACGAATTCCTTTTGCTCGCCCGGCGCGAGTTCGAACGCGGCCTGCAGCGCCGCGCACGGATCGAACCCGGCCCCAAGGCTGCCCGACAGGCCGGTCCTGCCGAGCGCCTGTGGAGCGGCAAGGCGCCCGTTGTGGCCCATGAACTCGAGGCGGTCGCCCGTGACGGTGACATCCGGGGCGTCGACGTGGAAGAAGCCGACGCAGTGCGCCACATCGCTGTTCCACGGATTGCGGGCGACCAGCGCGCCGCTGGCTGGATCGCGTTCGGTCACCACGTGCAGCGCCGACTGCGTGCGCTGCCCTTCATCCCGCACGTCATCCAGTACCCATTCGACGTACCCGGTTACCGACAAGTGGCGCGGCGTGCTGCTGTCGTTGCGCACCTTCAGCACCGTGTATTTAACGGGCGCGTCCAGCGCAACGAAGCTTGTCATCGCGGAATGGATGCCGTGCGCCGTGTGCTCGAACACGCTGTAGCCGAAGCCATGGCGCGTGAGGTAGGCGCCGCCGGACGGCGCCGGCAGCGCGGTAGGCGACCAGAACACGCCCGTCGCTTCGTCGCGCAGGTAGAAGGCTTCGCCAGATGCGGTCAGGTAGTGCGCCTCCCCGCTCCAGGTGCTGGCCTCGCCGCTCTCGGACATGACTGCGCCAAACGCCGGATTGGCCAGCACGTTCGACCAGGGCGCCGGCGTGGGGTGGCCCGGCGCGGTGCGGATCACGTATTCGCCCCCATCGCTGCTGAAGCCGCCGATGCCGTTGTCGAGCAGGAGCGGCGTGGTATCAGGTGCCTGCACGGCCCACTCCTGCGGCGCCTGCGCGGGGTTCAGCGCCGGCGTCGCCTCCAGCGCCGATGCCGCCGCGCGCCGCATCTGTTCAAACAGGCCGCCGCGCCTGTCCTGCAGCACGACCCGCGCCGCCGCTTGCATCAGCACCCGGTCTTCTTCCGGCATGCCGTCGACTGCAAACCCAAACAGCCCGCCCATGCCTTCGCCGGCCTCGTTTTCGGCAGCCCCGCCGGCTGCCACCAGGCGCGTGACCTGGCGCTGCAGCGCGTCGGCGTACCAAACGATTAGGTCGACCGCCAGGCCCTTGCGGCGCCAGTAGCCCTGCGCCTGCACCAGCTGGCGCACGAGGCCCAGGTGGACGCTGTCGTGCACCTGCACCAGCACGATTGGCAAGTCGCCCGAAATCCCGTAGGGCCGCAGGTTCGCGCGCCCCAGGCGGTTGCGCGCGATGACGGGGGCTGGCGCGCGCAGCGCACGGCTCGGGTACAGCACGGCGCCGGCAAGGCGCGCATACAAACCGGTATCGGGCTCGGCGATGTCGAGCTGGCGCAGCAGCGCCTGGGATGCGGTCCAGGCCAGTTCGAACGCATAACCGACCGCATGCCGGTCGCCGTATTTGTCGACCAGGCGCAGCGCTTCCTCGCGCGTCGGGGCGACGCCGAGGACGAGATCGACGGTGACTTCCTCGCCGGGGGCCAGCGTGACGACGCGGCGGATCGCCAGCGCCGGATCGGCTCCCCCACTTTCTCCACCGCCGAGCGGCCCCGGTTCGCGCAGCGCCGCCGGCAGCAGGCTGGCGTTGCCGCGGCCGATGAAGCGCTGGCGGTCGGTCTCGAACGAAGCGGAAGGGGTAGTAACTTCGGTGATAGCGCCGTGCACCGCCATCAGGTTCAACAGCCAGGGCGCCGCGATGGCCGGTTCCGGCGCGCGGGTGCACAGGATCGCATTCTGTTCGGCCAGGATCTCGCTATGCAAGGGCCCGGCAATGCCGCCCTGCGCCGCCAGCACCGGTTCGGCATACGTGGTCAGCTCGATGCTGCGCCGGCCTGTGCTGCCGTTCCGGATGCGCATGCGGCGCAGCTCGACGTCGTCGTCCGGCGCCACCACGATCTCGGTGGCCAGTTCGATACCGTCGTCGACCCGGCGAAATTCCGCCCGGCCCTCGGGGAACACGGCCTCGTACTGCGCGGGCTCGGCCAGCGTCGGCTGGAAGGCCGCGGACCAGACCGCGCCGCTGCCCAGGTCGCGCAGGTAGCAGAACACGCCCGCATTGCCGATCGCCGCGTCCCCGTGCCAGCGGCTGTAGCCGGCGCCGTCGCTGGTCACCATCACGTGGTAGCGGCCGTTCGACAGCAGTTGCACTTCATGGGGCACACCGGTGCGCTCGACCGAACGGTGTGCGCCTGGCGCTTGCGGTCCGGCGGCATGCGACGCTGCCGCGTGGTTCGTAGCGACATCGAAAGCGCCCGACTTCGACATGCGCTCGTACAGCAGCGGGAGCGCTGCGGCGAGCTGCGCATCGGCCTCGAAGCGCGCCTGCATCGGGCGTCCATGCAGCAGGTGCGACAGCGACAGCAGACCCATGCCCTGGTGGTGCGCCATGAACGCGCGCACGGTCGCGTGCGTCTGGTTGCGCGGCAGGCGCGCCCGGGTGTAGTCGACCGCTTCGTAGAAACCGTACTTGCCCATCCAGCCGAGGCCCGCCATGCGCTCTAGGTTGGCGCAGGCCGCGGCGGGCGCCACCATCAGCGCCAGCATCGAGGCGTAGGGCGCAATGACGAGGTCCTCGCCCATTGCGTCCGCCACGCCCGTTCCCGGCACGCCGAACGCGCGGTAGCCATAGTTCATCGCCGCATCAAAAGTGTTGAAGCCGGACTCGGACATGCCCCAGGGGATGCCATGACGCTCCGCATGACCGGCCTGCACGCGCACCAGCGCCTGGCAGGCCTTGTCGAACAGGGTGCCGGGGTAGCCCGGCAGCACCAGCTGCGGCGCCAGGTAATCCGACATCGACCCGCTGCCGGACAACAGCAGCTGCTCGCCATCGATGATGCCCAGCGGGCGCTTCAATGCGAACCAGTGCTGCTGCGGCAGCTGGCCGCGGGCAATGCCGATGAAGCTGGCCAGGCGCGCCTCCGCGGCCAGCAGCTCGCAGGCGCCAGGCTCGAGTTCATCCGTGCTGGCGTTGTAGCCGCTGGCGAGCAGGCCGGTGTCGCTCTGGTAAAGGAAGCCGAAATCCATGTCGGCGAATTCGCGCGCGCGCTGCGCCAGCTGGTGAATAGCATCCAGGCGCGCACGCGCCGCGCAAGCACCCTCTTCCACCATCGCCGCCAGTGCATGGTCTGCCGCTGCGCGGGCGGGTGCCTGGTAAGCGGCCAGCTCGCGCAGGGTCGGGATGCGCGTCAGGCTGGCCTCGAACACGTATTCCTGCGCCGCCAGCATCCACGGGGCGAGCGCCAGCAGGTCGGCCCAGGCGCCGTGGCAGTCAACCTCGAAGCGCTCGCTCCAGTCGCGCAGTTCCGGGCTCGCGTCCGCTGGCAACGCGCGGCGCAGGTTCGATGCCGCATGCGCGGCACGCTCCAGGCAGTGCGCCAGGTCCGGCAAGGTGCCTGTCTTGCCCGCCTCTTGCTGCAGCAGGTTCCGGCAGCGCGCGATGGCCTCGCGCAGTGGCGGCGGCATGGCGCCCGGCGCCTCTTGCGCACAGTCCTCCAGGATGCGCAGCGTCGCGCGCATGCCGGCCAGCGGCTGGCTGCTGGCGACCGGTGCGTCGGCCAGGGCTTCCAGGCCGGCGGCGAGCGTGAGCAGGTGCGCGGCCAGGTTGCCGCTCTCGCTCGTCGACACCATCATCGGCTGCAGGGGAGCGAGCGTTTGGGTGTCGTACCAGTGGCAGAAGTGGCCGCGATGGCGCGCCAGCAGCGCCATGCTGTCAAAGCCCGCGCGCACGCGCGCCAGCACCTCGGCCTGCGGAATGAAGCCGAAATCCCAGGCCGTCAGGTTGGCCAGGAGGCCAATGCCGATGTCGGTCGGCGAGGTGCGGTGCGTGAGCTTCGCCTGGGGGTGCTCCTGCATGCTGTCGGGCGGCAGCCAGTTGTCCTCGGGGCCGGCAAAGGTCTCGAAAAAGCCCCAGTGGCGGCGCGCGACGGTGGCGAGGAACAGGGCCTGGTGGTCCGACAGCGGCGGCGCTCCTCGCTCCCCCCGCTCCCCTGGCTGGCTGACCCACCATGCGATCACCGGCGACAGGAACCACAGCAGCAGCAGGGGCGCCGCCGCGAACAGCGCCAGCGGGTGCAGGAAAGTGAGCAGCACGGCCACGCAGGCCGGCAGCAGCAGGGCGAACCACATGCTGCGCACGTTCAGTTCGATGTCGCGCATCGGGCGCGCAGGGCCGGCTTTACGGGCTTGCAGCAGGGAGCGGCGCGACACCAGCATGCGCCAGCCGGCGCGCATCATCGCATCGATGCTGGTCCAGGCTTCGTGCGGCAGGAACGCGGCCTGCAGTACGGCGCGGCGCAGGGCGATGCGCGCGTCCTGCCCCCAGTTGGACAGGTGCTGGCGCCACAAGGCGTCGTGCGGTTTGTCCGCCAGATCGACCAGCAATGTAAAAAAGGCTGGCAGGAAAAACACCGACAATGCCGCCGCGCTCCAGAACGCGGGCGAGGCCAGCCACGCCCAGCACAACACCAACATGCCTGTCAGCGTTGGCGCGACCAGGCTGCGGCGCAGGCTGTCCAGCAGCTTCCAGCGCGCCAGCGGCGGCAGCGGATTCGGTTGGCGCGTGCCCGAGGTGGTTTTGATGCGCGAACGCAGCCAGCCCGCCAGCTGCCAGTCGCCGCATATCCGGCGCTGGCGGCGCGCCATGTCGTCGCCAAACCGGTTCGGGCAGGGTTGATATAGCTGGACGTCGCTCAGCAGGCCGCCGCGCAGATGGCAACCCGCCAGCAGGTCGTGCGACAACACGGTGTGTTCTGGCAGGCCGGCCAGCACGCGCGCGCAGGTGTCCACCTCGTAGATGCCCTGGCCGCCCGTTGCACCCTCGCCGAACAGGTCCTGCCAGGCGTCCGGCACCGGGCACGGATTCGGGTCGATGCCGGGCTCGCCGCCGCACAGGCGCGCATGGCGCGAAGTCCCGTTCAGAGGCACCGAGGCCGTCACGCGCGGCTGCAAGAAGCCGTGGCCGGCGGTCACGCGGCGACCGTCAGGGCTGAGCACCGGCGCATTGATCGGGTGCGCCATGGCCGCCACCATCTGGCCGGCGCTGCCCTGTGGGAGCTGGGTGTCGGCGTCGAGTGCGATGACGTAGCGCACGCCGGCCAAGCCATCCAGGCGCCCTTCGGCCAGCGCAAAGCGCTCGTGCGCACCGCCGCGCAGGAAAGCGTTCAGGTCGGCCAGCGCGCCGCGCCTGCGCTCGCGGCCGATCCAGGCGCGCTCGCTCGTGCTCCAGGCGCGCCACCGGTGCAGCAGCAGGAAGGGTTGTGCCCCGGCCTGGCCGTAGCGCGCGTTGAGCGCAGCGATGGCGCCCCGTGCCGCATCCAGCAGCTCGGCGTCGCGGGGCAGCGTCTGGCTTGGTGCGTCGTCGAAATCGCCCAGCAGGCAAAAGCGCAGTTGCGGGTCGCGGTTGGCCAGGTAATGCAGCTCGAGCCTGCGGCACAGCTTGACCACGTCGGCGCGGCTCCTGAGGACTGCGGGCACGGCTACCATGGCCTGGAGGCTCGCCGGGATGCGCGCCGGGATGCCCCCGCTGAAGTCCATGCGCGGCAGCGGGCGCGGCGCCACCAGGCGCGTGACCATCAAATCGGTGAGGGCAAGCGCAAGCTGGCTGGCGCCGCAGGTGGCCAGCACCCCGACCAGTGCCAGCAAGCTCGCACTGGCGCCGCCGCGCCAGGCATGCACCACCAGCGCAACAATAAACAGCAGCGTGAAGGCGCCGGCCGCGCCCAGGTAAGCCAGCAGCGGGCGGCGCCGCGCGGCACCGCGCAGCGCCGGCAGCACGCCCGGGCCTTGCCCCAGTTTCGCGAGCAATGCCGGCAACCCATCGCCGACGAGGTAATGGCCGACGTGGCGGGTATGCGGTTCAAGCCCGCCCTCCTCCGGCACACCATTGCTGCCTGCCAGCGCCAGCGCCTCGGCCGCGACTTGCGCCTCGCACTGGCCCGACTGCCGCGCCAGGCGCTCGACAGCGCCGCGGTAAAGCGCGCGGCTCGCGCTATCCATATGCGGGTAGACGCCGGCCGGGTCCGTGCGCAGCGCTGCGTCGACCGCGCTTGCCGTCTCGAGAAACGCGGGCCAGTCGATCGTGCCCAGGGCGCGCAGGCTGGCGAGGCTGTTGGCGAGCGACACCTCGTCGGCGGCATCGTCCAGCGTGTCCATTTCCAGTTGCTGCCCGAGCGTGACGCCATCGTCCGCCAGGCGCGTGCCGAGCCATTGCAGCACGCCCTCCAGCGGGCCATCCCGGCCATCCAGGCGGCGCGCCAGCTCGGCCACGAAGGCCGTGCCCATCGGTTCCACCGCGCGCGCCATGTCGGCCATCAGCAGGACGAGGTCGCCGGGACGGGCGTCGGCCGTCAGCTCCATGCGCGCCGACCAGTCGCGGGCCAGCGCGCGCTGCTCGCGGCCGCTCTCGAGGCGGGCGGCCAGGCGGCGCAGGTTGTCGATCAGCGCCAGGCGCAGCATGAGGGGAAAGGCCCGCAGCTCGCCCAGCGCGAGCGGCGCGCCTTCCTGGTAGGCGGCGATGAAGCGCGCCAGGGTGTCGGGTTCCAGTTGCCCGTCGCCATGCGCGACCGCTTCCAGCGCCAGCCGGTAGATGCGCGCGCTGCCGGCAGCGTCCAGGGGCGCGACCAGTCGCGGCAAGGCGCGGCTGGCAGGCCTGGGCAGGTGCCGGCGCACGAAGCGGACCTGCTCGTCGATCAGGTAGTGATGGTCCAGCAGCGACTCGGCGGCGGCAGACAGGTTATCGGCGAGCTTGCCCGCCAGCTTGCCCACGTCGGCCGCTTGCGTGGCGGCGGCACGCGTATTGGCATTCACGGCGGCGATGACGCCGGCGTTGTCGTCCAGGCGCGCCAGCAGGTGGTCCCGCCCCTGCTCCTGTTCTTGTGCGAGCACGTGGCGTGCGGCAAGCTGGCGGCCGTGCACTGCCATCTGCGCGGCGCTGAAGACCTCGGCGCGCAGGGGCGCCGCGCCTGTGGCGTCCAGGGTACGGATGGGTGAATCCCCTGCGTGCAGTGCGTCGGGCAGGGTGTGCAATTCTTCGTTCAACAGGAGCCTCGATGATGAGCGTGCATGCCAGGCGAGCATCGCTGCACACGCCTGGTGCCATGCTAAGACCTCATCAAAATCGAGACGGTGCGATAACGAACAAAGGTGCCGTCGCTACCCCGGATGGGTTGCAATCAACTTGAAAACAACGCCAGCCCCCCGGCCAGGTGGCGCACGGTCGGGTGCCCGAGCCCCTGCGCCAGCTGCGCCGCCCGGGCGCTGCGGTTGCCGCTGCGACAGAAGAACACCAGCGGCCGCGTCTCCGCGCGCAGCCAGTTGGCATGCCCGGCAAGCCGCGACAGCGGCAGGTTGTAGGCCGCGCGGCCATATAGGGCGGGTGTGCCGGCCGCATGCTCGCAGGCTTCGCGCACGTCGATCAGGAGCGCGCCCGGATGCTGGAGGAGGAACTGCGCGAGCCCAGCCGCATCGACGGCAATGCACTCGTCTTCGACAAGGTCGAACGCTGGCCATGGCGCTTCCGCGCTGGGGAGTGCACTCGGCCTCACAGCCAGTGCGCGGCCACAGTGGGCGATGCGCGCGCAGGCCTGTTCGATGAACGCGTCGTCCACCAGCGGGCCGAAGGACATGCGCACCGCATCCGCGCAGCGCGCATCCGGCAAGCCCATCGCCTGCAGTACATAGCTGGGCGCGGCCTTGGCGGCGGAGCAGGCCGAGCCCGCGCTGACGCGCACCCCGGCGGCATCGAACAGGTCGAGCAGCTCCTTGCCCGACACGCCGGGGACCGAAAAGTTGAGCGTGGTCGGCAGCGTGGTTGCAAAAGGCGCGTTGAATTCGATAGCGGGGAAGGCTGCGCGCAGGGCCGCCGCCAGCCGGTCGCGGCAGGCCGCCAGTTCGGCATGGGGACGGAAGGTGCGGCCCTCTTCCAGCGCGCGCAGCACCGCGCCGAGGGCGGCGATGCCCGCCATGTTCTCGGTGCCCGAGCGCTGCCCGGCCTCCTGGCCGCCGCCGCAGACCAGGGCCGTGTACGGCGCGCCTTCGCGCACGTACAGCATGCCGATGCCTTTTGGCGCATACAGCTTGTGCCCCGAGAAGGGCGCGTAGTCGATCCGCGTGCCACTCAAGGCCAGCGGCAGCTTGCCGAGTGCCTGCACGCAGTCGACCATCCACAGCGCCGTGCTGCCGGTTTCTTCGAGTACGGCCGCAATCCCATCCAGGTCCGACACCACGCCGCTCTCGTTATTCGCCGCCATCGTGCACAGGAAGGCGGTGCGTGGCGCCAGCGCGCGCAGCAGATGGAGACAATGCCTTCCGTCGCTGCCCACAGGCAGCGACTGCAGCCTCAGTCCGGTGCCGAGCACGCGATTCCAGTGCGCCAGGCTCTCCGGCACTGCCTTGTGCTCGGTCGCGCCGTAGAGCAGCAGGTCGCCGCAGGGCAGCCCGGCCGCGCGGCGCTCGCGCACTGCGCACAGCGCCGACAGCACGGCCGTCTGGATGCCCTCGGTGGCGCCGCTGGTGAATACCAGGCGCCCGGCCTCGGCACCGAGCACGCGCCGCGCACAGGCGCGCGTACCGCCGAGCAGGGCACGCGCGCGCAGGCCGGCGCCGTGGCTGCTGCTCGGGTTGCCGAAGGTGCCCGTCAGCGCCGCCAGGGCGGCACTGACTGCCGCCGGCAGCACCGTGGACGTCGCGTTCGCATCGAGGTAAATTTCACTATGCATGATTATTGTAAAAAGCCATTGTAAAAAGCGCCCAAAAAGCGTCAACACGGCGAGATCGTGTTATGGTTAAGCAATATGTTACCTAGATGGGGCGGAGAGCACGTTTCTAGTTCTGCTAATATTCGCCCAGATTTAGCATGTACGTTCTGTTAGTGACCTATAACTAAAATGAATTCACTAGACAAGTTTGATTGTGCGATCCTCGCCGCATTGCAAGCCGATGCGACGCTGTCCATTTCCGGTCTCAGCGAAAAGGTCGGCCTCTCCAGCACCCCCTGCTGGAAGCGCGTCAAGCGCCTCGAAGAAGAGGGTTACATCGAAAGCCGCGTCACCATCATCAACCGCCAGAAGGTCGGCTTGCCGGTCACCGTGTTCGTCAGCGTGCGCACCAGCGAACACGACGAAAAATGGCTGGCGCGCTTTGCCGCCGCCGTCGTCGCCCTGCCCGAGGTGCTGGAATTTCACCGCATGAGCGGCGACGTCGACTACCTGCTGAAGGTGGCCACCACCGACATCGCCGGCTACGACCGCTTCTACAAAAAGCTGATCAAGACGGCGCAACTGAGCGGCGTGTCCTCGGCCTTTTCGATGGAGCAGATCAAGTGCACGACCGCCCTGCCGCTGGAACTGATTGCGCATGGCCTGCCTGCCTGAGACGACCGCACCGCTGAGCTGATTCGTGGCATGATGGCGTCCGTTTGGAACATAACGGAGACAGGCTGATGCCAACTAAAATGAACATGGCGCCACTGGCGCTGGCCGCGCTGCTGTGCGCGTCGAGTGCTGCGCTGGCGCAGGAACAAGTCGTCAAAATCGGCGTGACCGGGCCCCTCTCGGGCGCCAACGCCTTTGCCGGCAAGGACAACGAAAACGGCGTGCGCCTCGCCGTCGAGGAACTCAACGCCCAGAAGATCAAGGTCGCGGGCAAGCTTCTCCGCTTCGAGCTGCAGTCCGAAGACGACGCCGGCGACCCCAAACAAGGCGTCACGGTGGCCCAGAAGCTGGCCGACGGCGGCGTGAAGTTCGTGCTCGGCCCCTACAACTCGGGTGTCGCGATTCCCGCCTCGCGCGTCTACAACGATGCCGGCGCCCTGATGTCCACGGTCGGCACCAATCCGAAGATCACGCAGAGCGGCTACAAAGGCGTGTTCCGCATCGTCGCCAGCGACGCCCAGGTCGGCGGCTCGATGGCGAATTACGCCGCGCGCGAACTGAAGCTGAAGAACGTCGGCATCATCGATGACCGCACGGCCTTCGGCACCGGCATCGCGACCGAATTCAAGCGCCAGGCGCAGGCTGCCGGCATGAAGGTCGCGGGCCACGAATTCACCAACGACAAGGCGAGCGATTTCGCCGCCATCCTCACCTCGCTGCGCGCGAAGAAGGTCGACGCGGTCTTCTTCGGCGGCTATGCGCCGCAGGCCGCCCCGATGGCGCGCCAGATGAAGGCGCTCGGCCTGAACGTGCCGCTGCTCGGCGGCGACACCCTGTGCAGCCCCGAGATGGCCAAGCTCGGCGGCCCGGCCGTCGGCGAAAACGTGCGCTGCGCACAGGCCGGCGCAATCATCGCCAAACAGCCAACCGGTCCGGCCTTCCTGGCCAAGTACAAGGGGCGCTTCAAGCGCGAGCCGGACGTCTACGCGCCCTCGTTCTACGACCAGACGATGTTCATCGCCCAGGCCATGAAGGCCGCCAACAGCCTCGCGCCGGCCGCGGTGGCGCAGCAGCTGCGCACCCTCAGCTATCCGGGCGTGGTCGGCACCTACGGCTACGACGACAAGGGCAACCTGAAAAAGACCGCCGTCACCGTCTACACTTTCAAGAATGGCGCGCTGGCGCCGCTGGCAAGCTATTAACGGAACTACGACATGACCCAGATTTTCAAGCTCGGCGCCCTGGCCGCCGCCGCAATGATCGCCTGCGCACCTGCGACTGCTGCGCCGCAGGCCGCCGCCCCATCCAAACAGGCAGCCGCCAACCCGCAAGCCGCAAAGGCGCTGAACGTCCTTGCCGACGAATACTACGACGCCCTCGCCCGCTTCGACCCGGTGTCGAGCAGCGAGAGCGGCGACAACCGCTTCATCGACCAGATCGGCATGTCGATCTCGCCGACCGAACGGGCTAAACAATTTGCACGCTATAAAGCCTTCCAGAAGCGCCTGCGCGCCATCAAGCGCGACGGCCTGAACACGCGCGACCAGACCAGCTACGACATCCTCGACTACGAGCTGACCACAGCCCTGCGTTTCGAGCCCTTCCCGGAACACCTGCTGCCGATCAACCAGATGGACAGCCTGCCGGTGACGCTGGCGAACTACGCCAGCGGCCAGGGCGCGCAGCCGCTCACCACCGTCAAGGACTACCGCGCCTACGCCAGCCGGCTGGCGCAGCTCGGGCCCTGGGTCGACCAGGCCGTCGCCAACATGCGCGAAGGGATCAAGCGCGGCATCGTGCATCCAAAGCCGGTGATGACTTCCGCCCTGCCCCAGTTCAAGCAGCTGGTGGCGGCATCGACGGAAGCCAGCATCTACTACACCCCGGTGAAGAATTTCCCGGCCAGTTTCTCCGATGCCGATAAGCGCGCACTCACCAAGCTGTATGGCGACGCCGTCGGCGGCAAACTGAATCCCGCACTGGCGCGCCTGGCGACCTTCCTGGAGAAGGAATACCTGCCGGCCACGCGCACCAGCAGCGGCTGGAACGCGCTGCCGAACGGCGCCGACTGGTACCTGGTGCGCGTCGCCAGCCAGACCACCACCAATTTGAAGCCGGAAGAAATCCACCAGATCGGCCTGAAGGAAGTGGCGCGCATCCAGGGAGAGTTTGGCCGCATCGGACCGAAGATGGGCTACACGGGGCCTGCCGCCGGGTTGCCGGGCTGGGTGGCGCAGCAGGCGAAATTCAAGCCGTTCAAGACCGAACAGGAAGTGATCGAGGTCTACCGCAAGCTGGACGCGCAACTGCGCACCAAGCTGCCGGTGATGTTCAACCTCAAGCCAAAGGCGCCGCTCGACCTGCGCCTCGAGCCTGAACTGAGCCGCGCCACCGCCTCCGACCACTACACCCCGCCGGCCGTGGACGGCACCCGCCCGGGCGTGTTCTGGTCGGTCGTGAACGACCCGCGCCAGTACGGCAGCACCGGCATGGTGACCTTGTACCTGCACGAAGGCGCGCCGGGCCACCACTTCCACATCGCGCTGGTGCAGGAACTGGGCCTGCCGAACTTCCGCCGCTTCGGCGGCAACAACGCCTTCACGGAAGGCTGGGCGCTGTACGCCGAGACGCTGGGCAAGGAGATGGGCCTGTTCGACAAGCCGGAAGATTATTTCGGCCACCTGAACGACGAAATGCTGCGCGCGGCACGCCTGGTGGTCGACACCGGCCTGCACACCAAGGGCTGGTCCCGCGAGCAAGCCATCAAGTATTTCTCGGAGACGCTGGGCTACAGCGAAGCGGAATCGCGCGCGCAGATCGAACGCTACATGGTGTGGCCGGGCCAGGCGCTGGGCTACAAGATCGGTTCGCTGAAGATCGTCGAACTGCGCCGCCGGGCGGAATCTGCGCTGGGGGCGAAATTCGACATCCGCAAGTTCCACGACATCGTGCTGGGTGAAGGGACGCTGCCGCTGTCGCTGCTGGAGGCGAAGGTGGATCGCTGGATTGCGGCGTCGAAGTAAAGCCATGTAGCCGGCGGGTAACACCATCCGCCGGCATTTGTCCTCCTCATGTCAAATGCCTGTCACAAATGGCGCCTAAGGTGAGGATCTCGGGCCCAATCCTGAGCCCGACGATGTGCAACTCAGCAGTTACCTTGCACGTTCGCGTGGCCCGCCAGATGCCGCATTTGAGTAACTGACGTGCTCCACCTGTTTGTGAACCTTCACTTCATGAGGTATGCCATGTTCCCGTTCTCGCACTCCGTCACGCCCGCAGTCCGCACCCATCTGAATGCACAAACCGCATTCCTGAACGATATGTCGAAATCGCTGTCGCACTCGTTCCAGGAGCTTTGCAAGCTCAACCTCCAGCTCGGTCAAACCCTGCTCGAAGAAAGCACAATCGTCAGCCAGCAGTTGCTGACCACTAACAGCCCGAACGACATGATTTCCGTGTCGGCGGCACGCGCACAGCCTGCCTCGGAAAAACTGCGCGCCTACCAGCAGCATGTATCGCGTATTGCCGCGGATTCGCAGGTCGAGTTTGCGCGGGTCGCTGAACAGCATGTGCAGGAAACGTCCCGCACCGCACGCAGTTTGGCCGATGAAGTTGCACGCACGGCTAGCGAGGAGACGGAACGCAGCGTGCGGCACCAGGAAGAGTCGCTGAAAAGCTTCCGCGACCCGTTTGAAAACGGCGCTGCGCAACGGGCCAATGGCAGTACGCACCACGGCAGCATGCAGGCCGCGGGCCAGGCAGGGAGCGCCGATGCGCAAGTCCACGTAGACGGCGACCGAGCCTCGTTCCAGGGCAACCTGCAAGGCAGTCAGGCGTCGCAAGGCAGTCGGATCGATACCAAAGCAAGCAAGTCGATCTAAGCTGCCTGTCCCGTTATCGGTAGTTGGCGTGGGCAGCGACGCTGCCCACGCTACGGGAACCGGAGCATCACGCCTGCGGCGTAATCCGCCACACCACCCCGCCGCCATCATCCACCACCAGCAGCGCCCCATCGGCGGCCACCTCGACCGCCGCCGGACGACCCCAGACATCGCGGTCGCTCAGCACCATGCCGGTCATGAAGTCCTGGTACTGCCCGGTCGGCACGCCGTTCTTCATCATCACGCGCACCACCTTGTAGCCGGTGCGGATGCCGCGGTTCCAGGAGCCGTGCAGCGCCAGGAAGATGTCGCCCTCGTAGGCCTTCGGGAAGGCGTGCTTCGCGCCCTTCGGCGCATGGTAGACCACCATGCCCAGCGGCGCCGAGTGCGACTGGATCAGGGTGTCGGGGACAAGCACCTTGTTCTTCAGGTCGGGGCGGATACCTTTCAGGCGCGGGTCTTCGTTGGCGCCGATGTAGTACCACGGCCACCCGTAGAAACCGTCCTTCTTGACACGGGTGATGTAGTCCGGCGGCAGGTTGTCGCCCAGCTCGTCGCGCTCGTTGACGCTGCAGAACAGGTCGTTTGTTGTCGGGTGCACGATCATGCCGACGCAGTTGCGCAGGCCGTTGGCATAGGGGCGGCGGTTGCGTCCGTCCGGATCAAAAGCCAGCACGGCGGCGCGCTCGGTCTCTTCGCCCCAGGCGGCACCGACGCCGTATTTTGCTTCCCACTGCGCCAGCGGCTGCGGCGGCGTCGGGCCGATCTTCGAGGCGTAGTTGGTGGCCGAGCCGACCGACAGGAACATGGTCTTGCCGTCGTTCGAGAACGCGATCGTGCGCGTGACGTGGCCGCCGCTGGTGTCGCTGATTTTTTCAATCACGACTTCCGGCTCGCCCTTGGCCTTCAAGTCACCCACGGTGTACGGGAAGCGCACCACCGAATTCACGTTGGCCACGTAGAGGTGGGTCGGCTTGCTGGCGGAGGGCCACAGGGCCATGCCGTAAGGGCGCGACAGGCCGGTGGCAAAGACGCTCACGGTGCCGGCCTTGTCGCCGCCATTCGCCTGCAGGACGGTGATCTGCCCCTTGGCCGCTTCGGACAGGAAGATGTCGCCATTCGGCGCGCGCAGCGGCAGGCGCGGTTTGCCGAGGCCGTCGGCGTAGATGCCGACCTTGAAACCTTTCGGGACGGCCGGCATGGCGCCATCGGGACGCGCGGCCAGTTTCGGGCCGTTGCCGGCGCTTTCGGTGCCGAAGGGGGCGACCAGGCCGGATACCTTGATGTGGTGCAGGTCGCCGGGTTTGTCGGCGGTCCAGGCGGCGCTGTCGCCGGTGCCGGCGACCTTCGCGCTGGCGACATTGGCGGGCGCGGCGGCCTTGCCGCTTTGCGTGGCCAGGTAGTCGATCACGGCGGCACGGCGGGCGGTATCGGCGACGCCGATCGGCATCGCCGTGCCCGGGACGTTCTTGTTCGGGTCGCGCAGGAAGAGGTCGAGTTCTTCGCGGGTCCAGGTCTTGCCGGCGGCGCCGGCTTTCGTCATGGCGTCGGTGTAGTTGAAGCCGGGGACGCCGGCGGCCCTGCGGCCGATGACGTTGTACAGGCCGGGGCCGGCGCGGGAGGACATTTTGGAGTCGACCGTGTGGCAGCTGGCGCAGTTTTGTTCGAAGTAGGTTTGGCCGATGGTGGGGGCGGCGGAGGCGATGCCCGTAAGCGCCAGGCAGGCGGCGGCGATCGTGGCCTGGGCGGCGTGGATAGGGTTTTTCATGCGTGATTGGGGCTGTTGCCTGTTCTGTTATTGGTGTGCTGGATCCGCGTGGGCTCAAGAGCCCGGTGAACCTGTCATTGAGGCCATTGGCCTCAATGACCCCTACAGGACGGGCCGCGTATCCGGTACGCGGCATGCAGGTGTCGCGTTACTGAATCATGAAGACCGGATAACGGCGCCATTCCGGCTCGCGGTACCTGGCGCAGTTGGCGAAGATGAAGTCGAGGACTGCCTCCTGGTTCGCCAGCAGCGCGGGGTTGGCGGCCTTCCAGGCGCCGAACTTCACGGCCAGCTCGGGCTCCTCGGCCAGCAGCTTCTCTGCTTCGTCCTCGAACACGTAGTCCGAATACGCTTCCTTCTTCTCCAGCACGCTGTTGAAGAAGCCCCAGCGGAAGAAGCTGTCGTGGGCGAGCGGTTCCAGGGTTTCGACGACGTAGCGCGCCCGGTCCTGGTCGAGCGAAACGATGACGTCGCCGGCGCGCAGCAATACCGATCCACTGCGCTTTTCCAGCTGCACGTCGTCGTGGAACATGTGGCCCTCGTACGCGTTCGGCCGCGAGGCGACTGACACGACATGGTAGTACGCCACTTCCTGCATGCGGTCTTCAGCCACGCGTTCCATCGTCACGCCATTGAACTCCAGGCGCTCGATCGCTTCGCGCCAGGCCTGCGGGATCACGTAGGCTTTCGGCGCCTTCACCGTCACGTCCGCGTTAAAACGGTTGTAGTAGGCGATGTCGCGCTCCCACGGGCTGGTGCGGTCGTAGTACAGGCGCGTGTAGTCGCCCAGCGCGCTCGGCTTGTACTTCGCCTCGTAGCCCTTGAAGCGGAAGGTCGACGTGTTCTGCTCGTCCATGACCCAGTGGATCGGCCACTCGGCGCGGGTGCGCCCTGCCGCTTTCGCCGCGCGGCGCAGCCCCTGGATCTGGGCGCCATGCTTCACCGTGAAGTCGAGCGCGGTTTCCACCAGGGCGCGCATGGACTCGTAGCGGTCCTTGAAGGGTTTGAGCATGTGCGTCTCGGGCATGAAGCCGATCGTGTGGTGCAGCGCCGCGTAGCCGGTCGAGAAGCGCGCCGTTTCCAGGAATTCGGCGATGCCGTGGTCCGGGCTGTCCTTGACGGGATTGACGTAGGGGCAGGTCGGCCAGCCGCGCGCGTCCATCTCGGCGTACATCGCCGGCAGCATGGTGCCGGTCAGGAAGGCGCCCAATTCTCCGCCCAGCTTGTCCGCCTGGGTGTGGATCAGCGTCATCGTGTAGCTGTAGTCGGCGCCGTTCGAGGTATGGGTGTCGACCATCACGTCCGGATCCCAGCTGGTGAACAGCTTGTTGAACACCTGGGCAGTGAGCGTGTCACACTTGACGAAGTCGCGGTTCAGGTCGAGGTGGCGGCTGTTGCCGCGGAAGCCGAACTGCTCCGGGCCGTCCTGGTTCACGCGCGAGGTGTCGGCGCGATTGATGCTGCCGTCGACGTTGTACAGCGGGACGAACAGGAACACGGTGTTACCCAGCGCGGCGAGGCGTTCGGGCTGGGTGCAGAAGTCGCGCACCAGCGCCATGCAACCGTCGACGCCTTCCGGCTCGCCCGGATGGATGCCGTTATTGTTGAAGAAGACCGGGCGCCCGGCCGCCTTGATTTGCTCGCGGTCGAACACGCCATCGGCACTGACCACGCCCGCGTGGATCGGCACGCCGGCGTCCGAGGTGCCGACCACGCCAAAGCGCAGTACGTTCGGGTAGCGTTGCGCGAGTTCTTCATACCAGGCGATGCAATCGCTCCAGGTGGTGGTCTGGTTCTGGTTGCCCTGCTCGTAGGGCGTCTTCAATTCGTTCGACATGATCTGGAGGGGAGGTTTAAGGCAAGCCGCTACGATACAGCAGTTGCGCTAGAGAGTGGCAGTGTGATGGTCACCGTGGTGCCGCGCTGGGGCGCCGAGCGTACGGCGATCGTGCCGTGCAGCGCATACACGCGCTCGCGCATGCCGATGATGCCGATGCCTTCCGAATTGTGCGTCGGATCGAAGCCGCTGCCGTTGTCCTCGACCTCGATGCGCAGCAGGTCGCTCACCGCATCGAGCACCAGCGTCACCTCGGCGGACGTCGCGCCCGCGTGCTTCATGACGTTCGACAGCGCTTCCTGCACGATGCGGTAGGCGGAGATGGCCAGCTCATTGCCGAGCCGCGAAAAGTCGCCCTCGGAGTGGAAGGCGAAGCGGCAGCCGGAACCGCTGTCGTAATGGCGGAGCATCTCCTCAACGGCGCCGTGCAGGCCCAGCATGTCGAGCACTTCGGGGCGCAGGCGGCGCACCAGGCGCCGGCCGTTGGCGTACAGGTCGAGCGCCAACTTTGTGATCGCACCGGCCTTGGCGCGGATCTCGTCCACTTCCGGCGCTGGCGGTGCTTTCGCCGCCAGCATGCCGATGCTCTGGGCCTCCAGGCGCACCGCGATCAGCGAGGCATTCAGTTCGTCGTGGATCTCGATCGCGATGCTCTTCCTCTCGTCCTCGATGATGCTGTTCACCTTCTGGATCAGCTTTCTCTTGTCGGCGTCGGCCCGCAGCGCCTCGTTGCGCGATTCGACCAGGTCGCGCGTGCGCTCGGCCACCTTGTTTTCCAGGTCCTGCGTGGAGCGCTCGAGCGCCACCGACATTTCGCCAATGGAGGCCTGCAGCTCCCCTACCTCGCCACCGGTGGTCACCGGCAGCTCGACCCGGTACTGGCCGCCGCGGATCGAACGCAGCGCGTCGATCGCCTCTTTTAAAGGCAGCGTCAGCGACCGGGCCAGCACCCAGGCCAGCACGCCGCTGGCAACCAGCGCCAGGGCAGCCATCGCCAGCTCGATCCGAAAGCGCCCGGCCTGCTTGGCCAGCATGTTCGAGGGCGACATCGTCACCCGCACGGCACCGACGATTTCGGTGGTCAGCGTGGGCGGGCGCGCGTCGCTGGACGCCGACACGTGCGGCGTGCCGTTATCCGAAAACAGGTTGATCCAGACGACCTGCTTGCGGATCGGCGCCTCGTAGAAATGCGGCTCGGCGTCCTGGGCGAGGGTCGAGGTGACGCGCACCGCCGTCTTGCCCTCGGCATCGACGATGTCGACCTGGCGGATGCTTTTATCCGACTGCACCAGGCCGTTGATCGTCAGGCGCAGGTCGGTAAGGTTGCCGGAAATGACGTTGTATTCGCTCGTCTCGGCCAGCGCGCGCGCCAGGATGCGCCCGCGTTCGCTGAGTTCCTCGGCCACCTGCGCGCGGTGCGCGTACCACGAGTACCAGACGAATGCCGTGAACAGGAACACCACCGGCAACATGGTAATGAAGGCCATGCGCAGGCCGATGCTCCAGCTGCGCCAGAATTGCAGGGATCTCAGTTTCATGGCCGCGGGCGCGCAAACCGGCGCGCTTCATCGCTCACGGCGATGTCGAGCGAGCGCGCCACGCCCTCGTTGATCGCGGTGCGGAAGTAGCGCGGGAACTGGGGCGGCGGCAGCTCGCCGGTGGCGACAAAGCGGGCGGCCATTTCCGCCACCTGGGCGTTGATGTCCTCGACCTCGGAATAGGTCGTCGCCAGGGCGCCGACCTTCACCATGTCGCTTGAAAAACCGATCACGCCCTGCTTGCGGCGGTAGGTCGAGAGCAGGATGTTGCGGATGTTTTCGGGGTTATACACCGCGCTGTCGGGCAGCGCCAGCAGCACCTCGCTGCGGCCGATCCGGGCCAGGACGTCGCTCATGTCGGCGCCGCTCGGGGCGTGCACGATCTCGGCCTGGCCGAGCAAATGGGGGACCAGATGCGGCAAGAGAAAGCCGGTCTCCGGGCCGAGGATGGCCGCGGCGCGCACCGGGCGCCGGTACAGCAGCGCGGCCAGGCGCAGCTGGTCGGCTGGCGCGGGTTCGGCATACACCGCGGTCATGGCTTTTGCGCGCGCGGGCGGCAGCTTGTCGACCACCGACTGCCACACCTGGCTCGAAGTAAAAGCGGCAATGACCACGCAATCGCAGCGGCGCCCTGCCACCTCGCGCAGGGCGATCGGGCCGATCGCGACATACACCATGCGCCGGCGCTGGGCCAGTTCGGTGCGAAAGCCGGCAAAGGTGGGCACGAGGCGCTTGTACAGGTCTTCGGCGATGCGCGCGGTGACGCTGCTGTCGTCGCCGGTGACGATCTGGAAGCGGTAGCCGGAGGTGGGCACGGGTCGGACAACGGGTGCAGGCACGGACGCTGCCACTGCCACGCTAGAGGCCAGCCCGAGTGCCAAGGTCAAGGCCAACCCGGCCGCCAGCCTGCACATCGACGTACTGGCGAAGCGCATTGCGCGTTAAGGCTGGATCAGGCCGTACTTCACGGCCAGCTTGGTGATGTGGGCCTGGCGATCGACGCCCAGCTTTTCCTTGATCGACTGGCTGGTATTGCTGATGGTCTTGGTCGACAGGTTCAGCTTCTCGGCGATTTCGGCATTCGTCAGGCCTTCGGCCATCAGCTTGAAGATCTCGAGCCCGCGCTCGTCGAGCTGCGATTGCGGCGACACGTCGCCGCGCACGGCGATGCTGGCCAGGCGCTCGGCGATCTGCGGCGGGAAGTAGAGTTTGCCGCCATGCGCCTGGCGCACGGCCGCGGCCAGGTCGGCCGGGTCGCAATCCTTGGTCACGAAGGCATGCGCGCCGATGCGGTAGGTTTCCTTGATCAGGCTGTCCTGGTCGAACTGGCTCAGGAAGACGACCTTCGCGTGCGGGTCCGCGCGCAGGATGTTCTGGGCCGCATCGAGCCCGGTCAATTCGGTACCGAAGCGGATGTCGAGCACGACGACGTCGGGCTGCAGTTCCGAATATAGCGCCACCGCTTCGCTCGGGGTGCGCGCCTGGCCCACCACGTCCATGCCCTCGGCGGCGAGCGACATCGCGAACCCCGTCATTACGATCGGGTGGTCGTCGGCCAGCATGACGCGGATTGTTTTCTGGTTCGTCACTCGTCTCTCCGTTCGGTGTCGTTACATCCTTACCCGCCTCTGGCAGCGATGTCTGCCATTGGACAGAAGGCGGATTGGGTAGAAGGGGATTATTCCATACAACGGCCCCCATACACAATTACCAAGAAATCGCTTTACTTATTGCTAGTTGATGGCATATATTATTTCTACACGTTAGACATATGACGCACTTTCCGTAAGCAAAAAGCCGCGATCGGCCGTTCGCTCGGGGCATAACAAAAGGAGATCGCCATGCATTTCGCTCACCTGGAACACGACAACGGAAGCAAAGCCGGCAAATTTGCCCTGGTCGCCGGGCTGCACGCCCTGATCGCGGTCGGCGTCGTCAACATGATGAACAACAAGGGCATCTCGATGCCGAGCCTGCCCGACGATATCACCGTCTTCATGACGCCCAAGCCCGTGGAGCCGCTACCACCGCCGCTCGTGCCGCCGACCCCAATGCCGAAGGTGGCGCCGCCGCAGATCTCGGTGCCGAAGGTGGAAATCGACGTGCCGCCACCACCGATGGACAACCCGGTGCGGGCGACGATGGAGGCGCAACCGCTGCCGGAACCGGCACAGCCGTATCAGGCCGAGACCCCGCCCCAGCCCACCACGCCATCGGCCAACAGCGGCGCAAACATGGGTGCAATGCGGAGCGCCGTACTGGCCGACGCCAGCGGCTGCGCCAAGCCCGAGTACCCGATCAGCGCCGCCCGCAACGGCGACACCGGCACCGTCACCCTGGCCCTGCTGGTCGGAACCGATGGTCGCGTGACCGGTTCGCGCGTACAGAAGTCGAGCGGCTCGCGCGACCTCGACCGGGCCGCCGTGAATGCCCTGAGCCTGTGCCAGTTCAAGCCTGCGATGAACAACGGCGTAGCCGAAGCCGGCTGGGCGCAGATCGCCTACGTGTGGTCGCTCGAATAAGCTGAACCGAGTCCCTTTTTACCCGCCACCCCTCAGCCTGGCGGGTTTTTTTGTGCCTGCGCATTCGGCAGGCCCCTGCTCACCCCTGCACAACGAAGGATGCATTTCATGTTCCCTGATTCCGCCGCACCCGCTCCCGGTGGCCTGGCTGGCCTCGCAGCCGGCTTGTTGCTCGTTGCAGCCCTCGGGTGGGCCGCTCTGCGGCCGACGCAGCCGCCCCTGCCAACGCCCGCGCCGCCCGACGCGCCGGCGGCGCAGTTCTCGGCAGCGCGCGCGGCAGCCCACCTCGCCGTGCTGGCGCGCACGCCGCGCCCGATCGCCAGCAATGCCAACCGCGCAGCGCGCGACTACCTGCTCCATCAGCTGCGCGCACTCGGCCTGGAGCCGCAGGTGCAACGAGCGGTGGTGCTGAAGAACTACGTGGACTACAACGCCAACTACGAGTCGACGATGGGCGTGGTGCACAACGTGCTGGTGCGCCTGCCCGGCACGGCGCCGGACCGGCTGCGCCGCCCGGGCCTGCTGCTCGTCGCGCATCTCGACAGCGCCCAGGCCAGTCTCGGTGCGGCCAGCGGCGCGGCGCCGGTGGCCGCGCTGCTGGAAACCCTGCGCGCCTTGCACGCATTGCATACCAGCGCGCCGCTCGCCAACGACGTGCTGGTGCTGTTCGCCGACGGCGAGCGTGTCGGCAGCCTCGGCATGCAGGCTTTTGTTGAACAGCACCCGTGGGCGCGCCAGGTCGGGCTGGCGCTGCGCTTCGACGGCGCCGGCAGCGGCGGCCCGCTCGAGCTGGTCAACACGCATGGCGCGAACAGCGCCGCCATCGATGGCTGGCTGCAGGCCGTGCCCGACGTGCGCGGCTCCTCGCTGATGCACGAGATTTATCAGCTGGCCCCGCGGCCACTGCGCCTCGGCGCCCTGGCCCGGCTGGAGGTGCCGGTGCTGCAGTTCGCGAACCGCGGCCGTCCGTTCGACGGCGCCGGCGTGCTCGATACCCCCGCGCGGCTGGAACGCGCCACGCTGCAGCACATGGGCGGCGCGATGCTGCGCCTGGCGCGCCACTTCGGCGCGCAGGAACTCGATACGCGGGCATCGAACGGGCAAGTGGTTTTCGCGCTGCCGTTCGTCGGGACCGTGCACTACAACGGCGCCCTGGCCTGGATCGCCACGCCGCTGGCCTGCCTGCTGCTGGTGGGCGCCGTTGGCATCGCGATGCGGCGCGCTGGCGTGCGCTATCCGGCGCTGCTGCAGGCCGGCTTCATCGCGCCCTCGATCGCGATCGCGCTCGGCATGCTGGCCTGGCAGTTGTGGATGCACGTGCCCGCGCTGCACCGCGCATGGAATCCGGTGGCGCCCTGGCATGCACAACAAGCGCTGCTCTATCTCGGCGCGATATGCGCGCTCTGCGCCGCGCTGTTCATCGTTGCGCAGCGCATCCTGCAGCGGCTGACCGGCACGGCAGCTGCTATGCTGGGCGGCTTGATCAGCCTGATGCTGGTGCTGGTGCTGGCAAGCTGGCTGGCGCCGGGCGCCAGCTACCTGCTCGCCTGGCCGCTGCTGGGGGCGCTGGCGTCGTTTTTCGCCTTGCACTCGCGCCGGGTGGCCGCTTGGCCGGCCCCCGCCCGGCTGGCCGTGCTGCTGCTTGGCGTGCTCCCGGCCGTGGTGCTGGTGCTGCCGGCGCTGCGCGATACCTACATGGCGCTCTCGCCGCTGCGCATGAACCTGCCGGTGGCGATGCTGGCGCTGCTGCTGGGCGTGTCCACGATCCTGCTGGCGCAGGCGCGGCGCTATGTCGCCCGTGTCCTGCTGCTGGCCGGCCTGGGCGGGCTGGCGCTGGCCGGCAGCGCCGACGAATTCCAGGAGGCCCCACTCATCCGCGCCGATGGCCTGGTCTACTACAAGGACATGCCGAGCTGGGATGCCTACTGGTTGCACCCGGACGCGCCGCTCGATCCCTGGGAGCGCACGTTGTTCTCCAACCTGAAAGAGCCCCATATCTTCGTGAACGTGTTCGGCTGGGAGAGCCCGAGGCAGTGGTATGCCTGGGCGCCGCGCGACGGCCTCGAATTCCCGTTCGTGCGCATCCTGCGCAACGGTAAGACACCGAACCGGTATGCCGACTTCACGTTGATCTCGAAAAACCGCGCGCCCGAGATCCGTCTGCAGGTGAACTACGCGCGGCCGACCCGTGTGACCGTGAACAAGCGCGTGCTGCTCGACGTGGAGGCCAAGACGCTGACCATCGTGCTGTACGGGATGGAGGACGAACTGCTGCATTTTCGCATCGACGTGCTGGGCGATCCGATCTTCAACGTGAAGGTCGAGGAAATCCTGCCCGGGCTGCCGGAACGGCTGCTGCGCTCGTTGCCGGCACGGCCGGCAGGCGGCACGCCGCTGGTGCCGTTAAGCGCGAAGTCCGTCTCGGCCGATGTGCTGTGGTTTTACTAGCGCTTGCAATACAATGTGGCGCGCGCCATGAGCGTACCCATCAACTATTCGCAGCAGGATTCCATGCACAAGATCGTCTCCTCCGTCGTCCTCACCGCCCTCGCCAGCAGCCTGGCGCTTTGCTATCCCGCCCACGCCGCCAAGGCACCGGCCGCTGTTGTGAAAGAAGCGCCACTGCGCGGCCACCTGGCCTTCCTGGCGTCGGACGCCGTCGAAGGACGCGGCACCGGCCAGCGCGGCGGCGAGCTGACCGTCACCTACCTGGAGACGCAGGCATTGGCCGCCGGCCTGAAACCCGCCAACGGCAACAGCTTCCGCCAGGAGGTGAAAATTGCCGGCGTGCGTTCGCTGCCGCAGCAGAGCAATGTGGCACTGGTCGCCGGTGGCAAGGCGCTGCCGCTGCAGTTCGGCGCGGACTGGGTGTGGGGGCCGGGCGATGCGAAGCCCGAGCACAAGATGGATGCGGAACTGGTCTTCGTCGGCTATGGCATCAGCGCGCCGGAAGAAGGCTGGGACGACTTCAAGGGCCTGGACGCGAAAGGCAAAGTGCTGGTCATGCTGGTGAACGATCCGGCCCCGACTGCGGCAGAACCGAAGCGCTTCAACGGCGCCGGCCTGACCTATTACGGCCGCTGGACCTACAAACTCGAGGAAGCGGCGCGCCAGGGCGCGGCCGGCGTCCTCCTGATCCACACCGACGCATCGGCCTCCTACGGCTGGAGCGTGGTGCAGAACAGCTGGGCCGCCGCGGAGCGCTTCCAGCTCGCCGACAAGGACCTCGGCAGCGCCATGCAGGGCTGGATGACCGACGCCACTGCCCGCAAACTGTTCGCCGCCGCCGGCCAGGACCTCGATAAACTGCGCGCCGCCGCCGAAGACAAGTCCTTCAAGCCGGTGACCCTGAACGCGCGCGTAAAAGGCGAGACCCGCGCCGCGGTCCGCATGCTGAACGAATACAACGTGGCCGGCATCGTGCCGGGCACCGATCCGAAGCTGAAGGACGAAGTCGTCATCTACAGCGCCCACTGGGACCACATGGGCAAGCAGGGCACCGAGGGCGACACCATCTTCAACGGCGCCGTCGACAACGCATCGGGCACCGCGGGCCTGCTGGCGATGGCGCAGGAAGCCTCGCGCAACCCGGCCAAGCGTTCGCAGATGTTCCTGTGGGTGGCGGCGGAAGAGCAGGGCCTGCTGGGCAGCGCGGCCTACGCAGCGAAACCGCTGTGGCCTGCCGCGAAAACCGCCGCCAACCTCAACCTCGACAGCCTGAATTTCGTCGGCGCGGCGAAGGACATCGGTGTGCAGGGCAGCGAGCGCACGGATCTGGGCGCGATGGCGGCGGCCACCGCGAAATCGATGGGCCTTGTCGTGGCCGAAGCCAAGCCGGACCTCGCGGGTGGCTACTTCCGCAGCGACCACTTCAGTTTTGCGAAAGCCGGCATCCCGGCCTTCTCGGTCGGGGGCGGCAGCGCCTGGACCAAGGACGTGGAAGCGAACAACGCCAAGGCCAAGGCCTACCGCGCGCGCTATCACCAGCAGAACGACGAATACGACCCGAGCTGGGATTTGACCGGCATGGTGCAGCAGGCGCAGTTCACGCTGAACCTGGGCCGCATGATCGCCGACTCGCCGAAGATGCCGCAGTGGAAAGCAGGCGACGCGTTCGGCAAGATCCGCGCCGCCGCCAAGTAATCCACGTTCTGCAATCAAAAACGCCCGGCCCGAAAAATCGGCCGGGCGTTTCTGTTTTTACTGAATAATCCCGCACATAATCCTCGCCCCGCCCCCACCCAAAGGCGCCGGATGATCCGCATGATTATCCCCACCCGCATGCACCATCAAGGCCTTGCCTTTGACATCGGCCGCCTTCAAGCGCGGTGCCAACACCGGATTATTCGCCGCCCCCGAACTCTCCACGTATAAAGCCGGCAAATCACCGATATGCCCGTCGCCCCACGGCAAGCCATGCTTCTTGGCCCCGGTGGTGTCCAGATGCCCGCCCGCCGCGCCCGCCGGCACCGCTTTCCCATCCTTCTGGTTGGTCCCGCAACTGCCGCTCTCGTGCACGTGGAACCCATGCACCCCTGGCGGCAATCCGGTCAATGCCGGCGTGAAGACCAGCCCGTATTTCGTTTCGCTGATCGTGACGGTCCCGGCCGACGCGCCGACACCCTTCTCCGACACCGTATTCATCGTCGCCCGCATCTCGGCCGCGTGCACGGCCGCCCCTACATACGTCGAGCACAGCAGCGCCGCGCAAATCCATTGAGCTTTCATCTGATTCCCTTTCACTAGTCCGGTTTTTGAACGAGACAATTCAACGCGCCCGAGTGTAGACCATTCGACTGCCGAGGGGTGCTCTGTAGGACCGGCGTACGGGGCTCACGTCGCCAGTCGAGTGCCTTGCCCTTTGTCCTTTGCGTCGCACAAACGTCGATACGCGTATTTACAACCCTGCTAGCATGGTTGGTAACGACGTTCGGGGGCATGATGCGCGCGCTCTACCTCTGCCTGCTACTCGTGTTACTGCCGCTGGCGCTGTGGGGATGCAGCTACGGTCACGGCAACATTCGCCAGGATAAAGGCTTCTTTCACGAGCCTCATGACTTCGTCCTGCAGTTTGACGACAAGGGAAACATATGGGATACCGCCGTAGCACAGCGTGCGCTTGACACGATTGCCTACCAGTCCCGGATCACCAACACCATTGTCCTCACCTTCGTCCATGGCTGGCATCACAATGCCCGCACCGACGATGCAAACGTGCTCGACTTTGCCCGCGCGCTGGCGCGAACCCGGGCTGTTCTTGACGACGCGCCAACCGGCAACCCGGGCCCCTACACCGCATCGCGGCTTGCCCTGACCACGAGCGGTGACGTGAAGGTAATCGGCATCTACGTGGGCTGGCGTGGCCGCTCCTTGCCGATGCCTCTTAACTACCTGACGTTCTGGGGACGCAAAAAGGCTGCGGAGCAGGTCGGCGCGGGCGACCTGAAACCGTTCCTGCTGAACCTGAATCGGATTTACCGCGAGCGCAACAAAGCCCGGATGAACCGCCCCGGCGCGCCATTCATGGGCCTTGCAACCTTCGGTCATAGTTTTGGGGGACAGGTCGCCTTCAAGGCGGTCGCCGAGACTCTGGAGCACGAGCTCAATACCGCTCCAAACGGTGCGGTACTGCAGGGATATGGCGACCTGACCGTACTGGTCAACCCGGCCCTGGAAGCCGGGCAGTACGAAAGCATCCACCAGCTGAGCACGCGACGCTCGTATCATCCGGCCCAATCGCCTTTGTTGCTCGTGCTATCGTCGGAAGGTGACTGGGCAAGAAAATGGATGTTTCCGGCGGCGAGAATGCTCGGGAAAGGTTTTGGCCAACGCATGAGCGGGCCACCGGAGTTGTGGGGACTGGCCCTAGGCGAGTACGTCCCGCATCGCACCCATGTAATACACGTCGACCTGGAACGCCCGCTTGGCGAAAGGCCGTTCGATCCGTCCGATTATGTGGAGCGGCCATGCGTCCTGGCGAAGATGGACTTGGGCGCCGAGCGCAGCTTCCAGAATGTGCATGTGAAGCCGCTGAAGAACACGCCCTATAACCCGTTCATCGTTGCGTACACAAATAACGACCTCGTTATCCAGCACAGCGGTATTTTCGAAGAATCGCTGCGCAATTTCTTGAACGACTTCGTGGCGCTTACACAAGGAAAGAGGATGGTTGTCAGCAATCCATCCGTCCGTTGCTGATCCTGCATTGCTGATCGCCTGACAGCAGTGCCGGATCGCTATTGCCTGCCGGTGAACCAGCTGATGGCGTCTGTCGCAATATCCGGCGGGATCTCATGTCCACCGTGGAATTCCCGGTACGTCAGCGGATACCCCGCCGCCCGCAATTGATGAACGATCGCGCGGCTGCACGGGTCGACCGGCAGCACGGTATCGGCGTCGCCATGGGAAATGAAGACGGCGGGCGCACCCTGCTGTTCGATTGGACCGATGAACCCGGGCGACAACGCCAGCACGTGGGTGAACAGTTCGCCATTGGCCAGGCCCAGCGTCAGCGCATACGATGCCCCGTCCGAGAAGCCGCCAATGCCGATGCGGTTCGTGTCGATCGCGTAGTGCGCGAACACATGCGCGAGCGTCCGGTCCACCATGGCCAGGTCCGGCCCATAAGTGCGTTTGGCGATGATGTCCCAAGTTGTCGCATGCGATGCGGGCGCGGCGAGGATCAGCTCGGCGTGATCGGCCAGGTGCAGGAAGATGCGCAAGCCATCGTGGGCATGGCCGCCGGCCCCGTGCAGCAGGAGGACCAGCGGCAGCGGCCGATCCACCCGATAGTGCTCCGGCACATAGATATAACTGTCGCGCCGGCTCCCGATATCCAGCTTTTGCAGGCCGGTCGCGGCGCCCGACGTTGGCACGGCGCCGGCCGCCGGCAGCTCCACGTCAAGATGACCACGGTCGTTCATGCTGTTCCCTCCTGTTCGAGGGCAGTGTAAAACCGTGCGATGGCCCATGGCGCGAGATTCGCCTGGTGTTGTTTGCGGCCGAACACCACTGCATATCGGAGGGATGTAGGGTGTGCGGCTACACCCGCCAACACGCATTCACGCTGCGGTAATGCCGCCCACGCGTTCAACCAGCCAATGTACCGTCCGGAAGCATGCCCCTGTCAGCCCGCAGCCGTCTGCTCAAGCAAAGCCTGCGTCGTCATAATCGTCGCGTATTCCCCATCCAGATTCGCCAGCGACATCGCATGCACCTCCTCCGCACTGCGCTGCACGCCCGCATAGTCACGCATGGCAAATGCAAAGGTCGCGTCCGACACGACCACCGACTTGAAGCCGAGATTACCCGCCGTACGCGCACTCGCTTCCACCGAATAATTGGTGCTCACGCCAACAAAGACGACCTCATCCACCCCACGCACCCGCAGCCAACGCTCGAGCCCCGTATTAATGAACGCGTCCGTGACGTTTTTCTCGACCACATGCTCGTGCGGCAGTGGCAGCAGCGCTTCCTGAAACTCGACCCCGGATTGCCCTGGCGCGAAGGGCGACGCCGATGAGCGCGAAATGTGCCGCACATGCACGACCTGCGCACCGGCAGCGCGCCAAGTATTCAAAAGCTGAGCAATATGCAATTCCGCATCAGAATTGTTGCGGGTCCCTGCTTCAGGCTGCGCCATCCCCTTTTGCATATCGATAATGATGAGACATGGAAGTGGTTTGTGCATTCGCGTCACGAGTCCGTTCATATCAATATTAGTTCAATGCCAACTGCCAGTACCCAACATCGACCCAGCGCCCGAATTTCAGCCCCACTTCGCTGAAGTGCGCCACCTTGCGAAACCCCAGCCGTTCGTGCAACCGCACGCTGGCCTCGTTCGGCTGCGCGATCCCGCCGATCACCAGATGCAGGTCATGCTGGCTCAGTTCAGCCAATAAGGCCTCGTACAGCGTGCCGCCCGCACCCCTCCCTGCATAGTCCGGGTCGAGATAGATCGAGCTTTCGACGGAATAGCGGTAGGCAGCCCGGGCACGCCACTTGGTAGCGTAGGCGTAGCCGATCAGCGTGTCGCCATCGACCATCACCAGCCAGGGCAGTTCCGCTGCAGTGACATCCGCGATGCGCTGCTGCATCTCGGTTGCCGCTACCGGCTCTTCTTCGAAAGAGATGGTGGTGGTCGCGACGTAATGGTTATAGATGGCGCAGATGCGGTCCGCATCGGCGGGGTGCACGGGGCGAATGATTCGTGTCATGGTGGACGGGTCAGCAGGAATGTTTATTAAGCAACTATGCTTGATAGTAGCGTGTATTCGTTCTAGGGACCATGGGCAAAAAAAAACGGCACCCGAAGGTGCCGTCTTGTTCAGCTAGTTCCGACGATTACTCGCCATCCCCATGATGCTCAGCCGGAGCTGCAGCATTCTGCTGGTCTTCCATCGCCTGCAGTTCGGCAGCCATGTTGGCCTTCTCCTGCTGCAGCAGTGCCTGGCGCTCTTCCGCCTCCCACACTTCCTTCTCCTTGCGGGCACGGTGGAATGCCAGACCGGTACCGCCAGGAATCAGGCGGCCGACGATGACGTTTTCCTTCAGGCCGCGCAGGCCGTCGCGCTTGCCCATGATCGCCGCTTCGGTCAGCACGCGGGTGGTTTCCTGGAACGATGCGGCCGAGATGAACGAATCGGTCGACAGCGATGCCTTGGTAATACCCAGCAGCACGTTTTCGTAGGTTGCCGGCAGTTTGCCTGCGGCGTCCATGCGATCGTTCTCTTCCAGCAGCTCCGAACGCTCCACCTGCTCGCCGACGATGTAGTCGGTGTCGCCGGCTTCGACGATCGCCACACGGCGCAACATCTGACGAACAATCACTTCGATGTGCTTGTCGTTGATCTTCACGCCCTGCAGACGGTAGACGTCCTGCACTTCGTCGACGATGTAACGGGCCAGCGCTTCGATACCCAGCAGGCGCAGGATGTCCTGCGGATCGGCCGGACCATCGACGATCATCTCGCCCTTGTTCACCACCTGGCCGTCGTGCACCAGCACTTGCTTGTCCTTGGTAATCAGGAACTCGTGCTTGTTGCCGTCCATGTCCGTGATTTCCAGACGCTGCTTGCCCTTCGTTTCCTTACCGAAGGCGACGGTACCGGTGACTTCGGCCAGCATGCCCGCGTCTTTCGGCGAACGTGCTTCGAACAGCTCGGCAACGCGTGGCAGACCACCGGTAATGTCACGGGTCTTCTGCGATTCGGTCGGGATACGTGCCAGCACTTCACCCACCGAGACAGCCTGGCCGTCCTTCACCATGATCAGCGAGCCGATCTGGAAACCGATCGTCACGGCGTGTTCGGTGCCGGCGATCTTGACTTCCTGGCCTTCTTCGTTCAGCAGTTTGACCTGCGGACGCACGACTTTACCAGCCGAACCACGACGCTTCGGATCGATTGCGACCAGGGTCGACAGACCGGTCACTTCGTCGACCTGGCGAGCAACGGTGACGCCCTCTTCCACGTTCTCGAAGCGGATCGTACCGGCGTACTCGGTAATGATCGGACGGGTCAGCGGATCCCAGGTGGCCAGCGCGATACCGGCCTTGACGGTCATGCCGTCCTTGACCATCAGGGTCGCACCGTACGGCACCTTGTGGCGCTCGCGCTCGCGGCCGTGGTCGTCCGTGATCAGGACTTCGCCCGAACGCGAGATGACGATCTGCGCGCCCTTGCCGTTGGTCACGTAACGCATGGTGGCCGTGAAGCGCACCGTGCCGTTCGACTTGGCTTCCACCGACGATGCCACTGCCGCACGCGACGCCGCACCACCGATGTGGAAGGTACGCATGGTCAGCTGGGTACCCGGCTCACCAATCGACTGTGCTGCAACCACACCGACTGCTTCGCCGCTGTTGACCATCGAGCCGCGGCCCAGGTCGCGGCCGTAGCAGGATGCGCACAGGCCATAACGGGTGTCGCAGTTCAGCGGGGTGCGGACCTTGACTTCGTCGATGCCGAGGCGCTCGATCTCTTCGACCATGTCTTCGTCCAGCAGGGTGCCGGCCGGGTACACGGTTTCCTGGGTCTCAGGATTGACGACATCGTGACCCGTCACGCGGCCGAGGATACGGTCGCGCAGGGCTTCGATGACTTCACCACCTTCGACCATTGCCTTCATGTGCGTGCCGTTGTTGGTGCCGCAATCGTCCTCGATCACCACCAGATCCTGGGTCACGTCGACCAGGCGGCGGGTCAGGTAACCCGAGTTTGCCGTCTTCAGCGCGGTGTCGGCCAGACCCTTACGGGCGCCGTGCGTCGAGATGAAGTACTGCAACACGTTCAGGCCTTCGCGGAAGTTCGCGGTAATCGGCGTTTCGATAATCGAACCGTCCGGCTTGGCCATCAGGCCTCGCATACCAGCCAACTGGCGAATCTGGGCTGCCGAACCACGGGCGCCCGAGTCGGCCATCATGTAAATCGCGTTGAACGATTCCTGGGTGCCTTGGGTGCCGTCACGACGGGTGACCGGCTCGACTTTCAGCTGGTCCATCATCGCCTTGCCGACTTCATCGGAGGTCTTGCCCCATATGTCGACGACCTTGTTGTAACGCTCGCCGGCGGTGACCAGACCCGAGCTGTACTGCTGCTCGATCTGCTTCACTTCCGCTTCGGCGGTCGCGATCATGCCCTTCTTGACGTCCGGGATCATCATGTCGTCGACGGCGATCGAGATACCGGCGCGCGTCGCCAGGCGGAAGCCCGACTGCATCAGCTTGTCGGCAAACACGACGGTCGCACGCAGGCCGCACTTGCGGAACGACGTGTTGATCAGCTTCGAGATTTCCTTCTTCTTCAGGGCGCGGTTCAGCACCGAGAATGGCAGGCCCTTCGGCAGGATCTCGGACAGGATCGCACGGCCGACGGTCGTCTCGTAACGGGTCACGGTGCGCTCGAACTCGTCGCTGCCGGCAACACGTGGGAACTCGACGATACGAACCGTAATACGGGTCGCCAGTTCGACTTCCTTGTTGTCGTACGCGCGGATGACTTCCGACACGTCCGGGAACAGCATGCCCTCGCCCTTGGCGTTGATCGCCTCGCGCGTTGCGTAGTACAGACCCAGCACGATATCCTGGGACGGCACGATCGACGGCTCGCCGTTCGACGGGAACAGGATGTTGTTCGACGCCAGCATCAGGGTACGCGCTTCCATCTGCGCTTCGATCGACAGCGGCACGTGGACGGCCATCTGGTCACCGTCGAAGTCGGCGTTGAACGCCGCGCAGACCAGCGGGTGCAGCTGGATTGCTTTACCTTCGATCAGGACCGGCTCGAACGCCTGGATACCGAGACGGTGCAGGGTTGGTGCACGGTTCAGCATGACCGGGTGTTCTTTGATGACGTCTTCCAGGATGTCCCAGACCACCGGTTCCTGGATTTCGACCAGCTTCTTCGCCGCCTTGATGGTCGTTGCCAGACCCATCAGTTCGAGCTTGTTGAAGATGAATGGCTTGAACAGTTCCAGGGCCATCAGCTTCGGCAGGCCGCACTGGTGCAGTTTCAGCTGCGGACCGACCACGATGACCGAACGGCCCGAGTAGTCGACGCGCTTGCCCAGCAGGTTCTGACGGAAACGGCCGCCTTTACCCTTGATCATCTCGGCCAGCGACTTCAGCGGACGCTTGTTGGCACCGGTCATCGCTTTGCCGCGACGGCCGTTGTCCAGCAGCGAGTCGACTGCTTCCTGCAGCATGCGCTTTTCGTTACGCGTAATGATTTCCGGTGCGCGCAGTTCCATCAGGCGCTTCAGGCGGTTATTACGGTTGATGACGCGGCGATACAGGTCGTTCAGGTCGGAGGTCGCGAAACGGCCGCCATCCAGCGGGACGAGCGGACGCAGCTCCGGCGGCAGGACCGGGAGCACTTCCATGATCATCCAGTCCGGCTTGATGCCCGAACGCTGGAATGCCTCGAGCACTTTCAGGCGCTTGGCGTATTTCTTGATCTTCGCTTCGGACTTCGATTCCTTCAGTTCCACGCGCAGGGCTTCGGCATCGCGGTGGATGTCGATCGAGCGCAGCAGTTCACGGATACCTTCGGCGCCCATGTAGGCGGTGAAGTCGTCGCCGTACTCTTCGTACTTGGCGGCGTAATCGTCTTCCGACATGATCTGGCACTTCTTCAGCGGGGTCATGCCAGGATCGGTCACGACGTATGCTTCGAAGTACAGGACGCGTTCGATATCCCGCAGCGTCATGTCCAGGACCATGCCCAGACGCGACGGCAGCGACTTCAGGAACCAGATGTGCGCGGTTGGCGAAGCCAGTTCGATGTGGCCCATGCGCTCACGGCGCACCTTGGCCAGCGTGACTTCGACGCCGCACTTCTCGCAGATCACGCCACGATGCTTCAGGCGCTTGTATTTGCCGCACAGGCACTCGTAATCCTTGATCGGGCCAAAGATCTTGGCGCAGAACAGGCCGTCACGCTCAGGCTTGAAGGTACGGTAGTTGATGGTCTCGGGCTTCTTGACTTCACCGAACGACCACGAACGAATTTTTTCGGGCGACGCCAGGCCAATCTTGATGGCGTCGAAGCTCTCGTTTTGCTGTACTTGCTTGAATAGATCGAGCAGTGCTTTCATGTATCACTCCAGAGGTGACTAAATTTCTATTTCGGGACGCTAGTGCGACCCAAACCAAGCGGCATTTCGAAAGGGGAACGGGAGTACTTTGGGGCTCCCGTCCAAAAGGCAAGGCCTGATTGCTCGACCTTGCCTCCCTTCTCTGCTTCTTAGTTACGCTCGAGGTCGATATCGATACCCAGCGAGCGGATTTCCTTGACCAGCACGTTGAACGATTCAGGCATGCCGGCGTCGATCACGTGGTCGCCTTTGACCAGGTTCTCGTACACCTTGGTACGGCCATTCACGTCATCCGACTTCACAGTCAGCATTTCCTGCAGCACGTACGATGCGCCGTACGCTTCCAGTGCCCACACCTCCATCTCACCGAAGCGCTGGCCACCGAACTGGGCTTTACCGCCCAGCGGCTGCTGCGTCACCAGCGAGTACGGACCGGTCGAACGCGCGTGCATCTTGTCGTCGACCAGGTGGTGCAGCTTCAGCATGTGCATGTAGCCAACGGTGACCTTGCGCTCGAACGCTTCGCCGGTGCGGCCGTCGTACATGGTGACCTGGTTCTTCGACGGGGTCATGCCGAGGTGCGCGGCAATGTGGTCCGGGTAAGCCAGGTCCAGCATGCGATGGATTTCCGACTCGTGCGCGCCGTCGAAGACCGGCGTCGCGAACGGCACACCCTTCTTCAGGTTGCCGGCCAGGCCCATGATTTCCTCGTCGTTGAAGCCGTCGAGGTCTTCCTTCTTGCCGGTCTCGTTGTAGACCTGGCCGAGGAAACCACGGACTTCTTCGACGGCTGCCTGCTTCTGCAGCATTTCGCCGATACGCAGGCCCAGGCCCTTCGCTGCCCAACCGAGGTGGGTTTCGAGGATCTGGCCGACGTTCATACGCGACGGAACGCCCAGCGGGTTCAGCACGACGTCGGCTGGAGTGCCGTCCGCCATGAACGGCATGTCTTCCACCGGCACGATACGCGAGACCACACCCTTGTTACCGTGGCGGCCTGCCATCTTGTCGCCCGACTGCAGGCGGCGCTTGACGGCCAGGTAGACCTTGACCATCTTTTGCACGCCAGGCTGCAGCTCGTCGCCTTGCGTCAGCTTCTTGCGCTTCTCTTCGAAGGCCAGGTCGTACTGGTGACGCTTCTCGTTGATCGATTCCTTGATCGCTTCGAGTGCGTTAGCGGACTCATCATCAGCCGGACGGATGTCGAACCAGTGGAACTTGTCCAGGTCCGCCAGGTATTCCGACGTAATAACCGCACCTTTCGCCAGCTTCTTCGGGCCACCGTTGACGACCTTACCCACCAGCATACGCTCCAGACGCTGGAAGGCGTCGCCCTCCACGATACGCATCTGGTCGTTCAGGTCCAGGCGGAAACGCTTCAGCTCATCGTCGATGATCTGCTGGGCGCGCTTGTCGCGGGTGATGCCTTCGCGGGTGAACACCTGCACGTCGATCACGGTGCCGACCATGCCCGAAGGCACGCGCAGCGAGGTGTCTTTCACGTCCGACGCTTTTTCGCCGAAGATCGCGCGCAGCAGCTTTTCTTCCGGCGTCAGCTGGGTCTCGCCTTTTGGCGTGACCTTACCGACCAGCACGTCGCCGGCGGTGACTTCCGCGCCGATGTAGACGATGCCCGATTCATCCAGGCGCGCCAGCTGGTTTTCAGCCAGGTTCGAGATGTCGCGGGTGATTTCTTCCGCGCCGAGCTTGGTGTCGCGGGCGACAACCGACAGCTCTTCGATGTGGATCGAGGTGTAACGGTCGTCCTTGACGACGTTTTCCGAGATCAGGATCGAATCCTCGAAGTTCAAACCGTTCCACGGCATGAACGCGACCAGCATGTTCTGGCCCAGGGCCAGCTCGCCCAGGTCGGTCGATGCGCCGTCGGCAATCACGTCGCCACGGGCAACGCGGTCGCCAACCTGCACGATCGGACGCTGGTTGATGTTGGTGTTCTGGTTCGAACGGGTGTACTTGATCAGGTTGTAGATGTCGACACCGACTTCGCCCGCGGTTGCTTCGTCGTCGTTGACACGAATAACCACACGGCCCGCATCGATGTAATCCACGACGCCGCCACGGATGGCCTGCACGGTGGTACCCGAGTCGACCGCGACGGTGCGCTCGATACCGGTACCGACCAGCGCCTTTTCAGGACGCAGGCAAGGCACGGCCTGGCGCTGCATGTTCGCGCCCATCAGTGCACGGTTCGCGTCATCGTGCTCGAGGAACGGAATCAGCGAGGCTGCGACCGAGACGATCTGGCCAGGGGCGACGTCCATGTACTGGATGCGCTCTGGCGAGACGAGGATCGTTTCGCCGGCTTCACGTGCCGAGACCAGTTCGTCGACCAGCTGGCCTTCTTCGTTGATCGCTGCATTCGCCTGGGCGATGATGTAGCGGCCTTCTTCGATGGCGGACAGGTAATCGATCTTGTCGGTGACCTTCGAACCTTCGACCTTGCGGTACGGGGTTTCCAGGAAGCCGTATTCGTTCAGGCGGGCGTACAGTGCCAGCGAGTTGATCAGGCCGATGTTCGGGCCTTCAGGCGTTTCGATCGGGCAGACGCGGCCGTAGTGGGTCGGGTGCACGTCGCGCACCTCGAAGCCCGCACGTTCGCGCGTCAGGCCGCCAGGTCCCAGGGCGGAAACACGACGCTTGTGCGTGATTTCCGACAGCGGGTTGGTCTGGTCCATGAACTGCGACAGCTGCGACGAACCGAAGAATTCGCGGATCGCGGCCGAGATCGGCTTGGAATTGATCAAATCGTGCGGCATCAGGTTGTCCGCTTCGGCCTGGCCGAGGCGTTCTTTCACTGCACGCTCGACGCGCACGAGGCCGGCGCGGAACTGGTTTTCGGCCAGTTCGCCCACGCAACGCACGCGGCGGTTACCCAGGTGATCGATATCGTCGACTTCGCCGCGGCCATTGCGCAGCTCGACCAGGATCTTGATCACGGCCAGGATGTCGTCGTTCGACAGCGTCATGGCGCCGGTCAGTTCGTCGCGGCCGATGCGGCGGTTGAACTTCATGCGGCCGACGGCCGACAGGTCGTAGCGCTCAGGGCTGTAGAACAGGCCGTTGAACAGGGCTTCCACCGACTCTTCGGTTGGTGGTTCGCCAGGACGCATCATGCGGTAGATCGCCACGCGCGCGGCCATCTGGTCGGCGGTGTCGTCGGTGCGCAGGGTCTGCGAGATGTAGCCGCCCTGGTCCAGGTCGTTCGTGTACAGGGTCTGGATCGCGTCGACGTCGGCGTCGCGCAGTTTGCCCAGCAGCTCGTCGGTCAGCTCGTCGTTGGCGGACGCGATGATTTCGCCGGTGTCGGCGTCAACGATGTTGCGGGCCAGGATACGGCCGATCAGGTAGTCTTCAGGAACCGAGATGGCCTTGATGCCGGCCGCTTCGATATCGCGCACATGCTTGGCATTGATGCGCTTGTCCTTGGTGACCAGGGTCTTGCCGGTCTTCGGATCGACGATGTCGAAGCGCGCAACTTCGCCGCGCAGTCGCTCGGACACGAATTCGATTTCCCCGCCTTCCGAGCGCAGGGTGAAGTTGTCGAACACGAAGAAGTTCGCCAGGATCTGTTCCGGCGTCATGCCAATGGCCTTCAGCAGGATCGTCACCGGCATCTTGCGGCGACGGTCGACGCGGAAGAACAGGATGTCTTTCGGGTCGAACTCGAAGTCCAGCCAGGAGCCGCGGTAAGGAATGATACGTGCCGAGAAGAGCAGCTTGCCCGACGAGTGCGTCTTGCCGCGGTCGTGCTCGAAGAACACGCCCGGCGAGCGGTGCAGCTGGGAGACGATCACACGTTCGGTGCCGTTGATGACGAACGAACCATTAGCGGTCATGAGCGGCAATTCGCCCATGTACACTTCCTGCTCTTTCATTTCCTTGACGACCGGCTTGGTCGGCGATTCCTTGTCCAGGATCACCAGGCGCACTTTGGCGCGCAGTGGCGAGGCGAAGGTCAGGCCGCGCTGCTGGCATTCCTTGACGTCGAACGCGGGGTCGCCCAGCACGTAGGACAGGAATTCGAGACGAGCGAAGCCGTTGTGCGACACGATCGGGAAGATCGAGCTGAAGGCCGACTGCAGGCCTTCGTTCTTGCGGCCGGACGGCACGCCGTCCGCTTGCAGGAAATTCTCGTAGGATTCAAGCTGGGTAGCCAGAAGATATGGAACGTTGTGAACGTTGGCGCGCTTCGCGAACGACTTGCGAATGCGTTTCTTCTCAGTAAATGAGTAGTGCATGGACACTCCGTGAGTGACAGAAAGGATGAGAATTCAGGGATTGCCAGTGGTGGAGCGACCACATACAAGGCCTCAAGTCTCTTGCTGTTCCATCAAATGAAAAGGGACTAGCGTGCTGCTGATGCTGTGCTACGATTCCTGCCGTGTTGCGGTGGTACCAAGCATGTTGCGTTTGCCGCAGGGACGACAAAAGAGCCAAAGCCGCAGCACCGCCTTCCGACGGGGCTTGCAAGCTTTGACTCGGGCGTTGGGCACCTTGCGATGCCCATTGCTTTTGATTACTTCAGTTCTGCCTTGGCGCCAGCATCTTCCAGCTTCTTCTTGGCGGCTTCAGCGTCAGCTTTAGGCATGGCTTCCTTGACGGTCTTTGGTGCACCGTCAACCACGTCCTTGGCTTCTTTCAGGCCCAGACCGGTGATTTCACGGACGGCTTTGATGACGCCGACCTTGTTCGCGCCGATTTCGGTCAGCACGACGTTGAATTCGGTCTGCTCTTCGACAGCAGCAGCAGCAGCGCCGCCGCCAGCTGCCGGTGCTGCCATTGCAGCTGCCGACACGCCAAACTTCTCTTCGAATGCCTTGACCAGGTCGTTCAGGTCCATGACGGACATTTCGCTCACTGCGTTCAGGATATCGTCTTTGCTAATTGCCATTTGAAACTCCAGATTTGTGTGTGTTTGTAGTACAGATCAGTTACTTGAGAAAAAAGGCCGCGCTTACGCTGCAGCGGTTTCTTCGGCTGCAGGAGCAGCTTCCGAACCTTCGCCTTTTTTCGCTGCCAGGGCAGCCAAGCCACGTGCAAAGCCCGACACCGGAGCCAGCATCACGCCCAACAGCTGCGAGATGAGGACTTCACGGGATGGGATGCTTGCCAACGCGGTAACAGCAGCAACGTCGAGCTGCTTACCAGCGTAGTTACCGGCTTTCACGACCAGCTTGTCGTTGGTTTTCGCAAAGTCAGCGATGACTTTAGCGGCAGCAACGGCGTCGTCCGAGATCGAATAGATCAGCGGACCGGTCATGGCGTCAGCCAGCGGGGCAAACTGCGTGCCTTCGACAGAGCGGCGTGCCAGCGTGTTCTTCAGAACACGCAGGTACACACCCTGCGAGCGCGCGGCTGCACGGAGTTTCGTCAAGTGACTAACCTGGATGCCACGGTACTCGGCGACGACGATCGTTTGCGCGGATGCTACTTTCGCGCTCACTTCTTCGACGACAGCCTTTTTGTCATTCAGATTAAGACCCACGGTCATCTCCTTAAATGATGCAAACAAAAGCGTTCGCATCGGTTCGAACACGGCGTCCGAAGTTAAGAAGTCAAACTAACGCGGATGAATTCACGCAGCATGGACTACAAAACTTGTTCGGGTACACCATCTGCGTTGGGTGATGTATTAACCAGTTGCCCAACCACTGCTCCCGGCCCAACGGTCTTTGATTGCCTGCCGGAGCTGATTCAGCCCCGACAGCCCAAAGATGCGCCCCGCTAATGTTTTGCGGGGACTTGATTCTTCTAAAATTTAAGCGGCGATCGAAGCGTGATCGACACGGACGCCAGCGCCCATCGTCGACGAGATCGCCACCTTGCGCAGGTATACGCCCTTCGAGGTGGCCGGCTTGGCCTTGTTCAGTGCGTCGATCAGGGCAGCCAGGTTGGCCTTCAGGTCGGCGTCAGCGAACGACTTGCGGCCGATCGTTGCGTGGATGATGCCGCCTTTGTCGGTACGGTACTGGACCTGACCGGCTTTGGCGTTCTTCACCGCGGTGGCGACGTCAGGGGTGACGGTGCCGACCTTCGGGTTAGGCATCAGGCCGCGTGGGCCCAGGATCTGGCCCAGGGTACCGACGATACGCATGGTGTCTGGCGAGGCGATGACGACGTCGAACGGCATGTCGCCGGCTTTGACGCGCTCAGCCAGGTCTTCCATACCGACGATGTCGGCGCCGGCTGCACGGGCAGCTTCGGCCTTGTCGCCGGAGGCGAACACGGCGACACGAACGGTCTTGCCGGTGCCTGCTGGCAGGACGACCGAACCACGAACGACCTGGTCCGACTTCTTCGGATCCACGCCCAGTTGAACGGCGACGTCGATCGACTCGTTGAACTTGGCGGTTGCGAATTCCTTGACGAGCGACAGTGCGTTGTCGAAGGCGTAGACCTTGTTACGGTCGACTTTCGCTTTCATTTCTTTGACGCGCTTGGACAGCTTAGCCATTACAGACCCTCCACCGTGATGCCCATCGAACGTGCCGAACCGGCGATGATACGCACTGCGGCGTCCATGTCGGCTGCGGTCAGGTCCGGCTGCTTGGTTTTTGCGATTTCTTCAGCCTGCGCACGGGTCAGCGTGCCAACCTTGTCGGTATGTGGCTTCGGCGAACCTTTGGTGATGCCAGCGGCTTTCTTGATCAGGTAGGTTGCCGGTGGGGTCTTCATCACGAAGGTGAAGGACTTGTCGGCGAACGCGGTGATCACGACTGGGATCGGCATGCCTGGCTCGAGACCCTGGGTCTGGGCGTTGAACGCCTTGCAGAATTCCATGATGTTCAGGCCGCGCTGACCCAGTGCTGGGCCGATCGGTGGGGATGGGTTTGCTTTACCAGCTGCAACTTGCAGCTTGATAAAACCAATAATCTTCTTGGCCATGGATGGCTCCTAAATTGGCTTTGAGTAGTAGCGCCCCACCGCTACTACCTAGCTCGGCGGGGCTCCTCTTACCGGATTCCGCCTTGCTGCTGCGACGCTCCGATTATTGCGTTTAAACTTTTTCGACTTGCCCGAACTCCAGTTCCACCGGAGTTGCGCGGCCGAAGATGGTGACAGTCACACGCACCTTCGATTTTTCGTAATTCACTTCCTCGACGTTGCCGTTGAAGTCGGTGAACGGGCCTTCCTTGATGCGGACCTGCTCGCCCACTTCGTACAGCACTTTCGGCCGTGGCTTCTCGACGCCTTCCTGGACCTGCTGCATGATCTTGTCGATCTCGCGCGCTGGAATCGGGGTTGGCTTGTTCGATTTGCCGCCGATGAAACCGGTGACCTTGCTGGTGTTCTTCACCAGGTGCCAGGTCTCGTCGGTCATTTCCATCTCGACCAGCACGTAGCCAGGGAAGAAGCGGCGCTCGGTAACCGATTTGCTGCCGTTCTTGACTTCCACGACTTCTTCGGTCGGGACCAGGATCTGGCCGAACTGCTCGCTCATGCCGGCGCGCTCGATGCGCTCGGTCAGGGCGCGCATGACGCTCTTTTCCATACCGGAGTAGACGTGAACGACGTACCAGCGCTTGTTGCTGACCGGGACGCTCACCGGAGCGGCGTCAACCGGAGCTGCACCAGCATCTTGTGCCGGGACGCCGGCCGCCGGAACTTCGTCCGGCGCATTGTCTTGCACGTTATCGCTCATTATTTCCACCCAAGAACCAGGTCGTACAACAGGAATCCCAGCAGCTTGTCCGTGCCCCACAGGAAGAGCGCCATGACGACGACAAAAGCGAACACGATCATGGTGATCGAAGTCGCTTCCTTGCGGGTCGGCCAGACAACCTTCTTGACCTCACGGACGGACTCTTTGGCGAAGTTCAAGAACTCGCGGCCGGTGGTGGACGTCCACAAAAGCAGGAGAGCAAAAACTAAACCAGCCATCAGGGCGCCGCCGGCGACCAAGGCTGGTTTGTTTTGGCCTTTCAGGTAAAAGAACCCGACTACGCCTGCAATCGCGGCAACCACCGCCAGGACCACCTTAAACTTGTCATTCGAGGTGCTAACGGTTTGCACGGATTGATTAGACATTCTTCTTTACTTTCGGTGCTGCGCACCAGAATTCGGTGGCAGGGGCGGAGGGAATCGAACCCGCGACCTTCGGTTTTGGAGACCGACGCTCTGCCAATTGAGCTACACCCCTACGAAGACTTCAGCTGAATCGCGCATTCTACACCATACGCGCGTATGGTGGAGAATGTTTTTTTTGAAGGAGAGGAATAAATTCTCTCCTTCAAAAGGTTTACTACTTTTTAATGCCTACTACAAACTTCTTGAAACTTAAGCCAGGATCTTTGCAACCACGCCGGCGCCGACGGTACGGCCGCCTTCGCGGATTGCGAAGCGCAGGCCTTCT
>NZ_JBHSMU010000006.1:0-13461 GCF_042655085.1 Massilia niabensis | reverse complement strand
TGCGCCGATGATAGTGCTGCAACCAGTGTGAAAGTAGGTTATCGTCAGGCTAGTTATAAGGAAATAACCCACTGAGTGATCTCAGTGGGTTTTTTTTCGTCTGTATTCCCTGCCTCTGCGGCAAAGTCAGGCGCCGCTCCACTGCAAGCTCGCGCGCCCGCCGCGCTCCAGGCTGTCCCACAGGCGATCGTGCAGCGGCAGCACAAGCACATTACACACCGGCTCGAGCAGGGCCGCGATACCGCCCATCGCGGCCGATCCAGTCGCCACATACATCACAGCGAAGGCGACACCCGCATGCAGGCCCGTCTGGCTGAGCTTCTCGGCGGCGACTGTCACGTAACGCGACCGTGAATCGCTTGCCTTGCGTCGCCGCTTCTCCCACGCGGCCTGGTGGAACGGTAGCAGCAGCACGTTGATCATCGGCTCGACCAGCACGGCCAGGCCGCTGAACATTGGCGACCCTGTCATCGCGTACGCGATCGCATAGGCGATACCCATGTGGATCGCTACCTGGCTGAGTCGTTTCGCTACGCTGACCATCTGCTGCTCCTGTTATCGATGAGGTTCAAATGATAGTCATTCTCATCTTATCGGTAAAATGAATTGATCTTAATTAAGCAATAGATATTAGCTATTGGATGGCGCGAACTCGCATAGGCGCTCGAATAGCGGCTGTGCAGCATCGGCGATCCGGTCCAGGCTGGCCTCGCGCAGGGCGGCCGTATCGATCCGGTGTTCGCTCATGAGGCCTGCCCAGCGCAACAACGCTGCACAGGCATCCCGATGGTCGAACAAGCCGTGCAGATAGGTTCCCATGACCTGGCCGTCCGCCGAGCAAGCCCCTTCGTCCCGCTCGCCGATACGCATGGCCGGCAGCGCAAGCGCAAGGCCCTGCGACTGCCCCATGTGGATTTCGTAGCCCTCGACCCTGGCGCCTGCGTCATCGAAAGCGCAGGTGCCCGTTACCTGGCGCAGCTGCTTTTGGGTCGACATGACGGTTGCAAGGTCGAGGAGCCCGAGCCCTGCGGACTCGCCGGCGCTTCCTTCGACGCCATGCGGGTCGCTCACCGAATGTCCCAGCATCTGGAACCCGCCGCAGATCCCGAGCAGCTTGCCGCCATAGCGCAGGTGCCGGGCAATCGCCTCCGGCCAGGCCTGCGCGCGCAGCCAGGCCAGGTCGCCGCGCGTGTTCTTGCTGCCGGGGAGGATGACCAGGTCGGCTGCGGGAATCGCTTCGCCCTCGCGCACGAAGCGCAGGTCGACCTCCGGATGCATCCGCAACGCGTCGAAGTCGGTGTGATTGCTCATGCGCGGCAGGCTCGGCACCACGATGCGAAAGCGCCCGCGCCCGGCCTGCACCGGCTGCACCGCGTCTTCCGCGTCCAGGTAGAGGCCGTGCAGGTAGGGCAGCACCGCCAGCACCGGTTTGCCGGTCTCCCGCTCGAGCCAGTCAAGGCCGGGTTCGAGCAATGTGATATCGCCGCGGAAGCGGTTGATGACGAAACCGAGAATGCGCGCACGCTCGCTTGGCGACAGGCAGGCCAGGGTGCCGACGATGTGGGCGAACACGCCGCCGCGGTCGATGTCTGCCACGAGGATCACCGGGCAGTCGACCGCTTCGGCAAAGCCCATGTTGGCGATGTCGCGATCGCGCAGGTTGATTTCGGCCGGGCTGCCTGCGCCTTCGACGACGACGCACTCGTACTGCGCGCACAGGCGAGCGTGCGATTCCAGCACGGCCGCCATCGCGACTGGTTTGTACTGGTGATAATCGCGCGCGTTCATTTCCGTGCGGGCGCGGCCATGGATGATCACCTGGGCGCCGGTATCGCTTGAGGGCTTGAGCAGCACCGGGTTCATGTCGGTATGCGCTTCGATGCCGGCCGCGATCGCCTGCAGCGCCTGCGCGCGCCCGATTTCGCCCCCGCCCGGCGTGACCGCGCTGTTGAGCGCCATGTTTTGCGGCTTGAACGGGGCGACGCGCACACCTTCGCGCCTGAGCAGGCGGCACAGGGCGGCCACCACCGTGCTTTTGCCGGCGTCGGACGTCGTTCCCTGCACCATCAGGGTCTGGAAAGGGACGCGCTTCATTTGCGGTGCCGCCGCGCCTGCTCGAGCTTTTCGCACATCGCCGCAGCGCCCGCGATCATGCGCGGCCCGGCGCGGTTGAGCAGGTTGCCGTCGACCGTAAACAGGTTATCGTTGCGCACCGCCGTCATCGTCGGGTATTGGCGCCACATGTTCACGCCGCCGTAGTTCTTTTCCGCGGTGCCGAAAACGGCTTCCGGGTCGGCCTGCAGCACGCTTTCGACCGTCACCACGGGGGCGGTGACGGGGAGCGGGTGGAAGATGTTCTCGCCGCCGCACAGGCGCAGCGCGTCGGTGACGATGTGCTTGCCGTTGAGGGTGTACAGGGGCTTGTCCCATACCTGGTAGAACGCACGCACCACCGGACGGCCCGCGTAGCGGCTGCGCAGCGCGGCCAGTTCCCGGCTCAGTTGCGCAGCGACCGGCCGTGCCGCCGCTTCGGTACCCATCAGCTGCGCCAGGCGCAGCACGCTTTCCGGAATCCCTTCGAGCGTTTGCGGATCGCTCTGGTACACCGGAATGCCGAGCTGGCGAACCATCTCGATCTGGCGTTCGGAACTGCCGTGCATCCAGGCCACGATCAGGTCGGGTTTGAGTGCCATGACGCGCTCGATATCCACCTGGCGGTTCGAACCGATGCGCGCAATGCGCTTGGCCGCTTCCGGATAATCGCTGTAGTTCACGGCGCCGACGATGCGCGCGCCGCCGCCGGCCGCGAACAGCAGTTCGGTCACGTGGGGCGCCATCGAGATCACGCGCATGGCCGGCTTGTCGAGCGTGACGGCCTTGCCGGCATCGTCGCGCACCGTCACGGGCGGCGCCGCTGCCGCTCCCGTTGCCAAAGCCGCCTCGGTGCTTGCCAGGGCGGCAACCAGTATCCATCGTTTCATTTTTCGCTCCATTCATCGAGTGCGCGCACAAGGCGCTGCCATGCTTCTTCGTCCGCCGGCAGGCCGAGCCGGATCCCGCGTGCCGCTTGCGTAAACAGCCGGCACCAGATGCCGTGCTGCGCCAGGTGGTCATGGAAGGCTTCCGGCCTGGGCTCGGGCCACCAGTGGAACAGGTCGGTGCCGCCGGCGTCGATGCGGTAGGCCGCCAGCTGCAAGCGCAAGCGCTGCCCGGCCGCCTGGAGCCGCGCCCGCATTGCGTGCTGCCAGGCGTGGTCTTCGAGCGCGGCCAGCGCAATGTCCTGGGCCGGGCCGCTCACGGCCCAGGGGCCGAGCAGCTCGGCCAGGTCGCCCAGCAAGGCAGGATGCGCCCCCACGAAGCCGAGTCGCAATCCGGCCAGGCCGAAGAACTTGCCGACCGAGCGCAGCACGACCAGGCCGGGCTGCGCCGAGTATGCTGCCACGCCCGGGCCAGGCAGCGTGTCGCCGAATGCCTCGTCGACCACGAGCCAGCCTCCGCGCCGGCCCAGCTCGTCGGCCCACGCCAGCAGCTGCGCCGGCGCAATGGCGGCGCCGGTCGGATTGTTCGGGTTGCAGACCACCACCACATCGCTGGTCGCGATCGCAGTGCCCAAGGCCGCATACGGCACTTCGCGCAAGCTGTGCCCGTGCTTGCCCCAGTGGTGCGCATGCTCGGCGTAAGAGGGCGCAGCCACCGTCACACGCGCGGGCGGGCGCAGGCGCGGCAGGGCCTGGATCGCGGCCTGGGTTCCGGCGACAGGCAGCAAAAGCGGCGCGCCGTAATAGGCGCAGGCCGCCCGCACCAGCGCCGGGTTGGGTTCGGGCAGCCGATGCCAGGCATCGGCTGCCAGTGCCGGAACTTGGTAGCCCCACGGATTGATGCCGGTCGACAGGTCGAGCCAGTCGTCGCGGCCGTAGCGCTGCCTCGCGGCGCGCAGGTTGCCGCCATGTTCAAGCATGGACTCCTCCGAGCTTCAGCACCGCGGCCGCACTGCCGGCCAGCGCCAGCCACAGGAAGGTGGAAAACAGCACCAGGCGCCAGGCGCGCAGGATGTCGACCGGCGCTGCGTCCGGGCCGCAGCCAAGCGCCGGGCGCGATTCGAGCCGGCCGGCGTAACGCGCCGGACCGCCGAGGGCGATACCGAGTGCGCCTGCGCCGCTGGCCATCACCGGCCCCGCATTCGGGCTGTCCCAGGAGCGTGCCTGCTCGCGCCAGCAGCGCCATGCGCGCACGCTGCCGCCGCGCGGGGCCAGCAGCAGGTAGGACAGCGCGGTCAGGCGCGCCGGTACAAGATTGAGCAGGTCGTCGGCACGGGCCGCGACCCGGCCAAACAGGTTGTAGCGCTCGTTGCGATACCCCCACATGGCATCGAGCGTGTTCGCCAGGCGGAACAGCAGCGCGCCCGGACCACCCGCGACCACGAACCAGAACAGCGTGCCGAACACGGCGTCGTTGCCGTTTTCCAGCAGTGACTCGGCGCCGGCTTTTGCCAGGTCCGATGCGTTCGCGTCGGCGGTGTCCCGGCTGACGATGCGCCCGGTGAGCGTACGCGCCAGGGGCAGGTCGCCGGCGCGCAGTGCCGACAAAATGGGTAGCGTGTGCTCGCGCAGGCTGCGCAGGCCCAGGGCGAAATACAGCAGCAGGACGTGGACCGCCATGCCCCAGTGCCCGGCCAGCCACCAGCACAGCGCAACAGGCGGCGCCACCAGCAGGCTCCAGCCAAGCAGGCCGCGCGCGATGCGCGCCTGCCCACGGTTGAGCCTTGCTTCGAGCGCCTGCGCGGCGCGGCCGAAGCCGACCAGCGGATGCCAGCGGCGCGCTTCCCCCAGCAGCAGGTCGAGCGTCACCCCGGCCAACAGCAGCCACGCCAGTTGCGCCGCGTGGAGGCCGGTCAGCATGGCGCGCCCTTCAGGACCAGTGGCAGGCCCGCGGCAACCAGGATGACGCGCTGCACGCGCGCCGCCACTGCCTGGTTCAGCAGGCCGGCTTCGTCGGCGAAGCGCCGCGCGAGGGCGCCCATCGGCACGATGCCCATGCCGACCTCGTTCGAGACCAGCAGCAGCTCCCCCGGCAGTCCTTGCGCGAGCAAGTCGAGGAAGGCCGTGCGCTGCGCCTCGAACTCGGGGGGCGGCGTGAATTTACCGTCCTCCGGCACCTCGGCCACGCCGCACAGCATCAGGTTCGTCAGCCACAGTGTCAGGCAGTCGACCAGGACGATCCGCCCCGGCCTGCATGCGCTGCGCAGGGATGCCGCCAGCAGCAGGGGCTCTTCCAGGGTGCGCCATTGCGCCGGGCGGCGCGCGCGGTGGTGGGCGATGCGCGCGCGCATTTCACCGTCGCCCGCGCGCGACGTCGCCAGGTAAAGCACTTCCTTGCCCGACTCGAGCGCCAGGCGCTCGGCCAGCGCGCTTTTGCCGGAGCGGGCGCCGCCCAGGATCAGGGTGCAGCTCATGGCGCCACCGGGGTGAAGAGGGCGGCCGTCGCTGCCGGATTCGACGCGAAGTAGCCGTGGAAGTAGGACGCGGTCAGCGAACCGTGGCGGTACACCGCTTCGCCTGGCGTGCCGGCCGGATGGCGCACCGTGTGGCCGGCCGGCGCCAGGGGCGTCTCGAGGCGCGAGTAGTGGAAGGTGTGCCCGCGCAGCGGCCCGGCTTCAGTGTCCAGCGCCTGCGGACCGAGGCCGGCGAGGCGCGCCTGCATCCGGACCACGCCGGGCAGCAGGCCCGCCATCGGCCAGCGCCGGCCGTCGGGGTCGGTGAGTTCGTCCGCCAGCGCCATCATGCCGCCGCACTCGGCCAGGATCGGCAGCCCGGCAGAGAATGCCGCGGCGATCGACGCCTGCCAGCCGGCGGCGCCGGACAGCGCCGCGGCATGCAGTTCGGGGTAGCCGCCCGGCAGGTAGACGGCGTCGGCGCCAGTGGGCACCCCCTCGTCGGCCAGCGGCGAGAAAAACGCCAGCTGCGCACCGAGTGCGCGCAAGGTATCGAGGTTGGCCGGGTACAGGAAAGCGAAGGCGGCATCGCGCGCGACGGCGATGGTGCGCCCGGCCAGCAGCGGCGCGCTGATTGGCGCCGGCAGCGCATTTGGCAACAAAAGCGGCAACAGCAGCGGCAACGCCTGCCAGGCCCGCTCGTCCAGCTGCAGGGCATCGGCCAGCTCGTCGAGCAAGGCGTCGAGCCGCGGGAGCTCGCCCGGCAGGACGAGGCCGAGATGGCGTTCGGGCAGCGCCTCCGGCTGGCGCGGCAGCGTCCCGAACAGCGGGATGTCGCGTAGCGAGGCGGCGATCATCTGCGCGTGGCCGGTGCTGGCGACCCGATTGGCCACTACCCCCGCCAGGTGGACGGGGCCGTAATCGCGCAGGCCCTGCGCCACCGCGCCGGCTGTCTGCGCCATGGCCGCGGCGTCGATCACGGCCAGCACGGGAATGTCGAATGTGCGTGCCAGGTCGGCGGCCGACGGCGTGCCGTCGTACAGGCCCATCACGCCCTCGACCAGCACGACGTCCGCTTCGCGCGCCGCGTCGGCCAGGCGGCGCCGGCATTCATCCAGGCCCGCCATCCACAGGTCGAGCGTGTGCACGGGCGCCCCGCAAGCGCGTTCGAGCAGCATCGGGTCAATGAAGTCCGGCCCACACTTGAAGACGCGCACCCGCTGGCCCGCGCGCACCAGGCTGCGCGCGAGCGCCGCGGTAACGGTGGTCTTGCCCTGGCCGGAGGCCACCGCCGCGACCATGACTATCCGGGCGCCTGCACTGCCCGCCGCCCCGCTCACCACTCGGTTCCCGCCTGCGCGGCGATGCCGGCGGCAAAAGCGTGCTTGACGACGTTCATCTCGGTGACGGTGTCCGCCACCGCCACCAGTTCGGGCGGCGCACCGCGCCCGGTGACAACCACGTGCTGCATTTCCGGGCGGTCGAGCAGGTCGCCGATGACGGTATGGACGTCGAGGTAGCGGTATTTCAGGGCGATGTTCAGTTCGTCGAGTACCACCAGCCCGATCGACGGATCGGCAAGGAAGCGCCTGGCCTGCTCCCAGGCCTCGGCAGCCTTGGCCATGTCGCGTTCGCGGTTTTGCGTCTCCCAGGTATACCCTTCGCCCATTGCATGGAAGCTGACTTCATCAGGGAAGCGGCGCAGGAACAGTTCTTCGCCGGTCGACATCGCGCCCTTGATGAACTGGACGACTCCCACGCGCATGCCGTGGCCGAGCGCGCGCGCCACCATGCCGAACGCGCTTGAGCTCTTGCCCTTGCCGTTGCCCGTGTTGACGATGATGATGCCGATCTGCTTGTCGGCCGCCGCGATCCGTTCGTCGATGATGGCTTTCTTGCGCTCCATGCGCACGCGGTGGCGCTCGTTCAATGCCGCCGTCTGTTCGGGTGTCATGTCGGTCATGTGTGGACTCCGTGGTGAAGGATGCGGGCTCATGCGCGCCGCATGCGGTGCAGTTGATAGAGGAAGACGGGAGCGCCGATGATGGCGGTGACGGCGCCCACCGGCAGCTGCTGGGGCGCGACGACCGTGCGCGCGAGCGTATCGCACAGCACCAGGAAGCTGCCTCCGGCCAGCACGGCCGCGGGAATCAGGATGCGGTGGTCCGGTCCGAAGGCGAAGCGGCAGGCATGCGGCACGATCAGCCCGACGAAGCCGACCGAGCCGGCACTGGTCACGGCGCTGGCGGTGAGCATGCCGGAGACGAAGAACAATCCCTTGCGCAGCGCGCCGACGCGCACGCCCAGGGTCACGGCGGCTTCCGCTTGCAGGGCGATGACGTTCATGCCGCGTGCGTTGCGCAGCGCAAAGACGAGGGCGCCGGCCAGGACGATCCATGGCAGCGGCCGCACCGGGGCGCCGGCCAGGTCGCCGATCATCCAGAACACCATGTTGCGCAGTTGACTCTCGGGCGCGATCGACAGGATCAGCGTAATGATGGCCATGCACAGCGACGAGACGATCACGCCGGTCAGCAGCAGCATCGACACGCCGCCCTCGGCGGCGCCGTGGCGCAGGTCGCGCCGGGCGAGGGCGTACAGCAGCATCGCCACCGTGACCGCACCTGCCAGCGCCGCCGCATCGATGGTGACCGCAGCGGCCATCAGCAGCATCGCCGACAGTGCGCCGACCGAGGCGCCGGCCGAGATGCCGAGGATGTAGGGGTCGGCCAGCGGGTTGCGCAGCAGCGCCTGCATCAGCACGCCAGCCAGGGCCAGCGCGCCGCCGGTCACGAAAGCGACCGAGGCGCGCCCGGAGCGCAACTCCAGCAGCGAGGCGGCCAGCGACTGCGGACGGCCCACCAACAGCTGGCGCAGCGCCGCCGGCAATTCGGCGACCGGGACGGCAATCGATCCGGTCATGCTGGAGTACAGCATGCAGGCGGCCGCCACCAGCAGCAGCGAACCGGTGACGAGGCCGGCGCGCCGGCGCAGGGCAAGCAGATACGGAGTACGCACGGGCGCCGCCGCCTCAGCGGATGCCGTAACGCAGGCCCGCGAACCAGCTGCGGCCGCCCGTGCCGTAGTTGCGGGCCAGTTCATACTCCTTGTCGGCGGCATTGTTCACTCGCGCCAGCAGCGACAGGTCCGCATTGAGCTGCCAGGTCGCGTACAGGTTCAGCAGTGCGTAGCCGCCCAGCCGGCGCAGGTTGGCCGCGTCGTCGAAACGTGCGCCCGACACCTGCAGCTCGGCGCCAGTATCGAGGCGCCCGGCGCGGTAGTCGGCGCCGACGCTGGCGTGTTCGCGCGCCCGGCGCGCCAGCCGCTTGCCGCTGCCATTGTCGTGCGGGTCCTGCCAGTCGGCGCTGCCGCGCAGGCGCAGCGCACCGAGACGGGTGGCGCCCGACAGGGTAACGCCTTCGAGCGTGGCCGAGGCGACGTTGTAGGCGCAGCTGCCGGTACGGCCGCTGCTGCTGTCCGGGCAGGGCGTGGCCGAGACGATCATGTCGGTCAGGCGGTTGCGGAACCAGACCGCGCCCAGCTGGGTGCGTGCGCCGTCGTAGCGCAGGCCGAGCTCCGCATTGCGGCCGCGCTCGGGCCGGTTGGTCGGCACGCCGTAGCCGGGGAAGTACAGCTCGTTGAACGTGGGGGCGCGAAAGCTCGTGCCGAGGCTGGCGCTGGCGCGCACGCCGCCGCCGAAGTCGTAGCCGTAGCCGGTGGCGCCCGTATTCTTGTCGCCATAGCTCGAACGGTCCTGGCGCGCGCTCAGGTCGAGCAGGTGGGCGCCGCGCCGCAGCGCGTAAGCCGCCGCATAGGCATTCGTGATGCGCTCGCGTCCCAGCGCGGCGCTCGAGCTCGACTCGACCGCTTCCTTGCGGTGGCCGTACAGCAGCTGCAGCGTGTCGGCCCCGAGGGTGACCGTGTTTTGCCAGCTCAGGTCGTCCTGGCGGGTGTCGATCTGGCTGGCGCCGCTGGCGCTGGCATTCGCAAAGCTCCCTGATTTGTCTTCCGAGCGCGCCAGCTGCACGGTGCTGTGCCAGTTCGGCAGGAACCGGTTGGTCATGAAGACGGCGGCCGTGTTCAGGTCCTGGCGGTTGCGGCTGTCAAAGCTGCCCGCGCCGCTGTCGTACTGTGCGCGCAGGCGGCTGTGCAGCACCTGGGCGCCGATCTCGTGGCCCGGCGCGAGCGCCAGGGCGAGGCGGCCGTGCGTGCTGCTGCGGCGGTAGCCGTCGTCGTCCGGATTGAAGCCGAAGGCGCCGGGTTTGGTGGCCGAGAAACTGTCGGACTGTTCGTGTCCCGCGCCGAAGGCGTAGCGTACGGTGCCGGCAGTGCCCGCGACGTGGGCGCTGGCCTGGCGCGCGGCGTCGCTGCCGGCGCCAAGCGATGCGCCGGCGGTGGCAGTGCCTTCGCCCTTGCGCGTGAAGATCTGGATCACGCCGCCGATGGCGTCGGCGCCGTACAGGGTGCTCAGCGGGCCGTAGACAATTTCGATGCGGTCGACGGCCTCGAGCGGGACGGCGTTCCAGCTGGCCACGCCGCTGGTGGAGGAGCCGATGCGCACGCCGTCGAGCAGCACGACGACCTGGTTGCTGTTGGCGCCGCGCAGGAAGACACTGGTGCTGGCGCCGGCGCCGCCGTTGCGGGCGATTTCGATGCCGGGCTGGCGCTGCAGCACGTCGGCGACCGATCCGGCGCCCGAGCGGGCGATTTCCCTGGCGTCGACGACGACGGTCTGGGCGATGACGTCCGGTGCGCGCTGCGGGCTGCGGGTTGCGGTGACGACGACGGTGTCGACAGGGTTGGAGTCGGCAAATGCGCAAGGCACAGCCATGGCAAGGGCGAGCGACGATACGGCCGCTTGCCGTGTTACGTGAAAGTTCATGACGGTCTATGGGTTGGACAACCAGCCCACGTCCCCGTAGGCCAGATTGAACAGAAGCGCATCCATGCGGACGCACCTCCACCTTTTGGCCGGTATCCGGGCTGGCAAGTGTGACCGTCTGACCTTCCCATGCAAAGCACAGTGGTCTGGGGAGACGGTTCGCCGCGTGAACGCGGCACTTGCTGACCGTTGCGGGGGCAGCACACGTTGGCCCTGAGGCAGGGCTTCGTGTTTCCCGTTTAACTGCGCCTGTGAACACAGGCGCGAGCACCAAAACGGCGCCATTATACGGTGTAGTGCGCGGTGTAGTGCGCGGCGATGTCAATTTTGCAGTAAAAGCATTTCGCCGTAGCCGATGTGGTGAGGTGTGCGCGCCGCGTCCAGCGCGGCCTCGTGCAGCGGCCTTCCGCCATGCAGCGCATGGAGCAGGCGCATGGTGCCGGCGTGGCAGATGACGAGGGCTGCCGCATGGCCCGAGTCCAGCAGGTCGCGGCGGAAGGCATCGACCCTGCGCGCCACATCGAGCACGCATTCGCCGCCGCCCGGCCGGTAGCGGAGCAGGTCGGCCGCCCAGGCATCGACTTCGCCGATGGGAATGTCATCCCAGCTGCGCAGCTCCCAGTCGCCGAAGTCCATCTCGGCCAGGCGCACATCAAAGGTGGGCGCAGCTGGCGGCGCGGCCAGGGCATGCGCCAGACCGGCGCAACGCCGCAGCGGACTGGCGTAAATTGGCAACAAGCGCGGCAGCGATCGCGGCAGGCCGGCAGTCAGGAGCCTTTGGCACACCCGTTCAGTTTCCCCGGCCGCCACCGGCACATCGCTGCGGCCATAGCACAGGCCAGGGGCGATGTCCGGGCGCGGGTGGCGCACGAGGATCAGGCGCATGGCTAGGCGACAGTGCCGCGCATCGCACCCTGGCCGAGGGACGCCAGGATGGCGAGGTAGATCGCGGCCTCGGCCAGTTGCTGGACGGCCCCGAGGCAGTCGCCCGTATAGCCGCCGATACGCGACTGGAACTTGCGCGCGAGCCAGCACGTCGCCAGCGCAGCGGCCAGTACGGCGCCGCCGAAGGCGGTAGGCGACACCATGCCGGCAGCGGCCAGCAGGGCGCCGGGCAGCAGCGCGGTCAACAGGGCAATCCCGAACTCTCCCGTGCTCATCGCCTGCGCCATCGGTTTCGACTTTCCCTGCTCGCGCGCGTAGTCCATGCGCCAAATCAGCGCCGTCGCCGCCAGCCGCGACAGCGGATGGGCGATGAGCAGGGCAGCGATGGCCGCCGCCGGCGGCAGCATCGCCAGGGCCGTGCATTTCGCCCCGAGCATGCAGGCGATGCCGATCGCGCCATAGGCACCCACACGCGAGTCCTTCATGATCTCGAGCACGCGCTCGCGCGTGAGGCCGCCGCCGAAGCCGTCGCAGGTGTCGGCAAAACCGTCTTCGTGGAAGGCGCCCGTGACGTAGATCGAGGCGGCGGTGGAGAGGACGGCGGCGACCGGTGCCGGCAGCGCCAGGGCCGCCAGCGCATATACGCCCGCGGCGACCGCCGCCACCACGCAACCGACGAGGGGAAAGTAACGCGACGCGTGGTGCAGCCACTCGGGCTGGAACCCGACCCAGCGCGGAATCGGCAGCCGCGTAAAGAATTGCAGCGCGATGAAGAAGAGCCGCAGCTGCTGCATGTCAGTCTGCCCGCTCGCTGACCTGGGCCGAGGAGAAAGTGGCCATTTGGTTCAGAAAATTGACTGCGGCGTGCAGCAGGGGCAGGCACAAGGCGCTGCCTGTCCCTTCGCCAAGGCGCAGGTTCAAATGCAGGAGCGGTTTCGCATGCAAGTGTTCCAGCATCAGGCGGTGGCCGTGTTCGCTTGAACAGTGCGCAAACACGCAGTAGTCGAGAATCGCCGGCTGCAGGCGCGCGGCGACCAGCAGGGCACTGGTGACGATGAAGCCGTCGATCAGGAGCAGTTTGCGCATGCGCGCACCCTCCAGCATGGCGCCGGCCATCATGGCAATCTCGAAGCCGCCGAACGTGGCGAGCACATCGAGCGGATCGGCCACGCCGGCGTGCTTGCGGACGGCCGCTTCGATGACGCTCTGCTTGCGAAGCACACCGTCGGGCGACAGGCCGGTGCCGGCACCGACGCATTGGCCTGCGGGGGCGCCGGTGAGCTTGTGCATGAGGGCGGCGGCGGCTGTCGTGTTCCCGATCCCCATTTCGCCGAAGCCGACAACGTTGCCGGGCAGGTCGCGCATGAGCGCAAAGCCGCGCTCGAGCGCACCCGCGCATTCGTCCCCCGACATTGCGGGCTCGACGGCAAAGTTGCGGGTGCCGAAGGCGACCTTGCGGTCGATCAGGCCGGCGCGCTCACCGAAGGCATGATTCACGCCCGCATCGACGACGTGGATCGCGCAAGCGTTCTGGCGCGCGAACACATTGATCGCAGCGCCGCCGGCGAGAAAGTTCTCGACCATTTGCCAGGTGACTTCTTGTGGGTAAGCAGACACGCCTTCCGCGACCACGCCATGGTCTCCTGCGAACACGAGGATCGCCGGGTCGAGGATCGTGGGCGTAGTCGTTGCCTGGACCAGGCCGATCTGCCGCGCCAGTTCTTCCAGCCGGCCGAGGCTGCCCAGGGGTTTGGTCTTGTTGTCGATCGCATCGCCGAGCGCCAGGGAGAGTCGGGCGTCGGTGGTCGATACCAGGTCAAGAATTTTCATTGTTGTTGTTCTGTATAGAGAGTGATGGCGGCGGCAAAGATAGCACATGGACAGGCCTTGCAAGCTGCAGAAGGCTTTGGTATAGTTCGCCTCCTTCGCGAAACACCAACGAAATCAAGTAGTTGGATTGATAACGAAGACGCAGAAATCTGCGGTGTAGCAAAAAAGAGGTTGACGAGTATCACGAAACACTGCATACTCTCGTTCCTCTGCTGCTGACGAACAAAACGATTCGCAGAACACAGCAAGGCAATACCGAATACAGTTCTTTAAAAATTAACAGTCGATAAGTGTGGGCGTTTGATGAAGGTGCCAGGAACTTCGGTTCTTGATTACTTAAATTATCAAATGTTCACAAAAGTATTAAGCGTTATCTCAGCAATGAGGTGACGGTCAGTATCTTGAGTGAGCGACCCCTTAGCAATAAGGGTGG
>NZ_JBHSMU010000005.1:0-135938 GCF_042655085.1 Massilia niabensis | reverse complement strand
GTGTCTGACGCTCGACAAGTGTAGCGATCTGGCTGTTGTGGCTGCCGAAAAGCAGGTCGCGTGTGATGGCGGGATCGGCGCATGTTCCGGCTACGCCGCAAGTGCTCCAGCAACTCCTTTTTCAGGGCACCACGGGCCTGAATGTAGAGGCTACGATAGATCGTTTCGTGTGACACGTGATAGTCCTCGTCACTCGCGTATGCCTGCTTGAGCCAGCCAGCGATTTGCTCGGGCGAGCATTGCAGCTGGCGTTTGCTGGCGACGATATCAGCCAGCGCTCGATTCACCACGAGCTTACACGGCTTGGGACGTCGTGCTCGATCCCGGGCACGTTGGTCGGCCTGGTTTGCTCGATATCCTTCCAAACCACCATTTCGCTTCATCTCCCGAGACACTGTTGAGGGTGATCGGCCGAGGGAAACGGCAATGGAGCGAATCGAACAGCCTGCTACGACTGCGCGGGATATTTCTTCGCGCTCAGCAAGAGTTAGCGCCAGGCGCGAGCGACATCGTTGTGCTGGACATATTCCACCTGTTTCGGCCAGAATCCGAATGACTGAAGAGTGGTTTCGGTCGAACAATTGGGCAATCTTTTGGAGCGGATCGCCCTGGCGCCATCGCTCCCACATTAGTGCCTTCTGATTGTCCGTGTAGATAATCCGAGATTTCCGCTTCATGTGAACACTCCTCCATAAGTCTTAGAGTGTTGCGTTCACCGGTTGAATCCACAACCCAAAGCGGACCGACATCCTGCAAGGAACTCTCCTAGCCCCACTGTCCCATGACCACGGCACTGATGCCAATGACGCCAGAGATCGCTACTGCCGTAGCAATCGACAGCGCGTAAAGAAGCATCGAGGATCTGAGCGCGACCTGCTTAACAAACAAGAAGAATGCAGCGATATACAGCGCAGACATGCCAATCAACAGCAACGCCAGCGTGCCTCCCAGGAAGGTGACCATGCGTCCTGCAAGCTGAAAAACCGACGCTAGAAGAGTGTCCATTGCTAAAAGAACCGGTGAGGTGACGAATGACCGCCGTTGGCCGTTCTCGGCTGTTCAGTGTACGGCAGCTCATGACCCGTTGCGGACATCAGGGCTGAGACTGCGCTAGAACTTCACAACCTTCTCTAGCTTGATTTCTTCCGGCGAGAAGGTCTGCATCCATTCGGTGATGCCACTCTTGTCGCTGCATTCCAGCTCGTATCCCAGAGGATTGTCGTAAATTTCAATGACCCATGCGACGTCACCGACCTGTGGCTGAGGAATGTCGTCCTTTCCCAAGCCAGAACGGGCGCTCGCAATGGATCAGTGTACGAGATTGTTGCTTTCATGGCAAGTATGCGGTTTGGTTCCGCGTTCTTAACAGAAATTTCTTCGCCGATACCAATACCGGTATCGCCCGCTACATTAAAGTAATTTGTAAGAAAGGAAAAATTTCTTCAACCTGTCTCCTGCCGTACCCACAAACGATAAAACGATAACGGAGACACGTAATGAAGAACATATCCTCGCTATGGGGGATAGGGGCGCTGCTCGCCTCGTCCCTCCTTCCCCTGCAAGCCGCCGCCCAGGCGGGATTCACCCCGATCACCTTCAAGAACGCCTCGGTCCACGATCCATCCGTGATCAAGGCCGGCGACACCTTCTATGTGTTCGGCTCGCACCTGGCTTCCGCCAAGTCCACCGACCTGATGAACTGGCAGGGCCTGACGGACAGCGTCAGCGCGACCAATCCCCTGTTCCTCAACGGGTCAAGCAACGTGTTCACCGAACTGTCCGAAGCGTTCAGCTGGGCGCAATCGAACACCCTGTGGGCGGCCGACGTCAGGCAGCTGGCCGATGGCAGGTTCTACATGTACTACAACGCCTGCAAGGGCGATTCGCCGCGCTCGGCGCTGGGGATTGCGGTCGCCGACCGGATCGAAGGCCCTTATGTCGACAAGGGCATCATCCTGCGCTCGGGCATGTGGGGACAGGCCAGCCACGACGGCACGATATACGACGCGCTGAAGCACCCGAATGCCGTCGACCCCCACGTGTTTTCCGACAATGCCGGCCGTTTGTGGATGATCTACGGGTCCTACTCGGGCGGCATCTTCATCATGCAGATGAACCCGACGAACGGCATGCCCCTGCCGGGGCAAGGCTACGGCAAGCGCCTGATGGGCGGCAACCACGCCCGCATCGAAGGCGCCTTCGTGATGTACAGCCCGGCCACGTCCTACTATTACATGTTCACCTCGTTCGGGGGCCTGGACGCGAGCGGCGGCTACAACATGCGGGTGGCCCGTTCGCTGAAACCGGACGGTCCCTACCTGGACGCACAGGGCAACGACATGGCCAACGTCAGGTCCAATCCCGCGCGGCCGCTGTTCGACGACGCCTCGATCGCGCCCTACGGCGTCAAGCTGATGGGGAACTTCCTGTTCGAGCGAAAGCTCGGCGAGCCGGGCACCGGAATCGGCACCGGCTACGTGTCGCCCGGCCATAATTCGGCCTACTACGATGCCGCGACCGGCAAGCACTTCCTCGTCTTCCACACGCGTTTCCCCGAGCGCGGCGAACAGCACGAGATTCGCGTCCACCAGATGCTCATGAACGCCGACGCCTGGCCAGTCGTCGCGCCCTACCGCTACGCCAAGGAAAACGCGGAGGCCGTGCACCGCGAGTTCGTGATCGGCGACTACCTGTTCGTGAACCACGGCAAGGACATCTCGGCCGCGATCAAGAAATCCCAGCACATCACGCTCGGCAGCAACGGCGCGGTGACGGGGGCGGCCACGGGTACCTGGACGCTTGCCGGCGGCAACGGGGTAGAACTGCGCCTGTCGGGCTCGGCCTCGCCCTACAAGGGCGTGTTCCTCAGGCAGTGGGACGAGACCTCGAAAAACTATGTCATGACCCTGTCGGCCCTGTCGCGCGAAGGCGTCGCGGTGTTCGGCAGCCGCCTGCTGCCGCGCACCGATGCGCAGGTGGTGACTGCGGTCGGGGCTGAACTGAGCCTGGGCAATACGACGGCGGTGAGCGCCAACCTGACCCTGCCGACCTCGGGCGCGCGCGGCGCCACGATTGCGTGGACCTCGTCGAACCCCGCCGTCGTCAGCAACAGCGGCGTCGTTTCCCCGGCCGGTGCCGACGTGACCCTGACGCTGACCGCGCGCATCACCAAGGGCAGCGCGGTCGTGGTCAAGACTTTCACGGTCACCGTGCGCAAGGCGGGCGGCCTGCTGGCGCACTACGCCTTCGACGGCAACCTGCGTGAAACGAACGGCGTGCTGGCGGCAGGCAGCGTCGTCGGCAGCAGGATCGATGTCGCCGGGGGCAGCATCGGCTATGAAGCCGGCGTCAAGGGTAATGCGGCGGTCTTCAACGGCGCTTCCGGCATCCGCCTGCCGAACGGCCTGGTCTCGTCGAACACCTACACGGTCGCGCTCTGGCTCAAGCCGGCGCAGCTGACGGCGTTCAGCACCACCTTCTTCGGTGCGCGCACGACCGACTCCTGGATCAGCCTGCTACCGATGGGCCACGGCTTCGTCAACGGCGCCTCGATGCTGTGGTCGGGGACCGCCTGGTATGACGCCGGGCTGGGCATGAACATTCCCGTCGGGCGCTGGTCGCACCTCGCCTTCACTGTCAGGAACGGCGCGGTGAGTGTGTATGTGGACGGCGTGAAGAAGTTCAGCGGCACCAACTTCCCGAACGTGTTCACCAATACGAGCGGCGTGTTCGCGCTGGGCGTGAACTGGTGGGACACCCCCTACAAGGGCTCAATGGACGACCTGCGCATTTATGGCACGGCACTTGGCGATGCCGAGGTCGCCCAGCTGGCACGATAATATTTTCAGGACAACGACGATGAAAAAAACTCTACTTTCCCTGTTGCTGCTGGTCGCATCGGCTAGCGCCTCCGCCGCCGTGATCACCTTCGACGACCTGCCGGGTAATGAAACCGACGTGATCGTGGACGGTTACCGCGGCTTCCAGTGGCACAACTTCGGCGCCATCAGCGCCGGCGCCTACCCGGGCAGCGGCTATGCCGCGGGAACGGTGTCGCCGGCAAACGTCGCCTACAACCGCGACGGCGGCACGGCAGCCGTGTCCAGTGCCGCCAGCTTCAATTTCGCCGGCGCGTATTTCACGTCCGCCTGGCTCGACCAGGAACTGGCCTTCGACGGCTGGCGCGACGGGCAACTGGTGTATTCGACCGAGGTATCGTATGTGCTGGACACCACGACGCCCCAGTGGATCGGGCTCGGCTGGTCCGGGATCGACACGCTGGTGATCTACAACAGCAGCGGCACCCCGTGGGCGATGGATAACTTCACCGTCCCCGAGCCGGCGTCGCTCGCCCTGTTCGGAACGGCGCTGGCGGGGTTGGCGGCGGCGCGCAGGAGGAAGCCCGCTAGCGCTCGCGCAGCAGCTTGAACTGCCTCGCCTGCCGGTTGTAGCCGGCGACTGCCCCCTTGACGTATCGGGTCAGGGCGTCGCCGGTGAGCGTAAACGGGTACAGTCCGGCCTCCCCGCGCATCTGGACGAACCCGGGTGAGGATTCCATGTGGGCGAAGGCAGCAACCCAGCGCCGGTAGTCGGCCTCGGGTACACCCGGTCCCATCCATACCCCACGAATCACCGGCCAGACCACGTCGTAGCCCTGCTCGCGCGCGGTCGGGACCGAGGCCAGCAAGCCCGGCAGGCGGGTTTCCGACAGCACCGCCAGCACCCGCACCTTGCCGGGACCCGCATGCAGGAGGGCTTCGGACGTGTCGCCCGATATCGCCTGCACATGGCCCGCCTGCATCGCGATGAACTGCTCGCCGCCCCCTTCCAGCGCCACGAAGCGCAGTTTGCGCGGATCGATGCCAGCCAGGCGCGCGAGCAGCGCCATCTTGATCCAGTCCTGGCTGCCGACAGTGCCCGACATGCCGATCAGGACCCGCCGCGGATCGAGCCGCAAGGCCCTGACCAGGTCGCCCAGCGTACGGTAGGGCGACGCGGCAGGGACGGCGATCATGCCGTAGTCGGCGCCGAAGGCTGCGACCCAGCGCACGTCGTCGACGTCCGCCTTGCCGAACTTGCCCAGGGCGAGGTTCAGCACCGAGCCGCCGGAAAAGGCGACCAGGGTATTCGGTTCGCTGCGGCGTTGCGACACCAGGGTATGCCAGGCCACCGCACCGACACCGCCCGGCAGGTAGCTGAGCTTGAGCTGTGGCGCGCCAGCCTCGCCCTGCATGCCCTTCTGGGCCAGCTTGCAGGTCACGTCCATCGCGCCGCCCGGCTTGGACGGGATCAGGCACTCACCGTCGGGCAGCTGGGCCGCCGCCCCCGGCGAAGCGAGGGCCAGGATCGCCGGCAGGAGCGTGAGCAGGAGTATGAGCGGTCGTTTCATGGCGCCCATGATAGCGCCACGGGGCCCGCGCCGCTCAGGAACGTTACTTAAAAGCGGTGCTGGATGCCGGCCGTAACGCCGCTCTGCGTCGTACCAAAACCCGGATCGTCGCGCGACAGGCCGACCAGCTGGCCCTCGTCCGCCCTGGCGTGGGCCGCCGACAGGTAGAGGTCGGTGCGCTTCGACAGCGCAAGCATGGCGCGCGCGACGAACATGGTCGGATCGGCGTCGGCGCCAGCCGGCCGTCCCTTCGTATTGATGTGGTAGGCGGCGCCGGTCAGGGTGACGGGGCCGATGACGCGGGTGATGCCGCCCCAGTAGGTATCGCCACGCAGATCGGCCGCGGCCGGGGCGCCGGGCTGGAGCCGGTAGCCGCGCATGCCTGCGGCGTAGCGCCATGGGCCGGACTTGTAGTCGGCGCCCAGGTGGAAGGCGGCGGTCCGGTCGCGTCCGCCTGTGGGCAGGACCGCGCTGCCATTGACCTGTTCCCAGGCCGCCATCAGGCCCAGGTCCTTGCCGAACCAGGAGCCGCCGAGCGCATATTTGCGGCCGTCCGCGGCGTTGCCGCCCTGCTCGCCCAGGCCGATCGAGGCGCCGTAGGTGAAGCCGCCGGTCGTGCCGGTGTACTTGACCATGTTGTCGAACGAGGTCGTCATGCCATACCTGGACGGTCCCGTGGCGCCGCCGCTGGTGGCCCAGGAGTAATTCGGGGCAAAGCCCATCGGGTCGAACTTGATCACCAGGTCATACGTCGTCGTGAATGAGCGGCCGATGATCACGCGGCCAAAGCCGCCTTCCAGTCCCACCCAGGCCTGGCGCTTGAACAGCGGGCCATCGGACGCGCCGCTGTCCATTTCGATGCCGCCTTCGAGGTTGAACACGGCCTTCAGGCCGGCGCCCAGGTCTTCGCTGCCGCGCAGGCCCCAGCGCGACGTGTTCTTGCCGCCCGAAATGACGCGCGCGACGCTGCCGCCGTCCTCGCCGGCATGGTTCACGAGCTCAACGCCGGCGTCGACCCGGCCGTAGAGCTGGACGCTGTCCTGTGCGACCGCGGAGTTATTCAGGGAAAGCGCTGCCAGGGCGGCGAGCGCGAAAATCGACTTCTTCATGATGTCTCCGGCGTAGTGATCGTTGTGATTGCTTTGTTTGGGCCGACTATAGGCACCCCAGGCTTTCAATTCGCTTTCAACTCACTTTCAATGCGCGAATACGCCGCTTGCGCCAGTCGGCCTTTCCGGGGCCGGGGTTTTGCGCTTACACTGGCGCGATGAGAATCCTGTTAGTCGAAGACCACGTCGAGCTGTCGCACTGGGTATCGAAAGCCCTGCGCGACGCCAACCTCACCGTCGAATGCGCGGCCACCGGCGCCGACGCCGACGCGCTGCTGCATACCCAGGACTACGCGCTGGTGATCCTCGACCTGACCCTGCCGAAGATGGATGGACTGGACGTGCTGCGCCGCCTGCGCGCGCGCGGCGGCGCGCGCGGCGGCACGCCGGTCCTGATCCTGACCGCGCGCGGCGGCCTGGAGGAGCGGGTGCAGGGCCTGAACCTGGGCGCCGACGACTACCTGGCCAAGCCCTTCGAGCTGGCCGAGCTGGAAGCGCGCGTGAAAGCCCTGCTGCGCCGGCGCAGCGGCAACGAGTCGCTGGTGCACCGCTGCGGCCAGCTCAGCTTCGACACGGTTTCGCGCATGTTTTCCTACTGTGGCGAGCCGCTCGGCCTGACGCCGCGCGAGCACGCGGTGCTCGAAGCCCTGATCGCGCGCCCGGGGCGCGCGCTGTCGAAGGAAAAGCTGTTCGACGAAGTGTTCGCGCTGAACGACGATGTCAACCTCGACGCCATCGAGCTGTACATCCACCGTATCCGCAAGAAGCTGGAACGACGGCCTGAAGGGGGAGCGGCCATCGTCACGCTGCGCGGGATCGGCTACCTGATGCAGGAACGCCCGGCTTGAAGGCTGCCCAGGCACCGCCCCCGGCACCGGCCGCCGCCAGGCCGCTCGGCAGCCTGCGCAGCCAGCTGCTGCGCTGGCTGATCCTGCCGCTGGTGGCGCTGGTCGCGCTCAATGCTGTGTCGCTGTACCGTGACGCGCTCGAGGCCGCCGACGTCGCCTACGACCGCTCGCTGCTGTCCTCCACGCGCGCGCTGGCGGAACGGGTGTCGGTCAAGGACGGCAAAGTGGTGGCCAACGTGCCCTACGTCGCCCTGGACAGCTTCGAGACCGACACCCTCGGCCGCATCTATTACAAGGTCACGGGGCTCGAAGGCGAAACGGTGTCCGGCTACGGCGACCTGCCGGCGGTGCCGAAGAACGTGCCGCGCACGGATTTGTACCCGGCCCTGGTGCGCTTCTACCACGCCGACTACAACGGCGAGCCGGTGCGCATCGCTGCCCTGCTGCAGCCGGTCTACGACGATTCGATGCGCGGCATCGCCCTGATCCAGGTGGGCGAAACGCTCGATGCGCGCCATGCGCTGTCGCGCCGCATCCTGGTCAATACCTTGCTGCGCCAGGCGCTGCTGGTGCTGGCGGTGGCAACGCTCGTGTGGTTCGCCGTGCGCCTTGTGCTGCGCCCGCTGATGCGGCTGAAGAACGAGGTCGAGACACGCCCGCTGTCCGACCTGTCCAACATCGACCAGGCCCTGGTGCACAAGGAAGTACGGCCGCTGGTGGCGGCGATGAACGGGACCATGGCGCGCATGCAGGACCTGATCGCCAGCCAGCGCCGCTTCATTGCCGACGCCTCGCACCAGCTGCGCACGCCGCTCGCGGTCCTCAAGACCCAGGCCGAGCTGGCCCTGCGCGAGAACGACGCCGCCGCGATGCGCGCGATCGTGGCCTCGATTGCCGGCACCACCGATTCCGCGATCCACCTGGCCAACCGCCTGCTGACGCTGGCGCGCATCGAGCATGGCAGCGGCAGCGCCGCGCAAGGCCCGGTCTCGCTGGCGGCCGTCGCAGGCCAGGTCGGGCTCGAGCTGGCCCTGCCTGCGGTCACGAAGCGCATCGACCTCGCCCTGGAAGCCGAAGGTGGAGAAAATGGCGAAGACACGACGGTGATCGGCCAGGAACTGCTGCTGCACGAGCTGGTGTCGAACCTGGTCGATAACGCGATCCGCTACACGCCGCCGGGCGGCAGCGTGCTGCTGCGCGTGGGGCGGCAGGCCGGCGGCGTCCTGCTGGAAGTAATCGACAGCGGCCCGGGCGTCGCGCCGGCGGAATACGAAAAGGTATTCATGCCCTTCTACCGCGCACAGGCGACGCTGGAAGCCAATCCCGGCGGGACCGGCCTGGGACTGGCCATCGTGCGCGACATCGCCACCATGCACGGCGCCACCCTGGCGCTGGACCGGGCCGAGGGCGGAAGTGGGTTGAAGGTCAGTGTGATGTTCAGTGCCTGCGTTGAAAGCTAACTGAAAGGCGCGCGCGCCTATAGTTGACTCAAACAGCACGATAACAATAATCACCACGCGATGACCACAATCGGAGACACAATGAAGAAGCCAGTCCCTGCGCGCGCCGTCCCGGCAGCGCTGTCCCTCGAACAACCCCGCCCGCTCGCCATGAAACAGGTCTCGCACCTGCAGGGGGCCTGATATGCTGACCCTCCTTGCCTATTCGATGGTCGTCGTGTTCATGTTCCTGATCATGACGAAGCGCCTGCCGGCGCTGGTTGCCCTGATTGTCGTGCCGATCGCATTCGGACTGATTGGAGGCTTCGGCGCCGAGCTCGGGCCGATGATGCTTGCCGGGATCAAGAGCCTGGCCCCGACCGGCGTCATGCTGATGTTCGCGATTCTCTATTTCGGCATCATGATCGATGCCGGCCTGTTCGACCCGGTGGTGCGCCTGATCCTGAAACTGGTGCAGGGCGACCCCATGAAAATCGTGGTCGGCACGGCGGCGCTGGCCATGTTCATCTCGCTCGACGGCGACGGTGCCACGACCTACATGATCACGGTGTCGGCGATGCTGCCGCTCTACAAGCGCCTCGGCATGAGCCGCCTGATCCTGGCATGTGTGATCATGCTCGCCGGCGGCGTTTTCAACATCCTCCCCTGGGGCGGCCCGACCGCGCGCGCTGCCAGCGCCCTGGGCGTGGACGTGAGCGAGATTTTCCTGCCGATGATCCTGCCGATGGCCGTGACTGCCGTGTGGGTGCTGTTCGTCGCGTACATCCTCGGCATGAAGGAGCGCAAGCGGATTGGCGTAATCACCCTGGCTGGTGAGGCCAAGGCCGAGGCCGAGGCACCAAACGTGAGCGTCCTGCAGCCTGCCGGCGCCACGCTGGCAACGGGTGAACTGAACGGCACCACCGGCCAGTGGGCTGCGCACCCCGCCGCTGCCGCAAGCGCGGCGGGCAATGTCTACGCTATTCCAGGCAGCGGCGCCGGTGCGCACGCAGCGGTGTCGAGCACCGCCAGCGCCACGGCTGGCGGCGGCGAGCCGCAGATCGCCGGCACCGACCCGAGCATCGCGCGCCCAAAACTCATCTGGGTCAACTTCCTCCTGACGGCCGCCCTGATGACTGCGCTGATCATGGGCCTGCTGCCGCTTCCGGTGCTGTTCATGATTTTCTTCGCGGTCGCGATCATGATCAATTATCCCGGGCTGCAGGAACAAAAGGAGCGCATCGCCTCGCATGCGGCCAACGTGCTGCCGGTCGTGTCGCTGATCTTCGCCGCCGGCATCTTTGTCGGCATCCTGCAGGGCACGAAAATGGTCGATGCGATCGCCATCAGCGTCATCGCCGCCGTGCCGGAATGGATGGGGCCCTACCTGGCCATCGTCACGGGCATCCTGAGCATCCCGTTCACCTTCTTCATCTCGAACGATGCCTTCTACTTCGGCATCGTCCCGATCCTGGCCAAGGCAGCCGCCGTCTACGGTATCACCGCCGCCGAAATCGGCCGGGCCTCGATCATCGGGCAGCCGGTCCACCTGCTCAGTCCCCTGGTGGCGTCGACCTACCTGCTGGTCGGCCTGTCGGAAGTGGAATTCGGCGACCACCAGCGCTACACGCTGCTCTGGTCGATCACGGCGGCAATCGTCATGCTGGTTGCCGCGGTGATCTTCGGTGTGATTCCCCTGATGGGACGCGCATAGAAAAAAGCCCCTGTGAACATGAACTGAACCCCAAAAGTTGGACACCAACTTTTGGGGTTTTTTCATGACGAAGTACGATGAGCAGTTCAAGCTCGCGGTAGTCCATCAGTACCTGGACAATCAGGGAGGCTACACGGCCCTGGCAAAGCAGCAGGGGCTTGAGCGCGGTATGTTGCGGCGCTGGGTGAAGTGGTTCAATGCGTATGGCAAGGACGCGTTCAAGAAGAAGTTCGCACGCTACAGCGCTGATTTCAAGCTCTCGGTGCTTCGGCACATGTGGGACAATGAACTGTCATATGGCCAAGTGGCTGTCCAGTTCGACATTCGGAGCCCCGGCGTTCTCAGCACATGGGAGCGCAGCTACCGAAGTGGCGGGTTGGCCGCGCTAACACCACGCCCCCGAGGGAGACCCAAAGCAATGGCAGTCCCAACAGCAAAACCAGATACGCCTCCTGATAACGATAACCGCTCCCGGGAGGAATTGCTGGCCGAGCTGGACTACCTGCGCATGGAGAATGCCTACTTAAAAAAGTTGGAAGCCTTAGTTCAGGCCCGGCAGCAGCAAACGCCGCGGAAAAAGCGCAAGTAGTGCAAGAACTAAGGCAGCAATATCCGATCGCCGGGTTGCTGAAGGTAGCCCAACTGCCACGCAGCACGTTCTATTACCAGCAAAGCTTGCTGCGTCAGGACGACAAGTACGGACAGCTGAAAGAGACGATCAAAGCCGTCTACGAGCGTCACAAGGGGCCTTACGGCTACCGGAGTATCACGGCCGCCGTCCGGCAGTCGGGCTACCACGTCAACCACAAGCTGGTGCAACGCCTGATGGGGGTGCTGAGGCTGAAGTCCTTGGTGCGGCCGAAAAAATACCGTTCCTTTAAAGGAGCGGTTGGCCAAGCTGCGCCCAACAAGCTGCAGCGTCAGTTCGTGGCCGAAGCTGCCAATCAGAAGTGGGTAACGGACGTGACGGAATTCCATGTTGCGGGCGAGAAGCTGTCCCTGTCGCCAGTGCTGGACTTGTATAACGGCGAGATCGTCGCTTTCGAGACTAGCAAACGACCTGTGTTCGACCTGGTGGGCTCGATGCTCACGAAGGCCTTGGCCAAGCTCGCTCCGCACGAACGGCCCATGCTGCATTCGGATCAAGGATGGCAGTACCGCATGCCGGCCTATCAACGTCAACTTCAGGAGCGCCAGCTCGTACAAAGCATGTCCCGCAAGGGAAACTGCCTTGACAACGCGGCCATGGAAAGCTTCTTCGCCGTGTTGAAGTCCGAACTCTTCCACCTGAACAAATTCGACAGCGTCGATGCACTACGGGACAGCCTGACCGACTATATCCGCTATTACAATCACGACCGTATCAAGCTCAAACTAAAAGGCCTGAGTCCCGTTCAATACAGGACCCAGGCCTTGGCTGCCTAGCTAACTCAACTGTCCAACTTTATGGGGTCAGTTCAACACAGGGGCTTTTTTCAGTGACAGCGTCGCTTGTTTATACGCCGACCATCGACACCGCCTTGGTGTTCAGGTAGGACTCCAGCGCCTCCGGGCCGCCTTCGGAGCCGTAGCCCGAATCCTTGATGCCGCCGAAGGGCAGCTCGGCGCTCGGCGTGGCCGGCTGGTTGATCCACAACATGCCCACTTCCATGCGGTTCATCAGGAGCTGGGCGTTCTTGATCGAGCGCGTGAACGCGTAGCCGGCCAGGCCGTACGGCAGGCGGTTGGCCTCGGCGATCGCCTCTTCCAGGCTGTCGAAGCCGCGGATGCCGGCCACCGGGCCGAATGGCTCGTCGTTGAAGATGCTGGCGTCGAGCGGCACGTCGGCCAGGATGGTCGGCGCGAAGAAGTTGCCGGTCTCGCCGACGCGGCTGCCGCCAGTGGCAACCACCGCGCCCCGGGCCTGTGCATCCTCGACGATCTTCGACATGGCGGTGATGCGGCGCGCGTTGGCCAGAGGCCCGAGGGTCGTTCCTTCAGCCAGGCCGTCGCCCAGCTTCAGCCCTTCGGCATGCTGCACCAGCGCGCGCGTGAACTCGGCCTTGACGGCGTTATGCACCAGGAAGCGGGTCGGCGAAATGCACACCTGGCCGGCATTGCGGAACTTGGCGGCGCCCGCGGCCTTGACGGCCAGCGCCACGTCCGCGTCCTCGGCGATGATGACCGGCGCATGGCCGCCCAGTTCCATCGTCGCACGCTTCATGTGGGCGCCGGCCAGGGCGGCCAGCTGCTTGCCCACCGGGGTCGAACCGGTGAAGGTGACCTTGCGGATAATCGGGTGCGGGATCAGGTAGCCGGAAATCTCGGCCGGGTCGCCGAACACCAGGCCAACCACGCCCGGCGGCAGGCCGGCATCCACGAAGCACTGCAGCAGCGCCGCCGGCGAGGCCGGGGTTTCTTCAGGCGCCTTGCACAGGAAGGAGCAGCCGGTGGTCAGCGCCGCAGCGAGTTTGCGGACGATCTGGTTGATCGGGAAGTTCCACGGCGTGAAAGCGGCGACCGGTCCGACCGGCTCCTTGAGCACCAGTTGCTGCGCGGCCGGATTGCGCGACGGGACGATGCGGCCATACACGCGCATGCCCTCGGCCGCGAACCAGTCGATGATCTCCGCGCCCGCCATCGCTTCGCCCTTGGCTTCGACCAGGGGTTTACCCTGCTCCTGGGTCAGCAGGCGCGCGATGTCGCCCGCACGCTCGCGCAGCAGGTTGGCCGCGCGGCGCATGATGGCGGCGCGTTCGGCCGCAGGCACGGCGCGCCATGCTTCGAAACCCTTCTGGGCGGCGGCAAGCGCGCGATCCAGGTCGGCGATGCTGGCGTGGGCGACGCTGCCGATCGGCTGGCCGGTGGCCGGGTTGATCACGGGGATCGTCTTGCCGCCGGTAGCGTCTTGCCATTCGTTGGCGATCAGGAGGCGGGTGTCGGGATAGCTGGAAGTCGTCATTGAGCGTCGGTTCCTGAGTTGAATGAGATGGACGATGATAACCGCTTAACACGTACCTTGCAGGCGTGTGCCGGAGCCGGGCGTTGCCGGCTAGGTCGCCAGTGTCGGTTCAGCCAAGCAGTCCATGTTGCGTCGCCTGTTTCAGCCAGGCCGGGTACTCCGTCATCAGTAAATCATACAGTTCAGCCTCTGAATGTTCGTCCGGACTGGCAACCGAGAAGAAGTCGGCGTTATCGATCAGGCGGCCATCAAGTTCGTCGAGCTTCTCGAGGAAGGGGAAGTCCGATTCCGCGAAATTGGCCAGCTTTTTGCTCTTCGATTTCCTGCCTTTGCCGATCCCCATGAATTGCCAGAAGATCGGATCACGGCTGGACCAGCGTAGCTGCCGCTCGGTCAACGGCTTGTCGGACGTGCTGCCATCGGTAACGAACATGACATATACCGGCACCGCCGATTGGCACGGTGTCCTGCGCTCAGCGCCATGGGCGTCAGGAAAATAATGGCGGCGAACCGCTTCCATTGCGGCGCCGTAGCGAGTATCTCCTTCAAGGGGGTGCCGATCTATCATTTGGGCAATATACCATGACCAGTTGTTCAGTCCCATCGGCTCGCCGCGGTGGACGTTCCTGCCAAAAAGGAAAACGTCGATTTCGCCGTCGTTGTCGAAGCGGCAGCCGAGCGCCAGGATGCGTTCGGCGAAGCGTTGCACCAGGCCTTTCCGGTACAGGGTGCTCATCGATGCGGAAATGTCGAGCACGAGGCACACCTTGGCACGATGCTTCTCGAGTCCGACCTTGGCCAGGGAAACGCCCGCCGACTTGACGAGGGAAACCAGCTGCGGCGCCGTCTGCTCGACGCGCTTTTCCGGGCTGACCGCCGCCGGCGCGGCAGCCGGCGCCGGGGCCGCTGCCTGCGGAGCTTGCGCCACATCGGCCCCGAAATGCTCGACCAGTGCGGCAAGCCCGCCGTTGAAGCCCTGGCCAACGGCCATGAAACGCCACCCTCCGTCCTTGCGGTACAGCTCTCCCAGCATCACGGCCTGCTCGGCTGCGAAATCCTGACCTACGAAATCGAAACGCGCGAACTCGGCATCCCTGCTGAGCAGGCGCAGGTATCCCGCCTGCAATTGAGACATGACGCCACCGCCATCGATGCTGGCCGTGATCACGACCCGTTCGACAGCTCCCGGCAGCCGGTCAAGGTCGAACGAGAAGCCATCCTTGTCTGCGCCGACCGTTCCACCCCGTACACCCCCACAGGGGCTGGTGGGCTGGTTAAAGAAGATCATATAACGCTCATCGAGCAGCCTGCCACTGGCATCGAGCGCAAAACACGCGAAGTCGAGCGTGAGCCCGCGTGCGGACAAGCCGGCCTGCAGGACGCCGTTCGATGCATGCGCCGCAAGCGGCAGCCGTTCCCCTCTTAACAGTTGCTTCACGCACTCTCCGTTTTCTCGAGACGCCTCGACCGATCAAGCGCACGGTCTTCCGAACACGATTATGCCATGACTGATTTGCAATGTTGCAAGGAGCGCGACGTGTGCACGAGTGAATCCGGATGGCATCGGGAACGCAGCGGCAAAGCAGGACCTGAATGCGGGACATCCCACCTGCTAGTCTGGTGCGGCGCACAAACTGCTATCCTTATCTTTTTTGGCATAAGGATCCACATGACGTCCTCCACAGAGCTCGATACCGGTCTCCCCCTCGACATGATCATCTTCGGCGGCATGGGCGACCTTGCGATGCGCAAACTCCTTCCTGCGCTCTACATGGCTTACCTGCACGGCAACCTGCCGCCTTCCACCCGCATCCTGTCCACTGGGCGCCAGGAGTTCGACCGCAGCGCCTACCTCGCCCACGTGCAGGAGCATTCGCGTTCCTTTATCGCCGAAAGCAACTTCAACGAGCAGACCTGGAACGGCTTCCTGAACCTGCTGGTGTATGTGCGGCTCGACGTGCAGCAGGCCGCCGACTTCAACACCCTGGCCGAGGCCTCGCGCGGGGGCGCGCAGCGTGTGTTCTACCTGTCGACGGCCCCTTCCCTGTTCATCACCATCTGCGACAAGCTCTCCGAAGCGGGGCTGGTCGACCGCAACGCCCGTGTCGTCCTCGAAAAGCCGCTGGGGCGCGACCTGCCCTCCGCCATCGACATCAACGAGGCGGTCGGCCGGCATTTCGCCGAATCGCAGATCTACCGGATCGACCACTACCTGGGCAAGGAAACGGTGCAGAACCTGATGGTGCTGCGCTTCGGGAACTCGATCCTCGAACCCCTGTGGCGGGCGCCGAACATCTCCAGCGTACAGATCACGGTCGCCGAAGAAGTGGGCGTGGGCAGCCGCGCGGGCTTCTACGACAGTACCGGTGCCATGCGCGACATGGTGCAGAACCACCTGCTGCAGCTGCTGTGCATCGTCGCCATGGAGCCGCCGACCTCGCTCACCCCGGACGCCGTGCGCGACGAAAAGCTGAAGGTGATCCGTTCGCTGCGCCGCTTCCGGCTGGCCGATATCGCGCGCGACACGGTGCGCGGACAGTATGGTCACGGCGTGAGCGGCAACCAGGAAGTGCCGGGCTACCTCGAAGAGAGCAACGTCCCGCCCGATTCGAAGACCGAAACCTTCGTCGCCCTGCGCGCCCACGTCGATACCTGGCGCTGGTCGAAGGTGCCGTTCTACCTGCGTACCGGCAAGCGCATGGCGCGCCGCTCCTCGAAAATCGTCGTCGAGTTTGCGAACCCGCCCTTCCCGCTATTCCCGGAGACCCCGGGCGGTGTCGCGAATCGCCTGGTCATCGAATTGCAGCCCGAGGAAGCGATCAAGCTGCAGGTCATGGCCAAGCAGCCCGGCACCGGCATGAAGATGCAGCAGGTCGAGCTGAACCTGGACCTGCAGTCGGCCTTCCAGCAGCGCCGCGCCGAAGCCTATGAGCGGCTGCTGATCGACGTGGTGCGCGGGCGCCTGACCCACTTCATGCGCCGCGACGAGCTGGAAGCGGCGTGGGAGTGGGCCGATCCGATCATCAACGGCTGGGGGACGCTGGACGAGAAGCCGCATTCGTATGCGGCCGGATCGTGGGGACCGGCGGAGGCGTTCGCGCTGCTGGCGCGCGATGGGTTCAGCTGGATCGAGTAAGGAGTCGGCGACGCATCACAGCAGTCCATCAGTCCATCAGTCCAGCGTCACCCCCATCAGTCCGATCACCACGTCGTTCGCCAGGGTGCGCAAGGCCACGCTTCTCAAAGGCTTGCTACGGTCGAGCGGCAGCGCGAGCACCGTGGCGGAGCCGCCGTCGATCTTCGCCTGCAAGGCCTGCGGGAGCGCCGACGGTTCCAGCAGCCGCACCCTGGCCGTCTTCAGGTCGACCCGCGCCGGCAACTGCCCGCAATACGGGAACTGGTAGTCGTCGATGAAGTAATCCTGTTCGATCGGCCACCAGCTTTCGGGATTGCGCAGGGCCAGGCGCGCGCGCGTGCCGTCGGCATAGGTGACGACCACCTCGCCGTTGTCGATCCGGCTCTGCATGGCGTTGGCGGAGCCGGCCATCAGCAGGAAGATGCGTCCAGCCGTCCCGCTCAGGGGCACGGTGGCCTGTTTCGGATAATTGTCCCATTGCGAAGTGAACAGCACGTTCGCCGCGCCGGGCGCCGCCGGCGTGGCGAAGCTCAGGCCGTTAGGCAGGCGCAGCGTGCCGCCCTGCGCGCGCAATCCCGCATCGTCGATCACGGCCATGGCATTCACGTGGCCGGCCCAGGCGCCGATGCCCTGCGACGGCAGCGACAGCGACACGTAGGGCGAACGCGGCGACAGGTACTTGCCGGGCTTGAACAGCTCGGTGACGCGGTCGTTGAACCACAGCCCCAGGTCGACATGGCGCGAGCGCACGGATGCGCCTTTGCTCCATGCCGCCGCCTCAGGCGTGCAGGCCGCGTGCTGCGCTGCCTGTGGTTCGTTCGCCACCTGCCACCATGTAAAAGCGCCCTGGTGCACACGCCGGAAATCCTCACGTTTGCCGTTCCTGGCGACGGCAGGTGGCTGCTCGCCGATCGGCCTGCCGCTCCACTCGATCACCAGCTCGCTCTTGCGCCCCAGGGGCAGGTCAACGCGCAGGCGAGGCGCAAAAACTTCGTCGGCGCTGACGCTCCAGCGCACCGGCTTGCCGTCGGTCAGCACCGACGCCACCCGGTCGCTCGCCGCCGGCAGCTCGAGCACGAGACGCCCGAACCTGGCGGCGGGCTGCTCGACCGTCCAGTGTTCGCGCCGTCCCTCGCGCCGGAAGGCGACGGCCACGCCCGGATGGCGCAGGCTGGCGTGGCCCCACTCGCGCGGGAAACCGGGGCGCACCAGCAGCGTCCCGGCGAGGGCGTCCGGGCGCACGCCGAACAGGCCCTCCACCAGGGTGCGCGCCATCACCCCGGAGCCGTCGGCAAAGTCGCGCTGGGCTTCGCGGCGGTAGACGTCGAGATAGTTCATGCTGCCGATGTTCCCGGGCGAGATGCCCATGTAGAGGCTGGCCAGCAGCGCCCCTTTGGCCAGCTCGAAGGCGCTGCCGCTGCGGCCGGCCTGCCAGGATGCCAGCGCCGTGTGCAGCACCTCGCCCATCACGACATTGTTGATGGACCAGGAGTACGGCATCCAGTTGGTACTCGGCAGCACGCGGTAGGGCCGGTCAGCGGGCACGCCCGGCCCCACGATCGGGATCGGCCGCAGGTGGCGTTCCAGGTCGAGCGCCATGCGCGCGCCCTCGAGGCGGGTCGGCACCTTCGAGTCGAGCGTGTGATAGAAGCTCCACAGGCCGTAGCTGGGGTGCAGCAGCTGCTTCCCTAGCAGGTCGCGGTATTCGGCGAAGGCGCCCCGCTCCGGCATCCACAGCCAGGTGCGCATGGCACGTTCGATGCGCTCGGCCTCCACCTGGTAAGGCTCGGGGTCCTTCTCGAGCAGGGTCGCGATGCGCGCCGCCATGCGGTTGTGCCAGGCGTTGTAGGCGGAGGTGTGGGTGGCGCCGCCGCCGTTGTAGTACAGGTCGTCGCTGGCCCAGATCGCCGCATAGCCTTCGTACAGCGGCAGCTTGCCCTGTCCGAATTCGCGCCGGAACAGGCGCCGCTCCCAGGCCAGGTGGCGCTCGAGCACCGGCCACACGGCGCGCGCGTACTCGACGTCGCCGGTCCACAGCAGGTGGCGCAGCATCACGTCGATGAAGCCGATGTTCATGTCGTAATGCGAGCGGCTCATGTCGCCATTGCTGTGCAGGCCGGCTTCATTGCGCGCCAGGTTGGTCTGGGTGTCGGCGGACGGCAGCCGCGGCGGCACCGGCGAGGTGTCCTGGCGCGCCGTCCACTCGTCCAGGTTGCGCCGCGCGCGCTCGTGCCAGCCCAGTGCATCGAGCGCATACGGCCCACGCCAGCCCAGCAGCTTGGTGCGCCAGGCGATTGCGCCGTGCATGATGGCGCCCTGCTCCTCGTCCCAGACCGCATCCGCGGCGACATTCAGCGCGCCCATGGCGGCGTTCAGGTAAGGGTCGGGCGTGTCGATGCGCACCCGGCCGCGCAGCTGCGCGAAGTGGCCCAGGGCGTCGGCAAAGCGCGCGGCAAGTTCGCCTGGCTGGAAGGCCGGCGCCGGTGCCTCGGCAGGCGCGCGTCCGGCGTCAGACCTGCTGCCCGCCTCGCGGTAGACGGCCAGTTCCTCGGCCTTCTTGCTGCGCGTGACCTGGACCGCCAAGTCGATTGCTTGCCCGTCCAGCGCCAGCGTGCCCACCGCAACGTGGGCGCCGTTGCCGCCGTCGGCACCCAGCAATCCCGGCAGGTCGTCCCAGCGCGCGGCGTCGGCGCGGCGCACTTCCGGGCTGCGCGTGGCAGTCACCGTGATCTCGGCCCGCTCGTTGGCAATGGTGAAACCATAAGCATGCGGTGCGACGCTGCTGCCGCGCGCATGCCCGGGGGCGAATTGGAAGTACCGGCTGATCGGCACGGACTCGGTCCCGATGTCGCCGCCGCGCCGGCCGCGCGCACCGTTACCGGGAGCGACCGCGAACACCAGCTCGGCCGCCCCGGGCAGTGCTTCGCCGCGCACCTGGAGCCCGAGGCCCTCGGCCGCGGCATAGGCCACGGCGGCGACGTGGATGCGGCCGGCGCCGAGGAGCGGATCGGCGACCTCGTAGTGCAGCTCGCCCGGGCGGTAGCGCGTGACGATGCGCCGCGCCTGGTGCAGCCAGAGGGTGCCCGCCGGCGTCCTGACGCCGAGGCGCACATTGCCGCCACGGCCGGGCAGGTAGAGCGAAAATTCCGGGCGGTCGCCGCCATCGACGCGAAAGCCCGTATTACCGCCATACAGCGGCCGGTTGAAAAATTCGTTGCCGTTCTCGATCACGAAGTCTTCGCCGTCCGGGCGATAGCGCAGCGGCCTTGCCACCTGCCCGGCGAGATTCGGGCGCGCGACGTCGACGCCCGGCCTGTAGGGTTCGGCCCCGGCGGCGACCGCCTGTCCAGGGAGCGTTCCGAGCGCCAACAATACAGCAGCGACCAAGTGTGGCGTGCGCCGCTGGCTCATGTCCTCATCCTCATGTCCTCATCCTCCGGTGGTGGTTCCGGAGGGTAATATAGAGAAAAGACCAGTCTGACTCCCAGCGCGCCGGGAAATACTCATTTGCTTGAGTGAGTTGAAAATAAACGCGAGAATTGCTGAGGAAATAGCTATCGTGCTCGTCTTAGTACCTGAGGGATACACGAAAGAAGGCGGTGATGGACACTCGAGTCGTTGACTGGCTGACAATAAACTTCCTGCCGCACGAAGCGGAACTGCGCAGGATGCTGCGCCGCGTCTGTACCGGTCCGGCCGAAATCGACGACGTGGTGCAGGAAACCTGTTACCGCATCCTGGCCCTGGCCAGCCTGGACGGGGTGCGCGATCCGAAGCCCTTCGTCTTCCGTACGGCGAAAAACATCGTCCTCGACCGCATCAAGCGCGACGCGGTCGTCAAGATCGAGGCGATGGCCAACCTGGAAGACCTGGACATTGCAGACACCGCGCCCTCCCCCGAGCGTGTCGTCTTCGCCCGCTCCGAGCTGGCATGGGTGATCGGCCTGGTCGCCAAGCTGCCGGACCGCTGCAAAAGTGTATTCCGGGCGCGCAGGATCCATGGCCTGTCGCAGCAGGAAACGGCGGAAACGCTGGGCCTGACAGACGGCGTCGTGGAACACGAAATGATGAAGGGCATGCGGCTGATGTCGGAAATGATCGCCATGAACGGCATGGATAAGGAGACCGCGGACACCGCGGCAACCGGAGACAAAAAACCGATCGCAAAAAAACGTCCAGCCAAGAGAAACAATGTCAACGATTGATAACGAAGCCTTCGAATGGGTAGCGCGCAAGCATGCGCGCGGCCTGGGCGACCTTGAAAGCAGCGTATTCGACGCCTGGTATGCGGCCGATTCGCGACACCAGGGCGCCTATGCGCGCGCCATGGCGATTTATAACGCGATCAACCTGGCGACGGTCCCGCAAGCGCCGGCACCCGAGCTGCCCCGGGCGGCGGAGCAACCGGCACGATCGCGCCGCAGCATGTGGGTGTATGGCGCAATCGCGGCCTGTTTCGTCGCCGCCGTTGGAACGGTGCATTTTTCCGCCCTGCGCGACGACCAGGTCCTGAGCACGGCGAAAGGCGAATTCCGCAAGGTCCCGCTGCAGGACAAGTCGGTCGCCACCATCAACAGCGGCAGCCGGATCGAAGTCGAATTCACGAAGGACCAGCGCAAGATCAACCTGAGGGAGGGCGAAGCCTGGTTCGAAGTGGCCAAGGACAAGTCCAAGCCCTTCATCGTCGAAGCAGGCGACGCGCGCATCCGCGCCGTCGGTACCGCCTTTTCCGTGCGCCGCTTCGCCAGCGGCGCGGAAGTACTGGTCACCGAAGGAACGGTCGAGGTCTGGAGCCGCGGCCGCACAGCCCAGCGGCGCCAGCTGATCGCGGGAGAGCGCGCCTTCCTGGCGCAGGCGGCGAGCGCGATTGCCGTCAGCCGCCAGCCTATGGAAGTGGACCGCAAACTGGCATGGAGAGAAGGTAAATTGATCCTTAAAAATCAGACCCTGCATGACGCGGTGGCCGACTTCAACCGCTACAGTCCGCGCGAAATCGTGATCGTCGACGCGACGCTCAGGGACAAGCGCCTGTTTGGCCAGTACAAGCTCGATGCGCCCGAGTTGTTTGCCCGGGATGTCAGCACGGTGCTCGATGTCCCGATCGTCATCACCGCCGATACGATTTTCATCGGCCAGGGCAAGGCCCCGGACGGCAGCTGATGTCCCGTCGCCGAACAGCATCTTGACCACCATCCTTTCGATCAATCCGGACGCGCCTGTCGTGGCGCGTCCGGATTTTTTTTATTCATTCCGCATGACGCGCATTTTCCTCAGGAGGACGTCAAGACAATCATATTCTTGAGTATTCAGGTGTTTCATCCGCTGGGCTTGAGGAAGAGTCCTTCGTTAGAAGTCTTTGGTATTAACGGGGCAGCATAGTTCCGAAAATCAGATTAGAGGAGATGTGCATGATTACCATGCACCAATGCGCTTACGCGGCGGGAATTACCCTGGCCGTGAGCGTGGCAGCTCATGCGGGCACGTCGACAGCCCAGGAATTGCCGCGGCCATTCAATATCCCTGCGGGTGTGGCGACCGATTCCATTCCGGAATTCGCGCGCCAGGCCGGCATCAACATATTGACGTCGGCGGACATTCTGCGGGGCGTGAGCACCAATGCATTGACAGGCGCATTTGCCATTTCCGAGGCGGTCGAGCGATTGCTGGGCTGCACTAATCTGGTCGGTAGGGTTAACACCAGCGGCACCGTGGTGATTTTAAGGCGTACGCCGGGCTCATCCGGAAACGACACCAACGACTCGAAAATATCGGAAGAGACAATGACGAAAAATAATCTCCCCAGCCAGCGAAAGGCGACCTGCGTCGCCGTGTCGGCCGCCGTCCTCATGATGGGCGCGCCGTCGGCGCAGGCCCAGGTGCAGGCGCCGGTGCAGGCCACTGCGCCGGCACCGGCATCGGTACCATCAACCACCACGGAACCTGAGGCGATACAGCAAGTGAAGGTGGTCGCCACCCGCGCATCGCAGCAGTCGAGCATCGACCGCAAGAAGAACGCCGCCACCGCCATCGATTCGATCGTCGCCGAAGACGTCGGCTCGCTCCCGGACCGTAATGTCGGCGAAGCGATCTCGCGCATTGCCGGCATTTCGCTCGACCGCGGTGACTTCGGCGAAGGCGTCAGCGTCGCCGTGCGCGGCAACGGCCCCGACTTGACCCGTGTCGAGCTCGATGGCCAGGCCGTGCAGTCTCCCGGCGGCAGCGACTTTGGGGAACAACCCGGCGAAGGCCGCGCGGTCGAGTTCCGCCAATTGTCGGCCGACCTGATCAAGAGCGTCGACGTGGTCAAGGGTTCGACCGCCGACATGACCGAAGGCGCGCTCGGCGGCGGCATTATCATCAAGACCCGCACCGGCCTGGACTTCAAGAAGCCATTCGCCTCGCTGCGCGTGGCTGCCACCCAGGGCAATCTGAACAAGAAGTGGGAACCGGACGCCAACCTCATTCTCTCGAATAAGTTCATGAATGGCCGGCTCGGCGTCCTGGTCAACGCCTCGTCCACCACGCTGCACAACGAAGGCCATGTGGCCCACGTGTCGGGCGCCAAGCAGGGCTATTACCGCATTTACGACTTCGACAACTCGCCTGAGAAGACGTTCACCTTCCAGCCAGGCACGGTCAATACGGACGACCCATCGGTCCACTTGCCCCTGACCCAATCGGCAATGACCGGCGGCGGCTTTTTCAATTCGGCCACGCCGCTCGACCTGATCACCCGCTCGGCGCAGGCCCAGAGCAAGGCAGCCTGCGACACGACCTTTCCGGCCCTCACCACCGCCCAGCTCAATCTGCTCACCAACGGCGCCCGCACCGGTGCCCAGAACGCACGCAGCGCCGAGCGCAACACCTGCCTGAACCAGTGGAATGACTACACCCCGTCGGGCCCGCGTTACGCGATCAAGCGCGAAATCGACCGCCGCAAGAACCTGGACTTGCGCGCCGACTTCAAGGTCAACAACGAACTGACCGTGTATGCAAAGGGCAGTTACAACAAGCGCCACAATGACCTCAACCAGCTGGCTTTCTCGATGGGGAATTTCTCGATCCCGAACGGCGTGGTCAACGTTGAGCCGGGCTCGGTGGTCGTCGATGCCAAGCACCACGTGACGAAGTACACCTTCAATAACACCGCCACCAACGGCGTGGCCAGGACCGACCAGATGCATGGTATTGGCGAGACCAGCGCGCGCTACCTGCAGTTAGGCGGTAGCTTCAAGCGTGGCGGCCTGAGCGCCGAGTTCTTCGTCGGGGATGCCCGGTCGGACTTCAAGCGCGGTGTCAAGAACCTGTCCTTCAACGACTATTACGGTTCCGGGACACTGAGTCTGTTGCCGAACGGCCTGTGGGGCTACACCTTCCCGGGCTATGACCCGACCGACAATTCCAGCCTCGAGCGCTTTGCCACGCTGTATCCGCGCGGCGCCAGCGCTGCCCAGACCCCGAACCAGTACCTGACGGCGACCATTCCGGCATACACCGCTGCGCAGCAAAACGCCGTCACCTCCTCGCCGAATGTGACCTGGGCGCCGCAGATTCGCGAGTCGGGTGAGCGCACCGCCAAGGTGGACCTGATCTGGAAAACCGACGTGGTTCCGTTCTTCAAGAACTTCAAGGGCGGCCTCAACCTGCGCGACACGACCTCCAGCAACTGGTCGCTGAACGGCAGCGGCTACGTCCTGCGCGACCCGATCGGCACCTACGGACGACCTGGCTATGTAGCGCCGCTCGTCCTTCCCTCGCCCACGCTGCGCAGCACGCTGTTCGGCTGCGCCGACACGCCCGGCTCGCTCGCGCCTGGCGGCAATGCCTGCCAGTTCGGCTGGATCCCGAAACCGGATATCCGCCAATCCTTCGACGGCTCGGCCGTGATGACGATGGAACAGTTCGCCGACATGCTCAGGCAAACCATGACCATGCAAGCGACGCCAACGCGCTTCTTCAACGGCGCCAGCGACCGCCCCGACGGCCTGATCGATAACTGGACTCAGATCGACCTCGAGAAGATCTTCACGATGCTGAATATTCCGAACGCGAATTTCGACTGCGTCAAGCGTTGCATGGCCAATGACGGCAAGGTGTACGACCAGCCATCCCAGCTTCTGAAAGAGCGCACCGAGTCGTTCTACCTGATGGGTAACTTCGGCCTCGATCATATCCCCTTCACCACGACCCCGCTGCCGTTCGGCCTGGAACTGGAAGGCAATATGGGCGTGCGCTACGTGCGCACCAAGATCCACGGTTCCGGCCGCATGCAATTTACCTCGATCCACAAGACCGACGCCTACAATCCGATCACCCGTGACGATCCGGCAGGCATCGTCACGACCAGGGTGCAGCAGTACACCGAAACCACCGCGACCACGTCTGACCTGCTGCCGAGCCTGAACCTGGCGACCTGGCTGGTGCCGGACAAGCTGGTGCTGCGCTACAGCGGCGCCAAGACCGTTGCGCGGCCACCGGTATCGCGCCTCCTGGCCTCCGGCGCCTGTATTTATGACGAACGCCTGGAGGACGAGAACGACGAAGACGCCACCCGCTGCACCAGCGTGGTCGGCAATCCGGCCCTCAAGGCGCAGCGCAACTTTAACCAGAACCTGTCGGTCGAGTGGTATCCAAACAAGGACACCAGTATTTCGATCGCCGGCTTCCGCCAACAGGGCAAGATCGGCGCCGCGACCACGCAGGCCGTGCCCCGCTCCGCCCTGTTCGCCGGGACCAACCTGACCGACCCTGCCACCGGAGCGTCGCTCGCAAACCTGCTGTTCGACTACTCGACCTGGATCAATGGCGCCGTTACGGGCCGCAAGGGTGTCGAGTACGGCACCAGGACCGCCTTCACCTTCCTGCCATGGCTGTTGCGCTACACCGGCTTCGACGCCAACTACAGCAAGATGCATTCGGCCACCACGTCGAAGAACATCGTCGACCTGCTGACCGGTACGCCGTTGCCGCCGCAAAACGAGTCGAAGTACACCTACAACGCGGCCTTGTGGTACGACGACGGCAAGCTGTCGGCACGCATTGCCTTGCAGGCGGTGGCGATGAGCTTCGATTGCATCGCGAACTGTGGCCAGACGTCGAGCATGAACAACTACCCCAACGTCGGCGGCGGGCGTATCGGCGTTCCCTACAACCCAGGCTCGCCAGTCTACAAGGATGCGACCCGCTACATTGACGGCAAGATCTCGTACAAGCTCAATCCGAACGTCGAGGTATTTATCGAGGGCCGTAACCTGGGCAATGCGACGACCACCCTCAGCCAGGGGCCGTACACGCCATTCGCCGATGGCACGCCTGTGCTGCTGAACATGGGTTACTCGGGACGTCGCATGATGGTCGGAGTAAATTTCCGCACCATGTAATCGCAAAGCGGCGAGTGCACCGCATGGGCGGACGAGCCGCCCATGCGGCCTCAGCTTGCCCTCAGGGGCACACATCAACACGTCACGCGGACAGAGCAACACAGATGCATAGAATACCAGTCGAGGTGGGCGAAACGAGCCGTATCCAGGGCCTGCCGGCGAGCGCCATCGTCATTAAAGCCAACCCCGGGAAACCTGACCACCGATGAAGCACGCATACTTTACGCTCACCCTCCTGCTGGCGGCGGCATCGACAGGCGCGCCCGCGCCAATCGACCGCCCGGCCGTCGTCGCGCGCCACAACCCGCACCTGACCGCAATCGACCCGATGGCGCCGCTCAGCGTCGGCAACGGGCGCTTTGCCTTCACTGCCGACGTGACCGGCCTGCAGACCTTCCCCGGCCTGTATCACGCCAAAGGCACGCCGCTCGAAACGCAGGCGCGCTGGTCGTGGCACGAGGACGCCAATCCGAACGGCTACAAACTCTCGGACGCCAACCTAGATTACACCGCCCACGGGCGCACGGTCGGCTATCCGACCAACGCGAAAACACCGGCCGGACAGTGGCTGCGCGAGAACCCGCACCTGCAGCCGCTGCCGCAGATCGGCTTCGTGATGGCCGGCAAGGGGGCGCGGCCCCTGACAGCGGCGGACGTCGGCGCCGTCGACCAGCGCCTGGACATGTGGCAGGGCCGGCTGGACAGCCGGGTGCGGCTGCTGGGGCAACCGGTCCACGTCAGCAGCGCCGTCAGCCCGGACAGCGACACGCTGGCGCTGCGGATCCGCTCGCCGCTGCTGGCCAGCGGGAAGCTCGCCGTGCGCATCGCCCTGCCCCTCGGCTACACAATGGCGGGCCATCACGCGCCGCCGCTGGACTGGTCGCGCCCGGATGCGCACCGGACCACGGTGCTGGCGCAGACCCGGCGCAAGCTGGTCGTCGAACACCTGCGCGACGGTTCGCCCTATGCCATGACCCTCGCCGCCGGCGCGCCGATGACAATCACCCGCGCTGGCCCCCATGCGTTCGAGATCGCGCCGGCCTCGGGCCAGTCGCTCGACCTGACCGTCGCCTTTGTCCTGGACGGCACGGCACCGGCCCAGGACGGCGCGCGCACCTTCGCCGCCAGCGCGGCCCACTGGGGCAGCTACTGGCGCAGCGGCGCCGCCGTCGACTTCAGCGGCAGCAGCGACCCGCGCGCCCATGAACTCGAGCGGCGCGTGGTGCTGTCGCAGTACCTCGCCGCGCTCCAGCTGGGCGACACGACGCCGGCGTCGGAAAGCGGGCTGACGACCTCCAGCTGGTACGGCAAGCACCACACCGAAATGGTCTGGTGGCATACGGCCCACTTCGCGCTGTGGGGCCGCCCTGTCTATACCGCACGCACCCTGGGCTGGTACGGGCGCACGCTGCCGGCCGCGCGGCTTGTGGCCGCCGGGCGCGGCCTGGCGGGCGCGCGCTGGATGAAGATGACCGGTCCGGGCGGGCGCGAGAGCCCGGGCGGCAATCCGCTGATCATCTGGAACCAGCCGCACCCGATCCACCTGGCCGAACTGCTGTACCGCGCCGATCCCTCGCCGGTAACACTGGCGAAGTACAAGGAGCTGGTATTCGAGACCGCGCAGGGCATGGCGTCCATGCTCAACTGGGACGCGCCGGGCAAGCGCTATGTGCTCGGGCCGCCGATGTGGATTGCGCAGGAAATCTACGACCAGTCGACCAGCATGAATCCGACCTATGAGCTGAGCTACTGGGCGCGCGGCCTGGAAATTGCCCAGCAATGGCGCGAGCGCCTCGGCCTGCCGCGCGACCCTGTCTGGGAGCAGCGGCGCACCAACCTGTCGGCACTGCCGCAGAAGGACGGCAAGTATGTGGCGCTGGAGTCCCACCCGGACACCTGGGACAACGCCGCCAGCCGCCACGACCACCCATCCTTCCTGATGGCGCTGGGCCAGTTGCCGGGCGACGGCGTTGACCGCGCGACCATGCGGCGCACGCTCGACGCGGTGCTCGCGAAGTGGGACTGGGCCACCAAGATCTAGGGCTGGGACTACCCGATGATCGCCATGACGGCGGCCCGGCTGGAAGCGCCGGGACTGGCGGTGGATGTGCTGTTGAAGTCGGACGGACCGAACAACGCCTACACGAAGGCCGGGCACAATCCGAACACCCGGCTGCCGGTCTACCTGCCGGGCAACGGCGCCCTCCTCGCCGCAGTGGCCATGATGGCCGGTGGCTGGGATGGCGCACCCGCGCGTCCCGCACCGGGCTTTCCCGCCGACGGGAGCTGGGTGGTTCGCGCCGAAGGATTCCAGAGGCTGCCATGAGCATGCGCGACGCCACCAGCGCGCAGCGCCGCGCCTTTCTGGCCTGCCTGGGGGGCGCCGGGCTTGCCCTTACCTTCGCCGCGGCCGGAGCACGCCTTGACCCCTGGCAGCGCGCACGCGACATTGCCCGCCGCTGCTCGCGGCCGCTGAACTTCCGCAAGCAGGACTTCCCGATCGGCGCCTTCGGCGCAAAGCCCTGCCGGATGGTCGCCGCCACCTCGACCTGGCGCAAGGAGCAGTGGGCGGTGCAGACGCCGGCGCCGGGCTCGCACGACTGCTACCCGGCCATCGCTGCGGCCATCGCGGCCTGCCACGAGGCGGGCGGCGGGCGCGTCCTGATCCCGGCGGGAAACTGGTACTGCAAGGGCCCGATCGTGCTGCACTCGAACGTGCACGTGCACCTGGCCGCGAACGCCCAGGTCTGCTTCAGCGCCAACCCGCTCGACTACGCGAAGTACGGCGACATCGACTGCGGCGAGCGCGGAAAGCTGGTGGTCTCGCGCTGGCAGGGCAACGACGTGCTGAACTATTCGCCGCTGGTGTATGCCTACCGGCAGTCGAATATCGCGCTGACCGGCGCCGACTGGACCAGCGTGCTCAACGGCCAGGCGGGCGTCCCCTTCGAGTCCGGCGACGGTTCCTGGTGGGGCTGGGTCGACCGCAAGGGCGACGAGGTCTCGGCCGCTACCGTCAATCCGCTCAACCTGCCGCTCGAGGCCATGGCCCCCGGCCTGGATCCCGAACAGCGCCGCCTGATCCAGGGCGAGCACCCCCGCTGGAACGGCGACACGCGCTACCTGCCGGCGCTGTCCGAGGCCGGCGTACCGCTGGCGCGGCGCATCTTCGGCATCGGCCATCACCTGCGGCCCTGCCTGGTCGAATTCATCGGCTGCAGCGACGTGGTCCTGGAAGGCTACCAGGCCGTCGCCTCGCCATTCTGGCTGCACCACCCGGTCGCCTGCCGGAATGTCCGCTTCAGGAATGTCAGGATGGAGAGCACGGGCCCGAACAACGACGGCTTCGATCCGGAGTCGTGCGACACGGTGCTGGTCGAGGGCTGCACCTTCAATACGGGCGACGACTGCATCGCGATCAAATCGGGCAAGAATCGCGACACCGGGTATGGCCCGACGCGCAACGTGGTGATCCAGTACTGCATCATGAACAGCGGTCACGGCGGCGTCACCCTGGGCAGCGAAATGGCGGCCGGGATCGAGCACGTGTACGCGCAGGACATCGAGTTCCGCAACGCCCACTGGGCCCTCGACCCACTGGGCAGCGCGATCCGCCTGAAGACGAACATGAACCGCGGCGGCTTCCTGCGCCACCTGTACGTGCGCAGGGTCGTGCTGCCCAACGGCGTGGATGCGCGCGACCGCCGCGGCAAGGCCGATCCGGCCAACCCACTCAAGGGACTGGCGACCGGGGGCGGCGCAATCGTCACGATCGACTGCAACTACGCGGCCGGCGACGATGGCGTGCGCATTCGGCCGCCACAGGTGTCGGACGTGCACATCTCGGAGCTGCGGGCCGGGAACGTCAAGATGGCGGACGGCGACTATTCGGCCTGGCAGGCGGTGCTCATCCTCGGTCCGGTCGCAGCCAGTTTCAACGGGCCGGCAGGCACGCCGATCCTGCCGGTGACGGGGGTGTCGATCACCGACTGCGACTTCGGCACGGTGAGGAACGCCGGCCAGCCGGTGTTCCTGCACAACGCGCAGGGCGTTGTGTTGAAAAACGTCAGGATCAACGGCCAGGTCATCAGCCGGACGCTGTCCGGCTGAACGGCTGGTTTCCCCCTCAGAGCGAGGGCAGGATGCCTTCGCTGCGCACCTTCCAGCCGCTTTTCGGGAACCCGGGGTTGGTGCCGGCCGGCCCATCCCAGCCGCCCGCCATCAGGGCCACCGCCAGCAGCAGCCCGCCGTTCGAGGGGAAATAGGTCTCGGCCGCGCGCTGGTAGCCCGGCCCGTCCGGCCCGGCGCCGGCCTGCGCATCTGCCGCCACGCCTGCCCCGGTGGCCGTCGGCACAAAGGCGGCGGCATGGGCGTCGAGGTGCACGCGCGGCGTCATGCCGGTCTTGCCGAACTGGTTGTTCTTCGCACGGAAGAACAGCCAGTCGATGGCTTCTTCCGGCGCGTTCAGGCGCGTCGCGGTCATGGCCATCATCGGGTAGTCCCAACCCCAGGTCTGGCGCAGGTCCCAGTCGCGCTTCATCCGGTCGAAGGTGCGGCGCATGGTCGGCTTGTCGACACCCCGGCCCGGCAGCCATCCGAGCGGCATCAGGAAGGACATGTGGTCGCGGTTCTGGCAGTGTTCCTCGAGCGCGTTCGACTTGCAGGCGCCGGCCGCCTTGTCCCAGAAGCCCGGTTCGGAGCGCACCGGCAGGTACAGGCCGTCCTTCTGCGGCAGGTCCGGCCACTTCGCCAGCGCCGCGTCCCAGTCGGCGCGGCGGGCCTTGCCGGCGCGCTCGCGCCAGGCCTGGGCCGTCTCGATACCCCAGCGGAAGTAGGCCAGCTCGAAGGCCGGATCGAAGGTGGCCTTCGGCGGGAAGTTTTCCTGCACCGGGATGATCGGCGGGCCGAGGCGCATCTTGCCGCTCGCCTCGTCCAGGTGCGCGTACGACGCCAGCAGGGCCGCGCTTTCCTCGACCAGTTCGCCATAGGCTTTCAAGACGCGTTTGCCGCCGCTGCTCTCCTTAGCAGCGCGGTACAGCAGCTCGCTCATGTAGATCGGATGCGGCTGCTGCCACATGATGAAGGGCGAGACCTTCGACGGGCTGTCGACGCCATCCGGGCCGATCATCTTCGGCCACCAGGCGCCCGCCAGCCCCTGCTCGGCCGCGCGCGCCCTGGCCTTCGGCAGGAAGCCGACATACCAGCCGAGGCTCCTCTCGAGCAGCTGCGGCCGGCCCCACAGCGCGAAGTGTGCCGCGTGCCAGGGATGCATTTCCAAGTGCGACTTGCCGTTCCAGCTGTTGGAAAACAGGCCCTCCTCCTGCGGCGCGAAGCTGCCGGCGGCATTCACCGCCATCAGGTACTGCGACAGGATGACGCGGCGCTCCAGTTCATGCGCGCGCGGGTCGGTCGAACCGGAAAAGTCGACCATGCCGCCGTTCGTCCAGTAGTCAAGCCAGTGCTGCCGCGTCGCCCGTGCCGCCGCAGCCGGGGCGGGAAAGGCGGCCCCCGCTTCCGGCGAAAACTGCGCCATGACGCTCAGGGTCTTGCCTTTGGTAGAAGCCCGCCAGGCATGGGTGCCCGTTTGCTCGATCGACGCGCCCGGCGCGGCGATGGCCGCATGGTAAATGGTGCTGTCGACCTGGCGCCGCAGCCGAACCTCGCCTGCCTTGCGCGAGAGCTCGGTCGTGGCATGGGAGGCGTCGTTCGTCCAGTCGGACGGGTCGGGATTGAGCGTTTTCGACACGCCCGGAAAGCGCACGGCAACGCCGAGGCGACCCTGCGCCAGCAGCGCGGAACTCACCTCGGCCATGATCGTGTCCTGGCCCGGCAGGACGCGGGTGAGCACCAGCACCGCTTCGCCGTCATAGACGAAGCGGCTGGTGAGCGTGCCGGTCCAGAGGTCGAGCGTCTGGTGCGTGTCCTTGATGTCGGCGAAGCGCGCGGGCGAGCCGTCCCTGGCACGCAGGTCGAGCGACACGCGGCCCAGCGAAAAACGGTGCGGGTTTTCGCGGATCCACGCCACCGCAGGATTCTTCGCGGCGTCGGCCCAGTCCTTGATATAGCCATAGCGGCGGGCCTTGCCGCGCACGTCAACCTCGACCTGGGTATCGCGCACCGTAAACCCTGCGGGATTCGGGAAGCTGTGCCAGGCCCACTGCGCCTCGACCAGCAGCGGCGCGATCTTGCTGTAGGGCTCTGTAAAAGTCTGGAGGCCCGTGATGTCGGCCGTGAAGCCGATATTGCCGTTGCCCAGCATGAGCGGGGCGGATGGGTCGACGCCGGTCAAAACCGGATTGTGGCGCATGACCAGGGCCTTGCGGTCGATGCGGCTGGTGGCGGCGCCCGCCAAAGGCGGCAGGGCCAGCGCTGGACTTGCCACTGCCGCTGCCGCTGCAGCGGCAAGCATCAGGCGGCGGCGGGAAAATCGGATCGGACCCATGAGTGGCTAGCCTTCCATTATCGGTTTACTTCGCGTTGACCATTGCCTTCGTCCGGCGCCGCCGTTCGCAGGCCCGTCGCACCGGAAGCCGGTAATTCAACCATATGAACCGGCAAAAAGTGAAGGCTCGCGGATAGCCGGGGCCAATTCAATCGTCTTGTTGCGCGTTTCTCATTTTCATCCATTTTGCTTGAGGAAATCCCAGCGCCGGCAGTCTTAGTGTTAACGGGACAGCAAAGTCCCGACACAAACAGACGATGGAGACAGCATGAAATTTTCCACAGGGATGGGCGCAATGGGCGCCTTGTATCTCGCGCTCGCCGCGCCGGCCGCACCGGCGTTTGGCGCGGTCATCGGCACCAATACCCCCGCACCGGAAGTGAGCGCAGCGCGCCTGGCCGAACTGCCCGTCGCACAACGCGCCGCGTGGGCCCAATACATTGCGCGCTCGTACAAGCAGCATATATTCGACCGCGCTACCCTGGCGGCCGAGTTGAAGCTTGGCGAGCCGGCGCCCCGCGCGCCAGTCGCCGGCAGCGGCAAGATGCCGCTCGACAAGGACGCCGCATGGTACGGCTCGCCCCAGGCGCGCGCCATCGCCGACACCATCGTCAGCTACCAGACACCTTCCGGCGGCTGGAGCAAGAACCAGGACCGCACCGCGCCTCCCCGCCTGCGGGGTCAGCGCTTCGGCAACGATGCCGAGACGATGGAGGTGAACACCACCAATTTCGACGCGCCGAAAGACCGCTTCTGGACCTATATCGGCACCCTGGACAATGGCGCGACGACCACCGAGATGCGCTTCCTGGCGCGCGTGCAGGCGCAATTGCCGGGCAAGGAAGGCGACGCCTACCGTGCCAGCATCGCCAAGGGGATCCATTACCTCCTGATGGCGCAATATCCGAACGGCGGCTGGCCGCAGATCTATCCGCTGCAGGGCGGTTACCACGACGGGGTCACCTTCAACGACAACGTCGTCGCCGAGGCCGCCATGATCCTCGAAGATATCGCCGAGGGCCACGCCGACTTCGCCTTCGTGCCGAAAGCACTGCGCCAGCAGGCCGGCGCCGCCAGCGAGCGCGCCATCCGGCCGATCCTCGACTCGCAGGTCGTCGTGGACGGCAAGAAAACCATCTGGCCGCAGCAAGTCGACGCCCTGACCCTCAGGCCCATCTCGGCACGCAACTACGAGATGCGCTCGCTGGCGAGCGCCGAAAGCGCCGAGGTGCTGATGTTCCTGATGCGCCAGCCCAAGCAGACGCCCGAGATCCGGGCCGCGGTCGACGCCGGCATCAGCTGGCTCAAGGCCCACGCCATCTACGACAAGGCGTTCACGAAAGTGAACGACGAGGAAGGCCGCAAGCTGGTCGACAAGCCGGGCGCAGGCCCGATCTGGTCGCGCAACTACGATATCCAGACAGGCAAACCCATCTTCGGCGACCGCGACAAGTCGATCCACGACGATGTCAACTATATCTCGAAGGGGCGCCGCAACGGCTATTCCTGGTACAACTCGGCGCCGCAGAAGGCGATCAACGCCTATGCGCAGTGGATAGCCAGGGCCGGAGCGGCCGGGAGCGAACGTCTTTCGGACAAGCGGCCATGAGCATGCGCCCCACCCGCCTGTCGCTCGCCCTGTCCGTCCTGTTGGCGACATCGCTGCCCGCCTTCGCCGCTGACGCGCTCCTGAAACCCGGCCCGGCCGCGCCGGTGGCCGGCATCGAGGCGAGCTGGCTGACCCCGCCGGCGCGGCCAGCGACCAGCTTCGCACCGGACCGCCTGCCGGCGCGCGCGGCCGTCCTGCCAATGCTCGACTATGTCGCCGCCGCCCAGATCGCGGACATGAGCCGCCACCCGATCCAGTTGTCGACCGGTTCCAACCTGGCCGAAATCTCGTCCAACTGGGTCGCCGCCACCTTTTATGTCGGCGCGGCGCGTCTTGCCCGCGTTTCCAGCAACCAGGACATCCTGCGCTTCCTCACCGCCACGGCCGAGCACTACAACTACGCCCTGCGTGGTGCGCGTGCCGAGCGCCTGCTGCTCAATGCCGACGAGCTGGCCATCGGCGACCTGTACCAGGAGCTGTATGCCAGGCGCGGCCAGCGCGGCGTGATCATGCCGCTGCAGCAGCGGCTCGACTTCATGCTGCCGCACCTGAACCGTTCGCAGGAAACCCCGGCCCTGGTCTGGTGGTGGTGCGACGCCCTGTTCATGGCCCCGCCGGTCCTGGCGCGCCACGCCAGCCTGACGGGCAATCCCGCCTACCTGCGCGCCATGGACAGGGAATGGCGCCGCACCGCCGCCCGCCTGTGGGTCGAGCAGGACCGCCTGTTCCTGCGCGACGAGCGTTTCAAGGACGGCAGCCACCTCGGCGCGGGCGGCAAGCCGATCTACTGGGCACGCGGCAACGGCTGGGTGATGGGCGGCCTGGCGCGCACCCTGGAGGCGATGACCGCCAACTTCGAGGGCCGCAGCTTCTATACCGGCATCTTCACGAAGATGGCCAGCCGCGTCGTCGAACTGCAGCAGCCCGACGGCCTGTGGCGCAGCGACCTGAACGACCCGAAGAGCTTCCCCGAACCCGAAACTTCCGGCTCCGGCTTCTTCGTCTACGCGCTGGCCTGGGGCATCAACCACGGCCTGCTGGACCGCCAGACCTACCTGCCGGCCGTCACGAAAGGCTGGGCGGCCCTGAATCGCCACGTCCTGCCGAACGGCCTGGTCGGCGCGGCGCAGAAGACCGGCGACCGCCCGGTGCCGACCCGGCTGGACGATGTCGGCCCCTACGCCACCGGCGCCTACCTGCTGGCCGGCCTGGAAGTGATGGACCTGAACGGGCCGGTGCAGGCCCTGCCCGACGCGCCGCTCGCGCGCGACGACGAGGCCACCATCCTCGCCACAACGCCCCAGCCGATCGCGCCGAAAACCGTGGTCGGCGACGCGGAAAAAGCGCGTCGCGAGCAGGAGATGCGCGCGACCCGCGCCCTCGCCTACGACCCGGACACCCTGCAACAGGCTCCAAGGAACACGAAATGAAGCAAGCAAGCCGCCGCACCATACTGAAAAGCGTCCTGGGCGCCTCCGCCCTCTTCCCATTGGTGATGTCGTCCGCACAGGCCCAGACGCCAGCGCCGGACGCGCCGCCAGCCCGGACGGGGCCGCTGCCGAAGGACTGGATCGACCCGAAGACCGGCCGCCGCATCGTGCGCGTGTCGGATGAAGCCGGCTCGGGCGTGCTGTATTTCTACCGCCACGCCTATACGCCCGAGGGCGATATCATGGTCATCAAGTCGCCTTCGGGCATTGCCAGCGTGCGCCTGAAGGACTGGAAGACGACCCTGCTGGTGCCGGGCCGGGAGAGCGACCTCCTGTTCATGCTGCGCACCGCGCGCGAGGCGGTGTATTCGGTGACCGACCCCGGGCCGGGAGAAGCGCGGGACCGCCCGAAAACCATCTACGCCGTCCACGTCGACACGAAAAAGGTACGCAAGCTGGCGCGCATCGCGGCGGGCGGCATCACCGCCTCGAATGCCGACGACAGCCTGCTGCTGGGAGAGGTCGCCTATGGCGCCAAGCCGCTGCAGCCGAAGGACGCGGCCAGCGTCGCGAAATTCGGCAAGGACGAATACGCGGCCCTCGGCCCGGACGGCAAGCCGCTCAACTTCGCCAAGGCCAAGGGCGTGCGCATGCTGGAACGCTGGGCCGCGCGCGTGCCGGCCGAACTGTTCACCATCGATCTCAAAAGCGGCGCGCGCAAGGTCCTGCACCAGACCGAGGAATGGATCGGCCATGCCCAGTTTTCGCCGACCGACCCGAACCTGATCCGCTTCTGCATGGAAGGCCCATGGCACCGCGTCGACCGCATCAAACTGATCAAGGCCGACGGCACAGGCCTGCAAAGCGTCCATACCCGCACCATGAACTTCGAGATCTGGGGCCACGAGTTCTTCGGCCATGACGGCAAGTGGCTGTGGTACGACCTGCAGACCCCGCGCGGCCAGGTGTTCTGGGTCGCGGGGCTGGAACTGGCTACCGGAAAGCGCGTGTGGAAGCGCCTGGAGGCCAACGACTGGGGCGTGCACTTCAACATCGCCCCGGACAACCAGACCTTCGCCAGCGACGGCGGCGACGCCGACATGGTGGCGCACGCCCCGGACGGCAAGTGGATCTCGCTGCTGCAGGGAGAAACCATCGTCGACGCCGACCTGGCGTCCTACGACGACAAGCTCATCACGATCGAAAAGTTCAGGTCGACGCGGCTGGTCGACATGTCGGCGCACGACTACCGGCTCGAGCCCAACCTGCGCTTCACGCCGGACGGCAAGTGGCTGGTCTTCGCTTCCAACATGCACGGGGTGAATCACGTGTATGCGGTCGAGGCCCATGCGCCGGCGAAAACCGCTGCCATCTGAACCATAAAAATACAGGAGACGACATGGCACGAGTAATGAAGACAAGGCAGGCGGCACCCGTGCGCCTGCGCCAGATCGCACTGGGCGCGGCCGCCCTGGTAGCGCTCACGCAGGCACATGCGCAGGCACAGGCCCAGGCGCAGCCAGACAGCACGGCGGTCGCCGCCGAAAACGTCGTCGTCGTCAAGGGTTTCCGCGAGAGCCTGAACAATGCGCTGAACATCAAGAAGAACTCGGACGGCATCATCGACGTCATCAAGGCCGAGGACATTTCCAAGTTCCCGGACGCCAACCTGGCCGAATCGATGCAGCGCGTGCCCGGCGTGTCGGTGGCCCAGGGCGACGGCGGCGAAGGCAAGCAGATCACCGTGCGCGGCCTGAACGCCGGCTTTACGCGCGTGCGCATCAACGGCATCGAGAGCACCACGGCCACCGGCGCCTCCGACATCAACGGCAGCACCAACCGCGGCCGCGCCTTCGATTTCAGCGTCTTCTCGGCCGAACTGTTCAACAGCCTGGCGGTCCGAAAAACCTCGGAGGCCAGTGTGGAAGAAGGTTCGCTCGGCGCCACCGTCGACCTGCGCACCGCCCGCCCCTTCGACTTCAAGGGCCGCACCGCCAGCATCGGCGCCGAGGGGCTGTACAACACGGTCTCCGAAAAGGCGCAGCCACGCCTGACCGGCCTGTATTCGAACCGCTGGGATACACCGATCGGCAAGGTCGGCGCGCTGGTGTCGCTGGCCTACGCCAAACGCAGCGCCATCGAGGAAGGCTACGAGGCGGTGGACATCGTCGCCGCCTCGGTCAACGGCGGCTTCTGTTCGCCGATCGGCGCCGCCACCCAATACCCGCTGAATAACGCAGTCAAGGGCATCGATGCGCGCAACTGCGGCTTCGGCGTGCCGCGCTCGGGCGACCTGGGCGCCTACAACGACGTGATCGGCCGCAGGGACGATTTCGGCGGCACGGTGGCCAGCCCGCTGGCCGGCTCGGGTTCCTTCCACCCGCGCATTCCGCGCTACCGCCGCTCGCAGACCGAGTACGAACGCGCCGGCATCACCAGCACCCTGCAGTGGCGCCCCGACCGCGCCACCGAGTTCAACCTCGACCTGATGGGCGGGCGCTACAGCAACGAGCGCTACGACAACTACATCCAGGCGATTTCCTTCGGGCGCGACATGGTCGAAAACGGCAAGGGCCAGACCTCGATCGTGGAGGCGCGTTTCGACGACAAGGGCAGCTGGACCTACGGCAAATTCAACGGCGTCGACGTGCGCAGCGAAGCCCTGGTGGACGTGTACAGCACCCTGTTCAAGCAGGCGGTGCTGTCGGGCCGGCGCGACATCACCGATCGCCTGGCGGTCGACACGATGTTCGGCATATCCGATTCGCGCCTGAAGAACCCGCGCCGCACCACGGTCCAGATCGACGCGCCGAACGTGAATGGCTTCTCGTGGCAGGACGCGAAGAACGGCCTGCCAACCCTGAACTTCGGCATGGACGTGTCCAATCCAAACAACTTCTCGTTCGGCCCGCAGGACGCGGACGGCACCGTGCACGGCAACTTCGTCGGCCGCACCCTGGTCACCTCGAACCGGCTCAAGACCAGTGCCGTCAACGTCAGCTACCAGCTGAACGACAATTTCACCGTCCGCAGCGGCCTGTCCGTGCGCCGCAACAGCTGGTTCAACTATGAGGCGCCCTCCGGCGGCATCCCGACCAAGGGGCTGCCTGCCGGGACCAGCCTGGCCAGCCTGACCCGCCAGATCCCCGGCTTCGGCAGTTCCCCGTCGTCCTGGGCGGCGGTCGACATGGACAAGTTCCTCGCCGTCTACAACGTCGAGTGCCACTGCGCCGACATACCGCTGTCGGAATACGTGCTCGCCAACCAGGTCAAGCGCCAGGTCGACGAGAGCATCGATGCCCTCTACCTGTCCGGCGACTTCAAGCTCAATGCATGGGGCATACCGCTGCGCGGGAATGTGGGCGTGCGCGGGGCCGACACCAAAACCACGGCCATGCAGCTGATCCGCGACCCGGCCGGCCAGCTGGTGCCGCGCGTGGTCGAGCACTCCTACCGCGACTGGCTGCCGGCCCTGAACGTGACGGCGACGCTGCCGAAGGACCTGCTGGTACGCTTCTCGGCCGGCAAGACCCTGTCGCGCGCGGAATACGTGGATCTGTCACCTTCGGCCTCGATCAACGTGACCAACCAGTCGGTCTCCATCGGCAACCCCACGCTCGACCCGATCCGCGCCAACACCTTCGACCTGCAGGCCGAATGGTATTACGCGAAGAACGCGATGATCTCGGCGGGCTTCTTCCACAAGGACATCAAGACCTTCATCCAGCGCACCAACGAGCTGGCGTCGTATGCCGAGACCGGCCTGTCGAACGCTTACCTGACCTCGACGGGCTGCTCGATCACGGGCGGCACCCCGGCGTGCCAGATCCAGCCGGGCACCCAGGTCAGCGTCAGCCAGATGGTCAATACGGAGGGCGGCCCGCTCGACGGCTTCGAGTTCAACTGGCAGACGCCGTTCAGCTTCCTGCCTGGCGCATGGAGCAATTTCGGCGCGCTGGCCAACTACACCCACGTGAAGTCGCGCATCACCTACATCACGCGGGTGGACAACCCACGCACGCCGGCCAATGAACAGCTCACCCAGGAAGCCAACTTCATCGGCCTGTCGCCCGACGCCTACAACCTGACGGTGTATTACGAGGACAAGCAGTTCAGCGCCCGCGTGTCGGCCACCCACCGCTCCAGCTTCATCCGCGACGTGCTGCGCAACGCCAACGGCAGCGACCACTCGTTCGCGGTGCCATCGACCCGGGTCGGATTGTCGATGTCCTACAACGTGTCGCCACAACTGCGCGTGTCCTTCGAAGCGCAGAACCTGACAAACGAGCCGCTGCGCTACGGCAAGGACACCGAGCGCGACGACACCCTGCTCTTCGGGCAATCCGGCCGCACCTACGTGCTGGGGGCAAGCTACAAGTTCTGAGCCTCCGGCCTTTCCGAACACTACGTTGTCATCACGTAGTCTCCTTTGGTGCGTTCTTCGGGACGCACTTTTTTTTCTTAGAACAGCTCGAGGTTCGGCGATGCTTGCGCCGCCTTGCGCGATGCGGCAGGCGCCGGCCGGTCGCGCATGCGCGCCGCCGGATAATGGGCCAGGTAGCTGCGCGCCAGCTCGATGTCGGTGCAGGCGAGCCAGTCGTCCACCTGGTCGCGCGGCAGGATCACGAGCGAGCGCTTTTCATCCTCAGGCTTGTGCATGCGCCGCATCAGCGGATGCTCGTCCGCGTTAATGGTGATCTGGGTGAACGATGATTGGATAGTGCCGTGCGCATCCGGCCAGTCGCGCCATAGCCCGGCCACGAAAAACAGCGACTCGTCCGCCATGCCGATCGCATGGCGCACGGCGCGCCCGGTCTCGTAACAGGGTTCGTAGAACCAGGCCATCGGCACCGCGCACAGCTGCAGACGGCGCCAGGCGGGCGCGAAGGAGCGCCGTTCTCCGAGCGATTCGGCGCGCGCGTTCATGGTGTCGAAGGGCTTGATCTCGGGCGGGATCTGGCGCCGCGGCACCATGCCGTAGCTGGCCAGGCAGGCCTGCGGCCGGCCGCCAGGGCCCGCGCGCAGGATCGGGGCGGCATAATCCTTCCAGGTTTCTTCCGGCCAGCGCCAGTCGGCCGGCAGGTCGCTGAAGGCGCCGAGCGTGCCGAACTGCTCAGGCGTAGGGGGACGGTAATTGACGCACATGGGTCGAATGGTTCAGGACGATGCCCCGCCGCCGGGTTTTTACTCCGCCGCGTCGAGGAAGAAAATGGCGTAGGCCCTGGCCGGCGCCTGTTCGGTCGGTTTTTCCACCTGCAGCTGGGCGCAGTCTTCCGCGACCAGGCTGCGCCAGTTGCGCACGCCCGCGTTGGCGAACATCGGATTGGCCTTGGCGCCGAGACTGATGTCCAGCGCCAGCCGGGCATTGCGCGGTCCGGCCTTGTCATAGCTGACGCCCCGCAGTTCGATCCCGAACGCGGTCAGCCATGGCTCCCACAGGCCCGATTCGTTGCCCTGCACAATGCGGCCCAGCATGTCGTTCAGCGACACGCCTTTCTTGACCACGCCGCGCAGCAATTCCAGCGAGGGCGCAAAGCGCGCGTCCGTGCCCTGCTTGCCCGCGCCGCGTTCAGCGATCGCCTTCAACTCTTTCGAGAACGTCGCGTCGCGCTCGGTGTAATCGCGCACTCGGTCGTAGAAGCCGCCGTCGAGGAAGGGGTTCTCTGGCCGGCCGGCGGGCGCGCCCGCTGGTTTGCCCGCGGAAGGCTGCTTTTTGTTTGTCATGGCTTGTTGAAACGTCGCTTTCTTAAAACTTCGCTTATTTTGAAACTTCGCTTAGTTGAAACTCCGGTACGAGGACCGGAGTTTAGCACTGTATCGGTGCGATCGATTACGGGGCCAGCCGATGCGCCGCCGCGCTCGGGAAATCATGCCGACAGCATTGACGCCGTAAATATCAGCGTAATGACCAATCGTGCACGCGAAACAATGTAAGATTGTCATTAAAATAGGCCGAGATGAACGAACCATATGATGTTTGACCATAAAACCATTGCTGCGCTGATGCAAGGCGACCATGGCGACCCGTTTTCCGTCCTCGGCATGCATTCCCAGGATGGCGAATTGGTGGTGCGCGCCCTGTTGCCCGGCGCCGTCGGGGTCGAGGTGATCGAAGGGGCGCGCACGGTGGCCAGCCTCGAGCGGATTGAGGGCAGCGACCTGTTTGCCGCAACCCTCCCCGGGACTCATCCCCAGCCCTTCCCTTACCGCTTGCGGGTCGACTGGGGCAGCCACCAGCAGGAGGTGGAAGACCCCTACCGCTTCGGGCCCGTCCTGGGCGAGATGGACATCTGGCTGCTGTCCGAAGGAACCCATTACCGGCCTTACGAAAAACTCGGCGCGCACCTGGCCGACATGGACGGGGTTACGGGCGTCAATTTCGCGGTATGGGCCCCGAATGCGCGGCGCGTCTCGGTCGTCGGCAGCTTCAACAACTGGGATGGGCGGCGCCACATGATGCGCCGGCGTGGCGAATCCGGCATCTGGGAGATGTTCATCCCGGGCCTCGCCGCCGGCGACCTCTACAAGTTTGAAATCAGGACCCAGGAGGGGCGTCTCCTGCTGAAGGCCGATCCTTTCGCGTTCCGCGCCGAGCTGCGGCCCGATACGGCGTCGGTGGTCGCCGGATTGATGCCGGTGTATCCGTCGACGAGCGAGCGCCGGCTTGCCAACAGCCTTGGCGCCGCGATCAGCATCTATGAAGTGCACCTCGGCTCCTGGCGCCGTGTACCGGAGCAGGGCAACCGCTGGCTGACCTACCGCGAACTCGCGGCAGAGCTGATTCCCTACGTGAAGGATCTCGGCTTTACCCACATCGAGCTGCTGCCGGTCAGCGAGCATCCTTTCGACGGCTCCTGGGGTTACCAGCCGGTCGGCCTGTATGCGCCGACCTCGCGCTTCGGCAGCCCGGAAGACTTCCGCCATTTTGTCGAAACTGCGCACGCCGCCGGCATCGGCGTCCTGCTCGACTGGGTGCCCGGCCATTTCCCGTCCGACGCCCACGGCCTGGCCAATTTCGACGGCAGCTGCCTGTACGAGCATGCGGATCCGCGCGAAGGTTTTCACCAGGACTGGAATACGCTGATCTTCAATTATGGCCGCCGCGAAGTGCTCAACTACCTGGTGGGGAATGCCCTGTACTGGATCGAGCGCTTCGGTATCGACGGCTTGCGGGTCGATGCGGTCGCCTCCATGCTGTATCGCGACTACAGCCGCAAGGAAGGCGAATGGATTCCGAACCGGTTCGGCGGCCGCGAAAACCTGGAAGCGATCGATTTTCTACGCAAGCTCAACGAAATCGTCTGCGCCGAGCGCCCCGAAGCGATCATGATCGCCGAAGAGTCGACCAGCTTCCCGCAGGTGTCGCGTCCGCTGGAGATGGGCGGCCTGGGTTTCCATTACAAGTGGAACATGGGATGGATGAACGACACCCTGAAGTACATGGGGGAAGACCCGGTCCATCGCCGCTATCACCACGACAAGATCTCCTTCGGGCTGGCCTATGCGTTCAGCGAGAATTTCATGCTGCCGCTGTCGCACGACGAAGTGGTGCATGGCAAGGGGTCCATCCTCGGGCGCATGCCGGGGGATGAATGGCAGCGCTTCGCCAATCTGCGGGCGTACTATGGTTTCATGTGGGGCCATCCCGGCAAGAAGCTGCTGTTCATGGGCTGCGAGTTCGGGCAAACCGGCGAATGGAAGGTCGAGCGCAGCCTGGACTGGCATCTGCTCGACCGCGCCCCGCACGCGGGCGTACAGCGCCTGGTGCGCGACCTGAACGCCGTCCAGTGCCACTTCCCCGCCTTGCACGAGCTGGACCTCGAAGGCCGGGGTTTCGAATGGATCACCTACGAGGACCGGGACAATTCGGTGTTCTCGTTCATCCGCAAGGCGGCCAATGGCGATACTGTGCTGGTACTGTCCAATTTCACGCCGGTGCCGCGGCATGGCTATCGCATCGGCGTGGCACAAGAGGGACGCTACCGTGAAATCATCAATACCGATGCCGCGATCTATGGCGGCAGCGGCGTCGGGAACGGCCTCCTGCAGAGCGAGACGTTCCCGGCCCACGGCCGCGCCTGCTCGCTCAGCCTGAGCGTGCCGCCGCTGGCGACGATCATGCTGGTACTGGACCATTGAACGGATGACGGGTATCAGCGAATTCAAAGCAGGATTGACCCCCGGGATGGCCTATCCACTCGGCGCGCACTGGGACGGGCGCGGGGTGAATTTCGCCCTGGTTGCGCCGCAGGCCCAGTCGGTGGACCTGTGCCTGTTCGATGTCGACGGCCTGCAGGAACTGGCGCGCTTGCCCCTGCCCGCTTGCGAGGATGGCGTCTGGCACGGCTATCTCGAGGGCGGCGTGCCCGGGCAGGTCTATGGCTACCGGGTCCACGGGCCGTATGCACCGTCGCGCGGGGACCGTTTCAACCCGAACAAGGTCCTGCTCGATCCGTACGCGCGCAGGGTGGTTGGCGAATATCGCGCACAGCCGGGTTTCCAGGACCAGCTGGCCGGCGCCGATCCGCACGCCGGGCCGAACCCGTCCGACAATGCCGCCATTGCCCTCAAGGCGCAGGTCGTGCATGAACCCTATGACTGGGGAAGCGATGTTCCGCCGCGCGTGGCGGCGGCCGACACTATCCTCTACGAACTGCATGTCAAGGGATTCACCAGACTGCATCCCGATGTGCCGCCGGCGCAGCGCGGCAGCTATGCGGGAATGGCGCACCCGGCCGTGCTCGATTACCTGCAACTGCTCGGCATCACCTCGGTCAGCCTGATGCCGGTGCACTTTCGCGCCGACGAGATGCGATTGCAGCACCTGGGCCTGTCGAATTACTGGGGGTATTCCAGCATCGGCTTCTTTGCGCCGGAAAATCGTTACTGGTCCGGTCAAGCCGGCACCACGCCGATCAGCGAGTTCCGCGACATGGTCAAGGCCCTGCATGGACGCGGCATCGAAGTGGTGCTCGACGTGGTCTACAACCATACGGCCGAAACCGACGAATACGGTCCCACGCTGAGCTTTCGCGGCATCGACAATCAACTGTATTACCACCTGCAGCCCGGCCACCCTGGACTGTATGAAAACTGGACGGGTTGCGGTAATTGCCTGAACCTTGCCGAGCCGCGCGTCTTGCAGCTGGTGATGGATTCGCTGCGCTACTGGGTACAGGAGATGCACGTCGATGGTTTCCGCTTCGACCTGGCGCCCGAACTGGCGCGCAATGCGCATGGCTTTTCCAGCAGTTCGGCTTTCCTGGCGGCGCTGCGGCAAGACCCGGTGCTGGCGGGTGTGAAACTGATCGCCGAGCCCTGGGATATCGGCCACGGCGGCTATCAGCTTGGCCGCTTTCCGCCGGGCTGGTTCGAGTGGAACGACAAATACCGCGACACGATGCGCGCCTTCTGGCTGCGCCAGGGGGAGCCACCGGGCTTGCTGGGGGAATTCGCGCGCCGCTTCGCCGCGTCGAGCGACGTATTCCAGCACTATCTGCGCCTGCCCGCCGCCAGCATCAACTTCATCGCGGCGCACGACGGCTTCACCTTGCGCGACCTGGTCAGCTATAACCACAAGCATAACGAAGCGAACGGCGAAGACAACCGCGACGGCCACCATCACAACCTGAGCTGGAACTGCGGGGTCGAAGGTCCCACCGAAGATGCCGAAGTGCTGCAGCTGCGCGCCCGCCTGCAACGCGCCATGCTGGCGACCCTGTTTTTTTCGCAAGGCACGCCGATGCTGCTGGCGGGCGACGACATGGGCCACTCCCAGCACGGCAACAACAATGCGTATTGCCAGGATAACGAATTGTCCTGGCTCGACTGGCGCCACGCCGATCATGAACTGGCCGTCTTCACCGGCCGGCTCGCTGCGCTACGGCGGCGCTACCCCGCCTTGCGCCATGCCCGCTGGTACGACGGCGCGGCACAAGCCGATGGACAGCCGGACATCCTGTGGCTGCAGCCCGGCGGCGCTCCCCTGGACGATGCCTCGTGGCGGGAGTCCGGGGCGATGGGCATCCGGCTCGGCGCCGATCCCGCCGGGGAAACCTGCCTGCTGCTGGTCAATCCACAAGCGCAGCCAACCGATTTCACCCTGCCGGAAGGCAGGTGGCAAGTCCTGATGAACACTGCCAACCCGGCCCTGCCGCACGAGGACGTGAGGGGCAGCATGGTGGTGCCGGCGCACGCCGTGTGCCTGCTGGTCGCGGTACCTGAAGAGAAGTCATCGAACGATCATAAAAAATGGGAGACAACATGATGCAATCGGAAACCGACAAGGCCATCCTTTCCCACCGCCTGCCGGAACGTGCCATCGTCCTGGTATTGGCCGGTGGCCGCGGCTCACGCCTGGAGCAACTGACGAACCGGCGCGCCAAGCCGGCGGTCTATTTCGGCGGCAAATTCCGGATTATCGATTTTGTCCTGTCGAACTGCATCAACTCGGGTTTTCGCCGGATTGGTGTCGTGACCCAGTACAAATCGCACTCCCTGCTGCGCCACCTGCAGCGCGGCTGGAGCTTCCTGCGTGGCGACGGCAACGAATTCGTCGACCTGCTGCCTGCCCAGCAGCGTGTCAATGAAGAGCATTGGTACCGCGGCACGGCAGACGCGGTGTACCAGAACATCGACATCCTGCGTTCCTACAATCCGGCGTTTGTCGTGATACTCGCGGGGGACCATATCTACAAGATGGATTACTCGCTGATGCTGCGCGACCACGTCGCCACGGGCGCCGGCTGCACCGTCGGCTGCATCGAGGTGCCGAAAGCGGAAGCCTCGGCCTTTGGCGTGATGGCGATCGATACCGAGCGCAAGGTTACCGCGTTTGTCGAAAAACCGGCCGATCCGCCGACCATGCCGGGAAAACCGGACGTCACGCTGGCGAGCATGGGGATTTATATCTTCAATGCCGAATACCTGTTCGACCTGCTCGACGAGGACGTGGCGAATTGCGAATCGAGCCATGATTTTGGCAAGGACATCATTCCCCAGGTCGTGGCCGGGGGCCGCGCGGTCGCGCACCCGTTCAGCATGTCCTGCATCCCGTCGGTGGACGGCGCCGCCGGCTACTGGCGCGATGTCGGCACCGTCGACGCCTTCTGGTCCGCCAATCTCGACCTGGCCTCGATTTCCCCGGAACTGAATATCTACGATGCCGACTGGCCGATCTGGACCCACCAGGAACAGCTGCCGCCGGCGAAATTCGTGCATGACCGCAGCGGCCAGCCCGGCATGGCCGTGAACGTGCTGGTCTCGGGCGGCTGCATCGTGTCGGGCTCGCATGTGGCGCTCTCGGTGCTGTTCTCAAATGTCCGGGTACACTCCTTCTGCCACATCGACCAGTCGGTGATCCTGCCCCATTCCGAGATCGGCGAGGGCTGCCGCCTGACCAAGGTGGTGGTCGACCGCGGCTGCAAGGTCCCGCCCGGAACCGTCATCGGCGAGGATCCCGATCTCGATGCCCAGCGATTCTTCCGTAGCGCGACCGGCGTGGTGCTGGTGACGAGCGACATGCTGCGCAAGCTCTGAAAAATAAACAGGAATCATGATGCGTGTATTGCACGTTTGTACTGAAATTTATCCATTGCTGAAAACTGGCGGGCTGGCCGATGTGGCGGGAGCCCTGCCGGTGGCGCAGGCGAAAATGGGATGCGATGCACGCGTGCTGGTGCCGGGCTTCCCTGCCCTGCGCGCCGGCATCCTCGACCAGGAGCTGGTGGCAGAACTGCCGCCGGCGTTTGGCACCGACGCGATCCGGCTGTACCGCGGCTTCCTGCCCGGCAGCCGCATCCCCGTGTATGTAATCGACGCGCCGGAGTTGTACGACCGCCCGGGCAATCCGTATGCCGACGGCGCCAATCACGGCTACCACGACAATTACCGCCGCTTCGCCCTGCTCGGCTGGATCGCCGCCCGCATGGCGGAAGGGCTCGATGCACCGTGGCGGCCCCAGGTCATCCATGCGCACGACTGGCACGCCGGCCTGGCCGCGCCCTACCTGAAAGCGGCGGAACAGGCCGCCGGCCACCGGCTGGCCGGCAGCGTGCAAACGGTGCACAACCTGGCTTACCAGGGGAGCTTCCCGGGCCATGTGTTCGGAGAATTGCGCCTGCCCTGGCATTTTTTCGACGTCCATGGCGTCGAGTTCCATGGCGATATTTCCTTCCTCAAGGCCGGGCTGTTCTACGCGGACAAACTCACCACGGTCAGTCCCACCTATGCGCATGAAATCCAGCGCAGCGAACAGGGCTGCGGCCTCGACGGGCTGCTGCGCAGCCGCGCGGGCGACCTGGCGGGCATACTCAACGGCGTCGACGAGACGGTGTGGAACCCAGCCACCGACCGCTTGCTGCCCAAGGCCTACGACACCCGCTCCCTGGCCGGCAAGCTCAAGGGCAAGACGGCGCTGCAGCAGGAAGCCGGGCTGGCCATCCAGAACGATGCGCCCCTGTTCTGCGTCGTCAGCCGTCTGACCGAGCAGAAGGGGCTGCACCTGGTGCTGGAGGCCCTGCCTGAAATCATCCGGCGCGGCGGCCAGATCATGCTGCTGGGCACTGGCGATGCGAGCCTGGAAGCGGGCTTCAGCGCGGCCGCCGCCGCGCATCCGGAATCCGTGGCGGTGAAGATAGGGTACGACGAACAATTGTCGCACCGCCTGATCGCAGCGAGCGATGTGATCCTGGTACCCTCGCGCTTCGAACCGTGCGGGCTGACCCAGCTGTACGGGCTAAAATATGGCACTTTGCCGTTGGTACGAAGGGTTGGCGGGCTGGCCGATACGGTCGTCGACTGCTCGCTAGAAAATATGGCCGACGGTTTGGCCACCGGCTTCGTATTCGACTCCTTCGATGCCGCAGGAATTACCGCAGCGCTGCGCCGGGCATTTGCGCTCTATAACCGTAAAGCCGAATGGAAACTGGTACAGAAACGCGGGATGCAGCAACAGTTTGGCTGGGATGCCGCCGCGGCAGAGTATATTGCGCTCTATCAGCAGATCGCCGTCTGAAACCCACCAGCGCTACATGTTCCGGCAACATGCACCACTTACTCATACTGAACGCGAACATGCAATGAAGCTAACCGATTTAAACCAGGACAACGTTTTCAACCTCAAGCGTTCAATTACCGACAAGCTCATTTATATAATGGGCAAGGATCCGGGCGCGGCCCAACCGAAGGACTGGCTGCACGCGACCGCGCTGGCGGTGCGTGACCGGCTGGTCGAGCGCTCGCTGAAAACCGCGCAGGCGCAAAACGCGCAGGACGTGAAACACGTCTATTACCTGTCGATCGAATTCCTGATTGGACGCGCTTTTACGAACGCCATGCTGGCGCTCGACATCCAGCGCGACGTGCAGCAGGCGCTGGCCGAGCTGGGCGTCGATGCCGAATCCCTGCCCGACCTCGAACACGACGCGGCCCTCGGCAACGGCGGCCTGGGCCGGCTCGCGGCCTGTTTCCTCGATTCGATGGCCACGCTCGGCATTTCGGGTTTTGGTTACGGCATCCGCTACGACTATGGCATGTTCAAGCAGCAGATCGTCGATGGGCAGCAGGTGGAAGGCCCCGATTACTGGCTGGCCGACGGCAATCCCTGGGAGTTCCCGCGCCCCGACGTCCAGTACCGGGTGCGCTTCGGCGGCCGCGTCGAGCAGACCGGTGAGACCATGACCTGGACCGACACCCAGGATGTGCTGGCCATGGCCTACGACATCATCATCCCGGGTCACGCGACGCAAGCGACCAATACCTTGCGCCTGTGGTCGGCCAAGGCCGCCAGCGAACTCGACCTGTCGGCCTTCAACCGGGGCGATTACCAGGCCGCGGCAGCGGAAAAGAACCTGGCCGAAAACGTGACGCGGGTGCTCTACCCCGACGACTCCACCCCGGCCGGCCGCGAACTCCGCCTGCGGCAGGAATACTTCTTCTGCGCCGCCAGCCTGCAGGATCTGATGGGCCGTTTCCTGGCCCAGTACAGCGATCTCGACCGCTTGCCCGAGCATGTCGCCATCCACCTCAACGATACGCATCCGGTGCTCGCCATTCCGGAGCTGATGCGCATCCTGATCGACGAGCACGGCCTCGCCTTCCCGCGCGCCTGGGCGATCACGCAAAAAGTCTTCTCCTACACCAATCACACCTTGATGCAGGAGGCGCTTGAAACCTGGCCGGTCGACATGCTCGGCTATGTCCTGCCGCGCCACCTGCAAATCATCTTCGACATCAACGCCGCATTCATCGACGCGATCCGGGCCGAATTCGGCGCCGATTTCGACCTCATGCGCAACGTGTCGCTGATCGATGAAGAAGGCGACCGGCGCGTGCGGATGGCCTACCTGGCGGTGGTTGCCAGCCACAAGGTCAACGGCGTCTCGGCATTGCACTCCGAATTGATGCAGAAATCGATCTTCGCCGATTTTGCCAAGGTCTTCCCTGAGCGCTTCAATAACAAGACAAACGGCATCACGCCGCGGCGCTGGCTGTCGCAGGCCAACCCGGCCTTGTCCAAACTGATCGACGACCGGATTGGGCCCGACTGGCGCTGCGACCTTGAAAAACTCTCCAGCTTGAAAGAGGCCGTTGGCGAGCCCGCTTTTGCCGAGAAATTCCGCGCCGCGAAACTGCTCAACAAAGAGCGCCTGGCGAAATGGGTCGAGACTCACATGGGCATTACGCTCAACCCGCATTCCCTGTTCGACGTGCACGTCAAGCGCATCCACGAATACAAGCGCCAGCTGCTCAATGTGCTGCACGTGATCACGCGTTACAACCGCATCCTCGCCAATCCCGACGCGAATTGGGTCCCGCGCACGGTGGTATTCGCCGGCAAGGCAGCATCGGCTTACCACATGGCCAAGCAGATCATTAACCTGATCAACGACGTCGCCACCACGATCAATGCCGATCCGCGCGTCGGCGACAAGCTCAAAGTCGTCTTTATCCCGAATTACAGCGTCAGCCTGGCCGAACTCATCATTCCGGCAGCCGACCTGTCCGAGCAGATTTCCACCGCCGGTACCGAAGCCTCGGGCACGGGCAACATGAAACTAGCCCTGAATGGCGCACTGACGATCGGCACGCTCGACGGCGCCAATGTCGAAATGCGCGAAAGCGTCGGCGCGGATAACATCTTCATCTTCGGCAATACGACGGAAGAGGTCGCGGCCTTGCGCGCGCGTGGCTACCAGCCGCGCGAGATCTACGAGCAAAGCGCCGAGCTCCAGGGTGTGCTCGACATGCTGCGCGACGGTGCGTTTTCGCCGTCCGAGCCGGGGCGTTTCCAAGCGATCTACGACGTCTTGCTGGAATGGGGCGACCATTACCTGCTGCTCGCCGATTACGCCGGTTATATCGACATGCAGGACCAGGTCGACACGGTGTATCGCCAGCCGGACGAATGGACGCGCAAAGCCATCCTGAATGTGGCCGGAATGGGCGTGTTTTCTTCCGACCGGACTATCGCCGAATATGCCGGGGAGATTTGGCACGCCGAGCCATTGGCGCTGTAATCCAATTGCATAATTGAAAGAACAAAAGCCTGCTGAAGAGCGGGCTTTTTTTTTGCCCGCGTTATTGCATCCACAATAATTACAGGACCTGCGGCGTGCGCACTCGCCGTCGAAGCTCCCCGGCCGCACCGGCACGGCGATCATTATGCGTTGTTCCTCTTCGCGGTCAGCTTTCGGCTGCAGGCCCCTTCCTGATTGCGCATTCTTGTTTGACTGTCCGGTCGTCAAAAATTTTGTTATGGGTGTCGAAGTTGTTAGCCGTCGAGTACCTGGTACTACGGTTCGACGTGTTGGTTAGTTACTTTTTTCGAGACCGGGGCCGGCATGCGCGCGCCACAGCCTGACGTAAAAAAGCCCACCGAAGTGGGCCTTCCGGGAATAGCAGCGAACCTGCCCGCTCTGCCGGTCAGTTCTTGTATTGCTCGAGCTGGAGCGCCAGCGCCGTCTTGTAGTTCTTGACGACATCGACGGCCTCGGCCTTCGTTTCCTCGCGCGGGGTATCCGATGGCGCGCCAAGTGCCGGCAGGTTGAGTTTCGAGGCGGTTGCGGTAGCGGCGCTGGCGGCGGCCACGGTTTCCGGCGCATCTGCGGCGAATGCGGTACCGGCAACAACAAACATGGCAGCAGCAATGAGACTCTTGGTGTTCATGACTTTCTCCTGAAAAAATCAGCCGAGCGGTGTCGCTCGATGGAGAGCACTTTCGCTCTGGTATGGAAAACAGTCTAACCCTTGCGGCGCTTGCAATAAAGTGCATTTCCGGCAATGTATAATTGCGAAATATGGAATAATCGGAGACTTACATGGACAGGCTGGGATCAATGCGCGTGTTTGCCAGGGTGGTTGACCTGGGCAGCTTTGCGGCGGCGGCGAGCGCGCTGGGGATGTCCGCTGCGGTCGTGACGCGCAACGTCGCCGACCTGGAAGCCCACCTCGGCACGCGCCTGCTGAACCGCACGACACGCCGCCTGTCGCTGACCGAAACCGGCCAGCAATACCTCGAGCGGGTGCGCCAGATCCTGCTCGACATCGACGACGCCGAGGCCGCCGCCACGTCGAGTTCGCGCCAGCCGAGCGGCACCCTGCGCATCTACTGCCATCCGACCTTCGGCAAATCGCAGCTGGCGCAGCTGCTGCCGCGTTTTGCGCAGGCGACCCCGGAGGTGGTGCCGGACGTTACCCTGGCCGACGACGACGTCGACCTGGTCGAGCAAGGCTTCGACGTCGGCATCTTCATCGGCCTGCAGAAATTCGACGCCAGCATGATCGTGCGCCGCCTTGCGACCTCGAACGTGGTGCTGACCGCGTCGCCGGACTACCTGGCCCGCCGCGGGGCACCCGCCCGGCCCTCGGACATCGCGCAGCACGACTGCCTGAACTTCGCCTTCGAGCAGTTGCGCCATGTCTGGCCGGTGGCATGGAACGACGAGGTGGTGAACGTGCCCGTCACCAGCCGCATGGTGTCGAACAGCGGCGACATCCTGCGCGAGGCGGCGCTGGCCGGGATGGGCATCATGCCGCGCTCCTCGTTCACGCTCGGCGCGGACTTCGACAGCGGTGCTCTGGTGCAGCTGCTGCAGGGCCACCATGTGGGCCAGCTGTCGGTGATGATGGTCTACCCGAGCCGGCGCCTGCTGTCGGCCAAGGTGCGCAGCTTCGTCGACTTCATGAGCGCGCAATTCCCGCGGCCGGAAAGCGACCCCTGGCTGCCCGGCGCCTGAGGCCGATTATTGATCCATATCAAACGCCGAGAATCTGAGGAATCTACTATCTGGGCTGCTTGGGGAGATAGAGGAGACAAGCATATTAATGCCCGACAGAGGCATTACTACCGGCGCCGGCGGTCGGGAAATATACCGGCACCAACAACCCTCAACTGGAACCCCGGCCGCCGCGATTGGCGCCGGGGCCGCCGATACCACTGCCGCCGCCACCCTCCCCCGTCCTGCCGCCCGTTCCGCGCAGCATCCCGCGCCTGCCATTGCGAATCCGCTCATCGCCCGTCACGCCGCCCCACTGATAGCGCAATCCGAGCGAGAACACCCGCGGCTGGGTCGTCGACAAGGTATGCAGGCGCAATACCTCGTTCTCGACAAAGCTCTCGGTATTGCCCGTCTCGAACAGGTTGTTCACGTCCATGGTGAGCGACAGCGCCGGCGTGAACCGGTGCATCCAGGTGAAGTTGGTCATCGTCATCGCCCCATTCACCCCTTGCCCGTTGAGGCTGCGCCCATTGCGGTTCACGCTCAGCTGCAGCGACTCCTTGCTGAACTGGTAGGCCAGGCGCAGGCGGGCGTTTTCGCGGCGGTTGGTTTGCTCCACCGGCATGCCGCCCGTTCTCAGGTTGAACACGCGCATGCGCGTCTCCTTGCCGATCGTCGTGCCCAGGTTGGCCGACAAGCCCTGGATAAACAGCTTGCGCACGTTGAGATTGAGTTCCACGCCCACCGAATCGTTGGCGCCGAAGTTGATAGGCGAGGTAACGATCACGTTCGAGTCCGTCGCCAGTGGATAGCTGCGGTTGCCGATCACGGGCGATTCGCGCCGCTTGTACAGCGTCACGCTGGTGTCGGCGCCGAAGAAGCGGTCGCGATAGGCCAGTTCCGCGGAATCGTTGTTCACCGGTTCCAGGTCGCGATTGCCCTGGCGTGCGTAGAAATCGCTCAGGTACACCAGGTTGGGATTGAGGTCGCGCTCGTTCGGCCGGGCGACGCGCCGGCTCAAGCGCAGCTGCATTTGCGCGGTCTCTCCCATGCCTTGCGAGACGAACAGGCTCGGCAGCCAGTTCGTGTAGCGATACCTGTCTTCCTGCCCCAGCCGCGGCTGGCGCACCGTCATTTCCGTATATTCGCCGCGCAGGCCAGCCTGCACCCGCAGGTCCGAGAAGAACTTCGTGCTCAGGCTGGCAAACAGGGCGGCGTTGCGCTCGTCTGTCTGGAAATCGCTGATCCGGCTCGGAACCGGCTCGTAGTTGCCGCTCAAAGGATTGACCGCCAGGTAATTGGTGGCGTTGTCGTTCCTGCTGCCGGATACCTTGGCCCCGGCTTTCAGTTGCCAGGAAGTCCATACAAGATTGCCGTAGTCGACCGACAAGTCGAGGATACGGTTGTCGCGGTCGTTCTCGCGCAGGTTGTTGGCAGGATAGCGCTCCGGACGCAAGCTGTAGTCGTACCGCACGTCGCTATCGCTATCGTTCTTCTGTCCCGTATAGCGCAGGTCGAGCTTCAGTTCTTCGCCTGGCGCGCCGGTCTTGTGGAGGTAGGACAGGCTGAGGCCGAAGTTGTCGGCGGGCGACCTGCTCCTTGAAAAAGAGGTAAAGCCGGCAATCGGGCGCATGGCGGGACCGAAACGCGCCGTCATGCTCGTGTTTTCGTTGTCGTTCTTCATCTTCGAATAGCTGAAGGTGGCGCCGGCCTGGTCGCCTTCGCCGAGGTTGACCGTCAGCGTCGAGGCAAGCATGAGCGCGGTGGACGGCGCTACGCCTTCGCTGCTGGACGTCGTACCGCCGATGACCTCGCCGGTTTGCGGGTCCAGGTCCTCGCGCTGCGATTCGCGATAGTGGGTGCGCTGGTTCCTGCGCACGTTCATGTTGCCGCTGATCGAATAGCGCCCGGCCGCGTATTCCCCGTTCAGGCCGGCGTTGTAGCGCTCCTGCGTGCCCTTGTTGGCATTCAGGCTGACTCTGGAACCCGGCTTGCGCGTGCGTTTCAGCACCAGGTTGATGATCGGACCGCTGCCACCTTCGTTGCCGAACTCCGCGCCGGGCACGTTGATCACCTCGATCGATTCGATGTTTTCGGCCGCGAAGGAATTGAGCGCATCCCCGCGGTTCTGCCCCTGGAACTGGGCATCGCGCTTGCCGTTGACCATGATCTGGACGTTCGGATTGCCGAGCAGCGCCACCGTGCCATCCTGGTCGACCGAGACGGAGGGCACGTTGTTCAGGACATCGGCCGCCGAGGCATTGCCGACGCTGATATCGCTTTTCAGCTCATACACGTCGCGATCGACCTTGTTGGTGGGACGGGCCGCCACCACCTCGACGGAGGCGATCTCGTCCGGCGTCGCGGACTGCTCCGGTTCGGTCCTGGCAGTGGTGGCGGTGGTGGCGGCGCTGGCCGTGCCGGGCTGCGCCGGGGCCGGTGCCGCCGGCGCCGTGGCGGCGGGACGTGCGGCCGCTGGTTTAGTCGGCCGGGCCGGTGCCGCCGTCTGCGCACACACGGGCTGGACAACAAAACAGCCCAGCAACAGCGCCGGCAGGATTTTCGGCACGAGCGTGCAGGGGCCGGCGCAGCTAGCGTTCGAAACAGGCATCATGCGGAACATCCCCAAAATTATTTGTATCGGTAGCTACTGTGCGACGGCGTCGACCTGCACCCGCTGAACCGGAATGCCGTCTGCAGCAAATTCGATCTCAATCGGCCCGGCTTGGAGCCCCGCGCGCACCACCGCGACCAGCCGGCCGTGAAAAGTACTGCGCTCACCAAGCTGAAAGCTCGACGCATCCATCGGATGCCCGTTGCCGACACCGGCCAGGGTGCCGGCGCCCTTCACGCTCACGCGAAATTTGCGGTCGCCGTCCTGCGCGTACACGGGACGGCCATCCCTGTCCGCCAGCTCGGCGGTAACATACACCAGGTCCTGGCCATTTGCACGGACCTGCCGGCGATCGGCATGCAGCTTGACCCTTGCCGGCGCCCCGGCGGTATTGAGTTCCCACTGCCCCGCGGCCTTGCCACCGCTGTAGCCGACGGCCAGCAGGCGCCCCGGCTGGTAGTGGACGCTGTACTCGGCCTTGTATTCGGTCTCGCGGCCGGCACGTCGGCGGCCCAGGCTAACCCCATTCAGGAACAGCTCCACCTCCGGGTGCTCGGAATAGACAACCACCTTCAGCGGCTTGCCTTCCTGGCCGTTCCAGGTCCAGCTCGGGTGCAGGTCGTGCAGCGACCAGTCCAGCTCGGGATGCTGCTTGAAAAGGTCGCGATCGGGCAGGTCCGCGGTGCCCGGCGGCTGCTCGACGAAGGCCGCCACCGGATCGATACCGGTCTTCCACAATACCTGCCGGTAGTAGGCGGCGGGACGTTTGCGGCCGGTCGCGTCGATTTCGCCGCAGTAGGCCAGGTGCCACGGATAGGGGCCGAGCTGCTTCCAGTCGTGCGAATAGCCCATCCAGCCAATGCCGGACTCGCCGATGTAGTCGATCGCAGTCCACACGAAGTCGCCGATCACCCAGGGCACCGTCTCGACCGGCTCCCAGTAACGGAAAGCGTCCTTCGATGTGGATTCGGACGTGTACATCACCCGCTGCGGATGGGTGGCGTGGTCCTTGGCGAACAGGTGGGCGCGGTAGTTGTAGCCCGCCACGTCCACTTCGGCAAACTGCGCTGCGTTGCCGGGGCTGTCGATATTCACGCCCTGTGTGACGGGCCGGGTCGGATCGAGTTTGCGGATCCGGGCGACGAGCTCGCGCGCGGTACGCACGCCCGCCGGCGAGCCCTGCTCCGGAATCTCGTTCCCGATGCTCCACAGGAGGACGCTGGGATGATTGCGTCCGCCGAGCACGAGGCCGTCGATATCCTGTTCCCAGCTCTCGTCGAAGAAGCGGGCGTAGTCTGCGTCGCGCTTCGGCTTGCGCCACATGTCGAAGGCCTCGTCGATGACGAGCATGCCGAGTTCGTCGGCCGCGTCCATCATCGCCTGGCTGGCCGGGTTGTGGGCAATGCGGATCGCGTTGTAGCCGGCCGCCTTCAGGAGCGCGACCTTGCGCGCCTCCGCATCCGGCCACCCGGCCGCGCCCAGCATGTAGTGATCGTGATGGACGTTCCCGCCGCGCAGCAGGGTGCGTTTACCGTTGATCCGCAGGCCATGCTGCGCGTCCACCGTCACGGTCCGGATCCCGACGCGGGTGCGGCGCACGTCGCGCGCCTGGCCCTCCACCCGCACCTCCTGCTCCAGGGTGTACAGGTTCGGCGCCTCGGGCGACCACAGCTTCGGCTGGTCGACACCCAGGCTGGCGCCCATGTCCGCCCTGCCCTGCGCCGCGATGGTGAGCCGGCGGCGCTCGCGCGCCACGACGCTGCCGTCGGCCCCAAACAGTGTGGACACCAGTTCAGCTCGTGCCGGCGCCGGCCTGCGGTTGACGACCGTGGCGCGCACGTCGAGTTCGGCCTTCTTGGGCGAGGCCGTACGGGTGCTGGCAAACACGCTGTCCGGCGCCAGGTGGACCGGGTCGAGCAGCTCGAGCGTGACCGGCCGGATCAGGCCGGAACCCGCATACCAGCGCGAGGACGGGTCGACATGGTTGACCCGCACCACGATGACGTTGTCCCCGCCCCTGGCCTTGCCGGTCAGGTCGAAGGTGAACGGCGTATAGCCATAACGGTGCCGGCCCACGCGCTCGCCGTTGAACCAGATCTCGGCGTCCATGTAGACGGCCTCGAAATGCAGGCGCAGCACGCGCCTGGCGTCGGCGCCGCTCAGGGCGAGGTGCTTGCGGTACCAGCCCTGCCCGCCCGGCAGGTAGCCGGAGTCCTGCCCGCCCGCGGTCTTCGGATCGAAGGGGGGCGTGCGGTCCGGACGGTCCATGATCGAGTAATCATGGGGTACCGCAATGCGCTGCCAGCCGCCGTCGGGAAATGCCGGCTGTTCGGCGCCCGCCGCATCGCCCTTCCTGGACAGCCAGTCCTGCGACAGCGTGCGCTGTTCGGCCAGCGCGTGGCCGCAGGAACACACGGCCAGCACCAGCACGGGGGCCAGCGCACGCAGGCGATGAAGCAAGGAAGCTTCGCGTAACGGCATGGGCAATCAGAACTTGTAGTTCGCTCCGAGGACGAACGTGCGTCCGGAATGCACGTACAACAGGGTATCGTTGCGTCCGGTGTCGCGGCCGTAACGCAGCGGCGTGTCGGTCAGGTTCTGGCCCTCGAAACTCAGGCGCAGCTGCGGCGTCAGGTTGTACGACACGCTGAAGTCGATGCTGGTCGAGCCATCGACGACCGTGTAGTCATGGCCGTTGATGTCGCCCAGCACGGCCAGGATGTAGCTGGAACGGTGGGCCGCCGAGACGCGCGCGCTGAACTTCGGATCGTCGTAGTACAGGGTCAGGTTGTGCGCGCGCGGCGACAGGCCGGTGAAGTCAGCGACATCTGTCACCTCCTCGTTGGCCGGGGTGGTCAGGTTATCCGGGCGCACGATGTAGTGGATCTTCGACTTGACGCGCGTGTGGTTGGCCAGCAGGCCGAAGTTCTTGCCGATCCCCGGCAGGAAGTTGAACGGCGCCTGCAGGTTGAATTCCAGCCCGTTGAGCGGGCCGCCCGGCGTGTTGAACTTGCGGTTGACCACCACCGTGGTATCCGGCAACACGCCGCAGGCCGGGGTGCCGCCGGTGATCGAGCAGCCGCCCGCCGTCAGCAGTTCGTTCGGGAAGCCGAGCGAGGAATACACCTGGCGTTGCTGGACGTTCTGGATGAAGGTACCGATCTCCTTGCGGAAGTAACCCACCGAGACCATGGCGTTCTTGTCGTAGTACCACTCGGCCTGCAGGTCATAGGTCCTGGCGCGGATCGGGTCGAGGGTCGGGTTACCGACCGAGACCGTCTGGAACTGGTGGTTCACGCTGGCGCTCGGGCGCAGGTCGCCGTATTCCGGCCGGGCCAGGGTCTTGCCGGCCGAGAAGCGCAGGAACACATCCTTCGGCAGCTGGGCGGTCAGGTTCAGGGCGGGCAGCCAGTCGCGGTATTTCTTGGCGACGGTGACGAACTGCATGCCGCCGCCGACATTGACCGGGGTGCTCGAGGTGGCCGTGGTCTCGACCCCGCGCACGCCGGCGTTGCCGCGCAGGCCGACGCCGAACAGGTCGTAGTTGAAGTCGGCCATGGCATACACGGCGTCGATGCGTTCCCCGATGCGGGTCGTGCCCGCCGTCGACAGGTTGAACTCGGAGCCCGGCACCGCCGCGCAGTGGCATTCGATGTTGTGCACCGCCAGCAGCTTGTTCAGGTCGACCGCCGCCCACGAGGATGGGAAGCCGCTGCCATCGAGGCCGCGCCCGAAGCCGGAGATCTGGCGCGAGATGTCGGCCATGCCGACGCCGGCCGGCAGGTTCAGGCCGCCGCTCGAGCCGTTGCCGACCTCGTAGTTGGTCCACAGGTTGCTGCGGCGCGAGACGCCGGTCTTCAGCGTCAGCCTGTCGTTCATTTCCCATGCCAGGTTGACGGCATCGGTCTTCAGCTTGTTACCGGACTGCAGGTAGCGGCCGAAGAACTGGCCATGCCAGGTGCCGTTCGGCTCGGTGTTGGCGAAGGTGAAGCTGTTCGGGTTGCTGGGGTCGATCCCGTAGTTCAGGGCCGGCACGTTGCGGTTGTCACGGAAGTCGAAGGAGAAGCCGTTGACGTTCGGCGCGTCGAACATGACCGTGGCGCGCATCGGGTTGTCGAGCGAGGTGTTCGACACGCCGTGCAGGACATCGACTTTCAGGGTATCGGTGATCTTGTGGCTGGCCGAGAGCACGTTCTGGCGGAACTTCGTCGTGTACACGTCCAGCAAGCCTTCGGTGCGCACGTCGACGCCGTTGAAGCGACCGTAATCCCAACTGCCCTGGTCATTGAAATGCGCTTCGAGGATCGAGGTTTGCGGCTTGCCGTTGGCCGCCGCCAGGCTGCGCCCGAAGGAGATGGCGCCGAGGTAGTTGTCGTAGCGTTTATTCGCGAACTTGCCGTACATAAGGTCGAGGTTGACCTCGGTGCCGCTCTTCGGGCGCCACTGGAAGGAACCCGTCAGGCCGGTGCGCTCGTAATCGGTCTGGGAGCGGCGGAAACGCGGAATGCGCGGATGGAAGGAGCCCGAGCCAGCCGCCGGCGTTGCCACCGTCCCGCCGAAGTTATCGGTACGGCCCATCACCGCGTTGTAGGCGGCCGGGTTGCTGGTGCGCGGCACGCCGAAACCGCAATCGGCCGCGGTCACGCCCTTGACGGCATTGTTCCCGGGGACCTGGGGAGCGGCGCCCAGCGGCGAGCAAAATCCATCGTCGAAGCTGGCCGGGTACAGGTCGACCGCCTCGTAGCCTTCTTCGGTGGCGCGCCGTTTCGAATGCGCGGCCGAGACCAGGGCGCCGAACTTGCCCCAGGCGGTGTCCCAGCGGTCCGAGACCAGGCCCGTGAAGCGCGGCTGGGCCTTGCGCGACACCGAGTTCCATGATTCCTGCACGCCGATGTTGACGGTGCGGCCCTTGAAGTCGAACGGGCGCCCGGTGCGCAGGTCGACGGTCGCACCGAGCGAGCCCTCTTCGACGGCGGCCTCGGAGGTCTTGCGCACTTCCAGGCTGTTGAACAGTTCGGACGCGAAGACGGAAAAGTCGAAGCCGCGGCTGCGGTTCGAGTTGCCGTTGATGTCGGAGGCGCCGGTCATCGACATGCCTTCGATGCCGTTGATGCGCACCCGCGTGAAACCGGCGTTCAGGCCGCGCACGGTGATTTGCCGGCCTTCGCCGCCCTCGCCGCGCGCCAGCGACACGCCCGGCACGCGCTGCAGCGATTCGGCCAGGTTCGCATCCGGGAACTTGGCAATGTCCTCGGCCTTGATCACGTCGACGATGCCGTCGGAGTTTTTCTTGGCGGTCAGCGCGCTGTCCAGGCTCGCCCGGAAACCGGTCACCTTCACCACGTTCACGGGTTCCAGCGGCTCTGCCTGCTGGGCCTGGCTATTGGCTGCCATGGCGGCGGCCAGGGCAAAGACGGTGAGGCGCAAATGCTTGTTTCCGGTTTCTTGTTTCATGGTCTCGTGTGTTGTTGTGAAGTTGCGGACAATCGGAGACCTGCATCTTATTCAAAAGATATTGTTTGTATGTACCAGGGAAGCGAATAATCATTCGCTTGAGAGATCGGCCGATTGTCCGCCGACGCGCACCAGGAAATAACGGGAGCGCGGCGGCGGCGGCAATGCCGTGTGTGGACTAGCGGCCGGTCGCGAGGACCGCCCTGAGTGCGCCTGCCTGCGCAGACATTCCGGCGCGCGGCCCCTGCACCCGCACCAGCACGCTGGCGATCCCGGCCTCGCTGATGGCGACCGCGCTGCCGACGATTTCCGCGCCCGGACCGCTCGAGAAGCTCACCGGTTGGCCGCTCGCCGGCACCGTCGTCCCGTTGGCGTCGACCAGGCGGGCGCGCGCGAAGACCAGGTCGCCCGCCACCGCAGGCACGCCAAGGTCGTCCAGGGCCAGCGCCAGTTTCACCGGCTCACCCGGTGTACGGACCTGGTGCCGGGCCACGACGCGCCCGCCGGAATAGGCGACCGCCACCAGCTCGCCGGGCGCGAAGCCGCCGGTATCGAATTCCAGCGGTGGATGCGCCAGGCGCGGGTGCGCCGGCGATGGCGCGCTCTTTTTCCGTCCAACGACCTTGCCGTTCAGGCGCAGCTCGACTTCCTCGGCATTCGTGAAGACGCGCACGCGCGGCGAGGAGTCGGCTTGCCAGTAGCTGGCGATGAAAACCATCGGCCCGCCGCCCCATTGCGGCGAGCGCTCGGCCGCGTCGCGCTGGGAGCGGAAGAACTCGGCCGAGAACTTCGGCAGGCGCTCGATGCTCATCGCGCCCGACTCTTCGAGATCGGTGGCGTAGCCGCGCGCGTAATCGAACATCACCCAGTAGCCGTCCGCGAAGGCGGGCGTGGTGGCATTCTCGTCGTGGGCCTCGACCACGTTCCTGGCCTGCTGCAGCAGGCGCGCTTCGCCCTGCCCCAGCGCTTGCCGGCTCGATCGGTCGGCGGGCTTCAGGTCGGCCCATGCGGTCTGGTTCAGGCCCGCGTTCATGGCGTAGTACTCCCAGTCGCCGTATTCGGAGACGATCAGCGGCTTTGCCGGCAGCGCATGCTCCCTGCCCAGCCGGTGCTGGCGCGCCTGCAGGTAGATGTCATAGGGCTCCGGCACCCATCCTGCCGAGAAGGCCTGGTCGCCGGGGTATTCGGCGTGCACGGTGCCGTGCAGCGCCTGCAGCAGGGCATCCGGCATCTTCGTCTCGTTCAGCGAACACTCCCAGGCCAGCACGCTCGGATGGTTGCGGTCGCGCCGGACCATGTCGGTGCAGGTACGCAGCACCTGCTGGCCGAAGGCCGGGTCCGGATTGTAGAACTGCCACCCGGGGATGCCGGGCAGGACCATGAGGCCAAGCGCGTCGGCCGCCTTCATGAAGGCGGGCGAATGCGGATAGTGCGAGAGTCGCACGTAGTCGAACCCGTATTTCTTGATCAGGAGCGCGTCGCGGTAATCTGCCTGTTCCGACAGGGCGTAGCCGACGTACGGATATTCCTGGTGACGGTTCACGCCGCGCAGCGTGAGCGGCTCGCCGTTCAGCAGCAGCTTCCCGCCCTCGAAGGCCAAGCGGCGCACGCCGATGCGCGCCCTTACAACATCGGTCCCCGTATCCTTGGCGCCGTCCGCGCGCACGGTCGTGGTCAGGTCATAGAGGTTGGGCGCCCTTGGCGACCACAGTTTCGGCGCGCTGATCCGGATCGGGGTCGTGACATGCAGGCGCTGGCCAGCCGCCAGTCGCACCCGCTGCTCCGTGCGGGCGACCTGCCTGCCTTTCCAGCTCAAGGTATTGCTGACGGTGACGAGTCGCTCGCGGCTTGAGGTATTGCTGACTTCGGCCTTGACCTGCACCACGGCCGCCGCCTTGTCCGCCTGCGGATAGGTCACGAACACGCCGCCGCCCGCCGGCGTGTTTGAAACCATTTCATCGGTGATGTGCACCGCCGGCTTGATGATGAGCTGCACGCCGCGGTAGATGCCGCCGTGCTGGATATAGTCCAGCTCCTTGAGCGGTTTCGGGCCGGTGATCGGGTTGTCCTCATTGTTGGCGCGCACCACGAGCTCGTTGTCGGCACCCGGTTTCAACACATCGGTAATGTCGAAGGCGAACGGCAGGTAGCCGCCCAGGTGTTGGCCCAGGTGCTTGCCGTTGAGCCAGACGTCGGCCACGTTCATGACGGCCTCGAAGCGCAGGATGGCGCGCTCGCCCGGGCGCAGCTTGACGTTCAACTTCTTCTTGTAGAACACGGTGCCCTGCCAGGGCGCCGTGGGGACGCGCGCTTCTATCCGCGCGGCGTGCGGCAGGCTGACCTGGGTCCAGGCAGTGGACGGTACCTGCTGCGCTGTGGTGACGCTGCGGCTGTCGTCACGATGGAACAACCAGGAATCGTTCAGGCTGATACTTGCCGCCTGCACCCGACACAGCGCCAGTGCGCACAACAGCAACAAGGTGGCGGCAGCCTTGCGCCGCAGGCCGGCGCTGGCGAAATCGACAGGAATCATTGTGGTGCAATCGGCAACATGGGTGGGCTGTCAGTCTATGTAGGCTCTGCCATTTGCCGCAAGCAATATCGTGGCCGGTCATCAAACGCTCACGTTTCTGACATTTTTTCCTGGATCGGCCGTGCGGAGTCCGGCGCCACCGGCCCGGATGTAAATGATCAGCCCACTGAGAGTTTCAGTTCGTTATCACTTTCACACTGTCATCTGTGTAAAGATCCCGTCGATGTGGGCCGCGTCAGGACAGCGGCCCTGACCAGCTACCGCGCGGCATTACCGCGTGCAACCCAAACGGCGCCGTTTCATGACCCTCTTTTCCGCCCTCGATTCCTTCGTTTTCCTTGTCTATTTCCTGATCGTCGCCGGCTACGGCCTGTGGGTCTACCGAAAAAAACGCGCCACCTCCGGCAAGGCCTCGCACGACTATTTTCTCGCTGAAGGCTCGCTCACCTGGTGGGCCATCGGCGCCTCCCTGATCGCCTCGAACATCTCGGCCGAGCAGTTCATCGGCATGAGCGGCGCCGGTTTCAAGATCGGCATGGCGATCGCCGTGTATGAACTGATGGCCGCCGCCACCCTGGTCATCGTCGCCGTGTTCTTCATGCCGGTCTACCTGAAGAACCGCATCTACACGATGCCGCAGTTCCTCGAGCAGCGCTACGGCAAGGCGGTGGCCACCACGATGGCCGTGTTCTGGCTGGCCCTGTACATCGTCGTCAACCTGACCGCGATCCTGTACCTGGGCGCGCTGGCGATCAACAGCATCGCCCCGATCGGCATGCTGCCGTGCATGCTGTTCCTGGCGATCTTCGCCACCGTCATCACCCTGGGCGGCATGAAGGTGATCGGCTACACCGACGTGATCCAGGTGCTGTGCCTGATCATCGGCGGCCTGGTGACCACCTGGATCGCGCTCGACCTCGTCGCCCGCCTCTCGGGCGGACAAGGCGCCATGCACGGCGTTACGGAACTGTTCGCCAGCACCCGCGGCCACTTCGACATGGTGCTCTCGCGCGACAACCCGAACTACATGGATCTGCCCGGCCTGTCGACCCTGATCGGCGGCCTGTGGATCGTCAACCTGAGCTACTGGGGGTGCAACCAGTACATCACCCAGCGCGCACTCGGCGCGGACCTGACCACGGCGCGCAAGGGCCTGCTGTTCGCCGCCTTCCTGAAGCTCCTGATGCCGATCATCGTCGTGCTGCCCGGTATCGCCGCCTTTGCCCTGGACCGCTCCGGCACCCTGGGGGATGCCATGCGCGTCGGTGGCGAACTCAATCCGGACCGCGCCTATCCAACCCTGCTGGCCATGCTGCCGTCGGGCCTGAAGGGCGTCGCCTTTGCCGCGCTGACGGCGGCCATCGTGGCTTCCCTGGCCGGCAAGGCCAACAGCATCGCCACCATCTTCACGCTCGACATCTACAAGCCGAAGTTCAACCCGGAGGCGAGCGAAGCGCGCATGGTCTGGGTCGGCCGCGTGACGACCGTGGTCGCCATGGCGATCGCCGTGCTGATCGCCCCGCTGCTGGGCATCGACAAGAAAGGCGGCTTCCAGTACATCCAGGAATACACGGGCTTCGTCTCGCCGGGCATCCTGGCCATGTTCCTGCTGGGCTTCTTCTGGAAGAAGACGACGGCGCCGGCGGCCATGTTCGCCACCATCGGCGGGCTGGTGTTCTCGATCTTCCTGAAGTTCCTGCCGGGGATGATAGACCTGTCCTTCCTGGCGCCGATCGGCTTTGCGGTCGACAACGGCACCGGCACCTATGAGATTCCGTTCCTGGACCGCACCTTCATCGTCTTCTGGCTGGTCATTGCCGGCATGGTCCTGATCAGCACCTTCGGTGCGCGTGACCGGGTGCGCAGCTTCCACGTGGACCGCAAGCTGTTCCGCGTGGATGGCGCCTTTGCGCTCGGTTCGGCGGTAATCTGCGTGCTGCTGTCCGCGATCTACGGCGGACTTTGGTAAGCATGCGCCAGTGCGCAGCATTTGATCTGATTTATTAAGGAGCTCCATGTTCACCTCCCCGAACGACCCACACCGCCGCTTCAATCCACTGTCGGGCGAATGGGTGCTGGTATCGCCACACCGCGCCAAGCGTCCCTGGCAGGGACAGCAGGAAGCGGTCGACCGCAGCGCTCGTCCCAGCCACGACCCGGGCTGCTACCTGTGCGCCGGCAACCTGCGCGTCAACGGCGAGCGCAATCCGCAGTACGAAGGCACCTATGTGTTCGAGAACGATTTCGCCGCCCTGATGCCCGACACGCCTGACGCGCAGCCACCAAAAGATCCGCTGTTCCAGGGCATGAGCGTGCGCGGCACCAGCCGCGTCATCTGCTTTTCACCCGACCACGGCAAATCGCTCCCTGAGCTGACGCTGCCGGCCATCGGCCAGGTCATCGACACCTGGTGCGAGCAGAGCGCCGAGCTGGGCGCGACCTATCGCTGGGTACAGGTCTTCGAGAACAAGGGCGCGGTGATGGGCTGCTCGAACCCGCACCCGCACGGGCAGATCTGGGCGACGAGCTTCCTGCCGAACCTTCCCGCGGCCGAGGACCGGCAGCAGCGCGCGTATTTTGCCGAGCAGGGACGCCCGATGCTGCTCGATTATGCCGAGCGCGAGGCGGCCGATGGCGAGCGCGTCGTCGTCAGTACCGAATTCTGGATCGCGGTCGTACCCTACTGGGCCAGCTGGCCTTTCGAGACCCTGTTGCTGCCCCGCTTCCCCGTGCAGCGCCTCGATCAACTCGATGCTGCGCAGCGTGCCGACCTCGCGCTGGCGCTCCAGCGCCTGACCACCCGTTACGACAACCTGTTCGAGTCCTCCTTCCCGTACTCGATGGGGTGGCATGGCGCGCCTTTTTCGCCAGATGCGTTGCCCAATGAGTCTTCGGACGATGCCCAGCCCTGGCAGCTGCACGCCCATTTCTACCCGCCGCTGCTGCGTTCGGCATCGGTGCGCAAGTTCATGGTCGGCTTCGAAATGCTGGCCGAGGCCCAGCGCGACCTGACCCCGGAACAGGCGGCGGCGCGCCTGCGCGAACTGTCCGACGTCCACTACCTCCATTCCACTCCAGCGCGAGAAGACAATGCATGAATCCCCGATGGCGCGCACCAGCGCCGTATTCCAGGCCGCCTTCGGCGCAGCGCCGTCGATCGTGGTCCAGGCCCCGGGCCGGGTCAACCTGATCGGCGAACATACCGACTACAACGATGGCCTGGTGCTGCCCTGCGCGATCGACTACCGCACCGTGATCGCGGCGCGCAGGCGCGACGACGGCGTGGTGCGCGTGATCGCTGCCGACTATGACGATGCCGTCGACGAATACCGGCTCGACGCGCCGATCGACAGGCTGGACTCCCCGATGTGGGCCAACTACGTGCGCGGCGTCGTGCGCGAACTGGTACAGCGCGGCCTGCCGATGTCCGGGATGGACATGGTCGTCGCCGGCGACGTCCCGCAGGGCGCCGGGCTGTCGTCCTCGGCCTCGCTGTCGGTTGCGGTCGGCATGCTGTTCGCCACCCTGCCGGGCTTCGAGGAGGTGCGCCCGATCGATATCGCCCTGGTCGCCCAGCAGGCGGAAAACGACTTCGTCGGCTGCAAGTGCGGCAACATGGACCAGATCAGTTCGGCTCTAGGGGCCGCCGGCCACGCGCTGCTGATCGATTGCCGCTCGCTCGAAGTACGGCCGGTGCCGATCCCGGCCAACGCCGCGATCGTGATCCTCAACTCGCACGTCGCGCGCGGGCTGGTCGACAGTGCCTACAATGCGCGCCGCCTCCAGTGCGAGGAAGCCGCCCGGCATTTCGGCGTAGCCGCCCTGCGCGATGTCAGCCTCGAGCTGCTGCGCGCGCGCGGCCCCGAGCTCGACCCGACCGTGCTGCAGCGGGCGCGCCACGTCGTGACCGAGAACGCGCGGGTGCTCGGCGCGGCGACCGCGCTCGCGGCGGGCGACCTGGAACGCATGGGCGAACTGATGGAGGAGTCGCACGCCTCGATGCGTGACGACTTCGAGATCACCGTGCCTGCCATCGACGAACTGGTGGGGATTGTCAAGACAGTCATCGGCGGCGCGGGCGGCGTGCGCATGACCGGCGGCGGATTCGGCGGCTGCGTCGTGGCGCTGGTGCCGCACGCACTCGTCGGCGCGATCCAGGAGGCCGTCGGGCGCTCCTACCGCGCCCCGAACGGCGAGCAAGCCACCATCTACGTCTGCAACGCGGCCGCGGGCGCAGGCACGGTCGCAGCATGAGGTGGCAGGCCGCGGCAAGCAGGTACGACGCGATGCCCTACCGCCGTTGCGGAGCCAGCGGGCTGCGCTTGCCCGCCATCTCGCTCGGCCTGTGGCATAACTTCGGCGACGCCGCCGACCCTGCGCGCCAGCGCGAGATCGTGCGCACCGCCTTCGACCTCGGGGTCACCGCCTTCGACCTGGCGAACAACTACGGACCGCCCCCGGGGTCGGCCGAAAGCAGTTTCGGCCGGATCCTCGCGCAGGACCTGCGCCCCTACCGGGACGAGATCGTCGTCAGCACCAAGGCCGGCTACACCATGTGGCCCGGCCCCTACGGCGACTGGGGCAGCCGCAAATACCTGGTTGCCAGCCTCGACCAGAGCCTGGACCGAATGGGACTCGAGTACGTCGACATCTTCTACCACCACCGCCCGGACCCGGCCACGCCGCTCGAGGAGACCATGGCGGCACTCGACCATATCGTGCGCAGCGGACGCGCCCTGTATGTCGGCGTATCGAATTACACGGGCGAGCAGACCCGCCTGGCCGCCAGCGAGCTGCGCCGGCTGGGCACGCCCTGCATCGTCAACCAGTCGCGCTACAACATGTTCGTGCGCAAGGCCGAGTCCGACCTGCTGCCTGTGCTGGAGCAGGAAGGCATTGGCGGCATCGCCTTTTCACCGCTGGCCCAGGGCCTGCTGACCGACCGCTACCTCGGGAGCGCCCTGCCCGGCGACTCGCGTGCCGCAGGCAACAGCGCGTTCCTGCGCACCGAACACCTGACCGAGGACAGCCTGCGCGTCGCGCGGGCCCTGCACGCCATCGCAGAGGGAGGCGGCCAGTCGCTGGCGCAACTGGCCCTGCGCTGGGTGCTGCGCCAGCCGGCCGTCACATCGGCGCTGATCGGGGCCAGCAAGCCGGCCCAGGTGCTGGACGCCGTACTGGCCGCGCGCATGCCGGCGCTGGACGCCGGTGAAGTCGAGGCGATCGAGGGTATTTTGCGCAGGGATGCATGACCTGCCCGTGATCCGGTGTGCGCGGCGCGGCGGGCGAAACTGCTAGTATGACGCGATTGCTTGCGGATAAACGCCCCCACCCAGAACCGCCATGCTGCCCATTTCCCCTGCAGAAGCACTGCGCTGCTCCGACACCCTGTACGACCACCTGCCGGCCGGCGTTGTGGTGCATGCGGCGGACGGGCGCATCCTCTCCGCCAACCGCCTGGCCCAGGAACTGCTGGGCCGCAGCGAGCTCGAGCTGCTCGGCGATAATCCCAGCGCGAGCGCCTGGGCCGTCCTGCGCGACGACGGCTCGGCCATGCCGGTGGAGGAATTTCCGGCCTACGTCGTGCTCCGCACCGGCCGGAAACTGTCCGGACTCGTCGCCGGCGTTGTCCGCCAGGGTCCGACCTGCTGGCTGTTGTGCAATGCCTTTCCCGAATTCGACGACGCCGGGTGCGTGCGGCAGGTCGTGGTCTGCTTCACCGACTGTACGGCGCTCAAAGAGACCCAACACTCGCTGGAAAAGTCCGAAGAGCGCTTGCGGCTGGTGCTCAAGGGTTCCACCGATGCGCCCTGGGACTGGGACCTGGTCACAGGCCAGGTGTATTACTCGGAGCGCTGGTGGAACATGCTCGGCTACCCCAGTGGTGAAGGAATCGAGGACTCCGGGGCCTGGCGCCGCCTCCTGCACCCGGATGACGATGTGATGATCACCGGCTACCTGGCGGACCTGCTGCCCAGCACGCGCGACAGCTTCGGCCTGGAATTCCGGCTACGCCACCGCACTGGGCACTACGTACCGGTCCTGTCGCGCGGCTACGTGCTGCGCGACGACAACGGCAAGGCCGTGCGCATCTCCGGCGTGAACACCGATCTCACCGAGCGCAAGCGCACGGAAAGGCATATCTACGAACTGGCGTATTTCGACCACCTGACCGGCCTGCCGAACCGCCGCTTCCTGATCGGGGAGCTCGAACACGTGCTGGCACGCAGCCGGCGCCTGGGCCAGTACGGCGCGCTGCTCTATCTCGACCTGGACAACTTCAAGCTGCTCAACGACACCATGGGACACGACCTGGGCGACATGCTGCTGCGCCAGACAGCCGAGCGGCTGCGCTGCACGGTTCGCCACAGCGACCAGCTGGCGCGGCTCGGCGGCGACGAATTCGTCGTGGTGCTGGAGGGCCTGGGGGTGGCGGAGCGCGGCGCGGCCAGCGAGGCGGACCGCGTGGCAACGAAGATCCTGTCGGCCCTGGGCCAGCCCTACCAGCTTGGCGCGTACATGTTCAAGAGCTCGGCAAGCATCGGCATCACCCTGTTCGACGCGCACGGAACCAACAGCGATACCCTGCTCAAGCAAGCCGACCTGGCCATGTACCGCGCCAAGGCCGACGGGCGCAACGCCGCCCGCTTCTTCGACCCCAGCATGCAGGATGCGGCCGACCACCGCGCCGCCTTCGACGCTTCGATGCGCAACGGCCTTTCGATGGGCCAGTTTCGCCTGTTCTGCCAGCCACAGTTCGATACCCGGGGGCGACTGGTCGGCGCCGAGGTCCTGCTGCGCTGGCAGCGCGACGACGACCTGATCGGTCCGGAGCATTTCATCGGGTTTGCCGAAGAATCGGGCCTCATCCTCCCCCTTGGCGAGCATGTGCTGGAGGAGAGCTGCCGTGCGCTGGCGCGCTGGCAGCATGACCCGGCGCTTGCGCGCCTGAAGCTGGCCGTCAACGTCAGCGTGCACCAGATGCGCGATGCCGACTTTCCCGCGGCCATGGCGACCATCCTCGACGGCACGGGAGCGCCCGCCGGGCGGCTGTGCCTGGAACTGACCGAAAGCGTCTTTGCCGAAAACATGCTGGAGATTACCCACCGCATGCACGAGATCTGTTCGCAGGGCGTCTCCTTTTCGCTCGACGATTTCGGCACCGGTTACTCCTCGCTGGCCTATCTCAAGCGCTTCCCGCTCTCCGCGCTGAAAATTGACCGCTCCTTCGTGCACGACATCGGTATCGACCCGGGTTCGGGGTCGATCGTCGAGGCCATTATCGCGCTGGCACACAAGTTCAAGCTCGATATCGTCGCCGAGGGCGTCGAGGACGAGGCCCAGCGGCGTTTCCTGGTCAAGGGCGGCTGTTCCTCGATGCAGGGTTTTCTATTGGGCCGCCCGCTCCCGATGGCCGAGTTCGAGCAGATGTACCGCACCGCCGGGAGCGGCGTGGTTTCCTAGCGCAATGCAGCCGCGGCCTTCGCCCGCGCCTGATGCAGTTTCCTGTAGCTGTCGATCAGGCGGTGGTGCCGGTCGAGGCCCTCGAGTTGCATGCTCGTCGGCGTGAGCCCGAAGAAGCGCACGCTGCCGTCCACCGAGCCCAGCGCCGCGTCCATTCGGGCGTTGCCGTACATGCGGCGGAAATTGACGACATAATCGTCCAGTTCCAGCTCGTCATCGAGCACCACCTCCAGCACCACGTTCAGGGCCTGGTAAAACAGGCGGCGCTCGACGGTGTTGTCGTTGTATTGCAGGAAGGCGCCCACCAGCTCGTGCGCCTCGTCGAACTGCTGCAGGGCGAGGTTGATCAGCAGCCTCAACTCGAGCACCGTCAACTGTCCCCAGTCCGTATTCTCGTCAAACTCGATACCGATCAGGCTCGCGATGTCGGAATACTCATCGAGCTCGTTGTTCTCCAGGCGCTCGAGCAGTGCCGCGAGCGCGGCATCGTCCAGGCGATGCAGGTTCAGGATATCGGAACGGAACAGCAGCGATTTATTGGTGTTGTCCCAGACCAGGTCTTCGACCGGGTAGATTTCCGAATAACCGGGCACCAGGATGCGGCAGGCTGTCGCGCCGAGCTGGTCGTACACCGCCATGTAGACCTCCTTGCCCATCTCCTCGAGAATGCCGAGCAAGGTCGCCACTTCCTGGGCATTCGAGTCTTCGCCCTGGCCGGAAAAGTCCCATTCGACAAAATCGACATCGGCTTTGGCGCTGAAAAAGCGCCACGACACCACGCCGCTGGAATCGATGAAGTGCTCGACGAAGTTATACGGTTCCGTTACGGCGTTGCTGGCGAAGGTCGGCTGCGGCAGATCGTTCAGGCCTTCGAAACTGCGCCCCTGCAGCAATTCCGTCAGGCTGCGTTCCAGCGCCACCTCGAAGCTCGGATGTGCGCCGAACGAGGCAAACACGCCGCCGGTGCGCGGATTCATCAAGGTCACGCACATGACCGGATAGGTGCCGCCGAGCGACGCGTCCTTGACCAGCACCGGGAAGCCCTGCTCTTCCAGGCCCTTGATGCCGGCCAGGATGGCCGGGTATTTTGCCAGCACCTCATCCGGCACATCCGGCAAGGCCATTTCGCCTTCCAGGATTTCGCGCTTGACCGCCCGCTCGAAAATCTCGGAAAGGCATTGGACCTGCGCTTCGGCCAGCGTATTACCGGCACTCATGCCATTGCTGGCATACAGGTTTTCGATGAGGTTGGACGGGAAATACACCGTCTCGCCATCCGAGTGCCGCGTGAAGGGCAGCGAGACGATTCCGCGCTCCACGTTGCCGGAATTGGTGTCGACCAGGTGCGAGCTGCGCAGTTCGCCGTCCGGATCGTAAACGTCCAGGCAATATTCGTCGAGGATCCCGGCCGGCAGTGCATCTTTTTTGCCCGGCTTGAACCAGCGCTCATTCGGGTAATGGACAAAGTCGGCATTCGCGATGTCTTCGCCCCAGAATACACCGGCATAAAACTGATTGTTATTCAGGCGCTCGATATATTCACCCAGGGCCGACGCCAGCGCGCTTTCCTTGGTCGCGCCCTTGCCATTGGTAAAACACATCGGCGAGTGCGCGTCGCGGATATGCAGCGACCACACATTCGGAACGATATTGCGCCAGGATGCGATCTCGATCTTGATGCCCCAGCTGGCCAGCATGCCGGACATATTCGCGATGGTCTGCTCCAGCGGCAGATCCTTGCCCGGGATATAGGTAGCCGACTCGGTACCCGGCTGCAAGGTCAGCAAAGCCTGCGCATCGGCATCCAGGTTCGCTACCTCTTCAATCACGAACTCCGGCCCGGCCTGCACGACTTTCTTGACCGTACAGCGCTCGATCGAACGCAGGATCCCCTGGCGGTCCTTGTCGGAGATATCGGCCGGCAACTCCACTTGGATCTTGAAAATCTGCTGGTAGCGGTTTTCCGGATCAACAATATTATTCTGCGACAGGCGGATATTTTCGGTCGGAATATTGCGGGTGTCGCAATACAGCTTCACGAAGTAAGCCGCGCACAAGGCCGACGAGGCCAGGAAATAGTCGAAGGGACCCGGCGCCGAGCCATCGCCCTTATAGCGGATAGGCTGGTCGGCTATAACAGTGAAGTCATCGAACTTGGCTTCGAGACGAAGCTTGTCGAGAAAGTTGACTTTAATTTCCATGAAAGAATTCCAAATGAGTACTTCAGTGTTAGTGCCACGGCCATCCGCTTGACGCCTGCGCGTCAGCGCAAAACATAAAGCCCTGGAGACCAGGGCTTATCGGAGTTGATACTTCATAACAGCCCAGCCATTCGAGCGGACTAAGCTGCCAGACATCATGCCCACCTTCTACGTCGACCCCAGCGCTGCCGGTCCCGGCGACGGCAGCTTGTCCAATCCCTTCCAGTCCTGGACGGGCGTCGCCTGGGCCCCTGGCAACACTTACCTGCAAAAACGGGGCACCACCTATGCGGGCGTCTTCAGGCTGGGTGCCAGCGGCACGCGCGCCGCACGCATCACCGTCGGCGCGTATTACCGGGACGACGGTTCCGACGATCCAGCGCAGCCCAGGCCGGTCATCCTCCTGCCGGGCAGCCCTGTCACGCCGCAGGAAGGTGGCTCGATCGCAGTAGCTGGCCAGGAGCGCGATTTTATCACCTACCGCGACCTGGACATCCGCAATCCCGCCTTGCCGGAAGCGAGCGACGTCGCCATCATCTGGCTGGGCAACGGCTGCGTATTCGAGAACATCGCGCTCACCTCGAACTGCGCCGGGGTCTATATGTATCAAAAAAACGAGGTGACCGTCGCCGGCTGCGTGCTCGACGTGGTGAGCTGCGACCCCGCGTATGCGAACCATGGCATCCTCGTCGCCGGCAATACCGGCGTCGATGACATCCAACTACGCGGCAATACCGTGGTTCACCGCGGCGGCGGTTCGGCCTTATCGCACTGCATCCGCTGCGAAACCTACGCCGGCGCCGCCACGCTCACCAGGCTCCTCGTCCGGGAAAACCGGATTTCCCCGCCGCCGGGCGTCACCTACAATGCGAACCGCGGTGCGATCGGCATCTATCTGGTGAACGGTGTCGCGGCGCGCCTCGAGCGCAATACGGTCACCGGAATGCTGAGCGGGATCTTCGTCGGCAGCGGGGAGCGCAACCGCATCAGCAACAACGACTGCAGCACCAACATGAATTTCGGGATCCATGTCACCGGGTTCGCGACATCCTTCCTCATCGAAGGCAACTCCTGCAACCACAACGGCGGCGCCAGCAGCCCGAACTTTTATGGGCGCGGCATCGAGCTGTCGTCGGCCGCCGGTCCCGGCGCCGTGGCGGGCCATACCATCCGGTTCAACACCTGCTGGTTCAACGTCAACTACGGCGGCCCGCTCGACAATGGTACCGAAGGCGTCGGCATCGGCCTCGATGACGGCGTCGTCCGCTGCGCCGTGTACTGGAACCATGTGGCCAACAACCAGGGGAACGGCATCCAGCTCTACGGAGGCGGCGCGCCCGGCAGCATCCCCGACACGGGCGGCCATACGATCGCCGGCAATCTCCTGGATACGAACTGCACCTATTCCGTCCTGAACCGGCGCAGTGGCGGCACCGCGCCGAGTCCCTTCTACGCGCACATCCAGCTCGCCTACATCTACGGGAGCCGCACCCTGATCACGAATAACGTCTTCGCCGGGCCCACGCGCGGCGGTGTCCACGTGGGCGACACCTCGTCGAACGTGGTCGTGGTCAACAACGTCTACTGGGGCACGCCCTATCCGGTGGCTGCAGCGAACCGCGATGAGGGCCGGTGGCGCATGCAGTTGAATCAATCACCGCATTGATCATTTGAATGCGGCGGCTTGCCCGGTGCGTCGGCTAGCATAGCTCACCGTGTCGCGCACTGGCTGGTCTTGCCAGCCAGGCGTGCGCATCTGCTCAACTTCGCTGCCCAACATCGTTACGCCAGCCTTCCATGACTGCATTGATCCGTCGCGCCTTCCTCCAGCAATCCCTCCTCGTCGCCTCCAGCATCCTGGGTGCCAACGCCTTCGCCGCCACAGCGCAGGCACCCGTCGCGACGACCCGTCACGGGCGGATCCGGGGCTACCGCGACAACGGCATCAACGTATTCAAGGGCGTGCGCTATGGCGCCGACACCGCTCCACGGCGCTTCATGGCGCCCTTGGCACCGCAAGCCTGGGACGGGGTGGCCGAGGCGCTCGAGCATGGCCCTTCCAGTCCCCAGTCCAGCCGTGAAGAGGCGGTCAGCGAAGATTGCCTGTTCCTGAACGTCTACACCCCTGGCCTGCGCGACCGCGCCAGGCGCCCGGTCATGTTCTACATCCACGGCGGCGCCTACAACAATGGCTCGGGCTCGAGCCCGCTGTACGACGGCGTGCGCCTGTGCCGTCGCGGCGACGTGGTGGTGGTGACGGTGAACCATCGCCTCAACGCCTTCGGCTACCTGTACCTTGCCCGCCTTGGTGGCGCGGCCTCAAACAGCACCGGCAACCCCTGGGCCGATTCGGGCAATGCCGGCCAGCTCGACCTGATACTGGCCTTGCGCTGGGTGCGCGACAACATCGCCGAATTCGGTGGGGACCCGGATAACGTGACCGTGTTCGGCCAGTCCGGCGGTGGCGCCAAGATCGCCACCCTGATGGCCATGCCTCTCGCCGCCGGCCTGTTCCACCGCGCCGCCACCATGAGCGGCCAGCAGGTGACGGCCAGCGGCCCCTTGAATGCCACGCTGCGCGCCCAGGCCATGCTGGACGCCCTCAAGCTGCCACCGGAACGGGTTGGCGAGATCCGCACCATGCCGTTTCAAAGGGTGGTCGCGGCCCTGGGCACGCGCGATCCGGTGCTGCCGTTCGGCGGCATCTCGTTCGCGCCGGTGCTGGACGATCGCAACCTGCTGCGCCATCCCTTCTACCCTGACGCACCAGGCCAGTCTGCGCACATTCCGATGATGATCGGCAACACGCACGACGAAACACGCGCCTTCCTGGGAGGCGATGCCAGCAACTTCAACCTGACATGGGAGCAGCTGCCGGCGAAGCTGGTGCCCAACATGCGCGTCGACATCCAGCCCGAGGCGGTGATCGCGGCCTACCGCAAGCTGTACCCGAGCCTGTCGCCGAGCGACCTGCTCTTCAAGATCACCACCGCCTCGCGCTCCTGGCGCGGCGCGATCATCGAAGCCGAAGAGCGTGCCAGGGCCGGCAGCCCGGCCTTCGTCTACCAGCTGGACTGGGCGACGCCGAAAGACGGCGGCAAGTTCGGCGCGCCGCATGGGTCCGACATCCAGCTGGTATTCGATAACGTCGCCAAGCCCGGGGCCACGGCGATCGGCCCGCAGGCCCAAACCATGGCCGACATGATGAGCGACGCCTTCATCGCCTTTGCCAGGAGCGGCGCGCCAGGAGCCAAACTGCTTCCACGCTGGGAGCCCTACGACCTGGCGCGCCGCCAGACCATGATCTTCGATGTCCCGGCGCGCATGGAGGACGACCCGCGCGGCGCCGAACGGCGAATCTTCGCCAAGGTGCCGTATGTCCAGCCCGGAACCTGACCGGCTAATTCACTTACAACAGAACGGGAGACGAGGATGCGATTCGCACTACGCGTGGCGGTGCTGACGATGGCGTGCTGGTGCCTGCACGCACCGGCGGCCGAACCTTTCAAGGAATTGCGCGGGATGTCGCGCGCGGGCATCGACGTCAAAGGCTGGGCTGATACGAAGGGCGGCGCCGGCGGCAGGATCGTACGGGTGACGAACCTGAACGCGTCCGGCGAAGGCTCGTTTGCCGCCGCGGTAGCCGAGACCGGCCCGCGCATTGTCGTGTTCGAAGTGGGCGGCGTGATCGACCTGCAGGGCAAGAGCATCCGCATCAGCGAACCGCACCTGACGATCGCCGGCCAGACCGCCCCCAATCCCGGCATTACCTTCATCCGGGGCGGATTCGCCCTCGCCACGCACGATGTGATCGTCCAGCACATCGCGGTGCGGCCGGGCGAATTCGGGCGCGCGAAGCGGAGCGGCTGGGAAGCCGATGGACTGTCCATCAGCGCTGGAGACAACGTCATCATCGACCATTGCAGCTTCAGCTGGGCCACCGACGAAAACCTGTCGGCGTCCGGTCCGCGCTTCAATGGCGCGACGCCCGAGGCATGGCGCCAGGCGACCTCGCGCCGCATCACCTTCAGCCACAACATCGTCAGCGAAGGGCTGCGCGATTCGACGCACAAGAAAGGCGAGCATTCGAAAGGCACGCTCATCCACGACAATGCCAACCGCGTGCTCATCTACGGCAACCTGTACAACGCCAACCACGAACGCAACCCGCTCATCAAGGGCGGCGCGCACGTCGCCGTCGTGAACAACCTGATCCATGACTTCGGCGCCAGGGCCATCCACTACAACCTGATCAGTCATGAATGGGGCGCCCGCGCGCCGCAGCCTGGGGTCGTGACGCTGGTCGGCAATGTGGCGCGCGGTGGCGCCGACACGCTGCCGGGCGTACCGCTTTTCAGCCTGGGCGGCGCGGGGGACGTGAGCCTGTACCTGCGCGACAACCTGGCCGTCGATGCCAACGGCAAGCCCTTGCCGCAGACCGGCAGCTATACTGCGTCCGGCGCGCGGATCCTCAAGGCCGGAACGCCCGACATGCCACCCGGTCTCAAGCCGATACCAAGCGCACGGCTGGAAAACGCGATCTACATCAGCGCGGGCATGCGGCCCTGGGCGCGCGATCCGGTCGACTTCAAGGTCCTCTCCGACGTAGCCGAAGGGCGCGGCCTGATCGTTGATTCGGAAGCGCAATCGAGCGGCTACCCGGCCTATGCGCCGACGCGCCGCGACTTCGACCCGAGCGCCTGGAACCTGGCCGACATGTCGCCCAAGGCAGGTTGGGATTCGCTGTTCCCGCGGCCTGACCAATAAACTCTCGGGCGAAAAGTGGTTTGATTACAACGCCAAAGTGGCTAGACCACATTGAAATCGTGTGTGCCACTTGTATTTACCGAAGATTCAAGCAATATGGAGTTTCCTTACCGCATTGCTGTACCACAACACCAAATAATACCCACAGGAGACTCCGCATGCATCGTCACAAGCTTCCGCTCAAGCACACCATCATTGCCTCGGCCTTGCTGGCCATCGGCGCACCGGCCCACGCGCAGGAGACCACGGACGCCCCCCAGGTCGTCGTCGTGACCGGACTACGCGCCTCGCTCGAGAGTGCCCTGAGTGCGAAGCGGACGGAAAACAGCATCGTCGATGTAATCAAGGCCGAGGACATCGGCAAGTTCCCCGACACCAACCTGGCCGAATCCTTGCAACGCGTGCCCGGCGTGGCGATCGACCGGGACGCCGGCGAGGGGCGCAGCATCACCGTGCGCGGCCTCGGCTCCGACTTCACGCGTGTGCGCATCAATGGCATCGAAGGCCTAGCGACGACGGGCGGCACCGACAGCTCGGGCGGCAACAACCGCGGCCGCGGCTTCGACTTCAACGTGTTCGCCTCTGAACTGTTCAGCTCCCTCACGGTGCGCAAGAGTTCGTCGGCCGAGATCGAGGAAGGCTCGCTCGGGGCCACCGTCGACCTGCAGACCATGCGCCCATTCGACACCCCCAAGCGCGGCTTCAATGCCACCGTCATGGCCAAGGCCCGCTACAACGACATCTCGAAGAAAACCGATCCGCGTGCCGCCTTCATGTTGTCGAATACCTTCAACAACAACACGATGGGCTTCCTGATCTCGGGTGCCTTCTCCAAGCGTAACGTGTACGAGGAAGGCTTTTCGACCGTGCGCTGGGATAACGGACCGTCCTCCGGCGGCTGGTGCGCCCCGCTCGGCGGCAGCGTGACCGGCGCCAACTGCTCGGCCCCGGTGGCCGGCTTCCCCACGGCGACCCGCCTGCCGGCCAGCGCCGCAGCGCTTGATGCCTACAATACCGCCTCCAGCGCCGCCAACTTCCATCCGCGCCTGCCGCGCTACGGCCGGCTGACACACGACCAGGACCGTGTCGGGCTGACCGCCTCGTTCGAGTGGAAGCCGATGCGCGGCACGCGCATCTCGCTCGACATGCTGTACGCCGACCTCTCGGCCACGCGCGAAGAGAGCTACCTGGAAGCGATCTCGTTCAGCCGCTCCGCCTCGCAGGGCGGCAAGCCGCAGACCTCGGTGGTGCAGGCGCAGTACGACACCCTGGGCCGCTTGCAGTACGGCGTATTCAACGGCGTGGACATCCGTTCCGAGACGCGTTTCGACGACCTGTCCACCAAGTTCACCCAGCCGACCCTGACGGTGGCCCACCGCATCAACGAGGACCTCGAGATGAACGCCCGGGTCGGCCGTGCCAAGTCGGATTTCAGGAACCCCTACCAGACCACGGTGACGCTGGACGCGCCGAACGTCAACGGCTACGCGATCGACTTGCGCAGCAGCGACCGCCTGCCGCTCATCACCTATCCGTTCGACGCGGCCACCGGCGGCGGCGTGCTGGGCATTTATGGGGTGCCGGCCGGCGCCGCCAGCGTCACCACGGTCACCCCGAGCGAGATCCGGATCCGCCCACAGGGCTCGGTCAACCAGAACGACGTGGCCCACCTCGACCTGGCCTGGCGCGCCAACGACACCTGGACCATCAAGGGCGGCGCCGACCTGAAAACCTACAAGTTCAAGACCTACGAGTCGCGCCGCGCGACCACCTCGGGTGAAGCCATCTACAACCTGCCGGCCGGTACCAGCCTCTCCAGCGTGACACGCGTGCTGTCCGGATTCGGCAACGGCCTGGACTTACCAAGCGGCAGCGCCACCAGCTGGCTGATCCCGGACGTGCAAGGCATCACCAGGGCGTACGACGCCTACTGCAACTGCCTGAAGAGCGGCCCTGCAGGCGGTCCTGGCGACTTCACGCTGACCTCGACCACCAACGGCAACGCGCGCGGCAGTAACCGTGACATCAAGGAAGAGGACCAGGGCGTGTTCCTGCAGGCCGACTTCGACAGCGAACTGGCCGGCATTCCGCTGCGCGGCAACATCGGCGGACGCTATGTCAAGACCAAGCTGACCGCCCAAGGCTACCTGGCGACCGGTGGCGGCACCCCCGTCACGGCCACCAACGCCTACAACGACTTCCTGCCGTCGTTCAATGTGACCGCCAACCTCACGCCGGATTTCCTGGTGCGCCTGGCTGGCGCGAAGGTGATGTCCCGTCCGCCGCTGGGCAACCTGAACCCGGGCGGCTCCGTGGCCACCTCCGGCTCGCTGTCGATCAACTCCGGCAATCCGACCCTGGAACCGTTCCGCGCCAAGACGATGGACGCATCGTTCGAGTACTACTTCAAGAACAAGGCATTCCTGGGCCTGGGCCTGTTCCAGAAAAATATCGACAGCTACATCCAGGGCATCCGCCAGTCGCTGCCGTTCAACCAGACCGGCCTGCCCTCCTCCCTGCTGCCGGCAAGCTTTAACGGCTCGGAAGTGTTTGACGTCACCTCGTTCGCCAACACGCCGGGCGGCAAGCTGCGCGGCTACGAGCTGAATTACCAGCAGCCCTTCACCTTCCTGCCGGCCTGGGGCCGGAATTTCGGCCTGATCGCCAACTACACCAAGGTGAAGTCGAAGATCAACTACCTGATCTCGACTACCGCGGCCAACAGCGGCACCGTGACGGACGACCTGGTGAACCTGTCGCCGGAGTCGTGGAACACCACGTTCTACTATGACGATAACAAGTTCAGCGCCCGCCTGACCGGCGCCTCGCGCTCCGGCTACCTGCAGGTCGTCCCGGCGCAGAACAACAACGACGTGCAGGGCAAGAACGAAACCTTCAACGTCGACCTGTCGGTGTCGTACAAGTGGAATGACAACCTCGAGTTCACCTTCGAGGGCGTCAACCTGACCAACGAGAAGAACGACCAGTTCGTGAGCCGTGCGCGTAACAGCGTCCTGGTGAACCACGTGACCGGCCGCGAATTCCTGGTGGGGGCCCGCTACAAGTTCTGATAAGCGGTCCGCGTGCCATGATGGCAAGGGCGGTGCAGCCATGCTGCGCCGCCTGACGCGCATTCACATCAAGCTCGCCTTGGCGTAATGCCAGTCAGTTAAGTTGACTGGCATTTTTCAATTGGAAATCCGGATCAGGGTGCCTGCCGGCCCGCTGGCCTGCCAGGACCATACCCACATGTTGCGCACAGGCAACACAAGGTAATATCCGCGTTCTTATTATCCATATCGCCCGTATTCGTATGGGAAAATATTTCACCCTGCCCCGAATATGAGCAAACCGCGTATTCTGCGGGCTCGAGCAGCCGCGTTTAAAACCATCGCTCGGGTGACTTTGCAATAATGCGCCTTCAGCAATTTGTACTCTTTTACTACGATTTTGGTCCTATGGATATTGTAAACCCAGATTTTTATGTCTCGTGGCCTGACCACGTCGATATCGTCGCCCGGATCGAATGGACGATCCCTTCGACACATGATGTGCTTTTTTCAGGATTGCTCGAGCAAGACGCGACCGCATATTTTTACGCGATCGTTTCTCTGCAAAAGAGACAGTGGATAACGCATTACATTGGAAAAGTGTATGCGCAGCGATCCTCGCAACGCCACCGGGGCGCTGACCACATTGCACGGTTAAACGAGTTGAAAAAATCCTATCCTAATCAGGTATTCCACCTGACCTTGGGCACGCCGGAATTTATTGACGCCAGGGGAAAGCCGGATGAAGCAACCATTGATCAAATCGAAGGCTTGCTGATTTACTCCAACTGGAGCGATGCGATGGTGAACCGACAGAAAATTGAATCGTTTGCCTGCTCACGTCAGATCGTCATCGAAAACGTCGGCTTTGATCAGCATTTATGGAAGCGTGCGGCGTACGGCGTTGTGGCAAGCAATCACTGACAACAAATCGTCCCACCTTTATCGCGAGCCAACTTACGAAAGCATGACATGCAGGAAATGGTAGTAGATTTCATGAACAGCTTCTACGGCTACGGAAACCTCGAAGGCCGATATTGGTTCATCGGGATGGAAGAGGGTTGCGGAGGAAACTGGCAGGCAGACGTCTTGCCCCGATTTACGACCTGGCATGCTTTGGGACGAAAAGAAACCGAGGATTTACGGGGTTTTCACTTTTCTATCGGAGTAAGAAAGCATTGGGAAAGGGTCAATAATAAGGCCGTTAGTGTTCAATTCACCTGGAGACGGCTGATAGAAACCATACTCAGCGCCCAGAACGGCTCCGAAGTACCGATTGAACCCCATGACATCGTGACCTATCAGTCTCAACACTTGGGCACTCAAGATGGTGACAGTTGTCTTCTGGAGCTGCTGCCGCTACCCTCCCCCAATATTGCTGGATTCGCGTACAAGAATTTAGCAAACGAACAATATCCTTTTTTCGCCACCCGTGCCTTGTATCGCAAGCACATCATGACGACACGCATCGACCATATTCGCACACTCATGGAAAATAGCGGCACGGGTCACGTTGTTCTCTACGGAACGACCTACATGCCCGAATGGAACGCGTTGGTGATGAATGCGCAGTGGGAGCAGATGAACGAATTCATCAAACGGTGTCCGGTGTTCGGACGGTATGTATGGTGTGTTCCCCATCCCCGCGCATGGGGAAATCCGCGAGATCTCTTCCAGACTTTGGGTTATATGATCAGGGAAACCGACGCAGGGAACCAGGCTCATTGAAGTAATGCACGGCTGACGATTACAGGTCGTCAGCCGCAGCTAACGCCGGCGCAGATGAGCAGACCTGTACAGCGGCGACCGCACCACGCGCTCGCCGATCGCCCTCTTCGCCCTGGGTGAGAATGTATCAGGATCCAGCCGGCAAGCATCAGCCTGTGAACAGCGCCGCGTCGAGAAGTAAAGAGCCCGCCGAAGCGGACAAAGGCGGCGCAGCCATGCTGCACCGCCCTACGCTCTTCTACGCGCCCACCTTCTTGCCGTTGACGACGACGTTCTCCAGCCGCAGGTTGGCGACGCCCGCCGTGTCGAGCTTCTCCTTCTCCAGCTGCACGTCGAAGTCCTTCAGCAGGATGTCGCTGATCGTGGTCTGGCCGGGGTTCGGCTTGATCGTGCCGAAGGCCTTGAGGCGGCCCCGGATGCCGACGACGCTGATGTTGCGCACGATCGACTTCGGCGGCGGCACGCCCTTCAGGTCGAAGTACTGCGTCCAGGGCTGGATGGTGATGATCTGGCCGCCGGAGGAATCGACGCTGATGTTGCGGAAGTGGATGTTCTCGTAGTGCTGCGGCGTATCCGGCCGCAATTTGAAGACGGCGAGGCTGTCCACCTTGCCGGTCACCCTGCAGTCCTCGATGACGATGTCGCGCACCAGGGTCGCCTCGCTGCCGAGGGCCAGCATGTGGTGGCCGCGCCGAAACTCGCAATTGCGCACGCGTACGTCCACCACGGGCGGACTGTCCTTGTCCTCCATGGCGAACGGGCCCTTCGAGCCCTTGGCGGCGATGCAATCATCGGTGACGGAAAAATAGCAGCCTTCGATCAGCACGTGCTGGCAGCTGTCGAGGTCGATGCCGTCGCTGCTGGGGGCCTGGTGGTAGTCCTCAGGCACCTGGAAGCGGGCATTGCGCACCGTGACCTGCTGGCAGCGGTACAGGTGCAGGTTCCAGAACTGCGAATCCTTGAAGGTGACGCCCTCGATCGTGACGCCGTTCGAGCGTTCGATCAGCGCCAGCCGCGCGCGCGGGATGCCGATGTTCCTGAAATTGTGCGGATCGGGCGCGGCGTTGCGCAGCTTCCAGAACAGGTCCCAGATCGGCCGCCCGGCGCCGTCGAGGGTACCTGTCCCGCTGATTTTCAGTTCGTCGCAGCCGTTCGCATTGATCAGCGCCGGATTGAAGTTGGGAGCGAAGTGCCCCTCGATGCGGGTACGGCCGGCCGGAAAATGCTTCAGGTCCGTCGAACAGCGCAGCACCGCGCCCTGCTCCAGGTGCAGGTTGACCTTGGGCTTGAGGAACAGCGCGCCGCTGACGAAGACGCCGGCCGGCACCACGACGGTGCCGCCACCCAGGCCAGCCAGGTGCTCGATGGTTTTCTGGATGGCCGCGGTATTGACCGTGGCGCCGTCGGCGACGGCGCCAAAATCCGTGATGGAGGCTTTATCCGATCCGGCGGCCAGCGCCGGCAGGGAACGGCCCCAGAGCGGGGCCGTCAAGGACGCCAGGGCGAAGGCACGGCGGGAAATTGAACGTTTTGGCATAGTGGTCTCCTGGCCTGTTGTTTTGCTTGAGCTAGATCGTCCTACATATAGACGAAAAGCGGCCGTGAATCTCCATCCAGGGCACCGATAATCACATTCTTGATCGTTTCCGAAGTGGCGCCCCGTCCATCTCCCAAGCAGCCGCGGCAAAAAAAGCCCCTGAAATCAGGGGAACATCTTGGCAAACTAGACCGCGGCCTTCCTCAAGATGTTGCGCTCCTCTGTGACGCGCTTCAATTCGGTCTTCAGGCGCCGCATTTCATCGGCCTGAGAATCCACAGCCTTGCGCTCCTCTTCAGGCACGCCATAGCGCTTTGTCCAGGTGTACAGACTGGAGTGTCTGCAATTGTCGTGGCGATTCAAGTTCGCGATGGACAAGAGCGGCGCCAACAAGGCGGCGATCGACGAGATAAATGCCGGCCGCGCAGTGCTGATCACTGAACGCCAAGTCAAAATACCTCAACAATATTGTTGAACAGGACCATCGAGCGATCAAGCGTGTAACCAGGCCCATGCTAAGCATTAAGTCATTCCAGCCTGCAAGCAATGTACTGGCCGGCGTCAAGCTCATGCACATGATTCGCAAGGGCCAGTTCAATGTCGGTGGCGTAGCTACTATGTCGTTCGCGGACTAATCTTATGAGTTAGCAGGGCAAGCCCGTCCAGTGTAAGCCGGAGCCGCGCCCGGGATGGACAAATCTGTGTTTGGCTCAACAACGCGACAGAATCCGGCATGGCCATCCGCCCCACGATGTCGCTTACAAGCCTTCGCTGCCGCTCCACCGTTTCATCATATCGTTCGATGGAATGGTCTCATCGAGCAGCTTGCGCGCCGACTCGATGCCGGCCACCGGCAGCATTGCCGGGTCCAGCAACCCAACCTGCACCAACACGCTGGCCTGATCCCAGTAGATATGTTCGTGATACAGCTTGTCGCCACGGAAGTTGATGATGCCAACCATCGCGATCTCGACGTATTTACCGGTCGGTGCCACGCCCGGCAGCATCCAGTCGATCTCGCGGTCGTGCGTGAAACACATGATGAATTCATCGACCACCTGGAGCGCGCCAACCGTGCGCGAGATCGGGGTCATGCGCATGTCAGACGGGTTGGCCTGCACGAAGTGATGCTGGTAGAAGCGCGCCAACTGCTTGGCGCCCACGCCGCCGGTCAAGGTAGGGATATGGTTCACGTAAGGCTCGGCCACCATGGTCGCCATCGTCGACGGCACATCGCGCGTAGCGAACTCGTGGTACACGTGCTGGTCCCACAGATATGAGAGATTGAAGTGCGGGCCAACTTGCGACTTGAGCGCAGCGATGGTGCGGCCGTGCGCCATCAGAGCCGACGGCTTATCGAAGTGCATGCCGCCGACGCGGGCAAAGGCATGATCGGCGCCGGGATATACGTACATCTCCGCTTTTGGCAGAGACGACAGCGCCGCGATGACCTTTTCACGCGCGGCGGCGTCACAGTAGGCGTCGTTCTCGGCGAAGTGCAGCACCAGCTTGCCGCGAATGTTCGCCGCTTCGTCCAGCATGTTCTCGATACCCATGCCGTAGTAGCCCACGGCGCAGGCCACGTCCGTGCGCGCGGCGGTCAGGTAGGCCAGCTTGCCGCCCAGGCAGAAGCCGACGTAACCGATGTCCGGCCCAGCCACTTGCGGCAAGGCGCGCAACGTGTCGATCGCCGCGCCGATGTCCTGCACCGCCGCGTCGACGTTCAGCTCCGAAAAATAGCCGAAGGCGCGCTTGAAGTCACCTTCGGTGTAGCCCAGGTCCACGCCCGGCTGCATGCGCCAGAACAGGTCCGGCACCAGTGCCACGTAGCCTTCTTCGGCGTACATGTCGGCGACCTCGCGCACATTCTGGTTCACGCCAAAGATTTCCTGTCCTACCACAAGGCCAGGGCCGGTGCCGCTGCTTGGGATCGCAAGGTAAGCTTTAAAACTGCCCGCGCCGTCGCGCGATGGAATGTCAATGTAATACGCCATGCGTGAAACTCCTTAAAATTATCAGGCCTTACGCCCGCTGTCGCAAGTCCGCCTGCGACAGGAAGGCGTCGGCGAAAAAGCTCGTTGCCGGCAGCGCGCGCAACGTATTGAAGTCATGCTGCGCTGCCGTCACCATCTGCGGCGCGCCGCAGGCATACACTTCGTGCGCCGACAGGTCGGCGTGGTCTTCCAGCACCGCCAGGTGCACGAGACCCGTGCGGCCTGTCCAGCCATTCTCTGCAGCCGGGTCGGACACCACCGGCACATACTCGAACCACGGCAGGCTCGCCGCCCAGCCGCGGCACAACGCGTCGTGATACAGGTCAGCCGGCTGACGCCCGCCCCAGTACAGGCGCATCGGGCGCGTATTGCCGCTGGCGATCGCCTGCTCCACCAGCGCCTTGACTGGCGCGAAGCCTGTGCCGCTGGCCAGCAGCACCACCGGCGCCGCGCTTGGCCGCAAATAAAAGTCGCCGGCCGGACCGTCGAGCACCAGGCGCTGGCCCGTGGCCAAGTTACCGAACACGCGATCGGTGAATACGCCGCCCGGCATATGACGAATATGCAATTCGAGCACGTTCGCGCCGCCCGGCGCGGCCATCGAGTAACTGCGTCGGCTGCCGTCTTCCAGCACCACGTCAAGATACTGACCGGCAACATAGTCCAGCGGCGCGCCATCTTCCAGGCGCAGTCGTAGCACCGCCACATCGCGACCAAGTTTGTCGATGCTGTCGATCACGGCGCCCAGCTGGCGATTCGCGGCTGTGACGTCAGCCGCGATTTTCTGCACTGACGCGCAGGCTGGGCCGCAACTTGTGCCGGCGCCTGTGCTGCTCGCTGCCCCGTCAGCCATGTCGATCTCGACTCGCCCTGCCACCACCCGCACCGGGAAGCTGCGTACCGGCTCGGTAACCGGCGCACTTTTTGGCGCGCCGCTGCGGATCTCGATCAGGCCCTGGTGCAGTGGGCACTCCACGCAGTTGTCCTCGATATAGCCATCGGACAGGCGCGCATTGCCATGGCTGCACTTGTCGCGCAGCGCGAACAGTTCGCCATCGAGCTTGAAGAGCGCCAGCGACTGGCCGCCAGCCACCACCGGCGCCACGGCGCCTTCGTCAAATCCGTCGGCCGCGCCGACATCGAACCAGGTGTTCATGATGACCTCAGATGGGTGTGGCCAGCAGCGTCTGCACGCGCGATGTGTCGTAGATCACGCGTTTGCTGGCGTAGCGCCAGCCAGCTGGAGTGCGCACGACGCGGTCGATGTAGCGGCCAGCCTGGTACACGGTCGAATCGCCATTCTGCAGCGTCTGCACCACGACGTAGCTCGATTCGCTCTCCACGGTGTCGGCATCGATGGGGCGGATGCTCAAGCCGGACGTCATGTGACGGTAGCTGTGCGCCTCGAAGATATTCGCGTGGCGCAGGGCGACGACGCGGTCGCGCAGCATGCGCTGGCTGTCGCAATAGATAATCCCGATTGGCAGGCCGGCATCGGCGTTTTCGCGCGGGACGATCTCGTACAGGCAGTCTTCGGTGAAGAACGTCGCCCATTCTTCCAGGCGGTCGTTATCGAGCGCGGCGACGTACTGCTGCTGCAGCTGGTACACGTCGAACCACAAGGCCATCTGTTCCATTTGCTTTTCCACTCCCGTGTTCATTGCTGTCATTTCATCGCTCCGATTAAAAGGCCATCAGTTTCTGGTAGCCCTGCCAGAACTTGCGGATCAGGCTTTCGGTGATGAGGGTGTCTTCCTGGTCCGGCTTGTCCTTGGCCATATCGATCACCGAGCAGGCGTCCGGATCGCGCCGGGTGCCGTTCTGCACCAGTTCCGTCGCCTCGGTGTCTTCCATCGAGATGTAACCGGCCGGGCCCACCAGGTTGGCCTGCTTGATGCGCAGCGCGCGCATCTCGGGCGTGTCGTCCTCGTAGCCGAAGAAGTGGAAGATCAGCTCGAAGTTGTCCGGGCCTTTCGGCAGCAGCTGGCGCGCCACCAGCGTGTTGTGGATCTGCTGCACCACCAGCTGCGGGAAGATCGGCTGGATGTGGTTTGTTGTCAGTTCGTCGAATTCCTGGATCTGGCCCAGCACCGACGGATCCTCCAGCGAGAAGCCTTCGTCGAACGAGCGGATGGCCTGCTGCTTGTAGGCGTCGGACGTCTCTTCCTGATTTTTGGTGGCCGTAATAATGCTGTGCAGGCCGTGACGCTTGTCGGCCATCGAGCGCGCCTTCATGCCGACGCGGAAGATGTTGAAGGTGGTGTGGAACAGGTGCAGCAGGCTGGCATGGTAGGGGTCCTTCACGTTTTCCAGGTACAGCTTCCAGTTCGATTTCGAGTACTGGCGTGTGCAGCCCAGATACACGATCGGCTTGTGGAAAATGCGGTCGATCCACGGACGCATCTCGGCGCCGATGTAGTCGACCAGCGGCTCGACGGTTTCGCTAAAGGTGGCGAACACCAGGCCCTTGTAGCTCTCGACGCGCAGCTGGCGCAGGCCGTGGCACTTCGGATCGAAATCCTTCGGCATGCCGGCCATGCCGTTCTGGCCGCGCTTGAACGGCACACCCAGCAGGTTGCCGCGCAAATCAAAACTCCACTGATGGTAGGCGCAGCTGTGCGAGCTGGCATTGCCGCGCGGGGTGCGGCACACCATGGCGCCGCGGTGCGAGCACTTGTTGACCCAAGCGGCCAGACCGCCATCTTCGGTACGCGTGACCACGACCGGGGTGTCGCCGACAAAGGTGCTCTTGAAGTCGCCCGAGTTGATGATTTCAGCTTCGAGGGCCAGGAAGCTCCAGACCGGACCGCGGAAGATGCGCTCCTGTTCGCGCTCGTAGACTTCCTGCGAGCTGAAGACTTTATAAGGGGTGCGCGAGCCGTCGGCGCGGGGGAATTGAACCAGGGGGTGGACCGTGCCCTGGGTGACTGGCGCGATGGCTTGCTCGTGTTCGATCGACATGGAACTTCTCCGTTGCGGTGACTGTGTGATACCAGTCTAGCCAGCGGTGGAGGGAGTCTCTAGCCGGAAACGGCAAACATTGGCGTGTGCGGTATCCGTTTTCGGCAGCCGGATTGGGAACGCCGAGCTGACTGCCTGCAGGGCTTCACACCCCGAGGTAGGTGCTCCACAAGCTGCGATCGGCTTCCAGCTCGGCCGAACTGCCCTGCCATGCGACGCGTCCACGCTCCAGTATCACGTGCCGGTCCGCCAGCTTGAGCAGCCGGTTGACGTACTTGTCCACCACCAGCGTCGTCTGCCCGGCCGCCTTCAGCAGCGCCAGGCATTGCCAGATCTGCTCGCGAATCACTGGCGCCAGGCCCTCGGTTGCCTCGTCCAGGATCAACAGACGCGGGTTGGTCGACAACGCCCGGCCGATGGCCAGCATCTGCTGCTCGCCGCCCGAGAGCTGGTTGCCCAGATTGCGCTCGCGCTCCTTGAGCCGCGGGAACAAGTCATAGATGCGTTCCAGGTCCCAGGCGTCGCGCTGGCCATTGCGGTTGTCGGCAAAGGCCACCAAGTGTTCGCGCACCGTCAGGTTGGGGAACACGTGGCGCCCCTCCGGCACGATCGCAATCCCCATCCGCGCGATACGGTCCACGGCGCTGCCGGTGATCTTCTCACCGCCAAAGCGCACCTCGCCCGCCTGCGCCGCCAGCGTGCCGGTCAGCGTCTTGATCGTGGTGCTCTTGCCCATGCCGTTACGGCCCAGCAGCGCCACCACTTGGCCGGCGTAAATCTCGAGGTCGACGCCAAACAGGACCTTGCTGGCGCCGTAGCCGGCCTCGATCCCGCGTGCACTTAACAATGCTTCACTGCCAATCATGCAACCTCCCTGGCCAATGCGGCGATGGCGGCGTCCGACCCGGCCTCATCGCCCAGGTACACCGCCTGCACCTGTGGATCGTTCTTGATCGTGTCGGCATTCCCCGAGACGAGCACCTTGCCGTAGACGAGCACTGAAATCCGGTCGGCCAGTGCAAACACCGCGTCCATATCGTGCTCGATCAGGAGGATTGCCATACTGCCGCGCAGCGATTCGATGAGCGCGAGCATACGCGCCGATTCATGCGGCCCCATGCCGGCCATCGGCTCGTCGAGCAGCAGCAGCTTGGGGTTGGCCGCCAGCGCCAGTGCGACGTCGAGCGTGCGCTGCACGCCGTGCGGCAGGTTACCGGCAATCTGGTCCAGGCTGGCCTCCAGGCCACAGCGCAGCGCCAGCGCTTCAGCGCCCTGCGCCAGGGCGGTGTTGCCCGCACGCGAGGCAAACAGTTGGAAACTGTGGCCCGTGTGCGCCTGCAACGCCATTTTCAGATTGTCGCGCACGCTCGCCTTGGGGAAGATGCTGGTGATCTGGAAGCAGCGTGACAGCCCGCAGGCGACGCGCTCGTAGGCGTCCTTCCCGGTCAGTTCGACGCCATCGAGAAGCACCCTGCCCTCGTCCGGATCGAGCACCCCGGAAATCAGGTTGACCAGCGTGGTCTTGCCGGCGCCGTTAGGGCCGATCAGCGCGTGGATCTCGCCGCGTTCGACATGCAGGTCGACGTGATCGGTGACCAGGAGGCCCCCGAAGCGCTTGACCAGTCCGTGTAAGGTAAACAAACTCATTCAGCGCCCTCCTTCTTGGTACGGGTTCGCCCCGGGTTCGGCCAGCGCAGCGCCGCCAGGCCGCGCGGCAGGAACAGCGCGATTACGATCAACAGCAGGCCAAGTGGCATGTGCCAGTACTCGGTTTGGAGCTTCAACCACTCTTCGAGCACGAGCCACACCACGGCCCCCAGCACCCCGCCCCAGATACGGCCGACGCCACCTATAATCAGCATCACGATCAGCGTGGCAGACTGCGTCCAGTGCATCATCGACGGGCTCACGAAGCTGTTATTTGCGGCGAGCATGGCGCCGCCCAAACCCGCCAGCGCGCCGGCCAGCGTGAACGCCAGCAGGCGCAGGCGATAGACCGGGTAGCCCAGCGCGTGCATGCGCTTCTCGTTGTCACGCGTGCCGCCGAGCGCATGGCCGAAGCGCGATACGGTGATGCGCGAGAACAGCCAGAACGCCAGCGCGCACAGCGTCAGCACCAGCCAGTACAGGCCGTTTTCTTCGAGCGACTCGCCGCCGCCCAGCATCGAAGGGCGCGCGGACAGCGTGTAGCCATCGTCGCCTCCATAGTTGCGCAGCGACGCGAACACGTAGTACAGCATCTGCGCGAACGCCAGCGTAATCATGATGAAGTACACGCCGCGCGTGCGCAGCGAGATGGTGCCGATCGCCAGCGCCGCCATCGCGCCGGCAACGATGGCGGCCGGCCAGGCCGTTGCCACCGACGTGATGCCGATGCTGTCGAGGACAACTACCGTGTAGGCGCCGACACCGACAAAGCCGGCATGCCCGAGCGCTACCAGGCCGCCGTAGCCGAGAACCAGGTTCAGGCTCGTCACGAGCAGCGCGAAGATGACGATGCGGCGCACCACGCCGACGTAGTAATCCAGGCCAAAACTGTCGGCCACCAGGGGAAAGGCGACCAGCAGCGCCGCGAGTAGCAGCGTGGCCAGGGCCGGCTTCCGGGAAATGGGCGGACGCGGCGAGACAGGAAGCGCCTGAGCGCTGGGTAATTCAATCATCCGATTCATGTGCTACGCTCCGAAAACAAGCCGCTCGGCTTGAACAGCAGCACCGCCGCCATCAAGACGTACATCGACAGCGCGGAAAACGTCGCGCCCAGGTCGGCCGCGAGCGGACCGGGAATGGCAAGTTCGAGCAGCAGCGGCAGGAACGCACGCGCGACGATATCGACCACGCCCACCATCAGGCTGGCAATGAAGGCGCCGCGCACCGAGCCGATGCCCCCGATGACGATGACCACCAGCGCCGGGATAAGGATCTCTTCGCCCATGCCGATCTGCACCGCGACCAGCGGCCCCATCAGGGCGCCTGCCAGCGCGGCGAGCATAGCGCCGAGCACGAACACATTAGTGAACACGCGCGCAACGCGCACGCCCATTAACTCGGCCATCCAACGGTTCGAGGTGCCGGCGCGCACCAGCATGCCTACCCTTGTGTGGCTGACTAGCAGGTACAGGCCAAGCGCCACCACGAGCCCGGCACCGATGATCAGGAGCCGATACGATGGATAGTAAAGTTCAGGCAACAGCTGCACGGGACCAGACAGGCTCTCGGGCAGGTTCGCCATCATCGGCGACGTCCCCCAGATCATCTTGACCAGGTCGTCGGCCACGAGAATCAGTCCAAACGTGGCCAGCACCTGCACCAGGTGGTCGGCCTTGTACAGGCGCCGGATCAGGACCTGCTCGACCAACACCGCGATGATCGCCATAAGGATTACCGCCATCAGGCAGGCCAGCGCGAACGAGCCGGTGTGCACCTGGACCTGGGCGGCGATATAGGCGCCGCCCATGAACAGCGAGCCGTGCGCCAGGTTCATCACGTCCATAATGCCGAACACCAGGGTCAGGCCGGCCGCGATCAGGAACAGCATCAGGCCATAGCCCAGGCCATTCAGGAGCTGTTCGGTAATGAAGACAACGCTCATCGTCAGCTCCGTACCGGCGCCGGCAGCTTGCACTCGGCGGCGTAGGCGTCGCCGTAGTTGGTCAGCACGGTGCCGGCCAGCTTGTTGCTCATAGTGCCCGTGGCATCCTTGGTGACGACGCGCAGGTAGAAGTTCTCGATCGGGTAATGGTTGTTGGCGTACTTGAATGGACCGCGCACCGATGCGAAGTCGGCCTTCGCCAGCGCCGCCACGATGGCCGGCCGGTCGCTCATCTTGCCCTTCACCTGGCGCACGGCAGCATCGATCGACATGACCACGTCATAAGCCTGGGCCGCATAAATCGACGGCGCCTTGCCGCCGAAGTCCTTGCGGTAGGCGGCCACAAACGCACGGTTGGCGGCGTTGTCCAGGTCATGCGCCCAGTGCGCCGTGTTGTACAGGCCCTCCATCGGTGCCCCAACGGCGCCGATCACGTCTTCGTCGGCCGAGAAACCCGTGCTGACCAGGGTGATGTCCTTTTGCAGGCCGGCGGCGTTGAACTGCTTGATGAAGTTGATTCCCATTGCGCCGGGCAGGAAGAAGTACAGCGAATCAGGTTTCTCGGCGCGCAGCCTGGCCAGTTCAGTCGAGAAGTCGAGCTGGCCGACTTTCACGTACAACTCGTTGGCCACTGCGCCGCCGTAGGTGCGCTTGAAACCGGTGATGCCGTCGCGCCCGGCCGGGTAGTTCGGCGCGATCACGACCATCTTCTTGAAACCGCGGTCTTTCGCGAACTTGCCGGCCGCCTCGTGGAACTGGTCATTCTGGTAGGCAGTGCCGAAGAAGTAGGGGTTGCACTTGGCGCCCGCGTACTGGCTTGGGCCGGCATTGTTCGACAGGTAAGGAATCTTGGCAGCGAACATGACGGGGCCGGCGGCCAGCGCTACATTCGATGCGATCGGGCCGGAGAAGAAATCGACTTTATCCTTGCGTACGAAACGCTCGGCCAGCTGGCGCGCCTGGTCCGGGTTGCCGGCCATGTCGACGCGGATGAATTCCGCCGCCTGGCCACCCAGCTTGCCGCCCAACTGCTTGATGGCGAGGTCGAAGCCGCGCTGCGCATCCTGGCCGGGGCCGCTGAATGGACCGGACGTGTCTAGCGCCAGGCCCACCTTGATCGGTACGGGCTGCGCAGCAGCAGTGGTGACGGTCAGCGCCAGGGTGGCGACAAGACCAAGAAGGGTCATGGAAACGAGCGTACAGCGGGGTGCATGCATAGTTTTTTCTTCCTGAGAGTACGTTCAATAAAATGCCTGCCGCCGCCAGCACGGTCGAGCCTGAGCAAAGTCTACGGAGGCTCTACGCGCCGGACTATCCACATCCGGCAACGCAGGGACACTTTGCTATCCATTTCTTGCTTGGAATATCAGTGGTAGGAAACGAATGCGCCAGCACGGTGCGCCAGTGCAAGGTAAGGGTTAGCCTCGCACCGGGATTGCGCATCGTGCAGCGCGGCGCGCTGCCGGCTTGCGCATCCTGTGCGATTGCACGATCCAGATCTGGCCTGTTTCGTGCGCTGCGCGCGTCTACTATCCGCATTCGGCAACGGCGGGCGCCATCGGCTGTGGCACGAATATTGCAGCTCGCTTATCCACATATTCGACGAGGTGTTGTACATCAAACCATCGCGCCCACCATCAGCCAGAACGGGAAGTCATATGCATACGCTTAGGGAATCGATCGAACATGCGCAGCTGTACCAGCACTGCGTTTTCCACAGCAACGAAAAGGTGGCGTCGCATTGCCATGTTGCCGAAGCGCTGGCCGACCATGACGTGCAATGGCAGCGCGGCGCGCCCGACACCGCCCTGTTCACTGCGCGCATCAATCGCCTGCAGCTATTCGTGCTGCGCTACGGCGCGCAGGTCCAGATTACGCCGACCGGCTTTAACGATTTCGCCTTGGTGCACATGTCGCTCAAGGGCACGGCCGAATTCGAATGCGATGGCCAGCGGGTGTATCTGCCCGAGGGCCAGGCGGCGATCGTCGCGCCGAGGAAAAGCATTCGCCTGTGGTGGGAGGAAGGTTCGGAACAACTCATCCTGAAGGTGCCGCATGTGCTCGTGCGCGAGCTGCAGCCGCCCGGCGTCGGCCGCAACGCCAGCCCTGTCCTGCAATCGGGCCTGATGGGGGCGAACACGCCCGATTCGCAGTGGAACCTGCTGCTGCAATCGCTCCTGCAGATCCTGGCCCAACCGGGCGAGCAGCGTCCACATCAGGCTTGGATCGATCACTTCGAACGCAATATCACGATGTTTCTGATGCACCAGCAAGGGGGGCTCGGCCGGCTGCCCGTGCCCTCTGCCGGGACGCTGGCAGCGATCGACTCCGGCCAGGGCCTGGTGGCCGCGTCGGCCTGCGACCGGATGGATGCGCTCGAGCGCTATATGCGCGCCAAGCTCAGTGCGCCCGTGTCGCTGGTCGACCTGGCGCTGGCTGCGGGCGTGAGCGTGCGCACGCTCAACATGCTGTGCCACCGCCATCACGGCGTGCCGCCGATGGACTTGCTGCGCAATATGCGGCTCGATGCGGCGCAGGCCGTGCTGCAGGCGCGGCCAGATGCCAGCGTGACGGAGACGGCGCTGGAATTCGGCTTCGGTCACCTGGGGCGCTTCTCGGCGTATTACCGCGAGCGCTTTGGCGTGCTGCCCAAGCACACGGCCTTACTGGCGCACTGAATCAGGCCCGCCATCCAGGCGGGCCTTGACCACCTTGAATACCTCAGAACGAGTGCCGCAAACCGGTGCGCAGTACCGCCTGCGAGTCGCCACTCGAACCAGCCGCAAACGCCGTGATCCATGCGCGCGCGGCCGACCCGCCATTGACCTTCTGGTAAATCGCATTCAGGTACACGTCGCTGCGCTTGGACAGTGCATAGTCGAGCAGCAGCCCGGCCTGATGCGACGTGTTGTCGGTCAGTTCGGCGTTGCCCTTCATGTGGTGGTAGTACGCGCGCAGACCGGTTGTCGCGGACAGTGCGGTGGCCACGCCGCCTTCGATCACGTCGACTTCGGCACGGGTGAAGGTGTTGGTGGTGTTCGTGTAAAGCAGATCATACGTTTGCTTGCCGAGCGTGTAGCGACCCCCGAAGCCCCAGTTGCGGATGCCGCCATTGCCGTTGTCGATCGTCGGCAGCTTGGCGTAGGTGTAGGCGGCGTTAAGCATCAGCGCGCCGTTGCCGTAGTTAACGCCAGCGCTGGTGGTGCCGTTGCGCCCGAACCTGTCGGACTGTTCACCCAGGCCGATCATGGCGCCGCCACTGAAGCCGTTGACCGGCTTGCTCACGTACTTGATGGAGTTCTGCACGCGCGTAGCGCCGGCCACGCGGTTGAAGTCCATGCCGTTGCGGTCCACGCCCAGCGCCTGGAAGGGGCCCTGGTGCAGGTCGTGCAGGCTAACCAGGCGAATGGTCGGCCCGAAGCGCGTCGCTGACAGCGACTCGAACATGAACTCGTACTGGTTGCCAACCGTAACCGTGCCCCAGTCGCCCGTCACGCCGACCCAGGCCTGGCGCCCGAACAGGTTGCCGACCTGGGCGCCGGTATCGAGCTGAAACTGGCTCTGCAACATGAACACCACCTTGTTGCCGCCACCCAGATCTTCCGTCCCACGGATGTGGAACAGGTTGGGCGACTGGATGCCGGTATCGACCACCGTGTTGTTCGAGCCGTTCTGGTTGGTGATGTACGACACGCCAGCATCGATCACGCCGCCGATCGTGATGTTGGTCTGGGCTTGCGCCATCAAGGGGGCCGCCAGGGCCAGGCCAATTAACAGACCTGCCGGTGTCGACGCGGCAGGTGCACGGTCCGGGTAATCCAATTTGTCATTCATCGTGGCGCTTTCATGGTAGTGGTCAAGGGTCGATCGCAGTCGATCTTACGTAGGAGCCCTACCCCGTACTATCCGGAAAATGCCGACTTCAACAGCTCGCCTATCCATATCCTGCGATAAGAAAAGGTACCCGCCGGGAGGCGCTTGAATAGTGCGGAAAACCGTCAGGCATCGAGCACGAGACGCCCGCTTCTGGCGCGTGAAATGCAGATCTGGATCACATTGCCGGCCGCGCGTTCTGCCCTGGTCTGGCAGCTATCGCGGTGATCGGCTTCGCCATCGACCAGGCCGACCGTGCAGACGCCGCAGTCGCCGCGCCTGCAGTCGTACATCGGATCCAGGCCAGCGGCGATCATCGCGTCGAGGATGGTCTCGTGCGCGCCCACCTGCACCGTGCAGCCCGATTGCAGCAGCTCGACCTCGAACGGCGCATCCCCCGCCTCCGCCACCGCTTCGGCGAACAGTTCGTAGCGCACCATGTCCGGCGCCCAGCCCAGCTTCTGCGCGTTCTCGCGCACAGCGGTGATCATGCCTTTTGGACCGCACACATACAGTGGCTGCGAAGGCCGACAGGCGCCCAAGAGCAGCGCCAGGTCGAGCCGGCGTTCGGCATCGTCGCCGTACAGCGTCAAAGCACTGCCGGCCAGCGCCTGCAGTTCCGACACCAGCGCCAGGCCCGCCACGCTGCGGCCGCTGTAATGCAGCGCATAGCGCTTGCCGGTGCCTTGCAACACCGCCGCCATCGATGCCAGGGGCGTCACGCCGATGCCGCCTGCGATCAGGACCACGTCGTCGTCTGTCTCCTTCAGACCAAAGGCATTGCGCGGCGCGCCCACGCGCAGCCGCTGGCCGACTTGGATCGCGGTGTGCAGATAGAGCGAGCCGCCACGCCCGCCGGTGGCGCTGCTTTCGCGCCGCACGGCGATCACGTATTCCAGCGGTGCGGCGCAGGCTGCGTGATCGAAGTCGATCAGCGAGTAGTGGCGCCACGCGTGCTGGCCCTCGACCTGCACTTGCACCTTGATGTGGGCACCGGCCTGGTAGCCCGGCAGCGCCGCGCCGTCGGGTGCGCGCAGGCGGATCAGGATGATCTCGGGCGTGAGTGCGCTCACCTTCTCCACTTCAAGCAGCATCTCGCCGGCTTCGATCGTGTTCATGGCGCCTCCGCTTGCGCGAACCAGGTACGCGGCGAGATGCCGCGATCCGGGCCGAGAATCGAAAAGCCACCGTCGACCGGCAGATCTATGCCAGTGATCCAGGACGCCGCCTCGGACGCGAGGAACGCCACCGCATTGCCCACCTCATGACCGTCGCCAACGCGTCCCAATGGATGAAACGGCGCCGCCACCGCATCGGCCGTGGCGCGCGAATCGCCGCTCATCGCAGCAATCGCGGGCGACCAGGTCCATGCTGGCGAGACGGCCACCACGCGAATCCCGCGCGGCGCCAGCGTCACGGCCAGGCTTTTGGTCAGTTGCAGAAGCGCAGCCTTGGACGCCGGATACAGTGCGCGGCCGGCGGCGCCGAACTTGCCGCCGGTGCTGCCCAAGTTGACGATTACGCCACCCCGCCCCATGTGCGGTACGGCCTTCTGGGTGAAGATCGCGGCCGAGATCAGGTTCACGCCCAGTGTCTGGTGCCACTCTTCGCGGCTCGAATCGATGCCGTGATCGAGATAGACGCAGGCGCTGTTGACGAGGATGTCCAGGCGTCCGAAGCGTACCAGCGCCAGGTCGATGCAGCGCTCGATGTCTTCATCACGCTCGATGTCGGTAGCGCAGTACAGCGCACCGGCGGCGCCGCCAGCGAGCAATTCGGCGGCCAGTGCGCGGCCGGCATCGGCTTCGTGACCGAGCAGCACGACGGCGGCGCCGCTGGAGGCGAGCGCACGCGCGATGTCGGCGCCGACGCCCTGGGTGCTGCCGCTAACGATGGCCACCTTGCCGGCAAGGGCCGCAAGTGGCAGGGAAGATGGGATCATGGTGAAGCCTTTCGGGTGAGATGGGCCAGCGTGGTGGCGCCGTCGCAGACCGTAGCGATCAGGCGCATGCTCGCTAGCGACGCGTCATGCGCCTCCGGCGCGCCGGCCGCACAGGCGTCGCTGTTGACGAGCACCTCGAAGCCGGCATCCACCGCGTGCCGCACGGTTGTCTCTACCACCGAATGGGTCGCCACGCCGGCGACGACCAGGCGACGTACCCCTAGCGCCTGCAGTACGACGTTCAGCGACGAGCCATAAAAGGCATTGATGCGGGCGTGCTTTACGACGAACTCGCCGGGGAGTGGTTCGAGGCCGTCATGAAACCGCGCGCCCCAGGTATCTTCAATCACGGCGCCGCTTGCGGCGACGTTGCGAAAGATTGGGGCGTTCTGCAACAGGTCGGCATAGTCCGGCCGGTACGCCACCCGCACGTGCACGACTGGCACGCCGCAGGCGCGCGAAGCGCCGATCATGGCACGCGCCGCTGCGATCACGCCGGCGCGGCGCGTGCTGCCTTCACGGAGACCGACCTTGATCTTGCCGTCTTCATGCAGCACGTCGTTCTGGTAGTGCAAGGCTAGCACTGCGGTCATGCGAACACCTGCAGGTTCGAGAACACGGCGTCGCAATTGACCAGGTCAATGCGTTTGAAATGCAGGCGCCAGCTTTCGCCTTCGGGCCGCAGCTTGTAGGTCAGGCTGCCCGAGAGCTGGCGCAGTTCACCATTGCGCCATTCGCTCAGCTGCTGCACCGCGTGCACGACCCAGTTGCCGTCGCGATCACGCCCGGCCACGGTGACATTGCCGACCAGGCGCGCAGTGCGCGTGTGCGGCTGCTGCGACCAGTTGCGAACATTGTTCAGGCGCCGTGTGCGCACTTCGCGCAGCATCTTGCCTTCCCAGACCAGCGAAATATGGTCGTGCGGGCTTTTCTGGCCGTACTGCTGCGGGATCCAGTACATGCCTTCGTCGGTCCACAGTGCCATCCAGGCAGTGAGCTCGCGCGCATCGAGCAGGCGCGCTTCGTGATACAGGAACTGTTCGACGCGGTGTTGGTCTTGCAGCGTGATGGTCAGAGGCAACAGGTCGTCGGTCGAGACATCGAATTCGTCGTCAAGCAGCATGGCAATCGTCCCCGAGTTGTGCGGCACTGCAGGCTTCGACGGCGATCGGGATCGTGGTCCGATTCGACGCCAGCATGTACGTCTTCCAGGCCTTGAACTGATTGCGCATCGGTAGTTCGCTGGTGCCGTTGGTCGACTGCATGCCGCCGTCGACGACGCGATCCTGGCCCGCGTAACGGTGCAGGCTGGTCCACTCGCCGCCGCGCGTCTGGTTGCCCTTCTGGCAACGGTCGTACAGCTCGACGTCATCGGCCATCACGTTCGACGACGGCGAATTGATCACGTTGGCATACATCAGGCTGCGCTTGAACACGGCCTCGGGCGCGCCCTTGAGGCGGAAGGTCTGGATCTCGATCAGCGTCCGGTCGACCGCCATTGGCCGGATCACGCGAAACTGCTGGAACACGGTGTGCGGCGAGCCGCTGCCGTAGATGATCGTGTTGTGGCGATTCTGGCCGAGGATGGCGCTCGCGCGCTCGGCGCCATACGCTTTCTCGAGCACTTCGTAGTGCGCGCGCGTGACGGCATCGGTGTTCGCCGCGCCCGGGTTGAAGATCCCTTCCATATAGCCGTGGCCGTGTTCGTAGGCATGCAGCTCGAGCTTTTCCCAGAAGCTGTATGGCTCGCCGTTGCCGTCCATGATGTGCAGCTCGAGGGGCATCTCGCCCATCTCGGCGGCCTGCTCGCGCGCTGCGACGAACGACGATTCGTGCGTGACCGGCGCGTGCATCGTGTCATGCAGGTTCTCGTAGAACACCTTCCAGTTCGAGGTCTGCATCACGCGGAACACGCCGCCGGCCACTTCCACTTCACCGACCGGTGAGCGGTCGCACAGGTTGTCAATCGACGAGACCACGCCACCCAGAAAGTCCACCAGTTCAGGGCCGCCCGGCGCCTGGCTGGCGAACACGAAGCCACGGTAGCTCTCCACGCGCGCCAGCTGGCGCATCGCAAAATCAGGGTGCTTCGCGTCGAACGCGGTACCTTCGTAGCCGCCCTTCATCGGCGCCGACAGGTGCGCGCCATCGAGCTTGAAGGTCCAGGCGTGGTATGGGCAGCGGAAGAATTTGCCGGCATTGCCGCAGCCGTCCGGCACCAGCTTGGCGCCCTTGTGCGGGCAGCGGTTGTACAGCACGTACACTTTTTTATCGCTGGCGCGCACCATGACCACGTCCTGGTCGCCAATGCGGGTGGCGTGGTAGTCGCCGAGATTGGGCACCTGGCTGTCGTGGCCAACGTATATCCAGGCCTGGCCATAAATGCGGTCCATCTCGAGCTGATACAGCGCCGGATCGGTGTAGACCGATTTGTGCACGCTGTCGGCGCGCACCAGTTGCGCGATGCGTTCATTGGTGTAAGACATCGGGTGGTTCCTCACTCTCTTCAGTTCATCCTGCAGCTGACCGCGAACGGGTCGCTGTAGTCCTTCATAATCGTGCCGACGATCTTGTTGTCCAGCTGTCCCTGCGCGTTGGGACCCACCTGACGCATGTAGAAGCTCTGGATCGGATACTGGTTGGTGTTGAACTTGAAGCTGCCGCGCACCGACTGGAAGTTGGCCGCGCGCAGCGCACGCCGCAGCGCGTCCTTGTCTTCGATGTTGCCCTTGACGTCGCGCACCGCGCCATCGAGCAGCATGCCGGCGTCATAGCCCTGGGCCGCGTACATCGTCGGGATGCGGCCATGCAGCTTCTTGAAGTCGGCCACGAAGCGGCGGTTGGCCGCGTTATCGAGGTCGGTCGACCACTGCGAGGCGTTGAGCAGGCCCGTCATCGAAGCGCCGACACCCTTGATGGTGTCCTGGTCGCCCGAAAAACCCGGCGTGTAGATCGACAGCGTCTTGTTCAGGCCCACGCCCGCCATCTGCTTGAGGAATGCGCCCCCCATGCCTCCAGGCAGGAAAAAGAACACGGCGTCGGCGCCGGATGCGCGCAGCTGCGCCAGTTCGGCCGAGAAGTCCAGCTGCCCCATCTTGACGTAGCGTTCATCGGCCAGCGCGCCCTTGTAGAAGCGCTTGAAGCCGGTGAGCGACTCGCGCCCGCCCGGATAGTTCGCGCCAATCAGGAACACCTTCTTGTGGCCCCTCCCGGTCACGTACTTGCCCATCGCGGCGGGCAAGTCCTCGTTCTGCCACGACACCACGTAGAAGTTCTTGTTGCACTTGGCTCCGGCGTAGTCGGCCGGGCCGGTGTTAGCCGACAGATAGACGGTGTCATTGGCCAGGATGCTCGGAAGGACTGGCAGCAGCACGTTGGAGAACACGGTGCCGGTCATCACGTCGACCTTGTCGCGCTTGAGCAGGCGCTGGGTTTCCTGGCGCCCAACGTCGGGGCTCATCTGGTCATCGCGCACGGTGAGCTCGACCGGCAAGCCGCCGAGCTTGCCGCCGGAATGCTTGATCGCCAGCTCGAAGCCATCGCGAATATCGGCGCCGAGCGCGCCGCCGGGCCCGGACAAGGTACTCAGGAAGCCGACCTTGATCTGGTCGGCGGCATACGCGGTGGTGCAGCACAGGGCGGACATCACCGTAGCAACTGAGGCGGCTTTCAACGACGTAGGGTTCATGCGGGTTTCCTGTAAGAGTCACATGCGAAGACGGCGTGGGCGATGGGAAAGGCACGCGCCGGCCAAGGAAGAACTTGCTGCTGGAAACCACTATAGGACGGCGGAATGGGTGCGACTATCCGATTTCGGCAGTGCAGCAAAGGAAAAAATGGGCGGGAAGAGTGAGCGCAAAATGCGGATATTCCGCGCCGAGCGACGCGGAAAAGAAACGGCCAGTGTTTCCACCGGCCATTCTGGCTTAGCTCATGCTACGAATCGTATCCCGAGCGTCCGATCGCCAGACGACAGGTTGGCTGACTCCAGGTTTTGGGACATACCCCGTTCGGACTAAAGGAGCTGAACCGCCTGGCTATGGCTGTCCTTGACGGTCGAAGCCCTGGGCGATTTTTTCTATTCCGGCGTTGCCTGGAGCCGCCCGATGAAGTTGTTCGATCGTGAGATTGGTTGGCGGCTCGTTCGGGCGAGACGACGAAGACATCCAGACAACGAGGCCAACAATGGCTGCAAGCACGGAGTAGAAGCGGAGCGCCGACATGATATTTCCCTTTCGAAGAATGTCCACCAGACAGGCTCCCAAGCTACTCCTGCAGCACGCGCATTTAATCGTCCGTTCGGACGAGACAGTCAGGCGCAGTGCCGGATGGCCGGCGTTCACGCTCTGGCACGCCCTGCTCCTGCTGATCTGCAATGCAGGATCGCGCCGCGATGCGTTACGGCAGGATGAAATCACTAACGGACGCCACTACTGTATATTTATACAGTATCATGTCTACTGTTCGGTTATTGACGAGAAGCAGCATGACGACATGGCGCGCGGCGAGGACTGTTTACACCAGTGTTCCATCCGATTTTCCACAGGAACCCGGCGGCACGCCACTGAATCGCTGCCTGAACTGGAATATATGCGAGGAGCTGGCGCTGCACCTCGCGAGCGAATGCGCTCAAGTCCAGGCAGAGGCGGATCAGTCTGCAAGGCCAATCGATGTACTGCTGAAAGCGTACCTTGTTGTCGAAACGCTTGGCTGGGGCGAGCCACCTTTACTGCGGTGGGTAGTCCGGCGCGTCGCGGCCCTGCTGAACTGGCCGGTGCCGGACATTGCCCGACAACTATGAGCACAGACGCCTGGTTTGGTATGTCCATGCCAGGGTCGACTTCAACTTCATTTACAGAGGATTAATTATGAACTTCAGCCTGAATTTTCTGGAACACAACGTCTCCGTTGCCGAGGATACATGGACCGCTTTGGCTACGACAGGTAGCGATGTTTCGCTTGCAAATGTTCGGGCAACGATCATGGGCGTTTTAGAGCGGAACGGTAGCTTTACTGTGGAAGACAGTAATGACCAGGTTGTGCGACGCATTGAGACCTCTGCTGAATTTGAAGGATTCATGCAAGAAGTCGAAATGCAGCGCAAACAGTTCCAACAGGATCAAGCGCTATAACGGTGCAGGTGAACGTTCGACACTGACCAATAGCGCACAGGAGTCGGCCGTTTTTGGCCGAGTGCTGACCAGGTACGATCCGCTCTCGGGCAAACGCCGGTTTTATCCCCGGCCAAGCGCATCGCCGACGGCGGCGTGGCTCAGCGCCACTTGCGCGGCATCCTCCTGCAACAGCCGCAGCCGCCGTTGCAGCGGCGCCCAGCCGGGCCAGTCCGCGATCCAGGTCGTCCGCTGTTCGGTCGGTGCCGGGACGACATCGCGGGCCGGGGCCAGGCTGCCGGCGACCCGCGCGAACATGCCCTCGAGTGCCGTCTCGACTTCAGCCGCCGGCACCTTATCGGGGTAACGCTGCAGGAGCAGGCGCAGCGCCGCGATGTGGGCCACCAGCACGTAGTTCTGTACGATGAACCCGTTCAGCTCGGCGGACGCACGGCGCTTGGCCGCCGGCTCGTCCAGCATGCGTCCAAGCGCCGCGCCGAGGGTTGCGAGGCTATCCATGACCTGCTTGCGGCTGACGCGATATTCAATATCGTCGCCGGTGCGTTTCAGGAGCAGGTCGGCAGCCGCAGCCATGTACTTGCGGTTGGCGTCCAGCACCGCATCCACCAGGCGTGGCAAATTCTGGTACTCCCAGTTTGGCAGCACATAGCTGAAGAAGGTCGCGATCAGGGTGCCCAGCACCGTGTCGAGCAGGCGCTCGCCGATGCCGCTGCCGCCCTGCGGCACCGTCAGGCCGATCAGCAACAGCGCCTGCACGCTGGCGGCGATTGCCGTGTAGCGGTATTTGATGGACAGGAAGGCCGCCCCCGCCACCGTCGCGACGAACATGAAGCCCATCAGCAGCGCCGGCGAGTGGACGACATGCAGGATCACGGCGGTGATCATGCAGCCAATCAGCGTACCGATGAAGCGGTCGGCGCGGCGCTGGCGCGTCATGCTGAAGCTCGGTTTCAGGATCACGGCGATGGTGAGCGCGGTCCAGTAGCCATGCGAGGTCCAGGGGAGCCAGCGCGACGACACGAGGCCGACCGAAATCGCCATCGCCACCCGCAGCGCGAAGCGAAAGACCGGCGAACTCCACCGCAGGTTGGCCAGCAGCATGCCGATGCTGTAGCGCTGCTGGGTGAGAAAAGGCGTCATGTCCGAATAGGGAACCATCGGCAGCGCGCCATAGGGCGCGCGGCTCGCGGCGTGCAGGCGCGCGATCATCGCGATCACCTCGCGGATCTTGTTGGCCGTGGCGCGCAGCGCCGCCTGCGCGTCGGCACCGTCGCCCTCTCCCGCTTCCAGCTCGCGCAGCACGGTGTCGAGCGCGCGCAGTTCGCTTTCGTAATCGACCGGGGAACGCGACGGCTGGTCGCGCGTCATCGCATACGCCACCGCCTCGATGTCGCGCGCCGCCTTGCCGATCAGGTCCCCCAGCAGAGGCAGGATGGGACCGCTGGCGAAATGCTGGCGCAGCGCGCCGTAGTCGGTGTCGGTCGACAGGACCAGCTCGTACAGGTCGAACATGGCGTAGTGCACCTGCACCAGGATCGCCTCGCCTGGCGTGGGCTTGCCGCGCAGGATCAGGTCGCGCGACGCCTGCTGGCGCTCGGCCAATATGCTTTGCTCGCGTACCAGCTTCTCCATCTGCCGCGGCAGGCTGGTGGCCATGTCGTAGCAGCCCGCCTTGAGGTTGGTATAGACCGCCAGCTCATACAGCGCCTCGGCCAGCACCTGCTGCTTGAGGCGGCGCTGCAGGCGCCACACCACCACCATCGCATACGCCATGTAACCGGCGCCCCCTAGAAAAAACAGCGCGCCGTGCTGCAGCGCCTGCAGCGGCGTGCTTGGGGCTTCGCTCGAGAGCATCATCACGAACAGCGCCGCGAACTGAAGCGGCATCGCCTTCCTGCCGTAGACCACCATCATGCTGGAGAGGAAAGAGACCAGCACGATCACGGTATACAGCAGCCACCCTACTTGCGAACTCAGGCTGACCAGCAGCGCAACGACCGAGCACAGGAGCACCCCGGCCAGCATTTCGTTGAACTTGTGGCGCAAGGGACTGGGCATGTCCATCAGGCTGGTGCAAAGGGCGCCCATGGCGACGGCGACCGCAGTTGGCAGGTCGGCGATCGCATAGGCCAGGAAAGTGAGGCCGAGGATGCCGGTGGCGATGCGCAGGCCGGTGTAGAAGTAGTGGCTGAAGAGGAAGGTGCGGGGAGCGAGGGCGTAGTGCATGGGGTGGGTCGCTCGCTTTCGTGGCGTGGATGGCGCGACTTGGATTGATGAGTTGATTATAGCGGTGCTGGCGGGCGTCGGTCGCCGGCTTCGGCTTGCTGAGCGAACTGTTATCCTGAAGCTTTAACAGCGCCACTAGCCGCCTGATGTCTACCCATTTCTACGAGCCTCGCAACGGCCACGGACTTCCCCATGATCCTTTCAACGCGATCGTTGGGCCGCGTCCGATCGGCTGGATATCTTCCCTCGGCAGCAACGGCATACCCAATCTTGCGCCTTACAGTTTTTTCAATGCCTTCAACTATGTCCCGCCGATCGTCGGATTTGCCAGCATTGGGGCGAAAGACACGCTGCGCAACGTGCAGGAGACTGGGGAATTCGTGTGGAACCTCGCCACCCAATCTTTGGCGGAGGCGATGAACAGCACATGCGCAGCAGTGCCGCCGGAGACGGACGAATTCGCCCTGGCCGGCCTGACGCCGCAAGCTTCGCGATTGGTCAAAGCGCCGCGCGTGGCCGAAAGCCCGGTAGCGTTCGAGTGCAGAGTGACGCAGGTCGTCCAACTGCAGCGCGCGAACGGCGACACGGTACCGACCTGGCTCGTACTGGGTGAAGTGGTGGGAATACACATTGCGAACGCGCTGCTCAGGGATGGCATTTACGACACCGCCGCGGCCGGCCATATCCTGCGCGGCGGTGGTCCGGCCGATTATTTTACGATCGGGGCGGAGCAGCTGTTTCGGATGCACCGACCGCGCTGAGGACCGTGCCGCCACCCTACTATGCCTTAGAGAAATATCTCACATCACCACAAAAAATTGGCGCGTGATGGTGCGCTGCACAATAATTGCTCTGTCTCCTCTATAACCCTTCAAGAAAATAGACTCAGCTCGCTAGTTCGCTAGCGGGCTTTTCCCCAATAGCTCAACAACTTGCGGGAAGTGCGAAGCAATGCCATGAAAGCAAGTCCAAGCAGCCCGAAAAGTGGTTAGCGGCAACAGCGCTGTCTGGCAGACCTATCCCAGCGCTTCCTCGATACAGCAGCTCACTATCCACTCTAGAATCAAAGGACTGAATATGAATAAATCAATAGCACTTTTCTGCTTCGCGCTCTGCACCGGTATCGGCTCCGGAGCCCAGGCCGCAAACAACAGCGACGCCTTCTGCACTCAACTCTCTTCCGACATCGCTGCTCAGAGCGCCCTCTTCCTGAAGGTGGCCGGCGGTGCGCCGGAGCTGACCGACATGACGCCGTCGGCCCCTGCAGCCGTGCTTCAACGCGTCCACGGAAAAGATGTTGCACTGCATAATATTGCCAATGAAATCTGGTCGTTGCGCACGCGCATGGCCTATTTCGGTTGCACCCAGGCCAAGGCGTTCGCTTACTGAGCGGTATTCGCCGACTGCTCCAGCAGTTGGGCCAGCCGGTTGAGTCGATCGGCTTGATAAAGTAATGGAAGTGCGGAAGCGGCAGACCGTGGGGCACCGGGCTGCTGCGCGGCGCGTGCTGCCAGGCCACGGAATGAGAAAGCAGCGGACTCTGCCCTCGATCGTGCGATTGTGGGTCAGGCGCGAAGAGGATGCCAAGCAAAGCAGGCCACGGACATGCTTGCCTAAAAGGCAACGCGCAGTTTGTTTTTGCCTTGCCAGCCTTTCGCCTCGATTGCACGGTCCGTTACAAACGGTTTCGATTGAAACGTTTACACGCTTTCGCGTGCGCGCCTCAGCAAGTAGTCTATTGGGGTTCAGCATGAGCCACCGCGCGGCGCAGCAGGCCCGCGGTCGGCCGAACGCTATTTCCTCAAACGGAGTCTTCCTTGTCCGAATCAAAAATTCCCACCCCGGCGACGGTCATCAAAATCATCGGTGTCGGCGGTGCCGGCGGTAATGCCGTCAACCATATGGCGCCGTCCGGACTGTCCACCTTCGAATTCATCTGCGCGAATACGGACGCGCAAGCCTTGTCGAATACCCAGACCGAAAAACGCATCCAGCTTGGCGAAAGCGGCCTTGGCGCCGGCAGCGACCCGATGGTCGGACGCGAAAGCGCCATCCGCGAACGCGCGCTCATCGCCGACGCGCTCAAGGGGGCCGACATGGTCTTCATCACCGCCGGCATGGGCGGCGGCACCGGCACCGGCGCCGCCCCCGTCGTCGCCGAAGTAGCACGCGAGCTGGGCATCCTGACCGTCGCCGTGGTGTCGAAACCCTTCGAATTCGAAGGTCCGCGGCGCATGCGCGTGGCCGAAGAAGGTATCGCGACACTCGCGCGCTGCGTCGACTCGCTCATCATTGTCCTGAACAGCCGACTCGAGGAAGTCCTGGGTGACGATGTCACGCAAAAGCAGGCGTTTGCCGCCGCCGACGAGGTGTTGAGCAACGCCGTTACCGGCATCGCGGACATCATCGCCGTGCCAGGGATGATCAACGTCGACTTCGAGGACGTCCGCACGGTGATGCGCCAGACCGGCATGGCGATGATGGGAACTGCCCAACACGCCGGCGACGACCGTGCCATCAAGGCGGCCGAGGAGGCAATCGCCTGTCCCCTGCTCGATGGTGCGAACCTGCGCGCCGCGCGCGGGGTGCTGGTCAACATCTCCGCATCCGAGGAAACGCTGAAACTGCGCGAAACCAAGCTCGTGATGAACACGATCTGCTCGCAGACCAACGACGACGCCATCATCAAATTCGGCGCGGTCTTCGACGACACGCTGGGCGACGCCATGCGCGTGACGGTGGTCGCCACCGGCTTGAACCGGCCGAGTGACTTGACGCTTGGTACGAGAAGGTCATCGATTTCACGTCCGGGTGTCCCGCCACAATCGGCCCTGCGACAGGGCGCATTACACGCGCCAGTCCGGGCGGCAGCGGCTCAGCAGGAGATGCGGGCTGGATCGATGTCGCGCCAGTCCGCTTCGGGGTCCCGCGAGGATGCCCAGTAAGGCTGGCGAGCATGCTCAACAAAAAGGCTGCTGATCATCAAGATGATCAACAGCCCATGCGATTACCTATCGAATTCAGTTATTTACTGAATTCCCGTCACTCCCACTCGATGATCAATGGCTGAGCTAATCCTTTGATTGATCGGGAGATCTCATCAATACTCAGCGGTCGATACCACGCGCAGTACCATGCCGGCTCGCCTATAGGTTCGCGCTACCGGACGAGGCACTGCTGGACGTTCCGTCCTCGGTCGTCTTGACCGTTCCCAATGCGGGTTGCCAGGCCGAGCCGATGAAACCCGACTTCTTGCTGCTGCTATCCGATGCACTGTCGCGGGTATCCTGCGCGCTGACGATGCTGACGTCGCGCGCCGCCACCAGCGCGATGTCGGCATCGGCCACGAGATTGCTGGCCTGCACCGACAGATCCCGTCCTGCGATAGCGACGATGCTGTCGCCGCTGAGGGTGCTACCCAACTGGGTGGTACTGTGGACACTGCTGTTTTGCTACTGCCGGGATTGGCTGTGGCCGATGCCCGCCGTCGGACTGAACGAAAAGCCGCTCTTCTTGCTTTGCGCGCTGTGCCGCTCCTCCTCGACCTGCATTGCATTGCCGACCAGCAAGTCACGGCCCGCTGCCAGCGTCAGAGCTTTGTTCGTCAGGACCTCGCTGTCATTGATCTTGACGTCGTTACCCGCGTTGATGGCAACCGAGCCCCCGGTCACGCTGCTGCCGACGACCGTGGTGCTGGCCAGGTAATCGCTGGCGCTGCTGCTGCTTTTTCCTGAGGGCGCTGCTCGATTCCCGGTGCGACGCAACGTCGAGCAGGTGCTTCCCTGCGCTCCTTCGATGTTGACGTCGCCACTGGCGCTGATCGGCACGGCGCCGCCTGCCGCACCCCGCTCGCGCTCAGCGTCAGCGTCAGCGTCAGCGAGGCAGTTTCGGTGATGCCCGCGCGCAGTTTCAAATCGCCGCTTGCCCCGATGCTGGAACCAACGTCGGTCTGGTTTTCGTAGCCCCGCTTGTCGTATGTATTACTTGCAGGATCGTTATGCTGGTCGGTCTTGACCTCGTTCGTCACAGAAGCACAGTCAATGCCCGCCCGGCCACTAGAGCGCCGCTACCGCCGGAAACGGAGCCACACGAATAACGGCCTTACGTCACAGGATTGCTAGAATACTCGGGCTAGGCCTAACTGCAGGCCACGAATATGCGCTTATCCATGTCTTTGAACCGCTTAAAATATCATGTGCTGCAACGCGAAGATGTTGTAACAGACTGGCCAATTCACTATCGATAAAATCGGTGTAGGTGCTTGGGACGGGTTTCTCTCCGACAAACAAGAGCAGTTCCCGGCGAGCCTTTAGCAGGTACAAGAACACGTTATACCCACGTAATGGAACCGCGTCCCTATCAAAATATATTATAGCAACACCATCTCTGTCGGCAACAACATCCAAGACATAAGCGCGCGTTTTTAGAATTACTTCATTTGCGTTAAGCTCAACAATTTCCATCTCATATTTTTCAACCACATCCCCCAGGTTGGACTCGACCAAGTCTCTCAAGCGGAAATTTATGGCCATCTAATTAGCGAGCCTCGTGAATTTTTATTAGCCCCCTGTTTCAGCAAGATAGGTCAGATTAAAATCCAAGCTACCGCCTGGCGTAAAGACGGAAATTATCACCCCATCAATTTCATCGCCCACATATTGAAATTTCCCACCTTTTAGATCTACAGCGACTGGGTGCTTCGCAAGCTGATTCCATTCCTCCAAGGAGGGAGCGTCTCTGGCCCATTTTACGCGACCATCTACAAACCGGCAGGTCACGCATTTCCCGTCGATAGATATCTCGGCTGTTGCGCGGCACTGAACCATTTTAAATTTTTCTTCGTCAAGCGCGTCATTCAAATACCGGTTTAGGAGTTATTCATAAGTACCGTCGGATGGAGCTTTGTGAAAAGTGTCCAGTTTTATAAAGCATCAAATTCCGATCGAAAACCAATTCCTCAGGGAACGGCAGGTCCAGATGTAGGACTTGTTTACCACGAACAGATAGTGAATTTTATGGCAAATGACAACGTTAAACATTAAGTCCCTTAGTAGCCTGAGACGCAATTTTTTGTGCGGCGTATAATGCATCAGCTAGCTCAGGATCACTCTCCGCAAACTCTCGGACAGCAAAATGGCCGACAATAATACTCTTTAGACGGGAGCGATTTTTCTCATCTCCGCGCATCACCGACAACAAGTACTCTAACTAAGCAATAGTCGAGGCGAATATCTGGAACTCTGGGGCCTCCCTAGATCGAATATATGCAAGCGCAAGAGCTTTCTCTAATGTTTCTATGGCAGTCACATTCCTATCCTTATTTTCCTGGAGTTGACACAAATGCTGGTTGCCGTGGCAGAAACACTTGTCGTGCACCGACAACAAGAAGATAATTCGCCTTCATCAGGAGCTGTCTCCTTCAAGTGCATCCGCAAAATCAGCAGCGGCTCCGCATAAGTCGGGGTAAGCCAGGAGATTATTTTCCCCTCTAAAAAAAATCCAGCCAAAAGGAAATTTTGTAGGAAGCACTGCGCTGCCTGAATCGACAGCATCGAGAAGCGAGCTTACCCAACCATATGCTTCCTTTACGTCTGCATCATGGGGCGCATACTGCTCAAGCAAGCTGCGTAGCGTTAGCGCCTTCGCTTGCAAATTCTTGGCCCTATCCATTATTTTTCTCCCGGCGGATGTAGTGTTATGAGATTCACTGGTTTCGGCGTAGTCCAGAGGCTTCTATTTGGAACGATTACCTGTTGTGCCCCTCCCGGCATTGCTACCTTTCCCTGCGTGGTACTAGCGACGTTGGAAACAAAAACACTGGGCGTCGTCCCAACTTTTGGCATAATCGCGTAGACGTCCATGCCATTTTTCAGGATATTTGCCGCCTGAGCCGACGGCAATCCGAGTAATTGGCCTACTTGCTCCGGATTCATCGAACTAATTGCACGCGCTTGCTGCGGACTCATCCAATAACCCGTGTAAGGCGAAACGCTTTCGCCCTTCGGTACAACTTTCAGCAATACTGTACCCTGCGCCGCAATTCCCGGTTGTGGCAGACCAGAACCGGACTCGATATACTCTCTCGTAAATCTCTCAACCGCACTTTGCGGCAAATTTGGATTTGCAGCCTGGATCTCATTTTTAAGCGCCTGAGCGACTGGCGTCTGCATTACCGTTTGGTTTGCCTTGACCCCATTGGTAGCGAAATTATCATAACTTGCCGCACTCAGCTTACTATACGTTATTGTCTGATCGACAGACTTGCTTAGAACGGCACCCGCTACTGCTGCCGAGCCTATCCCAAGTCCCGCTTCCACCCACCCCGCGGCCTGTGGTGACATGCCCAGGCTTTGTAGGCCTTGGTTCAAATAGGTATCCGTGGGAATGCCGTACCAAGCCTGCTTGCTACCGGAATACGCTGTGTCCAAGCTGATCGTTGCTACGGCCGCATTGGCGAAACATCCGATCCCCGTCGCGCAGGATGCCGGCGCGGTGCGTGCCAGCGTAGACCAGCACGATTTCGTGTTCCTTGCGGGACGTAATGTCCATGAAGAAAACCGTAAGCCCATCCGCTGCAGGATACGCTCTGGCTTCCAGCCATTTCCCCAAAGGGGCGTAGAAGGTCTCGCACTGCCCAAACTGCTGCGTGCGCATCGCTTCGTGATAGGTCGCGTAGAAGGCTGAGTCGACCGCTTCTGGAAATTCAGCCCATATGTTTTTACCGACGATATCCTCTGGCCGCCTGTCCAGCCACTCGCCAGCTTGCGCGTTCATGTACGTGCAGGTCCAGTTACGATCAAGTGAGAAGCACCCTTCGGTAATACTGTTTAGCACAGACGCTACCTGCGCGCTGGCCAGGAGCGCGGCTTGCTCGGCCTCCTGGCGTTCTGTGACGTCGTGCTGAATGCCGACAAAGTGGGTGATGGTGCCGCACTCGCCGGTAACCGGAAACATGTAGAGGTGCGTCCAGCAACCGGCCGTCTTTACGGTAGTTGCGAAACAACGCCTCGCAAGGCATACCGGTGCGAATCCCTTCCGATACGATGGAGCGTCCCGGCTGCTCCCGGTCGTTGCTTTGAAGAAACCGGCAGTTTTGCCCAAGGACCTCGTCAGCCTTGTAGCCGGTCACCTGCTCGAACGCTGGGTTGACGAAAATAATCGGATTGTCGCGAGCTTTAGCGTCAGTAATCAATATTGGTGAACTACTGAGCTGTAGCATCGCGCGAAAGAATCTCTCTGTGTTTTCGGCGTTGCTACGGAATTACATTTAGTCTCCTACATCGTTTCAGCCATCTTACTTTACGGTCCTTTTCCCAACTAGCACGCCAGAAGCGAAAACAAAAACGCCCTTGAATGGTCATCGTGAAGCAGAGCAATCCAGGATCAGAACTCTTCCCAGTCCCCAGCTGATGCCATTGCCGACTTGCGTGGTGCTCCGGCTGGACGCGGCAGGGATACACGCGGCGCTTTGGCTACTGGCTTGCCCGTCTTCGCTATTGTCTGCGGCACCCCAACAGCAGCTACCACAGGCAACTGAGCACCAAGCTTGAACACGCTCACGATTTCGGCCAGGTGGGCTGCCTGCTCCTGCATTGATTCCGATGCCGCGGCCGCTTCTTCCACCAAGGCTGCGTTTTGCTGGGTTACCTGATCCATCTGCGAAACCGCCTGGTTGATCTGCTCGATACCTGACGTCTGTTCTTGGCTTGCCGAGGAAATCTCGGCCATGATGTCCGTCACGTGCTGAACGCTTTGAACGATCTCATCCATAGTCGCGCCGGCATTGGCAACTAACTTCGTGCCGGCTTCGACTTTTTCGACAGAGTCGCCAATGAGGTGCTTGATTTCTTTCGCGGCATTCGCAGAGCGCTGGGCCAGCGTGCGCACTTCCGACGCAACGACTGCAAAGCCCCTGCCCTGCTCGCCCGCCCGGGCCGCTTCAACTGCTGCGTTCAGAGCCAGGATATTGGTCTGGAAGGCGATGCCGTCAATGACAGTGATGATGTCCACGATCTTTTTTGCCGAATCGTTGATCTGATACATCGTTCCGACGACCTCACTGATCACCACGCCACCTTTGACTGCTACTGCCGAAGCAGTGGCCGCAAGTGTATTCGCCTGGTGTGCATTTGATGCGTTTCCCTGCACCGTGGAAGTCAATTCTTCAAGCGACGAAGCTGTTTCCTCCAGCGAGCTCGCCTGCTGCTCAGTGCGCGAAGACAGGTCAAGGTTGCCGGCAGCAATCTGTTGCGACGCTGTTCCGATGGTTTCGGTGCCAGAGCGCACCTGGCTAACAAGGCCGGACAGTTTCGTGTTCATATCGCGCAGCGCCGCAAGCAACTGGCCAATTTCGTCGTTCGAATCGATGCGGATAGTCTGGGTCAGGTCGCCCTCGGCCACGCTACGCGTCAGGCGCAAGGCCTCGGCAATAGCCCTGGTGATTCCGCGGATCAGGAACCAGGCGAACAGGCTGCCACCGAATACACCGCATACGATGAGCGCGATGGATAACTTGCGTGCGTGCTCGTAACGAGCAAGAGCCACGTCGTATTCCTGTTTGGCGACGTCCAGCTGCAGCTTGACCAAGGCTTGCATGTTCTTCTGGGCCGGGAGATAGAGTTCGTTAAGCTTCCCCCCGACTAGTGTCTTTACAGCGTCTGCGTCTTGAGCCTTGAGCGCGGCCATCACAGGTTTCAGGCCCTGCGCCACGAAAGTTCCACGGCTGTCGATGAAGGTCTGGGCCCGCGCCTTTTCCTCTTCGGTTAGAAACGTTGCCGTGTACGTGGTCCAGATGCTTGAAATCTGTTTGATACGATCTTCTACTTCGGTAATGGCGGCCTGGTCATCCGAACCGCCATCAAGAGCCGCCCGGGCCAGCGTGTTCTGGTTCTGCTGCATCAGCGACAGAATATGGCCGAGATGGTCCAGAGCCACGAGGCGGTCGTTGTAGACCGTCCCGAGGGCCGTGTTGGTTGCACTCTGATTCACAAGACCGACAACGCCAACGAGGATTGACAGTGCGCTGAGAACGACCGTTAGAAGCGTGAGTCGAAACTTAATGGTGAGATTTTTGAACATGTTGATGTATGGACTTTTAATAAGCGGCCGCCGTTGCTTGTCTTCGCCGGCAGAGGAAATCTTGCGTGTGAGACCGGAACTACGTTAGGGGCGACGGAACATCTTCGCATCCATGCCAATAGGTCCATCGCACATCAGAACTCTTCCCAATCAGCCGTAGCTGCTGCGGCTGCTTTGCTAGGCGCGACGGTTGGGCTTGGCAGAACCGCTCGCATGCCCTTGGCTGCCGGTTTGGCTGGCTTTACCACTTGACGCTGCACAGCAGCGTCGCTCACTGCAGGTTGCGACGTGCCGAGCTTGAAGACGCTCACCACTTCGGCCAGATGCGCGGCTTGCTCCTGCATCGCTTCGGATGCCGCTGCCGCTTCCTCGACCAGGGCCGCGTTTTGCTGCGTGACCTGATCCATCTGAGCCACCGCTTGATTGATCTGGTCGATACCTGTGGTCTGTTCCTGGCTGGCCGATGAAATTTCAGCCATGATGTTGGTCACGTGCTGAACGCTCTGGACGATTTCGTCCATGGTCGCGCCGGCTTCAGCAACTAACCTGCTGCCGGTTTCGACCTTCTCGACCGAGTTACCGATAAGTAGCTTGATCTCTTTTGCGGCGCTGGCCGAGCGCTGCGCCAGCGTACGCACTTCCGAGGCCACCACTGCAAAGCCACGGCCCTGCTCGCCAGCCCGGGCCGCCTCGACCGCTGCGTTCAACGCCAGGATATTGGTCTGGAAGGCGATGCCGTCGATGACCGTGATGATGTCCACGATCTTCTTGGCTGAATCGTTGATCTGTTCCATCGTGCCGACGACCTCATGGATCACGGCGCCGCCTTTTACTGCAACTTGCGATGCTTTGGCTGCCATCGTGTTTGCTTGACTGGCGTTCTCGGCGTTTTCTTTGACGGTCGACGTCAGTTCTTCCATCGACGAGGCAGTCTCTTCAAGCGAGCTGGCCTGCTGCTCGGTACGCGAGGACAGGTCCTGGTTGCCTGCAGCGACCTGCGCCGAAGCTGTGGCGATCGCCTCGGTACCAGTACGCACCTGACCGACGATCGTGGCCAAGCTGTCGCGCATCTGCTTCATGGCGAACATCATGCTCGACTTGTCATCTGGATTGGTGGTGATCGTAACGTTCAGGTCGCCGCCCGCGATCTGTGCCGCGATGCTCGATGCTTCGTTCGGCTCCCCGCCAAGTTGGCGAGTCAGGTTACGCGTGATGAGTACGCCAAGCGCAATACCTGCCAGCGCGCTGCCAAGAGTAAGCATGAGCATGAACAAACGGCTCGATTCGTACATGCTGGACGTTTCCGCTGCAGCGTCCTTTGCCCGGGCTTCTTTTTGCTTGGCCAACAGCGTCAACAGATCGTCAAGCGTGTTGGCGTGCTTGCGCGCCGAAGTAAGGGCGTCCGACAGCTCTTCATTACGTTGCAGCAGGGGTTCGGCCCCTGCCAGCGCGAGCGTCCGGGCCAGCTCCTGCTCATAAAGAACGGAGACAGTCTCAAACTCGCTGAAGATGCGATTGGCTTCATCGCTCACAAAAAGCGGCTTGGCAATGGCCAGGTGCTCTTTGATCGATGCGGTGTACTTCTGGATGTTGGCGCGATGCGTTTCACGTTCCTGCTCGGTTGTCGACAAGAGGAACTGAGCCCGGCCGCGGCCGGCGTAAATCAGGTTAATGTTTGCTTCCTTGATATGCGAAAGGCCGAGAAGCTCCCTTTCATACATGTGGTGCGCAAGGTCGTTGATACGGCTCATGTTGAAGATACCGATTGCAGCAACGATTGCGCCGAGAATCGCAAGGGACAGGAACCCTGCGATCAGCTTGGTACCGACTTTTAGCTTGGTGAACATGTTTTAATTGGATGAGGTGTATGTGAATGGTCTATGCACCGATACGGTCATCAAACCCCAGCAGCTCGGCGGACGACATCAGGGCGACGATGTCGACCAGGATGAGCGTGCGTTCGTCCAGCGTGCCGAGGCCGGTCAGGTAATCCGCGCTCAGTGCGCCGCCCAGGTCAGGCGCCGGGCGGATCTGCTCGTTAGTCAGGTTGGTAACGTCGGACACGCTGTCGACGACCATACCGACGGTTTTCTTTCCGAGGTTCAGGACGATCACAACTGTTGTACTGTCGTAGGTAGGGTCGGCCAAGTTGAACTTGATCCGCATGTCCACAATCGGAACGATCACGCCGCGCAGATTGACGACGCCCTTAATGAAGTCAGGCGCATTGGCAATTCGTGTGACCGGCTCATACCCTCGGATTTCCTGTACTGCCAGAATATCGATGCCGTACTCTTCCTGGCCAAGCTTAAAGGCGAGCACTTCCCTGCTGAAGTCTTCGGTAGTCGTAGTCATTTTTTGGGAGATGGCGTCAGGCTTTGCAACCAACGCTTAGAGTGTTTGATCTAATCATGGTATCCCAATGTAAGAGATATCCTACAAAAAGGATACAGATATGACAACGACAATTAACGATTGCGTTGCCAGTTGGCAACGGAAGAGGTCCATGGGGCGACTACGAATAGTTCTTGATGGGGCGTGCTACGCCCCCAAGTAAGGTTGAACCGTCACTGGACCGGAGAATGAATGGATACGGCTGACTCACTCTGTGTGCTTTGTGACCTCCCTGCGTCGATCATCGACACCGACCGGGGGAACCGGCGTTATGTGGCGTGCTCAAGCACCTTGTGCGGAGACTACGAGATATCGAGGCTAGCGGCAAAAGAACTGGCTAGGGAGTCCCACCGAAAAGCAGAGTTAAAGACGCAGGTAGTGTGTGCGAATATGCAAGGAGCGGTATTGGAGATCATCATCGGCGAAGCTGGCAAAATCGAAGTCACTTGCTCCAGGCGCGGCTAACGTAGTGCATTCCAGCCGGACGGCATCGAAAGCTAATTGCTGAGATGATGAAATTCTCAGGTCGGCTGAGACTTGCCCGCTGCGCGGCCGGATGGCCCCAGCGGTTTTTTCGCCAAGTTGTCAGGCGACGGCCTTCTCCACCAGCTCCAGCATCACTTCGACCTTGGCCGGCTTCGTCAGGTGTCGGTTGAATCCTGCGGAGACAACCTGCTCCCTGGTTTTCGGATCATTCCACCCGGTTAGGGCCGCAATGTAAACTCGGGCCAATCGAGGGATTTTGCGCAGGGCCACAGCTACTTCGTAACCGCTCACCCGAGGCATTCCCAAATCGAGAAAGACAATGTCCGGCTCAAACGAGTGAGCCAATTGAACACCCTCGGGGCCGCTATACGCGACAGCCGTTTCATGGCCGTAGGCACTCAAGCACACTGAGAGCACCAAGGCAGCGTCGGCATTGTCGTCGACGATCAGCACCTTTCGTATTGCCGTTCCTTCTCCCGCTCCCACGACCGCACCATCACCTTTCGTTCTTGCAGCCAGCGCAGGCGATCCGCGCTATACGTTAAATGCAATGTACGCTTTATTTAACATAGTGGCCGTACGGTTCACGCTAGAACCGCGGAATGGAGGGTCAGGCAGCGCGTGCTACCAGAGCAACGGAGCCGAGTTTTACTTTGCGGGAGGTCAGGCGCGAAGCAACTATGCCTTTTGACAAGTAAACCATCCCCCGGCCATTGTCCTTAGCTGCGTACAGAGCTATATCGGCTGCTTCTGCTACTGATGCGAGTTCCTCACCGTCTACTGGGAAGGCGGCCACACCGATACTGGCACCGACAGCGTTGTTGGGAAGTTTTGGGTGCAGCGCCGGTGACAAGCATGCGATCAGGCGAGCGCCCAAGCACGTCGCTTCTGCTTCGCAGACGTCACCTTCGATTAGAAGGCCGAACTCATCACCGCCGAGCCGTGCCAGGAACTCGCCCGCGCGTAAGTTACTTTGGAGGCGTGAAGCCGCCTCTACGAGCACCTGGTCGCCGACTGCATGGCCGAGCGAATCGTTGACCCCTTTGAAACCGTCCAGGTCGATAGCAAACAGTGTGAAGGTCTTTTCCTCTCGCTGGCTTTTGGCAAATAGCCTTTTCGCCCACCTCTCGAAGAAGCGTTTGTTTGGCAGGCCTGTCAGCGAATCGTGCGACGCTTCGATGGCAAGGCGGTTGGCCAGATCGTTGTTCTCCTGTGCGGCGTGCGAAATCGAGCGCCAGGTCTGAATTGCTATGCAGACCACGGTTGAAAGGATCAGCACCAGGATGATGGCTGCCCGCAGTAGGCGATCGTCAAACGCCTGCATCGCGTGGTCGCGCTCTAGCCGTAGGCGGTCCAGTTCCGTCTGGACTGTTTTGCGCGCTTCACGCATCGTCGCCCTGCCGCTCCCTTGGAAAACAACGTAGATCGCGCTGGCGTCGTCCTTTCTCTTCTTGAGCAAGATCGTATGTTCCAGCTCATCGAGCTTCTTTTCAGTCAGCAGCGCCAGCTTGCGCACCGCGGCTAGATACTGCGGCGACTGGTAATCAGACTGCTCTGCCGTTCTTAAACTATTGCGGACGTCCTGCCGGCCCATGATGTACGGTTCGAGATAGTTTTCATCACCGGTGATCAGGAAACCCCGCTGTCCGGTCTCTGCGTTAAGTAGGTTCGCCAGCACGTTTCGAACGTGTACTTTTGCCGCCTCCGTGGCACGCAGTTCCTCCATTGCCCGACGTAGGTCGACAACCTCGCGCACGAAGAAAATAGTGAGGCCAACGATTAAAGCCAGGGCGACCAGCAGGGGAAATGCGCGCTGGCGAAGCTCCAGCGCAGGAACTGTGTAAGAAGTAGGCATGATGCAAGATTCCAAAGGATCATGCATCTTAAAATCAATGTAAGACTTATCCTACAAGTAATTTAATGATTTCTGGCAAAACTCACTAATTGTATTCAAAGTGCAACAAAGGTTGCTTTGTTGAAGCTTTGTCTTCGCTGGGGCCGCGTTACATGGCAGACAAGTCGAGCGTGCGAGGACCGACAGAGAGTTCTGCTCGAGATTAGCCGTGGGAGGAAAATGCGCGGCCTTCAGAATAGTTGCCTCTGTCATTGCGCGTGCGACGTCCTGCGTAAATTCAGCAGAACCGGCGGCACTGTGTGCGCCTTCTGCACCGCGGCATGTAGCAACGTTTGCGGCCAGGACGGCAATGACTGAATCTGAAACATGCAGCGACAGCGTAGCGCCTTGGGCAGCGAGATTGGAGTGAGAAGGCAGTTGAATCCTATCGACTGAAGCTGTTCAATAGCGTTCGTCAAGATAGCGGTGGCGGCCTTGTTGTTCGAAATCTTCATGCTAGTAATCGTACAGCCTGGCATGTCTTTCGGGTAGAGGACCGGTAAGGCTGTGTGCCGGGCCCCTACCAGCTTAAGCAGTAGCGGATGCTAAAAGTCTGGACTCACACGCAACAGCCTTCGCGCCGAGCGTCACTGCCTGGACTACCCTTGACGAGAATGCCTGGCGACGGAGGGGCGCGCCAGACAGCACACGCAAGATGACCTCCTGGCTAATGCCGTGCCGGCTCATAAAGGCCCAAGCGGCAACCGCTCCTTGGTCTGCGTCTAGTTCAATGCCATGCTCGACAAGACGCTCGTGCACAATGTTCTTTCTCTCTACCAGCGCCATCATCGACCTACATATATTTATCGAATACATCAGTCTAAAGAAGCGCTGATCGGAAATCTCGCTAAAACCCACGATGCATGTTGCGACGCAACAAAAAACAACAGAGCTTTGGGCCGCAATGAGTTGGTCATACTGCGCCCAAAAGCGACGTGCTTCAGAATTCCGGCATGAAAACATGCGTGCGCTTTCGCGCATGGGGCCGCAGAATGTTATCTTTATATCAATAGCGAAGGTGGCTTGGTGACCGCGTTTGAGATGGAGCGTCGCGCGGAAATCACGCGGGCCGAGATGAACGTCGCCAGGAGCTTCGGCGTGTCGATCGGCTTGCTTACTGCACTGGTCGCGTTCCTTCTTTCGATTCATGTAGTCTTCTGGATTCCCCATTGCAGCTACCGCGTATTACTGCGTGACCTGTCGCTACCGACGCAATGCTGCTCGCGAAAAGGACGACTAACACCAAGTCGCGCACCTCGGGAAGCACGACACCTTTACAACGAACTTTTAGCTGCGACGAGAACACGTAAGCTAGCTATTTGACTTTGTTATGTCTGACAGCACGGACATGCAATTGTATTTATATGCCGCGATGCAGCATGATGCTTGTGTCTCCTCTACTTTCTCCTCTAAGAAAATAGATTCTTGCCCGCCCTCCAGCGGGCATTTTTTAAGTGGGCCGGAATTGCACCGCGGAGATGAATGTGCGTGTGTGAACAGTGACCGCGCCAACGACAACATGACAATAGGTGACAAGTCAAATTCCGAGCTTCCCGTACTTGTGATTTTGAGGGCCGGCGCTGCTCGCGGCCGGGCTCGTGCCTTAGGTGCTGGCGGCGGCGCCGCGCTCTCGCGCACCACGGACGCCGCGGCTTGTCCGATCGCAGTCCCCGCTACGTCGCGTGCCGGACGGAATCGGAATTCGTCCAGTCAGCAAAGGCGACCTCGACAACGAACTTTGGCTTGACCCATACAGCTTTTTTCTCTATTTCCCGGCTCGGCGCGAAAGGACTGTCCGGCACACCGGCGGCTTGAGCCGCTTGAACAGGTCCCGCAGCGTTTTATTGTTGAAGCCAGTGCCAACACTGCCGGCGTAGACCAACGTCCCCTTCTTGTCGTAGACGCCGAGAAGCAACGAACTCATGCCGAGCCGAGACCCGCTGGGCTTGGAAAATCCCTTAACGACGAACTCCTGGCGCAGGCCACATTTTAGCTTGATCCATTCGGGCGATCGCCGGTGCACATAGCGTGAGTCCTTGCGTTTCCCGATCAGCCCTTCCAGCCCAAGCTAGCATGCAGCCACCATCACTTCCGCAGGCGGCGCGTCAATCTGTTCGCTGAACCGCAGCATCTCGGTGCTCGCCTGTTCCAGCGCCACACCCACACGCTCGCGACGGTGGATCAGCGCCAGTTCGCGCAGATCCTCCCCAGCTAAACAGGGCGCGTCAAAGACGTAATAGACGATTTTGTCGGCGCTCAGCCAATCGAATGCGTTTTACAGCAGTCCGAAGTCCGGGCGGCCATTTGCATCGAGCACCGCAATCTCGCCGTCATACCAGCCATTCGGTAGACCGCTGCCCGCAATATCGTCCTGCAGGCGAGTGAGCTTGGAAGTCCAATCGAGCCCACTACGAGAGAAGATACGAACGTCGCCGGCATCGACGCGGGCAAAGCGCGAGTAGCAAACGCGACCAGAGCGATGCCACACCGAATAATATGCTTTGAATCGCCACGGCGATCGCCGACACTCCTGAGCCAAAAATTCCGAGCGCATGTAACTACTGTGCATAATCCGGACTTCGAAAGTGCGGCGTTGTCCGACACAAGCATAGCGCGCCTGGATTTGCTGTTAAATTGTAATTATCGAACACTCACAACCATGCCAGTTATTGACCTGCTCATGAAAACCTTTCATTGCGACAAGTGCTCCCACCAAATTTTTTTTGAAAATACGTTCTGTTTCAAGTGCGAAAGTATGCTGGGCTATCAGCCGGCCACGCGCAGCGTGAACAGCTTCGAGCGGACCGAGGACGGCCAGTGGCGCAGCCTGAACCGCACTGACGCGGGCAAATTGTATAAACAATGCAGCAATTATGTGCAGCACAACGTCTGCAACTGGATGTTGTCTGCAGACGATCCGCACGAGCTGTGCGAATCGTGCCAGTTGACGATCGTCATTCCGGCACTGTCGACCGAGAAGAACCACATTCTCTGGTGTCGCCTCGAAGCGGCTAAGCGCCGTCTGCTATTTTCACTGGCAACGCTGAACCTGACCCCAGCCTCGAAAGAAAAGGAGCCCGAGACAGGCCTGGCTTTCCAGTTCCTGGAAGACGGCGTGTCGGATCAGTGCGTCATGACCGGCCACGACAATGGTTTGATCACCCTAAACATTGCCGAAGCGGACCCAGCCGAGCGCGAACGTACGCGCGAACAGATGCACGAGCGCTATCGCACTCTATTGGGACACTTCCGCCACGAAAGCGGGCACTACTATTTTGACCGGCTTGTCGCCGACAGCGAATGGATCGACGGCTACCGTGCCCTGTTCGGCGACGAGCGACAGGATTATGGCGAGTGCCTCAAGCGTCACTACAGTGACGGTCCGGCCGCCGACTGGGAGTCGCGCTTCGTGAGCAGCTACGCCAGCTCACACCCTTGGGAAGACTGGGCCGAAACCTGGGCCCATTATCTGCACATGCTCGATACGCTGGAAACGGCAAATGCGTGCGGCTTGTCTCTCCATCCTGTCAAGGCTGACGAACCGGCGCTGGAAAGCGTGACCCTGCCCACGAGAACAGATGCGTTCGACGACATCCTAAGGGAATGGTTCGCCCTGACCTACGTGCTCAATAGCCTGAACCGCAGCATCGGGATGCCGGACTCGTATCCGTTCACGCTCAGCACACCCGTCTTGGAAAAGCTGGGATTTGTGCATAAGGTAGTGCGTGCGCAGATAGTGCAGGCCCCGGCGCAGGCTGCGGCATAAGGCATCGCGGGACCGGGCATGCACGCGCGGTCGAATGATGCCCGGGCGCGCCAGTGGGTCAAGTCGATGCCATTTCCAACAGCTCGACCGTTACCTGCATGTCGTGCGGCGCCAATGCCGGGCCGAACTGGTTGAAGATCGCCACATCGGCGGCGTCGTGCCCATAGGCGACGGTCACGCGGCCACCGCGCGGGGCATCTTGGGTCGCATCGAACGTATACCAGCGTCCGCCCACGTAGGCTTCGAACCATGCATGCAGGTCCATCGGCGTGAGGCCATGCAAATAACCCACCACCATGCGTGCAGGAATGCACAGGCCGCGGCACAGGGCAATGCCCAGATGTGCTAGATCGCGGCATACGCCTTCGCGCCGCGCGTTGATTTCAGTTGCCGCCATTTGGACGTGGCTTGACTCCTGAGTGAAACGCACCTCGCGCCGGATCCAGTCACAGATTGCGGCGACCTGGTCGTACCCCGGCGTGACGCCGGCGACGATGCTACTCGCCATATCAAAAAAACGCTCGGATTCGCAATAGCGGCTGGGCAGCAGGTAGGTTAGCACCCCATCGGGCAGGTTCCGTACTTCGTCGAATGGCGCACCGGGCGCGACATCGATCGTATCGGCGGTCATCACGTCGGCCGAGGTATGGATCGAAAATTCGCCTTGCGGCGCAACCAGGCGCTGGCAAAGGTTGCCATATGCATCGGTAAATTCGAGCACTGGCACGCTCGGGTTCAAGGTGTAGGTTTCACGCCCCACCCATTGCTGAGCACCGCTGCGGGGACGCAACATCAGGATGAACGGCGTCGGACTGGGGACGGTAAAACTGAGCTTGCAATTCGTACGCAGCCACATGGCCGGTTCGCTTTCCATGTCGTGAATGATGCACCAAGGTGACGCACACGCTGCCGTTGTTCATCCTGACGGTGCGATGCGCCTCTGTTTGGTGCGTTAGTCGGTCAACGCGTCTGCGTCTGCGTTTGCGTCTGAGTTTGAGTCTGAGTCTGAGTCTGTGTCTGCGTTTGGGACGGTGCTTCTTCATGCACTTCCGGCGCCACTGGTAGCAGGAAGTCGCGGCCAATGCCGTCGCCCAGTTTTGCAATCAACGCCAGAAACCTCGTCAGGAATTCGTGCAGGCCTTCTTCGAGGATGTCATCGATCTGCGACGATTGAAGCGTGGTATGCAACGTTTCGGCCAAATCTTCGGTGTGATGCGAGAGGTCATTGCGCACTTCCTGCAGGTTGGCGACAACGCCGCACATGCAGGCGACCAGCGAACGCGGCATTTTCGCTTGCAGTATCAACAGTTCGGCCACCCGCGTCGGAGTGATAGCGTCTCGGTAGACCTTGCGATAGGTTTCGAACGCTGACACCGAGCGCAACAGGGCCGCCAAGTAATAAAATTCGCCCTGGGCGCCGGCCTGAATCGTGTCGGAAGCGAGGAACTTGAACTTTACGTCGAGGATGCGCGCCGTGTTGTCGGCCCGTTCAAGGAAGGTACCAAGGCGAATGAAGTTGAATGCCTCGTCCTGGAACATGGTGCCCAACGTGACACCGCGCGACAGGTGGGAGCGGTACTTAACCCATTCTAGGAACTTGCCCGGATTATGCTCAAACATGCGGCTCTTCAGGTGCTGCTGCAGCATCAGCCAGGTCGAGTTTTCGGTCTCCCAAACTTCTGTCGTCAGGGTGCCGCGCACCGCTCGCGCATTCTCGCGCGCGGCCCGCAGGCAGCTGGCGATTGACGACAGATTGTCCGGATCGCGGACCATGAAGTCTATCACCTCCTTCTGGGTCGGCGCGGCGTATTTAGCATCGAATTGTGCCTCGAGTTCGGACACGCCCAGCATCGTACGCCAGCCCTGCTGCTCGGCGAGCGTCGATTGTGGCATCAGCGAATACTGTACGCGCACGTCGAGCATGCGAGCCGTGTTTTCAGCCCGTTCGGTGTAGCGGGCCATCCAGAACAAATGATCTGCGGTGCGGCTTAACATGTTAGTTCTCCAATACCCAGGTATCTTTGGTGCCGCCGCCCTGGGACGAGTTGACCACCAACGATCCTTCTTGCAACGCCACGCGCGTTAGTCCGCCTGGCACCATCGACACGGTCTTGCCGGACAGGACGAATGGGCGCAGGTCGATATGGCGCGGCGCGATACCCGATTCGACGTACGTGGGGCAGGCCGACAAGGCTAGCGTGGGCTGGGCGATGTAGCCTTCCGGATTGGCCAGCAAGCGCTGGCGGAAAGTCTCAATCTCGGCATGCGTCGATGCGGGCCCGACCAGCATGCCGTAACCGCCAGCGCCGTGCACTTCCTTGACCACCAGCGCGGGCAGGTTTGCCAGGGTGTACTCGAGCTCTTCTTTTTTCCTGCACTGGTAGGTCGGCACGTTTTTGAGGATCGGTTTCTCGCCCAGGTAGAACTCGATCATGTCCGGCACGAACGGATAGATTGACTTGTCGTCGGCAACGCCGGTGCCAATGGCATTCGCCAAGCCAACCCGGCCGGCACGTACGGCGTCGAAAAGCCCCGGCACGCCCAGCGTCGACTCCGGGCGGAACGCTTGCGGGTCCAGGTAGTCGTCGTCGATACGGCGATAAATGACATCGACGCGCCTCGGGCCGCGCGTGGTGCGCATGTACACGGTATCGTCGCTGACGTACAGGTCCTGCCCCAGCACCAGCGCCACGCCCATTTGCTGTGCCAGGAAAGCATGCTCGAAGTAAGCCGAATTGTGCATCCCGGGCGTAAGCACGACCACGGTCGGGTCATCAACGTCCTGTGGCGCCACGCTGCGCAAATTGTCGAGCAGCAGGTCGGGATAATGGTCGACCGGCGCTACACGGTTACTCGCGAATAATGCGGGGAACAAGCGCATCATCATCTTGCGATTTTCCAGCATGTACGAAACGCCAGAGGGCACGCGCAAGTTGTCTTCCAGTACGTAGAACTCGCCCTCGCCTGCCCGCACGATATCGACCCCGGCAACGTGGGCATAGATATTGGATGGAACCTTGATGCCGCTCATGGCGGGCCGGTACTGCGCATTATTCAAAATCTGTTCACGCGGAATGACACCCGCCTTCAGGATGTCCTGGTCATGGTAGACATCATGGAGGAAGCGGTTCAGCGCAGTGACACGTTGGACCAGGCCTGCTTGCAGCCGGGCCCACTCGGCGGCATTGATCACGCGAGGAATGATATCGAACGGAATCAAGCGCTCCTTTCCGGCATTGTCGCCATACACAGCGAAGGTAATCCCGACGCGTTGGAAGTTCAGCTCGGCTTCCTCCCTCTTCTGTTCGATCAGATGGGGCACTTGTTGCGAAAGCCATTTAGCGAACGCACTGTAGTGAGGCCGCGCGGTTGCCGTAGTGGAATACATTTCGTCATAAAAGTTCGGCATCAGTTCCTCCTGTGCCAGAATACTAACAAGAAACGTGCCAGGCCTGTGGTCCGAATAACAAGTCAATCGAAGCTCAGGTATGAATCATGCTTAAATAGATAATATTGCGTCCATTTAATTGTGTTCCTGTAACTGGAACCATTCTGAGTGCGCTGATCAGGCCTGCATCGATCAGGCCACATCGAAAGGCACTACCACATGGCTATCCGTATCGCGCTTCATCACAAGACCAGTTACCATTATGACCGGCAGGTCGCCCTGTCCCCGCATGAAGTACGTCTGCGCCCTGCGCCCCATGCGCGTACCCCGATCCTGTCATATTCGCTGACGGTTCAGCCGAAAGACCACTTCATCAATTGGCAGCAAGACCCATACGGAAACTACATCGGCCGTTTCGTATTCCCAGAAAAAGCGGACACGCTCGAATTCACGGTCGACCTGGTGGCAGACATGACCGTCATCAACCCGTTCGATTTCTTCGTTGAAAAATATGCTGAAACGTTTCCGTTCTCCTACCCGGAGCAACTGACGGCGGAACTAAGCGCTTACCTGCAAGTAGAGCCGTCGGGTCCGCGGTTGACCGAATGGGTGGCGGCAACACGCCGTGACCTGCTGGCGCACCCCATCGCGACAAATGACTTCCTTGTAGCCATCAACCAGCGTCTGCAGGGCAACATCGGGTACCTGCTGCGGATGGAGCCCGGCGTCCAGACCCCTGAAGAAACCTTGGAGAAGTGTTCCGGCTCGTGCCGTGACAGCGGCTGGCTGCTGGTGCATATCTTGCGGGAGCTGGGACTGGCTGCGCGCTTCGTGTCCGGCTATCTGATCCAGCTGCGTGCCGACCAGGAAGCGCTCGATGGCCCTAGCGGTGCAGCCGAAGATTTTACGGACCTGCATGCGTGGACCGAGGTGTACATCCCCGGAGCCGGGTGGATCGGGCTTGACCCGACCTCGGGCATGCTGGCCAGCGAAGGCCATATTCCGCTGGCATGCACGGCGATGCCCTCATCGGCGGCGCCGGTGACGGGCTTCACGGACCAGGCCGAGGTTACGTTCTTCCACGAAATGAAGATCACTCGCATCCACGAGGACCCGCGGGTGACCAAGCCCTATACGGAAGCTGACTGGCAGAAAATCGATCGCCTTGGCCAGCAGGTCGATGCCGACCTGAAGCGCCAGGACGTGCGCCTTACCCAGGGCGGCGAACCTACCTTCGTCTCGATCGACGATATGGACGGGGCTGAATGGAACACCCTTGCGCACGGCGACAAGAAGCGCGAGCTGGCGGGCAACCTGATGCACCGGCTAAAAAATCACTTTGCGCCGGGCGGCATGCTGCATTACGGCCAAGGCAAGTGGTATCCGGGCGAGCCGCTGCCGCGCTGGGCGCTGAATATTTTCTGGCGCGTCGACGGCCAACCGATGTGGCTTGATCCCACCCTGTTCTCGGACGAACACGTCGACGACAGCTACGGCAGTGACGAGGCCGGCCGATTTGCGGCGGAACTGGTCAAGTCGCTCGGCCTCCCCGCAGGCAGCGCTATTCCCGCTTACGAGGATGTGCTTCTGCAGGCCCAGCGCGAGCAGGCGCTGCCACGCAACCTGGACCCGCTGCAGGCCGACCTGAAGGCGCCGGAAGAACGGCGGCGGCTGGCGCGCCTGCTCGAGCGCGGCCTGGGCCAGGTGGCTGGCTACGTCTTGCCCTTGAAGGCTGCGGACTACGACCCGGCCGTCATGCTCGGTACCAGCTGGCGCACATCAAGCTGGCCGATCCGTCGCGAGAACCTGTATCTGATCGAGGGCGACTCACCGATTGGCTTGCGCCTGCCGCTGACCACGCTGCCGTGGGTGCTGCCGGAAGAACGCGATCTCGATTTCGATGTAGACCCGTTTGCGCGACGCGACGCGCTACCAGTCGAAAAAAAGGACCGGCGGCCGATCCTGGGCGTAGCTGCCGGTAAATCGGTGGACAAGGCCCGCAAACAAGTCGACCCGGTTGCGCGCGAGGTGATTCATACCGCGCTATGCGTCGAAGTGCGCGGCGGTCGCCTGCACGTCTTCATGCCGCCCTTGAAGCGCATCGAGGATTACCTGGCGCTGGTCACGGCGATCGAAAACACTGCGGCCAAGTTGAAGATGAAGCTGCGGATCGAAGGCTACGCGCCACCACGCGACCCCCGCATCAAGCTGCTCAGCGTCACGCCCGATCCTGGCGTGATCGAAGTCAATATTCATCCCGCAGCGAGCTGGAACGAACTGGTCTACAACATGTCGACCTTGTACGAGGAGGCACGCCTGACCCGACTAGGGACAGAGAAATTCATGCTCGATGGCCGTCATACCGGCACCGGTGGCGGCAACCATGCTACTTTGGGCGGCGCCACCGCTGAGGACAGCCCGATGCTGCGCCGGCCGGACTTGCTCAAGAGCCTGATCACCTACTGGCAGGTGCATCCGGCCCTCTCTTATCTGTTCTCGGGCACCTTCATCGGACCAACCAGCCAGGCGCCGCGGGTCGATGAAGCGCGCGACGACAACCTGTACGAACTGGCGATCGCGTTCCAGCAAATGGACAAGGTGCTGCCGACCATGCACCCGGGCGACAAGCCGTGGATGGTCGACCGCCTGCTACGCAACCTGCTGGTCGACCTGACGGGCAATACACACCGCTCCGAGTTTTCGATCGATAAATTGTATTCGCCGGACGGCCCGACTGGCCGCCTCGGCCTGGTCGAATTCCGCGCCTTCGAAATGCCGCCGCACGAGCGCATGAGCCTGTTGCAGATGCTACTGCTGCGCGCACTGGTAGCGCGGTTCTGGAACCAGCCCTTCCAGGCCAAACTCGTGCACTGGGGCACAGCGCTGCACGACCGCTGGATGCTGCCGCATTTCGTCGCCCAGGATATCCGCGACGTTGCCAAGGACCTGCGAGCGGCCGGCTACGCGTTCGAAGACCATTGGTTCGAGCCGTTCATCGAATTCCGCTTCCCCCGCTTCGGCACCGTCGTCTACGAGGGCGTCGAAATGGAGCTGCGCCAGGCGATCGAGCCGTGGAATGTGCTCGGCGAGGAAGTCAGCGCCGGCGGGACTGCGCGCTACGTCGATTCGTCGGTCGAACGGATGCAGCTACGGGTAACAGGATTAACCGACGGCCGCCACGTCGTCGCCTGCAACGGCCGCATGCTTCCGCTGCATCCAACCGGCATTCCGGGTGAATATGTGGCCGGCGTGCGCTTCCGGGCCTGGAGCCCGTGGTCGGCGCTGCACCCGAGCATCGGGGTGCAGGCGCCGCTGGTCTTCGACCTGGTCGACACCTGGAGCGGGCGCGCGATCGGCGGCTGCACCTATCATGTGGTGCATCCGGGCGGACGCAGCGAAACGGGCTCGCCGGTCAACGCGAATGCCGCCGAGGCCCGCCGTTTCGCGCGCTTCTGGGCGCATGGCCACACGCCAGGCCCAATGACGGTGCACAAGGAGGAGCGCAATCCGAGTTTCCCGATGACGCTCGATTTGCGTTGGCAGCCATATTGACCTATCGTTCCGTTTCACCCGTAGAGCCGCTGCGTGCCCATGCTTAACCAACTACTTGCCCACTATCTGGCCGCGCCGGATGGTTTCGATGAAATGCTCGACGCCGCCAGGGTGCCGCGTGCGCACTGGCGCGCGCTGCTCGCCAACCTGGAGCACGGGGCACCCGACCTGATGCGCCAGCGCCGCGAAATGGTGCGGCACCAGGTTCGCGAAAACGGCGTGACCTATAACGTCCTGGCCGATGCCGACGGCACGCAACGGCCATGGGACCTGAACGTATTGCCGCTGATCCTGCCGCACGAGGAATGGAGCGGCATCGAGGCGGCAGTGATCCAGCGCGCCACCTTGCTCAACAAGATCCTCGGCGACGTCTACGGCAAGCAGGAAATGCTGCGCGAAGGCCTGTTGCCTCCGGCGCTGATTCATGGCCATGCCGGTTTCCTGCGCCCTTGCCACAACATGCGGCACCATGACGACATCGCCCTGCATTTTTATGCCGTCGATCTGGCGCGCGCCCCCGATGGGCGCTGGTGGGTCATGGCCGACCGCACCCAGGCGCCATCGGGTGCCGGCTATGCGCTGGAAAACCGCTCCATCATCACTCCCATCTTTCCTGACCTGCTGCGCGAGCTAAAGGTGCAGTCGCTGGCAAGGTTCTTCCGTACCATGCACGACAGCCTGGTGCACTGGGGACGCCTGTGCGCGGCCAGCGGCGACGCGCCGGCGCCACTACGCGATGGCGCAATGCCGCTGATCGTGCTACTGACCCCGGGCCCGCGCACCGAAAGCTACTACGAACAGGCTTACCTGGCACGGTATCTCGGCTTGCCTCTGGTCGAAGGCGGCGACCTCACTGTGCGCGACGGAGTGGTCTACCTGAAGACCCTGGCCGGCCTGCACCGGGTCCATGTGATCATGCGCCGGGTCGACGACGAAGCATGCGATCCGCTGGAATTACAAAGCTCGCTGCTGGGCGTCGCGGGGCTGACCCATGCTGCCATGCGCGGCAATGTGCTGGTCGCCAACAGCCTCGGTTCAAGCCTGCTCGAATCCGGCGCATTGCTCGGCTTCCTGCCGGCGCTGTCCAGGCGGCTGCTCGGCGAACCCTTGAAGATGCCATCGGTAGCCACCTGGTGGTGTGGCGAACCGGCAGCGTTGGAAGCGGTGATCGGCAAGCTGGACCGGCTGGTCATCAAGCCGAGCTTTTCCCAACTGCCGCAATTTGCTGTGTTTGGCCAGGACCTCATTGGTGATGCGCGCGCCGCGTTCATCGCGGACCTGCGCGCCAATCCAAACAATTATATCGCCCAGGAACTGGTGCGCCTGTCGCAGGCGCCGGTGTGGAAGGATGGTGCGGCGCCCGGCTTGCAGGCGCGCGCCATCGGCCTGCGCGTGTTTGCCTGCGCCACCCCGAATGGCTACGTGGTGATGCCAGGAGGCCTGACCCGGGTGGCCACCGGGCCGGATGCGCGCGTACTGACGATGCAAAAAGGCGGCGCCAGCAAGGACACCTGGGTCCAAGCGCGTGCCAGGGTGGAACTGCACCGCCTGCAAAAACGCAGCATCACGAGCGCAGACCTGGTGCGTGAGGATACTAACCTGTCGAGCCGCATGGCGGAAAACCTGCTGTGGTTCGGGCGTCATGCTGAACGCTGCGACAATATCGGCCGCCTACTGCGGGTGGCGCTCAATATCCTGTTCAACGTCCGCTTCGAACAGCGCGGCGCTGAATGGCCGACCATCGAGGCGCTGTGCATCTGGTTCCAGTTGATCGGTGCGGAGACGAAGCCGCTGGCGCCTGGCGCCCTCCCCACCGCCATCTTTACCGATGCCGAGATCGAGTCCGCCCTGCTGCTGGCGGTGGTGTCCCCTGGCGTCCCAGGCCTGGCCCGGCAGCAGCAGCAATTGCATCGGATTGCCGGCCAGCTGCACGAACGCTTCTCGGTCGACAACTGGCGTGCATTGAACCGCCTGGCGCAGCCCGCCGTGCTCGCCGGCGCGCGGCCGTCGCAATCGGAGGTGATGACGATACTCGATGACGCCACCGCCGCGCTGATGACGCTGGCAGGGTTTGCACTCGACGGGATGACGCGCGATCTCGGCTGGCGTTTCATGTCGATCGGGCGCCGGCTGGAGCGGCTGCAATTCCAGAGCGTCGTGCTGCAGCGCGCGCTTGCAATGAACGAGGACGGCAACCTCGACTGGCTGCTCGACCTGTCCGACAGTATCATCACCTATCGCGTGCGTTACCGTGCCCAGCCCGAGTGGCTACCGGTGCTTGACCTGCTGCTGCGCGACGAAACCAATCCGCGCTCGATCCTGTTCCAGATCAACGGCATCCTTGGCACCCTGAACAAGATTGCGCAGACTCACGGCGCGTGCGGCGAACACCTGCTCGGCTCCTTGAAGGAAGAATTGATCGCGCTCGATCCAGGCGCCGACTTGAACCATGATAATGTGATGCTGAGCGATCTGTTGAACCGGATCCAGCTTGCCAGCGCAGCCCTGTCCGAGCAGATCAGCGTGCAATTTTTCAGCTATACCGACAACGGCCAGCATAGGAACCGCACATCATGACCGATTTACCGGCGAGCGCCGGGGTGTGCGCACGCTATCGCGTAGTGCATGAAACACGCTACAAATACCAGAGCACGGTCGGCCTCTCGCAGCAATACCTGCACATGACGCCACGCTCGTTTCGGTTTCAAGAGACTGAATCGCACCTGGTCTGGCTTGACCCGGCCCTCAGCGACAGCAAGGACGGTGTCGACTACTTTGGCAACCTCACCCGGCATGTGTCGCTCACCCTGCCGCATGACAGCTTGCTGGTGCACGCGGAATCGACAGTTGCCCTGCGCCCGCGCCACAGCCTGGCGCAGATTGCAGGGACGCTGCCATGGGAAAGCGTGCGTGACATGATGGGGAAAGAAAAAAGCGCAGCCACGCTGGAAGCTTGCCGCTACCTGTACGCGTCGCCCCATGTCACCTGCTTCCCGGAGCTGGAAGCATACGCGCGCCTGAGCTACACACCGGGCCGGCCGCAACTCGATGCGGCGCTCGACTTGACGCAGCGGATCTTTGACGACTTCGAGTTCGATGGCAAAGCGACCGACATCTCGACGCCGCTCGAACAGGTACTGCGCGGCCGGCGTGGCGTCTGCCAGGATTTTGCCCAGCTGATGATCGGCTGCCTGCGCAGCATCGGCCTGCCGGCGCGCTACATGAGCGGCTATATCCTGACCCACCCGCCGGCGGGCGAGCCGCGTCTGATTGGCGCCGACGCGTCGCATGCCTGGGTGTCAGTATTTTGCCCGGCGCTGGGCTGGGTTGATTTCGATCCGACCAATCGCTGCCTAGTGCAGCATGAACATATCACGCTGGGCTGGGGGCGCGATTTCAGCGACGTCACACCGATGCGCGGCATCGTGCTCGGCGGTGGCCAGCAGGAGCTCGACGTGCAGGTGACAGTGACGCCGCTACCGCTGCCCGGCGCGACCTGAAACCCACTACAGGCGCGCCAGCAACTCAGCCTTTTTAGTTTCGAATTCCGCTTCGGTCAGGATATTCCGGCTGCGCAGTTCAGCGAGCTTGTCAATCGTTGCGAAAATGTCCAATTCGGCCACCACATTACCCGTGTCGGGCCGCTGCGCAGCAACGCCAAGCACTGCTGGTGCTGCCGGTTTGGCGTGGCCGGATTCCGGACCCTGAGCCACGCCATCGATCGACACGACCGGCAGGCGCGCCACGTCGATCAGGCCGTGCTGGCTGTTGAAGCTGAGCGAGCCGCCATAGGATTGTTGCTGCGAAAAGCCGCCGATCTGGTGATCCAGCGTATCGTAGATCGTGACCCTGCCATTCAATTCGATGGCCAAGCGTCGAGCCTGGGCGAAATAAGCATACCGAACGCCATTTTGGGCGCCAGTACTGTTCGGCCAGCGCAAACCGGCACCCCACCAGTCAGCGCCGCTGCTAAACGCGGGCGAAACGAAAAGACTTGCGCTGCTGACAGGCGCGTCATTGCGCATACCATCACCATTGCCGCCGGAATAGCTGTTCTGTTGCTGGCCACCCTGGTTTTGCGACTGGAAACCGCCGCTTCTTAGGAAGTCCGGTTGCGACGCTATTAGCTGCGATAGCTCGGAACACAGGTTATTGATGCTGCTTTTGAGATTGTTGTTGAACATGTCGGAAACCATCGTCATGCCCCCACGCATCCATTGACCAGAGCCAGCAAATTCTGGGTGATTGAACTGCGCCATACTGCCATTGCCATTAATTACCGATTGCAACAAGCTAAGGACCGCATCCGTGCTGTACCCATAACGCTTGGCGATGTCGTCGATGGTCTGCTGCCCAGTTGGGGAAAGTTGTTGCATGGTCGTCTCCTAACATGAGATTGTTGCTGCTACATAGTGTCGCCTGGATCAACTGCTACGGCAGGGAAATAAAAACCTCAACAAGATAGCACGCACTTGAATCGCTACTGCTCTGTAGACATCCGAGAGCCACTTTACAAAGTTCCACTGGCTCTTGAACAGCCCGCATCCAGTGCTCAACATTGTCCACTACGCAGCTGCATTATCAGCTTTAGAAACCTGAAAGAGTCTACTCGAATAATCCTAACCCTCATTCTCAAGCGTCATTTGTGCCTGGGTTCATCGTTGTCAGTTGGATTTTTGCTGATCGTCTTAGTCGGCCAGATACTTTTCTTGGCTACTTTGATGGTTTACCGGTTCTGGCCGGGTACCCTCTCCGCAAAACTGTCAAGTTTGGAAGTGACGCCTGGGGCGGTCGCCGAAAGTTCCAGCATAAGGTGTGGTGGAGCTAACCGGTCGCCTCCGCTGTGGACCCTTCACTCATTGAATAATTGCCCATCAATGCTTCGAGGAGCTAGGCGCCACGAGCGCGGCCAGTCGCTTTGACTAGTCTCATGGCCAGGAAGACTAGGTCGGCCTGCCCCGCCTCGTACGCCCTCATTGCGCTTATGCGCGGACCGGGTTCTACTGCCAAGCCGACAAAAGTCGCCTACTGCGGCTGTTGGGGATGCATGTCGCCACGCCTAGGCGGGCCAAGCCGCATCGATCGCGAGCCGATTGTGGCGGCGCTCACAATGCCATGGAAGAGGCCGCACCAGCAAGGCGAATGGCGCGGGTAGGCTATCGATCTCCGGAAGAGCGTCATCGGAACGAATAGTTAGCGCTAGGCATGGCTAGAAGAGGACGTTCACGACGATTCCCTGTTGCAACGCCTGGGAAACCGCTCTCGATAACTGATGAGCGCTCAAAAGTCGGGTTAGCGGTCGAAGGTAGCTCAAATTTGGTCGATATATTGAAAGTTTTGCGGGCACTTCCGTCTAAACTACATTAGCAGTCCGGTGAAATCTCGTCGTTCCCGCCGAAATGTCTGGTCTGCAGAACTGGTTTGATAACGCACAACCTGCTATGAAGAACTAACTTATCGAAAGGGTGACCGAGCGATGCAGGCCATCGAAGGATCTACTCGGCGTACTGCAGACGCACCCAATGGGGCTGCAGCTGGCGTGGCTGCAACTTCCTTGCCTGCAAATAGCGGCGGCCCTTTAATGATCGACATTGAGCTGATCGACGAGGACCCGGCACAACCCCGCAGCCAGAACAACCCAGGATTTCGACCGGATAGC